>NZ_JBALCY010000001.1:0-132073 GCF_036917655.1 Nostoc sp.
ATTATCACCACCAATGGTTTGCCAGTATTTATTTGACACCCATCTCCCAGATTTCTTGGGGTGGCGGTGTTTTGCCCAAGCCCTCAGCTTTAGATGAACCTATCCCACTAACATCGAAATATGGTAATTTACTTCTCATATTGAGAAGGGTGTATCTGTTTATGGCTGGTCGTTTTGAAGGATTGAGTGAGCTGGAATGGAAACTATTTGAGGATATATTTCCTGAAGAACCGTCCAAACGTGGAAAAGGAATGCCTCATACACCATATCGTTATGTATTAAATAGTCTGTTATACATACTGATTACAGGGTGTCGATGGTGTGACTTACCACATGGAGATACATGGGCATCAAAAAGTTCAGCCCACCGATGGTTAAAGCGATGGCGTGACGATGGAACATTTGAATATATACAAGGACGTGTATTAGCGATGCCTGCGGCGGGCTACGCCTACGCTAATGAAAGAGGGCTTATAAATTGGGATTTTGGGGCTGTTGACGGCTCTTTTTCCCCCTGGAAAGGGAGGAGGTGAAGAAGTTGCCTACGGAGGTAAAGGCAAAGGTGTTCTTATTCACACACTTACCGAAGGTGGTGGAATGCCCTTGGCTAATTGCACTACCCCAGCCAACGGTAACGAAAGAGAACAAGTAATACCTCTACTCGATAAAGTTAAACTTAAAACATTAAAACCTGGTAGACCACGTAAGCGAATCAAAGTACTAGCTGCTGATAAAGGTTACGACTCGAAACAAAAACGCGCTGATCTACGCAAACGAGGTATTCGTCCTCAAATCCCAAAACGAGTTTGGAAAACCAAGAAAAACATCGGAAGACCAATCAAAATTTCTGTTCCTAGATTTCAGCAAGAGCGGTGTTTTGCTTGGTATCAGCGCAAATACCGCCGTCTGGTCGTTAGATGGGAACGTCAAAAAGTTTACTTTGACGCATTCATTGACCTTGCTACAATCCATATCTGGATTAACAAAATATTATTAGTGGGATAGGTTCTCTGTAAGAATCGAGCTTACTCGGTGTGGGCAGATAAGGAGTCACGCATGAATCTTGCGGGTGGGACTTTCACTCACATCAATCTGAGAGTTCAACCTTTAATGACAGTGATCTGCTGTCAGGCTGGATTAGTTATTTACGGACTGATTACCGTGATTCACTAATCAACGAATCGCACTACCAGACACATTTAAATCTTCTAACGCAATAGCATCAACCTTTCTGGATACTATGAGGTTTGCAATATCCCACTGGTAAGCGACTCGTTTATTTGTAATCTTTTTGTGAAAACGTCCTAACTTGGTAGCTGCTTTTTTACGATTTTTACTACCCTTAACTTTTCTGCTAACTCGCCTCTGTCTAATTTTTAAAGTCCGTCTCGCTTTCTTGTTGGTTGAAAACTTAGGATTATCAATTTGATGTCTGTCGGAGAGATGGACAAGTTTTGTTATTCCTAGGTCGCAACCAAGAATAGAATTAACTTCATTTAACGGTTTCTGCACATAGTCTGGTATGGTTTTATCTTCAATCCTAATAGATGCGTACCAACCATCTTGACGCTTACGGATTGTCGCAGCTTTGATGGTAAAACCTTCTGGTATCACGCGGGAGTTGAAAAAACGCATCCATCCTAATTTGGGAAGATAAACTTTATTCCCTTGAACTTTTGCACCCATCTGGTAAGTAAAGGATGTAAAGTTACTCCGGTTTTTAAACTTTGGAAAACCTCTACCTTCATTCGCGCAGCGTCTCGCAGAGAAGAAGTTTTTGTAAGCAGTATCTAGACGTTTAACGTTTTGTTGTAGCACAGTAGAGTCAATTTCACCAAACCACGGTCTAGCTTTCTTTAACTCTGGCAATGCTGTTACTTGGATATCTCCCGCACTGCGTCGTGGGTTTTTGAGTCTGCCATCCTGATCAAATTTGGCATCTTTCCAGGGTTCTCCACTTGCACCATTCTTACTTACAAAGCAAGTTAGTGGACAGGCTTCTCGCTTGGTTCTGATATCACAATAGTCTCCCTGAATGAATTGCTGATTAGATTGGGCTATTCTGTCACCTAAACTCCAGTTGTAAGTAGAGCGAAGCATATCCAGCCATCCGACCATTTTTTTGACTGACTAATGTTAGAACGCAGCTTAAAACAAAAGTTTGTTAGCAAATATTATTACCTCCTATTGTCGATTAACTTCTTTGAATATACACTACATATATACAAAACACAACCAGCAATTATAGAAAGATGGGAAGTTTTTCTCCAGATGAATACAGACATGAAGGCAATGCAATATCACTTCTTAACTATCACTTCGTTTTTATACCCAAACGCCGAAAGAAAGTGCTAGTAGATGCAATAGCCGAGAGATTACAGGAAATCATCTGTGAGGTTTGCAATGAAAATAGATGGATAATTGTTGCAATTGAAATTATGCCTGACCATGTTCACTTATTTTTGAATGTGAAACCAACAGACAACCCATCCCAAATCATGAACAGAATTAAAGGACGGGCTTCTCATCATTTAAGAAAAGAGTTTCCAGAGTTGCTTAAACTTCCAACTCTATGGACACCAAGTTATTTTGTTTCAACTGCTGGAAATATTTCTACAAAGAATGTAATAGAGTATATTGCACACCAAAAAGATTAAATCGGAACACCGTAAACGGTGCTATTAGCTTTCATCCCCTGCCTGTTCGCGCTTGCGTCTCCCCTTCTCCCAAAGGGAGAGGCTAGCGCCAAGGGAGAAGTACGAAAAACGCAACTGCGTTGCTGTTTCTCAGGGGTTTTCAGCATTTTCCTTATAATTTATGAGTTAAAGAAAGTTTTTAACTCATAACTTTTACTAGGATGTCAATAATTGCCGAATTAACCTGGCTACAGCCTTTTGCGTGAAGCGGTTGGCAATTTGTTGACCTAAACGCTGTACATCTGAATTTACCAATAACTGGGTAATTTGGGGTACAAGTTCCACTGGATCAAAACCTTTTGTTTCTCGGAGAATACCTAATATACGTTTGATATGCTCCAAGGTTTGTTGTTGCTCAACTGTCGCCGACGGAGTTTTATTAACTGCTGTCAATCCTACCCGTTCTCGCAACAAGGAGGTAAAGTTATGCAAAACATTTTTACCGAAAGCATCGAGTCCGTTAACAGATTCATCTACCAGCTTGTCACGAATGAAAGCACCGCGTTCAGATGACAGAAATTCTATCCCCTGATTCAGCACTAAATTAAAGTCGTAATCTTGACTGTTACGCGCATTTCGTAACAAGTTCTCTAAGCGATTCCAGCGAAATCTGCCATCTTTAAATAGCAAATCTTGCAATGATGCTCTTAATTGCGGTGCTGGATCAGTTAACAGGCGTTTAGAAACGTAAGGATAAGCTTCACTGAGAACTTTAAAGGTGGGATCTATAAATATTGCAATACCTTCGAGGGTCACGAGGGAGCGAATAATTAAGGCGTAGTAGGGCGGTACGCGGAAAGGATATTCATACATCAAAGCCGATAGTTCATCGGTGATGCTTTTAATATTAAGATCGGCAACACTTGCTCCTTCAGCATCAGCAAAGACTCTCGCAAAAGCTGGGATAATTGGTGTTAAATCGGTTTCTGGTGATAAGAAATCTAACTTAACGTAATCTTTTGCTAATCCTTCAAAGTCGCGGTTGACGACGTGGACGATCGCTTCAATCAAACCATAACGCTGCGCCGGCTGAATCTCGCTCATCATCCCAAAGTCGAGATAAGCCAGTTTACCATCTGGTGTTGCTAATAAATTACCAGGGTGGGGATCGGCGTGGAAAAATCCGTGTTCTAGCAATTGGCGCAAGGAACATTGTACACCCACTTCAATTAAGTAGCGAGCATCTATACCTTGGGCTTTAATTTCTTCTGTCTGGGTTAATTTGATGCCGTTAATCCACTCCATCGTCAAGACGCGACGATTGGTGTATTCCCAGTAAATTTTCGGTACATATATGTCTTTTATATGACCATATAACTCGAAAAATCGTTCAGCATTTTCGCCCTCGTGGATGTAATCCATCTCTTCAAAAATGCGATCGCCTAATTCATCGAGAATCCCAACTAAGTCACTTCTTACCCGCTTGACCTTTTTCTGCACCCAAGCGGCGAGGTTACGCAAGATATACAAGTCAATGGTGATCCCCTCTCTTAAGTCGGGGCGTTGAACTTTAACAGCGACTTCTTCACCAGTTTTGAGTTTACCTTTATAGACTTGCCCCAATGAAGCCGCAGCAATTGGCTGAACCGAGAGTTCGGCGTAAACCTCTTCTGGAGGTGCACCTAGTTCTTCTTTGATAAACTGGTAAGCAATTTCGTTGGGAAAAGCCGGTAATTGGTCTTGTAGCTTAGTTAATTCTTCTAGGTATACGGGAGGAACCAGATCCGGTCTGGTGGACAAAGCTTGTCCAATTTTGATGTAAGCAGGCCCCAGTTGGGTTAGCAATACTCGTAACTGAGTGGCTCGGCGGCGATCATTTTTAACGACAATTCCCCGTTTACTATCCGACCACAACCCAAAGGCAAAGGATAGAGTCGGTCCCAACACGGCGAAAATCCGCCGGACAACTTGCACTTTTCTATTTTTGTAATGCGCCGCTATGCCCACGGGATCGTAAAGCGTCTCACGTTGGGCAGTTGTCCTCACCTTTTGGGCGGCTAAGAGGCTTGGCGATGTCTGCGACGGGCTACGCCTACCTACAACCAAGCCTTGTGTACCATTTTCTTCTGGCACTACATCAATAACGTCCAGTTCGCCTCGGCCATTTGTGCCGTTGCGACTGTCTTCCGAAATCGGTCGGGAACTAGGGGGAAGTGTCTTAACAATCATGAAGAAGGCCACCAGTCAGAACGATCACGTTAAGTATTGTAACAATATGTTGAGGAATTGGGCATGGGGCATTGGGGATTGGGCATTAATTATTTCCCACTTGCTCCCCGGCTTTGCGACTCCTCTGCCTCTTAAAAGTCTTCAGTACCAATAGGTCTGCTACACTTAAATGGGCATACTAGTTCAATAGTAGTAGCTATTGCTAGTTGCTGAAAGCTCATACTTATTGTCCTGTAAATTGGAAGTATTTGGCATCTGCCCTCATGGAGAATTTGGCTTGATGTTGCTTTGCCTGCGAATTGAAAACTTTGCCCTAATTGACCAACTGGAATTGGAATTTGGCGCGGGACTAAATGTGTTAACAGGTGAAACCGGCGCTGGAAAATCGATTATCTTGGATGCCATTGATGCTGCTTTGGGCGGTAAAGTCTCTAGTCGAGTTATTCGCACAGGGACAAGTCGGGCGATGGTAGAAGCGACTTTCACCTCAAACGCTCCCCTAGCCGCTTGGTTGACTGAACAAGAAATAGATTTGCTTGATGAAAATTCCGTAGTTATTAGCCGAGAAATCACAGCCAGTACTAGTAATATCCGCAGCCGATCGCGGGTGAATGGCGTGTTGGTAAATCGGCAGATCATGGCAGGAATGCGCGATCGCTTGGTGGAAATTACAGCCCAAGGTCAAACGGTGCAAGTGGGACAATCTGCTCAAGTCCGCGACTGGTTAGATTTATATGGCGGCGACTCTCTAATGCAGCAACGTCATAAGGTGGCCACGAATTTCAGTGCTTATCAACAGGCGCATTTAGCACTAGAAAAACGCCGGACATCAGAACGGGAAAGGTTGCAACAATTCGACTTGCTCACTTATCAAGTGCAAGAATTGGGAGCAGCTAATCTGTGCGAACCGAATGAATTGGAACAGTTGGGACAAGAACGGGAACGCCTGAATCATGTCGTCGATTTGCAACAAATGAGTTACAAAGTTTATCAGGCTTTGTATCAAAACGATAATGAAACTCCCGCCGCCGCAGATTTATTGGGAGACAGTGAGGTGACATTAAATCACATGGTAGAATATGATACCCAACTGCAACCCCTATTGGAATTGGTACGGGACGCGCAAGCGGCGGTAATGGAAGTGGGAAGGCAGATTAATGCCTATGGTGATGGTTTGGAAGCCGATCCGCAGAGGTTGGAAGAGGTGGAAGAACGGATTCAGGAATTAAAGCAAATTTGCCGTAAGTATGGGCCAACGCTTACAGAAGCGATCGCTTATTACCAACGTATCCAAGGGGAATTAGCCCAACTTAACGACACCGAACAATCTATTGAAAACCTAGAACAGCAAGAAAAGGCGTATTTTGAAAAACTCACCCAAGCAACTAATCAGTTAACTCAACTGCGGAGTAAAGCGGCTGCTAATTTAGAATCACGTTTGATCGCTGAACTCAAGCCCCTAGCAATGGAAAAGGTAAAGTTTCAGGTTGAGATCGTGCCTACTTTTCCAACTGCCACCGGAGCAGATAAAATTACCTTTATGTTTAGTTCCAATCCTGGAGAACCACTGCAACCTTTAACGGAAATTGCCTCTGGCGGGGAAATGAGCCGCTTTTTACTGGCGCTAAAAGCTTGTTTTTCTCAGGTTGATGTGGCTGGAACAATGGTATTTGATGAAATTGATGTCGGGGTTTCGGGAAGGGTCGCCCAAGCGATCGCGGAAAAATTACACCAGCTAAGTCAACGCAACCAAGTATTATGTGTTACCCATCAGCCTTTAGTTGCAGCAATGGCCGATCGCCATTTTCGCGTAGATAAGCAAACTATTAATCAAGGCAAGGGTAAAAAAGCCAACAATGACAACACCGAACAGCGTACCGTTGTCAGAGTTACTACCTTAGATAATTTAACTACTCGCCGGGAAGAATTAGCGCAGTTAGCTGGTGGTAAATCTGCAAGTGATGCGATCGCTTTTGCCGAATCTCTGTTATTGCAAGCTGCTAATCATCGTCGCGGGGAGCAGACTTGACAAGTTTAACAAGAAAGAATTCAGCAGTCACAATTAAGTATGTGTAAACAGTAGCCTTTTTAAGGGGGGTTAGGAGGATCTAAAAGTGCCTAAATTCACTGGCTGCTCATCGCCATCTTCACTCTTAGCAATAACCTATTACTCAGACTACGCCCAGAACTAGCCCGTTCTCAACTGCAAGGTTTAATAATTGGCGGAGTCATCCTTGCCCTTAGCATCTTCCCCCAAGCCATTGACTGGCGCATTGATTATACGGCTTACTACAAACGTTTCCACAAGCTAGGTCTGAGCATCTCTCTTCCGTAGTCGCTGCTATTTTCATGAAGACTGTCGAAGGTAACAAGACAACCTCATACATTGTAACCAGACCAACAAACTAAATGTATCCTTAATATTCCGCTTTCTCTTGATTTTTTTTAAATTAAACTCTTTCGTTCTCAGTTACTTTAGATTAACTTGATCAAGTTTGGTTTATGAATTCAGTAGATGCTGTTTTAATAGTTAAGTAAGTATTGGGTTATCAGATACTCAAAATGAGCCTACATTTAGATTAATGCTTTCTGATTAGCTGTAGCGCCGAAGTAAAGCACTGAATAGTTTTCCCTCCTTGAAAAATTGAATTTATGCCTCTACTATCCATTTTTGAATCCTCAAATAAAGAACATTTATATAAAGCTTTTAGAGAAAGTGATTGCCCTGCATTTAAGAGAAGATTAATGTTGTTGCCTTGGTGAGATGAAGCAAAGAGCAAAAAGATTTCTGAAAAATCTGTATTTGACAACAAATCATCATTCTTTTTCAGGACAATGGCATTAAGCCATGCGCCAAGGAGTTTGACGGCGTATCAAAACCTGGAAATAGAGAGGGTAGCCAATATGATATCTTTTGAATCAAATGAAGGCAATGTTTTTCATACAGATGGTATCCATTTAGTAATCTGGGAACCAAATCTTATAGTGTTGCCTATCCCAGAAAATAACTCCACTTCCGATTCCAATACTTTTGTAGAATTTAATGTCTACCTGATTAACAACACACCAAACCCTTTTCGCCTCAATCCCAATGAAACTCTAATTCCAGAGCTTTTGACATCAGATGGTCAAGCACTGCAAGGGCAAATAGTTCCAGATGAACCTGTTAACACAGAGCAAAGGAACATACCTGCACGCCCGGAGTTTCAATTGGAATTGAACCAGTTGCTCTCAAACTTATTCCGTTGGTTTTTTCCAAGAAAGACTAGAGAATTTGACCCTCGTTTGATTGATTCCAGGCAGTATGGACTTGCTACTGTGACTTTAAGGTTATTCTGGCAAAATAACTTGCTGCAACTTCAAGTTATTAACCGCTCTAGCTTTTTACAAATCTTTTTTAGTCTTCTTGATAAATCCTGGATTTTTAATCCTCTCCAAATAGGAGCCTATCAGCTTCGGTTCATATGGGGTATTCCTTTTAGGGATAGTGAATCTGGTTCTGACTCCCAAACAACTCAAGGAATAAGTACAGAACAATTAGCAACTAAAATCCTGAATCTTCGGTTGATTGAACCCGTAGGAGCTAACAACAGTGCAACAGAAGTAGATGGTATCCGTTTTGAAACCCTGATGCCAGAACAGGTGTTAACTCTCCCAGAAAAAAAGCGCGGTGTCGTAACTCGTGTACAGTTAGGGATTTGCATTACTAACAACACGTCTAGCCCAGTTCGCTTGAGTTTTTTTGCTACTTTAATTCCCCAACTTGTGGGAGGCGATGGTCAAGTATGTTTGCGGAACTATTTTCGGCGTGGCACTAAAAGACCATTACAGCACTTCCCGAAGTTATGAGGTACACTAATTGATCGAATTACCGTTTGTCTGTGCTAATAGCATTCCAAGTATCTGTACCTCATAGCAGCAGGAAGTGCTGTAGAATCAGATTTTCCATTAGTTATGCCTGGAGAAAATGTGAGCTTATTTCCATACACCAGTTTTTCTTGGTACAAACGCGATCAATTTACCCTTACCATTGATGCCGGAGATGGGGGTTATTGGAGATTTGAAGCTCTTAAAGTGGGTGTCTATCAAATTCATTTCATGTATAACAACAAAAATGCAACTGAAGAAATATATAACCGAGAAAGTATGAACACAAACTTAGTAGAAGCTATTTGGATGGGTATGGTATCTACCCCCACAGCAGAGTTTCGCCTAATCAAAGCTTAAAGCGAAAAGATATCGAGATTCCATCTAAAGATACAGACATTATTTCATAGAAATTTAATACTTACAAAAGGTAGAAGAATGTTAAAAAAACAATATTGCTTAGTTGTATTAACAAGTACTATACTTGCAACTCTACAAAGTCACTCAGGCTTTGCTGTCACAATTGGTAATCCAATTTTTATAAACTCTTTCGTTCTCAGTTACTTGAGATTAACTTCATAAAGTTTGGTTTAGTAATTCAGTAGATGCTGTTTTAATAGTTCAGTAAATAGGGGGTTTTCATATACGCCAAATGAGCCTAGATTTAGATTAATGCTTTCTGATTAGCTGTAGCGCCGAAGTACAGCACTGAATAGTTTTACCTGCTTGAAAAATTGAATTTATGCCTCTAACCACCATGATTACTAAAGGATTTCTGATATGTTCAACGAAAGAACATTTATATAAAGATTTTAGAAAGAGTGACTGCCCTGTATTTAAAAGAATATTGTTGTTGCTGCCTTGGTAGAAATGAAGTGAAGGGCAGGAAAATATTAAACTCATTTTATTTAACCGAATTAAATCTTGAGATTGGAGTGTCATTAGGTTATCTAGAGCATGAATTTACATAACAGTGCAAAATCTTGAAGTGAAGCCTCAGACTGAAACCTAGTTTCTATAGAACCCTCTAAACTTCAGAAAATATCTCATACCTCACTCAAAAGCGACAGTTTTAACTGTGGTTTTAATCTTTTTCGGAATGATAGTATTAAGCCATACACCAATCAATGCGATAGTGCATTAAAAGTAGAAGTTGAGAGGATAGGAAACATGACATCTTATGAATTGAATGGTATACACATAGAAATCTTTGATCCTAACACAATACTCTTTCCGACTAGAGTATATCCCATTCCCAAAAAAAAATTGGGATTAATGTTCCAATTAAATTCGGCGTGAGTATAAATCACACAAGTTCAAATTATTTTTATCTTAACCAATTACAAGCTTTTATCCCACAGCTTTTGACATCAAATAGGCAGATAATACAGGGACATTTAGTTACAGACGATCTGGCTACTAATCAACAAAATAAACAGCCAGATAGTAGCCAAAGTAGACAATCGGATTGGTGGAGAATTAGACCCAAATGCCGTACAAGTTTTTCTGTAACTGCAAAGCTTTTTTGGCAAGATAATTCTTTACAACTAAAAATTTCTACTATTCCCGACTATATTCTTGATCCTTTTAGGTCTAATTACTTTTGGTATTTCGATGCACTTGAAACGAAAAATTATCAGCTTCGATTTATTTTCAATACTGATGTTAGAGATACATATGTTTCAAGTTCTAACATTAACCAAGAAGCAATTGAACGAGAAACTAGTTCAGACATATTGGCAACCCCGTGGGTAGATATTCGTCTTGTTAAACTCTTATCAACTGATAGTAATGCAATAGAACTAGATGGAGTCCTGTTCAAAATAGATATGCCAGAGTCCGTACTGACCATCCCTTCTAAATTATTTCAAGCCAAAACTGATTTCAAGCTAGGTATTTATATTACAAACAATACATCAACCACTCTTGGTTTTTACCAATTAAGCTCTATTGATGCAATTTTAATAAGTGATGATGGTAAACCAATAAATCCCTCTGGCGAACCAACTAAACTTGCTTGGAAAAACAATGAACAAAATTATTACTTGCTTCAACTAGGAGAAAAAATGTTTGTGGATTTATGTGGAAAACTTCTTTGGTATTCTTCTCAACTTCAATTCGCAATTTCTAGCAAAACTCGTAGCTTGAATGGAAAAAGTGGCTCTTATTATTTTCCTAACCTCAAAGCTGGTGCATTATATCGCCTCCAAGTCATATATCAAGTTTCTGAATTGAGAGCAAGGCGTTTAGAAGAACAAGTATTAGAAAAATTTTGGAGTGGGAGAATAGCTATGCCTATTGTAGAGTTTCGTCTTATCAAGGGATGAATAAAAATTGAACGAAATTATTGTCTTTATAAGCGACATCCTCATTTCGCTCAAAAAATGATTGAACCTTAATGCTTAAACGAGGAAAAATGATCCGATTTATCCAATATTCTATTGCTTGTTTTACATCAGCTGTAGTAGTTGCAGTCACAGGTCAAGCTGGTGTTGCATTTACTATTATTCCCAACCAACCTGGGGCAACTGACAAAGTTCACGCTGCCAATTCTGAAAGGCGTAAACCAGCAATATTATCGCAGGTAAAAGTCTCTTTACCCATCCATCGGCGGCAGATTAGCTCTATAATTTGGCCTGCCCAGTTGCGGAAAAACCATTGGCACAAGGAACCATCTTCTTGAGGAGTCATAGACAGAGGAATAAAGCCCTTCTTCTGCCATACCTCTGCTGCTGCATAGATATCATTAACAAGAATGGCAACGTGATGGACAGTATTAAAACCTTGCTCCTGGAATAAGCTAGCGATCTGTTCATGTGGCGTATTAGGCGCAAGCAGTACCAAAACCATGCCTGACGGCATTAAGGCTGAGAGAAAGTACATGCTAGCATCTTCGGGCAATAGGTTTTGCTCTGGACAAAAATCATCAGGCCATTTTCCTGGACCTTCCGTGATTTTTGCATCATAGTTGATCAGAGTCTTCGCGTAGTCTGTGAGAGTTTCTGGATCAGGAAACAACAGTACATAGTGATCTACGACAACTAATTCACCAAATAGATGTATGCAAAAGGATGAGTTTAAGAATTCGGGAGTCTTGCATTCTTGTTTATACAAGAGCAATCCCTCAGTTTCCACAAAAGGCGACTCCTTATTCATCGAAGTCTCGGCTAAGTTAAAATCTTTTGCAGCATCTGCTGGAAGGTTATTGCTCATAATACTCACCTATAAAAAGGATTTAGGAATAAGAATTAAATAACATACAATTTAAATTTATGTCCCTGGCTGACCTCACCCTCAATCCCTCTCCTTATAAAGGAGAGGGAAGCTAGAGAAAAGATGACGTTTTGCATTTTATTTAATCCATGTTCCTTAGTATTTAACATTGAGGCTCAGAAACAGGGCTTATATCTACCATCATAGCTAAGATTGCTTTGAGCTAATGTCAAACACCTGCGATCGCGGTAACTACTAGGCGGGAAGAAATAGCGCTGTTCACTGGTGGTAAATCTGTAAGATAAGCGATCGCTTTTGCCGAATCTCTATTACTACAAGCTGCTAATCATCGCCAAAAAATTAAAAATTAAGCTTCTAGTAATGGCTGACCGAGATAACCTCCTTCAGCCTTGACACCAGGTAAAGCAAAAAAATATCCCCCACCAATGGGGCGAATGTACTCCTCCAAAGGTTCTCCTTTCAGGCGATTTTGCACCGTCACAAACCCCTTCTCTAAATCAGCTTGAAAACAGACAAACAACAAACCCATATCTAACTGTCCAGATTTGTCAAACCCGCGTGAATAATTGAAACCACGCCGCAGAATCAAACTCGACTCTGATTTGCGAGGATTAGCAAGGCGGATATGAGCATCTAAAGGGATTTGTTGACCTTTAGGATCTTGATCGTAATTGGGAATATCTTTCTCGTGCTTCATCCCCAAGGGTGCGCCAATTTCCTTGTTTCGGCCAATAATTGTCTGTTGCTCCTGTAGTGGTGTGCGATCCCAGCGTTCGACTAAGTTACGGATCACCCGCACCACTTGATAGCTTCCTCCTACTGTCCAAGCTGGTTCAGCACTGTTTGGCTTTACCCAGACAATCCGGTTCATCAATTTATCATCGCTAGCATCTAGATTTGCCGTCCCATCTTTAAAACCAAGCAGGTTACGCACCGTAGATTTGCCTTGTTTTTTGTGGGTATTTGGCGGCAGAAACCCCGCTATTTGCCAACGCAAAGTTATCAAATCAGGCAAGTTCTTAATGATATCGCGCAAAGCGTGGAGATTCGATTCCTCAGTATTCGCACAGAATTGCAACAGTATATCCCCATGACATAAATCTGGGTCAAGCTGGTCATTGTGAAAATTGGCCATAGTATCTAACCGCTTGGGTTTCAAGTTGCCAAGTCCAAAGCGGTTATCGAACAGTGAGTTACCTACAGCTATGGTGATTGTCAGGTTATTGGGAGCGATCGCAGGTCCCATAATCCCCGAATCACTGGGGGGAAATTTCGGGTCGCGTTGCTTGGGTGTTCCCCCTGCCATCAGAAACTGAATGCGCTCACTTAAAGTTTTGAACAACCGCACTAAATCTGCTTTATTTGCAGCAGTTGTATCAAATGCGACTATCAACCCCGAAGCAGGAGTAGGGGTAAGAATACCTGCTTGGTGAAGCCCAAAGAAGGGCACGACCTCTTCAGATGGGTCAAGAGGTGTTCCCAGAAGAGTCCGATAACCCAAAGTCGTCAAAGCTGCTACTCCACCTGCTGCTGCCATGCCAATTAACAAGTCACGACGGCTGATGCGGGGAGTTATGCGTAAACTTGGTTGCTTTGTAATAGACATAATTTACTCCTCTAGGAATTCTTGATCAATTAGTTAACGCCCAGAGTGCCACGCAACTGAGACAAATCTTCAGCAAGGGCAGCGATCGCTGTTTTCATGTCTTTCTTGTCTGCTTCACTCACCTTGTTATAGGTAGCAAAACCACCATCAGGGGTTTTGTATTTAGCAAGTTTTTGGTCAACTTTGGTGAAATTTGCATCCACACGCGCTAATAAATCTGGGTTGGCTTTTTGGATGACGGGGCGCAATAACTCCACAATCTTTTGGGAACCATCTACATTAGCGCTGAAGTCCCATAAGTCAGTATGGCTGTAACGGTCTTCTTCTCCAGAAATCTTAGTTTTACCCACTTCTTCAATCAAGTCAGCAGCACCACCAACCATATTTTTCGGTTCAATGGTCAAGGTGGCAATGCGCTTTTGTAGATCGAGTCCATCTTTCTGTAGCTTTTCGGCAAAAGGTTTCATGCCTTTTGTCGTTTTGTCTTGGAATAAAGCTTTCTCTAGGCGATGGTATCCAGTGAATTGTGGGTCAGCCTCTTTTTTAGCAAAGTCATCAGCACGAGAATCCATAGTTTTATCGAGATCGGAGAAAAGTTCAGCTATCGGTTCTGCACGTTCCCAGTGGGCATGAGTAGAGGGATAGAGTTTCTGAGCTTTAGCAAGATCTCCAGCAATCACGGCATCTGTGAAAGTCTTGTTATCTGCCACTAGTTGGTCAGTTTCTTTAGTGACGTAGACTTTGTATTCTGCGATCGCACCGACTAATTGACCCTGATCTACAGTCCCTTTGGCTTGAGAATCTCCAGATCCTGCTTTGACAGTGATTTTACCTTTAGGATTGCTGCGTAAACCGCAAGCCATGTCATATTCACCCGGTTCTAGATTGGTTTTGAGTTTTTGAACAAAGCCAGGAGCAATATTTTCCTTTTCCTCAACGACTTTCACCCCAGACAAAATCTCCCACTCCAAAGGTTGGCTGCTTTTGTTGGTAAGCACAAAGTTGTTTTCCCCAGATGCTAGTGTCAGCTGATTGGGTTCGCAACCTTTATCTGTCACAGCCAAAGCAGTTTCTGTAGAGTTGTTAGCAGAGGTATCACTCGCTACTTTAGCTTCTGGAGAATTATTCGCAGAAGTATCGCTTGATTTGTTGGATTCACAGGCAGCTACTGTCAAGGCAATTAGACAGATAATTGTTGAGTACTTTAAAACATTTTTCATTCTTGTATTTTCCTAAAAATTATTGAAGTAGCTAATAATCCCTTGCTGTAGTCTTCTGTCTGGCGTTATCCCCTAAGAAGAACAGCGACATCGTAGGAATTAGATAGCCAAAATAGGCGATCGCCTCGCTGACAGTCGGGGTATCGTTATAGCCAAAAAATCCCGTCAAAAGTGAACCGAGAAACCCGTTCTTGGGAAGTACCCCACTAGCATCAAATAACACTGTTTGTAGTGAATTCCACACTCCGGCTTCATGGAAAGCTCTCACCCCACTTGCTAAGAGTCCAGCAGCAACTAGGATAATGAAGGCTCCTGTCCATTTAAAAAATCGCTTCAAGTTGATGCGGATACCACCCTGATAGATGCCTACACCGACGGCTAGTGCGGCTGCATATCCAAACAATGCCCCCACGGGAGCTTGAATTCCCAAATTTTGCTGAAACGTGGCCAGCAAAAACACTACTGTTTCCAGACCTTCCCGCAGTACTGCAAAGAATGCCATCCCCACTAGTGCTGTACCCCATTTATCCCCCGACTGAATGGCAGTTTCAATTTGAGACTGTAACTCGCCTTTAATCGAACGAGCAGCACGGCGCATCCAGAAAACCATCCACGTCAGAACCCCAACTGCGACGATGGAAATTACCGCTTCAAATAGTTCCTGTTCTTTCTGCGGAAACTCCTGGCTGGTTATTTGCAAAATAATCCCAGCACCGAGACAAAGAAAAGTCGCTAATGCGATGCCAATCCAGACTGACTTCATCAAATGGGTACGTCCAGTTTGCTTGAGATAACTGGCAATAATACCCACGACAAGTGCAGCTTCAACGCCCTCTCGGAACATGATCAAGAAGGGAAAAAGCATGGATAACCTTATTAGTTATAATTACTATCAAATCATCATGAGAATAATAACTTACTTGAGAACATTTGTATATAACTGCGAGTTAAAAATCTCTAAAATCCTAGAATAATAAATTTTCTGTTTAGATGAGAGTCTGTCAAATAAAGATTGCAGACTCTCAATTATTACTCAATTGAACTACGTAAATAAATCAAACAACTCCTGCAACGCATTGCTAGGAGTTGTTTCCAGTGTTTTTACTCTTGAGAGATGGATAGCAAAGTGTTAGTTTAACACCTGTGTTTCCCGCATTAGCTGACGTAATATCAGCTAGCAATTAGGATTGTGTTATACATCTTGTGGCGACGGTAAGCCGATGTGATTTTTGAGAATCTGTATTTTTTACTGGTTTCGCACTAGCAGAATACCCACGAATCCTAATAAATTCACAGAGATGGGCGTAAGTTCTAAAGAGTATTGATAAGTGCTTCTACTTGTACTCCTGCAAAGCCCCTAACTTCCGAATTCCCGGCCAAATCATAGCTGTAGCAATCACCACCACAATAGTGCCAATTCCACCACCCACAACCGAAATCACCGGGCCAAATAAAGCTGCTGTCAATCCAGACTCAAAGCCCCCTAATTCATTCGAGGCACTAATAAACACGCTATTAATAGCAGCAACCCGACCACGCAAATAATCAGGTGTTCTGATTTGAACTAATGTATGGCGAATCACAACACTAATACTATCTAGTGCGCCACCAAGGGTCAGCATCAACATAGACAGCCAAAAGGAACGAGAAAGCCCAAAGATAATTGTCACAACGCCAAAACCAACCACTGACCACAATAAGGCTGGGCCGGCTTTGCGTAACGGTGGTAAATACGCTAGGGTAATCGCCATAGTCAAAGCACCGATGGAGTGTCCTGCCTGTAGGTATCCCAACTCCACTGGCCCCACATGTAAAATATCTTTGGCAAAGATGGGGAGAAGCGCGATCGCACCACCCAACAATACTGCAAACATATCCAATGTAATCGCTGCTAAAATCAACTGATTCTGCCAGACAAACTTGGCACCAGCTGACAGGGCTTTGAGTGAGATTGGCTCAGTTGTGCGAATGACTTTTTGCTCTTTTATCGGTAGGGTTAAAATAAAACACAGCAACGCGGCGATCGCTGCTAACACATACACTCCTGTAGCACTTCCCAACAGCGCAATCCCGAATCCTCCGAAGGCTGGGCCGATAACTGCGGCTAACTGAAAGCTACTACTATTCCAAGTTGCTGCATTGGTAAACGCACTGACAGGTATCAACTGCCACATTAAGGCATCACTAGCCGGTCTGAGGAATGCCCTAGCGACACCTGTTAATACCAAGCAGGCGTAAATTAGAAAAATTGCACCTTGGGTATAGGAAAGCACTGCCAAAGCCAGCGAACAGAGAGCTAGCAGCATCACTGACAGTAACATGATGAGTTTGCGCTCGCGGCGATCGGCCACATGTCCGGTAATCAAGGTGAGAGCAATCATCGGCAAGACTTGCGCCAGTCCCACACCACCTAGAACGATAGCTGAGTTAGTCCGCTCATAGAGTTCCCAGCCGATGGCTACAGTTTGCATTTGCGACCCCACAGACAGCACCAGCCGTCCAATGGTAAATAGCCGATAGTCTCGAAACTTCAAGGCTGCAAAGGGATCGTGCTGTGCAACTTCAGAGTTATGGGGATTTGAGTTCTGTTTGCTCGAAGACATTTTTTAGTAGAGTTAAGCCTTCTTCAATGTTGGAAATTTGCTCTTGTGTAAGACCTTTCAGTAGGTCGGTAATATGAGCACGAGTTTGATCTTGGGATTGCTTGAGATGATGCCTTCCATCTTCAGTTAGATTCAGCAGCACCCGCCGCCGCTCTTGAGGATGAGCGATCCGTTTCACGAAGTCGCGTTGGACTAAGCGTTCTATGGTTGCTGATGCGGTGGCAGAGGTGACACCTAAATGCTCTGCTAGCTCAGATAATGAAGCCCCAGGATTCCGGTTAAGAAATGCTAGCGATCGCAACTGAGGTATAGATAAAAAAGCAGCGCTGTGGGCACGCATATCCGCTCGGATAAACCGCATCATTAATGGAACTGTGTCCATTACCCTAGCGGCACATTCTTCGGAAGTTGCACCTTTAGTAGGTTTATCCAAGGTCATGGGACTGTTATTCTCCTAATTACATTGCCATCCGTGGATCAAGTTTTCCACCAATGATGGGTGAACTACTCAGACTTGCCTGCGGCTGAAGTCTGAGCTTCTGTACTCACGGGGGAATGCCCAAACTTAGACTTTCGTCCAAGTCTAGGACTTACCTCCCCTCCTACAGCAGAGACGGCTGAACCTTCCGCCTTTAGTATTCTGATGCCTTCTGCTCTAATATTGATAGCTGCGTTTCCATCTCTATCATGATGATTGCCACAATGAGGACAAGTCCATTCACGGACATCCAATTGCATCTCACTCATTTGATAGAAACAATTAGAGCAAAGTTTGGAACTGGGGAACCATCTATCTATCTCCACTAACTTCCCACCCTTGCGTTCTAACTTGTAGGCTAAAAAATTGGTGAATGTTCCCCACCCCACATCAGATATTGATTTCGCCAATTTGTGATTACGTACCATGCCTTTGACATGAAGATTCTCTACTATGACAGCTTGGCTATCGCTGGACAACTTATAACTAAGTTTATGTAGAAAATCCTGCCGCGAATTGCTAACTCGCTCGTACAATGCAGCGACAACCTTTCTATACCTATTCCTTGAATTACTCCCTTTTTGTTTACGGGCTAATTTTTTCTGTTTGCGTTTGAGGTTTTTTTCGTGCTTGGCAAGGTGCTTAGGGTTATCGTAAAAAGATACCTTTTTGCCATCGGTTACAACAGCGAAATGTTTCAATCCTAAATCAATGCCGTAAATTTTACCTTCTGAAATAACTGGATTTTCGCCCTCTCTCTCAGTCAAGATAGATGCAAAATATTTACCTGAAGGTGTTTTACTCACGGTAACGGTCTTGATTTTACCCTCAATCGGTCTGTGTATTTTGGCTTTGACTATCCCGATATTACCGGGAAGTTTCACATTACTATCTACAATTTTGACGTTTTGAGGATACTGAACAGACTGTTTACCATGTTTGGATTTAAACTTAGGAAACCCAGCACGTTTCTCAAAAAAGTTTTTATATGCAGTGGTCAGATTCAGTGTTGTAGCCTGTAAAACTTGACTATAACAATCAGCCAACCATGCTGTATTTTCTGCTTTTTTGAGAGCAGGAAGAAATGCGTTGAGTGCAACACGGCTAAGTCCCTTGCCCGAATATTTATAAGTCTCAATAGATTTATTTAGGGCATAGTTCCACCACCATCTAGCACAGCCAAACGTCTGAGCTAACAAAGTTTGTTGTTCAGTTGTTGGGTATAAACGGACTTGTACAACCTTGTGTAACACTCAACATCACCTCCTTAGTATCTAATACTTTAGCACAAATATATATTATGCTAAACTAATCAAACAAAGAAAATAACTGGTGAGGTAGTTCGGTCTTAGGGGTTTCCCCTCTTGAGTTACTACCGAACCCGTCAGACCAAAAAAACTACGGAGTAATTGATGGCTATTCCCGATGAATTGGGAGAGCTACGACTTCAGCCTTAGGCAAGTCTGAGTAGTTCACTAAGAGAATTGTACAATCCAGACCAAAGCCATAGACGCTAGAACCATTGCGGATTACATTGCTACCCGTGGATAAAGTCGTCCACCGATGATCGCTAAGATTGTTACTGTTAATAAGAGAATTGCCAAATCCCAACCAAAGCCATAGACGCTGATTCCATCCACTAGCATTGTGCTGCGTAAGGCGTCAACCTCATAAGTTAAGGGATTTAAGTGGGAAACAATCTTTAACCAGTCGGGCATCATTGAGATCGGATAAATAGCATTGCTGGCAAAAAATAACGGCATGGTTAACATTTGTCCAATTCCGGTCATCCGCTCTCTGGTTTTTGCCAAACAGCCAATAATTAATGAAAAAAGACAAAAGCAAGCCGCCCCCAGCATCACTATCAGTAGCACTTGCCCAAAAGCCAGAGGATGGAGATTTAATTTTACACCTAAGAAAAAAGCCAATACATAAATTACTGCTACTTGTGATAAGCACCGGACTCCACATGCTAGAGCTTTGCCCAAGACCATTGCTATACGGGGTGTAGGACTAGCAAGAAATTTGTGTACAATCCCTAAATCTCGCTCCCAAATTAGTGTCATTCCACCGGTGAAAATGGCCACATTCAACACGCTTTGAGCGAGAATGCCAGCAGCCATGAAGTCTAAATATGGTAAGTTCCCTGTATGAATTTCCCGAAGTTTGGAGAATACTTGCCCAAAAATTAGCAACCATAATGACGGTTGCACTGATCTGACTACTAAATCAGTGGGATCGTGGCGGAGTTTACGCACTTCCAATTCTGCGATCGCCAGGGTTTTCGTAACTAGCTCTTTAATTGCAGAGATGATATTTACTCGGTAAGTAGCTGGGCTTTTAACCCAACCGTTGAGCAGTACGTCTGGTTCTTGCTGTGTCACGGTAGTTGACTCCTGATGTTAACTGGTCGCCTGTATAGTGAATAAAGACATCATCCAAAGTTGCGTTTGGTTTATCTAAAGAAGCTTTTAAGTCGCTTGGTGCGCCTGTAATTACGACTTCACCTTGTCGCATAATCGCCACGCGGTTACATAAGCTGTCCGCTTCTTCTAAAAAGTGGGTTGTTAAAAATATCGTTGTGCCGTAATCTGCACAGAGTTGTTCCACAAGTTGCCATACTTGAGTTCGAGCGATCGGATCTAATCCGACAGTCGGCTCATCAAGAAACAAAATTTGGGGTTGATGTAGCACTGATACGCCGATTTCCAGCTTGCGGATCATCCCACCAGAGTAGTTTCGTACCAAGCGCTTCGCCGCATCTTGCAAACCCATATATTCTAGAATCTCATAGATGCGGCGATCGCGTCCTTTCGCTGGTATTCCATACAGTTTGGCGAAGATTAAAAGATTTTCATAACCCGTGAGACTACCATCAGCAGAGAGAGCCTGGGGTACATAGCCGATAGCCCGTCTCACAGGATTAGATTGGTGAGTCACATCATAGCCAGCTAAGGTTGCTTTCCCTGCACTGGGAGGCAGTAAAGTTGTCAACATCTTAATAACTGTACTTTTCCCTGCCCCATTCGGCCCAAGCAGCCCAAAGACTTCACCCTGTTCCACAGATATATTCAGGTTATTAACAGCCGTTAACTTGCCAAAACGGCGTGTGAGTCCCTGAGTTTCCAAAATCAGCGGTCTTGGCTCGCTAGGAGGTTCTGACCGATTTATTTTTCCCGTCAGTATTGTCACAAGTTTGATGCACTTCCATCAATTAGTAAAACTAACTATTAGCTTCTCAATATATTTGTCTGAAGTCAATAGATTTCTGGCATAAATTTGAATCAGAGTAAAAGGAAACTCAGTAGAGTGGCGGCGAGGTTATCGATGGGTGAAGTATCACTGAGTGCGATCATAGTCTACCCATCGTCAGCAATTTTACTGTGGCTGATGGCTAGAAAGGTTAATTATCCTTTATTTTTCTGGGTGATAAAGATGAAGGATAGTTTTTTTACTGGGAAATTCCTACAAGTGCGATATGTAATAACTTAAACCTTGTACAAGTTGAAACCTATAGTTTTTATAGTATTGCCTGAAAAGCTTATGTACCTATGGCTATATACCTCAACAGGCTGTTGAAAAAGCTACAGTTTCCAAAATTGACGTGGTTTAATATAGCAGTATTAATAATTAAGTATGACAATTTACACACCTGGAGGAATGCCAATCAGCTTCCCGATGAACTATGCTTTTAGCTTACTCGCAAGACTTTATCCGAAGTATCGACCACATAAGGTTTTGAAGATAGCTGAAGGTATGGATAAAGCGCCTGAAGCTATTGCATATCTTTTGGGATTTATATTATTTGCACTGCGAATTTCGCCCGTAATAATTTTTACAAATGTTCTCATTTTACCAGTAATTCTGCGTTGGATGCATATTAGGAGTAAATATATTGATTATGTCGTGAATTTAGGTGTGATATTCAACTCTATTGGGACAGTTGGAATAATTTCGATAGGACTTACTGTGTTTGGATGGTACTCAGTAGGATGGCAAGGTTTAGTAGCATTTTTGTGTGCAAGGTTCTTTGGGGGATTTATCAATAGTATTCTTGAGGCACAAGAAAAGAATCGAATCAGAGTGTTAGCAAAAGTCAACTATAACGAGTTTGATAGATGTTTTATAGACGCATATCGATTTTGTGCGAATAAGATTGGTATAACTATCGATTTATCAGTTTCTGAGCAGGAGCTAGCGAGTAATAATTGGCAGATTATCTACAGCGACTATTCTGATCAAAACCCTATCCTGTTTAAAATGAAAGATTTTTTATGAAGAATTTCAGTTTAGTGATGGAAATATTTATGACTATTATTTCAGGGGTGTTTGTATTCATTTTAGGACAATTAGTACTCAAGTTGATTATCGAGCCTATTCAAGAATTTAGAAAAACTTTAGCCGATATCGCTTTTGCTTTAATCGAATATGCAAATATTTATTCAAATCCAGGATATGCTGGCAATGAGCTTGAGAAGAAAGCCTCAGAAGAGTTCAGGAAACTCTCATCACGTCTGAATGCTCAAATGTATTTGATACCCGCTTATAAAAGTATTTCAAAACCATTTGGATTACCTTCAAAAGATAATTTATTAGAAGCTGCCAGCGCTCTAATTGGTCTTTCCAACGGCGTGTTTAAATCGCCAATTGATTTGGTAAATATAAATTTAGAGAGAGCTAAAAAAATTCGTACTCTACTTGGCATTTATGACCCAGAAAATGATTAAGTAAAAAGTGAAACGATTCCTAGTGCTTGAATTATCGAAGAAGGTTCTGATGTCCCAAGATTAACAACCTGCTATCCTCTGTAATATCTAGAAGTGATACAAAATGACTAAAAGTACAATTAAGTTGCTGGATGTAGTAGCACTGACAGTTGATCTACCTGAATACAACCTGTACCGTGGTCAAGTTGGCACAGTAGTAGAATTATTAGCTGGTGGTGCTGCATTTGAGGTTGAATTTAGCGATGCCTCCGGCGGGCTACGCCTACGCAATGGGCGCACATACGAATCTGTCGGTTTACACCCAGAGCAAATTATGGTGTTACATTTTGAGCCAGCATCCCCTGATTCAGTGTCAGTAATGGTGTCAGTGTAATCGGTATAAAAACGCAGATGCTAATAATATTTACGATGGGCTACCCTGACGCAGATAAACATAGAGAATCTAGCGATCGCTTATTGTATATTGTAATTTTGAGAGCGATGCCAAGATAGATAGAAAGTAGAGAGCAAAATAATGCTAAAAACATTCAGAGCTTGGTTGAAAGGAAGTCGTTTACAGTGGATTGATAATGTACCTACGTTGGGAGAGCAACAAATCCCAGTTCATGTTACATTGCTGGAAAATAAATCAGTCATAGATAAACAAGCACGGGGACGAAGAATGGCTGAAATATTAGAGAAACTTGCTGTGAGTCAAGCTTTGACTGATGTTGATCCAGTTATTTGGCAGCAAGAAACTCGTCAAGATCGTTCACTTTCGGGACGATAAAACGTGCTGCTCGATAGCAATATTATTATATATTCTGCTCAATCAGAAAACGCAAAATTGAGAGAGTTAATTGCTGAATATGCACCTGCGGTAAGCTGTTGCGTATTTAATTTGTATATGCGACGCGGGCAAGATGCCCGCACTACAATAATTTTACGTTTTCGTGTTATACAATTTAGCTGCACATCAGCTTATCAGCGCTCAGTTATTTGGAAGTGTTAGGCTATCATCTGCTTAATCAGGAACAACGTCAGTATTTTGAGGAGTTTTTTCAAGTTGCTCAGGTTCTACCAATCTCTCAAGATGTTTTAAATCAAGCGGTAATTCTGCGACAACAGAAACGAATGACTTTAGGTGATGCAATTATTGCCGGCACTGCTTTGGTCTATGGACTAACTTTGATAACAAGAAATACAGATGATTTCCGTTGGATTACCCAAGTGAGATTGTGGAATCCGTTTGAGTCTGATAAACCCAGTTAAGAGAAAAGTGCGATCGCAGCACTAAAATTAGAAAAAAATAGTATGGAGCGATGCCTACAGCTGGCTACGCCTACGCATCTCTAAAATCATTCCTAAACCAGAGATTTAGTTTAGCAAAGGCGATGTCTACGACGGGCTACACAATTGCTAGAGGCTGTCCTGTCCCCCTTGCTTGTTGTTGCCTGCTCCCTTCTTGCCTCTTTTTCAATATCAGTGTATACAGGATGTCACGCACGTGCTAGTAACGGAGCAGCAGCTAGTAAAGTTTTGGTATAAGGGTGCTGAGGATTGGCAAAAATATTTTTTGTCAGACCGAGTTCGACAATTTTACCGCTATTCATCACGGCAATCCGATCGCACAGAAATCGAGCTAACCAAAGATCATGAGTGATGAACAGATAAGTTAAATCAAATTCTTCCTTTAATTGCAACATCAAATCCAGCACTTGCGACTGCACGCTAGCGTCTAACATACTCACTGGTTCATCGCAGATCAAAAGTTTAGGGTGAGTAATCAAAGCACGAGCGATCGCAACTCGTTGCTGTTGTCCACCAGACAAATCTGATGGATAACGCTCATAATACACTTTTGGCGGTGTTAACCCAACTTTCTCTAGCATCCACAAAACCTGTTCTTTTGCCTTAACTGGATCGGCTAGATTGTGGATAAATAAAGGGTCAGCAATACTTTCTCCCACTGTCATCGCTGGATTGAGACAAGCATGGGGGTCTTGAAAAACCATTTGGATTTGTCGCCGTGAGGAGCGAATTTCTCGACGCGACAGTGTAGTTAAATCCTGTCCTAAAAACTCAACTTTGCCACTAGTGGGACGAATTAGTTGCAATATTGTTCGTGATAGCGTACTCTTACCACAACCTGATTCCCCGACTAAGCCGAGAATTTCTCCTGAATAAAGATCCAAGTTAATACCATCTACTGCTTTAATTGTCTGCGCTTGTGTGTTAAACAGTCGTTCGATAAAGTTAGGTTCTATGGTGTAGTATTGCTTGAGTTCTGTAAGACTCAAAATTGGGGATTGCTGATTAATAATCGGTAATTGCTTTTCTGCCTCATTGACAATTATCAATTCTCCATCATCATTTACTGCTTGAATGTGTAAAGCTGCTTTTAAGAGCGATCGCGTGTATTCATGTTGAGGGTGTCTAAATACAGTTTCTGTAGAACCCATTTCGACCATCTTGCCGTTGTACATAACGCCAATGCGATCGCAATACTCAGCCACCATTGCTAAATCGTGAGAAATCAGCAACAATCCCATGTTTTCTTCACCGCACAGGCGAGTTAATTCTTGCAATATCTGCGCGGAAACGGTGACATCTAAACTGGTGGTGGGTTCATCGGCAACAATCAACTTGGGGTTGAGGAGTAAAGCTAAGGCGATCGCTACCCGTTGGCGCATTCCCCCGCTAAACTCATGGGGATACTGATTCCAGCGACTAGCTGGAATATTCACCTTTGCCAAGGTAGCAAGTGCTTTTACTTTGGCTTCCCGTCTTGATAATTCTGGTGAGTGCGCCTGAAGGGTTTCGATACAATGCTTACCAATCGTCATCAGTGGATCGAGGCGTGTCATGGGATCTTGAAAAACTAATGCGATCGCCTCTCCTCGAAACCTCCGCAACTGGTTAGGCATCAAGTCAAACACCGACTGTCCTTGAAATGTCACCTGTCCTTCAACACAACTAGACGCTGGTAATAAACGCATTACTGCCCGTCCGATAGTTGACTTACCACAACCCGATTCTCCCACCAATCCCATTCTTTCACCTGGTTGCAAGCTGAAAGATACATCATCAACCGCCCAGCTTGCTTCTTCTCCACTCCGCCCAGGATAGGCAACTCGCAGATTTTCGATACAGAATAAGGCTTCACTCATAGTTAGTTATCAGCCCTGAGCTACCAACTTTTATAATTTCAAATTTAAGATAGTCTATCAGATTAGTATTAAACCTCAGTTGTGCCAATATCTTTTATTGTCTTAGCGATCGCAACGAGTTCCGCCAATGTTCTATCATACTAATTTATACCGCTTGTCTCAAGTTTTATCCGTTCATGTAGGAGACGCGGAAGTTTGCCTACCTTTACAGCAGATTCCAGATTTATGAAGTACAGTAGCAACAGTTTGCAAAGCAGTTTCGTAAATGCTTAGGATTGACTAAATCGAGGGCAGTAGCAATTAGAGTATCAACCATTTTTGTTGTGCTTGGAGAGAACTGACGTAAAAAAGACTTAAGTTGCGACCACCAAAGTTCAATTGGATTAAAATCTAGGGAGTAGGGTGACAAATTAAGAACATTTGCACCAATACCTTTAATTAGAGGTTCAATGGAAATGTATCGACACCAGATGTTTTTGTTTGATAGTTTTTGATTTCGTGGGTATTGCCCTGCTAACTCAATAATGGCGTGTTACGCTATGGCTAACGCACCCTACTTGCTAGATTGTCAAAGTATTGTTTGGATTTTTACTTTTTCATCCGGATCAGACACGCTCACAAATACTAAATCTGGATCCCAATGTCCAACTAAGTCAAGTTTAGCACATACACTCCATCCTCTATTTTTATCCCCAAGTCCTAGCTTACGCTCTCTATAAGTAGCATTAAGTGAGTCTTCAATAATTAGAACTTTATCTTGAATTAATGCTAATCTAGCAAGCATTAAAGCACGCTCTTTTGTAACGGCAATTATTTTCTCTTCCATCAATCAATCCTCCCTGAACGTTATTGGTCTCTAAGGGATCTAATATATCTAGTTAATTGAGATGGTAGCTGGATTTACGCCGTGCTGTACTAGGTGTTTAGCTGATTAATTCACCCATTTGTAGGAGGTAATTAACAAGTAAATAAGTGTACTTTGTTTCTAATCCGACCAACACAAAATGGTTTGAAGCAGCATTCACGCAATAAATGTATCAATCATGCTAAACCTGATATTCACCGGATATATAAAAATAAAACCCTTGCTGGTTTCAACAGCTTTTTTGCTGGCTGTACAGACTTCTGCCAATGCTCAACAAGCCTTCCCTAGTTTGACTCCAACACAAGCTCAACATTTATCCCGTGACTTAGTTCCATATAATTCTCAAGACTTTTTTAGGCAAGGAAAAGATTCGATTGAGAGAGAAATTCAAATTCTTAGGCAAAGGCAACTGTCCTCAATTAAACCTGTTCTTAAGATTGATTTAGTACCGCAGATAAAAAGACCACAGACTCAGCAAAACCCTAACATCTTATCTAAGTAAGAATCATCATCCTTCTATGACACCTTATAACTGTGCGATCGCTACTTCTTGTACTGTTAATTCTTGAGCTATAGTACTTAAACCATACCCACAGGCATCACAATCACTATGCTCTACTTCCTGGTAACAGAGTTTTTGTGTTTTCAATCAGTTTTGCAACACAAATTTACAATTTTAATCGTCTAGCAAACTCATCAACGCCTGAATTTCAAGGTCTTGCGGCTCTGACAATTGACACTGTAACTCTAATAATTCATTCTGTAATGCTTCTACTACATAGAGCATATTAGATTCTTGGGCAATTTTTAGCTGATTTTCTTTAATTTTGATTTGTTTAAGCAAGTTGTTTTCAACATGAATTGAATTGTAATGTTGAGCAATCATAGCTTTACATTTCTTATTAATCTATAGGGTGCAATTAAATTTACCACCTATGTATTATTCCACACTTTTATCATTTTTTAAATATCTGGTGATTTAACGAAAAATCCTCAAACAAGAAAACTGCATAGTTTTTTTACATATCCATTCTCAATAGTTTGGGAATATTGGCTTAATCCCCCATGTCCATATTTTTACAGACTTTTACAAAAATGGAAATCATGATATAAGATTGGTTGACTTAGGGAAAATTTTAGATAACACACATTGACTTGTCTGTTACTTCGCCGAGTATTGTAGATATGTTAAACATTTTTTTGTCAATACGATGAACTTAAAGTTTATAAAGAGAAACATTTTTGCCGTTATAAAAGTTATATCTACAATGCTTATAACAAGCGCAATTGGATTGGAATCGTGGAATATTTATGCAGTAATAACTAATAGTAATCTACCAAGCAGCCTTAATCCAATTTTTTGGATTGAGCGTTTTGCCATGACGAGCCATTTTATCGAAAGCATTATAGCAGCTTTTTATGCACCTTCAAGAAAAAAGATGCCAATAAAATATGCTACTTATACTTTTTTTGTAGGCACAATTGGGTTGTTAGAACTGTTTGATCAAGAGAATGACTATTAAGGCTTCTTTGCAAGAGTACGCGCAGAATCTCGCAGAGAAGAATTCTTTTCTGAGTAATTTATTCCTTGAAAGTCCGAGATTACAATCCAAGTTCAGCAAACACCTCTGGAGAGAACATATCCCACAATACCTGGAAATATGGAATTAAAGTTTCTGCTTCTTGAGAAGTCAAGCTAATGTCTATTTCTTTTCTCAGCAAATGTAGCATTTGACGAACTACTTCCCACTGCACTTTTAATCTGGGATAGAGCATTACACATAAGGGAAATAACTCTTGTTGGATAGCTCCACAGCTTGTTTCTAAAGCACATACCCACAGGTATATTTGAAACATTTCTACATCCCGAATACTAGAAGTCTTAACTATTGGAGCACTTAATGCACCAGACATTGAGTTGTAATTTGGATAAAGTTCAATTACTCTTTGGGAAATCCTGTTAGCAATTTGTGTACTAATTGGTAGCAACTTTTGCACTGCGGATAATGCTACAGAATTAGAATCATGGTTAGCTGCTGCTTCATAAGCACGTTGCAATGGCATATACAAATGGTCGTCAATCACTTTAAAGTATGTACTAATAAGTGATTGTTCTATTGGCTCAAGTGATTGTATGAGCATTTGACTTGTATAATGAAACTGCATACTTACAAAGCCAATAACTCTAGGATCATGACTTGTGTATTTCTTTCTGAGCTTTCCTATATCCGCACCAATAACTGTAGCCAGCTTGCTAGGAGCCACTTGTTCTGTATAAACATCTAATGCCTGTTCATAAAGTGGATTCTCTGAATCAAGCAGGTTCCTTACCAAAGAAAGAGGTTGTGATGTTGTTTGTTGAGTATATACATCCAAAGCTTTTTGGTAAATGTTAAAAGAATCTCCGGCGATTTCCCACGGATTAATTAGGTTTAAGTCGATGCCATGTTGTTTAATTTCTCTTGATAATAATTCCTCAGTTTTATTCCAGGCTCTAGCACTAACACTTCGCAAAGAATCCAATACTTTTTGAGCAGTTCTCTTTCGTCCCTCTGGTGATACTATCTCTGATAAATTAGGTATTTCTACTTTTTCTGTACTATCAGTATCAATCTTGAGGTTCCCTATATATTTTTTAGCCCATTGTTGTGCTAAAGATTCAACAACCGTCTTATTTCCTTCACGAGAAACTGATTTTAAATGATTTACTGGAAACTCTTTCACAATAGCCATTAGTTAATATATCCTCATAAAGATGCTTATGTTACAAATATTAACATTAAATCCAATTAATGTTAATATTTTTTATACAAATACTAGGGTTGTAATTCTATGTATGACGGTTATAAAGTGTTTTAGTATTAATGTATATATCTGGCATATTAAATAAATAAAGTTTTTATAACCAAGTATTATTACTGATAAAAGACAAAAGTAATATAAGTAGATAGGTATGAAAACACCAAACTATATAAAGATAAATAGATGCATAAAATGAGAAAACTAAAAATAGTCTTATTAACAAAAGGTGATCAACGCGATCGCACCCTACGTACAAAAGCTGTAGGTTATCAAATATACGCTACTAAGTAAAAGTCAGTTGCGGGGGTTTCCCCAATGTAGATGACTGGTGAATCTGACAGGCAGAAGGGGGTATAGTTTGTATAGTTAGCTTTTTGCTGAAATTTTAGTCTGACACTAAGGAATTAAAAAATGTCTACTGATACTCACATAGTTGCTTACGTTCAAGAAAGTGATTTTGATGTTGTTTTAAATGGAAGTGAAGAGAAAGTCGTTGTTGTTGATTTTACTGCTACTTGGTGTGGTCCCTGTCGCCTGATCAGTCCGTTAATGGATCAACTCGCCGAGGAATACAAAGGTCGTGCCAAAGTCGTTAAGGTCGACGTTGACAGCAACAAGCCGATTTTCAAAAAATTCGGTCTTCGCAGTATTCCAGCAGTTTTAATTTTCAAAGATGGTAATTTAGCAGAAACCATCGTAGGAGTTTCTCCTTATGAGGACTTCAGCAACGCTGTTCAAAAGCTTCTTGAGGTTGTTTCAAGTTAATTCGTAATTCATAATTAAAAAGGGTTTATACCCAATGCCTGATAACGGTAGTAACGTTTCAGGTGGAGTTTAAATTCCCCGAAGTTCCGAGCCTCGGAAGCCGACCCTCGGACTTCTCACTACTTGAAGCACAATTATAAATTTTTAACCCTTTACTTTTTGCCTATAATGTGATTGGACTAAACCATTAGGATATTGTTTTGAGTTAATCAGCTCCAATTTTTCTTCAGGGCTGGGCGGTGGGAAAAGGTGTATACCGCCACCTAAGATAATTGGAATAGTCGAAATGATATATTCGTCAATCAAACTGTGCTGAAGAAACGAATTGATTAATGCTCCGCCACCAACTAGCCAGATATTTTGAAAGCCTTGAGCCTCTAGATTTGCTAACGCCTGTTCTACTGTGTCCGAAACAAACACAATGTCCTCACGGTCAGATTGGAGATGGCGCTGGGTGAAAACGAAGGATTTCTTCCCCGCATAAGGCCATTCATCGAAACTAAGCCCGACTTCATATGTATTGCTACCCAAGACAATAGCATCAATCGATTCATAGAAAGCAGCGTAACCGTAGTCTTCCCCTTCTGTATCAAGAATTGATAGCCAATCAATTCCGCGATCGCTGCGAGCAATGTAGCCATCCAAACTAGCTGCGATGTAGAGTATAACTTTCGTCATTGTGCTTGGTGAATTTGGTAGTTTTCACTCAATTGGTGCAAGCGATGCCTGCGGCAACGCGAAGCGCGATCGCAGGCTTAATTCCTTCTAGAGCATTTTAGCCTCTGATGGTTCTGGAGGATATTTTAATTGAACAGATCACAAAAGAGCGATGTCTACGACGGGCTACGCTTACCCAATTACTTAGGTTTTTTGATTGTGCGATTTAAACCGACCTGCAATAAATTCTCGCTTAGATAAATGCTTTGTATCGCGTTTGGTGACTCGCTCTCGCCACATCTGGAAACTAGATTCTTTCATTTCGCGCCTCATTAGGGCAATTACTTGTTTCTCCAGTAGCCCAAACTGAGCTTCAATGGCATCAAAAGATGTTCTATCTTCCCATGCCATTTCAATAATGCGATCGATGGTTTCTGAATCGAGGTTAGGTAGCTTCATTCCTTTGCTGGCAATTGCTAAATTCGAGCTATATATATTTTACTTTTCATTTTGAAGAACCATTGTGTCTGCTGCACCCAGTTGCAGGGCATAGAGGTTCGCATAGACACCTTGCTGATCGATGAGTTCGGCATGAGTACCCTGCTCTACAATTTGTCCCTGCTGAATTATTAATACCTGATCTGCCTGAGTAACTGTACTGAGGCGGTGGGCAATCACGAAACTGGTACGACCTTGCAGCAAGCGGGCGATCGCACTTTGTACTAGCGCTTCTGTGCGGGTATCGATGCTGCTGGTTGCTTCATCAAGAATCAGAATTCGGGGGTTGATCAACACCGCACGGGCAATACTGATTAGTTGTCGCTGTCCCTGGCTCAGGGGTGCGCCCCGTTCACCCAATTGAGTTGTATAACCCTGTGGCAGTGAGGTAATGAACTCATGCACATTTGCTAGTTGTGCAGCCTCTTCGATATCAGCTTGGGTGGCGTAAGGAGCGCCAAAGGCAATGTTTTCGGCGACGGTGCCGCTGAACAGAATATTGTCTTGCAGGACGATACCAATTTGACGCCGTAGACTTGCTTGAGTAACACTACGCACATCAATATCATCAATTTTCACTGCACCGCCAGAGACATCGTAGAAGCGCAAAATCAAGTTAATGATCGTACTTTTTCCCGAACCGGTCTGCCCTACTAACGCAACCATCTGCCCTGGATAGGCGTGCAAATTCACCCCTTTAAGAACCAGTTGATCTGGGTTGTAGCCAAACTTGACATTCTCGAATGTCACCTCACCCTGAATGGGCGGCATTTCTGTCGCATCGGGTGCGTCTTTGAGTTCTGACGGTTCATCTAGCAATAAAAAGATTCGCTCTAATCCGGCGAAGGCAGATTGAGCTTGGGTGTAAAACTGGCTGAGAATTTGGATCGGGCGGAAGAACTGCTGGACGTAAAGTAAAAAGGATGTCACCACACCCACTGTTGCAGCTCCTGTTACCGCTAAATAGCCGCCATAGGCCAGCACGCCTGCCGTTGCTAGTGTGTTGAGAAAATCAATGGATGGTAAAAAGGCTGAAGTTATTGCCACAGCCTCGACGTTGGCATCACGATTGGCGGCGTTAAGAATGGCGAATTCTTCGATATTCATCTGTACACGATTAAATGCCTGTGCTTCTCGCACGCTGATAATATCTTCTTCCAACTTGGCGGAAAGCTCCCCAATGGTCTGTCGGGTGACGCGAAATCTGACTCTTGCCCAACGTGCAAATAAGCTTGTGGTAAAAATCATCAGTGGCACTACCAGGTTGCTCAACAAGCCTAGTTGGAGGTTGATTGAGAGCATAGCAATAACAATGCCGACCAAACTGAAAGTGTTGCCCAGCATTTGGGCGATCGTCAGTCCAAATGCCTGATTCACGGTATTAACATCATTCAGCAGGCGGCTCATTAAATCGCCCGCTTCACTGCGATCAAAAAAGCTGAGTGGCAGACTTTGGATTTTAATGAAAATATCTTGCCTCAGTTGAGCCAGCAATCGCTGCATAATCCAGCCGACTCGAATAATTTGACCCCGGATTGCCAGGACACCAAGTCCATAGTTCAGCCCTAACAGCCCTAATAACAACAGTAGTCCCTGCAAATTTCCTTGTGCAATTAGGTGATCAATCGACCAGCCGATAAAGAATGGCCCAATTGCCTGGGTTATGGCACCAATCAATACTAATGTCAGGGCGATGGGAATTTCTTTGCGATAGAGTAGCACGTATTGCAAAAAGCGCCGCAGGGTGGAAAGTTGCTGACTTGGTTTTTCCTCAGATTCAACAACGGGAATAGTGCCTCTCATAAAAATTTTGGATTTTAGATTTCGGATTTTGGATTAAAAGTTTTTATTACAAGGCTGTGATCAGAATTTCCAGCCAGACTAATTATGCTAATTTGGGATCATTTTTCTCCTTCGCTTTTACCTGAGATTCCAAAATCACACCGTAGAGTGGGCTGGTTTGCATCAATTCCTCGTGAGTGCCTTGTGCCACCAATCGTCCTTTATCCATGAGAAAAATGCGATCGGCATTCTTGACGGTACTGATGCGTTGAGCCACGACAAAAGTTGTACAAGCTTTTTGGCGCATTAAGTCATCTAGTTTGGCTTGAATCTGGGCAGCAGTCTTTGCATCTACCGCTGAGGTACTGTCATCCAAAATCAGAATTCTGTAATCGGTCAGTAAGGTACGAGCGATCGCAATTCGTTGTTTTTGTCCACCAGATAAGCCCACGCCCCGTTCACCCACAATCGTCTCGTAGCCATCAGGCAGACTACTAATGAAATCGTGCATTTGTGCGGTTTTTGCAACCTCAATTACCTGTTGTAGGGTTGCATTGGGTTTTGCGTAGGCAATATTCTCACGGATTGTGCCAGAGAAGAGGGTGGTTTCCTGAAATACAATGCCAATACGCGATCTGAGGCTTTTGAGCGTGAAACTTTTTACATCTCGTCCGTCAATGCGAACCGCTCCCCCTGTGGCATCGTAAAAACGGGGAATTAAGTTCATAATTGTGCTTTTTCCCGATCCAGTCATCCCTAGAACGGCGATCAGTTCGTTGGGTTTCGTTTCAAAGGAAACTTCTTTGAGAGTTTCGGTTGTCGCTCCTGGATAGCGAAAGGAAACATTTTCAAAGGTGATTCTCCCACCGCAGGTGTCAAATGGGACAGCACCGGGGCGATCGCGAATTTCTACTTCTGCATCTACAACTTCGTAGACTCGTTCCGCAGAAGCAGCTGATTGAGCGATCGCAGGTGCAGCAAATCCAATCAACAAAATAGGTTGGAGAATCAACGCTAGGTAGGAGTTAAACGCCACCAGTTCGCCAATGGAGAACCGATCCCCAATCACCTGCGCTCCCCCGTAGCCGAAAACTGCCAGTGTTACCAAATTACTCAGCAAAAAGATAACCGGGAAGGTATCACGGATGGCGCTAATGGTCTTCATGTTTGCCTTGACTAGGGCATCATTCATGGTCGTGTAACGCGACCTTTCGGTTGACTCTCGGACAAAGGCTTTCACCACCCGGATTCCTAGCAAGTTCTCTTGCAATACAGCATTGAGGTCACTCAGTTGCTCTTGGACTTGCCGAAAAAGTTTATTATTTTGAGTGATGAATCGCGCCATCAACCAACCGGCTAGGGGTACTACCGTTAGCGTAATCAGTGCTAATTCCCAGTTCATCACTAGCAAAATCACCGAAATACTTACCAATGTCACAACTCCACCGATGACCTGAATCAAGCTAGTGCCAACAAAGGTGCGGATCTGCTCAATGTCGCTGGTGACACGGGTTAACAGTTGGGAAGTCTGCGCCTGGTCATGATAGCTGAAACTGAGATTTTGAATCTTGCTAAAAATTTTGTTTCGTAGATCATAGGCCACACCCTGAGATACTGCTTCTGCCAAATAGCTTTGTCCAAAGTTAAATAAACCACGAGCGATCGCAGCGAGTACCATCCAGGCGGCACTGTATAGCACAATTTGGAGGTTTTTTGGGATGATGCCCTGATCAATTCCCCACCGAAATAGTTGCGGGGTGACAGCGTTTGCGATCGTCAACAGTAACAGGCTGGCCAAGGCTCCCAGCGAAGTCCATCGGTAGGCGCTCAAACTCCCAAGCACGCGCTGGATTGACTGTATCGACGAAGTTTCTTGGAGTTCTGGTTGCTGAACCAATGGTATTTACCCCTGTATCTTTGGAAAATTATCACCTACTTTGATTGTATAAAACTGGTTGGCCAGTTGAGAGGATGTTTGTAAAGTCCTCTTGTCGGTATCAAAAAGTTTTAGATCCTCCTAAATCCCCCGATAGATTGGGGGACTTTGATTCCGGTTCCCCCCTTTTTAAGGGGGGTTAGGGGAGATCAATAAGTGCTTAAAATCACAGCCAAATACTTTTCAAACACCCTCTAGAGTGGGGAATATGGGATCTATTTGTGGTAGAAATTCCAAATTTTGGGACAATGGTATGGGAAAATACCTCTTTGGCAAGTATTGCGGCTAATCTTAAATACCTAAGAAAACCAAAGAACAAGAATAATGGCTCAAAATTTTCATAGTAATTCCCAACTTCCCTCGGATATCTCAACTGCTATCAGTCGCACAGCAAAGCCAAGTTCTGAGTTCTACTCTCTTTTTTCTGAAGAAGAAGTTTTAGGAATAATTCATGCATTAGAAGTCAGGCGAGAAATCCCTCTAAAGTATTCTTATAAAGGTAGAGGCGCAAAAATATGGGACGATTTTTATCTAAAATATATTATTCCTAGATGGTATCGGACATCAAATGTAGAAATTGACCTTTTAAAGAAGAACTTTAAATACTTTAATGGCAATATTCAAAGTGGCGAAAAAGTAAATATTGTAGACGTTGGTGCCGGAAATTCATATCCCGTTAAAAATTTTATTCAAAGACTTAATAAATTAGGAAAGGTTAATAAATATATTGCCTTAGATATTAGCGAGGAATTGCTTCATTTATCCAAAAATAATTTTAAAAAATGGTTTCCTCAAGTCGAGTTTATCAGTTCTAAAATTGACATAGAAAATAGTTGTATACCCAAAAATCTATTCCAAAATAAAGCTAGTCTTGAAATTGATGACACAGCAAAAATATTTTTCCACTTAGGTGTTACCATTGGCAATCATCAAAATAGAGATCAGGTACTAAAAAACTTTAGAGATAGCATGGGAAAAAATGATTTTCTGGTGTTCACTAATGAAACTGGTTCTAACTCTAAATGGGATGGAAACGTTAGAGGTGGCTGCAAATATCATGTAGAAGAAATATATGAATGGGTTAAAAGCAAGATTGGGATTAAATCTGAAGATTGTGAATTGGTGAGAAAATATGATTTAAAAACAGATAGTATAGTTGCTAATATGAAACTCCGTTATGATTACACTATAAATTTCAGTCGGATGGGGATAGATAAGAAAATTGAAATATCTGAAGGTGAAGAAATTACTATTTGGCGACATCATAAGTATGAAATCCCTAAACTTTTGCAAGAACTAGAACGTTCTGGACTACAGCTTCTTCACTATAGTACTGACAAATACAAATCACATATTATGGTGATTTGTAAGAGGATGTTTTAAAAGTCTTCTTGTCGGTATAAAAAATTCTAAATCCCTCTAAATCCCCCTTCAAAAGGGGGACTTTGATTCCGGTTCCCCCCTTTAAAAGGGGGGTTAGGGGGGATCAATAAGCGCCTAAAACCACAGTTAAAGATATTTGTAGGTTGGGTTTCGTTCCTCAACCCAACCTACGCTGGTTTTGGTTTTTAGCTTTAACCCAAACGTATTATGCTATAGATACCATTATGGCAGTCTGTAGAATTTTCTAAGTCTTTTAGCAAAATTTTTTCTGATTCGCATCTAAAATGGTGTCAAATATTTCTGAATGATGCTAAAAAACCAGTTTGACTTAGCTTGTGTATCAATTAAATGGACATCAAGCGCGGTCTAGGTTCAGGAACTGGACGCCCTACATCCTTAGCTGTTTCTATCCATTCCTGCATAACTAATTCTACATTATGCAGAGCTTCTTGATAAGTATCGCCATCAGCAGCACAGCCTGATAATTCTGGCACTTCAGCAATAAAGGCTTGATCTAATTCACTCCAGTAGAGAATAATCTCATAGCGAAACATCATTTTTACTTCCTAGCTTATACTTGAGAATCACTGCCCGAACTTGTTTAATCTGATAGCTTTTGGCTTTTCCTCTCTTATGTTGCAGGTTCAATATTTCCTCAACACCGACTTTGATAAAAATCCGATGATCGCCACGAATCCGTTCATCAAAGCCTAGTTGATATAAAAGTTGCCACAGTTGGGCGAAAGGGATGTCTGTATCAGAAGTCCCAGAGAGGATCTTTTCTAAGAGTTTGTCTTGCTGACTCACGTTTTTATGACTGTCTTAATGCTTCTATAGTCTCATATTTCTTTAAAATCAGGGTATACAAGAGCAAAAAGAGAGATTTGCTCCTGAGTCAGAGCATCCCAGATGACATTAGCACCAGGCACAGACGTGTAGCAGCTTGTGGTTAGGCATCGCTTCTTTGTAAAATCAAGAAATGCAATCTGTGTCTATTTGACTTAAAGTTCAAAGAAGTAGAAGTGTAAATTTTATGTCTAATTATCAAAAAGTATTACAGCAAGGCCAAAGCCTGACCCCTGAAGAACAAATAAGTAGCTAGGCATAAATAATTAGAAGATAATAAACTTGCACAACCAGTGAGTGTTTACTCAAATTTACAAGTGATATAGGCAACTACAGAGGGCAAACTGTTGAGATTGCTCATATCATAAGCTGAGGTATAAATCCATCTCAGTTAATGTTTAATATTGAGTAAGAAATATTACACGAATATGAAGAACCAAATTCTAGCCATAGCTGCCTTTTTAACCACGATTAGTTTGACAACAACCGTACAAGCTGCAAATTCTGAACATGTTAGACAGTTATTGGCAACCAAACAATGTCAGAACTGCGATTTGACTAGTGCAGGTTTAGTGATGGCTGACTTATCTGGAGCCAATTTGAGCGGTGCTAATCTCACAGGTGCTAACCTCAGCCGTGCAAACTTGAGCGGCGCAGATTTGCGGGGTGCAAACTTGAGTGGCGCGAGTTTATTTGGTGTTAATCTGAGCGAAGCTAAATTTAGTGGGGCAAATTTGACGGGTGCTGATTTAAGAAATACCTATCTAGCAAATGCAGAACTGACTGGTGCTTACCTGAATGGCGCTAACTTCCAGGGTGCGGTTGGTATACCATCACAAATTGCTTCACCAGAAGAATTTTATGCTTGGGGTGTAGCAGAAGCGCAAAAAGGCAACCAACAGCAAGCAATCAGTTATTTTAATCAAGCGATCGCTATTAAACCAGAATATGCAGGTGCTTATTTAGCTCGTGGTGTCGCCCGTTACCAAATACTAGATAGACAAGGTGCATTCCAAGATGCCCAAGTCGCTCAAAAATTGTTTACATCCCAAAACAACAGCGCTGGAACGCTAACAGCCCAAGCTTTTATTAAAGAGCTGCAAACACCCGTTAATGAGAAGGTAAGCGCTGGTAGCCCCAGTTTTGTTGACTTTTTGGGAAGTCTAGGCTCAGTCTTGCTCCAGTTTTTACCTTTTTGAGTGCTTTCTTTTTGAGGGGGAGAGTTGAAAGAATAGAGGGATAATAACAGATGACAAATGACAAATAACAAATGACTTTATCTAACGAATTATGGGCAGCAAATCAAGACTTAGCCCAAGCTTGCCTAGAGCATCCTTTCGTTCTAGGCATTGGTGATGGTACTCTTGAGCAGATGAAATTTGCTTACTACGTAGGGCAAGATGCTTTTTTCTTAGAAGCTTTTGCCCGTGCGTACAGTATCGCCGCAGCCAAAGCACCAGACTGGTTAGGTTTCACCACATTTCATAACTTAGCTAGTGGAGTTTTAGAAGAACTGCGACTACATAGTGGCTATGCTTCTGTGTGGGGAGTCAATTTGCATTCTGTGGAACCAGGAGCCGCCACCCGCCGCTATACTGACTTTTTGTTAGCAACTGCTTGGGGTTCAGATGTGGGTTTAACTGCTGCGGCGATGTCTCCGTGTATCCGTTTGTATGCCTTTTTGGGAGAACAGTTAGCTGGTAACGGTATTCCTAATCATCAATATGCAGACTGGATTCGTACTTACAGCAGCGCAGACTTTCAACCACTAACAAAACAATTAGAAAGTCTGGTTGACAATTATGCCACTACCAATCCTGTTGTGCATTCAACCTACCGTTATGCGATGTTTTGTGAGCGCGACTTTTTTCAGGCTGCGTGGATTTTGGAGTAGGGACACACACATGTGCTACCCTAACAATGCTTAATGTTAGCAAGACAGAAAGTTTGTATGCTTACTATTAGAACAAAAAAATACCTAGAGTACGACTAGATTACGTATCATACCATGTTTGGTCAAATACTCACAATTATTGCAAATCAAGCAACAACCCCTACCGCCAAGCAGCAAGGGTTTAAGGCGTTGATGCTCAATTAAGCACATCTGACATCACAGCCAAGCTCGGTCGTATTGAACAGGCCAGAGTTTATCGTGTCCTAACTGTTTGGCTGCCAGATGTGGCCAGTAAGGATTGCGGAGTAGTTCACGTCCCAACAGCACTATATCAGCTACTTCTGTACGAATAATCTCGTCAGCTTGTTCAGGGGATGTAATTAAGCCTACGGCTCCTGTAGGAATATCGGCTTCGCGGCGGATGCGTTCGGCAAACTGAGTCTGATAACCAGGTTTAATTGGTATATTGATGCCCGGTATAATACCGCCTGATGAAGTATCGATGAGATCAACTCCTAGAGACTTGAGTTTGTCACTTAAAGCGATACTTTGCTCAATGTCCCAGCCATTGTCTACCCAATCGGTGGCAGAAATACGTACCCACAGTGGATGTGTCTGGGGCCAAACCTCTCGGATTGCTTGAACAACTTCTCTGAGCAAACGAGTCCGGTTTTCAAAGCTGCCACCATAATCATCTTGCCGTTGGTTAGAAAGAGGTGAGAGAAACTGGTGCAGTAGATAACCGTGGGCAGCATGGATTTCAACTACCTTGAAACCAGCTTGCAGAGAACGTTTAGCAGCTTGGACAAAGGCATCAATAACTTTTTGAATTCCCTCAAGACTTAAGGCTTCTGGAACTGGGCTATCTTTGCTAAAAGCGATCGCACTACTCGAAACCAAGGGACGCCAACCTTCCTGAGATTCATCCAGCGCTTTCCCTCCCTTACTCGGTTTGGCAGTGCTGGCTTTTCTACCTGCATGAGCAAGTTGAATACCTGCAACAGCTCCAAAGTTATGAATCAATCCCACAGTTTTAGCCAAAGTTTCTATGTGTGCATCTGACCAGATTCCTAAATCTTGGGGGCTAATGCGCCCACCCGGCTCTACAGCTGCTGCTTCTGTTAGCACTATACCTGCACCGCCAATTGCGCGAGAAGCCAGATGAATAACGTGCCAATCATTAGCATATCCATTTGTACTGGAATATTGACACATGGGTGAAACGGCGATGCGGTTGCGAAAGGTAACTTCACGAATCTTGAATGGTTCAAACAGATGTGCCATTGGTATTGATTCCTTCTCTTGCTAGGTAAAAGAAATTGCGGACGGATTTGCAGCATGAACTCGAATTTGCATTAAACGGCCGTAAATTTTCTCTTATGTACACTGAAATGAGCGATAAACGCCACAGCCAACAAAAAGAATCCTACTAAGCTAAAGTACAAACGCCTTTCCACTGCCACAATCCCCAGGTATAAGTACCAAGAAAAGAGCCGAGTGCGCCGCCAGTGTAGTTAGTGACCATGTACACCGGATTCAAACGGCTCTCAGCATTTGGAACTAAGTTGTAGACGCGGATTTGATTTGAAATGTAACCAGTGTGCATTCCCAAGTCAAGAATAAGCACTCCTAATATAAGACCCATCAAATGAGTTCCACCAGCTATCCAAAGGATGACAAAAGCTGATAGAGATAGAATAACAGCTATTCCAACTAACATTCTGGGGTCTTGCTTGTCTGCTACCCATCCAACAATGGAGGTGGTAAAGAGGCCAATTATGCCAAATAGACTTGCAACTCGATTGGCGTAATTATACGCAATAGATTCCAGCCGAAAAACTAGAGTCACCCACGTAGCATTAAAGGCTGCAAATACTAGTGCAAGCTTAAATATTTGTTGAATGACTAGAGTCTTCATCAAGGCTTGGATGAATAGGCTTCTCATCAGGCTTTTGGCTCTGTAATTCCCAGATATCGCGTTTTCCTAGTTCTTGATCCACTAATAACTGTAGATTATCTGGTAATTTAGTTTTTTGCCAAATTGACCAAATTTCTCCACAAAATAATTCTTTTTCAATTTTTCCGAAAAACATTGCTTTATCCTCCAGTCATGTCACAATTTCAGTTTAGTAATTCCTAAATTAGGAAAGATGAAGTAGCAAAATTTTCATCCTTCATCCTTTCGCCGTCTTTAAAACACAGGTACAATTCGCCCCTGGCATTGGTTGTTAATAAAATCTCTCACCTGTGGATCGTTAAGCAGCTTGTTCAGCTTCTGGATTTTTGGCTCATTTTCTCGACCCTGTAATGTGACTAATGCCAAAGCATACTTTTTATCTTTAGCTATCTCCTGTCCCATAGATTGCGGTGTTATTTCTGCTAGAGCAACAGTCTGAGCCGAAGAAACAATGAAGTCTACATCATTAATAGCTTGAACTACTTGGACTCCTGCTACTTCCTTGATTTGCAAGCTTTTGGGATTCTCGGCTATGTCTCTGGTGGTTACAAATTTCTTGGTATTTTCCTTTAGTTTGATTAAACCATTACTTACTATTAGCCTGAGTCCTCGGTCATTATTAATCACATCATGGGCAATTGTGACTGTGGCATTTTGGGGAACGTCATTCACAGATTTGAGCCATTTGGAGAAAAAACCGAGTGTGCTTAAGTAAACTAGATTTAATGGAACTAAATTGATTTTGAGTTCCCTAACAGTATTATTCATGAAAGGTCGATGTTGAAAAAAATTTGCATCGATTACTTTGTCTATTAAAGCTGTATTCGGTTGTATCCAGTCATTAAAAGTAACAACTTTTACTTCTAATCCTTCCTGAGGTGCCAGCTTAGTATTTATAAACTTCAAAATATCTTCAGATATGATTCCCGTCACCCCGATTTGAATGACCTTTTTTTGTGCAGTTGCTTGGGCTGTATTTGAAGATACTTGAGCTTGTTGTTGGCTACAGCTAACAAAAAATATGGATACACTAAATAAGGTTAAGGCTCTGAGGAAAAATCGGCGGTTAATTTTTGTATGTTGTATATTCATTAGCAATATTCTTGGTTCAACTTAAACGAACTGCTCCAGACGCAAAGAGAAAAGAGAAGATTCAAGAGTTTACGAATCCTGGCAAAATGGCGATTTATCGTCTAGCTTTAGAAGCAAACCCCAAGAAAGCTTCAGGATTAGCCTTGATTGACAAAGTTGTGTTCCCTCTAGACGCAGAGTCATAGGGATATGACTAGAACATCAGTCTCTAAATTCAGTTGCGAAGTAGAACTATTGCCTGACTCAGATTGATATGCACTCACGATTACATCTCCTAACTTATTGAATTGGGCATTAGTTATTTCTTCCCTGCTCCCTCATCCCTTTGCAGCCACAAGTTCTAAGGAACGAACTCGTGGCATTACCTCCTCAGAAAAACGCCTCATCTCAGTCGCGAACGGCTGGAATTGCAGCATGAAGGTGCCGATTCCCACCCTGGTAAAGTCGGCAATGCGACCAGCCACGGTGTCATAGCTACCAACTAAGCCAGCAGCTGTGCCACCGTTACTTCCTACGCCAGGGTACTTGGCCAAATTCTTGAACATGACCACTTCGGAATCGACTCCTTTGAGAAGCTCTGAGCGATCGTCTTGTGCTATTACCATTGCCCTCAAGTTGTGATATTCTTCTTGTGCTTCTCCATCTGTGGGTCGAGCAATCACAAATGCGGACATCGCAAAGTCCAGAGGTTTGGAATGAGAACGCGGCTGTTTAGCAACCTGAGCAATGGTTTCTCGGATCACTTCTATAGGACGACCATTGAGAAAAAAAATATCTGCTTCTTTTGCCGCCAAAGCTTGCGCTGGTTCTGATTCACCTCCCACATACACACGCGGATAAGGATTGGCCACGGGACGAGGATTGAAGCTTAGGTCACTAATATGAAAATAATCTCCTTGGAAGTTAACTCTTTCTCCACTCCACAGCGCCTTTACTACTCTTATCCACTCGTCGGAATAGCGGTAACGCTGATCATGGGGAAGAAAAGATATGCCAGATTTTTCCATTTCTGGCTTAAACCAGGCACTTACCAAGTTGATCGCAAAACGCCCACCACTGATTGCATCAATGCCTAATGCCATCTTCGCTAAGATTGCTGGATGAAAAAGTAAAGGCTTCACAGCGGCGATAATTTCGATAGAATTTGTTGCTTCGGCAAGAGCTGCTGCTGCTGCTGTCCAAGTTTCCAGCTGATCTAATTGTTGATTTCTGGGATTAATGATGTGTTCTGCGATCAAAGTTGTAGTAAACCCGCACTGTTCAGCTAACTGGACGAGATCCTTTGCTCGTGAGTAACTGGCATCACGAGGTTCAAGAGGGTGGTTCATTACGCCGCAGTTGCCGTAAACAGGAATCCAGATCCCGTAGCGTGGCTCAGACATAGCTTTCAATAACCCTTGTAATAGACGCTAAAAGTTTACTTGGCACTAAATTTTGAGTTTATTGGCTAACCCACTAATTTGCTGCTACATCTACGGTAAATCGGGCAACTTACCGTAGTATACAGTTATGAGGTTTGCATAGATTGTGCTAAAAAACAAGAGGCTATTAAAATTTATTGATATTACTCCTTAAGAGAGTTGAGTGTGTGGCGAAAACTTCTCAAAAAAGTAAAGGACAAGAATTATACTTGTCCTCAATGGTTAAAATAACAGATTCTGCGTCGAATAGGTTAGATAAAATTAGTTCTCCGTAGCCGTTGGCCCGGAAAATTGAAAGCGTCCAATGCCGATAAATTGGCCAGCAGTTTTCTCACCAGAGGGAAAAGCCTTAACGCCAAATAAATAGACGCCATCAGAAAAAGGATTGTAGTAAGTGTGCAGACAAATAGTAACCGTCTTACCTGGTGGTATGGGAGTGTCAAAGGTTACTGTGATAGTCTGCTGTTTGCCGTTACCTTTTACAGCTTTGAGTGCCAATTTTGAACCTTGGTGATTGCGTGTGCCTTCAAAGGCAAATGTATCTTTCTGATTGAATTGAATATCTTCAGTCCCCTGAATCTGGTTAAAGGTAACCTGTTGCAACGGTTCCCCAGCCGTCGCTGGCACTTCCAGAGTGAAATAGTACGTCGTATTCGGAACGCTTGTATTGCTGTATGGAGTGCTGGCACTAACTAAACGCGGTGGTTCGGCAAAGGCGATGGTGCCATTGCCTAAGGTAACTGCATCGGCTACCGAATGAGGTAGTAAATATAGTCCAGCGCTAACAACAAATAAAGTACTAAAAAAACTAGTAATGTACTTCATAATTTATATTTTTACCTCAATTATTTTTATCTCAGACACAATAATTTGAGTCTGGCTTCAAATACCCATACTCAAGCCTGAGCAAATGAATTATTCCAGTCTCTAAAATTACCAACCGTAATTAACTTTTTCGACTATTTATTAAACAGTTTTGCTGTAATTCTAGCACGCAGTTTAAAGTTGTCCAGGAAGAAAAATCACTAGTTAAATTTAAATTTAACTAGTGATTTTGTCGGAGTTTTTATTAGTAAATTCCCTCAAAAGTCGATGATTTTACCGGGCTTTGACTAAACTCAAACACCAGCAAATCGATAAGTTTACAGGTGTTTAAATAATTCAATATATCTAAACAACGATATAGTTACCGTAGTTTAAATAATAAATTATCTGAAAAATCGATAATTTTACACAAAATAAATTTATCAATTAAATTATATGTCAATAATGTTACTGGACTTATAATTAGCGAATTATCCTAAGAGGCTATTCATAAAGTAAAAATAAAATTCTTGTGGGGTGTGTTAGGCGCACATTTCGATATGATTTGTCACGACAAATATCACTCTCGGTTATCATATCATGTCCGGGTAATTCGTTGTGATTCTCATAGTTATTGCACCCCACACGCCAGATGCTCCACTTGGGGAGACGCCAAGGGCGATGGGGTTTCCCCAAGTGGAGTGACTGGCGTGGGTTAGAGGGGATCAATTAAGTGCCTAAAATCACAGCCAAACACTTTTCAAACATCCCCTAATATTTACTTTATAAATAGTCTCTAAAAGAGGAAAATACACTGCTTTATGATGATTTAATTTCTTCAAAATCCACAAATTTAGCAGGTTTACAGGACTTACGCAACTGTCACAAGCAATGGCGCGGTGTAGCCGTGCCGCGTGCCAAACAACTAGGCAATAAACATGGGAACATCCGGGCGTTTTAGTTGCTGAACTAAATAATTTGATAACAATCCATGCTTACCATTGTGAAAAAGGGTGTTTTACTAAATTGCTGTTGAAATATCTGGAGTCATCAGAAACTTCTTGTCCAATCCAGCTTGGTAGTTCAATTTGCTGGTTTTCATCACTAAGTTCAACTTCTGCTAAAATTAGTCCTTTATTAACACCATCAAACTCATCTATTTCCCAAATTAAACCACCCGACTCTATTTTATATCTGATTTTTTCTATAAAGGGACGTTCACACAATGTCTCAAGGATTTCTTGAGCATCTTCAACAGGAACAGGATACTCAAACTCTAATCTTGAATATTTAATATTGGGGCCTTTAATGGTCAAATAGCTTTTTTCCCCTATTATACGTATACGTACAGTCGCTTTGTCTTGTGTGGCAATGTATCCTTGACGATATACACTACCTTCAGCTAATCCTCTCCAGCTATCTCCTCTGACTAAATATTTCCGCTCTATTTCTTTCGCCATTTTACTTACCTTATTATTTGCTTTTGTCTACAAACAAGCTGAGTCCACACTAATCGGTTCCTCATCCGCTAAACCCAAATGCTCAATTAAAGCTATCGGCTCATCATGATTAATTTCTAGTTTTGTGGCAACGGCGATGTCTGCGGGCACTTCTAAGGTACGAAGTAGTTGGAACCTGGCTTACCGTACAACACTGCCACGCTTGTTCTACAGCCAGCCGGATGCTAGACTCCAGAATTTGGCGGGTGCGGATGAGGGCTTTTTATTATCTTTGGCATATTCCACTCAATGAGGTTATTGCAGAAAGCATCCTTTTGCTGGAGAAATTTGTATAGGGGAAGTGGAGATGGTGATTTGCCCAGAAGAGTTGAAATTTGAAGTTGCGATCGCTAACATAAAGGAGTTGTTTCATCGCCTCAACCTGCCAGAACGTTTATGGAAACTTTCTCCCACCACCTTTTCTGGAGGCCAAAAGCAACGGGTGAATATCGCCCGCGCCCTTTGTGTCAACTATCCAATTTTATTGCTGGATGAATCCACATCAGCCCTAGATGCTACTAATCGCCAAGTTGTAATGGAACTTCTCCAAGAACACAAAGCAGCCGGTTGTGCTTTAGTTGGTATTTTTCACGATGAAGAAGTGCAAATGCAACTCTGTAACCGCGAATTAAGCTTTAGCAAGGATAACTCATACCAAATTGAGATCACTAGTATTGTCTGAAATTCCACTGAACAGCTTTGTAGCAAATACTTTTAATCCCCCATGCCCAATCCCCAGTCCTCAATTTAAACTAAACATTTGATATTTATTTATAGCGCTGACTATGCTAGTGAGGTATACCTAGACTTTATACTTTATATATAAATCCTTTTAACTTTGAGGATATACCTCATTTGAGCGAGAACTGCTATATATGCAAGAACTCACCAAATTTTCTTGTTTAAGTTGTTCTTTCGCTAAAGCCAATGCATGATGAGCATTTTTAAACTTTGTTTCATCTGTAAATTTATGATCAAAACAGTTTAAATAAGCTTCCAGATACCGAATACGTAAGCGTGGATCAGCCGGACTCTCAAGAAAGGGGAGGTCAGCTTCGACCATAAACCGGATAGCCAACAAGGGGATAGGGCTACGAAGTGGACGAAAGTTTGGGTTATGCAGACCAGGACTATCATTACGTTTATGAAATTCTCCTATCATCAGTCCTGACTCAACAAACAAAGGTTTAAGTTTTTGTTGGACACTATCTATCAGTTTAGAAGCTTCTTCTATATGGATGTCAGGAAAGATAAGTAAAAAAGCTTTATTGATTGCTAATTCATGCTCTTTAAGTTCCATTCCAAGAAAGATATCTCGGTAGCGTCCAACAACCTCTTCTAATTGTTCTCGATACAAATCTTTTGTGTGAATAACTGCCAGATGAATACTGTTTGACTTGAGAGAGTAAGGTACAAAAGGGCAAACTACGCCGGGTCTTCCTAAGTTAGGATGAGGCTTTCCTAAAAAATTTTTCACCCACTCCATAATTTCAATTAAGCACGGAAGATCCTCGTGTTGCTGGAGTTGTTCGATTTCACGAGTTGTATAGAGTTGCATAAAATTGAGAGGATGTTTGAAAAGTATTGTATGAAACACCAAAAGCCTTAGAATCTAACCCCCCTGTCACCCTTCTTTCTAGGGAATTGGGGTTTAAAAGCCTCTCTCCGTTTTGGGCAGAGGTTTTTTAGTATCCTTAAAGACTTTCCAAACATCTTCTTAACTAAACCCGATTCATTATATACAAGAACTCACCAAATTTTCTTGTTTAACTTGTTCTTTCGCTAAAGCCAATGCTTGATGAGCATTTTTAAACTTTGTTTCATCTGTAAACTTATGACCAAAACGCTTTAAATAAGCTTCCAGATACCGAATACGTAAGTGTGGGTTATCTGGACTCATAAGAAAAGTAAGGTCAACTTCAGTCATCGGGCGGATAACCAGCAAAGGTATGGGACTCCGCAGTGGTCGAAAGTTGGGGTTATGTAGCCCAGGACTCTCAGTCCGGTTGTGAAATTCTCCTAGCATCAGTCCTGACTCAACAAACAAAGGTTTAAGTTTTTTTTGGACACCATCAATTACTTTAGATGCCTCTTCTATATGGACATCAGGAAAGATAAGTACAAAGGCTTTACTTATTGGTAATTCCTTATCGCCTGGTTCTCTCTCAAGGAAGACATTTCGGTAGGGTCTCACAATTGCTTCTATTTGCTCTAAACACAAATTTTGTGTGCGAATTACTGCTAGCCAAATGTTATTTGATTTCAGAGCGTGAGGCACAAAAGGGCAAACTACTCCCGGTCTTCCTAAATCAGGATGAGGTCTTACTAAAAAACTTTTCACCCACTGCATAATTTCAATTAACGAAGGAAGGTCTTCGTGTTGCTGGAGTTCTTCGATTTCACGAGTTGTATAGAGTTGCATAAGCTTCAATAAAATGTAATAATTGTTTAATTCTAAATCAAAAATTAGTTTTACAATACATAAACATCATGTAGGTAAAACTAATTATTTAAGTAGACAAAATAAGCCTTAATTTTTTTCTTTTTGGTTGATATGTGGCTTGTAGCAGAGAAAAATACTCTGCGATTTGTTTTGTGAACTTAAAGTAATTCGCGTCAATACACACACAAACATATTTTGCATCAAGGGGAGCATCCCAATGCAAGCAAATTTACCAAGATGATGAGTTGTCATTGCGAATGAAGCGTAGCGGAATGAAGCAATGACAAATTATCTTTGTACACATTTGGGATGCTCTCGCATCAAGCAACTTGTATTCATGGATTTTGGACTTATTTTGTAATATTTTATCTACAATACTTACGTATGATCATTATTACGGATCTTCTCCTACTCTTTTTACACTCCTAACCTTCTTTTATTTTTAAGAGATAATTATTATAAAGTTTATGTCTAACTAGTTATTTTTAGTGTAAAAATTTAGTATAGATTTAACAGCAACTATAAAATTACTATCAAGATAGTATACTGTGATCCAAATAAGAGGATGTTTGAAAAGTACTGGGCGAATAGAATTCGCTACTACACAAACGTAGGTAAAGCCTTGCCACAGGGTAGTCCACCTCCGTAGACTAACGAAAAATCAAGGTTTTTAACCCACGTTCGCGTAGCGTTCCGTAAGAATTGGTGGGTAAAGTCTTGTGTAGCCGCGACTTCTAATCGCCAGGGCTAGTAATAAATTGGAATTCTCTTATTTATCAACAAATTCTTTCACCACTGCCCTAGCATCAGGAGGAATCTGCGTAATTAGGCGAAATGGAAATGCCGCAGTGGAAGCAAACTGGGCATAATCTGATGTCAGAAAGATAGCGTAGTTTTTAGCTTCTGGAGTCATCTGTGCAGCAAACGCCAAAGCTATAGCTTTAACGTACTTACGAACATCTGCTGCTTGTTCACCCACAACTTCACCGCCACTAATCGGTGTATTCGGTTGTCCTATCTGATCCAAAGTGGTACTGGGGTCTTTCACACTCAGATGAGTACCCCCAAGTATACCAACTAGCCATTTGGGGGATGGGATTTTATCAAATCCCACAATCTGTTCAGTTAAAGCTGGGGTGGTTTTATCTGCGGAACTTGCTAACACTAGAGTCGGAACTTGCACCTTAGTTAACCCAGTTTTGCCAAACATCAGAGAAGTTGTCGGATTGAGAGCGATCGCCTGTTTTATTCTAGTATCCCGTAGTTGATAGCTATTTTCTGGGAGTTCTTGAGCGATGCACTGCATAACTTCTCCCTCACTGAAGCTAGTCAAGTTCTTTTTACAGCGTTGTTTGAGTCGTTCTAGTTGTAATTCGGCTCCAGCAATTTCTAAAGCTGTACCACCACCAAAAGAATGGCCAATGACCATCGCGTTAGTGGTTGCAAGTTTCCCTTGTAGCGGATGATTAGGCGTTTGGTTGAGCTTTTCTAATTCGTCGAGGACAAAACTAATATCTTGAGGACGATCCAAAAACTCATGAGGCTTCATAACTCTGGTTTTGCCTTGTAATGCTGAGTTAATATTTGCCTGGTTACTACCGGGATGCTCTAAAGCTGCTACTACATAACCGTGGGATGCTAAATGTTCTGCTAAATAACGCAAGTCCGTGCGGACTGATGCGAAGCCGTGAGAAAGGACAATTACGGGTTTGTCGAGAGTTGCAGCAGTTGACCAATAAATATCAACTGGAATTTGGCGATCGCGCTTTTGGTCATTCAGGCTTAAGTTGAGTATTTTTACTTGAGCGTTTCCTGGTTGGCTGGGATCAAAAGGGAAAGCAATCTGTGGTGTTTTGGGGTCGAGTTGGGGAGCGATAGTTAGCATAAATTGCTGGGTACGCCAAAAAGCTGTATTCAAACTCCCTGCAACTATAAAAGCCTTTGGCAAATCAATTTCTAGGCGTTTACTCGGATAAGCGGCGATAAAACTCAGTACAGAAAGACCCTGCGGTGCAGTAGAGCCTAATACCAATCCTGCTCTCAGTGCTTGTACCCCAGCTTTGTCTTTTCGGGCTAAGGCTGTAGCGAAATCATGGAGAATAGTTGTGCCAATCTGAGTATTAACTAACTTATCAACTGTGACAACATTTATCGGTATATTCATGCCCAACGCCCCCAAGAAGAAGCGGCGTTGTTGTTCAGATAATCCTTTAGCGTAAGGCTGCAAACTCCCAGGCAATTCCCCAGTTTTCGCAGCCTTTTGCAACTCAGCAAGAGAGATGGTTTCTGTAAATAAACCCAAACGCACGATAACTGTGTCAGCCGCAATGGCCGAAGTATTTACCCCGAACTGTGTAAGTACAATTGCGCCAAAAAAACCAGCAACTGTCTTAAGACTTCCCCAACTTCTTCCCATAAACATTTATACCAATTGTTACTTACGGGAATATAACGAATATTTGTGTATTTGACTACTCGACTAATTACTTAGAAAGAAAAGCAGATTTGTTCGTGAACTTGATAGCGATGTCTACGACGGGCTATGACGCTCTCTACGATCCGCTGTGCGTAGCTGGCTTTTGAGCAGGGGTACGAATACTCGCTAACGCTTCTCTACGAGACGCTGCGCGAAGGCTATCGGCGTCGCCCTGATCTCCTCAAAGCATCTGCTGATGGGAACAGAGCTACATCAAAAGCATAACAAAAGCAACGAATTGTAGAATTCATCACAGTTAAAAATTTGAGCATAAATCAGTGTTGACAGCCACAAAAGCCCGATTGTTTCTCAGCTAGGTTTAATACTGTAACGAAACTTTAGAACAGGGTAAGCGATGCCTGCGGCGGTAAACTACGCATCTACAATCTGCACTTTTTGTGGGCTGATATCTTGACTGCAATTTTTTTGACAGGAAACTTTAACCGACTGCTTAATGTTTTGTCTTAATTCTTTAGAACGTGTTGCAGAGGTGTTGCCGGTGGATAGTCTTACTGCTGTAGCTGCACTATCATTACTCATCAAATTCTACCAGCCGCATCAACAATTTTTCTTGGCTTTATGCGTCGCAGACTCCGCTATATTTCAATTTTGCTGCTCTCTCTGAGTATTATTACACTGTGGTGGCCTGTGAATGATTCTGATTGCAATTTCGAGGCTTTTCTAGCATCAAAAACTACAAAATTCCAAGTACATGCTACTAAGGTTATTGTTCAGCCGTGGCGTGGTCGTCACCATGTATATGGAATCTTTATGATTCCTGATGAATACAAACAAGCTCCATTTTTTGTGTTAACAGTCCAAGGTGCTGGCAGTTACTGTTCAAAACAATTTGGTTATAAAAAAAACTTTAATGATATCTTTGCTGAACCAGGGACTTATCTGGTGAGGAAGTTTATTAGAACTCGAACAGCTCTACGGCTCATTTTCAAAGGTTTGTACTTCCAGATCAATGATAAAAAGAATTGGACGTTGACTTTCCCTGAACCAAAAACTAGTACCGCTAGTCCGAATTAGTGATTTGTTCTTTAATTACGAATTACGTTAGCGTAGCGCGAAGGAGTCCGCGTACTCCTGCAAAGAAGCAAGCTACGCGCAGCGTCTCGTAAGAGAGCGTCATTACGAATTACGAATTATTCGGTCAGCTTGGTGGTTGAGTTTCCAAAACCTCATTTTTCTCTAATAAGGCAGTAGTAGTATTCACTACAATCTGTGCTGCTCCTGTGAAAAACGATCGCTCGATAGTCGCTGGAACATCGCTAGGTTGATGATAGTGCGGAGTGCGTAAATTTGCGGTATCTGTCACCAGCACAGCACCCACACCCTGATACCAAAACGGTGCATGGTCGCTGCGTAGGGTGTCTGGTGTCAGTAAACCTTTAAAAGGAATCGGTACTGTCAAGACTGGTGGCAGATTTGATTTTTGTTTATTCAGAGCGATTGAGGGAAACATCTGTGAGCTTTGAAAGGCATTCAGCAAAGGCAAATGTTCTGTATCACCGACTACTGCCAAAAAGTCGCCCTTGTCGCTAGGTGGGGTAACAGGCAATCCGGCAGGGTATTTCTGACAGCCAGCAGTGTAACAAGCATAACCCACCATATCCATAACGATCGCACCGCCCAAGTTTTGCAAGCGTGGTGTCTTGCTAACGAAAGCCCGACTACCCAAAAGTCCTGCTTCCTCTTTGTCAAAAAAAGCTAGTTGTAACGTCCGTGGCGTGGGACGGGAACCCAGCAACCGCGCTACTTCCAGCACTACGGCTACACCACTGGCGTTATCATCGGCACCTGGGGATAACGCAACGGTATCATAATGTGCTGCTACAAGAATTGCTTTAGCGGCTTTGTTAGTTCCTGGGCGTTCGGCAAAAATATTCATACCCTCAGAGAACTTTTCCAATTTGGGTTTCCAGCCTAACTTTTTCAGTTCAGTTGTGATATAAGTGCGAGTAAGCGATCGCTCTTTTGTTGTGTAGCGCTGAAAATTTAACTTTTGGATATGGGCTAACAGCTTGTCAGCAGACACTTGCGGGGTACTGTAAACTTCCTTTGATTCTGGCTGTGGTTGGGGTGTTTTCACTGGAATGCTTTCAACCATTTCTGGTGACGGACGCTGTTCAAAAAACGTACTACCCCTACTACCCACCACAGCAACTGCCACCAGTACTAACAGCATCAGCCAAATCCATTTTCTCATGTCATTTATCCTTGGCTTCCAGACTTAGGGTAGCGCGAATCCCCAGTCAGAATGAATTAGATAAACATCTAACTATTACCAACTCAAATAGTATTCATTTTCAATGGTGATAGACTCCAGAAACACTACTGAGAAAGAATGTTGTGCGGTTATGGATAGTCTAGCTGTAAACAAAAAGCATTCAAAAAAATTCTAATAACGTGTAATCAGTAAACTTCTTGCAAAAATGCGAATAAGCAAAAAGTGAACCACAGATGAACATCGGTGTTAATCTGTGGTTGAATATCCAAAACATAGACTTTTGCAAAAGGTCTAATACCACACTTATTAACAAATGTGCTATCGAAACCTCCTCCTCCTTAGTACAGCATTTCATCAATTCGTAACGTTTCTAAAGCCTAGTGAGTAGCACTGAAAAGGCTTATACTTGATTATGAATTGGCAAAATCCTGTATTTAGCTAATTCCTGATCGGGGAGCTTGGGCTGAACTTCTGGCAGATGCTGGTCAATTGGACACAAAGCATGAGAATTCTTCACTACTACTTGGATGCCATCAGGTGTGACTTGCACGGCGACGATTCCAATTCCATCAAACTTTGTTAGCACAGCTACTACAATGACAGTTAGCAAAGCTACACAGGCAAGATAGCTAGACTTTCGGTTGGTAAATAAATCCATTTTCCCCTCCAAGCGATTAATTTGTTTATCAGCAATAGAAAACAGTGCACGAAGTTGACGCTTCGGAACATTGCGCCTTAATGGATGTAAAAACATGAAATATGCCTTGAAAAGGCTTGATTTTTGGTTACTGACAATATCTTCGCTGACGAAGAAGCAGCAAATTATCAAACCTATACAGGAAGATGATTTTACATATCTATAAGCACAATGCCACTAAGTTAAGTCACAGAGAAGTATTTATCATGTATTAAAAGCCGCACTTAAGTGAGGCTTTTAATACAATACCAAATTTCATACCATTGTCAAGCGTTTAAAAGCCTCACATAACAGAAATTAAGATTATCCATATAAGTCTCCAAAACTGCTGTGATATCGTAGAACTAGAACAAGTGAGGCTTTTTACAGGTTTGTAGATGACTCAGATTTATCGGGATACTCTTAAAGACTTAGTTGGCGAAGAAGGCGTGTCTGATAACGAACTAGAAGTTCTGGATTTAGCCTTAAATGGAAAGTCGCCAGCAGAAATCAAGACAATCTTAGGACGGCAGTCTGAAAATGCGGTGCAGAAAACGCTGTCGCGAATCTATACCAAGTTCCGAATCACTGGTGCAGGGCCTGGAAAACTATCTAAATTGCAGAAGATCCTCTCTGATCGCCTTCAAGCCAAGCAAGGTAGACGCAAAGTCCTTATTGCTTGGGCTGGTAGCAATAGTAAGTACCAAGCTGAAAGAATTAGAGATGTCATTTTTAAGCATCCACAGATTGAAGCCTTCATCTTAGACATTGATGGGATTTCAAGATCCGGTTGGCTTCAAGAAACGGAACAGATTCTTTCAAGCGTAGACTTTGGTATCCTCTGCTTGCCTAAGGAATGCCTTGAACAAGCACGGGTTTATTTCCTTATAGGCTTATTCTCTGGAAGACTCCATAATTTCAGGCTCTTACGCTTCAGTAAACAAGTTAATTTTGAAACTCCAATTCACTTTCCCTCAATTAATGGAACAGATAAGAAGAATTTGGCGTATTTGCTTCATGAAATAACTGGTGGTGACATAGAAGAAGCAAAAGGTTGGATCGACTATAAACTCTCTACTTCTAACTGGTTAAACGAATTGCTTGAAGAAGAACTGAACTGTCTACTTCCAGGTGAAATTTCAAAAAAAAGAATTATTTTAAATACTGTAGAACCAATTCTGAAGGGTAATAATTATTTACAGACTAACAAAATATTCCAACAGCTTGTCACTAATGATATTGCCGATATCGATGAGCGGATTGAAGATTTTATTTCTAACGGCTCAGTTTACTCGATGCCGTTAGAGTTATATCCGCGCCGTCTTACTGCCTTACAGCAGAAGCTCAAAGCGCGTGTGAAGGCAGTAGCAATCGTTGATGGTGTGGAATCTTTTTGGGCAAGTGACAAAGGAGATGAAGTTGCAAAAACTGCACATCCAGAAAGTGAGAGACTGTTTGTTTTTTCAAGTGAACAAGATTTTGAAAGAAGCTTGAACTTTTTACTAAGACATGCTTCATATTACAAGGTTTTTGTCACAACAAAAGATATTTATATTCCCTATGCAGAAGAATTCTCTTTGAGAGATACTTCAACGATATACACTGTTGAATCTTTTAATTCCAAATTATCAACTTTACCAACTAAAGAATATGCAATTATTGAAACTGATGATGGGAAAAATCAGTTAATTGCGTGGTATGAGAATGACAACATTAGGCAAAGTCGGAGTGTAAGGTTAGCTAATTTCTCTCCTAAAGTATGTGAGATTGATCAGTACAAAGAAGTTCTCTCAAATTTCCTGGCGCGAGCTACCAGGAATGAAGGTGTCTTTCAAGTGACAGTAGAAAATTCAATTAAACAAGTAAATTTTCAGAAAGGTCTAGATAAAATAGTGTTTCAAAAGCTTGATCTAATTAGAGAGAATTTATTTAGGAAATCGCCATATGAATTTCTCAAGTTTCCCAATGAGCTACTTAAAGATTTACAAAAAGTTAGAAACAAATTAAATCGTTTTAAAGATAAGGGTGAGGTAATTCAGGAAGCTCTTAAAGTTGTACGTGAGAGACTTAACTCTCAAACGGCTTCTATTTTTCTATTCTCAAAGGATGGACACCTACATCGTCAAAAAATAGTAGGTCTAGATGCCAATGGTGATGAAATAGATGATAAATGGTTTGAAGGCGAAAACTATGTACCTGGTGAAAGTTTCACTGGTCAAGCTGCTCTTCCTCAGGAAGATGGATTTGGGAAGCCTCAGTCAGCCAATGATTTTAGTGAAATACCTTTAGATACCAAAAGCCAAGAGAAATATTCAGAGAAACTCGGAGGAATTTATTCTGCCATTGCTGTTCCTCTAGACGGTCAACACAAAACTTATGGAGTCCTCGAAGTAATTAATAAAATTGATCCAATTAAAAGGAAAATTATTCCAAATTCTGGTTTCTCTCAAGAAGAGATCCATTGGTTATATACAATAGGCTCGTCTGTCGCATCTGCAATATCAAATTTACGCAAAAAACGTCAGGTAAAACTTCTGGCGGATTTGTCAGATGCTTTAGTTGGTTATCGTAGTAATCTTTCTGATATCCAAAATGCATACAAAACTGTTGTTAACCGTTTAGTTTCAGATGATACAGCCTTTGAAGTATGCATATTACGAGTAAAAAATGAGAATCGTTTACTTGAAGTTGTACACAAAGCAGGGGTTGATAGAGTTAAATGGGATAAAAGATTAGATGATCCTAGAGGTTATGAAGATGGATTCGTCGGAGATACTATTAGGGAAAAACATGCTATCTCACTTACCGGAATAGATAATCAGAACATAAAAAAATTCCAAAACCAAGATTGGATAGTGCTTAACCAATTTAAATCTTTTGGGTGTTTTCCACTCATTTACAAAGAAGAAGTTGTAGGAGTGCTCTCTTTATATACTGGGTATGAATATGATTTTCATGCTGGCTGCAAAGAATTCTTGGAAAGAGTAGCATCCTTAACTGCTGCTTTTATAGGAAGAGTCAGAGAGTCAGAGGTAGTGAATAGTGTGGTTCGGGATCTCAACAATTGCCCCGAACCCTCTGATTTATTGCAACTTAAGGAAGAAGAACTGCGTGAGCAACTTGATGTTTTCCAAAAACAGCGAGATACTATTCGGGAAACACTTGACGCAACCTTTGGAAATCGCGATTCATCCAATCATCCAGAGTTTTCAACCGAAGCTTCTATAGAGATAGTCACAAAGCATTGCTCTTAATATAATTCTTGAGTAGATTAGCCTTGGTGATTTCCAAAAGCGTCGGATTTTAATTCTCAGTTACATAGCCATATTCTCAATAGGTGATTTATCACCCTAATTTTCAGCAACTCACAAAATCGCACTGCTACCGTCCTAATCAAGTTTGACGGTTTGTCTTTTGACAGCGATCGCAACTTAACTTAAAGTGCCCCACTAGAGGAGTGCTGAGTACTGAGTACTGAGCAAAGAAGAAGAGAAAACAATTTCTTCTTAAATTCTTCAAAATCTTTATTCTTACACTCAGGACTCAGGACTTTTTTTATGGTAGATTTGTTGCTGATCTCAATCCTGGGGTTTTTGGGGAGTTTTGGGCATTGCTTTGGGATGTGTGGCCCTCTAACAGTGGCGTTTTCCCTGTCTCATCAGCCAAAAGTTTCACAAACAGCTTCTTTGGGACGGACATCAACCTTAGAAAAGTCCGACACTTGGCGACAGCAATTAAAATTTCATCTTTTGCTAAACCTGGGGCGGATGTTGAGCTATGCTCTAGTCGGTGCTGGCATTGGGGCGCTAGGTTCGGTATTGCTGCAAGGTGGACAACTAGCGGGTGTTGGCAGCGACTTCCGGCGCTGGATGGCAATTATAACTGGTGTAATGCTGATTTGGTTCGGCTTAGGACAAGTAAAACCCGATTTGCTGCCGCACATTCCCGTTTTACATCCCTTATTGCAAGGTAGTTTACACGATCGCCTCAGCACAGGAATGGTTAAGCTTTCCTTCAAAACCAAATGGTGGACGCCAATGCTTTTAGGAATGACTTGGGGTTTAATGCCCTGTGGTTTCCTGTATGCTGCCCAAATTAAAGCCGCCCAAACTGGCAATTTATGGATGGGTGGGGCAACTATGCTGGCGTTTGGCTTGGGAACCCTGCCCACGATGCTGGGTGTAGGCATCTCCACATCATTGGTAAGTAAAGACAGGCGCAGTCAGTTGTTTCGATTAGGCGGTTGGGTGACACTCACCATTGGCGTCATCACCTTGTTGCGGACTGGTGACACAATGGTAGATTACACCGGACACGCCGCTTTGTTTTGCTTAATCTTGGCGTTAATTGCACGTCCCATTAGTGGCTTGTGGGCTTCACCACTGCGTTACCGCCGCGCCTTGGGGGTGGGATCTTTTGTGCTTTCTGTGGTTCACACCGCCCACATGATAGAACACTCATTGCAATGGAATTTTGCCGCCTTTGATTTTATGCCGCCAGAATTTCAGTGGGGTATGGCTGCGGGTGCTGTAGCATTGGTATTAATGTCCCCCGCCGCTTTTACGAGTTGGGAATCCTTGCAGAAATCTTTGGGCAAGCGTTGGCGACAGATTCATCTATTGGGTGTGCCAGCTTTGCTCTTGAGTGTCATTCATACTGTGTTGATTGGTTCCCATTACCTGGGTTCCTTACAATCAACTTGGGGAAATAAATTAGCGGTAGTACTGATAGTAATTGTTACTCTTGGTGTCTTACTAGTACGTTCGCGCTTTTTTTGGTCAAAGTTAGCCGTAGAAAAGTTTTATGTCCCTCCAACCAAATTGCGGTAAATCATCCTTGTTTTCTGGCTCCATCCCAACGAGTCAAAAACAGAGACGTTACCCGCTTAAAGGCATTTTCTGGCAGAGTCAAGGAACAATAAAGTATTTATTATTCCTGAGTTGCTTAGTTATATCAATAACTAATCTTAACCCTGCGTCTGCTCATCAGGTGGAGGTAGCTGGAGATGTCGGTGGCACCCTCCACGTTGAACCAAATGATAATCCCCGTGCTGGTGAAGCAAGCCAAGCCTGGTTTGCACTTACCCGCAGAGGTGGAAAGGTAATTCCTCTGGCACAGTGTAATTGTCGGTTGGCTGTTTATGCCCAACCTTATGTAGGTGGAGAGCCTGCACTCCTAGAGCCAGAGTTAAAACCTGTGGCAACTGAACGCTATCAAGGCATCCCAGGTGCGGAAATTGTCTTTCCCAAGCCAGGTATTTATGAGTTGCAACTAAATGGTAAACCCGTCTCTGGAGCAAGATTCAAACCCTTTAAGTTCAAATTTGAAGTGACTGTGGCAGGTGGCTCTACAGATAATACACGAAACCTGCGAGATGTCAACGGCGATTTAGTAGAGGGTGAATCTCAGAAATTACCACTTTGGGCGATCGCACTTCCAATCCTCGGATTTATTGGCATCTTAGTTGTCGTACTGCGAAGCATGAGAGGGAGTGGGGAGTAGTTAAAAGTTAGGAGTTATGAGTGAGGAGTTGAGAGTTATGAATTCAAGACTTAAGTATTTTGAATTTTGGATTTTAGATTGAAGGAAAAATCTAAAATTTTCTAACTCCAAACTCCTGTACAGACGCGATTAATTGCGTCTCTCCAAACTCCTGTACAGACGCGATTAATCGCGTCTCTCCAAACTCCTGTACAGACGCGATTAATCGCGTCTCTCCAAACTCCTAACTCCTAACTTTTATTTATGTCGCTGTTGATGCCACTGCCACGCATGAGCGACAATATCTTTGATGGATGGATACTGAGGTTGCCAGCCTAAGATTGTTCTAGCTTTCTCGCTGGTGCCAATGAGAATTGGGGGATCGCCAGGACGGCGTGAGCGTTCTTCGACTGGTATGGAAATTCCTGTCACCTGTTCGGCTGCTGCAATGACTTCTCTGACAGAGAAGCCGCTGCCATTGCCCAAATTAAAAACTTCGCTATCGCCACCTTTTAATAAATATTCCAATCCCAAAATATGGGCATCTGCTAAGTCGTTAACGTGAATATAATCGCGAATACAAGTACCATCGGGCGTGGGGTAATCGGTGCCGAAAATTGAGATAGATTCTCGTTTACCTAAAGCTGTCATCAACACCAAAGGAATCAAATGGGTTTCTGGGTTGTGATCCTCGCCAAGCAAGCCATTGGGATTAGCACCAGCAGCATTAAAATAGCGGAAACGCACTGATTGGAAACCGTAAGCAACATCAAAATCAGAGAGAATCCGCTCTACCATTAGCTTTGTAGCGCCATAGGGATTAATCGGATTTTGGGGATGGGTTTCTGGAATGGGCACGAATTCCGGTATTCCGTAGGTGGCACAGGTAGAAGAAAAGACAAATTTCTTCACAGATGCCGTCAGCATCGCTTCTAAGAGGGTGAAAGTACCAAGGACGTTATTGCGGTAATATTTGGCTGGGTCAGTCACCGATTCTCCTACGTAGGCATAGGCAGAAAAGTGCATCACAGCAGCAATATCGCGGGTTTTAAATAGGTGATCTAGCAAGGCGCGATCGCCTGTATCCCCTACTATCAGTTCTACCTGTAAAACCTTCTCTACTAGGTCACGATGCCCATAGACCAGATTATCAAGTATCACAACGTTATAACCCGCTTGCTTCAAAGCAAGCACCGTATGGGAACCAATGTATCCAGCTCCCCCTGTTACCAAAATGCTAGGCTTTCCAAGCGACATAGTTTTATCCTTTTGAGTCGATTACTCAATTAATTTAGTTTACCGGTACCAGATTACTCTTCTGGAAAATTATAAATAATAGACGCAGTGTTAAAAATTTGAACTAAAATCACTACGACGGTAGTCTTTGGGTGTGAGGTTTAAGGTATTTTGAGTCAAACAGTACGATTACAATTTGACAATAAAATAAATCCATTTCCCAAAACCTCTAGTTTGACCCTTACGGGTGACGCTTCTAGCGTTGCAGCGAAGAAGTCACTAGTTGTTTTATACAGGGAAACCATGCAGGACAGTTCGTTCTGGGGAGCCACTTCTTTTTCTGTTCAGAGAAGCAATGGCGTGGAAACCCCTAGCAAGGTGGACTGTCTTAACACCACACTGGCTCACCGCACCAGAAAATTTGAGAGTTAATCTATGTTTCTATTGCTAAGTCGGGTACTGCTGTGGCTGCTGATTGGCACTATCGTATATTCTCTGTTCCAGCGATTTTATCCCTCTGGAACTTTTGTAGGGCGATTAATCTTAGTCGTTATCTTGGTAATCATAGCCCTATCTTTTGTTAACCCCAATGAACCAGCTGTGGCATCATTGTCGAGGATACTATCTTTTCCACTCAAGCCTCTAGGAGCCTCTGTTTTACTGATGATTTTTGCATCTCAGAGAATCAAAGGAGGTGGAATAGACAAACCAGGAGGATACTTGGTAGGTTGGGCACTGACAATTTTGCTGTTGGCAAGTACACCAGCAGTTGCTTATTTACTTTATAGAGCACCTCTAGCAATGGCAGGTGCAACCTATGTAGCAACTGCTGCACCAACATCTGGGACACTGGTGGCATTAGGGCAACAAACCACCGGAGCAAACATCTCAGATATAAGGGGCGATCGCATTCTTTCTTATAATTTGAGAGTGCCTCCCTACTTGTTACAAGGAAGTCCTCAAGATATTCGCACACGCGGTTTACGGCTTGAAGACTTTGTACCAAATGCGGAAACGTTGCAATTGACAACAAGAACTTGGGAAAGTTATCTCTTTGAAATTTACAGGTTCTTGCGTGTTCAGCGGTAATAAAGTTAAAAAAGAAAAACTAAAAAGGTCACAGAAGAGGAAAGGAGGCAGGTGGCAGGGAGCAAAGGGGAGAACCCCATACATAAATGTATTGGCTCTGATCTTGGACGCATTATTTCTTGTGGCACTCTCCGCTCGAAATAAATATTTTTGATGAAGAGCATAAATAAATTTAGTTGCTCTGAAACCCTTTTGCCAGGGAAATTCCAAAATCTTTCTCCCCTGCTCCCTGCTTCCTGTTCCCTGCCTCTTACGTCACAATGCCACGCCCTAGTACCGCGTTCCCCACAGGGAACGCGGTACTAGTAGCTGTTTTAATTAAGGCTGTGATTACCGCCAGACCACCAAAAGTTTGAGTAGACGTTACCATTCGGCTTTGGGCGAAAGGGAACGGCAATAACTATTCAGTTGAAAGAGGTAAAAAAAGCTTAATTTAGAAGTAATATTCCCTCTACAAAATAGCTGCCTTCTTGGACTAGCAGTTAATCTAGGATGATAAAGTTGCAAAATTGCTTTAATGGCAAAATCTCGACGAATCGCTAAACTCAGTGCTTACCTACGACCCCATTGGCGGGAAGCGTCATTAGGCATTCTCGCTTTGTTGTCTGTCAATGCACTAGGCGTTTATATCCCTTTGTTAATTCGTGCTGGTGTTAATGAACTCTCAACAACCTTCAACTACTCAATACTACATAACGTAGTAATCATTGTATTACTAAGTTCGGCGATGTGGCTAATGCGGATGGCATCCCGCATTTGGCTATTTGGGGTGGGGCGTCAGGTAGAATTTGACCTGAAACAACGGATTTTTGAACACTTACTCAAGCTGGAACCGGCTTATTTTGCCAGTAATACTGCTGGCGATTTGATTAATCGGGCTACCAGTGATGTGGACAATATCAAGCGGTTATTGGGTTTTGCAGTTTTGAGTTTGGCAAATACGGTGTTTGCCTACGCCCTGACACTGCCAGTAATGCTGGCGATTAGTGTGGATCTCACACTAGCTTCTCTGGCAGTGTACCCTTTTATGCTCTTGTTGGTGAGTCTGTTTAGCGATCGCTTACGCAAACAACAAGCAGCAGTCCAAGAGCAACTCTCTGACATCAGCGAACTCATCCAAGAGGATATCAGTGGCATTGCCTTGATTAAAATCTATGCCCAAGAAGCAAACGAGCGTCGAGCCTTCGCCAAGAAAAATCACCAGTTATTGACTGCTAACTTGGAACTGGCAAAAATCCGAAATACACTGTTTCCGCTAATTGGCGGGTTAGCTAATGTCAGTTTACTAGTGATTATTTGGCTAGGGGCAGCGCGGATGTCTTCTGGGACGCTTGCGGTTGGCGACTTTTTAGTACTGTTAATTTTTGTAGAGCGTTTAGTTTTCCCCACAGCCCTTTTAGGATTCACAATTACTGCCTACCAACGGGGTGAAGTTAGTATTGACCGCCTTGAATCTATTCTCTCTGTCACACCGAAAATTCAAGACACAGCCGATGCTATACATCTACCAATGGCTGAACTTAAAGGGGAAGTGACAGCTAAAAATCTCACCTACAGTTACCCTGGTTCCACTACTCCAGCTTTAGCAAATGTTAACTTTACCATTGCTCCGGGAGAAACCGTGGCCATTGTTGGGGCAATTGGTTCGGGGAAATCAACTTTGGCGAATGCTTTGCCGCGCTTGTTAGATATTGAATCAGGACAATTGTTTTTAGATGGGCTGGATATTACTAAGATAGCTTTGGCAGATTTACGAGGTGCGATCGCCTACGTTCCTCAAGATAGCTTTCTATTTAGCACTACAATCAAAAATAATATCCGCTATGGTGATCCAATTAGCGAACAAGAGCAAGTAGAATCTGTCGCTCAACTTGCCCAAATTGAATCAGAAATTAACAATTTTCCCCAGAAATATGAAACTATTGTTGGTGAACGCGGTATTACTCTTTCTGGCGGTCAACGACAACGGACTGCCTTGGCTAGGGCGATGCTGGTCAATGCTCCAGTGTTAATTTTGGATGATGCTCTCTCTAGTGTGGATAATCAAACAGCCACGCAAATCCTCAAAAATCTCTCCGGTGGTACTGAACGCAAAACAGTAATTTTCATTACCCATCAATTATCGGCGGCGGCAGCGGGTGACCGAATTTTTGTGATGGAAAAGGGAAAAATTGTCCAGATAGGCAATCACTTGGAACTTTTACAACAAAAGGGTTTATACAGAACTTTGTGGAGCCAACATCAAGTTGAGGAATTACTGCATTAAAGTTTTGACCTATAAACATATTTTATTGCATGAAATAGGGGCGCACAGCTAGCTATGCGCCCCTACTCTTTAGGAATTACACTATGCCCGTTCCGCTAATGTCTCGTCAAGAGTCTTCGACTGGAAATGCCTAATCGGGTTTGTGCTTAATGACATCCAACCCGAATGGATTGTCATTACCCTGAAATTTAGCGATCGCAGCCCGTTATCAGAAGACTTTTGGAATAACCGTGATTTTACATAACTTGATGAAGCTAGTGTAATCTGGCGTTATTACCACGTTAGTTTTTTTGGGTATGTGGGTAGTATAAATTACCGAAAAAACTAATTTGGCATATGGTAATGTTCAAAACTAAATTATCAGAATCCCGTGCTTGGGGAGAATTTTACACCTTGAAGTTAATGCATCGGCATATTGGGGCGATCGCAGCTCTAATTTTAATTAGCTTACTGAGTTCATTGAGCGGAACACCAGCCGATCATGTCATCTCTAACTGCTGGGAAGGCTTTCTCTGGGGACTGGCAGATCCAGTAATTGGCTTGGATTGTTTAGTTGGTATTGTTGCTATTGGCTTACTCTCATCTGTGTTTGTTCGTGGCGCTGCGATAACTGGATGTTTTGTCTTAGCAGCAATCTTGGGGATTATAATTCATTTATTCCAGCTAAATTTCCCAGGCACAGAAATAGCGTTCGCTGAAAGCGTTGGCGCAGCCATCGCCATTTCTACCATCGTTTTTGGTACTATGCTGATGATGCCAAATCAACCAAACTTTATGGTACTTGCTCTGGTGGGCGTCAGTGCTGGTTTATTTCAGGGTTACGCTGATGCCGAATCTATTATTGGGGTAGGAATGATGCCACTAGTTGCCTATATACTAGGCATGAGCTTAACTCTGTTTGCGGTTGTCATGACTGCTAGAGAAATTGGTAGTGCGATGGGTATGGGAGAAATAAACCGAATTTTACCCGGAAAAATTAGCATTGCTGGCTTCGCTTTCTGTGCGATCGGCATTGTATTTTTGAGCAATTCGATAATTTAAATAAAATATTTCAATTCGGTGGAATACATTCATTTGTGGGGGCGCACAGCTAAGTGTACGCCCCCACTGCGTATTCAGGGGAACTGAAACTTTATCTCAGGAAGTTGTCCGACAAGCAGCACAGCCTTTTAGTGAATAAGTTGATGCACCTCTGCGCTAATCTAGAGGCTATATCTAAATAAAGGCTTATGACACCTGAAGAAATTGCGGGTACGCTAACAGCATTATTTGATACAGCAGCTATTAGTGCTATCGCTCCTGGATCGTGGCAAGTAGACACTTCTACTTTTCGGCTGTTGGTGCTGCTTTCCGAAGATAATACTTGGCTGCGAGTTTTACTGCCTATTGTGCCCATCCAAGAAGCCCAACCATTTTTAGAACAGTTCCTAGAAGCTAACTTTGATGACACTCAGGAAGTCCGTTACGCTTTGTATGAAGGGGTAGTTTGGGGAGTATTTCAACATAACATTGGCACTTTAGTAAGTGCAGATTTGTCCAATGCAATCAACCGACTTGTATCTCTCTATCAGGCTGGATTAGATAATGTCTTTAATCGACTAATTGAAAGCCGCATCCGCCAAATTATTCAGACAGCAAAACAGCAAGGACAATCTCTGCAAGCTACTATGCAAAGCTTAGAACGCTTTTACGCAGAAGGATTAATGGGCGAAATAAATCAAACCCCAGAGGCGCGAGAAGAAGTTCTAACTGCTTGGCGGCGTCAATTAGAACGTTTATGGAATGAAGGTTAGTTTCAATTTTTAATCGAGATTTATATCCGCGCCCCGTTTACATATTAAACCAATTTACAGATATATCTATTTATTATGGATATCATTGAAATCCTCAAAGAAGACTATCAAAGATTCCCAGTGAATCAAACTTACAGCATTTACGCTCCAGACGTTTATTTTCAAGATCCGCTAAATAAATTTCGTGGTGTTAAACGTTACAAAGCAATGATTAGTTTTATCCAAACTTGGTTTTTAGATCCCAAGATGGACTTACATAATATTCAACGTTTGGGAGACACAATAAAAACTGAGTGGACACTTAGTTGGAATACTCCTCTCCCCTGGAAGCCACGGATCTCTATTCCTGGTTGGAGTGAATTAGGTATTAACTCTGATGGTTTGATTGTCTCCCATATCGATTATTGGAATTGTTCACGCTTAGACGTAGTGAAGCAGCATTTATTTGCTGCAAAAATCTAAACAATTAAGGTTTGCTCTAATTTCCTATTTACAACTTTTTTCATCTATTTGAACCACAATTTTCTGTGCAGTTACGCACTATGCTTGATGCTTATAACATCGCTTTAGCTATGATTGACTCTTCTAAAATTAAAATTGATGAAATAGAAAAAACCTTGAGCAATCTTACAGATAAAATGGTGAGAGGCGTTGCTTTTAAGTAGGGCAAAAACAGCAGTGAATATGAGATAGCGGGTGGGATTCGTGATAGTGAATGTGTCCGCAAAAGCAGGTTAAGCCGTCTGAAAGCTGGTGCAGGAAAAGTATCAGATGAGAATGCTAAAACTATCTAATACAACACGGCAAGAAACAGAATGCAGAGGCAAAGAAAGCTTCTAGCAAGGAATGTGGAGAATGAGCAAACGCTACTTGTTCATTAAAATTATTTGTTGTTGACTACTGCGATACCTTTGGTGGGCTTTGCTTACGCAATTTATTCTATTCACTTATCTTCTTTAATAAAGAACCATCATATACAGTTAGTATCATGCAATGCCATGCATATTATATTATGCACTTTGTAGTCTGCTAAATTTTTAATTAGCTTAAAAATGCTGTCATTTGGTAGTTTCAGCCTTTTTACTTGTTTAAACTCTGATTAGAGTTTATAGTAATACGGTGTTTTCCCTTACGTGTTCTCGGCAGGTTTCTACCATGATTTATTCTCCCAAATTGCAAAAATATTTGGCAAATTTCTCTTTGTCTGTGGTGTTAATAGCTGATTTAGTAATCACACAAAAAGCTTCTCCAGTTTTTGCCCAAACCGTAAATTCATCTATCGGCAATGCTGTAACATTCAGTTGCGATGATAGTGAAGGGACAATCAAAGCTAAAAATGGCCCCAAAGTAACTAATGGAAATACCTCCATTTACATTGGTTATCAACAAGTCTCATCTAATAACAAAAACCCTGTGACAGTCCGTTTCACTAGTGGGATAAAAACATGGTGTCGTAGTGATTACGAAACAACAAATGACGATGGTACAGGTTATGGATTGTTTTGGGATGGGGGCAATGTTTTATATGGCGTTTACTCCTCCACTGGTAGTCAGACTGGTAATGATTTTCGCCGCTTTGCAACTGGGCGTTGGTTATCTAGCTATGGTAGCGGAGGCGGCCCAAAAGTCGCAGTTATAGCCCAGATAAATCCAGCCAATGGCGAGGTTTCCTATGCCACATTTTTATCTGCCAAAAAGGCGGATAATGGACAAACTAACTCTTTAGTTGTCCAAAACCTATCATGGAATGGCACAAATTTGACTGTGCAAGCAAAGTCATGGTGGACTCCCCGTCGCGCTAATACAAATTCCATGACTTGCTCTGGTTCATCACCTTATCAATACACAGCAGTATTCACTGGCGATTTAACTACAGTTAACTCGGCTTCAGCAATTACTTGTAGTTAAAGGGTTAGGATTCAGCTATCAAATTGAGTCAGCATATTTTTTCCAGTTGTTTGAGAATTGACAAAAGCGATCGCTCTTGGTATTTGTAGTGCGTAGATGCATACTCCTACGGAGAAGCAAGCTACGCATAGCGTCTGGTAGAGAAGCGGCTTGTCGGTAGACATCGCTCTTTCTCATTTATCTACCCCTAATTTTTCCCATTCGGACGCTGAATAATCGTCTCCAAAACCCGCCGCTTGGCCTTTGGATCGATACCTACCAAGCGCACGTACTCACCGCTATATTCTGCCAGAGTTGATTCCAAATTCGAGATTGCATCAGACTCTGCATCGATGTGGCTATGAACACAACTTTGCCAAGAACCTGTGCGAAAACGGCGTTCGTCTACGTGTTCAATACTAATTGTGTAACCTTGAGACAATAATTGCCGAATCTGTTCTTGTGTCTCTAGAGTCAAATGTGGACTCGATACTTCCTGTTTCTGGAATTTATTAGTTTTTGCTTCTTGGGTTGCGCCATTGCTTAACGGCTGACTAATTGGTGTTACAGCCGCAGGTGGTGCAGATTGAGAATTTCTACCTCGATTTAGTCGATTGTAATCATCAACCAAATGGGAATTTTCCACCCGTTTTTGTTCACCAACGAGGAAGTTACCAGACTCCATTAAGTGAGACAGGCTGAAATTTGGCTTTTTAAATTCTGGTGGCCCTTCAACGCTGTTAACCACACTCAAAGATACCTGCTCAAAACCTACTTGATGGATGTAGTTGCGAATTTGTTCGTCATAAATGCGCGATCGCAAAGCGCTAAAAAAGTCAATTGACTGATTGACAAAAGTATCAACTAGCTGCTCAACTTCTCGCTGTGACAGTCCATCCGGTTCAAAAATCCCCTTGACAATTCCCACCTTGTCGTCTCGGTTTGGTTCCCAGTAGAATTTCTCCATCCGTCCATCCCGAATTAACGGTGCATAGAGAGTGGAAAAATCATTACCTGTGACAATAATCGGCACACGATGTAAAGGCGTAGAATCATAGCTTCCAGGCAGCTGCACATCTGTGGGATTATCAGCAATATTCATCAGTGTGGCATTCACCAACTGCGTATTTACAGTATATTGAGTGCCTTCATCAAAGCGTCCAGCACCTGCATCTAAATCGTTAATCATCAGTACACACATTTTGCCGCGTACTTTGATTAGTTCCGCTGTTTCCCGATAGCGCAGCCGAATCAACCGCGCTGGATCTCCTGCATCTGGACTTTCCAATTCGCCGCCAGATACGTGAGTCACTTCGATACCCATTTTCTCGAAGACTAATTGACATTGAAATGTTTTGCCTTCTCCTTTGCGTCCGTGAATACCTAAAATCACGGGAACTCGCACGCCAGGAAGCTTTAGAAAGTTTTTGGTGATGTGGACAGCCAGTTTGTCCAGAAAGCGGGGAGCGATGTAATAACCCATAAAATTATCTTTGCCTAGCACTGCTTAAAGTAATGTTAAGTTTTTTTGGTGATGACTGTTTATTTATTTTTTGGTATAAAAGGAGCGCTACTTACCATAAACGCTCAATTGGATATGCATCAAAGATTTTATCAGCACTCAGTATAGGCAGATTTTTAACTACCGACTGTGCAATTAAAATTCGGTCGAATGGGTCACGGTGATGTAAAGGTAGTGTAACAACAACAGTAATATGGCCTATTGCAATTGGCAGTAATTCAATACCATTCCTAATTATTTGCTGTTCAATAAACTCGTCAAAAGCCAAACCAAAGTTGACTTTACCAATGCTATGGTTGATTGCCATTTCCCAAACACTAGCAATACTCAGTAGATTTTCATTATTTTTAATTTGCGATCGCTTTGCGCCATCGCATACTAACGCTGATTTTTGGATCACCCATCACAAACCAAATAAAAATATGAGTGTCCAGTAGCTGCCTCATTACATACAGCAGATTGCAAGTTGATGAGGTAAAGATAATCGTAGGGGCACAACATGTTGTGCCCCTACCTGTGTACTTCATTTACCTGAAATACGCTGTATATTCTTTAAAATCTTCTAGTGGTTGAGCAAAGTCATCAGATATTGTCACAAGTCCCTTGGCACTAGCATACTTAGGACGGCGTTTAAATGACGACACAGCAGTTAACTTCACCAAAGGTTGATTATCCTTGATGATCATAATTTCCTCACCACTGAGTGCTGCTTTAATCTAAGTCAGGTAAGTTTTGAGATGCTTCAGTTAGAGTAATTTGCTGCATAATTACTACCTTCAGTAATTACACGTTTTGGCTCTAACGTGTAATGCTGCACAACGGAGCGTTGTTAATTGGCGCTATAGTCAGCCGATTCTATCAAATCGGCGGAAAACATATAAATAAAATTAATCATTCGAGTTATTCGCGTAAATGACACGCGAATAACTCTTTTTTTGTCCAAAGTCCAAGCTGTGACTAATTACCCAAAAAGTAAAAACTTTGGCAGTGAATCTATTCCTTCTTTTCGGGAAAACTAAGTTTGTAGCCAAATTACTAACAGTATGACTAACACATTAGAGAGTGCAAAATTTCTCTACTGCTGGAATTGTGGCATGAAAACCCAGCATTACAAAGATTTAAAATATAACTGGGGCTATATGTTGCGGCTCGCAAACATATATAGAATCTATCGCGACTTAAATTGAAACAGGTGTAAGTTTGCAGGATTGTACAACGATCTTAGACGATCGTTCTATTGCTTGCTCTCTAGAATTCATAAAATGAAGCTAAAGCAATAAAAAAAGAGAGCGACCTCTGCTCAGATCGCGATCGCGTGGCTACTGGCAAAGAAGCCGTGGATCGTTCCGATTCCCGGCACAACGAAGCTGCATCGCCTTGAAGAAAACCTCGGCGCGGTGGACATTGAACTTACGCCAGACGATCTTTGCGCCATCGAAAGTGCCTCCTCAAACATCAAGGTAGAAGGCGCTCGGTATTCGGAATTTCATGAACAGCTAACTGGCCGGTGAACGGCACGCGCAAAACATTTTGAAGATACGTCTAAGAACGAAGCGTGTTTGGGAGTCGGGGTTATGCCAAACTACTGCTGCGGCAAGCCCGTGGACTGGATGGAACAGGTCAGCGATGAACAATATGAGGGGAAATCCAAATAACTCATTACTAATGTCAAAGGATAGAGTTGAAAGTTTCAGCGACGGGGTTTTTGCGATCGTAATGACCCTGCTTGTTCTAGAACTGCACGTTCCAGAGATTGCCGACCATTCCAGCTTTGGTCAGTATGCCGCCGCAATGGCACCGCTGATTCCGAAATTTGTCAGTTTCGTGCTGTCTTTTGTGATGGTTTCTATTTATTGGGTGAATCATCATTATTTTTTCCGCCATTTACGCAGTGTGCCACTCGGACTGGTCTGGTTGAACAACCTTTTCTTGTTATCGATTTGTTTTCTTCCATTTCCAACTGCTTTTGTTGGCGATCATCCAACCGATCAATTTCCGATTCTTTTCTATGGTGTAAATTCGCTTATCAGTACATTGGCTATATATGGATTAAGAGGCTACGCAAGCTATAGAGGGCTTTTCACCGTTGATCGTGAATTCGCAAAAGTTCTGGGGCCAAGAAACAGTATTCCTGCGATCGTCATCTACCTGCTATCAATTTTCTTAGTATTTGTGAATGTCTATCTGTCCTTAGGCTGTTTTCTTCTCGTTCCAGTGCTTTATTTTGTACCAAATATAATTCGGTTCCAATGAAAAGACGAACTTCAAAAAACAACAATTCGTTATGAAGATAAGCATAAAAGTTGAAGACAAAACCGTTACAGCCACCTTGAACGACAGCAAAACCACTCAGGATTTTATTTCTCTGCTGCCATTAACGCTGACAATGAACGATTTGTTTAAAAGAGAAAAGTTCGCCCACCTGCCGAGAGCGATTTCGGACGAGGGACAGCGAACGCAAAATTATGAAGTCGGGGAGATAGTTTACTGGTCTCCCGGCCCCGATGTGGCGATCTTTTATCGCCACGACGACCAGGAAATCCCCAAACCCGGAATCATTGTCATAGGCAAGATCGATTCTGGCCTAGAAGCTTTCAATGTGCCAGGCTCTTTAAAAGCGACGGTTGAGCTTGATAAAACATCTATCGCGCCAAAATGATGGGACGTTTCACTGCCGGAAGCGATCGCAGATGCATGGGCTTCTTCAACAACCTACCAGGAGGTCAACATGAAAGCTAGACGATTTCCAATCCTTGGCGCATCGGTGCTGACGTTATGTCTGTTGTGCGCGTGCGGGCGTGCCCCTGCCGAACAGACCCAAGGACGCATGGTACGACTCTCGGAAATTGAGATTGATCCAGCTCAGTTAGAAAATTATAAAGTTGAGCTTAGGGAGGAAATCGAGGCTTCCATTCGCCTGGAGCCGGGGGTGCTGACCTTATACGCCGTCTCTCTAAAGGATAGCCCCACCAGCATAAGAATTCTTGAGACGTATGCTGATGTGGATGCGTACAAAGCGCACATCAAATCGCCTCATTTCAAAAAATACAAGACCAATACCCAGGAAATGGTTAAGTCCCTCAAACTTGTCGAGACCGATCCCGTTTCGCTCGGCGCGAAGTGAATTCGAGCTGAAGAGGTCAAAGAGTGAAAAACAAAATACGGAGGAAAAAACCATGAAAATCAAACTCTTCACCGCTTCGGTAGTGAACGCGACAAATATTGGAGATCACGCCAGACGGCGCTGACGATCCTTGTCACCGAATTTTAGATTTTAAATTTTGGATAATGGAAAAGAAGATTCAAAATCCAAAATTTAAAAAGGTTTGAAACCCCCGAATTTATTCGTGGAATAAATCCAAAATCTAAAATCCAAAATTTTTAATTGAAGCCCCTGCATTAATGAGCCACTGCGGTGGACGGGTTTCCCGGCATAAAGCAAGTGGCGTGCATGGGGTCAATCTAAAATCCAAAATCCAAAATCCAAAATTGATTGACCTTATGCGCCCGTTGCATCCTCTCAAAGGCGTGAAACCTAAAAGAACCGTTTGCCACGACTCGGTAGCAGTGGCAAATAAGGAGGCAGTTTTGATGAAAAAGCTCATCGTGTTATTGGCATTAGTGTCTGTAATAATATTTAACCTTTCATGCATGTCGGATGCACAAACAATGAACAACGATCAAACTTTAAACGCACCACAACAAAGCATCGTCACCATCGCCGCCTTTACCGCCAACGGCGATATGGAAGATTTGTCTGCTGCCCTAAATCAAGGGCTTGATGCTGGCTTGACGGTAAATGAGATCAAGGAGGTTTTGGTTCAACTGTATGCTTATGCGGGATTCCCGCGCAGTATAAACGCCCTCAACACCTTCATGAGCGTTCTCAAAGCAAGGGAGGCAAAGGGAATCAAGGACGCAGCGGGCAGGGAAGCAAGCCCACTTTCTACCGATAAAAGTCGTCTCGAACTTGGAACAGAAATTCAGACGCGCCTAGCAGGAAGTCCGGTTGCTGGAGAAATCTATACTTTTGCTCCCGCCATCGATCAGTTTTTGAAAAGTCACCTGTTCGCAGACATTTTCGGGCGCGACAACCTGGACTTTCAAAGTAGGGAGATTGCGACCATTGCAGCTCTTTCGAGCATGAAAGGTGTCAACTCCCAACTGCAAGCACATTTTAGAATCGGCATGAATACTGGACTGACCAAGGCACAGATGAACAGTCTCGTATCCGTTCTCAAGTCCAAAGTCGGCAAGCCTGAAGCCGATAATGCTGCTGAAGTATTGAATAAGGTTTTAAGCAATAAATAGGTCTCAATAAAGGCTCCAAGCTATACCCCAGCCCTTAACGTGCCCAGTTCTATGTTCAATAAAGCTTCTCGGACATCTACGACTCCTCCCACCGTGGCAGTACTGCTACCGATTATCGGAGTGGTCTTCATTGCATACCTCGTCATTGGTCTGGCGCTGCCGGTACTCCCACTTCACGTCCACCAAGGACTAGGACTCAGCACCTTCGTAGTCGGTCTTGTTGCTGGTAGCCAATTTATGGCATCGCTGCTTTCGCGGATGTGGGCAGGCTACTACGCCGACAGCCGGGGAGCCAAACGCGCCGTTGTTGCTGGACTACTGATTGCAGTCGCATCCGGGCTGTTCTACCTGCTATCGCTTCGCTTCGTTGGCAAGCCTGAAACTTCGGTCACAATTCTACTGATGGGTCGGGCGCTGCTCGGTGTGGCGGAGAGCTTCATCATCACAGGAGCGCTGAGTTGGGGACTTGTGCTCTTGGGTTCGCAGAACACAGGCAAAGTCATGGCATGGGTTGGAACGGCCCTCTATGCCGCGTTTGCGGTCGGCGCTCCGGTTGGCACTACCCTATACGCCCAATACGGTTTTGTGGCGATCGCGATTACCACCACCGTAATCCCGCTCGTCACCCTGCTGCTCGTCGCGCCGTGCCAAGCTGTTCCATCGATGCCCCAGACCCGCCCTGCATTCACCAGAGTAATGAGTGCTGTTTGGGTGCCGGGTCTCGGTTTGGCGCTCAGTGGCGTTGGCTTCGGCGCGATCGCAACGTTCATTGTGCTGCTGTTTGCACAACATGGGTGGGGACAAGCCTGGCTCGCCTTTTCCCTTCTAAGCATCGCCTTCATCGTCGGGCGCGTTGCCTTCGGTCACTTGCCGGACAAGATTGGTGGTGCTAAGGTCGCGTTGGTCTGCATCCTAATCGAAGCGATCGGTCAAGCGCTGATCTGGCTCGCGCCTGGGGCTACATTGGCGTTGTTTGGGGCGACCCTCACTGGTCTTGGCTACTCGCTCGTTTACCCTGCTTTAGGCGTAGAAGCACTGCGTCGTGCCCCGGCGTCAAGTCGTGGACTTGCGATGGGAGCCTACACCGCTTTTCTCGACCTGTCGCTGGGACTTGCCAGCCCTGCATTAGGATTGGTCGCGAGCGGGGGCAGCTTGAGCGCGGTGTTCCTCGTCAGCACGCTGGTTGTATTGAGCGCTGGAGTTGTCGTCGTGCGGATGCTAAAGCCACCAACGATTACCCGACGACATCATCGGACAACGGGACTTCCAGGACGGAGGACATCAAGCAATCGCTTTAAATCAGGTCTCTAGAATAATTTAGGAAGAAAAGCAAATGCAGAAAAGAAAACTTGGAAACAGCAATTTAGAAGTTTCAGCGATCGGGCTGGGCTGCATGAGAATAGGGCTTGAGTAGCAGGCGAACCGAAAACCGGGATAAGCTTGAAAGTCCTATTATATAAGGATTATATCCAGAACGAAGGTCATTGACGCTCTGCTTATCATCAAGTCACTACTCAACGAGAAAATGAGGATTTCAGCTTCTAAATATGCTTGTTTTACTCATGTAATATCTCTGAAATCGGTTTTCTGCGCGAATGCTACTCATACCCCTATTTTGACTCTGCTGATCGCATTATTAAACTCGATTATGGCAAGGTCGAATACGATAAACTGATGTGGAGAGACTCAAAGCCTTGAGACGTTTGCTACACGTTAGGGCTAATACGTGGAATCAGAGCCTCAAAGTCTTCTCAATTCATTGATGTCCCCGATCGCCCGCCCACCTAAAATTCCTCCAAGAGCGCTGTACTATCTTGACCCAAGCCCAGCCACAGCCTGAAATTTCCTCTAAGAAAAAGGGTAAGGGACAGGGGAAGTGGAAGCGATGCCTTCTCTACGAGACGCTGCGCGAACGCTATCGGTGTCGCATCCAAATTATAGGCAGACAACTATATATATAGATAGTTATAGGTGGGCGATCGCCAGGGAGATTTGGCAAACTCCTTTGAGTTACCAAGTTATCTGCGTACCGATGCTGCCATCTTTTATAAGCAAGGGAGATTGCGGACAGCCCTGAATTTCAAGAATTTGTTAGACATTGAATATTTTGAAAATGCTGACAGCAGTGCAAGGGTTAATCCCGGCGAACCTTTCACAGTGGTGGGAACAGTAGGGTTTGAATTTTGATTTTAAGTAATTTAGGAGCATTCACCATGAACTCAAGACGACTTTGAAACTAATTCCTGTTGTTACCGAGTTTATTATGCAGTGCGATCGCTAAAAAGAGAAAAATCTCAAACAGTAGACGATGCAAATAATTGATCGGTTAGGTAAGAATTAGGGATTTATTTGCGATCGCGGCGGATTGATTACAAATTATAGCCCCAAAGGCAAAGTTTCTTGAGCGCTAATTTTCTGTGTAAATATCGGCATTAATTTGTATTGACGGTGGTGTAAGGAGTATGAAAGTGAACAAAAATGATTAGCTAAACTTCCTGAGATTGGCAGGAGTACTAGCACTATACTGGATGATGCAGCTAGACAAAGTGCGATCGCTCCGACGACCTTGCCAACACCTACGAGATTCCTAGCTATGTTCGCTTCGATAGTTCAATTTTCTACCGACGGGAGAACTGGCGAGTGCAACTGAACTTCCGTAATTTGTTCAACACAGAATATTATCTTGGCTCACCAAACAGCGATCGCTTAGGTGTGATTCCTGGCGCACCTTTTAGTATTGTGGGAACACTTTCTGTACAGTTTTTATCAGCATTAATACTCTCTTAAAAAAAGCAGAAGCACTCAGAGAATAACTCCGCGCCCCTTTGCGTAAACCTCTGCGTCCCTCTGCCTTTCAAAACAAATCTAGTAAATAGGAGAGGCAGATAATTCTACCTCTCCTATTGCATAAACCAATTACTTAAAGCTTGCTAACTTTAGTATTTGTTGGGTTTGTTGGGTTTGTGAACAAGAAAGCTGAGAATTTGGCACTGCTTGATGTTGTCAAAACCCACAACACGGATATAGCTGGTGTTGAATTGAGAACGGCATCCTTGAACTTCGCTCAATACTTCTTGAGTGGATTTAGCACCGAACAAAGGCAGCTTCCACATTGTCCAATATAATTCTGTTGGCTCAGAAGTTTCGTTAAACTCGATCGCTGGAATGTAACCTTGATTCAAAATGTACTGGATCTGCTTGGCAATTTGAGCATCAGTCAGAGGGGGCAGATAAGAAAGGGTTTCGTAACGACGCTCTTTTGGTAAAGTTTGCATAGCTTTTGATAATGGGTTGCGATTTTTTACTACTAGGTTGACCGAATTAATTGGATAAGTTATCCAAATTCGGATCTGAAGTTGCTTGCTGTTCTGGTTGCAGACTGGGGTTAGATGTGTCTATTCGTGTGATGCGTTCTAAATGCTGGCGACGCTGTTCCATGTTGGCTTGCTGAATGCCAGTGTGAACCATTTCCGGTAAAAATTCGATGATTTCTTCCGCAATGTGTTCCCTAACAGTCATGATTCGCAAAGCCAAATCTGGTTTTTCTCGCAACAGTTGCTCAATGTATGATTCACCATCCTGAATTTTGCCAGACGAAAAGTTATGCAGCCAAAGTTCTAATGGAGGATTTGTTTCGCCTAGCTGTGCCAGTACTGTCCTTAGAGCCTGATAAGTCAGGTAGCTTTGGAGAGTCTTGGCTGTGTCCTTCGCAATTTGCTTAAGATTCATGCTTGACCCCAGCCGTCAACAGTTATGAGTTATGAGTTATGAGTTATGAGTTATGAATTAATGTAACTCTTAACTCCTAACTTCTAACTCCTAACTTTCGATCAGACGGTATCCATTGCTTCAAACTCGAACTTGATTTCTTTCCACAGTTCGCAAGCAACAGCCAGTTCAGGAGACCACTTGGCAGCTTCACGGATGATATCGTTACCTTCACGAGCCAAGTTGCGACCTTCGTTACGAGCTTGAATAACGGCTTCTAAGGCGACGCGGTTAGCGGTAGCACCAGGAGCGTTACCCCAAGGATGTCCCAGAGTACCACCACCGAATTGTAGTACGGAGTCATCACCAAAGATTTCTACCAGCGCGGGCATGTGCCATACGTGGATACCACCAGAAGCAACTGCAAATACTCCAGGTAGAGAAGCCCAGTCTTGGGTAAAGTAGATACCACGAGACTTGTCTTGTTCGATGTAGTTTTCACGCAACAGGTCAACGAAGCCCATTGTAATACCGCGTTCACCTTCCAACTTACCAACTACGGTGCCGGTGTGGATGTGGTCACCACCAGACAACCGGAGGGCTTTAGCTAATACACGGAAGTGGATACCGTGGTTCTTTTGACGGTCGATTACAGCGTGCATAGCGCGGTGAATGTGCAGCAAGATACCATTGTCGCGGCACCAACGAGCCAATGTGGTGTTAGCGGTGAAACCTGCGGTGAGGTAATCGTGCATGATGATGGGCTGTTTGAGTTCTTTAGCGTACTCAGCCCGTTGCAACATTTGTTCACAGGTGGGAGCGGTGACGTTGAGGTAGTGACCTTTGATTTCACCGGTTTCTGCTTGAGCTTTGCTGATAGCTTCAGAAACGAACAAGAAGCGATCGCGCCATCTTTGGAATGGTGCGGAGTTGATGTTTTCGTCGTCTTTGGTGAAGTCCAAACCACCGCGCAAGCACTCGTATACAGCGCGTCCGTAGTTCTTCGCGGAAAGACCCAATTTGGGCTTAATTGTACAACCCAGCAAAGGACGACCGTATTTGTTTAATTTGTCGCGCTCAACTTGGATACCGTGGGGAGGCCCTTGGAAGGTCTTGATGTAAGCTACTGGAAAGCGGATGTCTTCTAGACGCAGTGCCCGCAGAGCTTTGAAACCGAATACGTTACCTACAATTGAGGTCAACACGTTGGTTACAGAGCCTTCTTCAAACAAGTCCAGGGGATAGGCAACGTAACAGATGTACTGGTTATCTTCGCCGGGAACTGGTTCAATATCATAGCAACGACCTTTGTAGCGATCGAGGTCGGTGAGCAAGTCTGTCCACACAGTTGTCCAAGTACCTGTGGAAGACTCAGCCGCTACAGCCGCGCCTGCTTCTTCGGGAGGAACACCAGGCTGGGGTGTCATACGGAACGCAGCTAGAAGATCGGTATCTTTTGGTGTGTAATCGGGTGTGTAATAAGTTAGTCTGTAATCTTGAACCCCGGCTTTATACCCAGATTTGCTCTGAGTCTTCGTTTGAGCGTAAGACATATTTTATCCTTCCCTGAAATCACTCTTTTTAATTATCAAATCACGTTTTGTGCAACTTTCCCTCACCCCCGGTCTTTCCCCCCTTCAACGAGGGGAAGATCAGGAAAAATTTTTGTTAGGGGTTGCCTTTAGCAGAGGTTAGCAGTTTTTTTGCTGCGGACACTTTGGTAGCGGTGGTAACCCTCCTCACCAGTGTTCTCACTTTCTAGGGGTAGCACGACCTAGCGCTTCTACTGTTCCTTCTTCCTACGAATCAAAATTCTTTTTTACCTCTTCTTCGCACCCGACTAAACCTTCTCAATTTCACCAAAACTTCCGCGTTTTGCGGGCAGTATTTAGATAACGCCCTTACAAATCAGGGTATTCAGCGGATTGGGCTGGCTGGCACACATTCCCGCCTCCATACTCCTTGTATCTTCCCCGCTGATGGAAAAGATACCACAAAAGAATCTACTTGACACAGATTTAGTAGAGTGATCAACTAAAGATAAAAAATTGCACACCACGTAATTTGTAACTTGTTTCACAATATATCAAGAATTCGATAAGTTATTCTTTGAAAGTTTTTAACTTAACTATATGAATTTGTTATTACATATCAAAGATTTAAACATTTTGTTACAAATGATTTACAAACTGTCATAAATAACTGTAGGGAAGCTTTTGGGGAGTGGGGAGTTTGGAGTTAGGAGTTTGGAGTGAGGAGTTTGGAGTGAGGAGTTATAAGAATTCTTTCCCCAATGCCCAATGCCCCATGCCCAATGCCCAATGCCCATTGAATTTGAGAAAAATTGCCTATGACGTTTAAAAAATCCCAGCTACGGGAACACTGGAGTTAACCCAAAGCCAGTTTAGGTAAAGGCTATGGGTAATGTCTCCAAAGGAAATATCACCGTGGTATTGTTTTACAAGCGTACTAGTTTATTGATTACTTCTATTTTGCTGGGGTTGATAGGTCTGCCAAGTATGGGATGGGCACAAAAAACCCCTGACATTAATTCATCTGATGTAACCCCTGCTTACCCACCTTCCCCACCGCCACCGCGAGTAGAACCCTTACCCGATGAGCGGGGAGTGCAAGAACATTCGCCAGAAACTGATTATCGTGTTGGTAACTTACTGGGAGATGTTACGGGCAATCTTTGGGTAGGTTCTTGGCGGGGACTATCACGAATTGATCCTAAAACCGGCAAGATTATTTCTAGGGTTAGCTTACCAAATGTTACCATTGGTGCTTTAGCTCAAGACAAAGTAGGACGCTTATGGGTGGGAAGTTATGAGGGACTAATTCGAGTAGACCCCCGCACTAACGAAATCACCGCGCAGAATTTATTTTTGCCTTCTAAACGGGTGTTGTCGCTGTTACTTGACAAGCGGGGTTATTTGTGGACTGGAACCGATAGTGGTTTAGCCCTAATTAGTCCCGACCAAGGCTTAATTATGACAACATTAAAAAATCTGCCTGGTGTCAGCGCTAATACCCTGACTTTAGATGCTGAAGGTCAACTGTGGGTTGGTACCCTTGATGGATTGGTGCGGGTAAATACTGCTAGTGCAGCGATTATGAAGCGGATTGCCGATTTACCAGGGACGACTGTACAAGCTCTAGCTATTAGTCCAGAAGGATTAATTTGGGCGGGAATGCCAAATAATTTGCTAGTTATTAACCCAAAAACTGGTGTAGTGTTGCGGTCTGTGACTCGTCTGCGTGGGCGTAACGTTACAGTGATACGTTTTGCTAAAGATGGTAGTGTCTGGGTCGGGACTAATAATGGTTTGTTACGATTAAATCCAAATACAGGAGCTGTGTTAGATGCAGAAGTTGCTGGACTTCCTTCTAGTCGGGTTCTTGCACTTGCACCTGACATCGGCAATAAATTATGGATTGGTACTAGTGAAGGTCTAGCTTGGTTAATGCCCAAAACGAACAGTGCAAAACCCCATATTGCTTTCAGTCGCGCTGTTAAGTAGGGATTAGGGACTGGGGACTAGGGACTGGGGACTCGGAAAATTGATTCCTGATCCCCAATACTTAATAACCGATACCTAATCCCCAATCCAAAATCCAAAATCTAAAATCTAAAATTGGCAATGGCAATCACTACCCAGCAATTAATTCAATGGAAACAACAGGGACGTTCAATTGTAGCATTGACCGCCTGGGATTATGCGATCGCTCAACTCCTCGATGCAGCTGGTGTAGACTTAATCCTTGTGGGTGACTCTATGGCAGTAGTTCTAGGGTATGAAACAACACTGCCGATAACTTTGGATGAGATGATATACCACGCTAAATCCGTGCGTCGAGGAGTTAAACGCGCATTAGTGGTTGTAGATTTACCATTTTTGACGTATCAAGAAAGTCTCCAGCAAGCGATGCACTCAGCTGGACGGGTACTGAAGGAAACAGGCGCTCAAGCGGTAAAATTGGAAGGTGGCTATCCAGCGATCGCGGAAACCATAGCTCGTTTGGTAGAAGCTGGAATTCCGGTAATGGGTCATGTAGGTTTGACACCGCAATCAGTACATCAACTGGGTTTGCGACAACAAGGAAAGAGCCAGGAAACGGGAGAAAGAATTTTAAATGAAGCGATCGCTCTCGAACAAGCTGGTGTATTTTCTCTAGTGTTAGAGCATATCCCCGCAGATTTAGCAATGCAGATTACACAAAAACTGAGCATTCCGACAATTGGTATCGGTGCCGGATCTCACTGCGATGGACAGGTTTTAGTTACCTCAGATGTCATCGGACTTACCGAAAAGCATCCACCATTTGCCAAGGTTTACACGAACTTGCGGGAGACGATTACCAAAGCTGTACAAGATTATGCTGTAGAAGTGAGAGAAGGGAAATTTCCATAACAGTTTCCCGAAGCATGGATTTTATTATCAAAAAATACAAGAAGCTGCCGAATAGCTAGTTTTCCTTATGAGATAATTTATGCAATCAGAGAGCGGCACATTATAAAATTGCTCCCGTTCAAAACTGTGCTACAACATCCAGAGTGAAAACTGACAGCATATTTTATCGCCTATTTCAAGAATTCCCCAGTATCTTCTTTGAACTGATTGGTAATCCTCCCGAAACTGCAAATACCTATCAATTCTCTTCAGTTGAAATCAAACAAACTGCCTTTAGGATAGATGGTGTATTTCTTCCAACTCAAGACGAAGAAAATCCGATTTATTTTGTCGAAGTTCAATTTCAGCCAGACTCAGATATTTATTTGCGTCTAGTTTCGGAAGTATTTCTCTATTTGCGGCAAAAGAAATCTAAAAATTCTTGGCGAGGAGTGGTGATTTATCCTACTAGGAGTATTGATACAGGAGATACAAAAGATTGTCATGAGTTTTTTCCTAATCAACGTGTGACGCGAATTTATTTGGATGAATTACGAGAAACAGCATCACTTCCCATAGGGATTGCTACTATAAAATTAGTAATTGAAAATGAAGATACAACCATTACCACCGCCAGAGAACTAATCAACCGTACCAAACAAGCGGTGAATTTGCAACTGCCACAAAAACAATTACTAGAATTAATAGAGACAATCCTGGTTTATAAATTTCCTAACATAAGTCGAGAGGAGATAGAGGCAATGTTTGGATTAAGTGAGTTAAAGCAAACGCGAGTTTATCAAGAAGCTAAACAAGAAGGTAAACAAGAAGGCAAACAAGAAGGTAAACAAGAAGGTCGTTTTGAGGCAAAATTAGAAGCTGTACCTAAACTGCTAGCACTGGGTTTAAGTGTCGAACAGATAGCACAGGCGTTAGATTTGGATGTTGTACAAGTCCAGCAAGCAGTACAGAAAACGCCTCTAAATGAATAAGTTCAGACAAGCGATGTCTGGCGACAAGCCGCTTTGCGTTTACGCATCTTAGATTAAGGCGATCGCTATCTCAACTAGAAATATCAACTAAAAACCAATACGCTTGGGTTAAGGATAATTGTAGGTTGGGTTGAACGTAGTGAAACCCAACAAAGTACCGAAAATGTTGGGTTTCGTCCCTCAACCCAACCTACGCTGGTTTTGGTTTTTGACTTTAACCCAACCCTATTGAACTAAAAACCCCATACTTGGAGGTGCAGCAATGGTACAACAAGTCACATCAGAAACCACCATCGAAGTCATCTACCCGGAAAGCGACGGACAGCCAATGGCGGATAATACAGAACAATTTGCATGGATTGTCAAAATTAAAGAAAATTTAGAAATCTTATTCGCATCGCCAGCTGATGTATTTATCGCCGGAGATTTGTTTTGGTATCCAGTTAAAGGAAACCCTAATATTAAACAAGCGCCCGATACGATGGTAGTCTTTGGCAGACCAAAAGGAAAACGGAGTTCCTATTTACAGTGGAATGAAGATAATATACCCCCACAGGTAGTATTTGAAATTCTCTCGCCAGGTAACACCCTCAAAGAAATGACCAAAAAATTGCAGTTTTACCAGCGTTACGGTGTGGAAGAATATTATATTTATGATCCGGCTAAGAACGATTTAAATGGCTTGCTCAGTTCTGGGGATAGTTTTGAAGTAATCGAAGAGATGAATGGCTGGGTAAGTCCGCGTTTGGGAATCCGTTTTACACTGACACCGGATACCCTGGAAATTCTTTCTCCCACCGGACAAAAGTTTTTAAGCCCCTTAGAAATTGATCAGTTACGGGAACAAGAACGCCAACGTGCAGAACGGGAACGCCAAGCAAAGGAAGCAGCTTTACAAGAATTAGAAGCGGCTTCACAAGAAAAGGAAGCGGCTTTACAAGAATTAGAAAAAGAGCGCGATCGCTATCAAGAATTGTTAGCTAAACTCAAAGAAAAGGGAATTGACACAGATAATTTGTAATTGCTGCTTATATAGGGAATTAAAAATTGAACTATGGAACAACAACCGATACAAGTAATTGGAGGTGGGCTAGCTGGGACAGAAGCAGCTTGGCAAATAGCCCAAGCTGGAGTGCCAGTAATTCTGCATGAAATGCGTCCAAAGCGATTTAGTCCTGCTCATCATACAGAACATTTGGCAGAATTAGTATGTAGTAATTCCTTTGGGGCAATGGCAAGCGATCGCGCGACGGGATTATTGCACGAAGAGTTACGTCAACTGGGTTCGATCGTCATTTCTAAAGCTGATGAACACGCCGTACCTGCTGGTGGGGCGCTAGCCGTCGATAGAGGACAATTTGGCCAAGACTTGACTCAAACTTTAGCCAGCCATCCTTTAATTGAATTTCGCCGGGGTGAAGTGTCTGCGATTGGTGAAGGAATTGTAGTTTTGGCGACTGGGCCTTTAACCAGTCCCGACTTAGCCGAAGATATCCGCCGCTTTACCGGGATGGAATACCTCAGCTTTTTTGATGCTGCTAGTCCGATTATTGTGGGAGAATCGATTAACCGTGACGTTGCTTTTATGGCATCACGTTATGACAAAGGTGAAGCCGCTTATCTCAACTGCCCAATGAATAAAGAGCAGTACTTGCAGTTTCGAGAAGAACTTTGTAAAGCTGAACAAACAGAACTCAAAGGTTTTGAACGGGAAACGGCGAAATTTTTTGAAGCTTGTTTACCCATAGAAGAACTAGCACAGAGGGGGGAAGATACCATGCGTTACGGCCCCCTAAAGCCAGTGGGATTGTCAGATACTCGCACCGGAGAACGTTCTTATGCTGTAGTGCAGTTGCGCCAAGAAGATAAAGCCGGTCAACTGTGGAATATGGTAGGATTTCAAACTAACCTGCGTTGGGGTGAGCAAAAGCGCATATTTCAACTTATTCCCAGTTTGGAAAAGGCAGAGTTTGTAAGGCTGGGAGTGATGCACCGCAACACTTTTATTAATGCTCCTCAACTAATGCATCCGACTTTGCAATTTAAAGAGCGTCCGACATTGTTAGCAGCTGGACAGTTGATCGGTACTGAAGGCTATACTGCTGCGGCTGCGGGTGGCTGCTTGGCGGGAATTAATGCAGCGCGGTTAGCTTTGGGTAAAGAACCTTTGGTTTTACCACCAACAACAATGATGGGGGCGTTATTGGAATTTATTAGTTCCGCTTCACCAAAGCATTTCCAACCAATGCCGCCTAACTTTGGGATTTTTCCCGAATTGGGCGGTGCGAAAATCAAAAGTAAACAAGAGCGTTACGGACGTTACCGCGATCGCTCTTTAACTGATCTAGCAAACTGGAAAGCTAATCATAATTAACGGGCATTGGCCAAACAGGGCAATTCAATTTTGGATTTTGGATTTTAAATTTTGGATTAAATTTCAATCTAAAATCCAAAATCTAAAATCTAAAATTCTTGTTCCCTCACTCCCTATCTATACCTTCAACACCCAGGCTTCACGATTTTCAAGGCTAACAAAAGCCATTTTCATGCTGCGGCGGTAAGGCTTCATCTTGGATAATCGAGCATTGTTTGAATGAAGCGATCGCTGATAATGTGCCTATAATCTAAGTGGTATATATCCCCTGACCCCACTTTATTAGAATATAGAAAGCACAACCCACCGATAAGAGTTACATTACTACAGTTACCAGAATGGCATACATGCGATCGAACATTTGTTCTACACAGGAATTTTCCTAGAAACATTATCAGGTGATGTCTGACGGGAAGTATGCGTCTACGTGTAGTTTATTCAACGCTTCATTTTAAATTTATTTTATTTAATAAAAATTAAAATAGGTTTATTATCCTTTAAAATCTTTTGCAGAGATTTAGGTAAGATATATGGCTGATATTGTTGATATTGCTGTTACGGCTGAGTCTTTCAAAACACTGGTGGCGGCTGTACAAGCTGCTGGTTTAGTAGAAACATTAAAAAGTCCTGGCCCGTTCACAGTCTTTGCACCAAATGACGATGCTTTTGCCAAGTTACCAGAGGGAACTATCCAAACTCTATTACAGAATATTCCCCAGCTAACGCGGATTTTAAAGTATCATGTCGTTCCCGGAAAGCTCCTACAGGCTGATTTGGCACAACTTGGTACGGTTAATTCTGTGGAAGGTTCACCCATTAAAATTGATTCTTCAGATGGTTTTGAAGTTAAAAATGCCACAGTTTTAGCAGCAGATATCGAAGCTGATAATGGTGTAGTACACGTTATCGATACGGTGATTTTACCGGGTTAATTCAGCTAGGGTGGGTGTTTTCCACCCTACTTATCCAAAATCTTTATAATTAACTAACTATTGGTAGTATCAAAACGTAACTCAATAGTTTAATTTATGTTATATTAGCAATGTGATTACTCACTCATATGTTAATGTATATTTCGTTATTTTAAAATAAAATAAATTAAATTCTTAAAAAGCTAACATCTATCCCAACAAATTAATGCTCGATTTTAACACCTTAGCTGAGTTCTCTCGTGGCAACTGCATAGGTATTTGTGCATTTCTGGTACCAGCGAACTTGCTTGTGACAATTTTAACGATCAGCTTGGTAGCGTTACGTCGCCCATCATATCAAGTGTGGCAATCTGCTGGAATTGCTAGCTTTTTCGCTTCTGTAATGATCCTGCACGTGTATACTTGGTTCTTGATTGGCGTGGTGATGGCTCCTACTTATATCTTGCTGTGGCTAGCAATTACCTGTTTAGTAACTAATTTTGCAGCGATTCTTTTTCAAAGACGCTACGGTAACAGCCCTAGTCTTTCCAACAACGCCTGAAATCTACACATACGAGCGATGTCGTTAGGCATCGCTCTTTCAATTGTTTCATAGCAGCCAACACGGCAATTTTACGCTTTTCGGGTGTGTCTGCCAATAATTGTAACGCTGCGATACATGGCTTCTGGTAAGGTGAGGCACTGCGTAGACGCATAGCGGCTTGTAGTTAGACATCGCTTTCCAAATTTTAGATTTAAGACGACTTAAAATTCTGTACTCCCGCTTTGTGGTGCTGTTGGTAAAAGCCGCAATTACTCGATTGATGTTGCGTCGCGTCAGCTAAATAGCAACTTCGTCTTAAACTTACTTTACAAACAGCTTTTAATATTCTCAAAATTTATTCTTTCAATATTCTCACAGTTATGAGTACAAATCTAACTAGAGACTCTGAGGTGAATTCAGTATTTTTCATTGTAGCTAAAATAAGTTTTTAACTCCGCTGTTCTACTTCTATTAGTAAGTGGGATTGACTGACAAGGATATTTTTTAAGTTTCAGGTTTAGCTTTTGGGTAATTATTTTTAGAATGCAAGAGTTAACATTTATACTAAACTGCTGAAAAATAAACCCTTATGTCATATTAATCATGTGATCTACAACACTGACTAAAAAAATTTTCTGAGTAGATAATCTTTTCAATTACTGATACAGCATAAATACACTTGACAACTCGCGATGAGTTTCAACTACTCTGACCGACTTTAGCACTCAACTGTAGTTATACAGATTTTAATGGAGGAATAGAAGTTTATGACCTCAACTACAACATACACTTACGATGCCAATGGCAGACTGATATCTGAGAATACAGACAAAAACACTGATGGCACAATAGACTCAGTTATTACCTACAGCTATAACCAGACATCCCTTATCTATGACGACAACGGTGATGGTATCCCTGAATCTGTCTACACCCATACTTATGATGCCAAGGGCAAATTGACATCTGATAGCGCTGACGCCACCGGCGACGGCATTGCTGATTTGATCAGAACCTATACTTATGATATTAACGGCAACCAAACATCCGAAACCGTTGACGACAAGCGTGGCGGTATCATCGCTGTTGTCGAAACCTCTACTTATGATGCCAACAGCAACCGTACATCCTATAGTCGTGACGACAACGAAAACGGCATTGCTGATTTTTTGTCAACCTATACTTATGATGCCAACGGCAACCTGACATCCGAAAGTCGTGACGACAACGGTGACGGCATCGCTGATTCTACCAGAACTTATACTTATGATGCCAACGGCAACCTGACATCCTATAGCATTGACTCCAACGGTGACGGCATTGCTGATTCTATCGAAACCTCAACCTATGATACCAACAGCAAGCGTACATCCTATAGCATTGACTCCAACGGTGACGGCATTGCTGAACAAGCTTACACCTATACTTATGATGCCAAGGGCAACCGGACATCCGAAAGTCGTGACTTTAACAGCGATGGCATCGCTGATTCTGTCGAAACCTTGGTTTATGATGCCAACGGCAAGGTGACATCCTCTAGTACTGACTACAACAACGATGGCATCGCTGATTCTGTCGAAACCTATACTTATGATGCCAACGGCAACGAGATATTTTATAGTCGTGATTACAACAGCGATGGCATAGTTGATAGTGGCGGAACCTTGGTTTATGATGCCAAGGGCAACCAGATATCCTCTACCTATGACAACAACGGCGACGGTATCGCTGATGCTGTCTCCACCACTACTTATGATGCTAACGGCAACCAGATATCCTTTAGCTATGACAGCAACGGTGACGGCATCGCTGATTCTGTCCAAACCTCTACTTATGATGCTAACAGCAAGTTAACATCCCAAAGCTATGATAGCAACGGCGACGGCATCGCTGAACGTGTTGAAACTTATGATGCCAACGGCAAGTTGACATCCCGAAGGTATGACAACAACAGCGACGGCATAGTTAATAGTATCGAAACCTATACATATGGACGCGCATCCGCCAGCTATGACTTCAACAATGATGGTGTCATTGATGCGGTTGGCACTTACAGCTACGATTTTTCTGGCAAGCTAAAATCACAGCTTCTTGACAATAATCATGATGGGATTATTGATCAAGTGACTGCTTACAGCTACGATGCTAACGGCAAACTCACTACACAGGTAGTTGACAAAAATAATGATGGTATCGCTGACGAGATTACCACTTACAATTACGATGTCAATGGCAAACTAACCTCCGCAGATATTGACAATAACAGCGATGGGATCACTGATGCAGTTGCCAGTTATCTGTTTGATGCCAATAGTCAACTGATCAGCAAGATTACCACAGAAGGAAATGTGCCAAACATTACTTTAAAGGGTGGCAACTGTAAAGATCAACTCACTGGTGGGGCTGGTAATGACAAAATTTCTGGTAAAAACGGCAACGATCAACTCTTTGGATTAGCAGGAAATGACAAACTAGTTGGTGGTAACGGTAATGACATCCTCAACGGTGGCGCTGGTGGTGATACCCTCACAGGCGGTAATGGTGCTGATAAATTTGTGTTTAACAGCCTAAGTGATTCGCTGCTATCTAGGTTTGATGTGATTACTGATCTTAACATCTGTGTAGATAAAATTGATGGTCTGAATGCAGTTTCAGCCGCTAATTTGGTTCAACTTGGCACTGTTGCAAGTCTGAATCTTTTAGATGTACAACAGATATTAACTACAACTGCTTTTGTGGCTAAAGCTGCGGCAACTTTCACTCTAGGTAAAGGCACTCATCAGCAGACTTTCCTGGCACTTAATGATAATACTAATGGATTCTCTGCTCTCACAGATGCCGTGATTGAGATTAGTGGCTACAAAGGCAACTTAACTAACTTAGCCATTGTCTAAGTTTAGTTACTTCCAAAAATTTGCTGGTATTGGCGGGTTGCACTCACGAATATATCAGACCATATCAGAAAAAGCGAATTTAAACGCGAGAATAATTCTATTATCCAAACATCGTAAATCACTTTACAGAGCTAATGACTTGATTGCTGCGGTCAATCTAAAATCTAAAATCTAAAATCTAAAATTGATTGACGATCGCTAGCGTATTTATGAACCGCTTGCCAATCTGATTCTACAAAGTCTCGCAGTCTGAGACGTTGGGTTTGTAGTGGTATCATTTGGGAAATTCTGCACGTAACTGATTGACAACCTGATCTAGTCCTACGGAATGGGCGGCTTTGAACAATAAACGATCGCCCGCTTGCACAAATGTCTTCAACCTAGCCACTAACTCGGCATGAGTTGCAAAGCACTCCGATGGAATACCTTCGGCACTAAGGGCGATCGCTTCGGCATCTTGTCCATCTACCAAAACCAACAAGCCGTCTAAATTCAACTTTCGTACTGTTTCTCCCACTCGCTGGTGCAATTGCTGCGATCGCTCTCCCAATTCTTTCATTGCACCCAATACGGCTATCTTCCGCTTTCCGGGTGTATCTGCCAATAATTGCAACGCTGCAATCATAGCTTCTGGTGCAGCATTATAAGTTTCATCTAAGATTACCACATCATTGGGTAAAGTAAATCGCTGCGATCGCCCTGTGGGCATATCCACGATCACACCTGCTTTTAACGATGCCCAATCAATTCCCAACACCTTTGCCACCGCTAAAGCTGCCAAGAAATTAGTCGCATTATGACGACCAGGTAAAGGTAGAGGTAGTTGGATTCCTGCGACTTCCACAGTCTCGTTATCAATTAATTGCCCTTGGATATCCCCACCAGAAAAACCAAAAGTTACAACTTCTCCGTGCCAAACTTTCGCTGCTGTGGCCATTAATAGGGGATTATCCTGGTTGAGAATTGCCACACTATCAGCAGACATTTCGGCTAACATCTCACATTTTGCCTGAGCGATCGCTTCTTCCGAACCCAGTAACTCAATATGCGCCGTCCCCACATTGGTAATCACTCCAATTGTGGGACGCGCTATTTGCGTCAGTTCGGCAATTTGTCCCCTACCCCGCATCGCCATTTCAATCACCGCGTAGTCATCTTCTGTGCCAAGTTCTAGGAGAGTTTTCGGAACACCGATTTCGTTGTTGTAATTTTCATAAGTTTTATGAACTCGTCCCTTTGTTGCTAAAACTGCCGCAATCAATTCTTTAGTTGTAGTTTTACCCACGGAACCTGTTACACCAATTACAGGAATGTTAAAGCGATCGCGCCACCATCTGGCGATTTTCTGATATGCCTTGAGGGTGTCTTTTACCTGTAATATAGGAAATCCAGGATTTTCGTATTCAAAATCTACAATTGCAGCTATTGCACCCTTTGCGATCGCAGTTGGCACAAATTCATGTCCATCAAACTTATCGCCTCGCAAAGCTAGAAATACTTCACCCGGCTTCAAGGTACGGCTATCTGTTTGTATCCCGCTACTTACTTGTGTTAAAGCAGTTTCAGATAAGTTTATCGGACTGGCCAAAAGAACTTCAACCAGTTGGGTTAGGGTGGCAGAACAACGCATAAGTAATTTACAATTTAAAGTTCAAAATTATAAAATCGAATTATGACACAATACTGCATTGAACAACAAGATTTGTGACTTCTGGGAAAAGTCGCGAATCTAAGCCTAACCAAAAACATGGGGAAAGGGAACCCCATATTTAAAAATACTTGCTCTATAACGTGTGGGGAAAAGTTATTTCTTTCTTCTTCTTTCTTTACCCCTTTTTCCCTCTTTGGTCACAATAATACCAAAAATAGTGCCAAAGAAGCTTAACTCCTTTGGCACGCTTTGTTTATAAGCTATTTATATAGTTTAATTAAACATATGTTTTATCGTCCTATCCCCGGTTTTTAATTAAGATTACTTGCACAATTTGGATTGCTATCTCACTAGAAACACCTAAAGCTTGATATAGATCATTTAAGAAGTTTTTTTCTTCTTCAGCGACAATACCTTCAGCTAAAACTAAATCGGTGGCTACCGCAAAGGCTGCTTCCCGTAAGTCTTGAGATAGAGAATTTTTTGCTGCATTAAATAAAGGATTAAAACCATCACCCTGGAGAATGCCCAAGATTTTGTCAAACAGCCTGTTCATCATTTCATGGGGATAACTTTTAAAAAGTTTCATCCGGGACAGCACAGAAGTGATAGAATTTGCTTGCTCAACAGAAAGATAACCGTCTGAGGCTGTTGCCGCCAAGATAATGACAGCAAAAGCTTCCTCTGGATTGAGTGCTGCTTGGGTTTGGCTTTCTGTACCCAACACAGCGTCGAATAGACCCATTGTAGTAGCTCCTTGGTTAGAGTCCCAATAGCGCTACAGTTACCTGTGTGTTTGGTAGGTTACCAGATAAGACTGCAACGCTGTGAGACTTTCATTCTTTAGTGTTCCCAGGATTTATTCACAGCGAACACCTGCACCCAATGGTTTTTGGCAAAAACTACACTGCCATCTGTAAACTTAGCGTTCTCCTGTCTTTTCTATTGTTTCAATTACCGCCAAACCTATACCAGAAGCTGCTATTAACAGTACTGCTGATATCAAATAGGCGTTGGTCAACATCCGTAAGGCTTCATCGAAAAAAATATAGGTGGTCATTGCTTCACCTTTTGAAATTTGTGCTGCTAGTACTTTTTATTTCTCCACACCCCGATAGGTGAATTTCGGTGAGAAACTGCTAGCAATTGCATCTTAACAAAACTTTAGCTCTTTCAGAACACTATTCAAATTTTTTATTTCTAAAGATTTGATGAATTTTAGAGATCATTTGTCAAATAAATTACTTAGATTGAGTGTAGAACAAAAGTTTTTTCACCCTAAATATACGTAAAGATGATTTTAAAATTAGTCAACTAAGTCACAAATAATCATGACAATAAATATGCACAAATTGCCCATTTTTGCAGACTATAGGAATACGATTTGATTTATGAAAAAATCTAAGTATGTGTAGGGTGTGTTATCGCCGAGAGTACGGCACCAAAGTCTTCAGATGGTGCGTTAGCCAGAGGCATAACGCAACGCCAGTCCGCTCAAGTCGGGAAACCCGCCCACGCGGCTGGCTCCCCTACGTATATTTCAAAAATCAAATATGAATCCTATATGTTGTGAAATCCAAAGGAAATATACAAGAAGATTCCCGACTTCTCTAAGAAACCGGGAATCTGAGCCACAAATCAAATAGGATTGGATTACTATGATCTCAGTGCATATACGAAAGTTACTCAATCAGGAATTCCGAGGTTTCACTTAAAGTAAACAGCGTTCAATCGTCGCTACAACTGATTGGGAAAGAGTATCAAAGTCATAACCACCTTCTAAGCCAAACAGAATTTTACGAGTTACCCCTAAACAATAATCAGTAAATAAAGCATAGTCTTCAGGCTGCAAATTGATACTTGCCAAAGGATCTGCGGCATTGCCATCATAACCAGCACTCACAATCAGTAAATCTGGCTGAAAGTTGGCTAAAAACGGTACTACCTGTTTTTCAAATAGTGGCTGATATACTGCAATATCACTACCAGGGGCTACTGGCAAATTTAATACATTATTATGAAAGCCGCGTTCTGTAGCTCTCCCAGTGCCGGGATAGCATGGGTACTGATGTAGGGAACAGTAGGCGATGCGTGCTTCAGTTTCAACGATCGCCTGCGTACCATTACCGTGATGCACATCCCAATCGAGGATGGCGACGCGGTTAATTTCGGGTTGTTCTAGGGCAAATAAAGCGGCGATCGCTGCATTAGAAAATAGGCAAAAGCCCATCCCCGCATCACTTTCTGCATGATGTCCTGGGGGACGTGCTAATACAAAAGCTGGATTAGCCGACTTTAACACAGCCTCAACACCATCCAACCATGCACTGACTGCCAACAATGCCACATCATAACTACGTGGGGAAACTGGCGTATCTCCATCCAAAGGGCCGCCGCCACTAGAAGCGATTTGCCAAAGTTTTTTGATGTAGGCTGGGCTATGGGCTTTAACCAACACAGACATCAGTGATGGCTGTTCTGATGCTGGTGTAGGCTCACGCCAGTCAATTTTATCTGCGAATGTAGCTGCTTTTAGGGCAGTAGCGATCGCTATCAAGCGTTCTGGTTTTTCGGGATGGTATTTTCCAGTCTTGTGATCTAAAAATTCGTCGGAATAGATGACTGGCAGCATAGAACGAAAAAGGTTGGCAGCAGGACAATGAATGCTATTGTATCCTCACTGGTACAAACAGTTTTTCCTTCTACTAGAGCGTTGGTCGTTTACTTTCGAGGATTTCGGTTGCAATCTTTGCAGAAAGCGGGCGGTAGAATAGAAAGCCCTGTACATCCTCACAGTCGATAGATTTCAAGAACTCCAGTTCCTCTTGCTTCTCTACCCCTTCGGCTATCAACTTCAATCCTAAGCTGTGTCCCAAGGTAACTATGGCCTTGATAATATGAGCAACTTTGACATCGTGCGTCAAATCTTGAATAAAAGACTTATCTATTTTCAGATTGTGGATTGGCAAAAGCTGTAAGCGCGAGAGCGAGGAATGACCCGTACCAAAGTCATCAATGGAGATGTAAACACCCATCTGCTGTAGATTCTCTAACACCGTTTTGGTAAAATCTAAATTTTCAATGGCTGTGCTTTCGGTAATTTCTAATTCTAAAAAGCGGGCTTCTAGCGCCGTTTGTTCTAACATTTCGGCTATAATGTCCAGCAATTTGGGTTGGCGGAACTGCTTCAGAGAAAGATTGACAGCGATCGTTATGGGTGGCAATCCTGCATCTTGCCAGGTTTTATTTTGGATACAGGCAGTCCGCAGCACCCATTCGCCGATGGGGATAATTAATCCACTCTCTTCGGCGAGGGGAATGAAGACACTGGGCGCGACCAATCCCATCTCTGGATGCTGCCAACGCAACAGAGCTTCCATACCAGTAATTTCTTCTGTAGCAATGTTCACACGAGGTTGATAGTATACCGTAAATTCTTCACGTTCTAGGGCATAGCGCAAGCTCTTTTCTAAAGTCAGGAGTTCAGGATTTTTAGCGCTCAGAGAAACACTGTAGAATTGGTAGTTATTCCGCCCTTTGTCCTTGGCGTAGTATAAAGCGGCATCTGCGTGCTGGATTAGTGTTTCGGCGTCAGGACTGTTGTTATCAAGCAACGCAATACCGAGGCTGGCAGTCACATAAAGTTCATGCCCTTGGAGATGGAAAGCATCCTCTAAGGCTTGTAGGATTCTGTACGCCACCAGGGTTACTTCTTCAATATCATTGACTCGCGGGAGTAAGATAGTGAATTCATCACCTCCCCAACGAGCTATGGTGTCTCCGCCTCTGAGTAAGTCTTGTAATCTTTGAGCGACGCTTTGTAACAATTGATCTCCCAAAGTATGCCCCAGAGTGTCATTAATCACCTTGAAGCGATCCAAGTCGAGGAAGATCACAGCTAAACTTTCGCCATTGCGAGTGGCGTTGGGCAGAGTTTTACAGAGCAGCTCGTTAAATAGTAAGCGATTGGGCAACCCTGTCAGCAGGTCATGGAGGGCTTGATAGCGAATCTTTTCTTCTACTTGCTGACGCTGCCGCGTACCCATGATACTGGCAGCCATTGTCAAAAGGGTAGATTCTTCGTGCCTTGACCAATGACGTTCAAAGGTGCAATCTGCCAAGCCAAGATAACCCCAGAACTCATTCTCTAAGCAAAGAGGCACCAGGAGAAGGGATTGAATGCCATCTCTAATCAAGAATTCTTGTTCGGCGACAGGAAATTTTTGGGTGAGTCCGCTAATCGACTGACCACTAGAGAGAACAGCGTACCAACGAGCTAATCCAGAAGCTTGATAAGGCTGATTCTGCCAATGGTGGTGGGTAGATTCAATAAAGGAGTGTGTCCATTCAAAGCGTAGGCTGACTGCTATTTCCCCTGTAGCAGGATGGGGATGGTTTTGAAAGAGATAGGCACGATCTGCTTTGGCAGCTTCGCCCAGTACAGCTAGAGCTCGCTCAATACCAGTTTCGTAATTCATTTCCCTTAGCAAATAATTGGCAGCTTCCGCAACTGCCTGTAGCAAGCGATCGCGCTGACGCAGTTCAGCTATGGCCTGTTTTTGCTCTGTAATATCCCTAATAATAAAAGTTCTAATTAAATCACTTTCAGGAAGGTAGAGAACGGATTGTTCAAAAACTTCTGCACCTACTTCCACCTCCCGCACAAAAGAATTTTTTTCTAGATTTTTAACTGTACTCAGGAGTCCTGTTAAAATCGGGTGTTCCGTCCCAACTTCCCGAAGTTTGGGAAACTTGAGAGTTGCGGCTGGATTGAGATAAGTCACTGTTCCCTCGAAATCCATCTCAATAATTGGATTCGGGATGAGTTCAGGGAAGGATGCTAGCCGAGCTAGTGCGGACTCACTAGCTGCTTCAAAGGTGGGATCGATAGCTAGGGTTTGAAAAGGATTGGCGGGACTAGCTTGCTCTGAGAGGAAACCAGATAAGTCTTCAACATCACAAGATTCAGAAAATGCTTGTTCTGAAATGTTGGAAATAGCATAATATTTAGCTTGAGCTTGATTACTGCCAAAGGCAATGGTATCTCCATTTCTGAGATTATGAGAAAAGCATTTAGTGCCATTTACAAATAAGCCATTAGTACTTCCTTTTCCCTTATAGTTGCCATCAATAACCTGGAAGCCATATTGGTCAGTGTCTGGAACAGTTACTCGCAATAAAATTGCATGTTGCATTGATACTGACCGGGAAGTCAAGACTATAGTGTTTGCGAGATGCCGCCCCAGAGAATAAGTAGTCTCTTGCAAGGGTACAGTTCGCCGTCCTTGCAGGTCTTGGATGACCAACAGATGGCGTATTTTTTCCCGCTCATTTCTTAGCATGGCTGTTCCTCAAATTCTCATATCTTTATGTTTTATTCTGAAAAATAGTACTCCCAAAAGTACAGCCTGAAAGTTTGAACTTATGGGAAAATTTCCTTAATCAAAGTTGTCACCGTCTGTAATCCCAAAATTGGTATGAGGGTGCAAACCAGCCCTTCTCTTCATGATTGACCTTCTGGAATGAGATGAGTAATTGTTCAATCAGTTTTTGCGGTAGAAGTTGTAGCTGTTTTCTCCACTCATACATAAGTTATAAACTTTGCCCTTTCCTCTATATTATTCAACCTTGTCTTTCTTAGGATACCCAGAATAAAATCAAACACCGAATAGAACACATAGTATATTTGCGGATTTTTATTCTGAGTGGTGGGGAAATTCCGAATTATATTAAAGAACTGGATGATTTTTCTTTTTTAATCAGTCAAATAGTACTGCTTCAGGGAATTTTGCGAAATAGATAGGAGCAAGGCAGGAATTAAATGAATTAGGTACATCCCACTGGCGAAAAAATATCTGACGATTGGAAATCGCCCACCAGTTGCTTTAATGGCGGGAACCCCCCATTGACGCAGCCTCTGGTAGAGAAGCGAAGAATGAACCCCTAAATTTTAAAAAGGATTATAGAATAAACTAAAATACAGACCATTTTCTTGTAATGTTCGGTCATTTGAGTTAACAGATACTAAAGGAATACCCCAGTCAAGACGAACGGTGAAGCGATCGCCCTGTGACCAACGCAACCCCAGACCAACAGCAGCTAGAGTATTAGGGTCGGGATTCTCTCTACCAGAACTGTTCCAGCCAACACCAAAATCCACAAACGGGACAACCTGTAAAGTGCTATTTATCTGGGGTAAGCGCAGAATCGGTACTTGAACTTCAGCAGAAACAAAAGTGCCATTATCTGTCAGCAGGTAATCTTGACGGTAGCCTCGAATGCTATCTTGCCCACCTAAGCCAAATTGCTCTAAAGGCAAAAGTGTTCTAGATGCGAGTTGCGTATTTAAACGAAATAACAGTAAGGTTTCAGGAGCTAAAAGGCGTACCCACTGTGCTTGCCCTTGCCAAGCAAAAAAACGGCTATCGGGAGGATTCTGAGCAATCGTCGGATTCAACACATCTATGCCCAAACTAAATTGAGAGCGGAGGGCGATGACTTCACGGCTGTTGCGACTGGTCCATTCTTGAAAAAATCGCAACGCAGATACCTTGGTGCGTCCCTGTTCATCAGCGCCTAAACCGGGGAAAGGCAGTCGCTCTCCCAAGGGGAAATAAGAGGCTTCACTTTCCCGTCGCGAGGCTGTCAACCCAAGAGCGAATTCTTGTGTGGGAGTTTGAACTATGGGCTGACGGAATGTCAATTCGTAATAGCGAGATGCCGATTCGATATTTAAAATGTTGAAAGGAGGTTCAATGACATTACTTGATGTGATGCCATAGTTGAAGGCAAGCGTTCCATTGCGGGGATTAAGAGGCAATGTGTAACTAGCGTCAAAGGAGTTGCTACCATCAGTGTTAGTGTATCCTAAACTCAGAGCATCTCCAAATCCCAATAAGTTGGCTTCATTCAATTGTAATCGGCGGCGAAAACTGCCAACACTAGGCGATCGCCCATTGTCAAGAACTATTTGGCTACTAAAGGTTTTAGCCTCGCTGATCTTGACTTCTAACAGACTCGCACCAGTCCGCGATCCTGCCGAGAGTTCAGCAGTCACATTTTGAATCAAAGGATTAAGTTGCAAAAGTTGCAGCGCCTCTAGTAGACGCTGACGATTAAGAGGCGGTGATGTCGCTATTGCAAGTCGGCTGCGGACATAATTCGGATTCAACCGCCGAGTCCCAGTTACCTGGATATCTTCTAATTTACCTTCGACCACCTGAATTTTTACAACACCGGATTGGATTGTTTGGGGTGGAATATATGCACCAGAAGTAATGTAACCATTTTTGACATATAGATCAGTGATTTTAGAACGCGCTTGATACACTTCAGTCAGTGAGATCGGTCGTTTGGTAAATTCAGCAGTGGCGAGGGCTAACTCTTGGGCACTGAAGACTGTGCTACCAATAACTTCAAACCGTTCAACAACAATAGTTTGAGGAAAGTTTCCAGGGAGTGGTTCCTCAAGTCTGGGAGTTGGCGCAGAGGGGGGTAATAGTTCTGCTGGTGGGGGGAGTGGCTGTGGCAGTTCAGGTGAGGGAAGTGGGGAAGGTGCGGGTGGTTGGACATCCTGTGGTGGTGGGAGTCGTTGTTGTGACAGGATGAAATTACTAGTTGGTAATTGTGTAGTATCAACAGCCTGAGCTTTCAGTGGACTAGAAGATATACTGCTGAGTAATAGAAACATACTCAGCGGTAAGCAGGACACTATAAGATTCTGAGGATATTTATTAATCATCGCACTAGACTATTTTTTGTCAGAAACTATGGGATTATACGGCGACTGCTTCAGATGTGAATCTTACTTCATCTTTTGTCGCAAAAGTTGATATCTTGAGTAAATCTCAATTTAAAAGCTAAATCATCTGGTTATTGCAGACTTAAAAGTATCGATGGTGTTCGATCTGCATAAGCAAACAGATATGTTAGAATTATCGGAAATTAAAGGGTTTAATACCCCAACCAAAATACGTAGCGCCAGTTTCAGTCGGGGTTTAAATCCCCCGGAGTTGCTCCTCTTCGTCTGAAAATGTTTTGAATTTTGCAATACCTTCGCCAAAAAAAGAGTATGAAGAGAGAGGGCTGGCGTAGTAGAGTTATTGTCTCTCACAACGACTAACTTAAAAGCTACAAGCAGCCCATGTTCGACATCTGATCACTGTTACAATGCCTGTTACCGCAGATAAACGCTACAACGATGCGGTAATTGAACCAAATAATCCTGGCCATGTTAGCAATGAGCGGTCGAGTCACTATGTTGGGAATCTCCCGTTGGGCAGGCATTGGTGGTAGTTATCGGACGATGTTGCGGTTCTTTCATACAGCTAATTCCTTGGGCGACGTTGTTTTGGCTATTTTTCCGCAAGCATTTGTTCCGTGCGAATAAGGTGTAATTGAAAAGCAAGCGATTTATCTCAAATGTTGCGGGCTATTTCTCCTTGGTTTGAGCATAAGTTATTTCTCACTGCTACACCTCACAACGCTCATACTCGTTGTTTTTCTGGTTTCCTGGAACAACTTGACCCAGTGCGATTTACTCAAACTAGCGAATTTACAGACGCAATTAAACAACGAATATCAGAAGTTGTAGTGCGTCGTCTGAAGCGGGAAATTAATCAACTGGATGAACAAGCAGGACGTACACCAAGATTTTGCGATCGCATTCCTCAACCAATTCCCTTATACTTCGGTGTGGAAGAGAAAAGGCTGTCCGCAGCTTTTGCAGAGTTTCGTGCTGCTGTAAAATCAGCGATCGCATCTTCAAGAAGAACTGAACAAATAGCCGCATTCTTCGCTATCGAAGTTCTTAACAAACGCTTGTTGTCCTGTCCCTATACCTTCGCCTACTCCTGGCATAGATTTAAAGCTGGTATTGAGCAAGAAGATTCAGCAGAACTGGCAAAAGTGCAAGCAGCGCGGCGAGCAACTTTGGAAGACCTTGATGATGACCGGGAAGTAGAAGGCCGTCTGCAACACGCTGCTAAAACCACAGGTGCTTGGTTTAAACCTTTGCTCTCTCGTTTAACCGCAGAAGTAGCTAGTATTGATGTTGCTCTGGAAGAATTGGGACTTATTTCGCAATACGAAGATTTTTTACCTGATCCAGAAGCCGATGAACGTTAGGAACGTTTGCTCAAGGAAATTAAAAAATATCTCCGCAATGGTCACGAATGGGTGAAGGAAAATCGGCTGGTTATCTTTACCGAATATAAAACCACCTTGGATTATCTCGAACGCCGTCTCAAAGAAACCTTTAAAAAAGTACCCAAAAGCAATTCGGGTGTTATTTGGTGGGATGAGTGATACGCAACGGGAAGAAATTAAGCAAGCTTTTAATGATCCTAATGACAAAATTCGCATTCTGGTTGCCACTGATGCTACATCAGAAGGGTTAAATTTACAAGAAACTGCTCATTTGGTATTACATTACGATATCCCTTGGAATCCCGCTCGTTTGGATCAACGCAATGGTCGTTTAGACCGCCACAGACCAATGGGCGACAATGGCGATTGATTCACGCTGGGTCAGATTATGATGCTTGGTATGAGTGGGACATTGACCTGTGGTTTGAAGAAGGTAAACCAGGGTTACAGGTATTGGCGTTGCGGTTGTTACTTGGAGAACAGTCTCTTCACCCAGAAAAGCCAGAGAAACCGAGTCCGCTAATTACTGCAATTCAAGCCTCACGCCAAGGACAGGCTGAACTGTCTGATGTTTTGGGGGAACGGATCAGAAAAGCGGTGGAACTTTTGATTAAAGAATCATCACCTGCGATCGCAGATCGTTCCGAACATATAACACCATTAGAACCCACATTCCGCACCCACAACTGTCACACCCCAAGGAAACGGATGTATTTAGTACATAGGAACAGACAGAAAAAAATCTGACTTAAAAAAATTATCAAAGAAAATAGAAAAAGCCTTGACTAATACTCAAACTAAGTTTAAAAAAACTAGCACCAAGAGAAATTAGAGCAGCTTTGAAATCTTTAAACTATACTGTAAAAAATCAATTGGGAAAAGCCATAAACAATTCAACCATGCGGTGGATATTTCAATGTTTTCAATCAGTTCATCTTGTTACTTTTCAACAAAAAAGAGAGTTTTATAATTTGACATCTGAAATGAGGTACATTCTTCTATTCCTTCCATAAGCTTGCCGTAATTACTACAGATATATAAGTTGATTTATCAATATTATTAATATTTGAATTAGACAATTTTACTCATTAATTTTATTAATGATCTGAAGTTTTCATGGCGTTTTTAACTTTATTTTCAGATAAACATAAGTCACAATGATTTATTAATGCTTTAAGAATAAAATTATATTATTAAATTGTCTACCAAACTACCCTCATTATTTATTGCTCCTTATTGAGAATACATCTGATAAATTTTCTTATTCAAAATGTGTTTTTTTAGAGATAAATGTAATTTTTTACTCTTTTTTCATGAATTAACTTCCGTAATAACCGATTGTGACAGTCAAGGGTGTGGGATGTAAGACTATTTAGTCAGACCATTTTTTGGTGTTTTTAGCCTTTACAGGTGGAGCAACAAGTTTCTCAAAATAAAGATAATCATTCTCCTTTCAAATATGCTTGAAAATGGTTCAACGACAATTTTGGCGTCGATTACGACTGACCTCCCAGAGATTACTGGACGGCAGCTAGCCCTTCTTTCACTTTGCTGAAAAATGGATCGGGTTGTTCAAACCAGGGGAAATGGCCCGCCTTTTCAATCAGAATGAGCTTGGAGCCGGCAATCCCCAGATGCAACCGATGGGCGTGGAGTGGCGAACAAATAAAGTCATGACTACCAGCGACAACCAGGGTTAGTACCCGGATCTCTCCTAGCTGCGTGTATCGAGATAGACGAGGGTAAACAACAGTACTTTGCTCCTGGTTGTAAGATATCTGCACTTGCTGCCTCACAACTTTGAAAACAGCAGATTTAACCCTTCGGTCATCGTGGGATGAGTCAATACGCCATCGCGCAAAACGGTGTAGGGCATTTGAGCTTGCATCACCATCTGCACCGTCGAAATGATTTCACCCGCTGTATGACAGAAGAGTGAACAACCAAGAATATATCCTGTCTCGGTATCCACGATCGCCTTCAGCAGTCCATCGGTTTGACCGAGTGTTTTCGCTCTAGGAACGGCTGACGCATCAACCTTCGCCACGCGGATGGCATATCCTTGTTGCTGTGCTTCAGTTTCAGTCAAACCCACATGAGCCAGTTCTGGATCGATGAACAGACAGGATGGCACTAAGCGATCGCCTGCACTGCGATCGCCCCCATCAATTAAATTAGCTTTGATAATGCGATAATCGTCGAGTGATATATGGGTGTATTGCGGGCCGCCATTGATATCGCCTAACGCCCAAATCCCCGGTACATTTGTCTCCAAGCGATCGTTGACTTGAATAAATCCCCGTGTATCAGTTGCCACACCAGCAGCAGCTAAATTTAAGCTATCGGTGTTGGGCGCACGACCAACAGCTACGAGTAAATGCGACCCCTGGAGGCTGAGGGACTGATCGGCAACTTGGATTTGCAGGATGGTTTCATTACCAGTGCGATCGACCCTTAACACCTTCGCCTTTAATAAGAATTCAATATTATCTTGTTCGAAAAGTCTTTGAACTGCGATCGCTATATCTGGATCTTGCTGTGACAGGATTTGCTCACTTTGCCCAATGACAGTAACGCGAGAGCCAAAGCGCCGAAACATCTGGGCAAACTCTAAACCAATATAGCCACTACCGAGAACGATCAGGTGTTCAGGCAGGTATTCTAGCTCCATAATCGACTCACTTGTTAAAAACTCAACTTCTGTGAGTCCGGGAATGGATGGAATTAACGGTTGTGTGCCTGTATTGATAAACAACCGTTCGGCGGTGAGTAAGCGATTGTTCCCCTCAGTCGTCGTTACTGCGATCGTTTTGGGAGCAACAAACCTTGCTTCGCCGATGATCAAGTTGTTATCCAGAGCCGTTTCTAAATTGTGCAAGTTCATTTCACGCGCAGATTGCACAACCGATCGTTTTCGTTGGATCACCTCTGCTAAATTAACAGTGGGTGTGTTGCTTTGAACCCCATAAGCGGCACTGTTTCGTACTGTGTTTGCTACATTTGCACTCGCCACCATAGTTTTAGTAGGAATGCAGGCGATATTGATGCACCCACCACCAATCATATTTAAACTGCGTTCAACCAGAGCAGTTTTACGTCCATTAGCAACCAGCGCTGGTGCCAGTGTTTTACCCGCTTTGCCACCGCCGATAATAATGTCGTCATAGTGTTGAGTGTCCACTTTCATATCCTTTGAGTTTGTTGAAGAAGAAGTCAGAACTTAGAAGTCAGAATTCAGAATGGGCGTTTAGCCCATTCTGTACGTCAATTTTTCCTACAAGTTTTCTGCATCAAGATACGGTTATTTTTATAAACCTCTAAAGTTCCAGATTGCGGGTTATCCAACGTGCCATCCCAAACCCAATATTCATAAATTCCCTTCCGAAACTTATACACTCGAACACCTTCTGTTGCTTTGCTAGTTCCTTTGCCCAAACTTAAATTACCGTTGGGACTAGTCGCGCGATAGAGCAGTTCGCCGGAAGTATAATTCCGCCAAATATTGATGTTGTAACCACCCTGGCATTTCGTACTCAAGACGATGCCAGCAGTAGAGTCAGCAGAAGCAGGTAAGGAACAATTAGCTAATACACTAATTGGCAGAGCAAGGAATAATGTGGATATTTTGAGTAGTATTTTCATTGTTTTGAATATTCTTGAAAAACTAATTAAACGGCATTGGCGATCTAGCCAAAGTTTATCACTACTGCGTTAAGTGCAAGTGCTATCCAATTCTTAAAGATTGAGGTTGGACAATCCGGGACGATCGTCGGGACGACGACCAAGTATCCAGTGGTATTTGCGATAGCGTTCGCGTTGGCGGAGCCTCTCGCAGAGAAGCGTCTGCCTCAGCAGAAGCGCTGCTGCGTTCGCGTAGCGTCTCGCAGAGAAGCGCAGATCGTCTCCCCGTTGTAAGATTGAATACTTCACTTCTGTTCAACGGTAATAATTTGCATACGAGTTCCGCACGCAAGGCTTTCAGCTTGCGATCGCTGAAGGTATTTGCTGTGAAACGACACCTGTGGTTTTAATTAAATCGGCTGCTTTTTCGCCGATCATAATAGTAGGTGCATTCGTATTTCCAGTGGTGATGGTTGGCATGATGGAGGCATCAACAACACGCAACCCCATAACCCCATGTACCCGCAGTTCAGGGTCTACAACTGCCATTGTATCAGTGCCCATTTTACAGGTGCCCACCGGATGATACACAGTATTGCAAACTTCTCGGACGTAAGCAACGAGTGCTTCATCGCTCTGCTTATCTGCACCGGGAGCGACTTCTTCACCGCGAAACTCATCAAAGGCACTTGCATAGAACAAGTTACGCATTAGTTTAATCCCGGCAACGAGCTTTTGCACATCGGCTTCACTTTGCAGATAGTTTAGCCGAATCATCGGTGCGTCCTTGGGATCAAGCGAACGCAAACTAACACTCCCAATGTTTTGGGGATGGGTCAAACAGACTAGACTTGTGAATCCTGAACCAGAGTGGGCATAGCCCGGAGGTGCTAACACAATCGGACCGAAGAGAAACTGTAAATCTGGTGTAGCATTCAGATTACCCTGAGTATGTAAAAACAAACTAGCTTCACCAATACTACTGGTGCTTGCAGTGTGTAAATCCTTAGTTGCTTGGTATACCACGGGCACGACAGGGTGATCCTGAAGATTTTGACCGACACCTGGTAACTCAACCACTACCGGAATTCCCAATGCTTGCAGGTGTTCTGCATTCCCAATGCCAGAAAGCATCAGCAGCTTGGGCGAATCGAACGCGCCAGCGCTTAAAATCACTTCCTGGTTAACCCTGACTTGATGCAGCGTGCCCTCGTGCAGATATTCCACCCCAACGGTGCGGGTACCCTCAAACAACAATCGAGTCACCAAAGCTCTTGTCATTACAGTCAAATTGGGACGCTCAAGAATGGGTAAGAGGAAAGCAGCAGCAGCACTGTGACGTTTACCATCCTTGATTGTCAACTGATAGAGTCCTGCACCTGACTGCTGCATTCCATTGGAATCAGGATTGTTGGGATATCCCATTGCGATCGCTGCATCGACAAAGCGCTGGGATACCACAGCAGGGGCAATGAGATCAGTCACGCTCAATTCCCCATCAACCCCGTGGTATTCGGAGGCACCACGTTGCTGATGCTCGGATTTCTTGAAATAAGGCAGTACATTTTGGTAACTCCAGCCGGGATTCCCCAATGACTGCCAGTGGTCATAATCGTGATGATTACCCCGCAGATAAATCATGAAATTAATCGAACTGCTGCCACCCAAGACTTTCCCTCGGGGACAAAAGATTTTGCGATCGTTCAGGTATGGTTCTGGCTCAGAGAAGTATGCCCAGTCCACTTCGGAGCCTAGTAAGCTGATGCATTTCGCTGGGATTTGAATCTCTGGTTTAGTATCCGGGTTGCCAGCTTCGAGTAATAACACGGTTGTTTCACTCTCTTCTGTCAGACGGTTGGCGACGACGCAGCCTGCCGAACCTGCACCAATCACAATGTAGTCATAGTGAGTCATATTTGCATTTTTGTTTTGTGAATCAGTTTGTTATGTCTTTCGCCAGTGCCAAAAGACTACTTTTCTCGGTCGTAAAACAGTATTCCAAATAAATTAGAACTACTTCACAGAGGCAGTTGCAGCCGCTTCGATTAGTTTGGCAACCTCTTTTGGATGAGAAATAAAGGCCACATGGCTGGATTTGATCTCGGTGGTCTTGGCACCGATGCGTTTTGCCATAAATCGCTGAAGCTCAGGGTTGATGGCTCGATCGTTTTGAGTCACGAGATACCAGGAAGGAATCGTCTTCCAGGCTATGTCATTCACTGATTGCTCAAACGCTGCACTAGCGATCGGCTTTTGTGTTGCTGCCATTATCCGAGCCTCAGCCTCCGACACGTCCTGGGCAAAAAGATTGTGAAACTTCTCACGATCTATGTAGAGGAAGTTTGCTGCATCAGGCACAATTGCCGTGCTGAGAGGAGCTGCTTTGTATTTGCTATTCAAATCGCTAGTCTTTTCGCCTGAATCCGGTGCAAAAGCATTGAGATAAACTAGAGCTTTAACTTGCGGGTTGCCAGCCGCCGCACCCGTGATCACGTTTCCACCGTAGGAATGTCCAACTACAACAACGGAACCCTTCTGAGCATCAATTACACGCTTAGTCATTGCAACATCCTCTGCAAGTGAGGAGAGGGGAATCTGCACAGCGGTAACAGTATAGCCATCCTGTTCTAAAAGTGGAATGACGTGTTGCCATGATGTACCGTCAGCAAAGGCACCATGAACAAGAACAATTGAGGGTTTAGAGTTCAATCTTTGGGATAATTCTTTGGAAATGGCTACTTCTTTCCGCATCAATACACTAACCAAAACGCTAAAGGCGAGTAGCAACAGCAAAAACCTTTGAACTTTTTTCCATGTAAAAACTAGCACTGTTATAACCTCTATATTTCTGTTGAACTAATTGAGTTGAGCCAGTGAACAAGCCCGAAGCGAAGTGTTCCAATCGCTGCTTAAATGCGATCAAAGTGGGCGAATTACCTGGCAATAGTCGCCTACTTTGGGACTTTGACACTACTGCCTAAATGCTGTTTCAAAAATGCTAACGTGCGATCGCGACTGATTAGGCAGGGATGGGTTGCAGCCGCGACGTGAGAAATTGAGCAATATGGTTTGGGATAGCGAAGCGCTGCTGCGTTAGCGCAGATCGCATCTCCTTCCTCTTCCAGAGCAAAATGCCCGGTATCAAACAAATGAAACTCAAGGTTCTGCAAGTCGCGTTTGTAGGCGTAGGCTCCCTCGACTAAAAAGCCCCGATCGTTTTTGCCCCAAACCACCAGCGTGGGTGGTTGATACTGACGCAGGTAAGCTTGCCATTGGGGATACAGCAACCAGATGGAATTTATCCGCAAGCGCAGGTATGAGATTGCGGAACATGTGAGACGACGTTGGGTAGCCATGCAATAGCAAAATTGTTGGATTATCATGGGAACCAGCTTCGCGGTAGAAGATATCTAAACCATCGATTAAGATTGTGTGATATGTAGTCATAAGATTACTCCTTGACGACGACTTTGCTCCCGGAAGTAGTCGCGCCAGCTTTCGGGTAAGGCTTCAAGTTGAGCCGCTTGGTGAAGTAACTCTGGATTGTTCTGCTCATGAGTGTAAAGCTGAGTGATATTAGCAACAGTAATATTGTTGTCATCCCGGCTTACCAACTCTAAAGTGTCTCCGGCTCCAACTTCGCCCTCTTGCAAAACACGAAAGTAAAATCCAGTTCGACGACTTGCAAGAAATCGTTTAACCATATCAGGTCGTCCAAACCGAATCCCCAGTTTGTAGCAAGGTAGACGAGGTTGTGTCACCATCAGTTTTACAGTGCCGATATGAAAGCAATCCCCAATGTTCAGTTTCTCTTCTCTCAGCCCAGTAGTCGTGAAATTTTCGCCAAAGATACCTAATGGCAGCTCTGTGTCAGGCAATTGACCTCGCCAGTAATCGTAATGCTCGAAGGGATATACATAGACTGCTTTGTCTGCTCCTCCATGAACGGTGAGATCGGCTTGCCGATCACCGTCTAAATTGAGCGATCGCAGCATCACGCGTTCGCTGACTGGTTCTTTGAAAATTCCAGTACTAACTGTTTTCCCTTTCCAGGTCACTTCACGCGGCAGTCCGACGTTTACAGAAATGAGTTTCATGAGAATTTTAAATTGCGTCAATAGTCAACTAAATTGAATCAACAAATAAGTTAATTAAAGAGTACTTGATGAATTAAAGGTGTAATGATAGCGATGTTCTTCGCCAACTCATCGGAGAGAGAAAATCGCTGTTTTAAGTAATTAGGATCGTTGTAACTCACCCACACCTTGCCATGAGTAGTTTCCCATGCCAGTACTTTCAGGGGTAAATCCAGGGCGATTGTTGGTTCTGCCACCATCAGGGGAGTTCCGGCTTTCGGGCTGCCAAACAGCAACAACTGCGTCGGACACAAGCTTAGTCCGACTTTTTCGGCTTCAGCCTGTTGATCAATACGGGCAAAAACGGTGATGCCTTTTGCTTGAAGGATGGCTACAAAGCGATCAATAGTTTCAGTCACTGCATACGGGCTGAGTTGGTTGATGATGCCGTTGTTTGCATTCATAGCAGTAGACTCCTTGCAGGATAAAAACTAGGTGATATGGTCGTTGCTCCGGCTTGTCAAAGATTGAGGTCTGACAATCCGGGATGATTATCGGGACGACGACCCAGTATCCAGTGGAATTTGAGATCGCTCTGGTGAATTGGCAGGTCATTGATGCTGGCAATACGCCACCGCATGAATCCGTGTTCGTCGAACTCCCAATTTTCATTCCCGTAAGAACGGAACCAGTTGCCGGAATCATCATGCCATTCGTAAGCAAACCGGACAGCAATTCGGTTGTCTCGAAAAGCCCAAAGCTCTTTGATCAGACGGTAGTCCAATTCTTTAAGCCACTTACGTGTCAAGAACTGTACGATCGCCTCACGACCAGATAGAAATTCTGAGCGGTTGCGCCAAATGCTATCCGACGTGTAAGCGAGTGATACTTGTTCAGGGTTACGTGTGTTCCAAGCATCTTCTCCGATTCGGACTTTTTGGATGGCGGATTCACGATCGAAAGGCGGTAGGGGTAGTCGAGGATTTTCGGCATTGTTCATATTTATATAAAATATTACAATAAATGCAATGCCTACTTATCGCTCAGGATTGGGCAGCGTGAACATCACCGTTTCGCTGGTGATTACCTTGTGCGTGGGGTCGGCTAGTTCGATCAGTACCTTGTGTGGACCAGGTTCCAGTCCGACCAGGATGATCGTTTGGCCGCTAGTATCGACAAAGTGCCACGGCAAATCGTCAACGGTAATGTGGATGTGACCGATACGCGGCGATACTTCGAGAGCGCCTTTGCCGAACACTGGCAACACGCGCAGATTCTCCGTCCGGTACTGGATGAAAACGCGGCCCTGGGTCAACGGTTCGGGAAGCGGTGGATCGACAATCAGCTTGGGTGGTGCTTCATTTTCGATTGCAATCAACGGTGATGATCCGATAATGTCCCTGGCGCTCGGTGTGGAGGTGTTCATGGCGATTAAATACATGAGAGTGGTCGATATGAAGATCCCTTTGAAGGTGAAGAAGTGTATGGTCATAGCTCTGGAGAAGTCATCAACGTTTCTTTGATGCGAGTTCCCAGACCGCATCTGCAAATGCTGTGGGATATTCCTGGGGCAGGTTATGACCGATATTCGGAATGACCCGATGCTGGCGATCTCCGCTAAACTTCGCTGCCGTCGATTTCCCATCGGTTGCTGGCACGACACCATCTGCGTCCCCGTCCAGCGTGATCGTCGGCACCGGAATGGTCGGTTGCGCGGCGAGCCGCTGCTCAAGCTCCTCATACATGGGATAGCCGGCAGCAAGTCCAAGGCGATGGCGGTAGGAATGGATGACGACCTCCACATAATCGGGGTTGTCGAAGGCGCTGGCGTGTTGATCGAGCGTTGCCTCGTCAAAGCGCCAGTTCGGTGAATTGCGAGTCCAGAGAATCCTCGCAATCTCACGTCTGTTAGCCGTTAGTCCGGCGCGTCCGCGCTCAGTCTGGAAATAATATTGGTACCAGATCCCGGATTCGATCGCGGGTGAAAGTGGCAGCCCTGCCTTGGCAATGTCCTGGATCAGGTAGCTATTGACGGACACCAAACCGGTGCATCGTTCCGGCCAGAGAGCCGCAACAACGCAAGCGGCTCGTCCACCCCAGTCATAGCCAGCAAGCACAGCACGGTTCAACTGCAATGCATCCATCAAGGCAATCGCATCGACACCGATCGCGGCTTGCTGCCCGGAGCGTGGTGTTTCGCTGTGGAGAAAACGGGTTGATCCATGTCCCCGCAGGTAGGGAACAATCACCCGACATCCACGTGTAGCAAGCATTGGTGCAACGTCAATGTAGCTATCGATGGAATATGGGAATCCATGCAGCAGCAACACTGGAGATCCATCGCTCGATCCTGTTTCATAGTAACCGATGTCGAGGACACCCGCCTTGATCTGCTTGATGGGAGTAAACCTAAATTCAGATCGTTTGGGCTTGTCGAAGCTTGCGTGTGCGGTACCCATGAGTGCCATTTCTGTGAGAATGCTTGCTGCCGCCGTTCCCAGAAAGCGGCGGCGGTTATGTTTAATTGCTTTGAGCATAGAGTTGACTCTTTGGATTGATTGATGAGGCGATTGCACAAAGCGCAGTGCTGAGTGCTGAGTAAGAAGAGTACTCAGTAATTTTTCACTATGGTAAAAGCCCCGCCCCTTGTGGGCGGAATCTTCTTAACTCTTGAGTTGGTTGATAGCCCACCCCTTGCGGCTGGTCTTTTAACTCAGCACTCAGTACTCGGAACTCAGCACTCTTCATGCAAGAGTTGGTTGATAGCCCACCCCTTGCGGCTGGTCTTTTAACTCAGCACTCAGTACTCGGAACTCAGCACTCTTCATGCAAGAGTTGGTTCATACCCCACCCCTTGCGGGTGGTCTTTTAACTCAGCACTCAGCACTCGGAACTCAGCACTCTTCATCGCTACAACATTGCTGCCACAATGTCGTCTGTAGACAGAACGGCGTTAGCGACATACCCAAAATTAATCAGTGCTGCCTTATAGCCATCACCAAGATCCGGATGGCGCGGGGCAGCCGTTGCATCCTTGACGACAAGGACTTCAAATCCCTGTTCGATCAGATCGCGCAGGTGAGCTTCAACACAGAGATTTGCCAACATTCCGAGCAAAATGACTTTGCTCAGGTTGCGCTTACGCAGTTGCAAAACGAGATCATTGCTTTGCGGTCCATAGACTTTATGGGGGCTGACCACGATGGTTTTGCCATCCTCAATAAAAGGCTTGTAGCGATCAAGCCAGTCGGCACCCGATCCTAAGAAACCATCTAGGCTTAAGGGTCCAGTGCGAACAAACTCCTTTACCCCAAGCATCATCTCCTCCAAAGTTCCGGTAAATTTCCAGTTGTAGTCAGTGGGGTAGTAATAGTGGGGAGAGATGAAAACCTCAAAACCATTCTGCTTTGCGGCTTTGAAGATGCGCTCGATGTTCTCGACCGTCTTGTTCTCCTTAACACTGTCACCCACCAAATCCCAGGAGACTCCTGTTTCACTTAAGACATCGTTCTGCGGATCGATAACGACGATTGCGGTGTCATTTTTGTTGATGTTCATGTGTCTCCTGATGCGTTCATCTTCACGTTTTTCTCTGTTCTGGCGCGATCGCACTGAACTTTCTCAATCCCCTTGCCCGGACTCTCAAATGCGAACTGTGGAGCTTAACTCTGACTTAACCAACGAAGATTGAATAAGTCAGAGCAATCTCAAGCCCACAACGCCAAAACCTGCAAGAACGAGGATTCATTGCAACTGGCGGTTAAAGAAGCGATGCCTGCGGCGGTAAACTACGCATCCTATTGCAGATATTTCTTCAATTGGGCAGCAGCTTGAACAAACAGAGAACGAACTGCCGGAACCTCGGCTAAACCATTCAGTAGTCCGAAGTCATGAATCATGCCGTTGTACTGCACAGTTGTCACCTCGACCCCAGCTTGATCCAGCTTGCGTCCATAGGCTGTGCCCTCGTCATGCAAGATATCGCTCTCTGCAACCACAATTAACGCTGGAGGCAAGCCTTTGAGTTGCTCAACCGTTGCCTGTAGGGGAGAAGCATAAATGTCTTTGCGCTTTTCTGGGTCAGCGATGTACATGTCATACATCCACTTCATCGTTGGTACGGTCAGAAAACGCTTATCGCCAAATTGGTGATAAGAATTCGTTTCAAAATCAGCATCTACAATTGGCCACATGAGGATTTGCAGCTTAATGTGCGGCCCTTGTTTTGCTTTTGCCATCAAAGTAGTTACAGCCGTCATATTACCGCCCACACTGTTGCCTACAACTGCCAGATTTTTGCCGTCAACATTAATCTCCTCACCATGCTCGGCAACCCATTTGGTCGCGGCATAGATTTCATTAATAGCTTGTGGATACTGAACGTCTGGAGTGCGAGTGTAGTTGACAAAGACAGCCGCAAAACCTGAAAGCACAACGAGATCGCGAACCATGCGCTTGTGCGTTGGGTAATCGCCCAGTACCCAACCGCCGCCATGAATAAAGATGAAAACAGGCAATGTGCCTTTGACCCCTTCAGGTCGTACAATATTGAGGGTAATTGAATAACCCTCAGAGGTAATCGTCTTCTCAGACTCCTCAATGCCTGAAAGATCGACTTTAACGGAAGCCTGTACATCCACAAGTACTTGACGTGCTTCGAGTGGAGTTAATGTCTCTAACGCCACACCCCCTGAATTCAGCACTTTCAAAAATGCCTTCACTTCGCTGGAAAGACGCGGATCATCTGCGACTTCCAAAACTTTTTGCGCTTGTAAGTTTACTTGAGTAACCATGACGTTCTCCTTTTGATGAATACTAAACAATCTGTTGAAATGGCACTGTTAAGCTAATTAACTTGACAGTGTTAATTGATGGGCAATGATTGTAGATGACAATAACTTTCTATCGACATCGCTACCTAGTCGAAATTATTTCCTGCTGGTAGTTAGTATGGTGTCCTCCTTCACAACGTGAGTGGTCAGAAAGCGACGAATATGGTCTGCGATCGCATCTCCTTCCTCTTCCAAGGCAAAATGCCCGGTATCGAGTAAATGAAACTCAACGTCTTTCAGGTCGCGTTTGTAGGGTTCAGCGCCTTCAGCAGGAAAGATGTAGTCATTCTTACCCCAAACAATGAGGGTGGGTGGTTGATGTTTGCGGAAATACTCCTGCCATTGCGGATACAAGGGTGGATTGGTGCCATAGCTATAGAGCAGCGCCAGCTGAATCTCATCGTTGCCGGGACGATCGAGGAAGAGTTGATCCATGTTCCAGGTATCAGGGCTGATCGCTTCCAGATTGCGAACGCCGTTGGTATATTGCCACTTGGTTGCTTCCAGGGTGACAAGGTGTTTGAGCTTGCCAGCATTCTCAGGAGAACGGTCTTGCCAGTAAGCCTTGATTGGGTTCCAAAATTCGCGCAGACCTTCCTCATATGCATTCCCGTTTTGGACGATCAGTGCTTCCACTCGCTCTGGATATTTAGCCGCAATCCGATAACCAATGGGAGCGCCATAATCCATCACGTAAAGGCTATAGCGTTTGAGATCGATCGCGGTAATAAATTTCTCCACGATCTGAGCTAGGTGATCAAACGTGTAATCAAATTCATTCACAGTTGGCATCGAACTGTTGCCGTAACCCGGATAATCGAGTGCAACCAGATGGAAGCGATCGCCAAGCGCAGACATCAGATTGCGAAACATGTGAGATGAAGTCGGGAAGCCATGCAACAGCAGAATTGTCGGATTATTACGGGAGCCAGCTTCTCGATAAAAGATATCTAAACCATCAATCTCGATTGTGTGAAATGTGGTCATGACTTTACTCCTTGTAAGATTATTTGAATCTTCAATACTTTTGCCAAAATTTAAACATCGTAAATTCGGTGAGGATTTTATCTAAGGATTTGTGTAAAAATAACTTGAACAATTTTTATATTAAAGCTAGCTTTAGCAAGCTATTCCAAATAAATTTTGTAAAACTTATTTTTACATAATGCCTAAGTCTTCAAATCTGTGCCATACCGCCATCGACAAACAGCTCGATACCGTTCACAAAGCTGCTGTCGTCTGATGCGAGAAAGACAACGGCTTTGGCAATCTCATCGGGCGTGCCGACTCTTCCCAACGGGATGGCGCTGACTTGGCTGGTCACGAATTCCTGCACCTGCTGATCACTCAGTCCCAAGAGATTGTAACCGGGAGTAGGAATCACGCCAGGACTAATGGCGTTAACCCGGATCTTGCGCTCTTTCAGGTCGAGTGTCCAATTACGGGCAAACGATCGCACGGCGGCTTTAGTAGCGCTGTAAACACTGAAGGCTGGGGTGCCCTTTATGGAAGTGATCGAGGCGTTCAGAATAATGGAAGCACCTTCTGGCAACAGAGGCAGTGCCTTCTGCACGGTGAACAGCAAACCTTTGACGTTAGTGTTGAACGTTTTGTCAAAGTGTTCTTCGGTGATTGAGCCGAGTGGGGCGAGTTCTCCACCGCCAGCATTGGCGAAGATTACATCGAGGTGTCCTTGCTCTTGTTTGATCGTGGCGAACAGGCGATCGATATCTGCGAGATTCGACACATCACTCTGAACAGCAGTGACATTTTCTCCAATTTTCTTCACCGCAGCATCAAGTTCGTTTTGACGACGACCAGTGATAAAGACGTAAGCCCCCTCTTGTACAAACCGTTGGGCTGTAGCGAGTCCGATCCCACTGTTACCACCTGTGACTAATGCGATCTTACCTGTAAGTTTACCCGCCATAAAATTTCTCCGTTTGTGTGAATTTTGTATTGATGTTTGCCTTCAATGCGCTGGACAATTACGCAATCTGTCTTGTTCTATGGGAAACCATGAAAATCACTGAACGATATCGGTTATTTGCTGGAATCGCTTGTCGCAGGCAGTGGTAGTAGTTTGCCCCGCAGTAAGAGCCGTAATGTCCCCAAGGCAATGCTACCGATCGCAATATTTGCGCCAACGAATAACAGTACTGCCAGATATTCCATCACTCCAGTCATGCCGCGTTCAACAAAGCGCAAGGATGCCAGCGCTAGGGCTGCAATGCCGAGCGTGAATGCCCAGTAGGAGGCTGCAAAGGGTTGTTGAAATAACCACGGTAGCAGCCGCAGTAGAATCAACGCCTGCAACAGTCCATAGCCGAAGAGAATCTGGGCGAAGGCATCGGGCTGACCACTGGTGATACTCAAATAAGCAACACAGCCGACGACAGGGGGTGCCAGTTGAATGCCCAGCGTTGGACGCAGTGGTTTAGGCAACGCTTCCAATAAGTACAGGCGATGCGTGATGATGGACTCCAGGGCCAGCCACGAAAACAGCCCCGCTCCAAAAAACAACGTGCCCCACTCTCGATAACCAAGGGTACTGGCAACGATCGCGCTGACAAAACCACCCGCAACTGTCGGTAGGTAGAGAATGGGTGTTATCGTTTCTGGCTTACGCCCTCCCATCCATAGCCGACCGGAACGATACACGCCAAAGCTCAACTGACCAATTGCACCCACAACGAATAACGCGACGGCAATCGCACGGGAGTAGGGTGCGATCGCCAGCGCTACAAGCACCGTAGAAACAGGCACTAACCCGATAAAGCAACACAAAACAGGATGCTCAAACTCAGCTAGGGCATCTGCTCTGGCCCACAACCATTTGCTGACATAGAGCAGCAACAACACGAGCCAGATTGCAACTGTAAGCAGCATAATTGCTTCGCCAATCCAGGTAGGCAGGTGCCAGAGATTAGCAGCTACTCGCCAGCAACTGCCCAACCCCACTAAACCCAGAATCATGCTGAAAAAGGAAGCAGGAATTGTGATGCGATAGTCTTTCAATCCGGTAGGCTTTAGACGTGATTTTCTCATGGTCGAGCTTCCTGGCAGCAGTAGAAAGATGCAAACAATCAAACATGCAACTCCACAATTCGTCCCCAAAGTAAGTTGCTTATCGGAGTGCTTGATTGATTAAAGGTGCAATGACAGCGACGTTCTTAACCAACTCATCACAGAGAGAAAATCGCTGTTTTAAGTAATTGGGATCGTTGTAACTCAGCCACACCTTGCTGTCAGCCGCTTCCCATGCCAGTGCTTTCAGGGGTAAATCGAGAGCGATCGTCGGTTCTGCCACCATTAAAGGTGTTCCGGCTTGCGGGTTGCCAAACAGTAACAACTGCGTCGGACGTAGGCTGAGTCCGACTCTTTCGGCTTCAGCTTGTTGATCAATGCGGGCAAAAATGGTGATGCCTTTTGCCTGAAGGACGGCTTCTAATCGATCAATGGTTGCAATTACTGAATAAGGGCTGGGCTGGTTGATGATGCCGTTATTTGCATTCATAGCAGTGGACTCCTTACAGGACAAAAACTGGGTGATTATGAGAAACTCCGCACCTTATATGTAGAGGGTAGCTCTCCAGGCAAACCCAGCATTTCGTCACCAATCTCGGTGGAAATGCGCTCAAATAGTGCCATATTAGGTGCTTTTGTCTCATCCAGTGTACCAACTGCTGCGATTAGCCGAGCAAAGGCACTCGGCGCAGCAACGACCAACCCGCGAGCTGGCTGATCACTGAGCGCAGCAACCACATGGGGTTTGCCAGCAGGAATCAGGAAGCTGTCGCCAGCACTCAGCACAACCTTTTTCTCACCCGCCCAGACTGTAAACTCTCCTTCTAGCACATAGAGTTGTTCGGAATAGCGCGTGTGGCGATGGGGGGGTGTTTGTGTGCCGGGAGGAAAGTAGCCTTCGATCAGATCGTACTGACCTCCGGTAGTGGTGTGGTCGGCAACGATATTGAGACGAGTGCCAAAAAGCCAGAGAGATTGTGCCATCAGATTGCTCCTGTTGATTAATTGCTTGCGTAATAAGCAGTAATTTTGGTTGAGTGTTTAAGAACCAGGAAACGAGAAGATAGTTCTCTCTCTTTAGGCAGAGACCAGATGCGGATGGTTTTGTCGGCACTACTGCTGGCTATCATGTCTCCATGCGGACTGAAAGCTACTGACCGGACGGCTTGCTCGTGGCCTGTCAAATTCTCCAAGAGTTTGCCGTCAGGCAGTCTCCACAACTTGATGGTTCTGTCATAGCTACCACTAGCTAACCTCTTGCCATCGGGGCTGAAAGCTACTGACCACACAACTCCTGAATGTCCAGGTAGGGAGTGCAACAATTGACCAGTGGGCATTTGCCAGAGTTTCACTGTCCCATCAGCGCTGCCACTCGCTAAAGCTCGTCCATCAGGACTAAAAGCCACTGAGCGTAGGGCTTGTGAATGAGCATTCAGGGTTTCTAGGACAACACCATCCCTGAGTCGCCAAATTTTGAGTGTGCCACCCTCATTGCCGCTAGCTAAGGTCTGCCCATCCGCACTAAAAGCAACAGTCCTTACCCAATCTCCATCGGAGAACTTATGGACTTGTGCGCCAGTCTGCACGTTCCAGATGCGGATGGTTTTGTCAGCACTGCCACTAGCTAACCACTTTCCGTTGGGGCTGATGGCAACAGCTTCGACATCATCTGTATGAGCATCTAGGGTGCGAAGGAGTTGTCCCGTCTCTAGATTCCAGAGTTTAATCCGGTTATCCCAACTGCCACTAGCAAGAAGCTTGCTATCTGGACTGATGGCAAGGCTGACTATTGCATCGCCGTGTCCTTTTAAAGTATAAAGTAAGGTGTTACTAGACAGATCCCAAATTTTAATTTGTTTATCGTAACTGCCACTGGCGAGGAAGCGTCCATCAGGGCTGATTGCGATCGCATAAAGCCAAGTAGAATTTCCTTGGAGAGTACGTAAAGGTTGAGTGGTTGGAACAGAGATAGTAGCGATGCTAGCGTTTCGAGAGAGGGAAAATAGGCTAGCAAAACTCTTACTACCAACCAACATCATTAGGGTGCTGATTCCCAATGCTGCTGAATATTTCCAGGTAATTTGTTTCGATCTCATAACTGGATATTCCTTGTTTGCTTGGGAAAATAATCTGACTGGCACCAACTGCTCCCCGGTGTCGGAGACTAACAGTTCTTCTGGGATTTGAGATGGAGACACTTTTTCCTTCGCTTTTTGTTGTTTATTCCGATGTTCAATCCAGCGTCGCATCAGAAATAAAAGGGTTGTCGTGACCATCCCTACTAGCGCAATCGGGGTTAAATAAGTCCAATGCTCTGACATTTTGTCCCAAACGTGCCAAATGAGCAGGAAAATAGCTAAGTAAGTCAGGGTATGTAACCGCTTCCAATTTTTTTTCAGTCTTTTGATACTCCAGTTATTAGAAGTAATTGCTAATAGGGTAAAAATTATAAAGGTTGATATACCTTGGATATAAATCCAATAGGTATTAGGATCTAAAAAATCAATATCTCTCTTTTTCACTAAAAGGAACCCATGAAGCAAAGCCAAGCAGAAAGCTAGAATACCGATGATTCGTCGGTACTTTAACAGCCATTTGGGAAGACTCGCCTGTTTACTTTGAGGAAAAATGATTCTGAGATTGGTGGGCATTAAGGTGAGAATATAAGCTCCTAAAGCTAGAAATCCCAGGCTGTTTTCTAACGGTGCTGTATCGATTGCCGCCATGACTAATCCACCTTAATTTTTCAATGAAAGCCACTTTTTTATGAGTTAAATATTTCCTACACCCACATCAGCGAGGAAAGTCAAAGCTTGCTAGCGCTAGTGCAAGACTGATATATTCATCAAACTCTACTGTTAACTGAGTTAAAGCCTGAGATTTACTGACTCATTTCTCACTTGTGACCAAAGAGGCAGGGGAGCAGGGGGCAGGGGGCAGGGGGCAGAGGTACGCTGAGAATTCGCTATGAATTAATGAAATGTTGTACTTAATGATTTGCAGTGACAATAGCTGCCATCAACTGCTTAATGTTCCAGCGATGCCTGGGTTGGGCTACGCCTACGCTATACCGAATTCCATTAATAAACAGTGCTGGAGTAGCCGTTACTCCACTTTGTAATCCACTTTGAATATCTTCATTGATGCGATCAATGTACACTTTTTTAGATATATCTTGCAGAAATTGGGAAATATCAAGTCCTAGATTATTAGCATATTCCACCAGATAGCCGTTTCCCAACTCTTGTTGATGGGTGAACAGCATTTCATGCATCTGCCAAAATTGACCTTGGGCAGCAGCCGATTCAGCCGCTTCCGCCGCACGTTGAGCATGAGAATGGATCTCTATTTGTGGAAAATGACGGAAGATAAAGCATAAGTAACCCTCTCCAAAAGAAACACTAAGTTGTCGCCCAATGACTTTAATCAGCCTATAAACGTCCGCACTCTCAAGACATTGATAGTCCCCATACATCACCAGCACTACGATGGCATTCAGCACACCTTTTATGTGATCCTGTATTGAAGGTGGAACGAATAACGAACTGCGGTCAGGGTCAAGGTCAAAGCTCACTGATACCTCCGAGGGTTGTATGTTCAGCGCTTGGGATGAGGATACAACCCTCTTTCTACTTTCTTTGTGTAAAGCAAACTTAGATATTGCAACTAAATTGCTATCAATGTTTGCCTGAATTAAATATATGCAATTAACTCGGTTCTTGTCGTCCACTAAAAGTTGAAACTTTTGTACAATACAATGATTGATAAATCAGTCCATCTCAAAATGGAAGGTTGGCTACAACTTTAGTTGTCATCAAAATTTCAACTTGAGGACAACTTACTTATAAATTGACAATCCCTCGTTTAACAGCAATAATCACGGCTTGAGTGCGATCGCTCACTCCCAATTTACTTAAAATTCGATTAACGTGAGATTTGACGGTGCTTTCACCGATAGTTAAAGTAGTGCTAATTTCTAAATTACTCATTCCTTGCGCCATTAAACGGAGTACATCTAGTTCTCGCTCACTCAGTTCTGGATTCCTCATCCTCTGCACCAGTTTTGCCCCTACTTCGGGTGGAATATACTGCTGACCGCGATGAATTGTGCGAATGGCACTCAGAAGTTCGTTGGGTTTAGCATCTTTGAGCAAATATCCTTTAGCGCCTGCCTGTAAACCACGATAAATATCTTCATCACCATCGTAGGTAGTTAGCACAACAATTCGAGCAGCTTTAAATTCAGCACAAATCGCACTAATGGTTTCAACTCCTGCCATCTGCGGTATTCGTAAATCCATTAGCGTTACATCTGGTTGGTATTCACGAAAGAGCGCGATCGCCTGTTGCCCATCTTCTGCTTGAGCAATCACCATCATCTCTGGATCACGGTTAATGATGGTTGTCAATCCTTGCCTGACAATGGAATGATCGTCAACAATCAGAACCCGAATATTCGTTGATTCGCTCATAATTATTAATTATTTTTACTCTCGATTTACAATGACAACAATTTCTGTTCCTTGTCCAGGTTGGCTCTGAATCGTCATCTGTGCTCCAAGGTGTTCTACCCGCTCGCTCATTCCCAGCAATCCAAATCCGCCAACAGATGGGATGCTACCAACCCCAAAGCCCCGTCCATCGTCTTTAACGCGCAGGATACATTGGGCATTGTCATACACCAACTCAACACGAATTTCGCCAGCATCAGCGTATTTTATGGCATTGGTTAATGCTTCCTGTCCAATTCGTAGTAAGTTATTTTCAACCTCGGCAGGCATTGAATAGGCTGTGCCTTTGATTTCGTAGATCAGAGATGTATCGGCAGCCGCTCTCATTTGAGTCACAAGGCGATGAAGGGCACTTTGTAAATTCCCATCTTCCAAGAGATGAGGGCGTAGTGCTGCCACCGATCGCCGCGCCTCAGAAAGCCCTGTTCGTGCCAGTTCATCAATCATTTCCAGATGTTCCTGAGTTACTTCGGGATCGTCCGCTAGCACTTGCGTTGCCGCTCCCACTTGGAGCAGAATGCCTGTGAAAGACTGTGCCAGGGTATCGTGAATTTCTCGCGCCATGCGGTTGCGTTCTTCCAGAATGGAGGCGTGTTCGGCTCGTTTTTGATCGCTAATGTCGGTAATGAGACTGTAGAAGCCTCTCACTTGAGCATTGCGATCGCCTTTGGCGCTGCCCCTTGGGCAATCGCAATCGGGGATAAAGGTAGCACTGATGCACCTTTTACCAAGCGAAAAGGGAATTTCTGCTTCCAGGGTTACAGTTTGCCCTTCAAACACTTGATTGATATACCGCTCAAACCGTTGATAAATCGTCTCACCCATGAGATCATGAACAGACTTGCCCAAAATCTTATCTCGACTAAGGTTAAACCAGACCTCATAAGTGCGGTTGACAAACCGATAGCGCTGATTTGCATCTACGTAGCTGATCAAAGCAGGCAGAGCGTCGGTGATTAGTCGTAATTCCTGTTCTCGCTCGCGCAGTGCAGCTTCGCTTTTCTGTAACGCTGCTGTTCGTTCTGCGACCTGTTGCTCTAAGGTGCGGTTGTAATTCGCTAAGAGATTTTCTGCTTGTTTGCGCTCCGTGATATCTTCAAAGGCTACGATCGCATAAGCCACTTTGCCCTGTTCGTCAAAAACTGGAGTCCCCCATACCTCAACTGGAATGGTGGCGTTATTTTGGCGAATTTCTATGTCGTCAACAGTGGTGCGTTCGCCGTTTAACGCTCGGATGACTGGCAGTTTTTCAGTAGGGTAGATTTGATCTGTTCCCGCCTGATAAAATTGATAAACCTCTGCAATTTGATCCGGTGGCACGGCGGGGTCAATCCCTTTGCCCATTAACTCAATTCCCCGTTGATTAGCGTAGTAAGGGCGACCAGTCTCATCGACTATACCAATTCCTACCGGAATCGCTTCTAGAAATTGAGTCATCTGACTTTCGCTAGCTCGTAGCTTTGAGTAGAGTTTTGCATTTTCGATCGCAATTGCTGCCTGGGTTGATAACAGATGCAAAACTTGCGTTCGCGTAGCGTCTCCGTTGGCAGAGCCTCCCGCAGGGAAGGAGACTCGCTCCGGTGTAAACGCCCCAGCCGCTAATTGATTTTCTAAATACAACACACCGATAAGCTTACCTTGATTCAGCATCGGTAAACACAAAATTGATTGGGGCTGATGATGCTGAATATATGGCTCGTTGATGAAATTACCTTCACGAGTTGCATCATTTAAGATGACAGATTCATGAGTCCGAATCACATAATGAATAATTGATTCAGGCAGTTTATTTACAGTTGGAATGGATTGCAGCACTCGCGTAGCACAGGTATTTTCACCCTCATTGAGTTCACAAGAAGCTTCAATCACCCATTCTCCTGAGTTTTCCAAAATCAAAAATCCTGTTTGTGCGCCAGCATTTTCGATTAATATCTTCATCAAGGAACTGAGTAACTTATCCAGTTCAATTTCACTAGAAATCGCAAGGGAAGCTTTCATGACTGCTACTAAGTCGAAAGCGATGGGTGAGTGATTAGAGGTGGTTCCAGAAGTTTTGGGGATTGGTGCAAAAGCCATGCCCGACGACTGAGGAAATAGCTGTGGATATCGAGTTTCTAAATCTTTGACCTTTGCAGCTGCTCCCCAGCGATCGTAGCAGTAATGTGCTTCCCTCATATAAGTTTGGGCGATTTTTTCTCTACCTCTTGCCAGATAATGTTTAGCAGCTAATTCGTATGCTAATGCTTCTTCTTGCAAATACTCGTTGTCTTTAGCCCTTTGAATGGCTTGCTCGTAGAATTCTTCTGCCTCAAGCAACTGACCCAAAACTCGTGCTGTCTCTGCTTGCACTAAATAATATTTATGTAAATGATTCATGGGCGCGTAATGTGCCCATTGCTTTATTTTCTTCTGGCTAACCGCAATTTTTTTGAGGATTCCCTCTTGCGCTTGAGTACTGCTTTCAAAATATATTGCGAGTCTTGTCAAAGCATCATATAGGTAGTAAAAAGGCGCAATAGGTGTGCCTATTATTCGGATTAAATAACGTTCTGCTATGGTTGAGTTTTCAACTGCCTGAGCATAGTCAGAAAATAGGTAGCACAGGAAAAGTTTATTGAAATAGACATTAAAGATAGCAGTTCCATCATTTGCTGCTTCGTGTTGTGGCAATCCATTCTCCTCATTGTAGAATTTGCCAACTAAACGGGTTGGATTGACCGAGTATCCCATCAAATTTGCGATCGCCTGATGAAATATTTGATTCCAGGTTAGTGCTGTTTCCTGTTTGATTTGACGAATTGCTTCATTGTATTCCCTCATCTCGTGTTCAACCTCCACGAGTTCGTTTCCGACAACATAGGAGTTAAAGCAATAAGAGTGAGCGCTATAGGCAGCAAACTCTAAATCTCCGGTTTCTAGCCCACTTTGATAGGCTTCTACTAATGGCTGTAATGTGTCTCTCACATGATCTTTCCAATGAATGATGAAGGTATTCACGATGAGCGATGTTCTAGCTCTGAGTGAATGGGACTTAGGTTGTGACAACTGCCTTAAAGCTAACTGTCCAAACTTGTAGCCCGTCTCGATGTCTTCGACCTTTCCACACAGAACTAATCCAAAGTTGGCATAAGCAAAGGAAGATGCAAACGAATTTCCATGCTCGAATGACAAGCTGACTTGTTTAGATACCAGTAAGGTCATTAAATCAGGAGCGGCAATCCAGGCCGCAATCGTAATTCTAGATAGGATTCGCATTGCTGCTAACTTGTCTGGCTCAGTCAATTCCGGCAAATGGAGCAAGTCCTTAATCTGTTTCTCACTCAAGAGTGATGTGATTGCGTCTAGTTCAAGCTGAATATCTAACTGACTGGGCTGTTTGGGAAAACTGATCTCCAGTTGCTGCAAAACTTGCAATCCAGTATTGATTGCTTCTAATAGTTGGTTCTGGGCGATGTAGGTTTGAATTTTGACTTCGTAAACTTTGACGTTATCGAGAACCGTTTTAGATTCTTGGACAACGCTCGCCACCCAGTATTCTACCTGTTCAAAATCGCCACACAAATACGCTAATTCTGTTGTTTCTAAATATAAATCTAATGTCAAGTCATAGTTTGTTTGCCAACTAGACGCTGCCAGCCAAACTCTTGCTGTGGCTAAATATTTTTTCCCTACAATATAGGCGATCGCAGCTTTTGCTTTCTGCCCTGCAATTAAATTTAATCTCGCCATTCCATTGCGTTCGGGTTGATCTGTGACAAGCTCAATCCCATGATTAAGATGATCAACAATTTCAAACAACCTGTCTGATAGTCGCTCCTGCAAGGTTTTGCTGAGGAGATTACGACCAATTTGTAAATGAACAACTTGTTTCTGCGACTCATCAATTAAAATATATGCTGCTTGCTGCACGCGATCGTGCAAAAACTTATACTCTTGAATCAACAAGTCTTCGTCTAATTCAGATAGAGGTTCAATTAAGCCAACTTGGATAGCTGCTAGTAAATCCCGGAAAACCGCTTTAGGAGTTTGATCACAAACAATCGATAAAGTATCTAAATTAAATTCAGCCCCGACACAAGCGGCTAAACGGAGAATTTGCTGTGTGACTTCTGGTAGTTTCTTTAACTTGCGAAGCATCAACTCCACAACATTATCGGTGATGTTTTGGGATTGAATCTGAGCAATGTTCCACTCCCAGCTTAGATGTTCAGCATCAAAGGTCAATAAATTTTCGCTATACAGCATTCTCAAAAATTCACTGACAAAAAAGGGATTGCCCTCAGTTTTACGCAACACTAACTCAGCTAAGGCACGAACGGTATCTGCATTCTGATGTAGCGTCTCGGCAATTAACTGAGATAACGCCTCAAGCGTTAAAGGTGCTAAGATAATTTCCTGAAGCACTGCCCCTTGTTTTCGCAGTCTTTCTAATGTTAATACCAGTGGATGCGTTGGATTTACTTCATTATCTCGATAGGCTCCAATCAAAAATAGAAATTGGGTTTGCTCATCCAGCAGCATCAGTTCGATTAACTTCAGCGTTGCTGAGTCTATCCACTGCAAATCATCTAAGAAGATCGCTAGGGGATGTGACTCTGAACAAAATACCCGCAAAAACTGCCCAAAGATTCGATGAAAGCGATTTTGAGCTTCATCGGCTCCAACGGAGGGTACAGGCAGCTGTTTGCCGATAATTAATTCCACTTCCGGGATGATATCAATGATAATTTGTGCGTTCGTTCCCAAAGCTGTTAGAAGGTGCGATCGCCAATGTTGCACTTGTTCGTCTGATTCACCGAGTAGTTGCTGCACCAATTTTTGCAGGGCATCCGCGATCGCACTGTAGGGAATATTGCGCCCAAATTGGTCGAATTTACCAGAGATAAAATAACCGCGCTTTTGGGTAATGGGTTTATAAATTTCCTGTACTAACGCAGATTTCCCAATTCCAGCGTAGCCAGATACCAACATCATTTCGACTTTGAATGTTGAGTGATCTGTTGATTGCTGTTTTGAAGTGTTTTGTGCATGGTTTTGTGAAGAAGCAAGGCGGTCAAAAGCCGCCAGTAACATTGCAACTTCCTTGTCCCGTCCATACAGTTTTTGGGGAATTTGAAACTGATCCCAAACGTCTTGAAGACCCAGTTGAATGTTACCAATTTGACCAATTTCTTCTATTTGGTAAGCACAAAATTCTAAATCCGCTTTGATTCCCCAAGCACTCTGATAGCGAGCCTCTGCGTTTTTCGCCATCAGTTTCAAAACGATATCTGAAACTGCTTTAGGGATCGCTGCATTCAGTTCGTAAGGTGGAACAGGCGCTTTAGCAATATGACAATGGACTAGCTCAAGGATGTTTGTTGTGGGAAACGGCAGATGTCCAGTTAGAAGTTCGTAGAACGTTACACCAAGGGAGTAAAAATCGCTGCGGTAATCGAGTAAACGGTTCATCCGCCCCGTTTGCTCTGGAGACAGGTAGGCGAGTGTGCTTTCTAACACATGAGGACTTTTGAAAGTCGGATTCGTCCGATTAAATTGGGTAGCAATCCCGAAGTCAATGATTTTGACAACGCCAGTATCTGGATTGAGAACAATGTTTCCCGGATTGATATCCTTATGAATGACACTAGCTGCATGGATTCTACCTAGAATGTCTGTGAGGGCGATCGCAAGACCAAGAAAAGTGGATAAGGGCATGGGGCAGAAGTTCTCTGGGCGCTTGTGCATCCATTGCTCTAGGGACTCTCCGCCAAAATCTTCTAAGATAATCACGAGAGTGCGTTGATAGTCCTGCTGGCTGTATGCCTTGATAACTCCTTCCAAGTTGAGGAAACGAGTAATTTTATATTCCTGTCTGTAGCGGGTCAGTTCTTGAGGAGACGGATAATCTTGCTTGAGTATTTTTGCGGCGATCGCTACTCCATCGTCTCTGATGCCCCGATACACTAAAGAGTTGGAACTTTCGTATATCTTGTCTTGGATGGTAATACCAGGTAGAGTAATCATAGAGCAACTCTTGAGAGTATAATCTGGCATACCTCAAACTATACAGCAATTCTCATGATGAGAATATTTACATGAGTGCTGGACGCTATTCCTCTGATGGGAAATAAATTACTACTGCTGTTAGCCCTCTTTCGTCACTTTCGGCAACGCAAAATCTGAAACCTTAATCTCAATATCGAGAGCTAACCCAGAAGATTGATGGTAAAAGATAAAATCAGCTGAGTAACGTCGAGACGAACCAGGAATTTCAAATTCCACCGCTTGACAGATAAGATTCTCTAAAAACGTACACAGTAAATGGCGAAAAAATTGCTTTTAACTGATACCTTGCTTGGCTGTAGCAATTCCATTTGGTAATTCAACGCATCCTTGAAACGAAGCTTTCAGATACTCCCGACTTTTAGAATCTTTAGTGTATAAACTTCTTACTAGTGGTGGATAAAGAATAATTGGATAGTACCCAGTAAACCAGAAATGTTGAATCCTAATACAAAACTTTACATATCTAGTTAGACTAACTCTTCTTTTGCCTAAAATAGTCAACATGACATCATCTCCTCAAACCAATGAACATAACTGATTTTCTGACACATACAAGATTGTAAATAGCGGAATTTATCTAATAGCGTATGTCCCGATTGTTGTGGGATATATAATATCTGTAAAATTAGATAAGCTATTAAACTAACGTAAATTTGTATAGTGATACCATTGACGTTCTTAGTAATTAATTTGTCAAGTTTTAAGTGCATCTTTAAAAACTTCCACAACAATTCAACTCCCCAACGTAATCGATAAATATCCCTAATTGCATCATCACTAACGGCAGCCTCTCCTAACGCTGGTAAATTAGTAACTAAGCGAAACTCGGTTTTCGCCTCTAAATCACAAAAATTAATTACTCTATATTTTGATTCGACCTATGAGATGTTCAACACCTATTCTTCTGGAAGATAATTCTTTATTTTCTTGTTTTTGTAGCTCAGTAATTTCGGCTTTTTTAGTCTTTTTATGAGGCGTTGCTATTGCAGCATCCCCCTTATAAGCTTTATCTCCTAAAAATTTTTGTTTAGGGTCAAATTTATCGCGGCTGGCTCTAAATAAATTAATATCACTTGTTTTTTCTAGTTTTCCAACTATTACATCAACGATATCTTCTCCATTTGGTAAAACAATAAATTGATTTTTCAGAGTATGCATCTTTTTCTTACCTGAATTTTATTTTTTTCAATAAACGCCTGTTTGTCTAAATGTCTTTTTTCTGCTAACTCTGCTAATGCTAAAAAATGTTCGTATTCAATACCTATTAATCTTTTTGATTCATGAGGATGTGACTCTATTATTTCTAAAGGTGTTTTCATACTATATGCACTTTAATTCATATTCAACTATTTAATTATCTCATAATGTTTATATTAAGGATATGTCTAATAAAGTACCCATATATGGGAGACTGGGGTTAAGGTCAGCAGGTAACGATCGCGCTAGCCAAATCGTGCTGTAACCACCCAGTGTACCAATCTCTAGGATGGTGTGCGCCTTCTGGATTTGCGCTAACAGCAACAGCAGTTTGCCCTGATTGGGTGACACATTGTGCGGTGGTAGCCCTGCATCGGCAGCAGTTTGCAGCGCTGTATCCAGGGCGAGGTCGGGCTGAACAAACAAGTCGGTGATATAGCGATCGACCGCAGCCCAATTTTCTTGGGTCATATTATAGTAATTCTTTTTTGTAAATTTCCTTCACGTTCTGCTTTGGAGTATGTCGAATGTATCTACATACTTCAGCCTCGATCTTTAGTCTTTCAATAAGGCTGAGGTATGTCCCCACTGTCCAATAAAGACAAATTCTTTCAACGGCTTGCGGAGACGGGGAGCCAGTTCGCGATCGCGTAGTCCATCAGGGAGGCTTTGGGGATCGCCAGGATAACCAACTGTCACCACAGTTGCAGGCTCATAGTCTTCTGGAATTTGGTATATTTCTCTCGCGGTATCTCCATTAAATCGCGCTATTTGATGGGCAAATAAACCAAGAGAAGTCGCCTGAAGGATCAGGTTTTCTAACGCTAGTCCGACATCATGAAATGCGTGTCTGTTTGTTTTCCCGTCGTCAGTAAGGATTTTAGCGACTGCAAGTATCAGTACCGGAGCATTTTTCGCCCATCCTTGATTAAACTCCACCAAGGTACTAAGTAGACGATTGTATTCCGTTGAGTCATCTTTGGTGGCAACAATAAAGCTCCAAGGCTGATGATTGTAGGAAGAAGGTGCCCAACGAGCTGCTTCTAGCAATGAGAGTAGTTTATCCTGCTCAACTAAGCGATCGCCAAAAGCTCTAGGACTCCAACGACTCTGGATCAAGTCAAGAACAGGGTATTGCGTTTGGGCAAGTTTCTGCGTCATTTTAATAAATTTCCTTATCGATACTCAGTAAGTTGCCAAATGAAGATAACTAGGATTAAGAAACGCAAATTTTTAGCCTTTTTTTAAAAAACTTAGCAAAGCTAACAATCTAGGCTTTCATTGATTTTTAGATGTAAATAGTGAGCCAGCATGAGCAATCCAGCATTGTAGGAGAGAAACAACTTTGTTGATTAATTATATAATACGGTAAACTTATCGATTTATAGTACTATACTTTCAGTGGCGATCGCTTCCTTTGATATATTGCTTGCACTTAATGGCAAGACACAGGAACTAAAAAAGTGCGAACACCACACTCTGGGTCAAACTTTGGAGAATTTATTATGAGCAACAAGCACCTAGTTTTGGGGTGTGGGACATAAAGAAGTAACCTCTGTTTCACAAGCGTGAGCGTGAATGTTTATTAACACTACACCCTGCCCCAACACCCTGCCCAGGCGTTAGCGTAGCGGGGCGTAGCCCGGTTTCACATTTTCTTCGTGCCATTGTCTCCATACCCATTGACTATTTAGCCTGAAGGATTAACCCGTGGTCAAACTAAAACCATTTGGAGCGAGAGTTTGGGGTGGTCGTCGTCGTCCAGAACCTCTAACAAATTTTGATAAAATCGTCGGCACAAATGAATGGCACGCATTGTTGCTAGAAGTTGACTATTAATTGTGGCGACACCTCTAACACCAGAAACCAAAGCCTTAATTGATGAAACTGTACTGCGTTGGCGTAGCCCGCCGAAGGCATCGCTACCCAGTCATGCTTATTTAATTAATGTCGGTCGCGGTGCAGTTGTGGATGAATCAGCATTAACTAAGGCTCTCACTGAAGGCTGGATTGCAGGTGCAGGATTAGACACAGTTTCTATTGAACCCTTACCGCCAGAAAGCCCTCTATGGTCGTTGCCTAACCTCTTTATTACACCTCATACTTCCGCAATTTCCCCAGCATTGAAAGGACGCATTACCAACTTGTTCCTTGATAACTTAGAACGTTACCGAGGCAATAAGCCTTTACGGAATGTAGTCAATAAGGAAACAGGATACTAAACAAATTTATACAGCGATGATATGAATACAAAAACTTTTCAAGTCTCGGCAGCACAGAGTGTAATTACCACTGATGTCTTAGTTCTGGGTGGTGGGCCGGCTGGCACTTGGGCAGCACTTTCAGCAGCAAAGCAAGGTGCCCGTGTCGTCCTAGCGGATAAGGGATATTGCGGTACATCAGGGGCAACAGCTCCATCCAATACTGGGACGTGGTATCTTCCCAAAGGCGCAGAACGTGATGCAGAAATTGAGCGTCGGCTGTCTCGCTCATCAGGACTTGCCGATCGCCGTTGGTTGCAGCGTGTGATTGAGCAGGCACAAATAGGTTTAGATGATTTAGGGGATAACGGCTATCCTTTTCCTTTTGATGAGCAGGGCAATCCCTACCGTGCTAACTTGCGCGGGCCAGATTATATGCGCTTCATGCGGCAGAGAGCGATCACAGCTGGTGTAAGCATTCTCGACCATCATCCCGCACTCGAACTACTTTCGGACGATGGTGCGATCACAGGTGCAGCAGGTATTCATCCGCGCACTGGGAATCGCTGGGAAGTCAGGGCAGGTGCCGTTGTGCTGGCGACTGGCGGATGCGCTTTTGTGTCTCATGCACTAGGTTGCGATGGTAATACAGGTGATGGTTATCTCATGGCAGCAGAGGCAGGAGTCAGGCTATCTGGAATGGAATTTTCCTCACAATATGGCTTGTCACCGGCTCATACTTCCGTGACCAAGGGATTGACCTTTACCTTCGCCAGTTTTTATTTGGAGGATGGCTCTCCCTTACCGGAAACTGGGGAAGACCGAGCTGTACGTATTGCGCGCCAGTTGATTGCGGGTGAAAAAGTGTATGCCCTGATGAATCGCGGCAACCCTATCGAACATGAATGGTTGCGCCAGGGTCAACCTAACTGCTTTCTACCATTTGAGAGGATTGGTTTAGATCCATTCCAGCAACCCTTCCCAGTGACGCTACGCTCCGAAGGAACTGTTCGCGGCGTAGGTGGGCTGGAAATCATCAACAATGATTGCGCTACAAAAGTGCCCGGACTTTATGCCGCCGGTGATGCAGCCTCGCGGGAAAATCTTACAGGGGCAGTTTCAGGAGGGGGAAGCCCTAATGCATCCTGGGCAATTGCTAGTGGGACTTGGAGTGGTCGCGCCGCAGCACTTTTTGCTGCCTCTTTAGGCGACAAAGCCGGGACACACTTGGTTCGTGGTTTAGGTCAAGCAGGTTTGCGTCCCCGTAAACAGCCGCTAGAGGATGAGCTAATATCGGAAGCAATTAGTGCTGTTCAGGCTGAAACCTTGCCGCTTGATGTTAATTTCTTTCGTTCTGGAGCGAGGATAGCACTGTCACGTCAACGTTTGGATGCAGTATGGGCAGATATTCGTGATTATCTAGTAGGTGAAGGTCGCAATGCTCTACGCGCACGGGAAGCTGCGGCGATGGCGGCCACAGCTCGCTGGATCTGGGCGAGTGCGGATGCACGTAAAGAAAGTAGAGGAATGCACCGACGCACAGATTTTACAAAAACTGACGTGCAACAAACAAGAAGAATATTTAGCAGTGGTATCGATGATGTTGTGGTTGTCGCCGCAGAAAATCAGTTGCAAGAGGTAGCGTAATGATTGAAATTGTTGATAGCGATCGCTGTATCGGCTGTGATATCTGCGTAAAAGTTTGTCCGCGCGATGTCTTTGATTCTGGAGACGATGGAATAGCTGTAATTGCTCGTAAATCAGAATGTCAGACTTGTTTTTTGTGCGAGTTGTATTGCCCTGTTGATGCGCTTTATGTGTCGCCTTATGCCGAACTGGATGATGAGGTTGATACAGAACAGTTAATTACCCAAAACTTACTGGGTAGTTACACCCGTAACATGGGTTGGCATCATGGCAAAATGGGAGGGACTGACAAAGATCCAACTCAACAACTTAGAATTTTGAACAGGGCAAGACAGGATAATGCAAGATTGAATGAAACATAAGCAGCAGTAGGGTTTTAACCTCTTTCGCGGAATTCCCCACAAAGTTTACGTGGTGGCGAACTTTAGGCAAAAAGAGGTAAGATCAAGGCTTTTAACCCGCGTAGGCGGGTTTTGCCTGTGTAGCCGTGACTTCCAGTCGCCTGGTGCAAGATTACTTGACTCAACTCAGCACTCAGCACTCAGGACTGAGTGTTGTCAATTAAACGGCAACCTTAATGATCGTGCTCACGTCCATCTTAGTTAAGGATAGTCTTAATAAAGAGGTATCAATTTGTCAAACCTAGAGTTTTACAGCACTCTCAGATTGAAATAAAAGGAATGAACTTTACTCAAATTCCTTAACTTAGATGCTAACTGCGATGAAAAATGACCACAAAAAATTCTGCTTCACTCGTTGGTTCAACCGTTCTCAATGGATATTCCCTATAATTTCGATGATTGTAGCTTTCGGGATATGGGCTACATCTTCTGCATGACCACTTCGTGGAAGCAAGCTACGCGCTGCGTCTCGTAGAGAAAGAAGTGCGGACTATTCGCTGTTGCATGAGTTCCCCCTCACCGATTGAACGT
>NZ_JBALCY010000002.1:0-183762 GCF_036917655.1 Nostoc sp.
ATGTGCCGAATCATTGAGGAGCCGTGTGAAGCGAAAGTTTCATGCACGGTTTTGAAGACCAACGGGGTTGGTGACAACCTCGTTGAGTTTACTAGACGCCCATCCGACAACAAAGAAAAAGTATATAGCCCGGAGACTATAAGTCTTGTCATTAGCGACATCTGACAATCCCTGTTTCGTTGCTATCCCGCCTCGGAATAGAATTCCAAGGCTAACAGCTAAAGTCCTCTCAAGAGGACTAAACAAGAATTTCAGCCCACTTGAGTGGACAGTAGCGATGAGCCGCTGATACTTATGTTGTGGGTGGGATGTGAGTCAGTGCAATACTTTAACTGTTACAAAAATGCGGGTAATGACAAGGACTAGAAGTCTGAGGCTAAACAATTTAACCAGGACTTACGCAAAAAAGTTCTGAAGTAGCGGTAATTCATGAATTACCGCTACGACAAATCAGGTATTTGAGACAATTTTGCGTAAGTCCTATTAACAAGCCAACCGTTGGGGGTTAATTTGATTTCTAAATAGCGGCTTGGGCTAAAAGGGGATCGAGTTGACTTTGTGTGTCTAGCTGATAGAGGTCATCGCAGCCGCCTATGTGCTGGTTATTGATAAATATTTGCGGTACTGTACGGCGTCCGTTAGCGCGTTCTGCCATTTTAGCTCTGGCTGCTTCGTCGCCGTCGATTTTATATTCAGTAAAATTTACACCTTTCCACCACAGCAGTATTTTGGCACGGATGCAGTAAGGACAAGTTTGCCATGTGTAAAGTTCGACGTTGGCTTTGACTCGCTCTGGATGGCGATTTAAGAGGGGATTAAGAAAGTCCAGCATATTTTCTTAAGCAAGGTTTTAACTATAGACTTCTTGCATAAATCAAAAATAAGAACCCCACCCCGCCAAAGCTACGCTTTGTCTCCCCTCCTCGCTTGCGGGGAGGGGATTAAGGCTGGGGTGTTTGGGACTTTTGCAAGAGGTCTTGTGTCTCTAGCCTAGATCATTACTTACCGCATCGGCGCTGGAACCCACTTTTGAAAACTCTCTAAATGATTCCAGTAAGACAAATATCCAGTCAATGCCCAAATTAGAGCGGCTACTATCAGCACAGCTACGCCAATTAGCCGCCAAGTTCGGTTAGTTTTCCAATAGAGAGTTGGGGCTGCAAAAATACCACCTAAGCCAGTTAAAATAAAGCCGATTCCCGATAAAAGCGGTTGCTTTGTCAAATTCAAGTTGATGATGCGGATACCCACTACGATCGCAACTACACCAGCAAAGAAACCGTAAACTGCTATTGTGAATAAATCCCAACCTTGAGCAAGAGAAACCGCCGTCGCAATAAACAAGATTCCAAATAAGACACTTGTCTCACCGAAGGCAATGTTAAAGCTACCAGCGATTGGCCAGGTGAAACTCATGTGTAAACCAGTTGTTAGTGCGATCGCGCCTGTAATCCCAAATCCCGGAATCCACGGTCTTTGGTTAGAGCTATCTATACCACGATATACATAGTCAGCTAGTAAAAATAGCCCAGCTACCATATTAATTAACATTAATGTGATGTAGTCGATAAACACGATTAACCTCTTAATTTGACAAGCTATTTACTCTGCGCCTCGTTTTTCAGTTTTTAGTGAATTTACCAGCTTTTTTATTTATTATTTTATACATAAAGATAAACACTGAAGAAAAGCAATGTTTTAGATATGCACTGCTACACATTTGTACCAGTTCTTAACTTAGTTACTTTTGAACACGCTTTATACTGGAGTAGGATAAGTGAAAAATCAGCATGTGCTAAATGGCACTTTTATAACCAGTTAGCAGTAAAACTTAACTTTCTTCCACGTGTATCCGCCCTTTGGTAGACTTGAAGACTGAAATAGCCAGAAAAAACGACGGAAATTCAAGCAGTTGAGAGGGCGGACTCTGTGGAAAATACACTTGGGTTAGAGATTATTGAAGTAGTAGAGCAAGCTGCGATCGCTTCCTCGAAATGGATGGGTAAAGGCGAAAAAAACATCGCTGACCAGGTAGCAGTGGAAGCGATGCGGGAGCGGATGAATAAAATCCATATGCGCGGTCGCATTGTGATTGGAGAAGGCGAACGCGACGACGCGCCAATGTTATACATCGGGGAAGAAGTTGGGATCTGTACCCAACCAGATGCCGCAAGTTTCTGTAACCCTGATGAACTAATTGAAATTGATATCGCCGTTGACCCCTGTGAAGGTACGAACTTGGTAGCTTATGGACAACCTGGTTCGATGGCTGTCTTGGCAATTTCTGAAAAGGGGGGATTATTTGCTGCTCCTGACTTTTACATGAAGAAGTTAGCAGCACCTCCCGCAGCTAAGGGTAAGGTAGACATCAACAAGTCAGCAACGGAAAACCTCAAAATTCTCGCTGAGTGTTTAGAACGTTCTATTGAAGAACTTGTGATCGTGGTCATGAAGCGTGAACGTCACAATGATTTAATTAAAGAAATCCGTGAGGCTGGAGCGAGAGTCGCCCTAATTTCAGATGGTGATGTGGGTGCAGCTATAAGCTGTGGTTTTGCTGGAACTAATATCCACGCGCTGATGGGTATTGGTGCTGCTCCTGAAGGTGTAATCTCGGCAGCAGCAATGCGTGCTTTGGGTGGACACTTCCAAGGTCAACTGATTTACGATCCAGCAGTAGTAAAAACAGGTCTGATTGGAGAAAGCAGAGAAGCCAATATTGAACGTTTAACGTCTATGAATATCAATGACCCCGATAAGGTCTATGATGCTCATGAACTGGCATCTGGTAAAACTGTTCTGTTCGCTGCTAGCGGCATTACCAGCGGTAATCTCATGCAAGGTGTGCGTTTCTTTAAGGGTGGGGCAAGAACTCAAAGCTTAGTAATTTCCAACCAGTCGAAAACTGCTCGATTTGTTGATACAATTCACATGTTTGGTGAACCCAAGACTCTCCAACTGAACTAATTTTTAGGGAATGGGGAATGCTAAAAGTAGGGGCGAAGCATTTGGAAAGAAATATTTCTATAAAACTGAAAAATAGTCACCCAAATGCTTCATCCTTACAGTAGTTAGTAGTTATTAGTTAGTGATTAATTGTTGGTTGGAAAAACTACCAACCAATAAATAAAAATTCCCCATTCCCTATTTTTACTCAATGCCCTATTTTCAACTACCAACTAGTAACTACGATTTAGCAAATGAATATAGCCGTGGTGGGGTTAAGCCATAAAACAGCCCCAGTAGAAGTCCGGGAAAAACTGAGCATTCCAGAACCACAAATTGAAAGTGCGATCGCTCAACTGGCCAGCTATCCTCATATTGACGAAGTTGCAATTCTTAGCACTTGTAACCGCCTGGAAATCTACATTGTTACCAATGAAGCAGACCAAGGTATTCGAGAAATAACTCAGTTTCTTGCGGAATACAGTAAATTGCCTGTGCTTTCTCTGCGACAACACTTGTTTATGCTGCTACATGATGATGCAGTGATGCATGTCATGCGGGTAGCAGGTGGTTTAGATAGCCTCGTACTCGGAGAAGGTCAAATTCTGGCTCAGGTGAAGACTACTCACAAACTGGGGCAGCAATATAGCGGTATAAAAACCATTTTGAATCGATTATTTAAACAAGCGCTGACAGCTGGGAAGCGGGTTCGCACTGAAACTAGTATTGGTACTGGCGCTGTCTCTATTAGTTCGGCAGCTGTGGAGTTAGCACAAATAAAAGTGGCAAATTTAGCTGCTTGCCGAGTGGTAATTTTGGGTGCTGGTAAGATGTCGCGGTTGCTGGTGCAACACCTGCTTTCTAAAGGTGCTGTGCAAATTAGTATTGTAAATCGCTCTCGCGATCGCGCCCAAGAATTAGCAAAGCAGTTCCCTCAACAACCGATCCAAATTCACCCGCTTTCGGAAATGATGAGCGTAATTGCTGATAGTGATTTGGTGTTTACAAGTACTTCGGCAACAGAGCCAATACTTGACCGTGCCAAATTGGAAATGGTTTTAGAAGTTCAGCGCTCTTTAATGTTATTTGATATTTCTGTGCCGCGTAATGTTCATGCGGATGTGAATGAATTGGAAAATGTGCAGGCGTTTAATGTGGATGATTTGAAGGCTGTAGTGGCGCAAAACTACGAAAGCCGTCGGAAGATTGCACAAGAAGCCGAGCGACTTTTAGAGGAAGAAGTGGAAGCCTTTGATATTTGGTGGCGCTCTCTTGAAACTGTTACCACTATCAGCTGTCTGCGAAATAAAGTCGAAACCATCCGCGAACAAGAGTTAGAAAAAGCTTTGTCGAGATTGGGTTCGGAATTTGCAGAAAAACATCAAGAGGTGATTGAAGCATTAACGCGGGGAATTGTCAATAAAATTTTACATGACCCGATGGTGCAATTGCGATCGCAGCAAGATGTTGAAGCCCGACGGCGCTGTATGCAAACTCTGCAAATGCTGTTCAACCTGGATGCAGGGGAGCAGTTTAGTTAAACGGAACAACAAAATCCCCAACTTCTCACAGAAGTCGGGGATTTGAGCTTTTCAATTAGATATACTTCTAATTAGATAGATGTCTAATTAGAAATTAATTATGCAAGCAGAGCAATTTAACATCTTACTGCGCTTTTTCAAGGCATTAGCGGATGATAGCCGATTGAAGATTGTAGGTATCCTGGCGAATCAAGAGTGCAGCGTCGAAGAATTGGCGGTGCTACTGCAACTCAAAGAACCGACGGTATCCCATCATTTAGCGAAACTTAAGGAGCTAAATTTGGTGACGATGCGCCCTGATGGGAATAGCCGTCTATATCAATTGGATAGCGAAGCTTTGCAAAGCATTAGTAAGGAAATTTTCACACCTGAGAAAATAGCGTCTTTGATAGAGGATGTGGATACTGAAGCCTGGGAAAGCAAAGTATTAAAAAATTATTTCGAGGGCGAATGTCTCAAAGAAATTCCTGCTAGTCGCAAAAAGCGTTTAGTTATTCTCAAGTGGTTAGCAAACCAGTTTGAGGTAGGAGTTAACTACCCTGAACACCTAGTAAATGACATTCTCAAGCGCTACCATGCTGATTGCGCCACCCTACGACGAGAGTTTATTGCTTCCCAGTTAATGCAGCGAGAGAATGGGGTTTATTGGCGTACAACATAGATATAAAAGATGTTTCACAAAAGTTGTTCTGGGTCAATTCCCCGTTCTTGTAGTCGTGCCAATAAATCTTGATATCGTTGGCGTTCTTCCTCCAGTTGTTGGAGAGCTATTTCTTTGGCTTGACGTTCTTGTGTACGTACTTGGTCAAGCTCAACGGGTGTAAGAAACTTGTATCCATCAAGGCGATATATTTCTAAAGTTTGTGGGGTAAGTTCAAAGCGGATTTGCAAACGGGGACTTATCCACCCATGAATCTGGTTAATTTCTTGCAACCAATCTTCTGAGCGCACAAAGCCTGTTAGTTCATTTCGGTCTGGGTCGTAAATATAATATTCTTCAACTCCATAGCGTTGATAAAACAGGAGTTTATTTGCCATTTCTTTAGTTGTATTACCAGGAGATAATATTTCAAATACCACCTGTGGCGGAATGTTTTCTTCTTTCCATTGCTTGTAAGAACCTCTATCTCCCTTGGGTCTACCAAACACTACCAAAGCATCAGGTGCTTTTTTGATGTTAGGATTGCCTTCAACTGGATACCAAAGTAAATCTCCAGCGATGAATACATCTGATTGCGATGCAAATAAAATTTCTAAATTTTCTTTAATAGTTACTATCCAGCGAAATTGCTTGGTATTATCCGCCATTGGTTGTCCGTCGCTTTCGGGGTAGATGACCTCAGATGCGGTATTAGGAGTGATTACCATAATGCTATGCCTCCACTCTTGGGCTTTCTTATAGTTTAGGACGATTCTAAGTGATAATGCGATCGCAAATATCATCAATCAAGTACAATATTAAATCCGATTTTAACACCAGCCAAATTTCCGAAGATTTGACGCTGTGTGCGACTGTCTCTCAAACCTAAGCCCCAAGCCGTTCCCCACCAAACATAAAACTTGTAGCCGACTAACTTCAGACAGCACTTTAAAATGGTAATATCATCAAAAAATTTTAGCCGCACAATAACCGCACAATCATAGGTAGTATCTTTATGCAGGTAGAAACACAAAAAGTCTATTACACACCTGAAGAGTATTTAGAAATTGAAGAAAAGGCAGAATATAAAAGCGAATACCGTGATGGAGAAATTATAACAATGACGGGTGGCACTACAAATCATAATAAAATTGCAGGCAACTTCTATGCTTATTTGAAGTTTGGTTTGAGAGGCAATAATTATGATATTTATATTGGTGATGTGCGTTTGTGGATACCCCGTTATCGGCAGCATACGTATCCCGATGTGATGGTGATTGAGGGACAACCTATTTATACAGAAACCAGCACAACAACGGTTATGAACCCGATGTTAATTGCTGAAGTTTTATCTAAATCGACTAAAAATTATGACCAAGGCGATAAGTTTCTTTATTATCGCTCTATTCCAGAATTCAAGGAATATATTTTAATTGACCAATATCAGTATCATGTGATGCAGTATGTAAAAACGGCGGAAAGTCAATGGTCATTTACTGAACTTGAACATGAATCTGCAACTTTATCATTGCAAACGGTTGATTTTCAAATTCAATTGCGGGATCTTTACGAGCAAGTGAATTTTGCAGAAAATAACGAAGATTGAAGAATAATTCAGAATTCAGGAATCAGAATCAATGAGTAGGGGATTCAGGATAATTCCCAACTGAGAAAAAGTTCTGGTATGACTTTAGACAAAAATTAATCAGATGATAACAAAACAATATCACCTTCTTTAGCAGTATTCTGAAAAAACTCTACCAATTGTGGATATAGTTCAAACAATGGCTCTATCTCCTCTTTATCCCATCCTCCAGGGCTAGGATTTGGGTAAATTTCTGCTGCATTAAATACAGTAGAATTAAATCGGCTCTTCAATTCTTCAACAGAAATTTGACTTAAAGCATCGGCAACATCTCGAACCTCTTCAAGTGTGAGATAGCGTACAAATCCGTAAGTCGCTTCAAACTGCGTCGGCTTACCTCCCATGACTACATTACAAAGAGGTGGTGATGTTTGGGTGTCATCTTCCAAACTTGACTCTCCAGTGAGAAGAAAATGTAGTGCGTGCCAATCTTCAAGCCTGAAGTAATGTTCATTGCTTCGTCGCTCTTGTAGTTTGGCAATCATTGCCTGTGGATTACTAAAATCAAAATCTAAATCATCTAAATTAAGCTTAAATAAAGATGCTGCTGCTTCAGTATTATTCTGAATTTCTGCGAAATTTTGTGGCGTAATGCGTTTATAACTAGCTGTAATACCCATAATATTTACTCCGATGTAAACACTATTAATAGTGTTCCCTTTGACTTGGGACAAGTAACAGTATTTATATACTTTTATTTGTCCCAAGTCCAATCACTAAATACATTGCATAAATAGAAAGTCAATCACACTCTATTGTCCCAAATAAGCTTCTAAAATTTTGGGATTAGTTTGAATTTCTGCGGGTGTAGTCCTTCACAAAATTTGTGTTTCTTCCTCGGTAAAGATAGGAGGCCACAATTCAGTAACGGGCAATTCCCAACCGGGAAAAAGTTCTGGTATGGTTAAAATATCACCATTTTCTAAAACTGTCGGTTCGCCTGTAGAGCGATAAATTGTCACTGTTTCTTCATCAGGATCAATCAGAATCCCGACGAGCGCTCCTAGTTCTATAAATTTTAGAATTTTAGCTGCTATAAGTTTAATTTTATCGCTCTGAGATTTAATTTCTACCACCAAGTCAGGGACAAGTTCGCCAAAGTAACGAGGACTTTGGAGAAGTCGGGAAGCGCGAACAAACGAAACATCGGGTGCTTTGAGGTTTGTATCTGGCATAATGAAACCGCCAGCAGAATCAAACACTCTTCCCCAGCGACGAGGATTTATCCAAGCAAAGAGAAAGGCGATGAGACGACTACTGATTTCGCTGGATACAATATCTGACGGACCCATTATTGAAATTTTCCCATTTTCGAGTTCCAGTTGGTAATCTAAACCTGCTTCGGTAAAAACGGTTTGAACTTGCTCTAAATCTTTGACTGTCATCATTGACATAAAAAGCTTTTTCCACTGAGATATACAACTCGATTTTAACAAGAGCCAAATTTCCGAAAATTTGACACCGTGTGCGACTTTCTCTCAAACCTAAGCCTTAAACCTTTCCCTACCAGCGAATCACAGCAACAAGAAAAGCCTCTCCCCGTGTGGGAGAGCTTTGGAACAGAAACCCAATCACACTCTATTTTCCCAAATACGCCTCTAAAACTTTGGCATTACTTTGAATTTCTGCGGGTGTACCGTCAGCTAAATTCTGTCCTTCGGCAAGTACCCAAACGCGATCGCACAAGGACATAATTACATCCATATTGTGTTCAATAATCAAAAAGGTCATCCCATCTTGACGGTTCCAAGTGATAATGCGATCGCAAATATCATCAATTAATTTCGGATTCACCCCAGCCGCTGGTTCATCCAACAAAATTAACTTGGGATTAGTCATCAGCGCCCGTCCCATTTCCAGCAGCTTCCGTTGTCCACCAGATAAGCAACCAGCATAATCGTGGGCTTTTTTTGCCAAACCCACTGATTCTAATAGAAACATTGCCCGCTCTTGCAGTTGCTTTTCTTCTTTAGCTATCAAGTGCGGTTGCAACTGCACCTGCCAAAAATTTTCACCCGTTTGTTTTTGCGCCGCCAGCAGCATATTTTCTAACACCGACAACCGCGAGAGAGTCCGTGCAACCTGAAAAGTGCGGATTACTCCCTGCTGGGCGATTTGATATGGTTGTAAGTTGTGAATCGGTTCGCCGTCAAAAATCACTCGTCCCTTATCTGGGCGGATGAAGTTTGAGAGTAAGTTAAACAAAGTAGTTTTACCAGCACCATTGGGGCCAATCAAGCCCGTAATGCTGCCTTTAGCAACTTCGATTTTCGCCTCATTAACTGCTTTGACACCACCAAAGCTTTTAGAAAGTCCAGTGGCTACCAAAAGGGGAAGTGGCGATGACTGGTTATTTAGCAAGAGTGAGTTCCTCCTTTTTCCCTAAAATACCTTGAGGACGCCAAATCATCAGTACCATCAGAATTAGTCCGATTATCATGATGCGAAATGCACCCAAACGTGCTTCATCAAGGGGGACGAATCTGGGTAAGACTTCCCGCGTGAGTGCATCGTAAGCAAAGAAAATTACCGCACCTAAGATTGTGCCAACATTATTCCCCGAACCACCTAAAATCACCATTATCCAAGTGTCAAAGGTGATCTGCGGTTGAAAATTATCAGGGTAAATGGCGCTCAGTTGCCAAGCGAAAAAAGCACCAGCAATCCCGGCGATCGCACCTCCAAGCATGAGAGATTGTAATTTATACCAAAAGACATTTTTTCCCAGCGCCTTGGGAATTTCTTCATCTTCACGGATGGCTTTGAGAATTCTACCCCAAGGCGATCGCACCAAAATTTCTAAGCGCCAGTATACAAATGCTAAAACCAACAGCAACACCAGCATTAGACCCGCTTTTGGGTTGTAATTATACAGTCCGATCACCCCAGAAATATAAATCGCTGCCGCCAAAACTGCTAACACAATTCCCACTCCCAAGCGCGATGCAAATTCTTGCTTGCTAGTTGTCCTTTGGCCTAAATCAGTAGTCCGAGATATCTGGGTGATGCGAATCCACCGCCATAACGTAAAGAAAGTTACAGCAGCTAGCAGCGTTAACAGCCCAATCATCACAAATCTGACCAACAAATTCGGCTCTGTGGATAGAGGTATGGGATAACTTTGCACACCAAACGCCCCAGAAATCCAGGTGTCACCCACAGGTAATTCCTGGTTATTCACCACCAAACGAATTAGTTCGCCCGTACCGATGGTAACAATTGCCAGGTAATCTTCCCGCAAGCGTAGAGTCGCAAAACCAATTACCAAACCCAACAAGGCGGCGACAATTGCCCCAGCTACTGCCGATATCAGTAGGGGTACGCCCTTTAAGCTTAACAATACGGTTGTATATGCTCCAAGGGTCATGAAAGCAATATGACCAAAGTTAATTAACCCCGTAAAGCCCCACTGTAAATTGAGTCCTAGTGCAAATAGAGCGAAAAGTGCTGTAGAAATTGCTAAGAAAATCAGATAGTCAACCATATTAAATAGTTATTTGGGGATTGGGCATTGGGGATTGGGCATTGGGAATGGGGCATTGGGCATTGGTTATTTCCTCTTTGCTCCCTGCTCCCTGCCCCTCTGCCCCCAACGCTTGGCGAATAAATCTTAGCGTAGCTTGAGCATAGTGCTACATTGCCGTTAAGCCTTGCTAATTTTGTGGGAATACTATTTATTGTTGGTGTTTGCTTGTAGGGAATAATTGACGTATGAATTTGCTGCGACTTAGAATGCATCACTTAATCGAGCAGTTAGCCGATGATGATTTGCAAAGCATTTGGGACGTTCTCGAAGCTTTACATTGTGACTTTTATATGCTCAAAGCCATACAACAAGTCAAGCGATCGCAGCAACCGTGGGATATCTTAACCCATGAAGAAGCGGTACGACTGTTGATGTTTTTCTAATTCAGCAGCGCTTTCTTTTCTAGTGCCAGTGGCCCCTCAAGTTTTGGTTAAGGTAACGCCTAGTGAGTCTGGAAATGCGCTATGCAAGGTCTTTTTTGCTAGACCTGAAAAATTTAGAACCTGCCGCCTACGAGCGGGTGCATGATTTTGTCTTTATTGAGTTAGCCCAAAAGTGGCAATTGAGTGATTTAAAAGAACTGCGACAGCTTGATGGTGAAGGCATTTTTCACCGCTTCACCCTAGATAATTACCTGATTGGTATAGAAATCAGGGGTGAAATTGTGAAATTTCTGCGTGTCATCCCTATGCCAGATGTGTGAAGTGAGGAGTCAAGCGAACACTTAAAACTGTAAACTGTATAAGGCTAGGCAGGGATCGCTATAACCTTACATTAAACTGGTTTTTGAAATAACACTTTATTTGAGATTTCCCTATGGATGCTAGGGCACTTTGGCAACGATACCAAAACTGGTTATATTTCCATGAGGAATTGGGACTGTACTTAGACGTGAGTCGGATACGGTTCGATGATGCCTTCGTGGAATCGTTGCAGCCGAAGTTTGACAAGGCGTTTGCGGATATGGCTCAACTGGAGAAGGGTGCGATCGCAAATCCCGACGAGAATCGCATGGTTGGACACTACTGGCTGCGAAATCCTGATTTAGCGCCAACTCCAGAACTTACACAAGAAATTGTCCAAACCCTAGAACAAATCGAAGCCTTTGCGGAAAAAGTCCAAACAGGTGCTATTCATCCTCCCAGAGCAAGCCGCTTCACAGATATTATCTCCATTGGCATTGGTGGTTCCGCCCTCGGCCCCCAATTCGTCGCGGAAGCTCTCGCTCCTGATTTTCCGCCCCTGAAACTTCACTTTATCGATAACAACGATCCGGCAGGTATCGATCGCGTTATCAATCATCTGCGAAACAGCCTCGCCAGCACTTTGGTATTGGTGATCTCCAAATCTGGGGGAACGCCGGAACCTCGCAACGGCATGATTGAAGTTAAAAAAGCTTACGCCGGACACAATTTGGAATTTGCTCAATATGCGGTAGCAATTACCAGCGTTGATAGCAACCTCGATAAACTAGCCAAAGACGAAGGTTGGCTAGCCAGATTTCCCATGTATGACTGGGTAGGAGGACGCACCTCAGAAATGTCTGCTGTGGGGCTAGTACCAGCCGCATTACAGGGCATTGATGTTCACGCCATCCTAGATGGTGCAAAAGAAATGGATGACGCTACCCGCGTCCCAGATATCAAAAATAACCCAGCAGCCTTGCTTGCTTTGTCTTGGTACTTTGCTGGCAATGGAAAGGGCGAAAAAGATATGGTTGTCCTACCTTACAAGGACAGCTTATTTTTATTCAGTCGCTATTTGCAACAACTGGTGATGGAATCCTTGGGTAAGGAAAAAGACTTAGACGGCAACATTGTCCATCAAGGCATCGCCGTTTATGGCAACAAAGGCTCAACAGATCAACACGCTTACGTCCAGCAGTTGCGTGAGGGTGTAGCGAATTTCTTTGCTACCTTCATCGAAGTGTTGGAAGATCGTCAGGGCCCATCCACTGAAATAGATCCGGGAGTTACATCAGGCGATTATCTTTCTGGTTTTCTCCAAGGAACCCGACAAGCGCTTTATGAAAATCACCGCGATTCCATTACAGTCACCATTCCCCAAGTTAACCCCCGAACTGTAGGGGCATTAATTGCTTTGTATGAACGTGCTGTTGGTTTATACGCTAGCTTGGTTAACGTCAACGCTTACCATCAGCCAGGGGTAGAAGCTGGTAAAAAAGCTGCCGCCTCCATTCTCGATTTGCAAACACGAGTGGTAGCAGTGTTGCAAAAAGAAAAAACTCCCCTTTCTCTTGACGAACTTGCCGAGAAGGCAGGCGCATCAGAGCAAGTTGAGGCAATTTACAAGATTTTGCGTCATATCCATGCCAATCAGCGAGGTGTGGTTTTACAAGGTGATCTTCAGAAACCCGGCAGTTTAACCGTTTCTGCTAGCTGATAGCTCTAGTCTAAAAATCACATTTTGTCCATAATTGTTGTATCAGCAACAATTTTTTATTGTGAAGCATCCTAGATAGAAGTTTTATCTTCCGTCTAGGATGCTTCACCGTATAATTCGTAATTCGTAATTCGTAATTCGTAATTAAGAGGACTTTTAAAAGTGTTTAGCTGTGATTTTAGGCTTATTGATCCCCCCCTAACCCCCCTTAAAAAGGCTACAGTGTACACACAAGTATTACAGCAGCCATAATCAAATCTCGCACTGCGTTTCTATCCCGCCTCGGAATGAATTCCAAGTCTCATAGCTGAAGTCCACTAAGCGTGGACTGAATTGATCATTTAGTCCACGCTTAGTGGACTTTCGCTATCAGCCCTGAACTTCAGTTCTGGGCGGGATGTTGTTGAATGTAACAGTTTCACTCTGACAAAAATGTGGGTAGAGCATTTTTCGATTTGTGTGTACACTGTAGCTTTTTAAAGGGTGAACTGGAATCAAAGTCCCCCAATTTATCGGGGGATTTAGGAGGATCTAAAACCTTTTGCTACCGAGAATAGGAGTTTTAAAACATCCTCTTAATTACGAATTACGTTAGCGTAGCGGTAGCGAGTCCGCGTACTCCTGCAAAGAAGCAAGCTACGCGCAGCGTCTCGTAGAGAGCGTCATTACGAATTACTACTTATCAAGAGGCGTTGATTAAAATAGCTCTTGGGTAAGAAACAGCGATCAAGTAAAAAAGGATTGTTGGTATTTCCAGATAATGAAGTACCCGGCTTATCCCGATGACAGAATGGTGGCACAATTCCCCAGTCTTCTGCCAGCCAAATCCAGTACCCTATTTCAATTCTGCCGTAGTTTGAACCGGTGAGAATCTCGCCAACACTGTTGTTGATAGATACTATTTCTGACGATGATTTGATTTCAATTAACAGCCAAGCTAACTCTTCTACAGAAAAGTGATAGCCATTTTCGGCCGCTATGTTTACGAACTGCTGCGGATCTTTAGCTATTAGCAATTCTTCTTTGAGAGATGGCGTTTTTTGTGCAAAATCAAAAAGATCCCAAATCTGTCTTCTCGTAACTAGAAACCAGCCAAGTTCTTCTGCGTTCAGGCTATAACCATTTTCTATTGCTAACTTTAGAAATGGCTCAAGGCTATCGGTTTCTGCTAGTTGACTTTTCAATTGGAAAGTTTGCTCTACTAACGACAAAAAATCAATAATCTTTTGCCATGTAACTTTGTCAAAACTTTTGTTAACTTTTGTTTTTGCTTTCCAATAAATGTATTTATCTTCTTTAAGAAAGAAATTCCAAATTTGATAATACATGGGTCATCTCACCTAAGTTTTGAACTTGGTACAGGCAGGTTATTAATGAACACCAGTGTAGTGAGTATAATGTGTTTCTTCGACAGTACTAAATCTCTTATCTCATGTAAATGAAGGTACACAGTGGCTAAGTATAAAATTTGCGTAAAGTTTGTCACTATAAATAAAATATACTGAGCAAAAAAGGAAGATGGCGATACCTGCGGTGGTCACTGAGTTTTGCCGTACCCTTCGGGAAGCAAGCTACGCGCAGCGTCTCGTAGAGAAGTGCGGGCTGTGCGATCGCTCCTTATTGCTTCTCATAAAATAAACTTAAGGCAGCATCAATTAATTCTCTTAACTCTATATCAGCATTTGTCAGATGACTAAATTGTGGTTTTCCTCGCGGCTTGGGCTGTAAATTACCTTCAAGTTTTTGTTGTTTTACAAGCTTTTGTACTAAACTCTTTGACACGGAAAATATGTTAGCTACTTTCCTGATTGAGATGTTTTTCTCTTATATGTGCTGCAACTATTTTTTCTCGAAGCTCGACAGAGGATGACTTCATTTAAAAGTATTTATATTTTAGTCTAGTGTACCTCATTACAGACGGAAGTGCTGTATTCAAAGAGTTCTTAGTTGGTTTGGTGGTTTTGGGCTTGGTAGTTTTGGAGGCTTTCGGTTGTACTTTTGCGGCTGGTGTTAGCAGTCTTAGTGAGGGGAATTGAAGTACAACTGGTTGAGTTTCGATAGAATTGTTGTGAGGCTCTAATTCTAATGTCCAGGGATCTAAAATTTCCTCAAAACGTGATGTAACGAAGGGGATTTGTTAAAGTTAGACTTCTAGCTGTTCAGTGTTAGATAGTGCTTGAAATTGAGGTGCTGTTACTGTTGATTCGGAATTGGTATTTGATTGTGCAACTGTAATAGGTGGTAATGGCACAACGTAAAGTCCGTCGATAAAATCGAAAATCATCAGAGCAACAAAGCTCATAACAATAAATTCAATAGCTTGGGTGAGTGTAGATTGAATATCCATTGTATTTCCCGAAATTTTTGTAATGTTCACAAAAGTTACGCGAAGCGCTAACAGCCTCGTAATCAAGTACGATCCGAATACAAGAGGTTTTAAAAAGGAATATGAATTTCTTCACCTTTAAACAAATTCATGGGTTGACTAAAGTTTGAAGGGGTACTTAAGTTTCGGACTATTTTGTAGTTGGTTTGATGCCAACAAGTATCACTAAAATAATTATTTAGCCATTCTTTTAGGTAACTTTTTAGTTCAAAATTATTCGCAATTAACTCTTTTTCTTCAGTTGTCCAAACTCTTTCAATCGCGTCAGAAACAGCTTCAAAAATCGAGTCTTCTAATTGTTTCGGATTCATTTAGATGTATCAGTTCAATAATTTTCACTCTCTTCCCGCAAAGCGATCGCTTATGAAGTGGGCGGTTACGACATCGCACAGAAACTGTGTAAAATACGCTAAATACACGGGTAAAACTTCTGCCAATGCTTGATTACGTCAGTGCAGGAATCGCGTTTTACATCACTTTGTTTCCAGTACAAGAGTGGCTATTAGAATTCCGCCTGGGTTATCTTGGACGCTACTGGAGTCTGATGAGCGCTGCTGGCCAGGGCAAACACATCTAAATTACTCTTGATCACAACGAAGGTTAAGAACCAACGAAAAAATCTTTCCTTTCGCGTTTGATTATTTTTTAAGCCCCAAAGCGATCGCCTAAAGTTTTCGCAATAAGCAAGAGTTAATGACATAAGTTTTAGTGCCTTAAACTCCAGCATCTTGTCATCAGACCCCCGCAACTGAACCCCTGGCGTGAGAAACTGCAACAGATTCAGATTTTCTAGTAACAACACAGCAGGTAACAGCTGCCCTTTGTTAAAGTCGGGTTTGCAAACCGAATTCTCAAGAGCCGGTGTACCCAACCGAGAAAAATTTATTGGAGTGGTGGCTAAGGTCGAGTCGGCTCTGGGTTGCACCCCAAGTCCTTACTTTCTATCGGGCTTCGGTATCGTCGATGTGATTTTTACGCCCTATCTCGAACGGATGAATGCGAGTCTTTACTACTACAAGGGTTACTCCCTGCTTTCGGAAAACCCTCGCTTGAGCGCATGGTTTGCGGCAATGGAAAGCCGACCGACCTACAGAGGTACCCAGAGCGACTTTCACACCCATGTACATGATTTGCCACCCCAGATGGGAGGCTGTTGGGAAAACGGCGAAACCCAAATGCTTCTCAATAAAGCGCGGGTAGATTACGGACCCTGGTTCGGGCTACCAGATGTTACTTATCCAGAACCCGAAAACTCGCGTATGGAAGCTCTTCAACGAACTATCGAGCATCGCATCAATATTATCCGAGTCAATCCCTTAGATGATAAATTGTTTGATCAAGCCCTACGTTGTGCTTTAACACACATGATGAGCGATGAACACTGTGTACCTCCATTGGGATCTGATGTCGCTCTACGATATTTGCGCGATCGCATTAATGTACCGCGAGATATGTCCATCTACGCAGCCAAGCGATTGAGGGAATCCCTGGAGAAAACCGCAGCCCTTGCAGGTGATGGGCAGCCAGATCCCATTCCCACTAAGCATCGACGAGATCAAGACCCGTCTAACTTTGTCATCAAGTAGGATTCAGGTATCCATCCTGGCATAGAGCGCTTCTTTAAAAAGAGATTGAAGCTCTTGCTCGGTTGTCATAAGTTTCTATCTGAAGAACCGTTTTTTAACTTAATATCTCATTAATCTCTGATTAATCTCCCAAAATTAAATAAAGTTGTATCAAAAGACATAGAAACGCCTATCGCTGGGGCTTAGATCGGATGTACGCTGTGGGTTACAGGGTTTACATTTTCTCTTGTTCATGAATTCCTAATTCTTGATCAATTATCTCCACAATTCCTATATCATCTATAATTCCTGCTATTAGCCCTCAATGATCTATATCTTGAACTTCTACTTCTATGTCCGTTTTCATCTTAGTTACTTTCAATACACTCAAATTTTAGGTTTAAATAAATATTTTATAATTTAACCTGCTGAATGTGGGTTATGAGACAACCCTTCGACTATGCTTGTTTCTGATTGAATTAGAGATTTATCTTGAGACGAATCATCTATTTTTATTTGAGGATTTGTGGAAGGAATAGTAACAATTGCTTTTTGAGTCCGATAATCCTGCACGGTCACAAGTCGCCAACTAGAATCTTGTGAAAGTTCCAGAACCCATTGATGATAATTAAACAGGCTTTCTCGATGCCCAACACTGATAAATGTTGTTTTCGTCTCTTGTAACTGTTGATATAACCTTCCTTCATTTTCCAAATCTAAAGCACTCGTTGCTTCATCTAATATAGTAAAGCTAGGATGAGTAACTAACAGTCGCGCAAAAGCTAGGCGTTGTTGTTCTCCTATCGATAATATATTCTCCCAGGGAACTTCTGTATCAAAGCCATCGACTCGACTAAGTAAGTTTTGCAGGTTGACTTGTTGCAAAACTTCTTTGAGTTCTGCGTCGGTCATTTGACGATTTGTATTAGGGTAGAGTAACTGTTCGCGCAAAGTTCCCAAAATTATATATGGGCGTTGGGGCAAAAATAAGACTTCTTCTAAAGGAGGCCGTACCAGACGGCCAGTCCCTGCATTCCACAAACCAGCGATCGCTCTCAGTAGAGAACTTTTACCTCGACCACTAGGCCCAACAATCAATAAACCTTCTCCCGATTGAACAGACAACGATAAATCTTCAACGATTACCTGTTCATAGTTGGGCGTTTGTAAAGTCACATTCTCAAAAGCAAGACGATTCTCTTCTATAGTTTTAATCGTACTAACATTCTCTGGCTCTTTGGTAACAGCTTCTAACGCATCTGAAAACTCAGCTAAACGCTCAACGTAACTCGAAAATCGCCCAGAAGTTCCAAATTCATTGATTAATTCTGCCATAGCGTTAGCAAACAAACCAGTAGCTAAACTGGCTTGGCCAACTTGTCCGAAATCAATTTCACCATTAATATATAATGGCCCAAGTACTAGAAACGGAAATATTTGGATAATAGCCTGATATCCTCTGTTAAAAATTTCCTTACCTCTCTCCCAATTAATCTTGCGTTCAATATTTTTCAGGAGATTACTAAATCGGCGCTGAATTATATTTGATTCTTGGTTTTCTCCTTGAAAAAAAGCTATCGATTCAGCGTGATTACGAACATGAGTTAGGGAATAATTATATTCAGCTTTAAGTTCAAGTTCCTCTTGATTAATCTTATTCAATTCTTGAGTTAAGTAAATAGCAATCAAATTTCCTATAACCGTATAAACAAGCATAACTATAGCGATCTGTCGGGAAATTGACCAAACAATTACTAAAAAAGCCGTCATTTCAAGCACTTTTTCTAAGAAAGTAGCTGAAAAAGTTAGAGCATTACTGGTAATGGGTTCAATTTCTTGAGATATACGTTGATCTGGGTTATCAATATCAGATTGAAAGTTAATTCTATAATAAGCACGATTACTCAAATATGTTGATAGTGTGCGATTATTTAGCCATTTGTACCAATCAAGAGCAACTTTTTTTCTGATAAATTTAGAAAATCCTACCAAGAAGGTTACGCAGATCAGGCTAACGCCGTAAATTGACAATATTTCAGTAAACTTAGTAATATCTTTCTCTTCAATGATCACATTGACTAAATAGTTACTAATGAAGGTATTGAAGGCAGCTACGGCCACGAGTGCGATTATTAATAAGATCAAGAGAATGAGCATTCCCCATGCGCGAATCACGTCTGAAAATGCTCTGTCTCCTGGCTCTGTTGGATACCAATAAGGCCCGGCGATCGCTCTAACATTCTCCCAAAATTGATTAAAAGCCGAAAATGGCGAAGTAGTATCTTTTAAGGCTTGATTGCGAAGAACTTGGGCTTGCATATTTTATAATAAGTGCGTCGAAAATTTTCTATTACTGTATCACTGAAGTCAAGGCAAATATAGCCTGAAAATATTATTGGATAAGCTTTTTAGCTATTGCTTTTTTAGAAATCATCCTTGCCTAGTTTGCTTTGAGTTAGACAAAGGTGGCGACAACTGGAACTAAAGAATAAGGGTTTGAGTAAGACATCCTCTCAGATATTCGGCAAAGCAGAAGTCGATATAGCTGCGATGGCAACTTCATCAATCACATCAGGTAGTTCATCTTCCACAAGTCGTAGGCGAGGGTAGAAGTAGGCAATACAAGTTGCTGAGATGGTCAAAACTCCCATGATGATGCACAGAAGCCCCATACCACGACCTGTACCGACACCAATAATTTGTCCGATACTACCTGCCAACAAACCATCAGTAGCCATTAAGGGTTCAAACACCTTTTCTGCCAAAGGCCCTATCGTAATATAGCCTAGAGGTAAACCTACGGCTTCGATCGCTCCTTTAATAGAAAATACTCTACCCTGCACTAATGGTTCTACTTTCGACTGAAAAATAGCTTGTGTTGAACTAGCAATTATTGGTCGGATCAAAAAGAATAAGAAGATGCCGACAATGAAAACAAAAATAGAAGCTTGCAAACCGGCAACGAGAAGAAACACACCCGTGAGCAGCATACAGCTATATATCGTATTCATGTTACGCTCTAGACCTCCCCAGATACCAATCAGTAAACCCCCTGCTAAAATAGCAACGCCAAAAAGCGAAAGAATAGTGCCTAAAACTGTTACGGGAGCAAAAGATAACACCAGAGGTATAGTGATAACCTGAACACATCCTACAAGAAAAAGGCTATAAGCTGAAATGATTAACACTCCTAGTAGTCCTGGGCGAGCCAATAAATAGGTTAATCCATAAGTTGTTTCTTTAAGAAAAGAACTTTCCTCAATTGCAACAACAGGAGTGCTGGATTTAGGAAACTGAAGCAGCAATAAAAGAATAATACTCAAAAATACGGTAGTTAAATGCAGCACGATAATTCCTTGCAGAGAAATCATCCCTAACAAGATACCTCCTAAAGGTGGTGCGACAAGCCGCGCCGTACCGTTCATGAAACTCAGCATTCCATTCGCACGACCAAGGTGTTGTTTTGGTACTAGTAAGCTTATGGAAGCGATGAAAGCGGGTATCTGAAAAGCCATGAAGATAGCACCGAAAGTATTGGCTAAGTAAATATGCCATACTTCCAATCGACCGATGATAAATAAAGCACCGATCGCCACTGTTGCTAAAGTTGCAAATAAATCGCTGAGAATCATTGTCCATCTCCGATCCCACCGATCCACTAATAACCCAGCTACAGGTGCAAGTAAGATCAGAGGTAAAGTATTGGAAAGCGTAATAAGAGCAAATTGGGTGACAGAACCTGTCTGTTCGTAAACCCAAACATCCAAAGCAAATGCGGTGATGCTGCTACCAATAGATGCAATCAGCTGTCCCAGCCAAACAATGATAAACAGTTTCATCTCACGGAAAATAGTCAGTGGGGTTTTTTCTATACTTGCTAACACGATCAACTCCTAAGTGTATGCATATTCAAACTTTTCATCATTACTTGATATTGGTGCAATAGCTTTTGCGCCTGATGATCCCAATCAAACTTTTCAACTGCTTGACGGTTTCCAAGTTCTCCCATTGCAATTCTGAGATTGTCATCTAAAAGCAGCCGCAGCATTGCGTCGGCTAAAGCATCCGCATTTCCGCGTTCGACCAATAACCCTGTTTTCCCATCCTCTATCAGTTCGGGGAAAGCACCCCCACGGGTAGCAATAACAGGCAATCCCATTGACATTGCTTCGATAATCGGCATTCCAAATGCCTCATTCCAAACAGATGGAAAAATAAATATATCTGCTTGCTGATAATACTCAAATAGCTCAAAATGGGGAACTTTGCCCAGAAAAAACACCGAACTGATTGCGTTAGAAGCAATTCGCTTTTGCAATTGCTCCCGATAGCTACCTTGGTAATAAGGAAGAATATTCTGAATTTGCGGGTCTTCTCTATCAAGTGTGTACCACGGGACTAATGCGGTTTCTGAACCGACAAGTTTTAGCTGTACTTGGGGATAACGAGACACTACTTTATTAAAGGCATCAATTAAAACGTGTATACCCTTCTCTGGTGAAATTCTACCCACAAAAAGAATTTGTTTAATATCTTTTTTCTTGGCTTCTTGATTGTGATGATTAGGGACAGCGAAGTGACGAGTATCTGCACCATTATATAAAGTTTGGCTGTTAAGATGAGGCAAGTATTTACGAACCTGATTTTTTAGATAATCGCTGCATCCAATTACTAAATTGACGGACTTAAGGTGCTGTTCAACCATTGCTGGATCGAACAATGGGAGAAAATCACTATGTATATGTAAGACAATTTTCGCTTGTGGGTTATAGGCACGCATAAGGGGAACGAATTGAAAAACAATGTTCATGTGAATCACATCACATTGTTGTGCTTGAATATCCTTGGCAACTCGTCGGTAAAATTCACAATAAAATAATTTAGACGCATAGAAAGGTCGTTGAGGGTGGGATATATTCCAGCTATCAAGAAAGTTTAATGGTTCTAATATTTTATCGAGCCATGATTCGGGAATGCGGCGATAGGTAATGCCATCTTCGTGATATTCAAATTCTTGATAGTGACCTTTTGAGCCATAGAATAAAACTTCATGACCAGCACGAGCTAAACGTCGCGCCAAGGCATAAGATACTAAGCGAATTCCTCCATTTTTAGGGGGTTCGGCTAGGGTGACAGGATAATCGAAGAAGGCAATTTTCATAATGAATTAGATGTTTCTTTTAGGTAAAAGCTAAATATAATATAGCGGTTCTCAGTTGAGTGAGATACAAGAACCCCACCCCCAACCCCCTCCCCGCAAGCGAGGAGGGGGGTATGACGTACCTCATTTAGGAAACGCTATAAGTTGGGTGTTTGAAATTAAGATTTTTATCAGAAAAGGCGCAAAAAAGAGAGCAAGGTTTTTTGTCTAGTTAATATAAGTAATTCGGTACAAATAAACCTAATCATGTAACAGAATATAAAAACCACAAGACCTTTGCGATTGCTTCATTCCACTTCGTTACATTCGCAATGACATACATTGAAATTTTCACGCCGACTTACTTACAAGTTAAATAATTGTGTTTTATTGTGCAAAAATATTTGAAAATAAGTGGAGCTAGTTTGGAAGTTTTAAGTTAAGAAATTGCTGATGAAAACTATTTGTTTACCATCCGGTCGATTGATGCCAGTATTGGGAATGGGAACTGCGGGATTGGGTGAAGCGATCGCCCAGCATGAAAGTGAGATTGTTGCTTTGCGTCGCGGAATCGATTTAGGGATGACGTTGATTGATACGGCAGAGATTTACGGTGAGGGTAGGGCGGAAACGTTAATTGGCGAAGCGATCGCTAATTGTCGTTCATCAGTCTTTCTCGTTAGTAAGGTTGCGCCTCGCAATGCAACTGGGCAAGGGGCGATCGCAGCTTGTGAGAATAGTTTACGACGGTTGCAGACGGATTATCTCGACCTTTATTTGCTGCATTGGCGGGGGCCTGTAACGTTATCAGAAACGTTGGCAGCATTTGAGAAGCTGAAACAATCTGGCAAGATTCGAGATTATGGCGTTGGTAATTTTGATGTTGAGGACATGGAAGAAGCCAGTGCTTTACCTGGAGGTGAAGCCATTGCTACAAATCAAATCCCCTATAATTTACAGCATCGCAATAGTGAATGGAAGCTATTATCTTGGTGTCAGCAAAGAGGAATCCCGATAATGGCGCATTCACCTTTGCTACAAGGCGAACTACTCAAACATCCCAAATTGCAATCAATTGCCCAACAGCGCGGGGTAACAGTTGCAGAAGTGGCGATCGCTTGGTTGTTGCATCAAGAGGTGATAGTATTTCCCAAAGCCAGCAGTATCACCCACGTTGAACAGAATCGCGCTGCCCTTGATTTGCAGTTAACAAAAGAAGAACTGAGTGCTTTGGACGTTGCTTTTCCCCCACCATCTGCACCTATTGCCCTGCTTGAGAATTGGTAACGGAATAATTCGTAATTAAGAAGTTTCTGGGGAGAACAGGTGATTTACTTTTGCCTGTTCCTTTTCATTGAGGATTATTAAATCTTTTTGCTAAATCTTCAGTTTTATGTTTGTAATATTCCTTTGTCAGGATCGGCGGGTATTTAGGAGATTCGTCTGTATCTAAGCAATTTTCAATACAGGCGATTTCTGTATCATCACCAGGAGAGAGAAAGAAAGCTAAAGAGTATCTTTCTGGAAGACTACGGGCATCGGCTGGCATCAGTACCCGATGTTTGGTAGCAGGGAATTTATCGTTTGTCCATCGCTGCATGACATCTGCAATAAAAACTATCGCTGTGTTAGGGAGTGGGGGCGCAGCAATCCATTCTCCGGCATTGGTGCAAACCTCTAGTCCGCCATTTTCATCCTGAAAAAGTAAGGATAGACTGCCCCAATCTGTATGTTCCTCGAAGCGGGCTTCTCCGGGTTGGGGAGGTTCAGATACTTCATAGTAGCGATGTAAAAGCCCATAGTCGGCTTGTTGAGGATGGCGATCGCTAAAGTATGATTCTGGTAAGTTTAGGGCAATGGCGATCGCTTTGAGAATACGATTACCAGCGTCATGACAAGCTGTGAATAATTGCTGAACAGCATCACGAAAAGCGGGATGCTGTCCCAGGTGATGATGAACCTGATGCGCCACAGGGGAATCTGTTTCGATCTGTTCTGTTAAAACAGCTTCGCCGAAGACGAATGCTTCCCGAAAGTCACCGTTATATTTAGTGTAAAAGTATCCAAGAGCTGCGCCGTCTTTCCAAGCTAGTTGTCTTTTTTCTGCCTCTGGTAGCGCAAAGAAGCCATTAGCATTGGTAAAGGCTTGGTCAATTGCATTTTGAGGTACACAATTTTTCAGATAAAAGCAGCCAACTTCTTGAATAGCTTGTAAGAGTTGGTCAGCAGTAAACTGATGTAAATCAAGGATGGGAATCTGCGTGAAAGTGGTAGTTTGTTGTTCGAGTTCTTGAATTGAGTTCATAAGTCAAAAGTCGGTGGATTATAAACGCAAAGGGGCGCAGAGGGAAGCGCAAAGGTATGCAGAGTTATACTCAACTACGTCCGTATTTTGTGGCTCGATCTTTGGTTCTATTCAAGAGATGATCGCCTACAAAAGTTGGGGGATATTTGGGAGATTCATCTGCCTTTAAGCAACTTTCTAAACAAGTGACTTCCACATCATAATTAGGAATCACAAAAAAGCTAAATGAGTACCTTTCTTTTACTTTCTGAAAATTAGTCGGTACGGAAACTCGGTGAGGTGTGGCGCAAAATTTATCGTTTGTCCATCGTGACATCATATCTGCGGCCATTACCAAAACTGTATTAGGAACTGAAGAGGTGGTGATCCACTCTCCTGGAGGTGTGTATACTTCTAGTCCTCCGCCTTGATCCTGAAATAGCAAGGTGATGCTGCCTAAATCAGTGTGTTCAAAAAAGCGAGTTTGTCCTGTTTTGGGAGCCTGGGAGATATTGGGATAGTAATTGAAAACTCCGGCGTGGTTTTGCTGAGAATGTAAATCGGTAAAGTAGGAATTTGGTAGTTGCAATGCGATCGCAAATGCTTCCAACACATTCAAAGCACATTCCTGGCTAGCTTGAAAGAATTGTTGCAAAATTTGACGAAATTCTGGCGGATTTTCTGGCCATTGATTAGGGACATCCAAGGACTCTGTATAATCGTCAGCCCCGGATTTGTTTGGGTCAAATTCATTAGCAAAACTAAAGGACTCGTGTAATTGCCCTGGTTGATCGCCAATGAACATTTTCTCAAAGGGTATGTAACCCCGACTACGCCCAGTCACTGCTGAGGCTACTTTCTCTTTTTCTGCTAATGGCAGTGTAAAAAATCTCTCGGCTTGAGCAAAGGCTTGATCAATTAAAATTTGAGAGATACCATTTTTTAAATAGAAGCAGCCCATTTCTTGAATAGCACAAGCAATTTGCTTGGCAACTACTTCTTTGGTATTGCTGTCACCCACAAGAAAGGGGTGAAAATCAATAATTGGTATCTGCGATGTAACAGTTGCTTGCTTTGTCAATTCATTAATTGAAGTCATAGTTAAAAATTTGGTGATGTTTTCTGGAAAATTGATAGCATTTCTCTCCGAGTAGAAAAGCTTTTTTAGCAAAATTAATAATTATTCTTCACGCATTAAATCACAAGTGCTACATAGCGGAATTGAGTTAAACTCATACTCATTCGTTCTGCCAAGGTAATCTTTAACAGAACCAACAATACCTGTTCCATTAACATCTATACAACAAGTATTGATACTTCCATCCCACAAAACTACAACTCGCTTTTTTGTTTCAAAAATACAGGGCTTATACTCTTGTATAGAACTAGTCAAAGTTCGAGTTGATCTAGTTTTAGTAGCGACTTGTCCCGCCCAGTCATGCTTTTCCTGCTGATGAGGATTATAGGTATAGACGATAGACAAAGGAATAGAATTTTCCTTCAGCATTTCTTGAATACGCTCTTTCTGCCCGACAAGATGTTCCGATAAATAAATGTCACGCATACCTAATTCAGACAAGCGCCATGCTATTGCCTCATCAAAGAGTATCCCGTTTGTGATAAAATTGCACTCAATTCCCTTAGCTTTAGCATAGGAGATAAACTCTAATAGTTCAGGGTGAAGTAGGGGTTCTCCAAAATTATTGAGATATAAATTTTTTTGTCCACATTCAATTGCTAATTCAACGACATCTACAAATGTAGAAAATGACATATTTCCTTTTGCTCTACTTTGAGATGGATGAGGACAGTAAGAGCAAGTAAGATTACAAAAATTGGAAATTTCGACTTGATAAATATACATTTTTTTAACTCTTAAAATATCAACAATTACTCAAGATGATCGTTGATTTGGGCGCGGAGTAAATGAGTTTTTGAGTATGATTCATGCTGCCTATTGAGAAGGCTAGTAACATTTGTGGTATACAGCGCGATCGCCACCCACAACAAAGGTGTCAATACAGTTTGGACTCCGAGAAACCGCAGCCGGTGCGGAAGCAGAGTAACCACCGAGATGCTGCCAATCGCTCCAGACTGAACCATCCCATGCCTTACGGTACATCGCACCATCACAGCCAACAGTAAAAATATCTAGCCGATTTTCAGCAACAGAAGTGGCGGCGACACCATACTGGCAATACCCTCCCAGGTTTTTCCAATCACTCCAAGTTGAGCCATCCCACGCCTTATGATAAATCGCACCATCCCCCCCTAAAACAAAAGTATCAATGCAGTCTGTGCCGCGAGAAACCGCAGCCGGTGCAGCAAGACAGTAACCTCCGAGATTGTTCCACTCATCCCAGGCTGAACCATTCCAACGCTTGTAGCACATCGCGCCATCAATACCGACGGCAAAAATATCCAGCCGATTATCACCAACGGAAGCGGCGGCAACACCATAGTGGGAGTACCCGCCAAGGTTTTCCCAAGTACTCCACTTTGAACCATCCCACCATGTGCGATATGTAGCGCGATCGCTACCCAAAACGAAGGTGTCAATGCGGTTCTTTCCCCAAGAAACCGCAGCTGGCGAGGAAATGCAGTATCCTCCAAGTCTTTGCCAATCGCTCCAAGTTGAGCCATCCCACCACTTATGCCATAGAGGGCCAATACTCGCGGTGAGCAAGATATCTAAGCGATTTTCTGACCAAGAAGTGGCTGTTACACCATACTGACAGTATCCGTCTAAATATTCCCCATCAGTGGAAAATATTGGCATATCTGTTGTTGAGGCGGGACTCATTGCTGGAAATGGCATACCCCCAGTAGGTTGATCGTGAGAAATTTCTGCTTTATTTATGCTTGTTGTCATTGGACTCTTTTCTTCCTTCTCTACGAGACGCTGCGCGTAGCTTGCTTCTCCGTAGGAGTATGCGTCCTTGGCGGTTCGTTAACTAAAACGTTTTTGAATTAGAATTTTCCACCTACGCTATACCACTTGTGGTAAACTGCGCGATCGCTACCCAACACAAAAGTATCAACACGGTTTGGAGCCGAAGCAACCGCAGCTGGTGCAGCAATAGAGTAGCCACCCAGATTATTCCAACCGACCCAGTTTGAGCCATCCCAGTATTTCTGGTACACTGCACCGTTACGAGCAATGATGTAAATATCTAGGCGATTTTCCATTCCAGAAGCAGCCGCAACACCATACTGGGAATAGCCACCGAGTTTTTCCCAACCACTCCAGCTTGAACCATCCCAATACTTTTGATAGATGGCGCGATCGCTACCCAAAGCAAAGGTGTCAATCCGGTTTAATCCCCAAGAAACCGCAGCTGGTGTTGAAATACAGTAGCCCCCCAGTCTTTCCCAATCACCCCAGATTGAGCGATCCCAAGACTTTTGGTATATAGCTCCATCCCAGTTGACGATAAAAAGATCCAGGCGATTTTCAGTTCCAGAAGCAGCCGCGACACCATATTGAGAGTAGCCGCCAAGATTTAGCCAATCACTCCAGGTTGAGCCATCCCAGTATTTGTAGTAGACGGAGCGATCGCCTCCAATCACAAAGGTATCAATCCGGTTCTCTCCTCTGGCAACGGCAGCTGGTGCAGAAATACAGTAGCCCCCCAGCCTTTCCCAATCACTCCAGAGTGAGCCATTCCACTTTTTGTGGTACATAGCGCTATCTTTGCCAATGCTAAAGACATCCAGGCGATTTTCTCCTCCAGAAATGGCAGCTATACCGTACTGAGAATACCCGCCAAGATTTTCGCCATCCATCGCAAAAGATGGCATATCTCCTAACGAAGCAGCCCCCATCATCGGGTATGGGGTTGGTGGAGGATAGGGCATACGTACAGAAGCGTCTTGAAGTTCCATTTCCAACGGTGGCATCTGGTTAGATATTTCCTCGGCGGTTGTTTGGCTCATTGTCATTTGATTACGAATTACGAATTATTTAAAGTATCTAAAATTACCTTGGCAGCTAATTGATGTCCCGCAGGATTCCAATGACCATCGATATCAAAGTAAAGCTTTTCTGGTGTGCTATTTTTTCTAAAATCATCAGTTAGATTGACACAAGTTACATCTTGTGATTTAGCAACGTCACATAAACGCTGATAGCCAATCTCTTCATTTTTGAGCAAATCTACATTCTCAGGAAATAACTGGACGTAATCTTTGATATAAGTTGATTCTTTTGAAGGTACAAGAAAAACAAACAGCTTAACTTGATTATCTTTAGTCAAACGAATGATTCGTGATAATGCCGCTTCTACTTTGACAACCCCATCAGATATCAAATAATCGCTATCTACACCTACTCCTGATTCAGGTGCTGCCAGCGATAAATTAAATAAAGTTAAACCATTTTTGGCTTCTTTAGAGATAGAAGTTCCAGTTCTTATTGGCAAGTTTTTTTTGTTATTTTTCCAGACAAGCTGGTACAAAAAGGTTTTTTCATACCAAGGTGAAAAACTTCTTTCTTTCAGTGTATTATATATCTTTTGACCAATATCTGAAGAATAATTAGTTAAATCATTAGCAACTATGGATAAGATGACATTGTGAGGTTTATATTTGGCGATCCATTCATTAAATAATGTTTCATATTGGGCAAAAGAATAACCCGGAACACCTAAATTAATTACTGGTTGCTGCAATTCTGATTCTACAAGTCTGGGAAATATTTTTTCCTCACTGATCCATTGACCCCATGTAAAGGAATCTCCAATAAAATACAAGTTAGATTTTGTGTAATCTCTCCCTATATTGCGAAATCCATAACTATCTGTATTAGCAACTTCTGTAACTTTTGCTTCTTGCCAAACAGTTTTAAAATCCTTCAGATTTGATTTTGGCTTGTAGCCTAATTGGGCATCAGGTTGAATAAACTGATAAAAAATTTGCGCCTTGGACTTCTGCGGGGCAGCAACTCCGGTAGTAATGGCAAAAGTTTCGACGATTAACAGCCCAACTATAACTCCAGCCAGCATGAGCAATAAATTTTGTAGCCAAGGCTTTATTTTTTGCATAAAGTCTTATTAATTACGAATTACGAATTACAAATTGTTGACAGAGTGTTTTAGCAACAATTTCCCCTGCTAACTGATGTCCCAAAGCATTCCAATGTCCGTCGCAGCGAAAAGTATTATCAAACCCATGTAAGCAAACATTATTCTGCTCGGCATAAGCCTGAAAAGATTGTCCTAAATTGATGGTGGTAAAACCTTCCCTTTCTCCTAATGCTGTGATCCGCTTTTCTGGATAAAACCAATCTGTAACTCCTGATATTTCCTGATTATGACGCACGATAGCATCAGGATTAACTTGGAGCGGAGTTGTTAGCATCACCACAGCAAAATTTGCTTTTTTGGCAATTGTTTTATTATGGATTAAGCGAATTAGTTCTTCTGTTTGTTGCCATGCTTGTTGCCATTCCGGATCAGTTGTGGTGTTATAGACAAGCTGTTCTGTTTGCTTTAATAAATTCTGCCATTCAGGGTCAGTATAGGGTGACAGTGTTGCAGATTTGGTTCCCAACTGGAGGTCTTGTTTTTTATTATCTTGATGAGGAAGTGGTAAAGCATATTTGGCTTGTTTTAAAAGCTGTAAAATCCGTAAACGGTCTTGAACTTGCAGATAAACCTGATGCCACGATGACTTTTGTGAGCGATAAATATCCATATTCATAAACGAATCATCAACTACCCAATCACCATCTCGCTCAACAAAATAGGGTTTCATGAGGGCGCTATTATCCATAGCAGTCTGACTCACCATTTTCTCGGTGAGAGTGCGAGAGTTGTTGATCACATCGTTGCCAGGATAAAAATTCAGGAGTACGAAATCAGGTGAATATTTCCAGACTTTTTCTTGCAAAGCGATCAGTTCTTGATCGGTTCCATAACCATTTACTCCAAAGTTCATCACTTCTACGTCACGACTTGCTAGGGTGGGACAATTTTTCAGTTCACGTTCAATAACGGCGGCGATTCCTTGTGTTTGTGGTACTTGGCGTGCTTCTGTAAAAGAATCTCCGAGCAAGGCTATACGGATGGTATTCTGTGGTTTAACTTGGGAATGTTCTCGATCGTGAAAGCCCTCACTGTTGTATTGGATATAGGCTTCTCCTTCGTCATGCACCCACCCAGCCGCATAAGGTCGTCCTGCCCAACCTCTCTGTCGATCAAAGGTATAGAATGTCTTGTATTCAACGCCAGCAATGCGTAAGCCAATTTCCACGATCGCCAGCCCCAAGACAATACCACCTAGCAATAAAGCTAGGGTCAGCGTCACTGCTACCCACCGCTTGAATGATAATGACGATGTTACCACCTGACATTCCTCAAAATAGTGTGTAAATAAAGGGTGCAAGCACGGATGACTGTGCAAACACAATTAAGATACCTAAGAGCAATAGTGTGACGATAAGTGGTAGTAGAAAGAATTTGCGGCGTTCTTTCAGTAATCCCCATAAATCTTTCAGCAAGTCTTGTGTTGTTTCAAACATTAGAACGGTTTCTCCATTTTGTTTATAGGTTTTACTTGATTGATAATGCGATAAGTTTTTACGTCACCATCTAGCTTTCTGGCCATAGCATCATGATGGAACACGCCCCGCATTATTAGACCAATTGGCGTGATTAAGATATAGAAAATAACACTGAGAATTATCCGTGTATTAATCCAACCTAAAACTAGGCCAATCCTCATCCAAATTTGGTAGACACCATTGAGTGTGGCGGGGGCAATCAGCGCCCAAACCCAAAGAATGCTAGCAATTACCCAAGGTAAAATGGGTAAAGACTCATGGTGTATCAAGGGTAGTAGACTACCGAATAAGCCAGCAGCGATCGCACCACCAAGCAGTCCAAAATCCCGTAGTCCTTTCCGATCGAGTTGTTGTATTTCGTTCATCAGCATTAATCTAATTCAAATTCTGTTTTCCAAGATTCATCTTTCTGTACCTGGGGTTGGTTCGATTTAGCGAGGAGAAAATTCTCCAATACCAAGTAATCCATCTCCGTTCTCATAAAACAGCGATAGGCATCTTCTGGGGTACACACAATTGGTTCACCCCGCACATTAAATGATGTGTTTACCAAAACTGCACAGCCCGTTTTTGCCTGAAAATGTCGCAGCAGTTCATAGTACCGAGGATTGGTTTGTTGATGAACCGTTTGAATCCGCGCCGAATAATCTACATGAGTGATGGCGGGAATTTGCGATCGCTTCACGTTTAACTTATCTATGCCAAACAACTCCTCCTGTTCTGTTGTCATGGGAATCCGCAACTCGGCTTTGATTGGTGCAACCAAAAGCATATAAGGGCTGGGACGGTCAAGCTCAAAGTAGTTAGAAACCTGTTCTGCTAAGACAGAAGGGGCAAAGGGACGGAAGGATTCGCGGTATTTAATTTTCAGGTTCATCACCGATTGCATCTTGGGATTACGAGGATCGCCAACGATCGAACGACCTCCCAAAGCTCGCGGGCCAAACTCCATCCTGCCAGAGAACCAACCCACAACATTCCCTTGCTCCAAAATTTCGGCAAGTTCGGGCATGAGTTTGTCATCTTCTAAGTATTGGTAGGGCGCATTCACAGACTGGAGATATTCTTGAATCTCTGTTTTCCCAAAGCAAGGGCCTAGATAGCCGCCCCGCATGGCATCCCCATCGTGAGGAATGCGCGGCTTTTCATGATATTGATGCCAAATAGCTAATGCTGCCCCAACTGCTCCCCCTGCGTCTCCGGCGGCGGGTTGAATCCAAATATCCCGAAAATCTGTTTCTCGCAAAATGCGTCCATTGGCGACGCAATTCAGGGCGACTCCACCGGCTAAACAAAGATAGTCTGTGTCCAGTTCCTTTTTAACTGTTCTTGCCAAACGCAAAACGACTTCCTCGGTAACGTATTGGATAGAACAAGCTATATCCATTTCTCGCTGGGTGAGTTTTCCCTCGCTTTGGCGTGGTGAACCACCAAACAATTGATGAAATTTTGGGGTAGTCATGGTCAACCCCGTGGTGTAGTTGAAGTAGTCCATATTCAACCGAAATGTCCCATCTTCTTTGAGATCCAAAAGATGGTTGAGGATATGGTCTACATATTTGGGTTCACCATAGGGCGCTAAACCCATGAGTTTGTATTCCCCAGAGTTGACCTTGAAGCCCGTGTAGTAGGTGAAGGCAGAATAAAGCAACCCTAAAGAATGGGGAAAATCAATTTCCCATTGGGGAGTGAGTTGATGGTCTTCTCCTAACCAAACCGAGGTAGTTGCCCATTCTCCGACTCCATCGAGGCACAGCACCGCCGCCCGTTCAAAGGGGCTGGGGAAAAAAGCAGAAGCGGCGTGCGCTTGGTGATGTTCAGTAAATAAAAGTTGGGGCAATTGTGCTTTTTTGCAATCTCCGAGGGTTGCCAGTTCCTTTTTTAACAGCGTTTTAAGGTAAAGTTTTTCTTTTAACCAAACTGGCATTGCTGCAATAAAGGAACCTAATCCCTTGGGCGCGTAGGCGAGATAAGTTTCTAGTAGTCGCTCAAATTTGACCAATGGCTTATCGTAGAAAACGATTTGGTCTACTTCTGATAATCCAATCCCTGCTTGTTTGAGACAATAAGCGATCGCACCTTTAGGAAATCTCGCATCATGTTTTTTGCGGGAAAAACGCTCTTCTTGAGCGGCAGCAACAATATCACCATCCACAACTAAGGCGGCGGCACTATCGTGGTAATAAGCTGAAATTCCTAAAATACGCATTTTTTATATAAAACCCCCATTTTTATTTGTTCCCTATTCCCTATTCCCCATTCCCTATTCCCTATTCCCTATATCGTTCAATTTCCATAGACCCAAACTTTTTTGTGGATAGTCTTTTCTTTCAGTCGTTTTTTCATCAATAATTTCGAGCATATCGGGAAAGTTGTACGGAGGTAATTTTAAATCGATTGCTCGCCAATCACCTGTAACAATATCTTTATTTTCAAGTATCCCCGGATAAGTTGTAGTTAAAAGATATTTAGAATTGCTTTTTTTAAAGTTTTTAATTACAGCAAGAGCATCTTTAAATGAAAGATGTACTAGACAATCTCTACAAAAAATCAAATCGACTTGAGGGAGTGCATCTGCTGCTAAGTCAAGATTGATAAATCCTCTGGACTCATTGCCATAAAGACGTTGATTTTTGGTAACTAATTCGGCAACAATATCAGAGCCAATGTATCTATCTAGATTTAATTCTGCTTCTTTTAGCCAATAAAAATCTCCACAAGGAGCATCGAGCATTCTTTTGACATTAAGCTTTTCCAACAAAACTGGTATTTCTTTAATGATGACCGAAGTTTGTTGAAGATTAGATCCTCTGCCAGAAATAGAGTCGCGATCGCCCCACCTATTCCGATAATATATATCATTAAAAACTTCTTTTCTGTTTTTACCCCGAAACGATAAAAGCATCAATTCATATTGCAAATTAAATGAAACATAGTCAAAGAAAGATTTTATTGGATGTAAAATGGTATTCTTGCTCATAGTTTTTAATTTCAAAAAAGGTTTCTTGCTAAGAGATACTAAAATTGAAAGTAGACAAAGGGTTGAGGATTGATTGCTGCAAACCGAAGTATTGTTGAAACTAACACCCCATAGAAAACAGCAAAACTCCATTTAGGAATTTTTTGCCACCAGTCCGCAAACCAACCCTTATAGGCTGCCCAGTGCATAATAATTAAAGGTATAAAAATCCATCCAATTTCGATGTTTATGTTTTGAGAGCCAAGAGAATTAAAGAATAGAAAGCTTTTCTCTACTTGCATAGCACTGGCAATATCATTGCTCCGAAAGAAGATTGCAGAGGCACAAAACCAGTAAAATGTCATAGGAAGACCGACGATATTTCTTAGTGGCAAGAATCGCTTATAGGGAGCAAGCCAGGATGACCATTGCTTGTGAACAATTAAAGCGATTCCATTCAATCCCCCCCAAACTACAAAATGCCAAGCAGCACCATGCCAGAATCCAGACGTAAGCATCAAAATGAGAAGATTTCTAGACCTAAAGATTTCTGTGCGTTGTTCTCTTGGTCGCATTTTCATTAAAGGGCTATAAATATAGTCTCGTAGCCACGTGAAGAGGGTAATGTGCCAACGTTGCCACAACTCAGTAATATTACTGGAAAGGTAGGGGAAATTAAAGTTGAGAGGTAGCTTGTATCCAAGTAAACCTGCACAGGCGATCGCCATATCTGAATAGCCAGAAAAGTCGCAGTATATTTGGATAACGAAAGCAATAACAGCAATCCAACAACTTAAGGCGGTATAAATCTCTGGATGCGTGAAATACTGGTCTACCAAAGGAGAAAGATTATCCGAAATACAAGCTTTCTTAAAATACCCCACCAAAAAAAGCGTTAAACATCCTCGAAAATCAACCTTGTTTAAACTTTTTGGGGTTAGCAGTTGAGGCAAAAAAGTAGATGCGCGGACAATTGGGCCTGCAACCAGTTGAGGGAAAAAAGTTACAAATAGAGCAAAATCCCAAAAATTTCTAATAGGTTTGAGTTTACTCAGATACGCATCAATTGAATAACTCAGAGTTTGAAAAGTGTAAAAACTAATGCCTGCTGGCAGAATAATTTCTAGGGTTGTAATGCTAACAGGTAGACCTAGAAAAGTTAATAAGTTTGAGGCAGAGTCAGCGAAGAAGTTATAGTACTTAAAAAATCCTAATAATCCTAGATTTACAACTAAACTGAGTACCAACCATGCTTGGCGCTGCTGCTGATTGAGTGGTTTACTTAACAGCGCATCCCAAGAAAATAAGTTTATCCATCCGTTGTTAGTTTCTTCTTTCTGTACTGCTTCGCTTGTTTGAATTTCTTGTCCTACTGTTGAGGCAGCGCGGTCTTCTCCCAAGGGGAGACGCCAAGGGCGATGGGGGTTTCCCCCATGAGCGACTGTCGGTGAATAATTAACCTGTGGTCTAGATAGCATCAAACCAACAAAGTAATCAACGACTGTCGAGAGCAAAAGCAAAGAAAGAAAGCGCCAATCCCAAGCACCATAAAAAATATAACTACAGACTAGCAACCAGGTTTTACGATGATTGTGTTTCTGTAAAGCCCAGTAGACGCAGAAAATAATAATAAAGAAAAATAGGAAACGAAATTCTGTAAAAACCATGTTTATTCTAATGGATAAATTAACTTCTACCAAATCACTTCTGACTTATAGATATAGGCGATTGATGATATATTTCCTTTTGAGATAACTTAAGATGCTCAGAAAATTCTACAGCTAAAGCGCGGGTAAATTCTTGAGCGCCTTGGTGATTTAAATGCCTACCATCAGAGCGGCGATCAACTTCATATAAATTAGTGAAAGTATTAGGATTATTGAAAGCAAATAGATTAGAGATATACCCTTCTTTATAAGCTTTTGTGATAGCAGAATTATCAAAATCAGTATTTAATACTGGAGTAATAAAGAAAATTGGTTCAACTTTATTTTTACTTATTTCTTCTTGGCTCTTAATTCTATTGTCTATATTTGTAAGTATTTTAATTGCATAGGAATTAAGAGGATATGTATATTTACCTCTAAGAAAAGCTCCTGATTTTGATTGTTTTAGTTGCTGTTGATAATTATCTAAATAATTTGACATAAAAATTCCTCTCCATTTTTCACTATTTTCCAACCAATCCATTGCATAATATCCAGCTTCCTGTATTAATTTTTCAGCAGAGATTCCTTTTGGTAATACTTCAGATTTTTGCTGCCACAAATTAGAAAAATAACCAATTCCTAGCCATCGATACAAAAAACTTACTGAGTTTGCATAAAAACCACTGAATTTATCTTTCAAAGTAGATGTTGATTCAATGATTAATTGAAAATTCTCTATTGTTTTTAGAGGAGTATGCCAGTAAACATTTTTAGTCGAAGTCGGTGCTTCCTCCATGAAAAAGTCTACTAAGCAGTCTAAAAATATCCATTTTAAGTTGGCTGGTTTTAAAGCTAAAATCTTTTGCAAATAGAAATCAATTTCAGCGACATTGGCCGCCATGATTCCAAAGTTGAAAGACTTGATACTGTTACCGTTTTCTGCCATTGTTTCATCAAATATTTTAGGGATAACTCCTTGGTATGTGGTACTTGGCCCTAAAAAAATAGCATCATAGTCATCTTTGTGTTTAGCAAAATATTCAAATTTAGTAGTAATGTCACCAAGATTTTCAGGAATATTAGAAGCAGGTGAAACCGTATTTAGTAAACCAGCACTGGAAATCAAGGCAAGGATAAAAATTATGCTATAAAAAAACATAATTATTGGTTTTGGTATGGTTTTTTCCCAAGTATTTACATTCATTATCGGTTATTTTGAGGTAAAGTCTTTATTTTTTACTCAGGCAGAGCGCAGAGAAAATTAAGTCTGATTTTTTGATGAAATTAGAATTGATGTATTATTGTTATTTCTTTGAGTGTAAAACTCGCTTGTCAAAATGGGTGGATATTTTGCAGTTTCATTTGTCCTTAAAAAACTTTCAGGACAGACAATTTCAGCATCATTATTAGGAGATGCAAAAAATGCAAAGGAGTATCTTGGTTGGATTTGTTGAGATGCAGATGGGATGGCAACTTGGTGTTTTGTGGCATACACTTTATCGTTAGTCCATCGTTGCAAAATTTCTCCTGCCATCACGACAACTGTATTAGGAATTGGAGGAACTGGAACTCGCTCTCCAGTTTTAGTATAAATTTCTAACCCTTCTACCTCATGCTGAAATACGTATGTGATAGTATTGCCATCTGTATGTTCTCCCAGGCGAATATTTTGGGTTTGGGGAGGTTCAGATGCACCAGGATAGTGATGTAATCCCATAGCATGATTTTGTTCAGAATGTAAATCGACAAAATAGGATTCTGGCAGTTTCAAAGCAATGGCTAGAGCTTCAATAACTTTCAGCATACTTGTGTGGCAAGCTGCGAAAAATTGCAACATCGTTTCCCGAAACTCTGGCTGATTTTGTAGCCATTGGTTCGCTTGGTGAAAAGGATGATCTAGTTTATTCAATTCCTCTGGGTTCATTTCTCTACCAAAGTAAAATTGTTCGCTGAGTATGCTTGACATCCCCATAGGAATATATCCTCGGTGACACTTTTCTGTTAAAGCTATCTGTCGTTTATCTTCTAACGGTAGTGCAAAAAAACTCTTAGCTTGAGCAAATGCTTGAGCTATTAAAGTTGTGGAAACATCGTGATTTTTTAGGTAGAAACATCCTATTTCCTGTAAAGCACTAGCGATTTGATGAGCAATTAATTCTTTAGAAATCGTGTCACCTGCTAAGAATATCTCGAAGTCAATGACTGGAATCGGTATTGAAATAATAGATTCTTTTGAAAGTTCTTTAGTTGAATTCATCGTTAAAATGAGTAGGGTTATAAGTAAAAATAGAAAAATCTATTTTTTTTCAGATGCATAGCTTCCTGTCGCAATTTGATTGATATATTCATGGGTGCGAATTGGTGGATAGTTGGGTGTTGCGTTTGACTCTAAGCAAGTAATTTCGGCATCGTAATCTGGAGACTCAAAATAGATAATCGAGTACCTGGGATTACTAGGAAATTTGGAGGGGAGGGGAACTCGATGTTTGGTGGCGGGAAACTTATCGTTTGTCCAGCGTTGCATTAAATCTGCAAGGATGACCAGAACTTTACCAGGGAGGAAGGGGGCTGCAATCCATTCTTCAGCATCGTTGCAAACTTCTAGCCCTGCGATCTCATCTTGAAATATTAAGGTAATACTGCCGTAATCTGTATGTTCAGCAAACCGCATCTCTCCGGGGGAGGGAGTTTGTTGTAGAGATGGATAGTGATTTATGGAGGTGTTGAAGTTGCGCTCAATATGGAAATCGGTAAAGTAAGACTCTGGTAATTTTAAAGCGATCGCCATCGCTTGTAAAATACTAAAGGACGCATCACGACAAGTTGTAAAAAATTCTAGTAGCAGTTGGCGAAACTCTTTTTGGTTTTCAGGCCATCGATTAGGTTCACCAAATCCTTGGGGAGTTACACCCGCTTCATTGATTGTAACGTCTAAACCAAAATTGAATGCTTCTAGTAATACCCGCTCTTTACCACGAGCAACATAGCCTCGACTCGTTCCGGGAGCAAGTTTTACTTGATTTTTCTCCTCTTGTGGTAATGCGAAAAAACTCTGCGCTTGAGCAAACACTTGATCAACTAAGGTCTGAGGTACACAATTTTCCAGGTAAAAACATCCAATTTCTTGAATAGCGCACGAAATGCGATCGGCAACTGCTTGTTTGGCAACAATATCACCGACTATAAATGGATGGAAATCAATGACCGGAATCGGTGTGGAAACTTGGCGCTCTTGGCGGCTTGGCGGTTCGCTAATTTTCATAAGAAAACTGGTATTAATTATTAACAGGATTGGTTTTCAATTCATAAACATTCCAAAATGTTCCTTGTAAAGCAGAGTGTTTTATGCCGTGAATACGATTTCGTACAGATACCATCGATAAGGAGTTCACTAGATAAATAAACGGTAAATATTCCTGATTCAGCCTTTGAGTTTCTGCATAAATTTGTTGTCGGCGTACTTCATTTGCTGCTGCACCTTGAATGTAGAGATCGGCTATCTTTTGTTCCCAATCTGCTACCTGCTGTCCAGTAATTGGTATTTGTCCGGCTTGGGGTTGGCGATTAAAAAAATGCCAGTTTCCTTTAGTAGACCAAATATTTACTGCTTCGTTGGGTTCTATTGTCATCGGAAAACCATCCATAATCTGGCAATCCCAATCTAGACGATTTGTTAACTTGTCTACAACCAATCCCACTGCAATCAAATTCAAATCTACCTGAATTCCTATCTGGCTCAAATCGTCTTGAATTAAAGGAGCCATGTTCTGCAACACCTTATTACCAACATTAGCGGTGAGCGTAAACCGGACTCGATTCCCATCGCTATCGAATAACTCACCTTGATTGTTGTATCGAAATCCTGCCTTGAGAAGTAATGTTTTTGCGTTCTCTTGGTTATAGTTGTAGACTGGTAAACCTGCTTGCTGAGAGAGATAGTAAGGACTTTGCACTGCGATGGACGAATTTTGCAACGCTCCTACCCCTGCAAATAGGTTGTTGACCATCCGCGGCCGATTGATGCTATAAGCAACGGCTTGGCGGAATGCTACTGTATTGAACCAGCGAGATTTAATCGGATTAACTAAAGGCTGACCATTTCTAAGCCCTGTATTTAAATTAAACATCATCGCTGTGGTTCCTGTTTGAGAACCACCGTTATAAATTGTGAATTTCCCCCTTTTTTCTTCTCGTTTCAATAATGAAAAATAGTTAGGATTTACGTCAATAAAATCAAGTCCTCCAGAACGAAATTGAATTAACGCTGTATCACTATTACTCACCGTATTTATAACAATACGATCGATATAGGGTTGAAGATGACTTTGAGGATCTTTACGCCAGTAATAGGGATTTTTGCGAAAGGTTATCCGCTCACTTGGAATGTAAGATTCTAATTTGTAAGCACCGTTGCTAATAATTTGGTTCGGTGGAGTATCTGTACCCCAAATTGAGAGAAATAGCGGTCTACCTGCGGAGTCTTTTGTGGTGATGCTGGATCGCAGAATGTGAGCAGGTAAAATTTCTAGTTTTGTCGTGCGAATAAAGGGCGCAAAAGGTTCTGGAAGAGTAAATTTAACACTCAAGTTATCCAATTTTTCCACTGTAGGAAAACTGCGTGTTTTACCTATTTGTAAAAAATCTTTGGCATAGGAAGGAATGGCAGGATTCGTATAAATATCTTTATAAGTAAACACCACATCATCAGCAGTTAGTGGTTTACCATCTGACCATTTCAGTCCTTTCCTTAATTTAAAAATAATTCGCTTTTGGTCTTCAGAAATCTCCCACGATCGCGCTAACGCTGGTTTAATTTCTCCTCGATCATTTTCACGAATTAGTCCTTCGTAGAGGAAAGTCAAAATTCCTACTCCCTGTTCCATCAACTGAGGATTAAAGGTGTTGGGTTCGGCAGAACTACTAACGATGATTTGAGATCCGGTTACTGTTTTGCGAAGCAAGTTAGTTTGGACGCAACTAACTAGGACAATTGCCAGGATAAATCCGATGATAGCTGGCAATCGCCGACGGCAAATAGTAGTAAGTGCGATCAATCTTCGCATAGTTGTACTCTCAGAAACTTCTTTTACCTACCCTACATGGCGCTGTATCCCCCATCTACCATCAAAATTGCCCCCGTCACATAAGAAGCTGCCTCAGACGCGAGAAATATCACTGGGCCGATGAGTTCCTCTGGTTTTCCGCGTCGCTGCATGGGAATCACAGCACTCAGATGTTGCCGATCTTCCTGTGGCGATCGCCGAAATGTTTCAGTACCTTCCATAATGTTGTCTATATAGCCAGGAGCAAAAGCATTGACGCGAATCTGGTGATTTGCCCATTCCAGTGCAAGCGATCGCACCAGTAAATTTACCCCTCCTTTCGATGCTGTATAAGCCGCCGAACCACTGATTCCCACTACACCGCCGATAGAAGAGTTCATAATAATTGAGCCGCCTGTCCCTTGTTCGATCATTTGTCGAGCCGCCAGTTGAGCGCAGTGAAAGTATCCTTTGAGATTGACGTTAATGATGTTATCCCACTCTAATTCTTCTAAGTCAGCCGCCGATTTGATGATGTCAATGCCGGCATTACACACCATAATGTCAAGCCTGTGATAGTAGGCTACGGTTTGCTCAATTAGGTGTAAACAATCTTGGCGATTTCTGACATCGGTAGGAATTGCGATCGCTTCGCCTCCAGCCTCCTGAATTATTTGTGCGGTTTTTTCTCCTTCGGTTCCTTTAATATCAGCAACTACAACCTTTGTGCCTACAGCTGCTAATCCTTGAGCTATGGATTTGCCGATACCTCGTGCAGATCCGGTGATAATGGCGACTTTTCCTGTTAGGTCAAAAAGGGAGGGTTTCACGGTTTTTTGTTGGAGTGTTGAAATGGAATAAAACGAACCACAGAGGCGCAGAGAAGCCAGTGCGTTGCGGGGGTTCCCCCCGTTATAGCAACTGGCGCGACACTGAGGAAAGAGATTGAGAGAGGATTAATTATCAATATTCTGTTGAGTTATGTAGCAATACTGCTCGGTTAAGCTCAAAAAGCTTAAATTTAGTAGGTTGGGTTGAGGAACGAAACCCAACATTTCCAGGGTTTTGTTGGGTTTCACTTCGTTCAACCCAACCTACAAATTTTCTTAACCGAGCAGTATTGGGTTATGTAGTTACTCCTTTTCTCTGTGTCTGGGCGGTTCGTTTTATTAAATTTTGGATAGTTTCTGCCTGCTGGACAATGGTAGATTTTTCAAATAGGGAAACTAAGGGTAGCTCTATTTGCCAAGCTTTCTGTAATTTGCATGTAAGTTGTAGAACTAGTGCAGAATGTCCTCCAAGGTCAAAGAAGTTATCTTGTGTACTGATATGTTCTAACCCTAAAACTTCTTGCCAAATAGCTAATATGGTTTCTTCAATAGAGTTACTGGGTTCAGTAAATTCATTCTGAAAGTTATTCGCTATTGGTAATTTGTTATTTTGAATTGGTAAATTTTCCCCTTCATTTAAAAAGGGAAGTTCACTAAGACGTTGCTCAGGATTAGTAACTAGATATTCAAGTAAATTTTGAAAGACTGTTACCATTCTGGCGATGCTAGCAGGTGTAAACAAATCGGTTCTGTAGACTAAAGCGCCTTCAATTCCCTCTGTTGTTTCTTGGAGTGTGAGATTTAAATCAAATTCGGCTGTGTCTTTGGTATCTGTGGCAATAAATTCCTCCTTTAAAGTCAAATTTGCTAGTTTTAAATCATCTTCTGGAGTGTTTTGGAAAACAAACATCACCTGAGCTAACAGTGTGTAACTAGAGTCTCGAACTGGTTGCAGTTCTTCTAGTAGTTTGATGAAAGGCATTTCCTGATGTGCATACACTCCTAAAGCCACTTCTCGCACCCGCCGCAATAGTTCCCGGAAGCTGGGATTGCCTTCTAAGTTGGTGCAGAATGGCAGTAAATGGACAAAGAAACCAATCAGTCCTTCTGTTTCGGGACGGGTACGATTGGCAACTGTTGTACTCACAATAATGTCTGGTTGTCCTGTGTAGCAGAAAAGTAATGTTTTGAGTGCTGCTAACAAGGTCATAAATAAGGTTACGCCTTCCTGCTGACTCAAGGTTTTGAGTGCTTTGGTTAAGTCTGAAGAAATCACCAACGGATGACGCGCACCTGTGAAGGTTCGCACGGCTGGGCGTGGATAATCGGTTGGTAGTTTTAAGACTGGAGGATTAACACCTAAATGTTGTTTCCAGAATTGCATCTGTGATTCTAAGGTTTGTCCCTGCAATAATTGTCTTTGCCAATGTGCAAAGTCTGCATATTGGATGGGTAACTCGTTCAGGGAGAATCGCTTACTCTGAGAAAAAGCTTCGTAAAGGGTTGCCATTTCTTGAGTCAACACGCTAAAAGACCAACCATCGGCGACAATATGGTGCGTTGTGACTACAAGCAAATGCTCAGTTTCACTCAAACGCCAAAGTTTACTCCGTAATAACGGCCCCCGCGCCAAATCAAAAGGCTGTTTAATCTCCTTCTCAGCTTGTCGTTTCGCTTCTGTTTCAGGGATGTTTTGTGAGTCTACTACTGCGAAGTCAAATACAGGTTCAGGGGAAATTGTATAAACTACTTGTCCGTTTTCCACCTTAAAGGTACTTCGGAAGGTTTCATGTCGTCGTACAATTTCTCTTAAACTCTGCTCTAACGCTTTCACATCCAGCGAACCTGTCACGCGATAAACTAGCGGCAGGTTGTAAACAGGATTGCCGGGATAGAATTGCTCGAAAAACCAAAACTCTAGCTGAGTTAAGGAGATTGGCAGTACTACATCCGGCGATCGCCCGACTTTAAATGGTATAATATCTGGCGCAAGTTCTTGCTTAGTTGCTGTCTCAACTGTTCTAGCTAATGTTGCGATCGCTGGAGATTCAAATAAACTTCGCAGAGGCAATTCTACCTTAAATGCTTTACGTGTCAAAGAGATAACCTGAGTAGCAAGTAATGAATGTCCTCCCAAATTAAAGAAGTTGTCGTAAATTCCAACTTGTTCTAACCCTAAAACATCCCTCCAGATACCTGCCAAAATTTCTTCGGTTGGTGTGCGCGGTGCAACAAAAGTTTGAGCTAATTCTGGTCTGCTGGTCGTCGGTTCTGGTAAAATGCGACGGTTGACTTTACCGTTGGAAGTCAGGGGAAACGATTCCATCTGTACAAAAGCCGATGGAATCATGTAGTCTGGCAACTGGTCTTGGAGAAAAGTACGCAACTGTTCGACGGTAACAGTTTGTCCTTGAATTAGTACGAAGTAAGCGACTAAATATTTTTCCCTAGCACTTTGCCCAAACACTTTAGCCACTGCTTGGTTGATTTGGGGATGTTTGCTCAAAACCGCTTCAACTTCACCAAGTTCAACCCGAAAGCCCCGAACTTTTACTAAATCGTCGATGCGTCCTAAAAATTCAATGTTGCCATCACTGAGGTAACGTGCCAAATCTCCAGTCTTATATAATTTTGAATTTTGAATTTTGAATTTTGAATTGTAAAACGGATTTGGGACAAATTTTTGCTCTGTCAAATCTGGGCGGTTGAGGTAGCCACGAGCCAAACCATCACCACTAACGTAGAGTTCCCCAGGAACACCAATTGGCACGGGCTGGAGATTGCGGTCTAATAGATAAACTTGCACGTTGACGGCAGACTTCCCAATTGGTGGATAAATTGGCCATTCTTCTGGCTGGTTACTAAAGGTATAAGCTGTAACTAAATCGGCTTCTGTGGGCCCATAGAAATTATAGAGTCTACAATTCTCCAAACGTTGAAACAGCTTAATCATTGGTTGAGTAATCTGGAGTTGTTCGCCACAGGCGATCGCTTCTCTAATGTTCTGAAATAAATGTTCTTCGTCTCCGTATATTTCTGCTAATTGTTGCCAGAGGGTAACAGGAAGGAAAACCTTGGCAATTGGTTCTTGAGCAAGTAACTGAATTAATTTATCTAAATCCTTGCGATCGCTTTCGCCAATCATATATAGTGTGCCACCCAAACCCCATGCAGCAAAAATTTCGTGATAGCTGACATCAAAACTAAGGGAAGCAAACTGAAGCACACCCACGCCTGTAGCCATCTTTGCTTGATGATGTTCGATTAAATTGGTGAGCGATCTATGAGGGACAAGCGTACCTTTAGGAGTTCCTGTAGACCCAGAAGTATAAATTACATACGCTAAATTATCTGCTTCTGTATCTGTCTGAAGATTGATATCAGATTCTTTGGCGATCGCATCCCATCTCTCATCCACCAAAATTAGATGGTGGTGGAAATCCTTCTCCAGTAATGGCTTTAAACTAGCTTGAGTTAAGACAATGCTTGCACCAGTATCCGCTAGCATAAATGCTAAACGCTCCGGGGGATAAGTGGGGTCAAGGGGAACGCAAGCACCGCCAGCTTTCAGGGTTGCTAATATAGCAACTGCTGCTTCTAAAGAACGTTCCAGACAAATCCCCACAGGTGCATCTGGTTTGATACCCAAGCTTTGCAGATGATGAGCTAATTTATTGGCACGTTGATTTAACTGTCGGTAGGTCAATTGTTGATTGTCATACACCACCGCCACAGATTCGGGTGTTTTTTCAACGTGCTGCTCAAATAATTGATGGATGCAATCATGGATGGGATTAGCGGCTTGAGTAGCATTCCATTCGACTAACTGTAAATCTTGTTCTGCTTGTGTAAGTAGCGGAAGTTCGCCTACACTGCGATGAGAATTAGTAGTAATACCCTGTAACAGCATGAGCAAATGACCAATCATTCGGTCAATGGTATCTGCATCAAAGGCATCGCGATCGTAGTTGATTTTGATTACCAGTTCATCACCGGGAATAGCCACCACCGTTAAAGGATAATTTGTTTCTCCGAGGGCTTGGCGATCGCCTATTCTCAAATTTCCTGGAAGCGCTTGCAGTGTTGCGTTGACAGGGTAATTTTCAAACACAACAATGCTTTCAAACAAAGGTTGATTCCTCGGAATCTCACTCACACCTTGAATATCTACCAGTGAGGTGTATGAATACTGCTCTCGTTCTATATGCTCTTGTTGCAATTGCACTAGCCAAGGCAATAAATTAGCTGTTTCAGGGATTTTTATCCGTACAGGTAGGGTATTAATAAACAACCCCACTATCGACTCTACACCAGATAAGTTATGAGGACGACCGGACACTGTAGCCCCAAACACCACATCAGACTCACCACTGTAGCGACTCAGTAACAACGCCCAAGCTGCCTGAACTAAGGTAGAAACGGTGAGGTGATGTTGTTGAGCAAAAGATTTTAAGGTAGCAGTTGCTTCGGCTGATAGATGTTGGTGTCGAATATAACTAGTTTGCTGGTGAGCAATCTGCCCTACTGCTTGTTCCACAACCAAAGGGGTAGAAACAGTAAAACCCTCAAGAGTTCGCCGCCAAAATTCCTCAGCACTAGATAAGTCTTGCTGCTGCAACCAATTAATGTAGTCTCGGTAAGGGCGAGTTGGAGTTAAATATAATTGTTGATTGTTATTTATAGAATCGTAAAAAGCAAAGATTTCTTTGAAGATAATCGGCCAGCTCCAACCATCAAGCAATATATGATGAAAGCTCCAAATAAAATGATAAGTCTCATCTGCTAACCGAAATAAAATAAACCGCATCAAGGGAGCTTTGTCAAGTTCAAAGCTTTGCTCTTTATCTGTGTTTAAGAAAGAAATAATTTGTGTTTGCTGTTCCTCAAATGAGAGCAAACGCAAGTCTTTGTTAAGCCAAGGTAAATTAACTTGTTTACGTACTACTTGGACTGGCTGTTTGCGGTTCTTCCAAACAAAGAGTGTGCGTAAAGCCGAGTGTCTTTGAACCACTTGTTGCCAAGCTTGCTCAAACGCATTCTTGTTTAAATCGCCATAAAGAGTAAAGCGAAACTGCTCAAAGTATATTCTTGATTCTGGCTGATAGAGCGTATGAAATAACATCCCCTGCTGCATTGGCGAAAGGGGGTAGATGGCTTCAATATCTTTAGCTTTATTTTGATTTTGTATAGCTATCATTGTTATATTTTTTTTAAAATTAACCACAGACAGAAAAATGCAATTTCGCTAAATTACTTAAAAAGCTGCCGTAGACAAACCGCCATCTACTGAAATAGTTACACCTGTTATATAACTAGCGCATTCTGAACTTAAAAAAGCCACTAAATTGGCAACTTCACTAGAAAGACCACGACGACCGATAGGAATGGTGTTATCTATTCCTTCTATAATCGCCTCAATATTTCGGTCTTCCTTTTGGGCGAATACTTCTAAATATTCTCTATGCCTTGGAGTATCAATCAGACCAGGATTGACGCAGTTAACTAAAACATTCCACTTAGCAACTTCTGTGGCAACAGTTTTAGTAAAGTTGATTAATGCAGCATTGCCTACTCCCGATTTAACAAGACGACTAGAAGGTTCTTTTCCTGATGTGCCAACAATATTGATAATGCGCCCCCATTGCTGATTTTTCATTGTCGGTAGTACCAGATTCGTCATGCGAATATAGCCCATTAACTTGCCTTCAAAGACAGTTAACCAATCTTCATCAGATAGATTTTCTACTGCTTCATTAGAAAATGTAGCCCCCTGAGAATTATTGACCAAGATATCAATTTTGCCAAATTGGGTGAGAGCTTCTTGTACTAATTTTTGAGAATCACTTGGGTTTTGAACATCAGCAAGAATGGGGATAACTTTTGCTTGGGAACTAACCAAACCTTGATAAGCTTGTTCTAAACGCTCAGAATTTCTCCCACAAATTATTAACTGACAACCTTCTGCTGCCAGCTTTTGAGCAACGCTATAACCAATGCCAGCACTTGCTCCTGTCACTAAAGCTACTTTCTGTGTTAATCCTAAATCCATGATGAATATTCCTTTAGGAAGCAGTGAGCGATCGCGCAGTTATTTCATTAAAAGAAGCTTTTTGGTAAGATAAATGAGAGCGAGGTGGAATCAAAATTTCAACCAAAGAAACTGCTTCATCAGAGGAATTATATCCTCCATAAAAGACATCAGATGGAGCATAATAAATACTACCATATTCTAGTTCCTGGTGTTCATCTTCCACAGACATCATCAACTGACCATTCAGGATTATTCCCATTTGTTCGCTAGCAGATTGTTGCATTGGGATAATTCCTCTTGGCGGAATTTCGATAATCACAATCTCAAACCAAGAAGCAACAATAGATTGGCATGAGAAACCAGTAATTTCATCTTTTTTAGGCGATACCTTGAGAAACACTTCGTCAGTTTTTTCTGATGGTAAGGAAGTTATGATTCGTTTTACATCGAATACTATTGCTGTTTCTGGAAAAATATTTACAGAACCGTGAGGAACATAAGCATTGGCAATGTAAGCTTGTTGCATTGGTTCAATAATTTCTTTGGTTCCGTTGACGTTCATTTCTAAACGACCAGAAATTATCATCCCCATCTGACTTTCTAGATGTTCGTGTAGTGCAAAAGTAGCTCCAGGAGCAAGATATACTAATTGAACGAGCGTATCTTGGCATTCATAAGCTATTAATTCTACATCTGAATTAATTTTTGTAGTTTTGGGAGTTGGAAAAAATCTAGACATGACTTTCTGCTAATTTTTTATAAAAAATTGACCAGCTCATAGGAATTTTCCCATAAGTAGAAATAAACTCCAAATCATAAGCGTCAACAGCATTTTTATTAGTAATAGCCAGAGTAGCTAAACCCTGTTGAACTTGAATTGCTGCATCGCTAGTAGAAGGAGACAAATCAACCTGAATTTCTGATAGGTCTTGGGAGTCTGGTAAGAGTCTCGATAACAAAGGTAAGGGTGCGGGATGAGTAACAAGTCTCGCTCCTTTAAAAACTACCTCTGTATTTTTTTTCTTAGCCAATCCATAAACTGGAGTTGGATAGATAAAAATGAAACCTAAATCAAAACTTGGCTCCATATAAAACTCATTAATCATTTGGTAAGCATGAGGAACTAGAGCTAGATCAATCTTGTCTTGCAGCAAAGCTTCTTTGACATCTGGAAAGCCATCAAATAACTGAATTTTTCCAGTCACTTCTTCTGACTCTAATTGTTTGACTATATAGCTAGAAGCATAGTCACTACTAGTACCACTAGGCCCTAATGTGCCTATAATCAAATTTTTTGCAGGAGGAATAGGAGGTCTAAATTCAATCGAAAACGTTAGCATAGTTTTAACAAAGTTGGATAGGATAAAAAAGAAAGTTAAAATTACTAATTTTTAAATATCTTCTGTGCCAAATATTAATTTTTTATCTATATACTCAGACTTAATTTGACTCAAAATCAATGCAATTAGTACCAGAACTGTGCCAATAAAACCGCGTACTCCAAACTTTTCACCGAGTAGCCAAAAAGAAAAAACGGATGTGAGTACCGGATCGATGGTACACAATAGCGCAGCTTCAGTTGCTGAAATCCATTGCTGGCCTATTGTTTCTAACCAGATAGTACCAGCAGTCCCTACCAGACCGAGGTAGAGGATAATAACATAGTTATTCCTTAAAGTCTCAAATTGCCCAACCATCTCTGGCGCTGCCCAGACTGCACTTAACACTGCTACAATCCACAGTTGGATGGCAGTCAGGGATAGGGTTGAGTGGCGTTGTGCAGTTTCCTGAAGTACCAACATATAAACTCCGTAAATGAAGGTTTCAGCAAACAACAACAAATCACCTATGCCTAAAGAGCCATTTTCCCAGCACATAATACCGATGCCTGTAAGAGCAACTCCAGCAGCGAGTATAGTTTTAATCAGCAAGGGCTGACCGAATAACGCTGCCAAGAGAGGTATGATGATCGCATTAAGGCTGAAAATGAAGCCTCCCCGGTTAGCATTGGCAGTTTCTAGCCCGATCGCTTGGAAGGCAAAACAAGCAAAGAGGAGAAGTCCTAAAACTGTGCCATCGCGTAATATCTGAGTGTTTAATGAGCGTAAGCACGGGGTAAATATCGCGGCTGCAACGGTGAAACGGCTGGCGGTAAGTACAGATGGCGAAAAGCTAGTGACTGCATCTTTAGTCAGTGGGAAGGTTGTCGCCCATATTAGACTGACGATCGCGATCGCAATTATGCCCCGAATGTGGAGGGCGTTTGGCGTGGGTTGATTGCAGTCATCTAGTTTCATGTTATGTTTGCTACTCATTTAGATCCGTTGCAATGCCCCAGAACTTCTTAGTTCTGCTAAGGTGGCATTGCCAGTACAAAATAAAGCTGTTTCGAGTTCAGCAATCAGAACTTCGACTAACTCATCAACGGCAGCTTCTGATTTGACGGCTGCTTCTAAAAAAGGTCGGGCTAAACCTCCTATATCGGCTCCTAAAGCGATCGCTTTGGCGACATCCAATCCGTTAAGTAACCCACCAGAAGCAATCAAGGGAATTGTCGGCGCGATGACTCGGATGGAGTTAAGACACTCTGCGGTTGGTAAACCCCAATCAGCAAAAGTTTGTCCCAAACGGCGCTGCTTGTTGTGTGCGGCGCGTTGGCTTTCTACTTTTGCCCAGGAAGTTCCACCTGCTCCAGCGACATCAATGGCTGCAACTCCCGCATCGATTAACTTTTGGGCGATCGCTCCAGAAATTCCATTTCCTACTTCTTTGACAACAACCGGAACGGGTAGTTGCTGACAAAGTTGGGCAATTTTAGTTAACAGCCCCCGAAAATTTGTATCTCCTTTTGATTGCACGCATTCTTGCAGGGGGTTAAGATGCAAAATTAGTGCATCCGCTTCCAGGGAATTTACAAGACGCAAGCAATCATCAAGCCCACATCCATAATTTAGTTGCACAGCTCCTAAGTTCGCTAACAACAGAATGTCAGGAGCAAAAGAGCGCACAGCAAAGGTAGGAGCTAAACGAGGTTGTTCAATGATAATGCGTTGCGAACCTACTCCCATTGCTAATCGGTAGCGTTGAGCAACAATTGCTAAACGAGTATTGACTAGCTGCGCTAATTTAGTTCCCCCTGTCATAGAAGAAATCAGCAGGGGAGCGCCGAGATTTTTGCCTAAAAAGGTTGTTTGCAGATTGATATCACTGCGGTTGATTTCAGGTAGACAATCATGAGTAAAGCGATAGCGCTCAAATCCAGTAGTTACGTCCTGAAACTGGACATCTTCTTCTAAACAAACACGTAGATGGTCAGCTTTACGAGTCTCAATTTCAGTTACAGTATTGACTGATGGGACAGTGGTAGTCACGTCGCTTTGCTCCGAATTCAAAATTAATGATTCCCATAAATAATGGGGCTTGTATCGAATGGCACTAAGTTAAGATATAACCCTTGCCCTGACTGGTTCCTAGCCTGAAGGCTGGGAACCCATCCTGGGAGGGCTGCCTCCTCTTTCTTGACGAGAGGCAGAGCCTCTTGGAATACATTCCCAGCCTGGAGGCTGGGAACGAGGCAACACAAGGCTTTGGGCTTATCTTAGTGCCATTCGGGCTTGTATCCTTTTAGTTTTTGGTCATAATGGTTTTCGTTGACGACGGGTTATTGGTAGTTTTGTGTAAATAGCCTCCTGAAATTTAGCAACATCAAACTCGGCAATACTAAAGACTCCGATTTTGTCGAACAGCCGCGATGAAACGCTATCTTGACAGATGTAGTTAACGCGAATATCTTCGTGTAACGATTCCAAAAGAAGCAGGATATTCACTCTTCGCGCTTCTTCAATGGTTTTACTGTTGGTGTCATCTGGGTTGAGGGTATGTCCGTAACTGCGAACGTGAAAACGGCACTCTCTTGGCCCTGCGGGAACTAACGAAAAAGTTTGGACGTGTTCGGGAAATACGCTCAAAGAAAAAGGCATTGGGATTTCTTCTTGCGCTGACATTGAGCAGAAAGCTGAGTAACACAGCGTTTCGGGCAAAGAATCGTTTTCAGCAGCAAAATCTTGTAATTCTTGTTCACGCTCCCAAGAATGTCGAGCGATCGCTTTGGCGCAATCATAATATTGTCGCTCCATTGGGGTTAAGCTGGGTGAAGCCGGATCGCGCATGGGAATAATCATGCCGTTGATGCCTTCACAATCACTCGAAACTCCAAACCGACGGGTTAAACCTTTGTGCATCATGGGAAAGTGGTAATCTTCTAAGAAATTTTCCCACAGCAGTTTGTAATCTACCTCCACACTAATGTCATACCGACCGACTCCACCAATGGGTTGCATATCTTCAAGTTGGTATGGTTCCAATAATCCAGGTAAATACCAAGTATCAGCTAATCTTGAACCTTCCCAAGTAAAGCGAATGAAAATAAATCCATAAAAACTGTCAATATCAATAGGTTCTAAACCGTAGTTTGGTAAACCAAATTTCGGATAATTCCCTCGTTGTGTAACATCCTGAAGTTTGCCAGCGAACAATTCACCGCTAGCAGTGCGAATGACGTAGGCTCGTTCACCGACAATATCCAGCCAAGTGAAGTTACCCGGTTGCGGAACTTCATTGATATGGCAAACAAATTGCCAGGTTGGTTTAATTAAATGCTCAACTTCGAGAGCAAACAATGCTGCATCGCCATAAATCCAGATTGGCAATGCTTGTCTTCTTTCAGATGATTCGGAATATTTTATGCCATCAGTATCAATTTTAGGATACTCAATAGACTTTTCAATCAACTGCCCTTGCTCGTCACTGCTGTAAACTCGTTGCAGCACTTCATCCAGTTCTGGGGTTGACCCATCACTATCAACAGTCAGGATAACGTGTTTGAGTTCCGCAATCAATGATTGCAATATTAATTGGCAACTATCGCTTCTTCCTTCTGAGGTAATCTCTACAATGAGTTGTTTTATATTTTCTTCTAAATAACCAATTCTCAACCAAAGGCGGATTTGTTCTGGAAGTGTGGCGGTTTCCCCCTCTGCATAGCCTGGACTCACAGAATTAAGTAGATTGGTAATTTCTACCCCGATATTTTGCTGGTTTTCAAGTTGTGATTCTAGCTGATGTTGATTATTTTCTGAGAGCTTGGCAAAAACCCCTTGATTCTCATCAATCTTGACCTCAAACTGCTGCAAACTGTAATTTTCCAGGTTAAAATCAGCACCAAACTCGCCTCTATTTGCCCCTGGTGCATTCTTGCAATCACCACCTATGCTATAAGCCCATCCATGATAAGGGCAAAGAGTCGGTTTATCTACGCCTACAACACAACCGTGACCTTGAAACACTGGTGCTTGGCGATGAGTGCAGACATTGAGAAAAACGCGAACCGTTCCGTCTGCTTGGCGCACAGCTACCAAAGGTTCCTGAAAAATTTGAACAGTAACAAAATCTCCAGCCTGGGGAATTTCTGCCGCGCGACAAATGAAATACCAGTTCTTCTCTAGTTCCGATGGTTCAACAAAGATTGAACGAATAATTTTAGCGGCAAAATAATTATAAACAGTTTTGATATTGACTTCTGTATTATTACGTTTATTATATTCAAAAACTGCATGTACAAGATATTTATAAGCTGTTTCAACAGCATGGTCGCCCTTTGCTGACAATAAAATCCTGACAAAATTATTCCATGCTACTTCATCCTTTTTAGCAAAGTTAGTACCTGTAGCAGCAAGGAAGTATTGCTGTCCTCCTACTTCAACAAAAAGTTTACATAGTTCCTTTTCTTTTATTAAAGTCATTTCAATTTTTCCTACTTTTCATGATATCTGCGAGTAATTATTTTGAAATTGTGGCATCGATAGATAATTGGTGTATCCTAACTTTTTTAGCTTATTTAAAATTTTATTTGCGCTTTGGGCAATAGTTTCTTCATTAGTTTTACATTCAACATCAGGTTTCAGAGGTACTTCATATAAATCATCAATTCCAGTGAAATTTTTGATTTCACCAGCTCTAGCTTTTTTATATAAACCTTTGACATCTCGCTGTTCACAAACTTCTAATGGTGCATTGACGTATACTTCAATAAAATCTCCAATACGCTCTTTAACTTCTTGTCGGATTGCCCGATATGGCGATATGACTGAAACCAGTACAATAACATTATTTCTAGTTAGCAGGTGAGCTACAAAACCAATTCGCCGAATATTTTCGTCTCGATCCTGTTTGCTGAAAGTTAACCCCTGACTTAAGTTTTGGCGAACTACATCACCGTCTAGTACCTCAATTTTATAACCTTGCGATCGCAGTTCTGTCTCCAAAAATTGGCAGATGGTGGTTTTGCCAGCACCACTCAAACCAGTTAACCATATTGTTACACCACGCTGTTCTTCCACCATCCTACCCTTACGCTTTTACTAAACAATGTACTGTAGGTTGCCAGGATTTGCGAATTGCTATTTGAATACATAACTTGATTCCTTTTATGTATTTAGTTTCGCTTAGTTAATAAGCTGCTAATAACCAATGGCAGATGTCAATTAATAACTAACAATTGGTTATTAGCAATACTTAAAATATTAATCTTCTAAAATCGGTTCGGGAATAACTGGTACTGGATGGTCTAGACGATAAGCATTCCAAGGTTTGCTGAAAGATTCTCGTTTAATTTCTGAAAATCTTCTTAACTGTTTATAAAACAGACTTTCATAAAATTCTAACTCTTTTTTTATATAATAAGGAGCTTTCTCTCCGTAAACTTTTACAAACATTCTGTATGTATTATAATGTTTAGCGGCTACATCGTCTGAGTAAAACATCAAATCGTCTTCAATGTCATTGACAACTTCGAGAGGCCACATCAATTTCAATTCTTCATTTAACTCTTCTTGTTGGTAATTTAGACCTAACATTTTGAGTAAAGTACAATGCAATACTCGATAGTCAGAAGAGCGTAATTCAGCCGCTTTTTTAATCATTTCGTGAGTAACATGAGAACTGGCTAAAATCTGGGTTTCTAATTCAAAGTACTCTCCCAGTTTCTCCATATAAAATTCAACTTTAGAATGTTTGATATCGTACTCTTCTAAAACAGCCAAGATAATTTCTTGTTTGGATTGCCAAGGAGAATGTTGGAGTGTCGCATAGCCTTCACCTTGAATTTTTTCAACTTCATCATCGGTTTGATAAACCAGAGCTTCAATAAAACCTAAGATGGGATAAAAGCGAAAAAAGTCATTCATTGAGAGATTATAAATTGGAAAATAATAAAGCATAAACTCTCTCAATACTCTGCTAGACCGACGCATACTCTGATAAGAAATGCAAGAGATTTTGGAAGCAAATTTATTAACCAAAATCCCTGGATTACGCGTGGTTGTGAGTGTCGCTTTCGAGATTGTCATAAACAATAAATAAGTTTGGTGTGGAAAACTTAAAACAATGGACAAAGTGAGGGCAAGTTTTATCTTGATAGAGATGACTTGTGAACGACTTCATTCAATTTCTGCTAGCAGTTCGTCCAACGCTTCTTGGCTTAAACCAACTTCAGGGAAATCTGAAGGAGTATAGCCTCCTGCTTCTTTTGATATACAGTGGTCGATAATAGCTTCTAAGACTTTCAGATAGTTTTTAGCCAAGTTTTCTACAGTAGCTTGGTAATGGAAAGCTGCGCTATATTTCCACTCCAGTTGCAATCTGCCTTCAATGACTAATCCATTCACATTCAACAAATGGTGGCGCTGTCCTTTGAGGCTGTGAATAGAACCGCTAGACTCTTGAGCATATTTCCAACCAAGGGGTGCTAGGTGCGTTTGGTCGAATTGACCCAAGTAATTAAAACTCACCTGAGCTTGAGGGAGTAGCTCAAGTTGCTTGTTTATGGTTGCATCCATGCTCAGATACCGCAGGATGCCATAGCCAATACCTCGGTTGGGGATGCGTCGCAGTTGCTCTTTGACCGACTTGAGAGCCTCGCCAGGATGGTGAAGACCTCCAAGTTTTAAGCAAACGGGGAATAAACTGGTAAACCAGCCTACTGTGCGGGACAAGTCTACATCCTCAAACAAGTCCTCCCGCCCGTGACCTTCTAATTCAATTAGTAGAGAGTCATAGCCTGTCCATCCAGCAAAACTTTGCACTAATGCAGTCAAGAGTACATCGTTAATTTGGGTGTTATAGGCGACTGGGACATCCTGCAACAGAGTGCGAGTCTGTTCTGCATTCAGGGATATAGAGACAATCTGACTTGAACCGACAGTGTTTTCTGACGCAATAGCAGGAGAATCCAACGGTAAAGGAGCAACTGCGAACGACCTTGAGTGCAGCCAGTAGTCTAGCTCTGAGTGCAGTTCTTGAGTACCTGCATAATCCTGTAATCGAATTGCCCAATCTTTGAAGGAAGTTGTTTTTGCAGGAAGTTGGATGTTGTTCCCACTATCTAATTGTTTGTATGCTCCAGATAAATCTTCCAGCAAAATCCGCCAGGAAATCCCATCGACAGCTAAGTGATGGATGACGATGAGCAAGCGTCCAGGGGAAGATTTGCCTAAGTTAAATAGAACGACCCGTAGTAGCGGCCCATCTGCTATATTTAGCGATCGCTGTATTTCATCTGCCTTTAACTCAATTGCTTTTGATTGTTCTACTTGAGTCAGGTTGGATAAATCAGCTATCACCAACGATACTGCATCGCACACATCACTGTTGTACTGTTGCCATTGCGCTTCTTGCTGCACAAACCGCAGCCGTAAAGCGTCATGATGGTACACCAGCTTTTGTAATGCCTGCTCTAGTAATTCCGCTTGGATATTTGGCGGAACTTCTAGCAGGAAAGATTGATTAAAGTGATCGGGTTCGGGTAAATTCCGCTCAAAGAACCAATGCTGAATCGGTGTTAGGGGAACAATGCCCTTAACTAAGCCCTGTTCTGCCTCATTGGAGGTAGTTTTCACGGCTACAGCAGCTAACTCAGCGATGGTTTGATGCTGAAATAGCTGTTTTGGAGTTAGTTTTAATCCAGCTTGATTAGCTCTGGCGACAATTTGGATTCCAATAATGGAATCCCCGCCCAATTCAAAAAAGTTGTCATGAATACAAACTTGTTTTAATAATAAAACATCCTGCCAAATTTTTAGCAAGATTTTTTCAGTATGAGTGCGGGGGGAGACAAAGCCGATTGAGTCATTAAACTCGAACTCTGGTACTGGTAAAGCACGGCGGTCTACTTTACCATTGGACGTAATGGGAAAAGCCTCTAGAACTGTGAAGGATGCAGGTATCATATAGTCGGGAAGCTTTTGCTTGAGGAACAGGCGCAACTCGGTACTAGTGGGCTGTTTTCCTTCTGAAACAACGTAAGCCGCCAAACTCTTAACACCAGGCTTGTCTTCCCTAGCAATCACAATGGCATCTCCTACCTGAGAATGTTGAGTTAAAACAACCTCAATTTCTGCAAGTTCGATGCGGAAGCCACGGATTTTCACTTGGTTATCAATGCGACCAATAAACTCAATATTTCCGTCAGGTAGGTAACGTGCTAAGTCTCCTGTTTTGTACAACTTTTTGTTAGAAGTTAATTGTGCCTCCTCAAACGGATTTGGAATAAACTTGGCCTCAGTTAAATCTGGGCGGTTAAGATAACCTCTGGCTAAACCATCACCACCAATACATAGTTCGCCAGGAACACCAATCGGTACAGGTTGGAGATGACGATCCAGAATATAGATTTGTGTATTACCAATTGGTTGCCCAATTGGCAAGTTTGTTGCGCCTTCTGGAACTTCCTGCACTAAATACCAGGAAGAGAAAGTAGTATTTTCTGTTGGCCCATAAACGTGAAGCAGTCGCTTTGGAGGTTGATTTTGTAGTAATGTTCTCACCCAGTTTGGTTCTACCGCTTCTCCACCAAATAGAACAGTTTGGAGATTTTTAAAGATTCCCGGTACTTGACTTACCAACTGGTTGAATAACGCTGTTGTGACAAACAAAAAGTCAATCTGCTGCTCTTGCAGTTGTGTAGCTAGTAGTGGCGGCGATAGCAAGACTTCTTTAGTAATACTTACTAGCCTAGCTCCATGCAGCAAAGCTCCCCAAATTTCAAAGGTAGCAGCGTCAAAAGCTGCATTAGAGGCTTGAGCAATTCGGTGATGATCTGTTAACTCTACGTAGTTAGTGTTACAAACTAACCGATTCACAGCTTGATGAGTAACAGTTATACCTTTCGGTTTTCCTGTAGAGCCAGAGGTATAGATTACATAAGCTAGATTTTGACTTGATGCCTCATTGGTGAGGTTTTCCTGACTATATTTGCTAATTAGCTCTTGCCAGCAAGTATCTAAAAATACAACTTTAGCGCTAGTTTCCGGTATCTGCACTTTTAACTGTTCTTGAGTCAGTAGTATTGATACCTGAGAATCATTCAGCATATAAGCCAAGCGCTCTTCAGGATAGCTAGAGTCTAAAGGAAGGTAAGCACCACCTGCTTTGAGAATTGCCAGCATTGCGATAATCATCTGTGGCGATCGCTCGACGCAAATCCCTACCAATACTTCTTTTTTGACTCCCAAGCTTTGTAGATAGTGCGCTAATTGATTGGCGCGATCGTTTAACTCTCGATATGTTAGAGACTCGTCCTCATACACCAGTGCGATCGCATTACTGTTTTGTTCTACCTGTTCCTCAAACACTTGATGGATACATTTCGTATCGGGATATGGTATGTGAGTATCATTCCATTCCACTAGCAATTGATGACGTTCACGCTCAGTTAGCAATGGTAATCTACCTACCGATTCTTGGGGATTCGCGACAATTCCCGCTAATAATGTCTGGAAATGACTGCTCATGCGAGCGATTCTATCTTCATCAAACAAATCGCTGTTATATTGCCAAAACCCTTGCAGGGAGTTTCTTTCATCTGTGTTTTCCCACATTTGTAAGGTTAGGTCAAACTTAGCGTTAACATTATCTAGATGTAGAGGTGCTATGGCTAAATCAGGCGTTTCTAATTCCTCCATTGAGGCATTCTGCAATGCAAACATCACCTGAAATAGAGGACTGTGGCTGAGACTACGCTCTATTTGCAAAGCTTCGACAATTTGCTCAAAGGGAACGTCTTGGTTGGCGTAGGCATCCATGCAAGTAGAACGTACTTGCATTAGTAGTTTTGAGAAACTCGGATTGTTTTCTAGTCGAGTTCGCATCACCAAGGTATTGACAAAAAAGCCAATTAACCCTTCTATATCTTGCTGGTTACGGCTAGCGATCGGTGTTCCTAACAGAATATCTTCTTGACCACTGTAACGGAATAGTAGAGTCGCATAAGCCGCCATCAAGGTCATAAACAGGGTAGTTCCTGACTTGTGGCTAAGTTCTTTCAGCGATGCGGTCAGTTTTGCATCTAGCTGGAAGGAAAAACACCAACCCCGGAAAGTTTGCACAGAGGAACGAGGCCTATCTGTAGGTAGTTCCAAAAGAGGTGGTACGGCTGCTAACTGTTGCTTCCAGTAATTGATTTGGGTTTGGAGGAGCGTTCCTTTTTGTAACCATTGGCGTTGCCAAATTGTAAAATCTGCATATTGAATCGGTAATTCTGGAAGTGGAGAAGGTTCGCCAGTCAAAAAGCCTCGATACAAACTCGATAATTCTTTGATGAATACTCCCATTGACCAGCCATCACCGACAATGTGGTGCATGGTCAATAACAAAGCATAAGACTCTGACTTGAGTTGTACCAGAGTGACTCGTAGCAACAGTCCTTTGGTAAGGTCAAAGGGTTGTAATTGATCTTGGGTTGCTAAAAGTTGCAATTGTTCTGACTGTTCTTGTCCTGACAATTGTTGCAAGTCTACAACCGAGAGTTTCATGGTTGCGTGGGGAGCAATTACTTGTACAGGTGTTCCCGCCACAGCACTAAAAGTGGTGCGTAAAATTTCGTGACGGCGGATAATTTCGTTGAGACTGCGTTCTAAAATTTCTACATTCACACGTCCCTTGAGACGAACAGCTTTAAACATATTGTAGAAAGGACTGTCCGGCTCCAATTGTGCCAAAACCCATAGGCGTTGTTGGGCGAAAGAAAGAGGGAATGTCTGAGATTCTGTTTGATTTCCCCGACGAACTTTCCCAATAGCACGGTTATTTCTTTGATATCCTAAAGACTCTGCTACTTGCCAAGCCACATCACTTAAAAAGTCAGTGTTGTAGTATTGCTTCCAACTATCTGCGGTGTTAGCATTAATGCCCTGATGTTCGTGAAATTTTACATCCCCCACCATTCTAGACTGGGCATAAATTCCATCTGTCATGCGCTGCTTTTTCTCTTTGTATGGTTGCAGCATATCAGGATGGAACTCCACCCCTAAAAATTGACATAAGCCCTCAACACTTGTCTGTGGTTGGCTAACTATGTCTTCAAATTTGACTTGATACTGGCGTTCTTGGGGAACTTGTTGCAAGAATTCGAGAATATTTTGATGACTAATTAGCCAAACGAGTTCAGCGAGTTCTCGCCTATTGAAGGGATGTTGATATGGAAATGTTTGCTCTACTCTAGCTTCTTCATAAGAGCGCATCGTTGCATAAGGATGACGCACAAGGTGAATGTAGAGTGGGTTTTGGAAGTTTATTTCCGCCCGTTTTAGGGTTTCTAAATCTATGGAGTAGGAGGGGGTCTTGTCTACCAAGATTTGATCGCCCAGCCATTGCTGTATAAGTTGGTAAAACTGCTTTGTAGTGAGATTTTTCGCTTCTAATTCTTCCATAAGTGCGATCGCTTCTTCTGGACTACACCCCCGAATTTGCATGATTGTGCGAATCGTCCCTTCCATCCAAAAGCTGTAACGTCCAGAAAATGCTGCTTTTCGTTCACTAAGTGTATTAAATGTCAGCAGTTCCAATTCTGGAGGCGCAAACAATTGGGGATTTCCCCCTAGAATGACGCGCAGTAAGGTAGAGCCACTACGATGAGGCGAGAGAATAAATATAGCTGGCGGGTTTTTGATTGCGTCGTCATCTATTGGGGGAGTAAGAGGAGAAATCAATGATCGCATTTGCAAAACTTTAGCTTCACCGATTCGCTCTTGTGGTATGTCAATAGTTGAATTTATTTCCTTACCAACCAGTTTTGCTCCTGCTTGTGGGTAGTTTTCTTCTATGTAAGCTGCTAGTTTAGCAACTGTTTTAGTATCAAATAAAACAACAAAATGAATAATCTCGTTTAATTGCGCTTGCAGTTTATTAATCAGAATCGCTCCCCGAATCGAATCGCCGCCTAGTTCAAAGAAGTTATCATCAATACCCACTCTGTCTAGTTTGAGGGCTTCTGCGAATAAATGTGCGATCGCCTTCTCTATAGGATTGCGAGGAGCAACAAATTCTATATCTAACTGAGAACGTTGGCGCTGTTGTCGAGATGCAATCTCTTTGAGAATGAGTTCGGGACTATATAGATTCCGAGCAATGCGCTCAAAAAAGTCTGCAAAAGAGGCTATTTTTGCCGATCTATCAGATCCGAATTTCGCTTTTCGATCGGACTGACTATCTACTGTATTTATATCGGATATGAGTACTTTATTGCCTTCTGACGAGGCTGTTTCTACTAAGCTCCCATCAGACTGACTATCTACTGCATCTATATCGGATATGAGTACTTTGTTGCCTTCTGACGAGGCTGTTTCTACTAAGCTCCCATCAGACTGATTATCTACTGCATCTATATCGGATATGAGTATTTTATCTCCTTCTGACGAGGCTGTTTCTACTAAGCTCCCATCAGACTGACTATCTACTGCATCTATATCGGATATGAGTAGTAATCTACTTTCGGATGCGGTTTGAGATGGAAACTCGAATAACCAACCACCATCTTTCTCTTGCTGAAATTGTCTACCAATACTAGTAAGAAAATCCCAGGCTGGCTGATTCTTCTTGGTAGGTATATAGAAAAGCTCGACTCGTCCTAATCCTCTTTGTTGAGCAAGAGTTCCTAAATAGGACAGCATTCTATGCTCCACACCCCGACCAAGTACCCGACAACTGAGTAAAAAGGTGTCTACAACTAGCGCATTTTCTTGAACTTCAAACAACAGCAGACCGACTAAACCATAATCTCCAAAGCGGTCTTTAACCTTGACCACCCGACATTCTAATTTTTCTGAATTACAAAGTTGTTGAATTTCAGCCTCAGACCGGCGGATTGTTGTGAGGTTAAACTGATTGGTGCGTTGGGTAAGTTGAGCAACCCGCGAAAGTTGCTCGCTTTGCATCGGGGAAATCTCTATTTCTAAGTTCAGTTGGGCGAGGAAATCACTAAAAGAAAAAGAATCCTGTTGCAAACGCTGGCGCTGGACATTCTGTTGATAGAGATTAGTTCTTTGTTGGTCTTCTTGGGTGGTTTGGAGTTCGTCGAAAGCCCAAATATGCTTTAAAAACTGCGGGATGCGATCGGGTTGTTCTGGAAGTTGTAAAGTCAGCACTTCTGGACAGTTTGCTCTAACTTCAGCACACTCAATTGGATTGTCATCAATGAAAATAAAGCTATCTAAACTCAGTTGTAGTTCGGTAGCTAAAGACTTCAGATTCTCCGATTTCGATTCCCAGTTAATGCGCCAATTAACGAGATGATGGCGACCCATCAGCATATCTGGATGTTGGTCAAAGACTGCAAATACATCCTCTTGTTCATTCTTGCTACACAAACAAATCAACTTTCCTGCTGCTTGCTGCGCGATGATAAATTCTTGGAGCGCTCTATAGGGTGGATTGATTTTGACTCCTCCAACTCCATCCTCTCCACAAATACCACTCCATAATGTATGGTCGCAATCAAGGGCAATAACCTTATAAGGAGAGCTTTGTAAAGCAAAGATTTTCCGCGCCAGCATTGTCCCCAAAGTGCAAAAAAAGGTTGGCGTGTAGGGAATGTGTCCTAGTTCGTCTCCGTAAGGGTCGTAGTACTCCTCTACTGGGTAGATACTGGTCAATTCTTGACTTTTTATCAGATACATACCACTAACATCTTTGAGATCAGCTGCTAACAGTTCCTGCATTCTCTCATGTAAAGTGTTATCTGCTGCATCTGTTGTTGGAGAGGGAGGACAGATAAAGACCAAGTAAGGATTTGGCGATCGCGTTGTTGCTGTTTTCAAAGCACTGCCAAAATCCTTAACGGTTTGCTCTAGTTGGACTGGATTTTTTTCAAATTGCTGTGATACTGAGCTTTGCTTCAGGTTGGGGCGAGTGGCGTAGATATTAAACAGTCCAGAACCGTGCAGGAGAGACTCTTCATCGACAACAAATTGAAAGCCTTTGTTTTCAAGCAGTTGCATGACGTGTTTAATTGTACTGCCTTCTTGGTCATGCACCTCCATAACTATTTGTTTAATCAGTGACCAGTGATGATCTTTAATTCCTTGGAGAATTGCTAACTCGCTTTTTTCAGCATCTAGTTTCAGTAAATCAATTTTTTCAATCTTATATTCTTCGATAATTTCTGAAAGAGTTCGCAACTGAGCTTGATAAGTTTCTCGTTCAAGCCTATCCTTGAGAAATTCATCAGCCAGGCGTTCTAACGACTCTTCATCGAGGGAATTATCGCGTTGCAGCATATTAATAATGACTGAGCGAATAGCTTTTTCATCTTGCTCTGTATCAGCTGCAAAACTTGAGAAAACTGAGGAACGAGGATAAAAAGTGAAGGTTTCTTCTTTGCGTTCACCACCTAAACCGCAGTTAAAAAGATGGGTGTTTTGACAGTAAAGCTTGGCGTTAGTTTGTAATTTGTCAAAAGCGTGAGGTGCAGGTTCAAAACCATAAATAGTCCCTGTTGGGGATTTTTGTTGAGCAAATAAGGTAAATAGACCAATATTCGCTCCCACATCAATTATACAGTCATCTTCATTGAAGACAATTCCATGCTTTAAATAGACGCGATCGCCAAAAATCTCTTGATATAGATACTCGGTTTCGTACTGGTTAAGGTGAGCTATTTCTAAGTGATTTGGTAAGGTGTGGCGTAAGCGATCGCCAAAAATTTCTTCTTTTAGATAATCGTCAACTGTTAATTGCAGACGATTCTTAGTTTCTTCCCAATCCTCAAACCTAACTAAAGCTACATTGACTCCATTTTGATTGTTAGTCAGAAGGCTGACTGGATTGAGAAGTTCTTGAAATACCTGATTGTAAGGAGCAAACTCTATTGAATAAAGAATTCCTATTTCTTGGAACCAATACGATAGGGAATCCTCAATTGGTTCACTTGTAAACGTAGCTGTAATAACAATTTTTTGCTTAGAGATGTGTTTTAATAAATCTTGTGTATTCATACTTGTGTATTTATAAAACTGATTTTCAGTAATTATTTCTAAATCAAAGGAAATTATGCGATAGGAAAAGCATCTCAATCAGTCTTAAAATAAGGAATCAAAAGAATCTGATGTATATTTGAGCCGCATGATAAAACATCGATTTAACGGTTTCATCTCGACTAATTCTAATATCTAACGGCAGGTGTCATCGAATAGCATTCCTTTTTTTATGCCAAAAACTTTTCAATCACTGTACTGTTCTTTGATTAACAGTAGGTTGACATCAGGTAACAGTAGAGTTAATAAAAACTCTCCGCCCTTTCCCAGCGCCTACCTATTGAGAAGTTATAATTTATTCCTCAACGATTTCAACTACTTTTGGAATCTCAACCTTTTGGGCATCAGTATAGCGTTTACTGATCACATGAGGTACATCATAGTCCCCTCATCGCTTGCGGGGAGGGGGTTGGGGGTGGGGTTCTTGTACCTCACTTAAGCGAGAACCGCTATACTGTTTTCTGGTTTCAGTTCATTTTTCAGTTTGAGTTTTAGCTCTTCTGTAATTGGTAAATCTTTAATTTCATTGAGGAGAAATGTCATGGATTCAGTTTTGCTTCGTTCTTCATAGATAGCGTTGAGAATGGCTTCTATTCCATATCAGGCTACGGCATCTCCTGCAACAGTTATTAGACCAAGCAGGGCTATACCTCCGACGATACCAAACAAACCCCCTAATGCTGTAAGGGTAGCTGCAACGGCGGCGGAACTACCTCCTGATGTAACCGCTAGAATCACGGGAATTACGCCAGGAAGTCCCAGTCCAGCAAGCTTTTTAACGATTTCGTTCATTTTAATCCCCCTCAAAATTTTTTTTGCTAGTTAAACATTATAAATGGCAATAAAAGTTATTTAGCCTAATGAAAAGTAGAAGTCTTTTTATTTTATTGTTTTTCACAATTTTATTTTAATAAACAGATAATCTCAGGTTTATCAATAAAATGCAATAGCAGTTTAAGTCACTTAAATGGACAGTTAAGACAGTTAAGACAGTTAATATTTAATTACTCCCGGTTCGCCCATTTTTTCATGAGTTAGAGAAAATAAGCAGTTAAAAGTATACCCAATGACATATTCCCAAAAACACAGAGTAAGTGTAAGTGTTCAAGGGGTAGCAGGGCGATCGTAAAACCTACATTCAGCAGGTTCTTTAAGACAAAAAATAATATTGATGAGAAGATGAACCAAAGAACTGCAAAATCAGTTTTTGTCTATCCGTGAGTTTAATCGAAGATTTAATTCCATCAATAAAGACTAGATGAACAGACTATGGTCACGGGAGTAACCGTGAGTTATGGTTATTGGTACTGGTGAATATTCTTCTTCTATATCTTGTTTTGCTTCAGGTAAATTATCTTCTACATCTTCTGATTTCACATATTTTCCATGCACTGATAGACTAGTCCCATCAATATGGACACAAGGTATTTTTATTCCCCACTGCTTTACCATTGCACTGGCTATTTTCAAGAACAGCAGTGTTATGCCATATTCATATAGTTGTTCTAGTACTCTTCCTATCCTACTATCGTTTAGATATTCAGCTTTTACTCCTTCACCGATGAGATATTCTGTCGCTTTTCCTGCAAACAACTCACTACATAAATATAGCGGCGCAGTTAAAAACCCCATACAGTTAATTATCATGGCTTTAACTACTTGTCCCGCACTCACTTTCTCTTGTTCATGAATTCCTAATTCTTGATCAATTATCTCCACAATTCCTATATCATCTATAATTCCTGCTATTAGCCCTAAATGATCTATATCTTGAACTTCTACTTCTATGTCAGTTTTCATCTTACAGTACTTGCGTCTATTATGAGGTACACTAGATTAAAATATAAATACTTTTAAATGAAGTCATACTCTGTCGATATTCGATAAAAAATAGTTGCAGCACATATAAGAGAAAAACATTTAAATCAGGAAAGTAGCTAACATATTTTCCGTGTCAAAGAGTTTAGTGTAAAAGCTTGTAAGACAACAAAAAGTTGAAGTAAATTTACAATCCAAGCCGTGAGGAAAACCACAATTATGAAATTCCTGTTTATGCAGGAGATGAAATTACGGAAGTTGTGTTAGGTTCAGAATGGCTAAAAATTCTGCCGTTGGTAGTTAATTATCAGGCTGATATATTAACTTTGGGATAACTGCGATGCCTACGACGGGCTACGCCTATGCTTTTAAAATTATCTAACTTTAAATGTTATTACAATCAGGTTAAAGCTGTCAATCAAGTGGAAGTATAAATCATGAATATCCAAATCAAACCTGAATTAGAGCAAATTATCCAATCGCAAATTGCTACAGGTAGATACGCGAATCCCGAAGAAGTTATTAGTAAAGCATTAAAGTTGCTATTAGAGTGGGAAAAAGGTTATCAGCAGTGGGTTGAAGAAACACGCGAAAAAGGTGAGGTTGCTATTGATCAACTAGATAGAGCGGAAGGTATTGATGGGGAAATTGTAGTTGAACAATTGCGAGAAAAACTGCGTTAAGCGAGAGAATTACAAGGATGAAGCAACATATTATTTTGCCAAAAGCCAGTCAGGATTTATCAGAATTGTATTATCTTTGATTAATAGTTAAATTGCGGAGAAAGTAAAAGCGATCGCTATTCCAATTACTGCTTTTTATTCGTCCTAAATAGCCTGTTAAGGGTGAAGAAAGTTCTATCAGTAAATCGTGAACTGCTTCATCATTTAGCTTGGGGTTATGAGTGGCATTATAATGAACACGAGTTTCTGTAACTATGAAACTCTGATGTGTAGCTTTTGAACTTTGGTTATCTTGTTCAGAGAGTTCTTTGACTACTGTGATAATGTGCGATCGCAAATTAATCTCTTTCTCAGCTTTATCAATATATTCATCAATTTTATAGTCAATTTGCCCAGATTCTAGATATTGCTGTAATTCGACTAAGTTAATAGCACCTGGATATTTTGCTTTGAATTCAACTAGCTTTTGTAGACTCATTACATTTATAATACTGATTTTAGATATTTCAGCAGATTCTTTCAGATTTTTAGTGGGTTTACCTGGGCCAATGATCAACCGCACAGCTTGAAGATAATTTTCTTTAAGATGCCTTTTACCAATCCTATCTAATTCTTCTACTGCACGATCAGGAATGCTTTTACCTGCTTTACATTCGCAAACAAGAGGATAAGGTTGTGAGCAAAATAAGTCTAAGCCACCTGCACCGCCTTTGTAGTTTTCTTCAACCTTGAATCCTAAAAAATCAAGGCTACGGCGTGCGATGATTTCAAAATCTGTACCAGCTTGATAGTTACTTTTACCCTCATCTTGCTCGATGCTGCGATCGCCCAATTTTGCGATATCATTTATCCAAGCTAAATTTTGATCGGGTTGCTTGATTAGCTTGTCACTACTCCAACCCAAAAATATTTTGATATCGTCGTCTAATTGTTTCGCTGCTGGTTGGCTAATGCTTAGGGATGCGATCGCACTCTGCAATTCTTCCAATTCAGGATGCAGCGCGGGTTCTAGTTTTTCTAGTTGATGCTTGCGTTGGGCGAAGGTGCGATCGTTTAATACTGGCTTTTCTTCAGAAACCGTTAGAGAATTAGGTAAACTAACAAATTTTCCTAGCTTTTCCTGAATGTTGGGATTGACTGATATTTCTTGTAACTGAGGTAACTGATAGACACGCAAGTAAGCCAAGAAAATATACTGTTGTTGTCGTAGTATCTCTCTTAATAGTTTTGGTGTCCATATTGTTAATTTAGACAAAATATCTAATGGTTTAGTCTCGTCTAAAATTTGGCAAAGTTCACATTTAGCCCAAGCTTTAATTGAAACTGAAGAGTCAACAGGATAAAGTGCAAATCTCTGTCCAGGACGAATAAAAATTTTGGGTAAAGCTACAATTGTTCGCCCCTGTATTAAGGCTTCAATATCAGGGACAGGTAGACACAGCGCTATTGAAATAGAAAACTGCTGATTCATTTCTAGTTAGCTATAGATTTAGATCGATATTATCAGCATTAGCAATAGGCTTAGGAATACTAATAGGTAATCCATCATCAGTTAAATTAGTAGATTCTTGCCCAGAAGGATCGCTGAGAATTTCTCGAATCAAAGGATTATTTATTGCTAGTTGCTTTTCCTCAATAAAATCAAAAATCTGTTTCTCTGTCAGTTTGTAACTCTCTTTTTTATACCAAAGAAAATAGATAGCTAAAAGAGGTTTAATGTCTTGGCTTTGCAAGCCTACCCATTCTCCACCCTTTTTTTGCAACAGTATTTTCAAATGCTTTCTAGCTAATTTTGCATTTTGACTAATTATCTTTGAACGCACCAAGCAACCGCGAGTTAGGTCAAATTTTTTGTAATCAATTAGTCGTCCCAAGGCAGCACCTATAACATTGTAATCTTGCTGAACTACATCAACTCCAATCCTCACTTTTCTCTTATTGCCAATAATTTTGAAATCCATAAAGCCATTATTTTCTGCACTAGGCTCTACTTCTTCAATTGATTCGATTGTTACTCCCTCTAAAGTTTTACCTATTAAAATATTGAAAGCAAGCAAAAGAGCTTCTGTAATTGTTGCTTCTTCTTCCATTAATGAATCAATGGAAGCCTCAACATTTGCTAACTCATTGTCGAAGTATGCTTTAACTGGATGGATTGTTGTAGATGTCCATGCGCTTGTAGTATTTGTAGTGCTTCTTTTTGAATTTGTCGGATCATCAATAATAGGCTCGTTAGGTACAAAATTATCTGCACACCATTTCAAAACTGACCTAACTGTAGGTCTTTCTTTTCCAAGTTCTCGGAGTTGATTTTCATCAAATGGATAGAGAGAATGAGGAGGTGTCTGTTTATTCTCTTCATAAAATTCTTGTAACCATTGACGAACTATAGCTATAACATCATCAGGGGTTAAAAAATTTAGTCGAATTGGTAGTCTATCAACTTGATTACTGACTAATCTATCCATAACAGCTTCAGCTTGATGTAAAATCTTTATTTGATCTTCCCAAGTTTCACGGTATATTGTCAGCAGAAAAACACCTTTTTTCAGACTGTTATACATATCCTTAACTAGATCGGCAATCACCTGGGCTGTTGTAAAACCAGGGACTGAAACCTCCAAATTATCTAATTCATCAAAGCAAATAACTGGAATTTTGTAATCGCTAGTTATATCTAAAATTTGGCGGACAGTGCTTAATGCTTCAGCTTCTCTATCCTCGCTTTTAGGATTTGGCAACCCCATTGCTTCAGCTTGTGATTGTGCTAATTCCAAACCAGATAACCAATAGCTTGCATAATTAATATGGACTGGAGAAAGTGTCCATAAAATTGCTTTCACTATGTAAGGGTTGGTTATTTCAGGCTTGACTTTCAGAACACTTTCTGTCAAATTAACTATCGCCTTAGTTGAGTGTTTGCTTAACCAACCTGGATACATATTAATATACTGTTGTGGCGTATAGTTCCATTGCTTTGCTTCGTTAATTAAAGCTGCTGCAATTTCCTGCCATTGCATTACTTTTTGACTACCAAAAGCTCTAAGACTAGAGGCGACACTTTGCAGAAATTGAGACTTAATTTGATTCAAGTTATCATACTTACTCATATAAACAAATAAGCTACCATCTTCTGTCTGTAGACGGTGGCGAATCCGGCTAATAATATGGCTTTTTCCAGCACCTTTTTCAGATGCAATTGTGATACCTACAGTTTCACTTTCTCCTTTACGGATTTTTTCAACAGCATCAAAAACTGCATTGGACGCATGAGCATTAATTGAAGGTACATCAGGAAAGCTTTTGCCCCATATTTGTTGTGGTCTGACAACGATATGCCCTGCAAATGGATTGTGATTTTTAATCAGTTCGTCAATGGTATATGTATTAGTAGACATAATTTTGCGGAGTTAACGTGTGACGAGTTAAAACAAAACTTGAGGTTATAAACGTATGGCGTAGCAGCGTAGTCCATTTAGTTTGGTACTAATAGAATCTTCGATTTTGTCGCTTGCGTTATCTTCTACAGTTCCGCCCTGTAGTTGCAAAATATCGTTAGCTTGCGTTTCCAGCAGCCAGTCATTAAACTCTGTACGACTAACGCGATCGCCTATTTCTCTCCTGATGCGATAAATTGGTACCAGATTATTAAAGTTGTACTCATAGTTCAACTTGTCGTAGACTTCCAAAGTCACTAACTTAAACTCGTCGTAAGATGCGATTCCTTCTCTTCGAGACGCTACGTGAACGGAAAGCTCCGCGATCGCACTCTTCCCATTAACTGATACATCTGCACCAGTTACCGCAACATCAATCTGACTAATCCACTTCACCAACGCATTCGCCGCCCAAGTTCCGACAATCGTCCCCTCAAACTTAAACTCGCCACTCCTCAAACCCTCACCCAATACCTCTAAACCCTTGCCAGATGTCAGAGAATATCCCTTTTTGGAGATTGCGATCGCACCCTGCTTCTGTAATTCCTCGAATATGTCCTGATAATCTGCTACCTTCTGGCTTTTGGATACAATTCGGTCATGAAGTTGACGTTTGTTCACTTCTTGCTGCGTTCCTCCCAAATTCCACAAAGCCAAAAGGAGACGAGTTCTAGTTTGGGGTGTATTTTTTGATGTCATATTGAGTGTATTTTTTGACAATATTTATCGTAGCGGCTGTATCTTTTTAATTTATTTACCCTGAAAAAATAACCGAGAAATTGCTGAATATTTCCGCGTTTCAGCTAAATTGATTAATCAAAAATCAACAAGATCAAGACTTATATCATGTCCGCATAATTAGTTACGATTCCCACAGTCATTGCACCCCACCCCGCCAAAGCTATGCTTTGTCTCCCCTCCCGAAGAGCGGGGAGGGGATTAAGGGGTGGGGTTCTTCGGGTTTAATAAGCAATCAAGCGGACATGATATTACGCAGTGAAAACCTGAAACCTCGATCCCCCTAACTCCCCTTTTTAAGGGCAGGCTGTTTCATCCCACAAAGTCCTGCCTTAAAAAAGGCTTGCTCTAATTCCCTCCTTTTTAAGTTAGGGAGAATCAAGCCTTAACTCAAGCGGATTGGGACATATTGGGCTAATAGTATAAAAGGAATAGTCCCAAAATGGCATTACTGTATTGAGTCATAGCTTAATTTTTTTCTCTTTTCCCAGATTTAGGACGAGTAGTTGGCGCTGGTGCTAAATTATTTTGCAGAATTGCAATTTCTCTCTGTGCATCTTGATAACTATCTTGTTCCCCTTCCTGTTGGAATAGTTTTGCAGCTTTGTTGAAATCTGCGATCGCACCCTGTCTATTTTTCTGCTTGGTGCGAATCACACCCCGGTTATAGTAGGCTAAGGCATTGTTAGCATTAATTGCGATCGCTCGTGAATAATCTTGATTTGCAGCTTTTTTATTTCCCAGTTCGAGATAGGCATTACCACGGTTATTGTAAGCTGCTATATTATTAGCATCTAGTTTCAGCGCTTCGGTGTAATCTTCAATAGCGCCTTTATAATCTCCAAAAGAAAAGCGGTGAATACCTCTGTGAATATAAGCTGCAATAAATTTCGGATCAATCTGTAAAATAGCGTTGTAATCTTCACTAGCTTCGAGTTTATCTCCCAAATCGCTGTAAACATCACCACGATTAAGATAGGCTTCTATATATTTGGGATTGATTCTAATTGCGTCTGTGTAATCTTTAAGTGCTATATATTTTTGTTTATTAATAGATTGAGTTAAACCCCTTTGATAAAAAGCTTTAGCATCATTAGGATTAATCTTAATTACTCTATCAAAATCTTCGATTGCTGCTTGTCTAAGTTTGAGGCGACGGCGGAGAATCCCTCGCTGTAAGTAGGCTTCGGTATATTGAGGTTTGAGAGCGATCGCTTTGCTAAAATCTCCGATTGCCCCTTTATTATCCTTCAATTTAGCACGAGCTAACCCCCGGCCATAGTAAGCGTATGCATTTTGATAATTTAACTTAATTGCTTCGGTATAGTCAGCGATCGCTTCTTTGTATTTACCTAATTCAGAAAGAGCAAATCCTCGGTCAAAATAGGCATTAGCATCTTGAGGATTGAGCGCAATTGCTTGGCTAGAATCTGCTTGTGCTTGCTCGTAGTCTCCTAATCGATAATAAGCATTGCCTCGCCTATTATAAGCCAGAGCGTTTTTTGGATCTAATTCAATAGCTTGATTGAAATCTTTAACTGCTTCTTCATAGTTTCCTGCCTCATATTTATTTACTCCTTCTTGATATAATTTTTGTTCAGCATTATTTATAGGTTTTGGCAACCTCAATTGCCATGCTGCAATACCAAGCATAATACAGCCAGCTATCCCTGTCAGAACTAGTAATAATTTTTTATGATGCTGTTTTTGCTGATCGTGGTCAACATTTGTTATCTTTTTGAGATCATCTAAAACTTCGGTCGCATACTGATAGCGCTTGCGATAGTCAAAACGCACCATCCTATTAATAATTTTTGCTAAATTACTGTTAACTTTGAGATTTTTGTGACGCCAAACTATTTCACCTGTCAGTTTATTTTTCTGAGTTCGCAAGTTAGATATTTCGTTTACAGGTAAACCTAGAAGTGCTGCGATCGCAACTATACCTAAAGCATATATATCGCTGTTGTATTTGAGGTTGCCGTTCACTTGTTCTATAGGCATATATTCGCGATTGTCAACGGTATTAGTGATGGCTTCATTAAAAGTACCAAAATTAACCAAAACTAACTTTTTATCTGATTCCCTGCGAATAATATTTGCTGGTTTAATATCCCGATGAATCACGCCATAGCTATGTACAATCACCAAAGTTTCTAATATATCTGATAAAAGAGTAATAACTTGGTCTTCCCTTAGAGGTTGTCCGAGGATAATTTCGTCAGTTAAAGGAGTACCGGGGATAAACTCTTGGACTATATAGAATTCTTCATTTTCTTCAAAACAAGCAATTAGCTTTTGAATTTTATCGTGTTTCTGTCCTAGTGTTTCTAAAGTTGCTGCCTTACTGTCAAACAAGCGGCGCAGTATTGTTAAAGTTTGAGGATTGCTACTAGGCGGATGTAACTGCTTTACTACAAATTGGCTGCCAGGAAGATTAACATCTTTAACTAGATACGTTTTTCCCTTTTCACCATCATTGAGAACGTTTAGTATTTGATAATGTCCATCTAGTAAATGACTATTCATTAATATAAATATAGTCTTATAAATTGTTCGATTATAGCTTACGTGTTATTAATTAGGACTTACGCACTGAAAACCTGAAACCTCGATCCCCCTAACCCCCCTTAAAAAGTAGGGATCTGAAAAGCTCCCTTTTTAAGACAATACGCTTGGGTTAGCCTCAAAAATCTTAAACTGCGTAGGTTGGGAAGCCACTGCGCCCTTGCGGTTTCCCGACTTGTACCCCTACGGGGAAGCAAGCTACGCGCAGCGTCTCTCCTTCTCACATTGGGAGAGGCTAGCGCCCGCCGTAGGATGCCCGTTCGCAAGAGCGCGTCTCCTTTAGGAGAAGGGCTGTAGGGCTACGGTGTACACACAAGTCCTAAAAACCTAGCTTGATTAGGCTTGACTCGTTCCCATGCTCTGCATGAGGAATGCATTCATTGAGTCTCTGACTCAATATCTGACTGGAGGCAGCAGCCTCTAATCAACCATTCCTAGCTTTGCATGGGAACGAGAGAACAAGGAGAAATGAGAAATCGAGCTTTTTTCGACTTGTGTGTACACCGTAGCCTAGAAAGAGAGAGAGGAACAGAAAAAATAAGCTTTTTAAGCCTCTCTCCGCTTTGGGGATAGGTTTGGAGAGGGTCAGTCCAAATCTATCGAACTAACTTAACATTGCAGGTCGATGTTATGCCATTGCAGGTCAATGTTATGCTATTGCAGGTCGATACATTAGCAATGCGGTCGATGTTATGCCATTGCAAGTCAATGTTATGCCATTGCTGGTTGATGCATTAACATTGCAGGTCGATACATTAACAATGCAAGAAGAAAATAGTCTCCGTATCCACAACAAAGAGGGGGGTTAGAGTCAGGTTTTACGCTGGTACTACAAATTTCTCACTACCAGCCAGTCCAAAAGCAGTATGAATGGCTTGCAAAGCTTTAACACCTTGCTCTTGCGCCACGACACAACTAATTTTTATTTCTGAGGTGGCAATCATTTGAATATTGATTTGGTGTTGGGCTAGCGCTTCAAACATTTTAGCGGCAACACCTGGTTGTCCCACCATCCCTGCACCTACAATACTTACCTTAGCGATCGCACTATCTAAAACAACTTCACCCCATCCTAATTCTGCTGCTACTTGCGTAAGCATTTCTTTTGCACTTTCCCCATCCAGCCGCGAGACTGTAAAGGCAATATCTCGTCTAGGAACACCATCAATCACCCGACAGCGCTGAGATTGGATAATCATATCAACGCTGATATTATGTTGCGCTAATAATCCAAACAGCTTCGCCGCCATCCCTGGCCGATCAGGCAATTGGCGAATAGCAAGACGCGCTTGGTTCAAATCGAGGGCAACACCGCGAACGGGGGGGGTGGGGGAGGAGTTAGGAGTACAGACGCGATTAATCGCGTCTGTACAGGAGTTAGGAGTAGAGACGCGATTAATCGCGTCTGTACAGGAGTTAGGAGTAGAGACGCGATTAATCGCGTCTGTACAGGAGTTAGGAGTTAGGAGTTCTTCCTTACTCCCTGCTTCGATCTCAAAGGCGGTGCGGAGTGCAGTGACAGCGCGATCGCATTCGGATGCATCTACTACGCAACTTACTTTCACTTCGCTGGTGGAAATCATCTGGATGTTCACGCCTGCTGCTGCTAAGGTGGCGAACATTTTTGCAGCTACACCGGGACGGCCAATCATTCCCGCACCTGCGATGCTGACTTTGGCAATGTTATGTTCTACCATTACCTCGGCTTCGTCAAATTTGGGGTTAGATTGACTCCTCAATGCTGGGGCGATCGCTGCTGCTACTGCTTCGGCCCGTTTTAATATTGGTGTGGTGACAGTAAAGGCAATGTCATTACTATTACCTTCATGAACTGACTGAATAATCAAATCTACGTCTACTTTTTGCCGAGAAATTTCACCAAATAACCTTGCTGCTACGCCTGGTTTGTCGGGTACGCGCAACAAAGCTACCTTTGCTTGGTTAGTGTCAAATTCTACAGCATCCACTGGACGGGCAATTTCTAGATTGATCAGCGATCGCCCTTGGGGTTTAGCTGATGTTACCCAAGTACCGGGGGCATCTGTCCAGCTAGACCTAACCACGAGGGGTACACCGTAGTTCCGAGCAATTTCCACAGCCCGGGGATGCAACACTTTTGCTCCCAAGCTAGCTAGTTCCAACATTTCATTGCAGGTGATGGCATCCATCAACTGGGCTTCGGCAACTAAGCGGGGGTCTGTAGTTAAAATCCCTGGAACGTCTGTATAAATTTCACAAAAACTTGCTCTTAATGCGGCTGCGATCGCCACTGCTGAGGTGTCGGAACCACCACGACCCAAAGTCGTAATTTCCATCTCTCCGCCGCTAGATGTACCTTGGAAGCCTGCTACTACAACTACTTTACCTTCATTTATGTGACGAGTTAGGCGAGTAGTTTCAATATGCAAAATCCGAGCGCGGCTGTGTTCAGCTTCAGTAACAATTCCTACCTGAGCGCCAGTCATCGAAATTGCAGGTTGTCCGAGTTCTTGTAATGCCATACTGAGTAAGGCGATCGTTACTTGTTCGCCAGTGGAAAGCAGCATATCCATTTCCCGGCGGTTAGGATTGGGAGAAATTTCATTAGCTAATTTGACGAGTCCATCGGTGGTTTTGCCCATTGCCGAAACCACTACTACCAGAGAGTTTCCAGCTTTAACAGTTTTATAAACGCGCTGTGCAACAGCTTGAATACGTTCGACTGAACCGACAGATGTACCACCGAATTTCTGAACTATGAGCGCCATAACTTTTAGTCAATCAATTGTGTCTGTTTTGCTCAATGCTCCGCCGGGTTAGGAAGCTTTGAAGCTATTACATAGATATTTAGTTTACTAAACATTGTGCAAAATACCCCATCATAATTGATTATTCAAAAACTACATCTTCGGAAAGTGCTGCCATTGTTTTCTCAAAATCCACGCAAAGGAAAGCGCAAAGGTTCGCAGAGGAGTTAACTCTCTAAGCTTGTACGTCTCTGCGTGAGAAAATCCAAAGCTAGTTTTCATGTTTAATAGCAGTTTCATGCCACTTACCTAATATAAAGTCAGAGAAGGCACTCAAGCTGACAAAAATTAATACACCCAACCTGATTGTGAGAAATAATGCTGCAAACATCCGAGGAATTTGTAAGTTGTAGCTGGATATTAAAATGCGGTAAGCTATTCCAGATTTGGCCCCACCAGTCCCGGCGACAAATTCGGCTACGACTGCGCCAATTAATGCTAAACCACCGCTAATTTTTAAACCACCTAAGAAATAGGGCATCGCACTAGGTAAACGGAGATATAGCAGTGTTTGCCAGGGAGAAGCTTTGTAAAGTTGAAATAAGTTGAGCAAGTTTCGGTCAACGCTGTTGAGTCCTAATGTAGTGTTGGACACGATGGGGAAAAAGGCAACAATCCAGGCACAAACTACTAAGGCGGCGAAGGTATTATTTTTTAGCCAGAGAATGATTGTAGATGTTAAATAAATATTCCTGATAAACACTGGGAATACAAATCTGAATGGTATCGATTTGAGTTTAGCTGAACAACTTAGTTACTATAGACAAGTTGCTCATCGGTCATTTCTGGATTATCTTTTTTAATTAACTGATTCCCTGGTTGCAGATTTTCTAGATAGCTATACCAACCTTTAATTGACGCATCAACAAATCGTTGCACTAATTCTGGTTTTTTTTCTACTAGTTCTTTTTTTGTTTCGATAGTGGTTGCATATGGTTGATAACCAAAATCTGCTAATAAAAATACCACTGGCTGAAAACCGCTCTGCTTTTCAATAGCAAAGGGTTCAGACATAATATAACCTTACTGGGCTGAGTTTTTATCAATCAGAAAAGGAGCAGGATTAAAGTTGTAGGGACGTTTTTGATCTTCGGTAAAACCATATTTTGCTTCGAGTAAAGGCCAATAGGTAATGTTAGCAGAAGCAGAGACATAAATTGGTTTGCCTTTGAGGTGGGCAAGGGTTTTAATTGCTGGGTTGGGATGTGCAATAAGACACCAGGGGTCTTTCTGGAAAATTGCTGCGACTGTGATTTTGGGAATACCTTGTGCTATGGCGTTCACGGCATCCATGCTATAACCCATAAAGAAATCTACCGCATCCCTCATCAACAATTGAGTATCACTAGGAACCTGGGGACCACCCATTTTGATAGTTACATCTAAACCGTAGTCTTTGTAAATACCAGTGGCGTAGGCGCAACCCGTCGTAGACATCGCCTGGTAAAATCCGCCGTGTTCTGCTTGTGCTATCCAGTTTGTACCAAATGTAACTTTATCCAACCGAGAATTGCTAGTTGACGGTTGGTTACTGTTAGTACAAGCAGCAATGACGCTACTACCAATCCAGATAGAACCGTATTGAATAAAATTGCGGCGACTAAGGCGATGAATTGCTGTTGATAAGGGTGATGACGGATTCATAAAACAGTATAATGCTTTCTTCTAAGCTGTCTTTGCTTGAATTCGCATCTAGCTGACTGGTACGATGCTTACCCGATAGCATTTATTCTCTACGAGACGCTACACGAACATTTTGAATTGCTTATCTGCTGTTGTAGCTGAATCTAAATGTACATTCTAGAATCAGCTTTTGATTCACTAGCGAATAGGGCTGAATTTCTAGAGCGCGTCGAAAAGCTTGGATTGCTTCACCATACTCTCCTAGTGCCGCATAACACAAGCCCATACCGTGAAGTGCTCCAAAATGTATTGGATTTATCTGCACAACCATCTGACAATCTGCCAGAGATTTTTGATAATCACCAATACTGTAATAGAGAAAAGCCCGGCGATTCCAGGCTTCGGCAAAATCTGGCTGGTCTTTAATTAGTGCCGTCAGCGCTGTTTCTGCTTCAGTAATTTCACCTGCATCCAGTAACTTTTGACTGCGGTCAATTATTTCCAGCCCATAGATTCCCTTTTGCTGAAACCAAATCCGCCAGATTTTTCTGGTTGCCTTTTCGCGGACTGTGGCATCCGGGTTTTTCAACTCTTCAAGTAAGGAATTGATAGATAAAGAATCCATGAATTTGAGATCAGTGAATATACCTTTGTATTAACTTTCTCACAAAATATATCTATTCAATCATTTTTAAAGTCATCTTTAAATTTGCGGTGATTAATTGATAATTATGAATTTCCTGTGTTATTTCTTATATTCAGTAATACGGCTAATACCATACTCGACATCTAAAGTCATAAGTGGTTGGTCATTAGGATACCAAACTTTAAAAATAAAAACTGACTATAGGTAGTTGACAGATCCCTAGTGACTAATAACTGATAACAACATCACAAAAAACTAATGACTATGCCAAAGCAAAACGAGGTTTCTAGGCATATTGTTCTTACTTCCCATCCTAGTCGCTTTGGTCCTAAACCAATTTCCACTGAATGGGGAGTAGCCGACCCTATGGAACGTGGGTAGATTATTGCTACGCTAACTAAGCAGGCACATCGAAACGTGATTGGCACTCACTCTGGCAGTTATGCGATTTATCGTGCTCTAGCAGTGGCTAGCGGTGCTTTGCAGTCGGTTCATCGAGCGGATCTGACAAATACATCCCCAGTAGAGCATATTGCAATACGCTTGGGTTAAAGCCAAAAACCAAAACTAGCGTAGGTTGGGTTGAGGGACGAAACCCAACATTTTCAGGACTTTGTTGGGTTTCACTACGTTCAACCCAACCTACAATTATCCTTAAGTGAACCGTATTGGAGCATATTGGGCTTCACCCTAGTTGGGCCGACCCTGATAAAATAGTATCCCTCGACCTATTTGGAGCGCTGGCATCTGAGGTTTTTGCATCCTATTAGCAACAGGGATATGATATTCGTCCAACGATCGCCATCACTCAAGCACACATCAATTAAGTTTGTCTGCTTACTTGCTGCACCATCAGGGATCGAGCATTTTTGTGATGTACATCCTCATGTGCCACTGTATACCGCCGCCATTGATGAGCATTTGGATGAACATGGCTATATTATTCCTGGGTTGGGAGATGCAGGCGATGCCTACGCTTGTTTGGCACAAAATAAGCTGAGTACCCATGAGCAAACGATGATCAATGCAGTAATTAACCGGACACTGGATGAATTGTCGATTAACAACTTTTGCATTCGTCAAATTTGGTAATTTTTAAGAAACAAATCCATAGCAAATACATCACATTGATACACTAACTTAATATATAAAATTGATAATTTTCTCAGACTCTTCCCTAATCATTTACTATAATATTGAATACTTAGACTCTGAGACTCGAACGATAAATATTACATCGTAGCTGCTAATGGTACAAACTAATATTGCACAATTAGAAATAGAAATATCACAGAGGATGATAAAACTATACAATGATAGAATAGGTAAGCCTCCTAGCCAAATCATTTGCCATTTTTTTGATACTGAAATTGTAATTTCTCTAGAAAACTCTGTTACCCAAGCTGAACAAACTCTACTGAAGGGAGGTTATGATAGTTTAGCTGAACAAGTACGATTGTATTTAGATAAAATAATTAAACCAGAATTGAAAAATTTGATTGAGGAAATTATTGGTCAACCTGTCCTTTACCTCATGACAAACACAAATTTAGCAACAAGTCGGACTGGGATTATTGTAGTTTTCAATCAATTACCTGATGTTCGTAATCCTGAATCTATTCCCCAGGAAAATATAAATAATTTAGCTGACTGATGTGGCGACTGATAACCACTTCTAATTGATTAAAATCATAGGGTTTAGTAATGCTATCATCAAATCCTGTGAGCATCGTTGAGTCATCATCTTGTATCATTGTTAGAGGTGTTACTGCAATGATTGGGATATTAGCAGTTTTTGAGTCGTGTTTGAGGTTATCAATAACTCGGTTCGCACTCAAATTAGATAGCATCATGTCTAGCAGGATTAAATCTGGTTGATGAGTTTGTGCCAATATCACAGCCCTCACCCCTTGTTTGGTACATATGCATGAAAAATTTAATATTCCTAGATGAGAATTAAGTAGCTCTAAATCATGTAGATTCTGTTCTACAACCAAAATTAAAGGCTGTCCATTCATAAGCAGCTAATCCTGTCCAAGAAAGGCTAGGCATAAAGACTCCACCCATCAGGAAAAGTTAGAGGTCTTTTTTTGTGGTAAGTGCTTAAGTAAATCTACAAGGCTGGCTTCAGACCACTAACTAGAGTATGAAATGAATCGGCTGGTGTATAATCCATTAGGTTGTCCATCGGCGCTGAATTTTAGTGAAGAATATAACAAGGCAGTCATAATATCAAGCAAATAGTAGCATAAGTGATGCATATAGCTGCAAGAATTGACTAAATGAGCGCGATTTTCTGGCAAGTAGGGGACAGCTAATGCCCTTGGGGTTGCGATTTATCAGCCTTACCCAACAATGCCAAAATTGCAATCGCCTCTGTTGCATCACCAGAAATTGATTAAATATATTTAACCCTCAAGTAACTGACGTGCAAAAGCGATCGCCTCTGTTGGTGTTGAAACTTTCCCCTCAGCTTGTGCTACGCCAATTTCTGTCAACAGGTGGCCGATGATTGGCGTAGCTGGAATATCTAATGTTATAATCAACTCCTTCCCGCTGACTAGTGGAGTGGGATGAGCGACCAGATCATCAGGGTTCAAGTAGCGGTTAATCAAAGGTGCCAAGACTTGGTAGCGCCTTGCTTCGGTTTCCTCTGTTGTAGCCACTGCTGTGTGTAGTGGCTTGTCACCAGACATCGCCTCTACCAAATTATCAAGTGCTACAGCTAGCACTGCCATAGCGGGAAACACCATATCTGCGTCATGGAACAAAAAGTATTGTTCTCGCAAGGACATATCTACTACTTGAAGTTGCGGTAACAGTTTCAGAGCAGTGGTTACACCCCGGATTTCGGCACGACTATAAGTTAGTTCCTGTAGCTCTATTTCTGCTAATTCCGGGTTTGGGTTGACAAGACAAGCAAGTTTGGCAATACCTAACCAAGTGGTTTTGATCCTATCGCGGACATATTCTTGCAGTTGTGCCCCTAATTGTTGCCAATTTTGGGTGAGTAAGGCAGCTGCATTGTCAACTGCTGCTAGTTTGATCAAGCTTTCACGGGTGGCATTTTTGAAGAAAGGGGCAAGTAAACCATCTTCCCAAGCGCTTGTGATCCAGGGAGTACCCTGAGAATTTGCCAGTAGATAGCCAATTTCTACCCTAACTCGTTCGGCTGCAACTTTGCTGATATGTGATGCCAAAGAACGAATTGCGGCTTGGGTAGCTGGCTCAATAGTAAAACCTAGTTGGGCGGCTTGGCGATAACCTCGCATTAACCGCAAAGGGTCATCTTCTAGGTTCGCTGGTGATATCATTCGCAAAATGCCCTGTTGTAAGTCTAGATAACCTTGCAGAGGATCGATGATTTCTTGGGTATGCGGATTATAGGCGATCGCATTTACTGTAAAATCTCGTCTGTGCAAGTCAACTTCTAAACTATTTCCTTCCTGTTGGGCAAAATCAGCTGTGGCGTGGGGAAAAACCACACGGGCAATTTGTCGTTCGGCATCGAGTAACACAAAACCAGCTTTGTAATGACGAGCGATCGCTCTCGCTACCTTTACCGCCTTAAATGGTATAACAAAATCTAGATCCAGATATTCACGAGTTCTGCCAAGGATAGCATCTCGGACAGCCCCACCTACCATGTAAGCGGGTTGTGGCAGCAATTCCAAGCTAAAAGGCCAATTTTGGGGAGCTAAGGTAGAAAGAACTGACTCATGCATTGTAATAAAAATCAACCCAGCAACTCATGAATAATAGTTGGGCTTAAGTTAGATTAACAATAAAGGCCCCTGGAGTTGGTTCTATTATGTGTATTTGCGTGAACTGCCACTATGTAGACAGCTGTTTTACCTATCATGCCGTAGAAGGGCAGCACCAACAGCCTCACTTGACTGAAACACCAAATTTTGATCCGAATGAACCTTCTATCAATGTCAACATTCGGACTAAAGAGGATGTAATTGAAATGGAATGGGATGTTGTTGGTTGTCTGAGCTTTAAGCGGGAAACGGGTAAGTGGTCGAAGTTGCGTCCTGGTGAATTAGTGCCGACTTGATAGAAAATGATGAGTGTATCTTAAAGCTGACTACTGCACCAAACAGCAGTAGTCGTAGATATTTTTGTAAATAACTATAAGGGTAACTTTACCCGCATTTTTCATAAGTGAGAAATGCGGGTAAAGTTTGTACTCTCGTTTGCCTTCTTATGCCCAGTCCACAGCCCCACCTAATACTGGCGGGCATTAGCTATTTATGAATTAACTTTTGCTTAATCTTTACTTAAAAATAGCTTAATCTTGAGGCATACATAATGACAAAGTAAAAAAAATACAATATCCCTCAGTAAATATTGCCCCTAGTAGGAATACTGATATGCTCAAGAGAAATCTCTTTCTGTTCTTGTTAGCGTCATTTTTTGCTGCCCCCGCCGCCCAAGCAGAGGTTAAGCTGATCGCGATTGGGAGCTTGAGTGGTAACATTAGAGACCTCTCCAACAAAACGTCCGCTCCGCTCGAAAGCGGTGTTCCGGGAAACCTCCTCGGTGGTTTTGGGTCAGGATTAGCCTACGCTGGCCGTAACACCTTCATCGCTATCCCAGATCGGGGTCCGAATGCCAAGGCATACAATAGCGCTGTGGATGACACAACATCTTACATCAACCGCTTCCAAACCATCAGCGTGAAACTCGTACCAAGCCGACTTGGTTCAGCGTTACCCTTTACTCTTACTCCTTCTCTAATTGACACAACCCTGCTATCGAGCAAGAAACCTCTAGACTATGGGACTGGGATGGGACTGGGGCTGCCGAGCGGCGTCCCTGCCCTAAATGCCAAGAATACCTACTATTTCACTGGACGCTCAGACAACTTCGACCCCAGCCAGATATCGACCAATCCCAATGATGCCCGCTTCGATCCTGAGGGCGTGCGTGTATCCAATGACGGTGAGTCCATCTTTATCTCCGATGAATACGGCCCCTATGTGTACCAATTCAACCGCGAAACAGGTAAGCGCATTAAGGTCTTTACGCTCGACAGCAAGTTCGCAGTCAAAAACTTAAGTCCTGTTGGTGCTACAGAGATTAGCGGTAACACGTCTGGACGTGTTGCGAACAAGGGTATGGAAGGACTTGCGATTACCCCTAATGGCAAGACTCTAGTCGGCATCATGCAGAGTCCGCTGATCCAAGACGGTGGTACTAATGGCGCTTACACCAGAATTGTTAAGATCGACATTGCAACAGGTGCCACCAAGGAATACGCCTATCAGCTAGATAATATCGGCACCGCAGCTAAACCGAAATACCCGACAGTAAGTGAGATTTTGTCCATCAGCGATCGCGAATTCCTAGTAGACGAACGAGATGGTAAGGGATTGGGCGACGGCTCTCAAGCTGCCTTCAAGAAGATATACCGTATCGATCTGACGAATGCTCAAGAAGTAAGTAATATCACCGGGGAAAACAATCTCGCTGGTAAGGCAGTTGGCAAAACCCTGTTCCTTGATGTAGTAGCTACGCTCACTCAGAATGGAATCAAAGCAGAAGACATACCTGCCAAGCTTGAAGGTTTGGCTTTCGGATCGGATGTGGTTATCAACCACGTGATCAAGCATACGCTTTTCATCGCCAACGATAACGACTTCATTGGCACCATAACGTCGGATGCTTACCATCCAGCAGGTATCGACAACCCAAACAAGTTCTTCGTCTTCGCAATTGACACTACTGACATTCCAGGCTTTGTACCCCAGAAGATTAAAGGGGGGTATTGATATCCGGCGTTCCTGAAAAGAGCATTCAAAAATAAGATTGGCTACTTACAGCAGTTTTCACTTATTTGAACCACATCTATCATAGGGAATATTGCTCATGGGTGTCAACTTAAGCTAAAACCCTTTTAAAACCTCGTTTCCAGCCAGAGGCTGGAAATGCTGCTCATTGCGGCTCTGCCGCTAGTCTTGAGCCGATAGCCCCCATTAAGCATTCCCAGTTTCAGACTGGGAACGAGACAATCTTCTGTCAATAGCACAAGAAAAAAAGTGTAGTCTATTCAATTAAGAACCGCTATGTTATATGCTTGAATGAATAAATCATGTTAACTCTATAAAAATAGATATTTTAAGTAACTTTGACAACGGAACTAGAAGACATTGCAATAAATAAATACGCATTGGCACTACACACCACCACTCCCGAATTAGGTTTGGCAATTAGTAATCTTGTAGGCGATACTCGCTCTCAAGTTTGGAATTTGGGGCGTGATTTATCTAGCTTAATACATCAATATTTAATTGAATTTATCAAACCGCAAACTTGGGAAGATTTGTCTTATATCGCAGTTGCAAAAGGCCCTGGCGGCTTTACGGGAACTCGGATTGGTGTTGTCACTGCTCGGACTTTAGGGCAACAATTAGATATCCCTGTATTTGCGATTTCAACTTTGGCTGCGGTAGCTTGGTCAGAAGCAGGCAAAAGTCAAAATTCCAAAACTATTGCTGTGGAAATGCCAGCACAACGAGGTCAAATTTTTGCTGCTATTTATCAATTTGAGCCAGATGGTTCTAAACTAAGAGCGTGTTTGTCAGATAGAGTGTTGACACCAGAAGCATGGCAGGAAACTTTAGCGAATTGGAACACTAATTATCAGCTAATTCAAGCTCAATCTGGGTTAGCAGCGACAGTGACAAGTATTTTGGAACTAGCTAATCTCGATTGGCAAGAGGGCAAATGTCCTAATTGGTCAGAGGCTTTGCCATATTATGGGCAGCATCCAGTACAGGGTGCATAATGCTTGTAAATTGCTCCCGAAGGTGGATATCGAGAAAATTCCGTCTAATAACTATAGCAATTCTAAATGAGATAAAAACTAATAATACATTTATACTAAGCTGAATTTCTTTATTAATCACCAATAATTTGATTTTCCTAAGCTGCATTTGTATGCACACTGTTCGGATCTCAAATAGGATTGCTATAGTTAGGTTGCATATAGTTATGGGCTTATCATGCAGTAGAGATTGAGAATCTTCCTATGAAAGTGTTTATAAGTTGGTCTGGTAGAAAGAGTCATCAGGTTGCTAGTGTATTACGTGACTGGCTGCCTTATGTAATACAGGCTGTTAACCCTTTTGTCTCTTCTGGAGATATTAGCAAAGGCGAACGCTGGGGCGATGTGCTTGCTAAAGAGCTTGAAGATACAGAATTTGGCATTATCTGTATAACATCCTATAACGTTAGAGCACCTTGGCTAAACTTTGAAGCAGGAGCATTATCAAAATCTATTGATCGCTCATTTTTGTCACCATTTCTCTTTCGTGTTGAGCCTTCTGAATTACAAGGGCCTCTGTCACAGTTTCAATCCACAGTTTATGAAAAGGAAGATGTATTCAACTTGCTATCCAGCATCAACAAGAGGTTAGGCATTGAGAGAAGGTTGGAGCATGAAATTCTCAGAAAAACGTTTGATGTTTGGTGGCATGAACTCAAAGAAGCATTAGATAGAGTTGAGGAGAGCGAAGAGGGTGAAACTGAAACTGGGTATAAATGGTTATACACTCCAGGCAACCTCGGTAAAATTGAGGTAAATGCTGATTGTAAGTCAATTTGGGTCGTTACTCCCTCTCCCTACCAAGATTTACAAAATACCTGCGTCAAAAACGTGGTGCAGAAAAATATAGGGCGTGGAATAAGATATACATTTATCCTCCCATCTTCCGATACAACAGAGGAAGTCACGGAAACACTCCAGCACACTTTTTCATCACACTTAGAGCAGATGACTATAAAGGAAATCCCTCATCAAAAATTTCACAGTTTAGCTGTTACGCATTACCTTGTCTTGAATCCTGAAGAAGACGAGCATTATACGCTGAGGGTATTTCTTGAGTTGCCCCTTAAAGAGCGTGACTATTGGATAGAAGTGGACAATGAAGCTGCTTTCGGCTTTGCTAGTCGTTTTCATAAGATGATAGAAGAGGAGATCAGCGACGCCAAATAGCCCGTCGTAGACATCGCTTTGTGCGAATGGATAGATACAGCACATCCAATTTGTGATAGCTTTTTCCTGGGGTTTTAAGCGATCGCATCACAGCGCATAAATCCCAAATCAAAACAGCCACAGCCAAACTGGGAGAGTAACCAGCAATACTATAGCCCCAGCAGCTAAGGCAGTAACTGCCAGATCGCGATCGAGATTGAATGTCTCAGCAATTACAAGTGTGGCGAAAGCTGGAGGCATGGCCATTTGTAGGACAATGACTTTTGCGATCGCTCCAGTTAATCCAAACAGAGGTAGAATACTGCCCAATATCAAGGGAACTAGCAACATTTTGATTCCCAAGCTCATCCCTGCTTGTGGTAGGCTACACCAAGATTTGAGCAGCGCCAGCCGCATCCCAATTAACATCAAAGATAAAGCTACGACACTCCAAGCAAATTTCTCTAACCAGAATTCCGCAACTGTGGGAATTGTCACCTGCCGAAACAGCAAGCCAAATCCGAAACCCCAAAGGGCAGGATTAATTAAGATGGATTTAGCAATCTGCCAATGATTATGTACACCGCCGCCAAAACGCGCTGCTAATAACACACCCAAGCCATAAGTTCCTGGGAATGAACCGAACAAATCGTAAAATAGCGCCCAAGCAAAGTATTCCTTGCCTACAATTGCTAAGGTAATGGGAAAGCCAAGATAACCTGTGTTACCCAACATTGCTGCTAATATCAAGCTAGCCTGAGTCGATTGTTGAGGGACAGTATTTTTAAAATAGGCTTGTCCTTTAATTCCTAACCAAGCTAAAAATGCTCCTAGTAAAATGGCGAGATAAGCGATCGCGGGTGCAATCCAAATTTGCCCCGACAAGCTAGATTGACGCAAAAAAGATACTATGCTAATGGGTACTCCCACCCAAAAAAGAAATCGTCCCAAACGTGTAGGAACTGTCACAGGTAATTTGCGTCCCAGAATAAAACCTACCAGGACTAATCCTCCCAGCTTGACGTATAGTTCTAAAAGGTTTATCAAGATTGCGCCTAAGAACCACAGATGTAAAATGCTACCTGTTACGTCTACTTTTGTCCAGTGCAAAATCTGTTATGGCTATCCCACAAAAACAGGAGTTTACCCTTGAATAAGGCTGGGTTTTCTGGAAAACCGCAAAACTCATCGAATGACCTTGGTGATGATATTCCAGTGGCTGTACGCGATACCCCTGTTGCAGCACCTAAAATGTGGTTGCAACCCCGAATTCTGCTGATTGGGGGAGTAGTGGGATTTATCCTGCTGGCTTTAATTAGCGGTTTTTTGTTTTTCGTCACCGCACCCAAAAAAACCGCCGATTCTCAACCTTTACCAGCTACTTCTGCTCCTGCAACTCCAGCACCATCTAATAATTCTAGCGATACTGTGTTAGGGCATTTTCCATACCCAGAAGCCCCGGAGTCAGAACTAGTAACCATCTCCGCAAATAGGGGCATTAGAATGCGAAAAGCTGCTGCCCAAAAGTTTGAGGAGATGGTAGCAGCAGCGCGGAGTGCAGGTGTAATTTTAGTACCAATTTCTGGCTTTCGCTCAGTCAAAGACCAGGAGCAGTTGTTTTTTGGTGTCAGTGCCCAGCGAAATCAGACGCCAGCAGAACGAGCTGCCCTCAGCGCTCCTCCTGGACATAGCGAACATCACACAGGTTATGCTGTGGATATTGCAGACGGAGCAGTACCAGCAACTAATCTCCAAACCAACTTTGACAATACCAAGGCTTATCAGTGGCTGCAAGCAAATGCAGCGCGTTTCAGCTTTGAAATGTCATTTCCTAAAGATAACGTTCAAGGTGTGAGTTATGAGCCTTGGCACTGGCGTTTTGTAGGCGATCGCAACAGCTTGGAAATGTTCTACAAAGCCAGAAATTTGAAACCCGCTAAGTTGCCTCAATAAAAGTTGATCTAGGGATTACTATCTTTATAAAGGAGTTGCTTGACGATATATTCTGAATACTATAGTATTCAGAAATGATACACAAGATTATTGACTTATTTGCTGGTGCTGGCGGCTTGACAAAAGGCTTTCACATGGCGGGCTTTGAATCGCTATGTGCAATCGATGTAAATGCAAAAGCCTTGACGACCTATAAGCACAATTACCCAAAAACTAAAATCATTCATCAGGACATATGTAAGGTTAGTCCTGATGACTTACGATTAGCGTTGGGCTTGCGGCGAGAAGCACCAATACTGTTGATTGGCGGCCCTCCGTGTCAGGGATTTTCCAGAAATATTCCTGCTGGTTATCGCTACCTCAATGATTCCCGTAACCTGCTATATCGAACGTTTTTGGAATTCGTAGAGGAGTTTAGACCCCTTTATGTCGTAATGGAGAACGTGCCTGAAATCTTGAAAGCTTACAATGGCGTAATTAGGGAAGAAATAACAGAAAAACTAGAATCATTGGGCTATAAAGTTGTCTCTTCATCATTAAATGCTGCACATTATGGAATACCACAAACGAGAACCAGAGCTTTTTTTCTAGCTAGTCTGGATAACTCCCTTCATTTTCCTGAGCCAACACATTTTGGTGATATTAGGAGTGACTATAGAACTACAAAATCTTGTAATCAGCTTAATTTATTAAAGGCAAATATTTCTCCAATTGTCACAGTTAGAGATGCGATTGGAGACTTACCACCACTAGATGCAGGACAAGACTATGACGCTGAAGTTTATCCTTCTCCTCCACAAACTAGATATCAAGCGATGATGCGTCATGAAAGCATAAAAATTGTTAATCATGTTGCTCGTGCTTTGAGTCCAATTCAATTTTCGAGAGCTCGCGCTCTTTGTGAAGGACAAGATGCTAGGGACTTACCTGCTGAATTAGCTCCCAAGAAACACTACAGCGGTGCATACGGGAGACTTTACTGGGATAAGCCAGCGAGAACTATCACCAGATGGGTCTTCCATCCAGGATCGGGTAGGTTTTTTCATCCTACTCAAGATCGAACAATTACAATACGCGAAGCTGCAAGATTACATTCTTATCCAGATGATTTTCATTTTTTGGGAACATATACTGAGATGGCTTCTCAAATTGGTGAATCTGTACCTCCCCTACTAGGTAAAGTGATAGCTTCATCTATTCTTCAGGCTTATCCTCAGAAAACTGCGTATTGATTTGATCTTGCAAAGCAGAAAGAACTGTCTCCACATATCGATCAAGTGTAAGACGAGTTCTGGCAACTGTAATACGAACCGCCTGTGTAGGAATAGCCCTAGCTCTGAAAAGTTGTTTCTGATTTTTGTACCAAACCAATTCTGTTTTGCCTGCAACGCTTCCCTGTAGTCCAGCCCCTAATCCCCCAGTAGTTTTATCTACCGTCCAAGCCCAAGAAAACGTATTTGGGTCAAGAGGATTGAGTGGAAAATCGCAGTAAATATACTCATAGCCTTTGATAGTTTTTAGTAATATTCCTTCATAACTATTGATAACGCTCTGTGCTGCCTGACTCAAAATAATCTTTTCGTTCCAATGTTGGATAATGGCTGCTCCAAGCTCATTAGGCAAGGATTGCTCGGTCAGACCAGGAAAACCCAGTTGGACAGCCTTCTTGATGACATCCGCTCTCTGAATGACAAACAAAAATGGATTTGCAAAGTTGAGGCTATTTAGTTGGAGGGATTTGAGTGACCAACCAGTTTTAGTCACCAGGTCAACAGCATCATAGAGAAGTTTGCTACGTCCCAGAGCCGGATCTGATAAAGGAATGTTCTTGACATAATGAAAAATTGCTTCCCACGTATAATCTTCTATCGAGCCGATGACTGGAGATGCAATGGTAGCAATAATGGCTTGGCTTAATCTTTCAATTTCGTTGTCCGTCAACACTCAGGGATTCCTCTACAGCTTGTAAAAACTCACTCATGGTCATACCTAAAGCATTGGTAATATGGCTGAGAACTCTAACAGATGGACTTTTTAGCCCTCGCTCAAGCTGGCTGATGTAAGTCCTATGCAGACCTGTCACTTCTGCAAGATACTCCTGTGACCAACTTTTCTCTGTGCGACGACGCTGTAGTTCTAGTCCTAAAATTTGGTCTAGTTTACTGGGCTGCATAAAGAAAAAGCGTAGAATTTTGAATACAAAAGTTTTACAGACTAAAGTATTCAAAATAGCCTGATAAGCGACACAACAAAGATGGGCGTAAATCCACCTACCATCTCAATTAACAAGACTTGGGGCTTAACAAGTTGCTCTGAGCAACTGGTTAAAGGTAGGCAAACTGACGCCATAGTGTACTAGTCTCCAGTGCCATGTCCTGAACTCTGAGTTTTAGCTTCTGATGGATCGGGCTGAGGTTTTTGATACTTACCTGGATACTTATGCTGAAAATAAGCTTCTAGCACTTGTAAAACCATCGGGCCACAAACAGTACCACCATGTTCGCCAGTATTTTCCCCAAAGGCCACAACCGCAATTTCCGGCTTATTACTGGGGGCATAAGCACCAAACCAAGTATGATTTGGGCGACCACCACCAGCTTCAGCAGTGCCACTCTTTCCAGACGCTGGGGGAATTGTCGGCACGTTCAAGCTCTTACCTGTACCCTCACTCACCACCTTCCGCAGTCCGTCGCGGAGAACTTTGATAGTTTCCGGCTTCATATTCAAGGATTCTCGCCAACTTTTTGCGTCTTCGTTGTCTTTGAGCAAATGCGGCTGAACTCGATACCCGCCATTAGCAGGGACAGAAAACATAATCGCCGATTGCAGGGGTGTCACTTGCAAAGCCCCTTGACCAATTGACATATTAATGGTATCACCGACACTCCAAGGCGTTTTCAAAACTCTCTGCTTCCATGTTTCATCTGGAACCAAGCCTTTTGATTCTTCGTTAGGAAATTCAATGCCAGTTTTTTGACCAAATCCGTATTTGCGACTCCATTCGATTAAAGTTGGGCCACCGACTTTTCTACCAACTTGATAGAAGAAAGTATCACTACTCATAGCGATCGCTCTGGGAAATCCCAATGGCCCAAATCCAGCGTGGTTCCACTCACCAAAAGTTACTCCCCCAACAGTCAGGGAACCAAAGGTCTGTAATACTGAGTCTGGAGAGAATTTACCCGATTCTAGTCCAGCCGTCGTAGTGACAATTTTGAAAGTACTGGCGGGTGGAAAGGCACTCAGGGCGCGATTGACCAAGGGATGATCTTTAGCTTGCACGCTTTCCCAATCTTGCTGGGAGAGTTTTTGTTTGGAGAAAATATTTGGGTCAAAGGTGGGGTAAGATACCATTGCTAAAACAGCACCATTATTCGGATCAATTGCTGCGATCGCACCTCGGTGATTTCCCAAAGCTTTTTCTGCTGCCTTTTGCACATCCAAATCTATAGTCAGGTGCAAATCGTTACCAGCTTTTGCCTGTTTCTCCCCCAAAACCCGGATTGGTCTGCCTGCACCATCTACTTCCACCTGCTGACCGCCCCATTCGCCCCGCAGCGCTTTCTCATAAGCCTTTTCCACCCCCATCTGACCGATTACATCTCCCAGCCGATAGCCTTTCTGCTTCTTGTCCTTTAACTGGTCGGCGGTCAATTCTCGCGTATAACCTAAGACATGTGCTAATTGCCTACCATGAGGGTAATAACGTACAGAATCTGTATTAATTTCTACTTCAGGAAGTTCATTTTTATACTCCTTTAATGCCGTGATTTCTGCTTCATTTAGATCACGAGCAATCCGAATGAGTGAAGAAGAATTAGCACCAGCTTGTTCTAATTTCTTTTCCATCTCATCTTGCGGAATGTTGAGAATTTGCGCTAGACGCGGGCCGACTACAGACCAGGAAGGCTTAGTATGTGCCATCGGCCACAAGTATACAGAGCTAGGATAGCGAGTACTAGCTAAAAGTTTACCGTTGCGGTCAAAAATATTTCCCCGTTCGGGTTGTTTGAGAATCATCCGAATTCGGTTCGCTTCGGCTCGTTCCCGGAGTTTTGACCCTTCAACAATTTGCAAATATGCCAAACGTGCCCCAATACCAGCGGTCATTAATAGGGTAAATACGATTAAAAATATTGATTGGAAACCACGTCCAACTGTACGGGTATCTTTTTTACTGCCAATTGATGGGAATAAAGACATAAGACAAAGAATGAATTCCAAGAGCGGTATTATCTGTACACAATTACCCTAAACTCATGCCCAGTACTGGGTATGAAAGAATTGGGCGAGTATATTCTTGAACAATTGTTTTTGGCGGATACAATAAACCAAAGTGTCAAATCTAGTCTGCCCAATAGACTACATCAATTGACAAACTCACGTAATATCACGGCATTCTACTGAGGATTATGGCTCAAATTGTCATGCAGAATCAGAGGGGGATAACAACTTTTCAGCCACTTGATGTTGAACTGCGTAATGTCTTCAAGTTTTTTAACCAAGAACCAGCAGTAAATGGAATCGACTTGGATGTCAGACAAGGAGAATTTTTTAGTATTTTAGGCCCCTCCGGTTGTGGTAAAACAACAATACTGCGCTTAATTGCTGGGTTTGAAATCGCTGACGCTGGCAAGGTGTTAATTCAGGGTCAGTCTATGACTAATGTGCCGCCTTACCGCCGACCCGTCAATACTGTATTTCAAAGTTACGCTCTATTTAACCACCTGAATGTCTGGGATAACATCGCTTTCGGACTGAGGTTAAAAAAAATACGCAAATCGCAAATTGAAGCTAGAGTCCAAGAAGCTTTAAAACTCGTGAAAATGGAAAGTTTGCGATCACGCTTTCCCAATCAACTTTCTGGTGGTCAACAGCAGCGAGTTGCCTTAGCAAGGGCCCTAGTCAACCGTCCCACCGTTGTCCTACTGGATGAACCTTTAGGGGCGTTAGATTTAAAACTGCGTAAGGAAATGCAAGTTGAGTTATCAAATTTACACAAAGACTTGGGTGTTACCTTTGTGATGGTGACACACGACCAAGAAGAAGCATTGTGTTTAAGCGATCGCATTGCTGTGATGAACCAAGGCAAAATTGAACAAGTTGGCACTCCCAGCCAAATTTACGAACGTCCTTGCACATCTTTTGTTGCTGATTTTATTGGCGATACTAATTTATTCAGCGGTGAAATCGTCGCGGTAGACTCCTCTAATGTGAAAATTTCGACAAAAACGGGACTTTCAATTGTTATTAGCCGCGTTGAAGACACACCATCTGAATTATCACAAGCGGTGGTAGTGAGTGTGCGCCCAGAAAAAATACAGCTTTCGCTTTATCCACCCAATTTGCCAGCTAACTGCTTTGAAGGACGGCTTGTCAATGTTATGTATTTAGGCACACACGTTAATTATGTTGTGGAATTAACAAATGGCATTAGGATTAATGTGTTGCAACCTAATACTTTTGGCGGTTTACCAGACCGCGACACGCCCATCTATGCTTGGTGGGCAGAAAATGATTGTTTAGCTATTAGTCAATAGTTATAATAATCTGCCTTAATTGGTAAAAGGATCACTTTCTTCAGTTCTCTCGCCTGGTAAGGAATTCACTTACAGCAAGAAATTATTAGTTTGCTCGATCTGTTACCTAATTTTTATAGCGACCTGATGGATAATTCTTCTTAGTCAAATCCTATGGGTGGAACGGTGAGTTATAACATTTAGTAATGGAATAAGACCTTGACCCCGTACTAGTAATATCAACCCATGTCAATTTTGAAAAGAGTTCCTTGGGTGTCCCTGGCGCTAGTACTGCTTAGTTACAGTACTTTGGGCTGGGTAATATCTGAAACACGTGCCCCTCTGTTTGTATGGCTGGTAACTGTGGTTGCTATTTTGCTTTTAATAGTAACGTTGACCGCTCCCTGGCCAAAAATGACATATTACTTCAGTATTTTGCTTAAATCAAATACGAGGTCTTTCGGCGTTGCCGTTTTAGCAGCTTTCTCGTTTTTTATTATGATTGCCTGGTTTGGGGTATTTCTTGATACCTTACTCATTATTTCAGCGACTATATTAGTCAGGATAGACTTTCAAAGAGCGGGTCTTAGGGAAGGGCTAGCCTTTTCAACTGCGTCTATCTTTTCATTGACAGGTTTGGCCTTGGGTGCGCTAATCTACAAGTTAATATATTCTCACATTCCACTAAGGTCATGAAGTATATCCAAAAAAGCTAGCCATCGCTTCAGAATCGATATTGCTTACTTAAAGAGTTCTTTTTGGCTCAGATTCCCGACTGTTTTAAGAAGTCGGGAATCTTTTTTAATACTTGCTTGGGTTCAAAATGCAGGCTGTTCAAACAGCAGCAGAGAGAGGAAAAAATCCATAATAAAAATTGATACCCAACTAGTAACAACTGCTTTTGTTGCCGATTCTCCTACTTCCTTGGCTCCCCCTTTAGTAGTTAACCCCCAACTACAGCCAATGACAGCAACCAGCACTCCAAAAATGAACCCTTTTAGCAAAATAATAAACAAATCTGACGGTTCTAAAAAATTTCTCACTGATTCTAAAAATGTCTCTGGAATAATTTGGTAAAACTGTGCTCCGGCAAAAACTCCGCCGATGATGCCCGTAACTAAAGCCAAAATGGTCATTAAAGGCACCATTAAACTACAAGCAATGACTCTAGGAAGTACTAAATAATCAATTGGATCAGTTTTGAGCATATAAAGTGCATCAATTTGCTCCGTAACCCGCATTGCACCTATTTCTGCTGCAAAAGCAGAACCGACTTGTCCCGCCATAATACTAGCTGTCAAAATTGGAGCCAATTCTCTACAAAAAGCTAAGGCAAAAGCACCTCCCACAGCATCAACAGCCCCAAATCGGACTAATTCCCTCGCCGTTTGAATAGTAAAAATCATTCCGGCAAAACCGCTAACAAGGAGAACTGGAGAGATAGAAACTGGCCCAGCAGTCACCATATGTTGCAGAATCTTGCGGTAGTACGTTTTTCCTTGGAGTAAATGTAGCCATACTTGACCGAAAAGCAGTACTGCTGCAAAACAGCGTACAATCTCAGATTGCTCAAAATTTGTTTTTAGTCGCAATTTTATCGTCCTTAAGACTGACTTTTTTTGCACATATGTGATCTCAATTATTCAAAATAAGAATACAGATACAAATGGTAGAAACCCAGCCAGATGTAATCTGACTTTCTCTATTATGTATACGCACTAAGTGCGGCTTTGGGTAGGTATTACGAATTGGTATTAGGGTATGGTACATGAACAGACGCACTAGATGTTTACCCTCAAAGTTGAGGAGGTGTTTGGGCATGGTTCAACTTAGCTTAGTAAACTTTAGCGTCAAATAGCACCTATGGTATTGTGAGCTTTTTTGCCGCTGCTTTCATGCTTTGTGTGGTATGGAGTTGCAATCTTCGGTCTGTCAAACTGGGAAAAGTAATTGACTCAACTCAACTCCAGAAACTTTTGAGAGATTTTATCGGTCTGGTTCTGCAAATTCTGCAAAAATCAGCCAATGTCATCTTCTGCTCAAGGTATTCCCGGATTACCCGATTTGACGCATCCGATTGAGCTTGTCCAATTTGGAACCCAGGCGCTCAAAGCTTCACTGTTATTAGTATTTTTGGTTGTAGCTTTAGGAATTGCGATCGCACTGATAAGTTTTTCCCTGCGTCGAAGCCAGCCGGAACAAGTAATATTCATCGGCGAATGGGCTGTTCGTTATTCCCAACTGTTGCGGGGATTGCAGCATTTAACTTTGGTATTAGTTCTGTTAGTACCGGGATTTTTTCTCTGTTCAACTTTAAGCAATCGCTATCACCACTGGGAACAAGCAAGGGTGGCTCAAGTGGCTGAAAGTGTTGCAGGTGAGAAGCTCGAACAATTTGCGCCTCAAGTGCGCTACTCTATTCGAGAGCCATACTCATATACCACTCAAGTCGGTGGCAAAATAGTTAAGGTAAATGAGACACGAGAGATTAACCGCTTCTTGACGTTGGCTGGTTCGCAAATTCAAGTCAAGCTTGACCAAAGCGTAGATGTTCCAGGTCGTAGCTCAATTTATCGGGCAAATTATACTGCCGATTATAAAGTAGTTAACCAACTCAAGGATATTAATAATTTTTTCTTTGAAGCACCGCCCCCCAACGGCTACACACTGCTTGCTAGCTACAAAATCGAGCGTGATGGTACTAGGTTACAACAAACCAATCCGGGAGACTATGGCTTTCCCTTCCAGCTGCAACCAGGGGAAGAAACCACCTTTCGAGTCACATATCAGGCTAGAGGCGGGCCTCGCTGGGTTTATAGTGCAGCAGGACAGATGCTATCTAACTTCCGCCTCATCGCAATTGCTAACTTTGCTCCGGCTAATTTTGCCAGTGGTATTGAACCTGATGAGACTAAATTTGACGGACGCAGTACGCAATTTACTTGGAAATTTGACGATAATGTTTCAGTAAAAAATCCTTTTGGAGTGTTTACCAATACCGAACCTCTTCTTCACACGGGAGTAATTCCGCGGCTTTTATTGCTAGCACCAGCAATATTTTTGTGGTGGATATTATTGTTATATTTGTCACTGCCAATGAGTTTCAAAAATATAGCGATCGCTGGTAGTATTTTCTTTGCTTGTCTATTGATTTTGACCTATTTAGCTCGCGTCATCAATGCTCAGTTGGCTTGGACTTTAATTTCCATCATCTTACTAATTTTGACATGGGGTTTGGGGGCGAGTCGCAGTGCTTCTCTTGCTGCTATTATCTGCACTATTGCTGGAGCAGTATTACCCATCTTTGGATTATTAGTACCGTTCAGTGGACTAACCCTCAGCCTAGCGGGTTTACTTTCAGCCGTTTGGCTAGCAGTTCGTCACTGGTATGGCTGGTATTTGCATCCAGAAGACCAAAGATTGTAGGGCTGTAGAAGAATGCTAAAGATTAGGTGATTCCGCTATGATTAGCGAAGTTTTAGCTAACAGCATTTATGGATAACGATTTACTGGCTTTCTTTGCGGGTGCGGGGTTACTCATTCTTTATCTGATCTTTTCTGCATTGACTGAAATGGGGACTAAACTACCTTGGAAGAAATAAGCAGATGGGGCGATAAATTTCTAAAATCAAAAATCTGCAAGTTAAATGGACTGCAATAGCTAAAAAGTTTACACTTCTAAACCTCATTGGGCTTGGAAAAAGAAGTAAACATCCTTTAGGCTGAGTTAATATATTTATTGTTCGAGAGAGTGGCAAATGCGCGATCCACAGAAGAACCACATTAAAATCGAGCCGGCAACCCTCGTTTTGATTGTGTTTGTCCTAATACTCTTGCCTCTGCTGGTTGTTGGTTTTTTCTCGCAGTGAAGCTAGTGAGGAATACTCAACAAATATACTTTCCTAACGTTTTTCACAAAATGCGAACGAGTCGCACTTTGTATTGCTGTGCTATCTTAAGCCAAGCTCTGAATTGTTAATGCATCAACTTACATTGCGATTGTATCAACTTACAATGCGATTGTATCGGCTTACATTGCGATTGTATCAACTTACAATGCGATTGTATCGACTTACATTGCGATTGTATCGGCTGACATTGCGATTGTATTGGCTTACAATACAATTGTATCGACTTGCAAAAATTAACCTGCCCAGCTTTGCTTCACTCTCAAACAATGTTAGCGCGAGTTAGACAAACCTCTCCCTGCCTTGAACTAAACAGGACTTCTCTCGTTCTTATGCTCTGCATGGGAATGGCTGATTAAAGGCTCTGCCTCCAGCTAGACATTGAGGCAGAGCCTTAATGAATACATTCCCATGCAGAGCATAGGAACGAGGAAAGCCTTATCACGCTAGATATTTAGGACTTGTGTGTACAGCGTAGCCAATTTATCGGGGGGTTAGGGGGGATCGATGTTTCAGGTTTTCAATGTGTAAGTCCTGTAAGTAAAAAGAGCAAGTAAGTGTGAAGCATCAACTTTCTTTTAATTCTCAAATAATGTTAGCGCGATCGCTCTTTTTATCAGGTGCGTTAAGCTACTGTTAACGCACCATCTTACCCCGAAAACTATTTAGGTAAAACTTGCCGTAGTGCTGCTAAAAGTTGGTCAACGCTTTCCTTACGACTATTAAAGCCCATCAATCCAACGCGCCAAACTTTACCAGCTAGTTCGCCAAGACCACCGCCAATTTCAATATTATGTTCATTGAGTAACTGCCGAGCGATCGCTTTACCATCTACCCCTGCTGGAATGCAGACTGTGGTAAGCGTTGGCAGTCTATACTCTTGCTCAACGTGCATACTCAATCCTAAGTTCTCCAACCCTTCCCAGAGATATTCTACGTTCTTTTGATGCCGATGCCAGGAGTTTGCTAACCCCTCTTCTGCAAGCAAACGTAGTGCTTCCCGCAATGCATAGTATAAATTAATGGGTGCTGTATGGTGATAGGTGCGTTCAGGGCCCCAATACTTACCCAGTAACAACATATCCAAATACCAGTTTGCAACCTTTGTTTGGCGTTGCTGCAATTTTTCAACTGCACGCGCACTCATTGTAAAGGGCGAAGCACCAGGAGGGCAACCCAACCCTTTTTGGCTACAACTATAAGCTAAGTCAACTCCCCAAGCATCCAAAAACAAGGGGACACCACCCAAACTTGTGACTGAATCTACTAGTAAGAAAGTGCCAAATTCTCGACATAAATCAGCGACCCCTTCCAATGGTTGACGGGCGCCGGTGGAGGTTTCGGCATGAACTAGAGCTAAAATAGTTGGACGATGAGTTTTTAAGGCAGTTTGGAGTTCATCTAGGTTGAAGACTTGTCCCCAAGGTTTGGTAATGGTTCGCACATCGGCACCATAACGTCCAGCCATATCCACAAGGCGATTACCGAAGTAACCAGCTACACCAATTAAAACTACATCACCGGGTTCAACGGCATTGGCGATGGTTGCTTCCATTGCGGCTGTTCCCGTACCGCTGACTGCAATGGTAAGTGGGTTTTCTGTTTGCCATACGTAGCGTAGCAACGATTGAATTTCATCCATGAGTGCGAGAAAAGCTGGGTCAAGATGCCCAACGGGTGAGGTATTCATCGCTTGGAGAACTGTGGGATGAGCATTGGATGGCCCTGGCCCTAACAGTAGACGGGATGGGATTTCTAGCGGTGTGAGTTGCAAGCGCCCAGAGTCGTTGATGGAAATTGTTTGCGTCATAATCTATCTTTGCTTAGACAATACTTACCGCATCATAGAGCGATCGCATCACCAATGTTTTAGTGAATCTGCCATTTGTCAGAAGATGCGATCGCAGCAAAGTATTACAGTGATTTAAACTAAAGTGTGAGAGTATACTTATTTACTTCCTTAAGAGATAATTATGGTTTTTGCTGGCAAACGACCAACTAATTTAGGTGTTAACAAGGGCAAATTAGCACCTTGCCATAACTCCCCTAACTGTGTTTCTAGTCAGAGTCCAGATGCAACCCACAAAATTGCACCACTGACTTTTACATCTACTCCAGAACAAGCGATTACTAATCTTAAAAAGATTATTCAGTCCTTAGCAAGAACCAAAATCATTACCGAAAGCAAAGATTATTTATATGCGGAATTTAAAAGTACTTTACTGGGATTTGTGGATGATGTAGAATTCTATCTAGACCGGAATGCGAATGTTATCCAAGTGCGTTCAGCCTCGCGCTTAGGTCAGAGTAATTTGGGTGTCAATCGTCAATTAATAGAGACGATTAGAGCCAACTTAAAGTAAGTATTATGCTGTAGGTTTCAATTTCTTAAAGGGTTAAATTGGGAGTGCGATACCTGCGGTGGGCAGAGCCAACGTAATTTAAGCCACCATTCGCCAGAAAGCTTCATGAAATGCCGTCGTTGCATTATGTTAGGGCAATATGGTTGAATAATTTTAGCGATCGCTAAACGCCACTGATAGGCAGCTTCATTCGTGATGTCTCCTCTAACAATACCTTTGCGATTTTACGAAGGGCTAACATCGATTTGAACGAGATGAATACGACCGTTACCTGTGAGCTTATGGAAAATCTTGTCACATTAATTTATCATGCGCGATCGCACCGGAACCTGGGAAGACACACGCACCGCAGAAGAAATTGTTGACGAAATATATTCAAGTCGGACTGGAAGCGATGCCTAAGGCTGGCTACGCCTACGCAATTATAGCTTGTGAACTATTTACTCAATATTAAGGAATGACTGCACAAGAAAACAATAAACGAATTCAAACAAATTTAGATTTATCGCCAGAACTTTATGAGACACTAAATAATCTGGCGCAATCTATTAATGGAGATAATGCTGAGTTGCTGTTAAAAGCAAGCGCATTGATGGAAGTAGGCGTATAAGGCAAGCATATCTGGATTGTAGATGATAACCAAAACCTTGAAACTGAAATTATTGGTATCTAAACAGCATGACAGACAGAACAGATTTATCAAAAATAATTGCCAGCAAAGGCGACAATCCACTAATTCTGTCAACAGAAGATTTGCAGTCACAAGAAGATGCAGAACTTGGGCGAAAACTGCGGGAACTCAAGTTTAAACAGGAACTAAGAAAAGATTGGATTTTATTTATTGTCAGGGATGTAGTAATTTTTCCCGCCGCCATCCTTTTTATTTTTGCTGTCAGTGGTTATTCCCTATTTACTCAGATTCATAGGTAACTTATCTGGCTACAATTTTTAATCAACCACAGAGGCGCAGAGTACACAGAGAAAAGAGAGATGATAGAGTTCACAAACAATTTGGAATTGTTGGAAATTATTTTTCTTGTCTCTGTGTTTTTTTCTCTCTGCGTTCTCTGTGCCTCTGTGGTTATTTAAAAAATCTTAAAACTTATCTAGCTCAGTGCAATTGCGTAACTAGTTTTACAGACGACGAAGCCAACTTGCTACAAGTAGACTCATCTTTATATCCACACAAATTTTCCTGGATATCAAAGATTACCGTGATTGGTAAATCTGCAAAAAAGTAAGTACCTAATGGAAATAATCTAAAAATATGGGGCTTTTAATATTTTCTGTTGCTTTAGTTGCCATTGTTGCTGTAATTATCATTAATGGCTACAACGATTTAGTCAAGTATCGCAATCGTTACAAAAATGCTTACTCTCAAATCGATGTTCAATTACAGCGCCGCTATGACTTAATTCCCAACTTAGTGGAAACTGCCAAAGGGTACATGAAACATGAGCGAGAAACCTTAGAAGCAGTTATAGCGGCTCGGAATTCTGCAATTAATGCTAGCAGTCGTGCCGCACAAAATCCCGGCGATCCCCAAGCGATGCAACAGTTGGGCAATGCTGAAGGGGCGCTGACGGGTGCGTTAAGTCGCTTGATGGTACTTTCAGAATCTTATCCAGAATTGAAAGCCGATCGCGCCATGACTCAGGTAATGGAAGAATTATCTTCCACCGAAAACCGGATTGCTTTTGCACGTCAGGCTTTTAATGACGCGGTGACACTTTACAACACCAAGAGCGAATCTTTCCCCAGCAACCTTGTAGCAAATACTTTTAACTTTACTGTTGCAGAATTGCTCGCCGAAGCTACTCCAGAAATGAGAAATGCTCCACGCGTGTCTTTTTAGGTATCTATGAATTTCTTTGAACATCAGGATCGGGCACGCCAAAATACGCAACAATTAATCGGGTTATTTTCCCTATCGATCGCAGTCATGATTATTGCGATTTATATTGCCACTTTATTTCTGTTCCGCATGGCTCCTCGTGTTTGGTGGCATCCAGGATTATTTCTCTATGTGGCTGGGATTACAATAATTGCGATCGCAGTGGGAAGTCTGTATAAAATTGCTTGTCTCCGGCAGGGCGGAAGCGTAATTGCTCAGGAGTTGGGGGGAAGACTCCTGCTACCAGAAACGGCAGATGAACAAGGGCGACAACTATTAAATATTGTCGAGGAAATGGTGATCGCTTCTGGTATTTCCGTGCCAGAAGTTTATCTCCTTGAAAGAGAAACCAGCATTAATGCCTTTGCTGCCGGATTTACGCCCAATGATGCTGTAATTGGAGTTACCCGTGGAACTTTGCAACACCTGAGCCGGGATGAGCTACAAGGAGTCATCGGCCACGAATTCAGTCATATTCTCAATGGAGATATGCGGCTAAATTTGCGTTTGGTGGGACTACTGCACGGGATTTTGTTCATTTATTTAACCGGGGAATTGCTGTGGCGCATTCGTGGTAGTTCCCGCGAAGACAAGGGTTTGCCCCTGTGGGCTTTTGGCTTGGGACTGATGGGAATTGGCAGTATCGGATTACTCTGCGGCCGCCTGATTAAAGCCGCCGTCTCTCGCCAACGCGAATTTCTTGCTGATGCTTCGGCTGTACAGTTCACTCGCAACCCCAATGGACTTACCGGAGTCTTCCAAAAACTCCAACAGATGGACTCACGCCTGATTTCGCCCGGAGCAGAAGCCGCTAGCCATATGTTTTTTGGCAATGCCCTTAACCCCTCTTTCTGGGAAGATATGTTTTCTACCCACCCACCCCTAGCAGAACGTATCCGCCGCGTTGGGGGTTTGAACGCGCGCAATTTAGCAGCAATGCCATCTCGTAATCAGATGCGTTCCCCTTCCCAGGAATCCCTAACAATGGGCTTTGCTGGTGGTTCTAACGCCACGCCAGAAGAGATAGTAAACCAGGTGGGAAGGGTAACACCAGAGCATTTTGCCCATGCTCAAGCGCTGTTGTCGCAGTTACCAGAATCCCTGCGTTTGGGTGTGCGGGAGCAGCAAAGTGCAATGGCGATCGCTTTTGCGCTAGCGTTAGATACGGAAAATCTCCAGATCCAAGAACGTCAAATTGCTTGGTTACGCGAGGTGCAGCCTGTTGATTTGGTAGACAAAACCCTGGAATTTAGTAGTGAAATTAGCCAGTTAGATCCTAGAATTCGCTTGCCACTTGTGGATTTGGCAGTACCGGTATTACGCCAAAATTCTGCCAAAGAATGCCAAAGGCTGTGCAAATGCCTCCACGGTTTAGTTACAGCCACCGGAAGTTTATCACTGTGGCATTTTGTGTTGCAGTTAATACTGTGGCATCGTCTCCAACCTAGTATAAATCCTCCGTCGGCTACAACGGTAGAATTCACCTCCATCGAACAGATTTGGCCAGATAGTCTATTAGTACTGTCCGCAATTGCCCGCGTTGGACACTCTCAACCCGATGCGTATACTGAAGACATCGCCTATGCTTTTCGTTCTGGAGTTTTTCGACTTCCCAAAGCCGGAGAGCAAGAAAAACCAGACATACCACTTACTTGTAATTTCACTGAACTCAAAAAGAGTATTGAGCGCCTCCGCCTTGCCAGTCCCAAACTCAAGCAAGCTATTGTTGATGCCTGCGCCCACACGGTACTATTAGATAACAAAGTTACACATTCAGAAGCAGATTTACTAAGAGCGATCGCCATGATGCTAGACTGTCCCATCCCCCCATTTTTAAACCCTCAGCGTGGCGTTTCAAAACAGAAACAATCTTCTCCAAAGCAAAGTTAATGTAACAAGTGAGACGCGATTATTTATAACTATACAAATAAAGTCCGTTTTTGCGGGCTTTTCCATTATTCTTTCTTGTAGTTGCAAATGGCTGTTTACCAGGACAATAACCTGTTGCATTTTCATTGCATTTACAGGCAATTGATTTATCTTCGTTCTTGTTCTCTTATACTATAAATAGTTATCTTGGCAAAAGAGTATCATATTGTACAAAAATTCTTGACATTGCCTAAAAGTCTTAACTTGTCTGAAAAAGTTTAGACAAAATGCCAGCATTCCAGAAATTTGATTGCTATATTAGATTAAATAACTATTCTGGCAAGGGTTGAAAAGCTGTGCGGGATGATTTACAGGGCTTGAAAATTAGTCAGGATGATCTGCAAAAGCTGACTAATTTGCCTGTCAATGAGGAAATTTTAATCATTACAAATCCTCTGAAAAAATTAGCATATATGTATATGCAAAAACTTAAAAGTTCTGAAGGGGCAACTGTAGTTTTTATTGGATTTTCTACATTTGTTTTTGTTTATATTTTATTTGATATAATTATTAAAATCTTTGTTACATGGATAACAATTCCATCTTGGATATTGTTAATTATCTTAGGACTTTGGATTGGTGGTCTGACGCAAAGTATCTTATATTTAATATGGAAAGCTAGAAATAAAATTGTCAAAAATAATATGACGAATTCTCTGCAAATTCTGTTAAATGAGGTTAATAGATATAATACTGTTATTAGAGTAATAGATATCAATGACCAAATAGAAGAAGCTGGCAATCCAGAAGTAATTATAAAGGAAAGAGAGGGTGTTATCGAAGCGCTTAAACTCACAAAAACTGATTTAGTTCGCGCTTTGAAGACAGAAAGGATTTTGAGAGAGAATAAGAGCTTTCTCCTTAGTAATACAGAGCTATTCGTCAACAATTTGGCAACTTTAACAGCCATGCAAGTAAATGAACAGGCTACTGAGCATGGAAGGTTGCTCAATGAAGCATTACAAATTGCATTAGATGTGCAACACGAAATGAAAAAATTACAGACTCAGCGTTAAAACCAATACTCAGGACAACGTGCGTAAAAGAAGTGATTGGAGAACGCGTAGATGCTCAGGGTAAGTCCATAGACGCTGCCGGATGGGTTAACTTGCAACCTACTAGCCAGATATTCTCAATGGCTTTTTCCATAATCCTTCCCACGGTTGCAATCCCCGGTCTAACATAAAGAATATCAAGAAAGTGATCGCTCATCGGCATGGACTGGAAAGAAGTTAGAGGCAACTGGGTAATCATTCCCCGAAATCCCATAGGGATCATTCATTTTTTAGGAGGTGCATTTGTCGCCACTGCACCGCACATCACTTATCGCTGGTTGCTCGAACAACTGGCAAGTAAAGGTTATGTTGTAATTGCTACGCCTTTTGTCAATACATTGGATCATACTGCGATCGCACAATCCGTACTGCTAAACTTTGACCGCACTCTCGAACGCCTACACGACTCTGGGGCATTACGCAAGCTTTACTTCCCCATCTACGGCGTTGGACACAGCATGGGCTGTAAACTTCACTTGCTGATTGGTAGCCTCTTTAAAGTAGAACGTGCAGGCAATATTTTAATATCCTTCAATAACTACGCCGCTAAAGAAGCTATCCCCCTAGTAGAACAGTTCAATTCTACTTTGAAAATCGAGTTTACCCCCTCACCGTTGGAAACTAACAAGCTTCTCCAAGAACGTTACAATATCCGGCGCAATTTATTAATAAAATTTAGCAATGACACCATTGATCAATCGGCAGCTTTAACCAAAATCTTACAAGAACGCTTTGATGAGATGGTGACAGCACAAACGTTACCAGGAACTCACACAACACCTCTAGGTCAAGATATTAAATGGCAAACTGGAACATCTTTCACCCCCTTTGACGCATTAGGACAATGGTTCAAGCAAGAAGCATACCGCGATTTGAATCAGCTAAAAAATACTATCCTCTTGTGGATGAATCCTCTTGCACCCCCATAATATTTTATGACGTTAAAAAGTCATAAATTCGACGGGAAAATATAAATGAGTTAGTAGTATCTCTGTATTTATACTACTAACTCATTCGCCAATATCGGATTTTTATTTTCTATTTTTACAGCCATTTATTAATGAGTGTTTCCTACAATTTTCTATGTTTCAAATACTAGTAATTGATGACGACTATTCAATAAAAATACTCCTGAAAAGGATGTTGGAAAAACAGGGTTATGAGGTAGTTACTGCCAGTAGCGGCGAGGAAGGAATAGAAAAAGCAGTAGCTTATCGTCCAGCACTAATTATTTGTGATTGGATCATGCCGGGTTTGACTGGACTGGAAGTTTGCCAACGCATTAAGACAGACCCAAAATTTTATACCACATTCTTTATTTTATTAACATCCTTAGATTCCGTTGCCGATTGCGTCAAAGGTTTAGATGCTGGTGCTGATGATTTTATCTCCAAACCTATCGAGCATAATGAATTACAAGCACGGGTAAGAGCAGGATTACGCCTGCATCAGTTGAGTAGAGATTTGCAGGCTCAAAAGTTGCTTTTAGAATCAGAAATGTCAGAAGCAGCAGAATATGTGCGATCGCTCCTGCCTCTTTCAATGACCGAACCCTTTAATATAAATTTCCGATTCATTCCCTCGCGACAACTTGGCGGTGACTGTTTCGATTACTATTGGCTCGATGCTGATTATCTGGCAATTTACTTACTGGATACTGCCGGACATGGACTGAAAGCTACTCTTCCCTCTGTTTCAGTGCTGAATTTACTGCGTTCCCGTGCGCTCAAAAGTCTGAATTATTATCAACCTAGTGATGTATTGAAGGCTTTGAATGATACCTTTCAGATGGATTATCAAAACGACAAATACTTTACGATTTGGTACGGAGTTTACAACCGAATCAACCGCCAGTTAATTTATGCTAGTGCAGGTCATCCACCAGCAGTTTTAGTAACAGGCACATCTCCAAGAAAGTCTGAAGTTAAACTCTTAAAATCTCCCGGTATGCCAGTTGGAATGTTTCCAGAGGCAAAATATGTTGATGGGTTTTGCAATATTGAAAAGTTCAGTTCCCTTTACATTTTTAGTGATGGCGCTTATGAAATCACTAAATCAGATGGCACACTTTGGAGTTTGGATGCTTTTATTCAGCTACTAGTTAGCTTACAAGATCCTGTTGATTGCCAACTTGATCGCGTACTGAGTTATTTAATCGCTCTGAACTCCAAAGATGCTTTTGATGATGATTTATCTATTTTGCAAATTAACTTTGATTAATTAACTATTTGAGACTATAACCTGATTAAATGCGTCTTGGCTGGGAAATATTTCAAATACTTTATCCATATTAGTCAGTTCAAATAATATCCTGACTTGCTCATTAATTGAGCAGAGAACAAGCTTACTATCCGCGGCTCGCAAGGTTTTGAAAGCTAATACTAAGGCTCCCAAACCGGAACTATCCATAAACGTTACATCTTGAAAATCAACTAACACAATTTTTGCACCACTTAGTAAAATATTAGTAATATTTTGTCGAAATTCTTGTGAAGTTGTGGCGTTTAAATTTCCGCTGAGTTTAATAACTTTCACTTGTTCTCTCATAATTATGTCACGCTAATTTGTGTAAATGATGGTCTGATTTCGCTATTATATACCCATCATAGAATATTTGAAAATGCCTGTAAAATAAAATATAAGATTAACTATTGAGTAAAGATTAATAATTAATTTGGATGAATAAAGATTAACTATCAATATTTCAATCTATTTTTTTGTAATTATAAAAATAATATTATTTTCATTAAATATAGTTTTCTTACTAGGAAAAAACTAATTATAAATAAACAAGATAAGTAAGTCAGCATGGTAAAAATATGTATATTTAGTTTTGTAATAAGGTTGGAATGGCTGATTTATAAGCTGTTTGCTGATTTGAGGTTTCGTCACATAGGTTGATTTTTTAACGCCGACTTACTTGCATCTCATTTATGTAGATATATACTTACCTACAAGCTGAAGTTACTGCTTTTGAGATTATTTCCCAAATATTTTTTTATTTATGTCCAATTGCTTACATTATTGAAATAATTTACCTCTGGAGTAACGCTCTATAGCAAAAAATTTCGGTTTTAGCAGTGCCAACCAAGCTCGAACCTACACCAATGCTCCAATAGGAAGTTCTTTGAGGCGATCGCCTCTGCCATTTTAGTATTCCCAATGTCTATAACTTCTCAACAGATAATGCCAAAAGTGAGGAGTTATGATTTATAACTCTTGACTCCTAACTCCCTCAGACAGAACTCACTTTGGCTCTGTAAAGCAGCTTCTCACCTTGAAGATACCCAGTGTAGCGCACCTTGACTATTTCTCCAGGTTGTGCGGTTCCCTCCATCAATTGGTGCAGTTGGGGATCATAAGGTAATTCGGCTCCCACGGGTGCGATCGCTTCCACTCCCCACGCCTGTAAAAGCTTTTCTAGGGGTTTCTGCACCAACGGTACTATTTTGACTGCTGCTAGCTGTGGATTCTCCTGCGCTTTCTGTGCTGCTGTTGGCCATTGCAATAATAAAGACTCCAGCAGTTGCAAACTTGACTGCTGGAGTTCTTGTAGTAATATCTCTCGCTGCTGTTCTATTTGTTGCTGCGATCGCTGGTACTCTTTTCTTAAATCTGCAATTTCTTCTAATAATTCCTGAGTAGGTGCTACTTTCTCTTGTAACAACTCTACCGTTGAAAAAGTTGCGATTAATTCATTCAATGGCATCTGTAGCACTGGCGACAGCTTGAGCAGCACATCTACCCGCATCTGCTCTAGTTTTCCTTGTCGTAACCGCAAAAGTTGACGCTCTGAGACGCCAGCAGCGCGACTCAGCGCTTTAAAACTAGAAATACCCACCTGTTGCATTAAATCTTGCAACTTTTGGGTGAAATAAATATTGGGCATGGGGAATGGGGATTGGGGATTGGGGATTGGGTACTGGGTATTGGGGATTGGATTGCTTATCTTCCTTGTCTCCCTAGTCCCCAGTCCCTATTCCCTATTCTTCCAGCAAACTTCTCAACATCCAAGCTGTCTTTTCGTGTACTTGCATCCGCTGAGTCAATAAATCGGCGGTAGGTTCGTCGTTAACTTCCTCTACCACGGGAAAAATAGACCGTGCAGTTCTGACTACGGCTTCTTGTCCTTCCACTAATAAGCCGATCATTTCCACAGCTTTAGGAACTCCGGGAGTTTCTGGAATCGAACTCAGTTTGGCATATTCGCTGTAGGTTCCTGGTGCGGGATAGCCAAGCGCTCTAATTCTCTCCGCAATTAAATCAACTGCTAAGGCTAATTCTGTATACTGAGTCTCAAACATCAAATGCAATGTTTGGAACATCGGCCCTGTTACATTCCAATGAAAGTTATGAGTTTTTAGATACAGCGTATAAGTATCAGCCAACAGGTGAGATAAACCCTCAGCAATTTTAGCCCTACTCGCCTCGTCAATGCCGATATTTACATTTTTGACTGTTACTTTCGATGACATAATTTTCTCCTAATTAGGTTATATGTAATTGAACATGGGTATAGAGAATGGGCATGGGCACAGTCAGTTAGGAGTTAGGAGTTAGGAGTTAGGAGTTAGGAGTTGTAAGTTAGGAGTTAAAAGTTATTTCTCTCCCCCTGCTTCCCCTGCTTCCCCTGCTTCCCCTGCTCCCCCTGCTCCCCACTCTCATTCTCTATGCCAAGTGCATCTTCAGAACACTACGTGGTGCTTTACGGACTCTGGCTAAAACGGTTTCTTTGCCTAAACGCTGGCAAGCTTCATACCGATGGCAACCAGAAAAGCCATAATATTGTCCATCTACTTCTAGGACATCTATCGGTTCTTGCTGCCCAATCTCCGCAATCGATTCCATTAAAGCTTGCACTTTATTTGGATCGTTTACACGGGGCAACGGCCGTTTTATCTGATTTAATGGAATTTCTTGGACTTTAACCATAAGGAGTTTATCCAACTAGTTCTGTTTTGTGTCTCTAAATAAATCATAGTCATTATGACTTCGTTTTGCAACTACTTTGGGCAAAACTGGTAATGGTATCATTGGAGCACTCATGCGACAAAAAAACCGCGCTACAAAGCAATTGGAAAATCAGCTCCAACGCCGTATTAAGGGGCAGAAAACGCTTGATTACTCGCTACTACTTCTCTACGAGACACTGCGCGTAGCTTGCTTCCCCGTAGGGGTACGCTATCAGATAGCCATGAAATTTTCGTTTTGGCGTTTTTCCCACACTGTGCTGACAACATTTTGTCTATTGGGACTAACTGCTGCATCAGGGCCTGAGAGCAACATCCAGGATATGGAACTGAAAATTGGGATTGTGCAGCGATTTGGCTCACAACCGACAGCCAAGCTGCAACTGGAACCCATAAAAGGCGATCGCTTAAAGCTAAAATTTCAAGCGGACAACAAGCAGGAAATTCTGTTTACTAAGAACCCTGTAAAGCTGGAAACAGTCATGCAAGCTTTACCCCAGCCAGCAGTCGAAGAAGTGGTAGTTTTGGGCACATACCGCACTTTTGAAACTGCGGAAGACAGTGCTAATAAATGGCGTTCTCAGGGAATGGAAGTGGAAATAGCCCAGCCAGAACGCTGGCAGGTTTGGGCAAAACGAGATGTTTATAGCACTCCTTTACTGCGACGCTTGTTATTGCAGAACATCCAAGCTTCTACCAAAGAAAAAGTATATCTTGATACTAAAGTTTTAAAACAAGTGCCGCGAGTTAGTTGGGTGGTGGATGGTAAACGCTATAGCCCAAATGATTTGGAAATCAGCACTGATAAAAACTTGATTCGGGTGAATAAAAGCGAAAAACCAGAAAATGCTCGTCTTTATGCTGGGCGACTGAATTTGCAACCGAATGCCTACGGCACATACACTCTAGTTAATCAAGTACCCTTAGAAACTTATTTGCGTGGGGTTCTGCCTTACGAAATAGGCACGGATGTACCAACAACGGCGCTGGAAGCCCAGGCAATTCTCGCCCGGACTTATGCCTTGAGAAATTTACGCAGGTTTGCCGCAGATAACTATCAGTTGTGTGCTGATACTCACTGCCAAGTTTATTATGGGCTGAATGGGGCGGCCGCCAAAACAGACCGAGCGATCGCCTCAACCAGGGGTAAGGTACTAACTTATAAAAATGAACTAGTAGACGCCCTGTATTCTTCCACTACTGGTGGCGTTACAGCCTCCTTCAGCGATGTCTGGAATGGCGAGGATCGTCCCTACCTGCGCCCTGTACTGGATGCTCCGACTAATTTTTGGGACTTGTCTAAGCAGAGTTTAGCAGATGAAAAGAACTTCCAAAAATTTATTAATACGCAACAAGGATTTAATGAAAGCAAGTGGGATATGTTTCGTTGGCATAAGGAAACCCCTTTAAAGGATATTACCAAGGACTTGCAGAAATTTTTACAGGTGAAGAACAGTCCCGATGCCAAATTTAAGACAATTCAGGCTATGGCAGTAGTGAAGCGAAGTCAGAGTGGACGCATTCTTGAACTCGCGGTTAAAACTGATCACAGCACCTTTGTTCTCCACAAAGACGAAGTTCGTAGTGCCTTTGCTGCTCCTAAGAGTACGCTATTTTACATAGAACCCCTGAACAAAGGCAAACCCGAACTGTGGGGATACGCTTTTATTGGGGGTGGATTAGGACATGGAGTCGGCTTGAGTCAAACTGGCGCTCAAAATTTAGCTAAATTAGGTTGGTCAAGTGCAAAAATTCTCCAATTCTACTATCCTGGTACTCAGATTAAAATTCTCAGCAAAGAGACTAAACTTTAAGTTAATCGGGAAACTCCATACTTAAAAAATCAAGCAGGAACACAGTAAATTTTGTGTTCCTGCTCAATACTAAATTAGGCTTTTTGTCAAAGTCGCTTTAAGAGGTACACACGGCATTGGGAGGGTGTTGACCCTACGATGCCCTGCTTTTATTTTTTCAACATGATTAACTCTTGCAAGAGGTTTATTGTTGAGGCACCCAACTCTTAGTAGAGTTCTTCTTCTTTGTGAGTTTCGATTGTCACGTCAGAGGTTGGGTAGGCCACACAGGTCAGCACATATCCAGCTTCTATTTGATCGTCATCTAAGAATGACTGGTCTCCTTGATCAACGGTACCCTTTACGAGTTTACCTGCACAGGTCGAGCAAGCACCAGCGCGGCAAGAGTAAGGCAGGTCAAGACCAGCTTCTTCGGCAGCGTCTAGAATATAGGTATCGTCATCAACGTCAAGTGTTTGGTTCAGCCCTTCGGCCTCGTTGACTAGTGTCACTTTATAAGTTGGCATTGAGTAATCCTCTCTTTTGCAAAGGGCAGTATAAGTTATCTTTAGGCAAAGGTAACGGCTGTTCTGTGGGATTAGCCGCTGGTTCAAAGTTTGCTTCAATTCTGATACTACGAGAAAAATTAAACGATGTAACTGGAAATTGAACCCGATTAGTAATGAAATTTAGTTGCTTAATCCTGATAAGTTTTATTTATATTAATTCCGGCACTAGTCAGGCTGTGATTAGAAAAAACTATCTAAGAGATGAAAAAACATGAATAGGATTAATGCCACCTATATTTTGTAAGACTTACGCAGAAGAGATCCCTAACTTCCCTTAAAAAGCATAGCTGTTTCATTCGATCAGGTTCAGGTAGAGATTTTGTCAATATTATGAGCGAGAAATAAGCTTTGAGTTGGTAATCCAAAAATTACCGCTACAACTCCGTAAATTTAAGTGCGTTCTGCGCTTCTGGTGCAAGACGCTCCGCGATCGCCATGATAATTGTTGAATCAGATTTTTTAATCACCTGATTTTTTGGGGTTAAACGCTTGTAAATTAGCACCTTTTAAGGAACGAAATAGCCCTACCCTTAAAAAGAGAGCTTTTAAGCCTTGCTCAAAGGGATCTAGGTTTTAGGTTTTCATTATGTAAGTCCTGATTTAAATGCTCTTCCAATTGGTTTTTTTTGCCTCCTCTTCTCCTTCTGCTGTGGTTGATGCTGCGCTTCGTAAGCTTTAAGAGTAGGGGTACAAGAACGACTACATCGAACTGCATCCGTATTTCTGCCTAGCTTCAAATAAAGTCGCTCATCCGTCCTTGAGAGGGTAGGACGAATGTTGTAGAGTCTAGACTGGTGAAATGAACAGAGAATCTCACCACTAGAAGCGTGGCAGGATCAAAAACAGAACTAGTGAGGATCATGTATAATTCAGAAGCAGCTTTGGAAAAAGCAAGAGTGCGTGTAGGTTTGGTGGGTACTGGGTATGCGGCAAAGTTTCGATCTGAAGCATTTCTCCATGATGAGCGAATGCGATCGCATTTAGTCGCAGTTATTGGTCATACCGCAGAAAAAACAGAAACCTTTGCCAAAGAGTACGAGATTGAAGCGTTGAGTTCTTGGCAAGAGCTAGTAGAGCGCGAAGATATAGACTTGGTGGTGATTTGCACTATTAATCGAGATCATGGTGCGATCGCTCGTGCAGCGCTTACCAACGGCAAACATGTGATTGTGGAGTATCCTCTCTCGTTGGATGTGGCTGAAGCTGAGGAACTTATTGCCTTAGCCAAAGCACAACAAAAACTCCTGCACGTTGAACACCTGGAACTTTTGGGTGGTTTGCATCAAGCCTTAAAGCAAAACTTAGCCAAAATTGGTGAGGTGTTTTATGTTCGCTACAGCACCATCAATCCCCAGAATCCCGCACCCCGCAAATGGACTTATAACCACGAATTATTCGGCTTTCCCTTAATTGGTGCGCTGTCTCGCCTACATCGTCTCACCGATTTATTTGGTAAAGTATTTACTGTTAACTGTCACCAGCGATATTGGGAAATAGAACCGGAATATTACCAAACCTGTTTCTGCACTAGTGAACTGTGCTTTAACAGTGGACTTTTAGCCCAAGTAGTCTATGGCAAAGGTGAAAGTATTTGGCAATCAGAACGCAAGTTTGAAGTTCACGGTGAAAAAGGTGGTTTAATTTTTGATGGTGACACAGGAATTTTCATCCAGCCAGGGGAAACAACACCTATAGAGGTTGAACCTCGCCGGGGTTTGTTCGCCAAAGACACGAGTATGGTGTTAGATCATCTTTTTGATGGCACTCCTTTGTACGTTACCCCAGAGGAGAGCTTATATACCCTAAAAGTTGCTGATGCTGCACAAAGAGCTGCACAGACAGGGTTAACTATGTTTATGAAAGATACTTTAGATAAAAGTTAATGAAAACTGAACTAATTGTGATTTTATCCCAGCGAGAATTAGACAAAATGCGACAAGCTGGGCGTTTAGCAGCCAAACTTCTCCAGCATCTCGAACCGTTTGTGAAGCCAGGGGTTAGCACTCTTGAACTAAATGATGAAGCCGAACGTTGGACACAAGCGCATGGAGCAAAAAGCGCACCCCTTGGTTATAAGGGTTATCCTAAATCGATTTGCACTAGTGTAAATGAGGTAATTTGTCATGGCATTCCCAACGCCAAGCAAATCCTCAAAGAAGGTGACATCATTAATATTGATGTGACGCCGATTGTTGAGGGTTATCACGGCGATACATCCAAGACATTTTTTGTTGGTACTCCTTCCCCAAAAACGAGAAAGCTGGTAGAGGTGACAGAGGAATGTCTCCGCTTGGGTATTGCTGAAGTTAAACCTGGGGCACGCATTGGTGATATTGGTGCAGCCATTCAAGAGTATGCTGAAGCACAAGGCTTTTCTGTAGTGCGAGATTTCGTTGGACACGGCATCAGTAACATTTTCCATACTGCACCCGATGTTCCTCACTATGGCACACGCGGGAAGGGCAAGCGCCTCAGACCAGGGATGGTTTTTACTATTGAGCCAATGATTAACGAAGGCACTTACGAAGTCGAGCTTCTGGGCGATAAATGGACTGCGGTAACGCGCGATCGCCAGCTTTCTGCTCAATGTGAGCATACCTTAGCTGTAACTGAAGATGGGGTTGAAATCCTTACCCTACCAGAAGGCGAGAATTACTGGGCTGGTTGATTTTTCTACTACTTGATTAACATAATGGCTCAAACTCTTGCTGCGGAAAACCCCACACTTGAGCAACTAATATTGCTCTATGGATTAGAGTTAGTTGATTCGGAAGAATTCTTTCGAGAGTGGCAAGATGACTTACCAGAAGTAACAAACTTAGAACAGCAGCTATTGGATCAAATCAAGGCAGGTTACATAAATTTACGAAACTATCCGCCTTTATTAGAAAATACAATTAACACGACTGTTTTATCGCCACTGCTATTCATTGGCAAATTTTATTTACCTCCTTTTCACCTCAAATTAGAGAAATCTATCGAGATTGAAACACAAGACAACCAAACTATCATCAAAGGACGAATTGACTTCTTACTTCTAAATCAAAAATTCTGGGTAACAGTCATTTAGTCAAAACAGGTTGCTTATTCTGTAGAAGCAGGACTTGACCAAATTTTGGCATATATGCTGGCTGCTCCCCAGTCACAAGATATAGTATTTGGCATGATTACTTCTGGTGGCAGTTTTATGTTCATTAAACTGCTCAAAGGCTATCCTCCTCGTTATGCCACTTCAGATATTTTTGATATCCGTAACCGTGGTAATGATTTATATAATGTACTCCAGATTTTGAAGCGTATTAGTCAATTGACTTTTGCCTAATTAAAGGTAGTTAGGAACGTGGATTAAATAAAATGCAAAACTTCATCCTGTCTCTAGCTTCCCTCTCCTTTATAAGGAGAGGGATTGAGGGTGAGGTAAGCCAGGGACATAAATTGTATGTTATTTAATTCTTATCCCTTAAAATACAATACGGTTCAGTTAAGCATTTTTTTCTTCTCTTACTTTGCGTTCTTTGCGCCAACTCTTGGAGACGCTTTGCGAACGCGGTTCGTTAAAAAAATGTACTTTGATAAAGAGTTAAGCCTTAACTAAACGGTATTGCCTTAGAATAATCAAGAGCAGCAATACCTGCTCTACTTCTGAACCTGGAAGGACAAATCTCTATGGTCTCAGCCACTATTAATACAGCTACTATTAGCTCTGAGGCATTCGTTGCTGGCTATCTAGATGATATACGCTACGAGTTAATCGATGGAGAACTAATCGACTTGGAACCCACTGGACTTCATGAACAAGTAGCTGGGTTAATTAATCGTAAGCTCAACGTAGCAATTGATCTGCTCAACTTGCCTTGGTTTATTCCTATGAAATGCCTGATTAAACCATTAGGTCAAAATTCAGCCTTTAGACCAGATATTGTGATTCTTGATCAGACCGGTTTGGCGAATGAGCCACTATGGAAAACTGAACCAGTGATTACATTAGGCAAGTCTGTGAAATTGGTAGTGGAGGTTGTCAGTACTAATTGGCAGAATGACTATGCCCGTAAAGTAGAAGATTACGAAGCTTTCGGCATTGGAGAGTATTGGATCACAGATTATCTAGGGCTAGGAGGCAAGCGCTACATTGGCTTATCCAAAGAACCTGTAATTACAATTTATCAGTTAGTCAATGGAACTTATCAAGGACAACAGTTTAGGGGAACAGAACGCCTGATCTCCCAAACATTTCCAGACCTGAATTTGACCGCAGAAGAGATATTTGTCGCAGGTCGCTAGAGTTAGGGATTGGGAAACACATGGCGCTCTTTGGGGAGAAGTATTTACACTTCTTAAAAATAAGAAAAAAACATAAGTGCGAATTTTGTCAACTAAAAATCAACATTTATTGCATGATAAAGTAAAACATATATGGAGCTAAGATTATGACCCAAGCGTTGCCCAAATTATTAACCTTTAATGAATTTATCGAATGGTATCCCAACGATGGAAAACGCTATGAATTCCACAAAGGAGTAATTATTGAAATGCCGCCTCCAACCGGTTCGCATGAAAAAGTGGTGGGATTTATAGCCCATAAGCTAACTGTCGAGTTTGATCGCCTGAATCTTCCCTACACTATACCCAAAACTGCATTGATCCAAACTCCTTCTGCTGAATCCGCTTATTCGCCTGATGTGTTGCTGCTAAATCTTGATAATCTCGACAATGAACCGCTTTTTCAAAAACAGTCAACAGTAAGCCAAGCAGCATCGGTTCCAATAGTTATTGAAGTTGTTTCAACCAACTGGCGAGATGATTACTACAATAAACTTAGGGATTATGAGGAAATGGGCATTCCCGAATATTGGATTGCTGATTATGCTGCATTGGGTGCAAGAAAGTTCATCGGCAATCCCAAACAACCTACTATTTTTGTATGCGAATTAGTTGATGGTGAATATCAAATGACACCGTTTCAAGATAACACCGCGATTTCATCACCTACCTTTCCCCAATTAAATTTAACTGCACAGCAGATTTTTAATGCCGCTAACTAATTTTTTATCTAGTCTTATAATTATTTTCCCAACTTATTGGGAATACCTTCACAACCACCAGGAATAGTACCTCTAGTTTTTTCGCCACCCCAAGTACAACAGTAGCAACGTGCAGACTCAGACATCCGTTGTACATTGGTGAAATTGGCATTTTCCACCACAGCCCCAGTCTGTTCGCCGGTTTCATAATCTGGTCGTTCAGTGCGACTGCGGGGTGATGCTTTATCCACTACACCGTAAAATAGGCGAATCCCGTTGATGTCAGCACCACTGAGATTCGCATTATATAAAATTGTGCGGGACAGGTTGGCTTTTACTAAGTCACAACCGGCCAGATTAGCGCGGACAAGATTAGCTTCGCTGAGGTCAGTCCAACGCAAATCAGTACCAGAAAGGTCTGCTGCGGCTAGGGTTACGCCTAAATCGATGACACGCACACCTTCCAAGCGGTCTTCTGCATATCCGCCACTTCCGTCGAGAATGGGGCGACCTAATCGTTGATCGCGTTTTAGGGGTGACAGCAACTTAGAACGTGAGAGAAAGCGGAGAATTTTCGCTTTCCCACTACCATCGACACTACTCAAAATTGCCGCCGTGCGTCCTTCAGCGATCGCTCTTTCTTGGGGCCAATCTTCTAATAATCCTTCTTCATCTAATACTAAGTCGGAAACGCCTTGAAAATAGGAATCAATCGTCTGTTGCTGAGTAATAATATTTTGCTGAACTGTTAACAGGTTTTGCTGAATTGTCAAGTCTTTGGAAATGACATATTGTCGCCACGCCACGTAAACGGCGATGACAGCGATGAAAATTTGCCCCAAAGCGCCAAACCAGTCTGCTAGGGTTCCAGCAATATCCCAGTTAATCTGGCGTCCCCAAAGCAGTAAGCGATCGCCTACACCTGTGAACCTGATCAAGCCGATCATGGCTACTATTAGTCCCAAAAAGGCAACAATCAGCGTGCGTTCTTGGGGTGAAAACCACTCGGTTAAAACTTTTTGCAACCAAGGCAATAATATCGCTAAGGATAACACCAAAGTCATCAGTGTTCCGATAATGCCAACGATCCAGTTATTCAGGATAACTCCGAGAAAAGTGATGGCGATCGCTATTAGAGTAATCACCAATGCCCTTGGCTTAACTGTGAATTGGTTGGTAATGGGTTGCTTGAAGTCAGAACGGGCTTGTTTGAGAGCAGTTGTATGTTGCGGAGATTGCAAAGACCCAATGGCTGCTAGTGCTTCTGAGGTTAGGTTTTTCTCAGTTGAATTACCGTCAAAGTCATCTGGTTGCAAGTCGTTTTCGGGGACTGGTTTTGGGGTTGGTAGATTAGAGGAATCGGATTCAATCGTCATATTTTCTATTTTGCCCCTTCAATCCAGGTTATGCAGCGTTCCTAGGGGAGTAAATCGTTAAAAAACAGGCTGAAGATTATCCTGCTTGTCCTTGTGGCAATTACCACTATTGCCCTGACAGTCATGGACATACCTGTTGCTCACCTGACTTTAACAGCCTGGAGCGATCGCTTTATTTTTGAATTTTGAATTGTTATTATGCTTACTCCTTCGAGGTGAATGAGTATTCGTACCAATCGCAAATGGGGCGATACCCAATCGCTTGATAAATATGATTGGCTGTGGGATTGGCTAAATCTGCTATGAGGAAACAATGGCGGCATCCCTGGTCTAGGAGTTTTTGGCTTAACACTGCCAGGACTTACGCAAAAAGGCAGTGAAAGCCCTGATTTCCCGTAGGGGCAATTCATAAATTGCCCCTACAGCGTGTAGTTTTGCGTAAGTCCTAACTGCGACACAAGCAGTAGCATATCCTTTGCGACGATACTCTGGTGGTGTATAAGCTAAATTGATCCGACCAATTGTAGGTAACACTTGTTTACTAGACGCAACTGAAACTGGAGTGCTATTAACCCAAAAATAAGTATTCTGCTGTTTCAAGCGATTATCTACTTGGTGTTCGACATCTTCGCTCACCGCCTCATCTATCTCAGATAAAAATGCAGAAAGCCACTTGATCAAAAGAGAGCGATCGCCTTCAGTTGCTAGTCTTAGATATCCTCTGGCCGTTGAGACTCTTTGCACTGCCGTTAATTGGTAAATTTTCATTACCACCGACCGTTGATAAAATTGTCCTGTCAGCGCTTGCCAAATCTGCGAGAATATTTCTACCTCTTTAGCCAGTCCCATGCTTCCTGGCAGTTGCTCTTGACGCAAATCTTGAGCAATCAACTGCAAAGCATCCATATTCTGGGCTTTGGATAGGATCAATTTTTGGGGTGGGGTGCGGATGGCAACAGCCCCAATCTCGCCACTTGTTTGGACAATTGCTAAATAAGGCTTACTCAGATAACGTTCTGGGTTATGCAACAAGGTATGCAAAATACTGAGCAAAACATTATTTTCTACCTGATGCTGGAGTAAGTAAGCCTGAGTGCAGTGCCAGAATTCCTGAATGTTGTCGAATCGATTTAGTTGCATGATTAGCCTTCCTCACTAACCATTACCATCAAATGATAAAAATATATGTTGTGGGGTGGGCATCTTGCCCGCCCTGATTAATAAGCGTGCAAGATGTCCACCCCACAAAATTAGGTAATTTATTTGTTGAAATTCCCAGTCCTTTGGACTCAGTTAAGGTGCAAGGGCATTACCCCGAATTAGACTACCAATGGTTTTGGCAGTAATTTTAAGTTGGGTGATGGGATTAGCTGGGACAACCGTTTTATACAAATAGCTATCGAATGTTAGCCGTTGTACATCGAGGTCATCGCACATTTCCACAAACGCCTCGCGGGTGGCGTTGGAACGATAGAACACGGTTTGCAGAATGTCCAACACCTTGTAAGTGAGTCCGTATCTTTTATCCCAACGCTTCAGATAAACCTTGAGGTCGCCTTCTGTAGGAATGCGGCTACCACTGTTAGATGTTTCGACAATGGTTTCGGCACACATCCGCCCAGATTTAGCGGCAAAATAAATACCTTCACCAGAGGATTTGGTAACATAACCAGCAGCATCTCCCACCAAAGCTATCCGACCGACAACACGACGGGGACGGGGATGTTCAGGAATGGGGTGGGCTTCGACTTTGATGATTTTACCGCCTGCTAGCTTCTCGGAAGCACGGGCACGAATACCAGCTTGTAACTGTTTGATGCTGGCTTTATTGATGTGCATTGTACCAGTACCGACAGCTACGTGGTCATGTTTGGGGAAAACCCAAGCGTAGAAATCGGTAGAAACGTCATCACCGACATACATTTCGGCGAGGTCGTTGTAGTAGGCCATTTTATCTTCGGGTAAGCGAATTCGCTCTTGGAAAGCGATCGCATAATTGTAATCCCCAGCGTCCATTTCTTTAGCAACGCGAGAATTAGCCCCATCCGCCCCAATAATTAAATCCACCTTCAGGGTTTTGGCAATACCCTGTGATATACCTTCTGTATGGTCAATGTAATGGATGGTATAGGGATCAGTATTGTTTCCTGGTATATCGAGTTTATGAACAGTGGCATTAATTAAATTTGCGCCTACTTTTGCAGCGCGATCGCGCAAAAAGCCATCCAGGACTTCCCGGCGGCACATTCCTATATATTCATCTTCATTTACCAGATTGATATCAACCTCGCGATTGGAAGGCGAAATCATTTTCATCTTCCGTACCCGGCGATCGATAATCTCTGGTGGTAAGTCAAATTCACTCACCATACATAGGGGAATTGCGCCCCCACAAGGCTTTGCATTGTCTAGCTTCCGCTCAAACAGGTAGGTTTCAATCCCAGAGGCTGCCAGCGTTTCTGCGGCAGATGAACCAGCAGGGCCTGACCCAATAACAGCAACCCGTAGTGTCAAAGGTCTTTCTCCCAATCTTCACATTTACCGAGAGCATACTACCACGGTCTTTCTGGTGATTTGGCGCTTTACCTTCAGGTTTCTACTGAAATGCAATATTCCTTAATGTTTCGATACGAATTGGGGATTGGGGAAGGTGGGGCCCCCTCTGGGGATAAGGGGTAATGGGGATTGGGGATTGGAATTGGGAAGAATGAAGGAAGAATATTGCCTAATCCCTAGTCCCCAGTTCCAAAATATGCAGATTTCCTTATTCGATTCTTTTACTAGACAAGTTAGTGCCGCCGCAATTACCGGATATCAAAAGCACATTTCCCCACACAAAGGTTTTGCTTGTGCCCACAGAATACTATATGGCAGCGAATCTTGCTCTCAATACATCAAGCGGGTAATTGCCAAGGAAGGATTAAAAGCAGCTTTTGTCAATTCTCATGAACGATTTCAAGCTTGTAAGCAAGCTAATCAAATTTTGCGTAGACACATAGCGGCTTCCTACGTGTGTACGCAAACCGAGAACTCAGAAGAATCCACAGAGGAGGAAGCAGACACTCAGCAACCAAAACAAGCATCTGGTAAAGTTGCTCAAAAATCCCCATTTATTAGCAACGACAATACTGACTGTTTTGATTGTGCCGATTTGGGCTGCAATTGTGCCAGCATAACTCCTGATTGTGGTTCCCTAGATTGTGGTGCTGCTGATTGCAGTTTTCTAGATTGCAGTGGTGTTGATTGTAGCTTCCTCGATTGCGGCAGTTGCGGTAGCTAAATCTTGTTCATCTATAAATAACGATGTATGGTATATGTAAGACACAGTAATCCTACCAAGGATATGTAGATTTAGTTGCAGAGGTACAGCAGCAGTGGGCATAGTAGTTGAAAATGTCTCTAAACAATTCGGGAGTTTCAAGGCAGTTGATCAAGTCAGCCTGGAAATTAAGAGTGGTTCGCTAGTTGCATTGCTCGGGCCATCGGGATCAGGTAAATCTACGCTACTACGGTTAATTTCAGGTTTAGAAATGCCAGATAGCGGCAAAATCCTGCTTACCGGTAAGGACGCTACATACCAAAGCGTGCAACAGCGTAATATTGGCTTTGTATTTCAGCACTATGCCCTATTCAAGCATCTGACTGTCAGACAGAATATTGCCTTTGGCTTAGAAATTCGTAAGGCACAGCCAAAAAAGATTAAGGGAAGGGTAGAACAGTTACTAGAATTGGTGCAGTTGACTGGATTAGGCGATCGCTATCCATCACAACTTTCTGGTGGTCAAAGACAACGGGTAGCATTAGCAAGGGCACTGGCAGTAGAACCAGAAGTATTACTGCTAGATGAACCTTTCGGCGCACTCGATGCTAAAGTCCGCAAAGACTTACGGGCGTGGTTACGCCGCCTCCATGATGAGGTTCATGTTACCACGGTTTTCGTCACCCACGACCAAGAGGAAGCAATGGAAGTCTCCGATGAAGTTGTGGTCATGAATAAAGGGCGTGTGGAACAGGTGGGGACACCAGCAGAAATTTACGACAATCCTGCCACGGCTTTTGTGATGAGTTTCATCGGCCCAGTGAACATATTGCCCAGCACCTCGAAGATTTTTAAAAGTAGCGGATTTGATGCGCCACACCCCCAAGTATTTTTACGCCCGCAAGATGTGATTTTTGAAAAAGTTGCCAACGGTGCCACTACACCTGCAACAGTGAGCCGATTGGTACATTTGGGTTGGGAAATTCAGGTAGAATTAACTTTCGATGACGGACAAGTGGTGATGGCGCATCTAACACGCGATCGCTTTAATGACTTAGGGTTAGAACCGAAACAGCGCGTGTATGTGAAGCCAAAGGATGCGAAGTCCTTCCCACTGTCATATTCAGTTTAGGGACTACCAAAAAATAAATCATCCAATCTTATTTTGTAGGGTGTGTTAACGAAGTAACGCACCATCTTTCTAATCTATCATGCTGCGTTAGCCAGAGGCATAACACACCCTTCTAGCGTGGCAAGGCTAGAATAGTGCAATAGAAAAATTGGATTATATTTTTAAAGTTGAATTTTCCAGAGATTTTTAATGTAACATTTTAGGCTTGCCACGCCACTACAAGTTGGATATTTTTTTAATTGGAAGTCCCTTAGTTGGCAGTGTAGAAATCTTTATGCTTGCTGCTTTAGCTTGCAGCAGAAAAGTGTTGCCAGAATGTTTGCCGAATCCACCAGCCGGCTGTGTAATCGGAGATACAGATCAGATAGTTGCACAAGGAGGCAAGCACAAGGACAGGATCATACTGAGGCTGGTGCGCGGGCTTTTCATTCATTTCTTTCAAGGATTTATTTAATCCTCTAACATTCGATTTTCTACATCGCACCGCTATATCTGCCCCTACTAACAAGGAGTAAAAGTAAACTTAATTTGATAGCCCTGAGCGATTAGAATTTTGGTTTGCTGCCCCGCAGCTACATCTCTGGCACGCGCTATCAAATTTGTGTTGATGCCGAAAACCGAATTCACTGGGTTAGCACACGCGTCTATTGCATCTGGCGTAATAGCTACATTTTTTTGCCATCCATTTAAAAAGCCAGACGGGAAGTTTGCGTTTGGATCATTACTAGAATTTGGAACATTTTTCCCTTGAAACACTAATGTAACTTTTAGGTCAGCACTGCCCCCCTTAGGCACATTTGCAAAGCCAACATACTTGATGTTAATGGGCTTAACTTTATACCCTTTAGGCACATTAAGCCCAATTCTCAGATTGCAAGATTTTGATACAACCTTAGGAGATAAAGCTACAGCCTGAAATTGAGGTAAAGTTACAAACAGAGTATCTGCTTTCAAATTTGCTTGGGAATTTCCAGACGGGCAGCCATTTCCGAAAAGAGTTACTGCAACTGCTTGAAACTGAAATCCTTGTGTTTGAGCCTGTACCTGAGATAAACCCACAATATTTAAACTCAGTAGCGTCAAACTGGAAATAAGACTAGTTAAAACTTTCATATCTTTCATATCCAATAAGGAGAGTTTGTCAGCTTTGTTGTCAATACTATTTCTTCTAAAGACAGAGACTCAAAGATTTCTTCACAGAGATTGGAAGAAATCTTTCGATAAGTTGCTAAAGCAGCCTTTGTGAAAAATTAAATGCAAAACTTACTATGCATTAAAAAAACCTAACAAGGATTAAAAGCAAACTTGATTTGGAACAGTACAGGACCAAGTGTTGTGTCGATTGTATCAATTCGGATTTGGGTTTCTTGATTTGCAGGTATATCTCTAGCTCTTGCCGTCAGATTTGTATTGATACCAAAAATCGAACTCACTGGGTTCTGACATGCATTTATTGTGCCTAATACAATGCCTACATCTTTGCTCCAAACATCTGAAAAGCCAGGTCCAAACGAAACGTTTGGATCATCGATAGTTGGAACTTCTTGACCTTGAAAGAGTATTCTAACGTTTACGGCAGCACTGCCTGCTTGAGGCACATCTGCAAAGCCAAGATACTTGACGTTAATCGGCTGAACGTTCAATCCAGAAGGTATATCAAGACCGATCCGCAGATTGCAGGATTTTGATACAACTTTAGGGGGTGAAGCTAAAGCTTCAAACGCAGAAAATGATACTGAAAGAGTATCTCCATTTAAAATTCCCTCTGCTGTTCCCGATGGGCAACCATTTCCGAAAAGAGTTACTGGAACCTCTTGAAACTGAAATCCTTGTGTTTGAGCCTGTACCTGAGATAAACCCACAATATTTAAACTCAGTAGCGTCAAACTGGAAATAAGACTAGTTAAAACTTTCATATTCACGACTCCGCGAAAATGCATAATTTACTATGCATTTAAAAAACCTAACAAGGATTAAAATCAAACTTGATTTGGAACAATACAGGACCGATTGTTGTGTCGATTGTATCAATTCTGATTTGGGTTTCCTGATTTGCAGATGTATCTTTAGCTCTTGCCGTTAGAGTTGAATTGATACCAAAAATCGAACTCACAGGCTTCTTACATGCATTTATTGTGCCTAATGTAATACTTACATCTTTGCTGTAAACATCTGAGAAGCCACCCTTAAATGTTGCGTTTGGATTATCGTCAGTTGGAACTTCTCTGCCTTGAAATAATATTTTAACATTCAGGTCAGCACTGCCTCCTTTAGGCACATCTGCAAAGCCAAGATACTTGACGTTAATGGGCTGAACGTTAAATCCAGAAGGTACATTCAGACCGATCCGCAGATTGCAGGATTTTGATACAACCTTAGGAGATGGAGCTAAAGCTTCAAACTCAGAAAATGTTATTGAAAGAGTATCTCCATTCAAAATTCCCTGTGCTGTTCCCGGTGGGCAACCATTTCCGACAAGAGTTACTGGAATTTTTTGAAAATCAAATCCATCTTCTTGTTGTGATTGAGCCTGTACATGAGATAAACCCACAACATTTAAACTCAGTAGCGTCAAACTGGAAATCACACCACTTAAAATTTTCATATTAACGACTCCGCTAAAATGTGTAATCTACTGTGCACATTAGCTGCTACTTAAAATTCCCTAAGATATTTCTACAGAAAGAAATCTTACCCAGCTAGCCTCTTTGGGGTTTGGGGATTTATAGCAGTTCTTAATTGTGTGCAATACGCTCTGGTTAAGGGAGACAGAAATAGGAAAAAACAATAAATTTCTGGCTCGGAAATTATTTCTCAGTCTATTTCACTTATTTGAGAATTGCCATTTGGTTCTCAATACTTTTTCTCAACACACAGAGTAAAAGATTTCTTCAGAGTGATTGGAAGAAATCTTTCGATAATTTGGTAAAGCAGCTTTAGAGGGATCAGATTTTGTGAAAAATTAAATGCAAAACTTAACTATGCATTTAAAAAACCTAACAAGGATTAAAAGCAAACTTGATTTGGAACAATACAGGACCGATTGCTGTGTCGATTGTATCAATTCTGATTTGGGTTTCTTGATTTGCAGGTATACCTCTAGCTCTTGCTGTCAGATTTGAATTGATACCAAAAATCGAACTCACTGGGTTCTTACATGCATTTATTGTGCCTAATGTAATACCTACATCTTTGCTCCAAACATCTGAAAAGCCAGGGTTAAACGTCGCGTTTGGATTATTGATAGTTGGAATTATTTGACCTTGAAAGAGTATTCTAACGTTCAGGTTAGCACTGCCTCCTTGAGGCACATCTGCAAAGCCAATATACTTGACGTTAATCGGCTGAACATTCAATCCAGAAGGTACATTCAGACCGATCCGCAGATTGCAGGATTTTGATACAACCTTAGGAGGTGAAGCTAAAGCTTCAAACTCAGAAAATGTTATTGAAAGAGTATCTCCATTCAAAATTCCCTCTGCTGTTCCCGGTGGGCAACCATTTCCGACAAGAGTTACTGGAACTTTTTGAAACTCAAATCCTTTTGATTGAGCCTGTGCCTGAGATAAACCGACAACATTTAAACTCAGAAGGGTCAAACTGGAAATAAGACCACTTAAAATTTTCATATTAATGACTCCGCAAAAACGTGTAATTTCCTATGCACATTAGCTGCAACTGAAAATTCCCTAAGATACTTCTAAACAAAGAAATTTTCCCCAGCAGGCTCTTTGGGGTTTGGGGATTTATACCAATTCTTAGTTGTGTGCAATACGCTCTGGTTAAGGGAGACAGAAAATAGTAAAAAACAATTGATTTCTGCCCCTTAAATTATTTATCAGCGCATTTCATTTAGACCTCTTGCAAAAGTCAAAAAATCAGGAATGTCATTCTGAACGGAACGCAGTGGAGAGAAGAATCTCACCAGATGTTTCGCTCCGCTCAACATGACAATTTAAGCATTTATGTTAGAGGTCTATTTATTTGAGAATTGCCATAACAAGAAGCTGTATAAAATCATAACTCAAACTGAGAAATTTAGTGAATCTATCCAAAGAGATATGCTGTAGTAATTTTTACAAAAGTTAACTAGTAGCTTACGATTCGCTCATTTTTTCTAAAGTTAAAAGAAGGGTCGGGTATCCCTGTTTTATCCTTTTACCAGAAAATAATTTAACCCCTTTACATACAGCATAAGACTTTTATCAAAAATATTGATTTCAACTATAAATCAATCCTTTAAAATCTGGATTTCATCAAGTTGATTAATCACCACATCCGCACCTCGGACATTATCTGACTTACCCACCCAAGTAATACCAATACAACCTGCGGCTTTAGCATTATGCGCCATTTGCATATCACCAACTGAATCACCCACCATCAATGTAGCACTCGGTTCAACTCCCAAAGCTTGGCAAGCTTGCAAAAATAACAATGGATCTGGTTTACTCGGCCCTTCATCTACTCCCATTTCCAACTGAATATAATCACTTAACTGGTGATTAGCTACAAAATTACGTACTTCTTCAGTTGTCGCAGCTGAGAGGATGCCAAGTTTCAAATTCCCTCCCCTTAGATATTTCAACAAGTCTAAGCTACCCACAAACAGCGGTGAAGGAGTTTGTCCAATGTATTTTTCCGCTTCATCCAAAGCTTGACGGGCTATTTTTAAGCACTCAAACCATCCTTTGCCAGTTTCGGCAATATATGCCGCAGCCGCAACTTCTGTTTCACGGCGGCTTGCTACTGATATTAAACCTGTGGGATCTAGAAGATTGCCATTGATGCCAAATGCCATTAATAGGGGTTCCCCAGTTCCAGGGATTTGAGCATCTATTAACCTTGCTGCCTTTTGTGCGAGCGATCGCAAATACGTTTCTGAATCTTCTAGAGTACCGTTTTTGTCAAATAAAATTGCCTGGATATTATTAAAAGTGATGTTTCTACACTTAATGGTTGCCACAATATTTAACCCCACTTATTTAGTTAGGAGTGAAGAGTTCTGAATTTTTATTATTAACTCTTAACTCCTAACTGTTACCAATTCTCCACATAAAAAAAGAGGGTTTTTCCCTCTTTATATAATGATTTAATACTCTTACTTAAAAACAAGTAAAACTATAAATGTATTATTCTTCAATAGCTGCTGGAATTTCTTCTTCAGTTTCCGCGGCTGCTGGAATCTCTTCTTCAGTTTCCGCAACTACTGGAGTTACTTCCTCAATTTCTGCTGCTGGTGGAGTTACTTCCTCAATTTCTGCTGCTGGTGGAGTTACTTCCTCAAGTTCAGCCGCTGGTGGAATTTCTTCCTCAAGTTCTGCTGCTGGTGGAGTTGCTTCTTCAAGTTCTGCTGCTGGTGGAGTTACTTCCTCAAGTTCTGCTGCTGGTGGAATTTCTTCTTCGAGTTCAGCTGCTGGTGGAATTTCTTCCTCTGCTACGACTTCCACAGGTGCCGCAGGTGCAGCAGTAGCACCTTGTTGCTTGGCTAACAGCTGTTCGCGATACTTAGCAGCCATTTCTTCTGCCTTATCGTAGACCAAATCCCGGTTTTTAATCATGTCACCGGGTTCGGGTTCTAGCTGCTTGGTAGATAGGGAAATCCGACCCCTTTCTGCATCCAAGTCAATGATCATAACTTTCACTTCATCATTGACATTGAACACGCTATGAGGCGTATCAATATGTTCGTGGGAAATCTCTGAAATGTGTAGTAGACCACTGACACCGCCGATGTCGATAAAAGCACCGTAGGGCTTGATACCACGAACAGTACCAATTACTACTTCGCCGACTTCTAGGCGGTTCATCTTGCGCTCAACCAGCGCCCGACGGTGAGATAGAACTAGGCGATTACGTTCTTCGTCCACCTCTAGGAATTTCAATGGTAAATCTTCGCCTACCAATTCTTCTTTAGGTTTGCGGGTACTGATGTGAGAACCTGGGATAAAGCCACGTAATCCCTCAATCCGTACTAATGCTCCGCCGCGATTGGTTGCAAACACGCCAGAACGCACAGTAGCATCTTCTGCTTGCAGCTGTCGCACACGCTCCCAAGCCCGCATATATTCAATACGGCGAATGGAAAGGGTTAATTGTCCATCTTCATTTTCATCGGTAAGGATGAAAAATTCCCGCGTTTCGTTTGACTGTAAGACTTCTTCCGGGCTATCTACCCGGTTAATAGACATTTCTTGTATAGGTATATATGCTGCAGTTTTAGCACCAATGTCAATCAGAGCGCCGCGCGGCTCTATACTGAATACTGTTCCTGGGACAACATCACCAGGGCTAAAATGATAATCGTATTTGTCAAGTAGAGCAGCGAAATCTTCGTGAGTGAATCCAATTTCTGTAGCGGTTAAATTCTGATTGACCATGCTGATTTGTTCCTGGTTCTAGTCTCCGTAAAGGTTGTGCGACAAGCGTGATGTGCCATGCAAACAGTTTTATGGCAGCTTACACTTAAACATCCTTTTTCATCCTAGCGCAGAAAAGCTAGTATTAACACATATCTACTCCCAAGATTGGAAATTATATCACAATATAAAAATGATTAGTCATTTACTTAGTAGTTAAAACCAATAAAGGACAAACATAATAATATCCGTTGCTACCATGCTTAGTAGCAACGGATATTAAGATTAAATCCGCTTAAAAGTCTGGGAATAGGATCTACTTATCTTTTGGTTTCTCAAAGCGAGGGGGTTCGCGAAATGCGATCGCAAAGAAGAGAGTACCTATACACAGAGTAAAAATCAAGATGTACGCAACGCTTTCCATATTAAGATTTCCTGCCTATCCAGCTAGTAATGAGGGATTAGGGATTGGGTACTGGGTATTAGGGATTAGGGATTAGGGATTAGGGATTAGGTACTGGTTACTGGGTATTTGGAAAACTCTTTTCAGTTCCCACCCAGTCCCCAGTCCCCGTCCCTTAAAGGGCTTCCTTCCGGCGGGTTGACTTGTCACCCACTTTCTGGAACAGACCCCACTCAACTTGCTCTTCTAGATCCGCATCAACACCAGCAAACACGTCTCGGTAGATTGTCCGAGCGCCATGCCAGAGATGACCAAAGAAGAACAGCAGAGCAAATACAGCGTGTCCAAAGGTAAACCAACCTCTAGGACTGGTGCGGAATACACCATCAGAGTTCAAGGTTTCCCGGTCAAATTCAAAGATTTCACCGCCTTGAGCCTTACGGGCATACTTCTTCACATCAGCTGGTTCTGTAAAGGTTTTACCATTCAAATCGCCACCATAGAAGCTGACGGTGACACCAGATTGCTCAAAGCTATACTTAGATTCTGCCCGACGGAAGGGAATGTCAGCGCGGACAATTCCATCTGCATCAGTCAAAATCACTGGGAAGGTTTCAAAGAAGTTGGGGAGACGACGCACGGTCAATTCCCGTCCTTCAGAATCTTTGAATACGGCATGACCTTGCCAAGACTGGGCAATACCATCACCCTTGACCATAGGCCCTGTACGGAATAGACCGCCTTTAGCGGGGCTATTACCGACGTAATCATAGAAAGCCAGTTTTTCAGGAATCTGCGACCAAGCTTGGTCAAGGGTTGCACCTTGGGCAACGCTTGTTTGGACACGGCGCTGGATTTCTTGACGGAAGTAGCTCTGATCCCATTGATAGCGGGTAGGGCCAAACAATTCGATGGGTGTGGCGGCGTTACCGTACCACATAGTACCAGCAACAACAAAAGCAGCAAAGAAGACTGCTGCAATACTGCTAGAAAGTACTGTTTCAATGTTCCCCATCCGTAGGGCTTTGTAGAGCCGTTCGGGGGGTCTGACTGTGAGGTGGAATAAGCCTGCAATAATACCAACAACACCAGCGGCAATGTGGTGAGCCACAATGCCACCAGGATTATATGGGTTAAAACCATCTGGGCCCCATTCCGGTGCTACTGCCTGCGCGGCACCAGTTATACCATAGGGATCAGTAACCCACATCCCTGGGCCAAATAGTCCGGTGAGGTGAAAAGCACCAAACCCAAAACAAAGTAGACCAGATAAGAACAGGTGAATGCCAAACATTTTTGGCAAGTCTAGGGCAGGTTCACCAGTGCGGGGATCTCTAAAAAGTTCCAAATCCCAGTAAACCCAGTGCCAAACGGCGGCTAGGAACAAAAGGCCGGAAAGAACAATGTGAGCCGCAGCAACCCCTTCAAATGACCAGAAGCCAGGATCGCTTGCTGGAGCAGTGCTAACGCTCCAACCACCCCAAGATTGGGTGACGCCCAAACGTGACATGAAGGGCAGGACGAACATCCCTTGACGCCACATCGGATTGAGAACCGGATCACTAGGGTCAAAAACAGCCAGTTCGTAGAGTGCCATCGAACCAGCCCAGCCTGCTACTAAGGCTGTGTGCATCAGGTGTACAGAAATTAGTCGCCCTGGATCATTCAGAACGACTGTATGTACTCGGTACCAGGGTAGTCCCATCGACTACGCTCCTCCTCGATGAGTTAGTTTACAAAGCAATTTTCTTACTGAGGTTCTGAGAGACGAAAGTCGCCACTCAGAAAACTCTCTCTTGTTTTTTGTTATTGCCAGAGCCAGAGTCTTACCACAGCTTACTCTTAGAAGTCAGACAGCGTAGGTACTTTGGCAATGCTTACTCGCTTCGGGAGGTTTACCTTGTAGGGTAGCCATCGCCAAGCAAAAATGAGAATGTTTTAAAAAGTGTAACTATTGATGGAATTGTTTGCAAGCGTGTAAATTGATGCGATCGCGTAGCATGTCCAAGTTTTTTCGCTACCAATACCCCTGACAGATTAAATTTGCTTATTTTTTCTTTACGAGGAGGGTGGGGATTGGGGACTGGGGATTGGGGATTGGGGACTGGGGAGTAGAAAAGAATAACTCATGCCCAATGCCCACAATGCCCAATGCCCCACTATCTACTGAACCACCAACTGGATATTTTGCAGTTGACACTTCGCCTCAGCTGTACCCAGGCGTTCGATTACCTGTTCGGCGCTCATCAGACGCTTGAGTACTACTTGACCTATAGTCTTACTGGCAATTACTGGTGTTGTTGGCTTCACTTCCACGGTTAAAACGGCTTCTTCAACTCGATAAAGCCATAGCAATTCGTTTTGTTCGACTAAACAAATATTCATTCGCTGAATATCTGGTTGGCGTCGCCATGCGGTTATTTGCCAGAGTCCATCAGATGCCCAGACTCTAGCAACTGCCCATCCCTCAGATAGAAAGAAATACTTCACGGTCTTAGTCTCACTATTAGACTTTCAATCTGCTGTTTACGATATCGCGATCGCTTGATTTCGCTGATGTCCAAACACTCTTCTTTTTGACAATACAGCCGATCTTGACGATAAACCGCTCCATCGACGTTTGTGCCCAAGCAGCAACAGCCAAAGTCTTTATGTACACTACTTGGACTAAGGTCAAAGTTTAACAGACCTATTTTCCTAGTAACTATGAATTTACGACAAATTTAGCCAATGTTTAAAATCTTAATTAAATAAAAATTTTTCAGTGCTTAACAAATGTTAATTTCTGTATTTTTGTCAAGGATTTTTTGTAACAAAATAGTGCCGCAGCTACGCCCGCCGTAGACATCGCACAATAGCAATAAACTTAACTATGAAGTTGAGCATCCGCCACAAATTTTTGATTTAGACGGCTACAGAGTCATAATGTAGAACAAGTTTTCTCTCATTTATCTATACAAATTATGTTTTTTTATACGTATATACTTAGCCGTATGCATTGCCAACCAAAGCGTGTGTTCCATCCATAGACTTGTAGTGGCTACTCTACGAGTTCTCCAATACGAGTACCCGCAGGGTACGAGAACCGAGAACCACTATATTTATGAAGATTCAGCACAAGAGTCATAAATGTAGTAAAATTGCTGACCGCTGATATCAAAAATATTATTGCCATGACCTGGTTTTCCTTTTCCGTGAAACGGTGGGGTCGGATTACACAATTCCTATCTTTGTTCTGTCTATGTTTATTTTTAGTTGTTAGTTGCGCTCCTCGTCCACAGTCAACTACGCCACCATCCGGTTCTGTAAATACCCCTACAGGTGATGGGCGGATTACTATAGGTACAACAGCAAAGCCAAGAACCCTTGATCCGGCTGATGCTTATGAGTTAGCATCCTTGGTTTTGGTGTTTAATATGAGCGATCGCCTCTACAACTACGAACCAGGAAGCACCGAAATTAAGCCCCAGCTAGCTACAGCATTACCCAAAGTAAGTCAAGATGGCTTAACTTATACCATCCCCTTGCGTCAGGGAGTAGTTTTTCACGATGAGACTCCCTTCAACGCCCAAGCAATGACCTTTACCATCCAGCGTTTTATTGAAAATAAAGGAAAACCCTCATTCTTACTAGCCGATATAGTAGATTCGATAAAACCGACAAGCGAGTATGAGTTGACCATCAAGCTGAAAAAGCCCTTTGCAGCGTTTCCCTCATTGCTGGCGTTTCCTGGGATGTGTGCAGTTTCACCCAAAGCTTACGAACTCGGTGCTGGTAAATTCAAGCCGAATGTTTTTGTGGGGACTGGCCCTTATAAATTAGGACAGTATGGTACTGATTCCATCCGACTTGATGTGTTTGATAAGTATTGGGGAGAAAAACCAGCTAACAAAGGTGTTAACCTCCAAATTCAAACTAGTCCGGTTAATTTATTTAATGCTTTCCGTACAGGTGCGGTGGATATAGCTTATCAGTCGTTACAGCCAGATCAAAATCGGAGCTTGGAAGAAGGTGGTAAAAAAGGGGATTGGCAAGCGATCGCAGCTAACGGTAGTGTAGTGAGTTATCTGGTATTAAACCGGAATCAAAAGCCTTTAGATAAATTAGAGGTAAGACAAGCGATCGCATCCATAATTGACCGTCCACTTTTAAACGAGCGAGTGTTACTTGGTCAAGCAGATCCGCTTTATAGCATGATTCCCACCACCTTTAAAGTTTCTGTGCCATTATTCAAAGATAAATATGGCGATGCTAACTTTGATCAAGCTAAAAAATTGTTAACTACTGCTGGTTTCTCCAAAGAAAATCCTGCAAAGATACAAGTTTGGTATCCTTCTAGTTCACCTACTCGGAGTTTGGCAGCACAGACACTCAAATCCCTTGTCGATGTCAAAATGGATGGAATACTCCAATTTGAAGTCACCCAAGCCGAAGGGCCAGCCTTCTTTAAAGACATTGCTAAGGGTTTGTATCCAGCAGCTTTACTTGATTGGTATCCAGACTTTTTAGATCCAGATAATTACGTCCAGCCGTTTTTATCTTGTGACAAAGGTTCAGTTGCTAAAGGATGCGAAGATGGAGGCAGTCAAATTCAGGGTTCGTTCTACTATAGCGAAGCCATAAATAAACTGATTGATCAGGAACGCAAAGAACAAAACCCCGAAGCGCGTCAGAAGATTTTTACAGAAATTCAAACGCAAGTAACTACTGATGTACCTTACGTTCCCTTATGGCAAAATAAAGACTATGTATTTGCCCAAAAAGGTGTTAGTAGCGTACAACTTAACCCTACGCAAATTCTGATTTACCAGACAATTAAAAAGTAGTCATTAGTCATTAGACATTAGTACAGAACACCACAAAAAGAGTATGGAATTTAATCATTCGTAGGTTGGGTAGAACGAAGTGAAACCCAACATCAAGTCTGAATATTTCCTAACCCCTTTGACGGTGACGTGTACTTAGTCATTGGTCAGTAGTCATTATAGCGGTTTGCAGTTAAGTCCAATACAGACCTAACCCCCAACCCCTACCCTACTAGTGTTGACGAGTAATAATCAAAGCCTCTCTCCTTGCAGGAGAGAGGTTTGGAGAGAGGTCAAAATTCTACTGCACTCAAGCGAGAACCGCTATATTCATTGGTCATTTGCAAATAACAAATAACAAATAACTAAAATATGTCTCGCTCTAAAGCTTTACAATATTACATTGTTTCTCGGTTGCTTCTTGCACCACTTCAGCTATTAACCATCATCACCATTGTATTTCTCTTACTAAGAGCAACACCTGGAGATCCAGCAGATGCAATTCTCGGCGGACGTGCGCCAGAAGCTGCTAAAGAAGAATTGCGAAAACAACTAGGTTTAAATCTTCCTTTGTGGCTACAGTACTTAAATTATTTGGGAAGTATACTGCGCTTTGACTTAGGAACGTCTTTAATGAGTCGCGGACAGAATGTTGGAGACATAATTGGGCAATATTTCCCGGCGACGGTGGAGTTAGCAGTATGTAGTATGGCCGTTGCACTCATCGTTGGAATTGCGGTTGGGACTCTTTCGGCTTCCCGTCCTGGAACATATTTTGATGTCGGTGGGCGCTTATTTGGGATCATCACCTACGCACTCCCCATGTTTTGGGCGGGAATGCTTTTGCAGTTGATTTTCTCAGTCCAATTGGGTTGGTTTCCCAATTCCAACCGCTTTCCGCCCAATCTTCCGGCTCCTACGACTGTAACAGGATTGTATACAATTGATAGCTTACTCGGTGGAAACTTCACCCAGTTTTTCACATCTTTGCACCATCTTGCGCTACCGAGTCTCACGCTAGGAATTTTGCTTAGTGGAATTTTTGAGCGAATTGTGCGAGTGAATTTAAAGCAAACCTTGCAAGCAGATTATGTAGAAGCTGCTAGAGCCAGAGGTATTGGTGAAAATAATATTTTAGTCTCCCATGCCTTAAAAAATGCGCTAATCCCAGTAATTACAGTCTTAGGATTAACCTTTGCGTCTCTGTTAGGTGGGGCGATTTTGACAGAAGTGACATTTTCTTGGCCTGGATTAGCCAATCGACTGTATCAAGCGATCGCCGATCGCGATTATCCCACAGTCCAGGGAGTGCTGGTATTTTTTGGTGCGATCGTTGTCAGCGCCAGCATTTTGATTGATATTTTAAATGCTTATGTAGATCCGCGAATTCGGTATTAAGTAGAGAATTGTGAATTCTGATTCCTTCTCATATTTTGTTAATGTTCTTGAGAAATACCACTGGCTAAAATACCAAGAATTTTATTCACATCTTTGAGATAATATTCGCTTAAATCAATGCTTAATGTTTGTTCTTCTAGCTTGAGGAATTGCCAAATGCTGCCAGTTGTCACTACGCCGTAAATTGTTTTAATCTCAGTTGCAGATTGCTCATTAAAAATTTGGGCTGCTACCATTTCAGCCGCACACTGACCCAAACCCGCATTAATATTTTCCTTTTTAGCTTCTACAACTGTAATTACTGGTGCTGTCAAAATTAGAATTTCTGGAGATTTAGTAATAATAAAATCGCAAGTGCCGTTTAATCCTTTGCTATTATCGACTGTGAAATCTACTCCAGAAAATAAACCGATTTGTTCGCGTAATTGTCGGCGTAAATCAACTAAAATTGGAGCAATAATTAACTCAGAACGAGCTTTTTCACTATTACTAGCTAAAGCGATCTCCAGATTATAATTGAGTGTTTCTGCAAGTAAATTACTCGCTGTTAATTCCGGAAAAGCAGCGAAAATATCGCGTTTTTCTAATGTGGTTAAATTAAACTCTTGTTTTGCTTTAGCTAAACTAAACTCGCTGTAAGCCATAAAACTATTACTCACTTTTGCTTTTAAACAGAAGACTGAAATTACCGTCCAACATCCAAGTTAAAGTAGAAACTACTCTCAACAATTCTGTTGCTGCCAACATATTTGATAATAGGTATGCTAACTCGGTGCTGTCCTGGTTTAAGCTTCCAAGTTTGTTGAAAATTACCAATATTATGACAAGCAGCATTAATCGGGAAGTTACTAGGAGTGAAAAGTCCATTTTTATAACTCTCAACTCCATTTGGAAACAGATAAACTTTTACTTCTACTCGATTGACTGGAGCTTTAGATGGTATGCAATAGGTTAGGTTTGATAATCTTAGAGTATCTCCAGCTTTTAGAGGTATGCGATCGCGATTTTTTAGTTGCTGAGGTTCGTTGCTATTAAACTGCACTGTAAGATTATCAACGCATACTTTAGCCACAGTAACTTTATCACACGTTGTAGAAGTGGTGGTGACAGAGGGCTTTGACTCTAGAGAAGATTTGTTGCCAAGCCCCATTATGACAGGCACTCCGGCAGCTACTATGGTGGCGGTGGCAGCGATAAGAGCAAGTGCAAGCTGTTGTCTAAAAGTTGTCATTTCTCAAACTCCTCAACTTTTGTTCTGTAACACCATCATCACTTGAGACACAGACTCTATAGGTAGGCGTTAGTAGGAAGTTTGAGTGATTAAATTGTTGTAAGGGAAAGTAGGCAAATGTAGGTTTGTAAGGTAAAGTATTACACTAAGGGCTGATTTTTACTTTGCTCTGCCAATTCAATTACGCCTAATGGACTCAAAACAAGCGTTAGCATTCATTAATGTGCTGTTTGCTAAAAAGACTAATCAAGTCTTAAATGAATTGGAAGAAAAGCTTTTTTTAGGAATCTGGGAAGGTCAGATTTATTCAGATATTGCTACTCAGACTTTTCTCTCTGAGCAATATTTGAGAGAAGCAGGTGCAAATTTATGCAAAAAGATCACACAAGATTTAGGGATAAAAGTTAATAAGAAAAATTTTAAAAATCAAATTAAATATCATTATCAACAGCATTCAGGAAAAGCTTTACCTTCCCAAGAGCCGCTTGTAGAACCAACTAATACATCACGAGGAGATGAATCACAGCTAGATAATCTATTACAGCCAAATCATAATCCCTTCATTCCCTTTAATGGGAGAGTAGAAGAAAAGTATTTATTCTTTGACCGAGAGCGCGAAATCCGGCGAGTATTTGAGGTGTTGAATAGCGGTAGTAGTGTTGTTTTAATTGGGGAAGAGGGAATCGGCAAATCTTCGCTGCTATGGATGATTAACCAACAGGCGAAAAAATTTCTCACAAGTGAACGTCAGTCAGTTTTCTTAGACCTGAATTTACTTCATAATGAAAGTCAATTTTATAGTGATTTGTGCCACGAGATTGGTATACCCGAAAGTAAAGACTATCAGTTAACCCGCAATTTGCGAAATCATAAAATACTACTGGCTCTAGACAATGTAGGAAAACTTACAAGCGAAGGTTTTACTCGCAATATAAGGGATTATTTGCGCGGTTTAGCTGAAGGAAGTAATGCTCCGTTGAAGCTGATTTTAGCTGCCACCGAACCTCTGAACAACCTTTTTAACGATAGTCAGGAGCAAGGTAATACTTCTCCGTTGGCAGGTATTTGCCAAGAAGAACAGATTCATCCTTGGGATGAAGCTACCATACGTGCTTTTATTACCAACCGTTTAGCTAGAACTTCTGTGAGTTTTACTGAAGAAGAAATTATCAAACTAATCCACGAAAGTGGTGGACATCCTCGTAAACTGATGCAACTGTGTTATCGAACTTATTCGCAGTATTTGGAGAGTTTGCAATGAATGACATCACTTTGACCTCTCCCCCAACCCCTCCCCTACGAGGGGAGGGGAGCAAGATTACTCCTACTCCCCCTTCCCTCATAGGGAAGGGGGCTGGGGGGTTAGGTTCTTCACGGGTAAAGATGGAGGTTGAATAATGACCCTTGTACCCCGCCTAGACTTAGCGCCCAAGTTGAGGCGTCCCCTATCTCTGTGGAATCCCTTGGATTATCTGCGCCTTTTGTACTGGGTGTTTTTCTTTCCCCAAGCTTTGCGGTGGTATGTGGATATATTCGGGGGTGGGTATATTCCTGAAGGGGAAATGAATTGGCGGAAGGGATGGAAGTTATTGCGTCAAAATGCTATCCAACGCCAGTTACTTTTTCAAGGATTAGTTTTAACAATAGTTACACCTCTAGCTGTAAGTCTAATTTTTCAGGCAGTAAACATTCCCGTTGACTGGTTTAGCGTGGCGGGAGGCGTGGTGGTAGGCGTGGTGGGAAGCGTGGCATTCGGCGTGGTAGGAGGCGTAGCGGTAGGCGTGGCGGGAGGCGTAGCGATAGGCGTGGTGGTAGGCGTGGCGGGAAGCGTGGCGGTAGGCGTGGCGGGAAGCGTGGCATTCGGCGTGGCGGTAAGTGTGGCAGGAGGCATGGCGGTAGGCATGGCGGTAGGTGTGGCAGGAGGCGTGGCAGGAGGCGTGGCGTTCGGTGTGGCGTTCGGTGTGGCGTTCGGTGTGGCGTTCGGTGTGGTGTTCGGTGTGGCGTTCGGTGTGGTGTTCGGCGTGGCGTTCGGTGTGGTGTTCGACGTAGCGGTAAGCGTGGTCGTACTGCGTCCAGAAACCTGGCTTATTGGCTCACCTTTAAACTTGCGAACAATTCAAAACAGTAGTTGGCTAATTCCCCGCATCACTCCGCTTCCTCTTCCTAATCTTGTCTGGCGCTTGCAAAATTGGTTGCAAAATGATTGGGAAACAGGTTTACATAATACTAATGAACTGCTGGCATATACCCTACAATTCATTCCCGTTCTCCAAGCAGTCAATAGAGTACTTGCCAAAATCCCCTCAGAGCAACTTATTTGGAATGTCTCTCGACTGGCGGCAAATCCTTTTGATTGGAATATAGTACGTTTTGCTTCAGCTTCTCTAAATGAAACCCTAAAGTCAAGGTTTGTTAGAGGTTTCTTTTCCATTTACTTTCTCTTCCCTAGTTCTTGGCAAGAAAGTTTACAAGCTCGTTTTAACACAGACACTCGCTTAGATACTCCTGCCCGTGCTGCTGCTGCTGGCTTCTGGCATCTGCATAAATATGAGCCAGCGAAAGCAATAGAGGCTTTTGCGGTAGTGCGTTCTCTACTTTACGGTGAGGAAATGTACACCCTTGCCCAAACTTTAGCCGCGTTTCAGGAAGCTCAAGAACCAGCCTTTATTGCTACTATCCAAGTTATTCCTTTTCCACAGGAACCTCTTTTACGTCCAGTTACCTGGAAAGTTCTTGCTAGTCTGCGTCGAGTTGTTGAAGATGTCCAGTTTGTTAACCGCAGCGTCTCACGTTCAGCTAGGTCTTTAGCTCTCAACCGAGCATTAGGCGAACTGACAAAGATCCTAAATCAAGCCGACACCTTGCCGCAAGCAGAGCAAGGGTTAATCATAGATATCGCTGAAACTTGGAAAGAAAGCCTTTTACAAATCACTGGTGAAGTAGGGGAAATTTCCATTACCAAGCGCGTGATTAATCCTTATGTTGTAGGCGACCCCGTTCAAGGTCATCTCTTTGTTGGGCGAGAAGATATCATCAGACAGTTAGAAGAACTCTGGGTGATGGGTAATCAACTCCAGTCTGTAGTTCTCTACGGTCACAGGCGCATGGGCAAAACTTCCATTCTGGTTAATGCTGCTAACTGTCTAGGCTCAAAAATACAACTAGCCTATGTCAACTTGCTACGTTTGGGAGATACCGCCCAAGGTGTAGGTGAGGTGCTGATGGCAATTTGTGATGAAATTTCTCGAACTGTCGAACTTCCATCCCCAACCGATGCTGATTTACTTAATCTCCCCTACCGGACTTTTGAACGTTATTTAAAACAGGTGGAAGTAACGCTAGAGGGCGGGTTAATCATCGCCTTAGACGAATTCGAGAAAATTGAAGATTTAATAGAAGCGAACAAAATTCCTATCGACTTTATGGGTTTTCTGCGGGGTTTGGTGCAAATGAGTTCTAAAATCGCCTTTGCCTTTGCTGGTTTACATACTTTAGAGGAGATGACAGCAGATTACTTCCAACCTTTCTTTGCCAGCGTCATTCCTATTCATGTAGGCTTTCAGGAACGTGCAGCTACCCGCCAAATTCTCGCTAACCCAGTTAATGAAGACTTCCCCCTCGACTACATCCCGGAAGCTTTAGATGAAATTTATGTTTTGACACATGGTCAACCATATTTAGTGCAACTGCTGGGTTTTCAGCTAGTGCGCGGCTACAATGATTTTGTTTTTGAGCAAGGACGATCGCGTGAGCCAGTTTTCACTGTAGAAGATGTGGAAGCAGTTATCAATGACCCTGAGTTTTTCAAACGGGGACGCTATTACTTTGATGGGGTTTGGGGTCAGGCGGCGCGGAGTGCTGAGGGTCAACAGGTAATTCTACAAGTCCTTGCATCTCACCTAGAGGGGTTAAGTCTGGATGTCTTGGCTCAGTCTACAGGTATGAACGACGCCAATTTACAGGAAGCGCTGAATACTCTGAAGCGTCATGATGTCGTTGAGGAAACTCAGGGAAGCTGGCGGATTATGGTGGAACTGTTTCGCCGTTGGGTTTTGCAACAGTAGGCGAATAGAATTCGCCGCTACACAGGCAAAGTCCGCCTTCACGGACTAATTTCGGCGATCGCATTTGCTACTTCGGCGATCGCATTTGCTACTTCGGCGACAGCATTTGCTACTTCGGCGATCGCATTTGCTATATCAGCGATCGCATTTGCTACTTCAGCGATCGCATTTGCTATATCAGCGATCGCATTTGCTACTTCGGCGATCGCATTTGTTATTTCGGCGATCGCATTTGCTACTTCGGCGACAGCATTTGCTATATCAGCGACAGCATTTGCTATATCAGCGATCGCATTTGCTATTCTAAGAGCTTATCTTCTTAAACTACGGGGGTCGAGGGCATCTCTCAATCCATCACCGAGTAAGTTGAATGCCAACACTGTGAGGATAATCAGCACAGCCGGCGGCCAGATTAACCAAGGTTGCAGTACCAAAATTGAAGCATTGCTAGCCAGAGAAAGCATATTGCCCCAAGAGGGGTCTGGTTGTTGAATTCCCAAGCCGATGAGACTCAGTATCGCCTCTGCACCAATAAAGCTGGGAATTGCAAGAGTAGCAGAAATAACTATATAACTAGCCGTTTGCGGCAGAACGTGGCGGAGGATAATATAAAGTGGGTTCCCGCCCATTGCGCGTGCCGCTTGGACAAATTCTCGCTCTTTAATTGATAGTACCTGTCCCCGAATCACCCGTGCTAAACCAGCCCAGCTAATAACCGAAGTAATCACCACAATTAGCAAAAAGCGCTGGGTACTGCTTAAACCAGCTGGTAACACTGCTCCCAAAGTCACCAAAAGATAAATACTAGGGAAAGTCATTAGCACTTCTGCCAAGCGCATAATGACGCTATCAGTCACACCGCCCAAATAGCCAGAAATTCCCCCGATGAGCAAACCGAGGGGATAGGTAATGATAATGCCAAAAATCCCGATAAACATACTGATGCGACCGCCATGCAGCAGGCGACTAAGTTGGTCGCGGCCCTGGTCATCAGTGCCCAAGATATTGAATTTGGCCGCACTTGTTGTGCCAAATAAATGCCAATTTAAGGGAATACCAGGAAAGATTGTCACTTCATCCCACTTTGGGGGTAATGGCAAACTCATCTGCAACAATCGGTATTCTGGCCCGGAGACAAATAGACGCAGGGGTGAGGGCTTTGTCAAGTCTACAATAAGTTTGCGATCGCCTGTTTCTAAATTCGTGTCTCCCTGAGTCGTCGGATAAACATGGGGCCCGATAAACTGCCCTGACTGAGAAACCCAGTCGATCTTAGTTGGTGGCAGTAGTGAACCATTGGCCTGTGAAGCATAGGGGTCATAAGGAGCCACGAAATCAGCTGCAATTACTGCTATGTAGAAAACTAACAGCAAAATTGCCCCAAATCGTGCCAAAGGATTTTTCTTCAGTCGTTGCCACCAATCCATACTAGTTAGGAGTTATAAGTTATAAGTTATGAGTTATTAAACTTTTATCTTAATTTATAACTCATGATTAATAGTTTTTAACTCCCAACTCTTAACTCCTAACTCCCAACTCCTAACTTCTCTAAATACCGCTGCTGTTCTTCCTGTTGTTTTTCATGTTCCACAACAAACACGTTTGAGTAGAGATTAGCGAGAATTTGTTTTCCCTGTTGTGTCAATGATAGGTAATGCAGTCCCTCTTGGATATAGGGATAGACGCCATTCCAGTAAAACTTAGCGTAGTTATTACGTAAATCGGCAGGGGTTTTATAGCCCAAAACTTTATTTACACCAGTTTCTTCAAACTCGTAAAATAAAGAAGTAATTTTCTTCAGGTAACGCGGGTCGCTTAGTTGACCAATCAAATCAGCAGCCCGGACTAATCCTGCAAAGCACTTTGTATCTTCATGATCTTCTGCCGCAGGCACGGGAAATCGAGTCAATTCAATATTGCTCTTAATTGCCTCAGCATCGATCAACTTGTGACCTCCAAAACGCTCATCAATAAAAAGCTTGGCTCTATCAACATGATACGGCGTCAGACTGGCATCGGAAGCGCCAGGAGCTACAGAAACCATTCTGCCGTTTTTACCTGTGGCATATAAGTCTGTTGCTTCTCGGTCTTGTCGGCAAACTCCCTTAACGTAGCCAATATCATGACACACTAAGGAGATGATACAATGCAACCAGTCTTCACTGGAAACACCACCTTCTCTAATGTGTTTACCACGTAAGATTTCTTGCCCCACCAGGGTGACAAGGACGGTGTGTTCAACATTGTGATAAAGGGCGTCGCTATTGGCAATGTTTTCCAAAGCCATGTTACCAGCCCAGGCGATAATGTCCTGATAATCATTTTTGAAGCAGCCATAGGTGCGACGGTAGCCTTCTCGAATTTCATTTACAAAGGCATCAATTAAAATTTCAGTGGCATTGAACATATCTGGTTACTCTGGTAAATACCAATTATTTATTGATTTGATTGATTGATTTCAAAATTCCATAATCAGGGCCACCCTTGCTGGAATTTAGGGCAATGGAGTTTGCTCCTTTGTAACTCACGTGTAGCTGTGGACGCTAGCTTGACCTATACCTGGATTGCATGGTATGGCCAGGCTTCCTGGCAACACAAAAGCTTCAGAAGAATTATCTCTTGCGTATAAATAAGATTTTATAAGTATAACCAAATGCATTAACTCTTTTGATTCTAATTTGGATAAATCTACATTAGCTTCACTAGTTTTCCATATCTAACCACTGGTTGACAGTGATCTAAATACATATAGTGTGTGACCTAGAGTGGCTACATGAGATGAGATAATTTTTTTGGTCATAATATACATAAAATTTTTAAGCATTTTTTACTAGTAATTACTCAGGCGTTATCTGTTCTATTGTATACATCTTTATGTGAAAGACATATACTATGAAATGCGCCATAGTTGATATGAAGTAAATAAATTTCAAGTTTTATTAAGAAAATACCAAGATTGGTATGCATAGACAGGAAGTGGAGGTGGGGCTGTGAGCGATGAAAGTGTTTCAGAAATCGAGATGGAAGAACCTGTAACCTCTGAAGATACTAGTTGAGCAAATCAGATCAAAAAATAACCAGGGCATGGTTGAAGCCATTATTCTTGGGTGCTGGTTTAAGAATCGCGATCGCCTTGGGTGGGATGAGTGTATTAAGTCGTCTTCCGCCTCGTCAACAAAGTGCAGTAGCGGATAAAAAAGTTAACCCAGCGATGACAGTCATGATCGCCACAGTAGAAACCGCCCATGTTGAAAGTGTGAAACTGAAGATAATGTGATAAATTTCAAAGTACTTCGCGCTCAATGCAGACTTGTCAACTTATGGTGCAGTTTTAGCGCGAAGTAGAAACTTATCTTCACCTCTTACTTCCATCCGCATAATTCGCAAGTCAGCATCTGGGTGATTCTCTGCTAACTACTTGAATGAGATAGCGATCGCATAAGGATCAACGTGTTGATTATGATACAGGTATAGTGGGTCAAAAATTGGTTTAATGAAGTCTTTAAACTCTCCATCTACAAAAACTTCTTACTGATTGTCCGGTTTACGAAGGGGGTCAGGATTATCTCTTGAGTATGCGTTTTTACGGACTGTAGCGTAATATTTCAGTGATCATGATTAAATAGTGTAGCGTTCTACTTTGTAATTGTGCTCTAACTTACTACATGAAAGAGTGAGAATTTATTACAGCTTACATTTGAAACATTTATATTTGGCACTACTAACCTTATAACTGCGTCAACTATCTTGCAGCTAAATTACTGTATCAGTTTTCCTGGTGTAGCAATTTAACGTTTATATGGAATGAAATATAACTAATTAACCTCATTTAGTAAGCAGAAGTAATGACAACTCAGTTTTGGGAAAAAAGTATAGAAATTAATGCAGCTCTAACTAACTTACTATTTAAGCCTGTGCACAGACACGTATTGCTATTCCTAAACAAGCTATGCGTAGTGTCTGGTAGAGAAGCCGCGAGTCAATATACATCGCCTTTGATTCATCAAGGTTGGTGGCTTTTGAGGAAGCGTCTGCTGCCATTATTATGTCTGATATCATTCTTTGCAGTATTGCTACTCAACAGCTTTGCCCCTACCTTTGCCCAACTACCTCTTCAACCTCGTCAAGAAATTCGGGGAGTATGGCTAAGTAGTAACGATTTTAGCGTTTTCAGAAATCGTTCACAGGTGGAAGCAGCCATGAGCCAACTGCGGCAGTTAAACTTTAATACTGTTTATCCCGTAGTCTGGAATGATGGTTATACACAATACCCCAGTGCCATCATGCAAAAAATGGGTATCCCCTTTTTCTTCAAGGGAACAGATGGACAAGATGTAATTGCAGACATTATCACTCAAGCCCGTAGACAAGGGCTACTAGCAATACCCTGGTTTGAATTTGGTTTCATGGTTCCTCTAATTTCCGAACTCACATCCGAGCATCCAGATTGGCTAACACAAAAGCAGGATGGGACTCAAACTTCAATTAGTGCTGCAGGTGAAGTAGCGTGGCTGAATCCCTTTCACCCCGAAGTGCAAAAGTTTATCAGCGAACTCGTTATGGAAGTTATCACTCAATACGATGCTGATGGCGTTCAATTTGACGACCACATGAGTTTACCTGTAGATTTTGGTTACGACAAGTACACCATTAGTCTATATACTCAAGAAACTGGGAAGCCTCCTCCACCCAATCCCCAAGCCCAAGCATGGATAAAATGGCGGGCAGATAAAATTACTGCATTCATGGTAGACCTCCACCAAACTGTGATAGCTAGAAAACCTAATGCCATTTTCTCAGTTGCTCCCAATTACTATGATTTCGCCTACAAGATACAACTGCAAGACTGGCTGAACTGGGTACGGTTGGGTATTGTCGATGAGTTAGTTATGCAGGTATACCGTAATGATTTAGAAAGTTTTATCGCTCAAATTACCCGCCCAGAAATTTTAGAAACCCAGCAAATCATCCCAACTGGTATCGGTATTATGGCGGGGTTACGAAATCGCCCAGTTTCCATACCACAAATTCAATCCCAGGTGCAAGCAGTGCAACAACGCGGTTTAGGTATCGGCTTTTTTTACTACGAAAGCCTTTGGGATATCGCGCCTGAACCAGCAGCGCAACGCCAGTCAGCATTTGCGGAGCTTTTCCCAAACCCAGCCTTGCGCGACATCTCTCAAAATACACCCCGCAAGCCAACTTTTAAGACTATATCCTTACCTTTATATCCAAAACCTTCCCTCGGTCAACCTGTTCGCGGCTATTTTCTAGAAGTAGCGATCGCAGATGGTCAGCCAAGACGTATTTTATTAGATACAGGGTCAGCAGGGCTAAGAGTTCCCAAAGAGTTTTTAGGTAATGCCCCGATCCAAAGAACAGGTCAAAATATCAAGGAGGTATTAAGTGATGGTACTATCCTGGAGGGAGAATTAGTTTATACTAATGTTCGGTTTGGTTTGATTCCCACCACAGAACCTGTTCCCGTACAGGTTGTTACTAGTCGCCAGTGTACTGCCGAAAAACCTAAATGTTCAGCAAATAGTGGTGTACCATTCTCTGGTATTGTCGGTGTCAACTATTTTGAAAAGTCACTTCTCTATAACCCGTTGAGAAAATTACCAGGCAATCTGAGTAACGGATTTATCGTGATTGGAAATGGTGGTAGTAACAATAATGGCAGCCTAGTTCTCGGTTTAACTGCTGAAAATCAAGCAGGTTTCAAAATGGCTTCTTGGAGTCAACAACCCGAAATTAATGGTGTACCCGGTAAAAGATGGGACTCTCGACTGGGCAAAGTTTGTTTAACTCTTGCTGGGAGTTCTGCTAAAAATTCTTGTAATGCCAGAATGAGCGCTGATACTGCAACTATTAATGGTTTGACTGAATTCAAGTCAGCTTCTACAGCAGGTAAACTCAAACCAGGAGTATTAGGTTCAGCAAATGCCGTGAAAGTAGCAATTAATGGCATTTTTGATTACAGTCTGATTCCAGGAACCCGCGACGGATTTAATCGCTGGAATTTGAGTATCTCGCCACAGGCAGAACTAACTATATTTGTAAATACTGGAATCGCATTTTTTGATAAATACGATGTCCTCTTTGACCAAGTTAATGGAAGACAGGGTTTTCGCAGTCGGCGGTAAAAGGAAATAGTCGGGTGGGTATCGCGCTACCAATTTGAAGCAATTTTTATTAGCGATACCGACGCGATCGCATTCTCTCAAAAACTCTGTTGGGTGGGCAAGATGCCCGCCCATTTTTTTCCTTCTTAGTTATTGGATGAGCGAATTGCTTATGACTGGTCTAACCGCCGTTGCCATTCAGCATCAATTTGTGCAGAACGCTCAACTTCCTGGTCGAGTAAGTCAGTTTCGCTAGTATACACTAAGTCTTCGTTACCAATGACTTTTTCTGTGGCAAATTGTTGAGCATAGTCGATTTTTTGTTGTAAAGGTGCATCAGGACTTGCCAATAGCCTTGATCGGGAAAGGCGATCGCGGTTGCGATCGCCTATTTTGCGATTACGCCACCGAATCCAGAAATAACGCAATAACGGGATGCCTAAGAAACCTGCTCCGTAAGCCAATAGTAGCCAATAAATTCCTTGCACAAAAGCTACCAGTCCACCTAATTGGGCGGCAACAGTGCCATCTCTCAACAGACTTCCCAGTACTAAAGCACCAACAAAATTTAGTACACCCAACCCAGCACTCAACATAATTTGCCCGGAACTTGCGGCACTAAAACGCCAAAGCAATTCCTCCAAGTAAGGTGATATTGAATGACGGCGCTTTTTAACTGCACTCACCTGTAACTCTGGGAAGTAATAAACAATTTGCCCTTCGGGACTTACCGCCGGTTGCCCATTAAATCGCGTCAGAACGGGCAGCATATAATCTTCGTACTCTCTTGTATATCCCTCGCCAATGTCATCCAAATATGGGGCAATTTGTTCTGCTACCACTGCGCCACGGTTACTCCGAATCACCGTAGCAATTTCTTGCCAGCGACGTTCGTCTAAGTTGGCGTTAGGATTACCATCGCCAAACAAAAACGAAAATATAGCTTCAAAGAAATTCAGATTGCTTTCTTCCCGGCTTCCACGTCGCCGTTCCTGGTACTGAGTGTCATAATTTGGGCTAAGATACCAGAATAAATTTGGAAAAAAGAAGAACCCCCCACCGCCGGAATTACTGCCCCGATTGTTGCCGTCACGGTCTGAATTAGCAGCAGTAATAATAATGAAGATGGTAATAGTTATCAGGGCGATGGAAACAGTCAAGAAAATTCCAAAAGAAATACGAATCAGGTAAAACAGAACACTCCAGACCTTTTTCCACCATTCCTGCAATCGTAACTGGAAGTATTTATTACGCAAAATTGCTCGAAAATTTTGTGGGAAAAGGTAAACTATATCACCTGAATCCGCTACCTGCAAATGTCCCCCAGCATCAGATGCCAGGGCTAACAAACTTTGATTAGCTTCAGCGACCTTCAATCCTGCCTGGATTGCCACATCACCAACGGTGACACGGTAGCCCAGTTTTTCCACAGCTTGCATGATGGTGGGACTGGGAGCCATTGCTCTCCCCTCCTGTTGAAACTTATTTCCCTTTTCTTAAGTATAAAGTTTTATTTTGAGCGACTTAGCAGGGGTAGGAATGAATTTGGCAACCCGACACCGAAATAGATAAACCAACAAATAACCGGACACGCAGTATGTTATAATCTTTTACCTCAGCTTGGTTAACCAGCAAATTTTCTGCTCAAATATGGTTCAATATACTCTCGCTCAAAGCCCAGAAATTATCCTTACTGTTTCTGGAAAAGATTCAGCCAAAGCCCGTGACAAAGCAATGGATCAGCTGATGGAACTGATGGATGCAGGTAAGCTACCCACGGAACTGGAAGAAGGATTTGGCCCTCAACAATTAATTGAGGTTAAAGAGCCAACTATTGATACTGCTAGCGGTGAAGATAGCATTACACAAGCTGTTCAGGTGCTGAGTAACCTGGCCACACTCAAGCTGAAAGTTCAGGAGTCACGAGCCGAAGCGTTAGAAATTCGCAAAGCGGTTGATATTCTGTTCACTGACGATTCGGTGACAGAAGAGGAGATTACTCGGCTCAAGGAAGGTTTTAAAGTTCTCAAAAATTTTGCCCAAGCTAATGTGCGTTACCAGGAAGCGCGATCTAAAGCAGAACAGGCTCGGCAGACTCTGGATCAAGCTCTCAAATCGCCTGACAAGTAACATTTACAGAATTAGATGCAATTGAGACGCATCTTAAAAATCTAATTAAATACTCTAAAAGACAGGCTGTTATGCCTGTCTTTAGATTTACTGGGGCGCTAGGATTCGAACCTAGGGATGGCGGGACCAAAACCCGCTGCCTTACCACTTGGCTACGCCCCAACGACTTTACTCTAGTTAATATAGCAGTTAATCCTGGGTTTATGTCAAGTACTTTAATAGTTGATTTCAGATAATGGGTTTTTACAGCAGGACATTGATTGGTCGAAATCCTTGCACTTAGACTCTTTCGTCACTTTGGGGTGAACCCTTGAATCAACGTTTGGCTGTATCGTCGAACTAAGGTTAATTTATCCGATAGTGATGAAAGAGGGTTAAAACAGAAAATTCTGCCGCGATTCCTTTGGATGAAAAATCTGCTTCACTTGATTATGAACGCCTTAGGGTCTGTTCCTCCTCACTAGGAACACACTATTTCTTCTTATTGATGACTTGTTGGTAAATTGCCATCAACTGCTGATAATTAGCTTCAGGAGCATACTTAGTCTCATAAACCTGGCGAGCATTTTTGCCCATAGTTCTCATAGTTTCAGGATGATTGGTTGCCCATTCTATTTTGGCTGCCATATCTGTATGGTTGCCCGCTTCAAAATGTAAACCAGTTACTCCATCCTCGACAATTTCTACCATGCTACCTAATTTGGACACCAGTACAGGTAGACCACAGGCAAAAGCTTCAGCAATAGTTAAGGGAAAACCTTCGTACCAAATGGAAGGAAATACTAAAAACCGGGCATTCTGCATTAGTGCCAACACTGTTGGCTTATCCTGAAACCCTAAAAATTCGATGAAATTTTCGGAACTGGTATTTTTAATCTGTTGCTGCAACTTTTGACGCCAAGGCCCATCACCCACAATTTTTAGTGGTGTGCATAAGTTCTTCTGTACATAAGCATCAATTAAAACCGAAACTCCCTTTTCTTCAGACAATCTACCAACAAAAAGTAAGTAGTCACTATCTTCACCATTTTGGTTTCGAGAGTCTGGAGGAAAAACAAAATTAGGTTTGATGTAGAACTTTTCTGCTGGTAGTCCAGCCTGTAACATTTTGTCTTTTTGAAATTGGGTAAAGACAATATAAGCATCTACCTGTTCGTGCCAAGTACCTCGCAACCGATGCCAGCTGTTCATTGCTGCTATAACCGAGCTTTGTATGCGTGAGTTGCGGTAGCAGCCATGTACAACACTAGACCACGGCACCCTCTGTCCAAAGCAATCCACACAAACTTTTGCATCTCGAAAAGGTATTGCTTTGGGACAAGCAAGCCGATAGTTATGAAGAGTTTGGACAATACTTAGACCATGCTCTCGACAAGCATCATATATGGAAGGAGAGAGTAGGGGAAAAAAGTTATGTACATGGACAATATCAGGGCGGAGTTGGGAAATTTTGATGCGAACTTGTTGTTTTGCTGAATATGAGTAAATTGCACTAATAGCAGTTGCAACTTTATCCCAGGTATTTTTAATGTCATGATTACTAACTTCTAGTAGAGATACCTGATGACCATTTGCTTTTAGTAAGGATTGTTCAGCTTTTACTACTCCATCCTCACCGCCTGCAAGTTGATAACGGTTATGTATCAACAGCACTCTCATGCAGTTAAGTCTCTGAATAGTGGAAATAAAGAACCAACTAGTAGATAATGCAAAGCAATTACACCCTGATTTACAGTAGTTTTACCGTTCTATAACCAGTTTTTCTAAAATTCCTGATCCGACAAATTTTTGATGGAAATTTAATTAGTTTTTTACGGATGCTACCACTTCTAAGGTAAGCTCCTACTAATATCGCTAAAGGAGCTATTGAGAAGATATATACTAAGTAAGTGGGCATTAGAAAATCGATTTAGGTAACTAAATGCCAAGCTAACGAATACTTTAAAAATAGGTTACTCCACAGTTTTTAGAAAACTAAACATACCTCGGTTTTCTCGTACCGACTTACTTATTACGTTATCACTAATCATCGCTCTAACTCAATTTCAAGTAGGATTTATTCTGGGTTGAAATTTCCTCGTAGAGTTGAATTAACTGCTTCCCCTTACTTTCCCAACTGAAAGTCTCTCCCACCCTCTTTTGCCCGGCTTGACCCATCAATAATCTTAGCTCTGGGTTACTAGCCAAATACGTCATAGCCTTGGCAATATCACTTACTACTTGATCGGGTGTATTCGCCTTTATTTTAAAACCAGTTTCCTCTGTAACCTGAACAGCTGGGCCTCCTAAATCTAGACAAATCACTGGTCGCCCTGCTGCCATTGCCTCTAAACACACGAATCCTCCAGATTCATGCAAGCTGGGATGAACTAACACATGGCAGTTCTGTATTTGACTCCATGTATGTTCGCGAGATAGATTACCTAAAAACTTGACTTGTTTAGTAATATTCAGATATTGAGTTAATATTTCTAACTGTTTGCGTTCAGTTCCTTCTCCTACAATCCAATACTCAGCATTAGGTAAGTTGGCTTGGGCAAATGCTGCTAATCCCAAATGAAACCCTTTCCAGTGCAAAAGTCTGCCTACGCTAATAAATCGAATTGCAGAATTATCGACAATTACAAAATCTGAAAGATTTGCTATTTCATCTTGAGATAAACCTAATGGAGAATAAATTTGAACATTTTTTGTGCCCACTTGGCGCAAGCGTTTAGCTGTATCTTCTGTGGTAGCGCGGGCTAAGACACTTTGTTGTGCAGTGAGGCGAACTAAGGGATCACATTCCCCTATCCAGCGAGCCAAATTTCGTAAAACCTCGTATATCTTGCCACGGAAACTAAAATCTTTCCAAAAACTTTTGGGAGATGATTCCCCGCCACCAACTGGACCCCAGATAAAAGGAACTGGTAGCAGTGAAATTAAACTAGGGCTTGAATACCTCACATAAGTTACATGATGTAGGATATCAAAGCCAATCTGCTTGTGGAGTGAGCGACTGATAAAATACGCCCAAATTTGCCAAAGGTAATAATGAACATAGACCCCCCATTGTTTTCCCATCCTCTGATGACTCCAGTCTATGATCCAGCCTAGAGGATCTAAGTAAACAACGTGCAGGTTGGGCAGGGGGTTACGTGCTAGTTCAGTTTCAAGACCTTGACGGTGACAGTTCGATGTGAGTACCCAGATTTGGTGATACTTGCTTACCTCCCTAACAACATTCCAACCTACTCCAGGTTCAGAACCCTTTCTGGGTTCACAAGCATATGCACAGATGAGAATTTTTAACTGTTTCATGCCCGACATTTCCTTAATGTCGCTAATACCGTTACAACCATGTTTTCATGCTAGTCAGTCTCACCTATTTCCTTTTCTTTTTCCTTAATCCCCAGTCTCGTGAAGAAAGACCGCTGCAATCCGACTTGATGATAGTAGTTGCTTCGTAGCCAGCCAGATAAATAGTGGGATGGTCTTAGCATAGCGACTGCAAAGTCGGCGCGGTTCTTGAATCCATCGATACAGCCATTCAAGTCCTAAGTCTCGAACTATGCGAGGTGCCCGCTTGTGAATTCCTGCATAAACTGGGAAAACTCCACCCAGTCCAATCATTACAGCTTGTATCTTACCCTTATGTTGAGCTATCCAATTTTCTTGCTTAGGACATCCCAGAGATACTAAGACGGCGCTAGCACCACTAGAGTTAATCTTTTGAACCAAAGCTTCGTCTTCAGTTTCAGTTAGGGGACGAAAGGGTAGAGGTTCCATCGCCGCAATCTTCATCTGCGGAAATTCCTGCTCTAACTTTTTTTGCATCCTAGAAAGAATTTCTGTTTGGGAACCTACAAAGAAAATACTAAGATTTTGTGTTTGAGTTAGCTGACACAATGCGAGGAAAATATCCATCCCTGCCACACGGTCTTGGTAAAGCGCTCCCATTTTTCGCATCATCCATACAAGAGGCATACCATCAGGAGTAACTATATCTGCATTTCGTAATATGGTGGCAAACTCTGGATTCCAATGAGCTTCAATCAGCATATGTACATTGGCTACATATACAGTTTTACTCTCATGCCTACTCGCCCACTTAACTATTGTTTGAACCTGGTCGTCAAAGCGTAAAGCGGTAATAGGAAAATCAAGCACTTTTTTAGTAGGTAGAAGCACTCTCGCCACCATCAATAACTCCTGTGTCCAAGAAAAAAATCCATAGATTACCTAGACCAATCCGAGTATTGAATAATTCGGATTAAATGACTCCTGACTTTTTGTCGGCTTGTGTCATCGTTGGAAGTTAACACGTGGAGATGCAATTGCCTTCTTAGTATACTTTTGACTTAATGGGTAATATTATAATTATTTGCTGCTGTGTCCTATTTTACTGTTTTAAGCTAGAGATTTCAGACGCTGTTTGACAAAATTCATACTTCCTTCATAATTAATTTTTGATTTGTTCATGCAAACATTATAATTGCGATAAATTCCTATGGATATATATTTTGTTGCGTAATATTTGCTACATCTAAAAATTAGATGGCGAAGCAAAATACCGGAACTCAGTCTGCCAATTTTGATTCGTAACTATACGCTTAAGAGGTTTAATTTAAATTAGTATATTTTAAAGAATGGCTAATAATTTTTTCTTATGACTTGACAAATTTATTACAGATTTAATTTAGTCTATGTATTGAGAAATCCCTAAAATTTATTTTTTTCTGAAATAAAAGCCCAAAAAATAAGGGGAAGATAAACTTTTCTTCCCCTGCTCTATTGTTTTTGTTATTGTCTGGTTTGTTACTTTCTTTGAGTCTTTGCCGTAACATTTGCCTTTGCTTTTTAAGTTGCCGCTTCCTTGCAGAACCACCTCTACCTTTGTCATTCCTGCCTTCTTTACGGGGAGATTCCCATCTTTTGAGGCGCATAACTTTTTAACCTCTCTAGTAATTGTTTGGTAGTGGGCAGGAGGAGAATCGAACTCCTATGACCGCAAGGCCGCCACATTTTGAGTGTGGTGCGTCTACCAATTCCGCCACCCGCCCTTATGTCCAATCTTAACTATTCTACCCTAATTTAGGGATTTTGTAACAACTTTGTAAATTAATTCTCAAAGTTTTTCTCGAATAATATGCCCAACTTATTAAATATAAAGCTTAAAGGCGTGGCAGGGTCAATAAACTAGGGTCAATATCCTGTAGTTTTGCACAGCCGCTAAGTGCCATTCCCACATTTAACTCATCTTGTAGGAGTGAGATTACATGAGAAACACCGATTTCTCCTGCTACTGCTAGTCCCCACAAAATAGGTCGTCCGATTAGTACCGCTTTTGCTCCTAATGCCAGAGCTTTGAGAATGTCTGTGCCCCTGCGAATGCCTCCATCCAACAGTATTTCTACTTTACCATCGACTGCTGCTACTATTTCAACTAGGGCATCTAAAGAAGCGATCGCACCATCGAGTTGTCTGCCACCATGATTGGAAACAACAATTGCTTTGGCTCCATATTCTACAGCCCGGGCAGCATCATCTCCCCGTAAAATTCCTTTGATGACTAAAGGTAGTGGAGACAAAGATTGCAACCATTCCAAATCGTGCCAAGTTACTGCTGGGTTTAGCTGTTGGGCAAAATAGGTAAATAATCCAGATTCGCCTTTTTCATGGGAAATATCTAGCCCTGAGATGGTGGTGAGATTAGCGAGATGTAAGTCTAAGGGTAAGGCAAACTCGTTACGTCTATCTCTCTCCCTCTGTCCGAGAACAGGTGCATCTACAGTCAGACAAAGGGCTTTGTAGCCTGCTTTATAGGCTTTTTCTACCAAAGCACGAGTTAATCCCCGATCTTTATGGATGTAAAGCTGGAACCATTGCAGAGAATCGGGAAATTTATCACATGCAGTCGCAACTTCTTCAATGCTCTTTGTGGCCATTGTACTTAACACCATGCCCACACCAGCTGATGCCGCAGCTCGAGCCGTGGCAACTTCTCCGTCTGGATGGGCTAGACATTGAAAAGCCATCGGCGCAATTAACAAAGGTAGTTGCAGGGGTTGTCCTAAAATGGAGGTACTTAGATTGCGTAGGCGTAGCCCGTCGTAGACAGCGCTAACATCGACTAATATCCGAGGTCGCAGCTTGACTCGCTCAAAGGCAGCACGATTATCCCGCAATGTGATTTCATCCCAAGCACCACTGCTATAATAATCGAGCGTCATTTGAGACAGATGCTCTTTTGCTAGCTTTTCGTACTCAAAGAGATTTATGGGTTGAAAGCGATCGTCGTTGGTTACAACTGTCATGGTAGCGGCTGTGGGTTAACCAATGGGATGTTTTTTAATGCGATTGTCCGATTTAACAAGTTTAAGTAATCATTGATTTCTTAGTAACTGAGTTATTTTAAAAGAACCTATCTAATAATTCTTCCCTGGATAGTTGCACTAATAAAGGAGTAAATTCCTCTGGAGATAATGCCAATAAGGCTTCAGTAATTACTCTTAGTTCTGCATCTAAAGAACCAAAGCGAACTCGCAACAAATTTTCTATAACATTACGACGTTCTGCTTGAATTCCTTCTTGGACTCCTTCTTGGATTCCTTCTTGGATTCCTTCTTGTTTCACTTCTGCTAATTTTTGCTCGTAAATAGGTGATAAGCGCATAATTAAATCTCTATCCTCCTCGTCTATATTTTGATTGAATTCTAAGGTAATCTTTAAATTCAATAATAAATCAATTGCTTTGGAACGTAAGGGATTATTTTGGGGAAGTGCTTCTAGTTCGTCTATTGCTTGTTGCTGGACTCTTCCCTTACCTAAAATTCTCAACCATAGTGTCTCTTCTGTACGAGCTAATTGGTGAATCACCACAATTGCTGTTCTCAAATAATCCCCTAAAAAATATACTCCTATTCCCCAATTTTCTTCATCTAGGTTAGTTTTAAAACCATCCAGTATCGATTCAGAAGCTGTGGGTGACAAAATCCACAAACGTGGTAATTCTGATTCTGCAAGCCGATTTTTATCACCTTTAGCTTGACGTTTTACTTCAGCAAAGATATCAAACAACTTATTCATGCAACTGCGGATCTCCGCAATTGTAGCCGCATTTCTAAATGGTTCAACTAATGCAGGTTCTGCCGCAAATTTTCCCAACAGCCCTAATTCTATTGTATTCTTTGTGGATTGGAGTGGAGGTACAAAATAAACATCAATCTCTCGGATTTGGGCTGGAACTTTCCGACTTGTTTCCACTTCCCCCAATGGCTGTAACAATTCTTTAAGATAGTCTTTGGCGAACTGGTCGTAAGGGAACCTGGTCATTAGCTGATTTTTAGGCTGTAGCAGTATTTTTACATCACGGTGCAATCGCCCATAGCTTGGCTCAACTACTCTAATAAGCGCGATCGCATAAGCTAATCCTCTGGAGTATTGTAAGCTAAAACACATCTAAATTTGCATAATCAAATTTCATTAGTGGCTCTACCAGTTTCGCCATCCGCCTTTGGGTGCAACTTCATTGCTTGTAGACTTCAGTCCATGACTTTGGATTAAAGATTGATATTCTGTGCTGCTTGACCAACGGTCAATTTCTCGGGCCCGCAGCACTGGTACTGGATGGGTTAATTGGGCTGTACGGGCAGTTTTGACCATTTCACCGAGTTCAGTCTTACTAATATCATCGTAAGCGCGGGCTTGGGCAACAAAGGCATCGAGATTCAGTTGTGGCGCTAAGGTGGGGGAACCACCCGCCAACTTCATCAACACTGACATGACAACTTTGGGGTCTTGGGTTGCTAGTAATGCGGCGCGATCGCAGGTAAACTCAGCACAGCGGACCCATTCTAAAAGCTGTGCCTGTATCGCTTGAGCAACGAAGGTTCCGACATTGGGCACAATTGCCGCAGCTAATATTAATAAATTTACAGGAGTCAAGTAAACGCTATGGTCACACTTGAGATGCCCCAACTCGTGGGCAATTACTGCCTGTATTTCCTCTGGAGTGAGGATATCAATCAGAGATGTGTGGAGCACAACAAACGGCTGCTTACCCCGCACAGCAAAAGTATAGGCGTTGGGAGCCGGATGTTGCCGGACGTACAACTGGGGAGGATCTATATCCAGGATTTTACAGGCGTCTAACAACAGCTTGTATAAATCGGGTAGTTGCTTTTCACCTACCAGAACACTGGAGGCAATATTTTCGACATAGAAAACCTGTTCTGCCATTGGCCCGAGCCAATTTCGTACCAACATATCTATGCCCGGTATCTGCTTGAGCGCTCTGGTAGCTTCCAGGTCTAATGGATGACGAAATGAGTCAGCTTTTAAACCAATCAGCGGGGTTTTGATGAAGGACATAGTGCAGCAAGCTATAAAAAAACATAACTATGGAATTTGGCTGGTTAAATAAACAGCCTCCCACAGTTAGTATAACGATTTAAGTAGGGTGGGCAGGGGGAGCAGAGGAAGAAAATTTTACCTTGTCTCCCTCATTTCCCTTGTTCTTGCATCAGTAGCCGATCAATTTCAACTTGACAGGCTACTGATGCTGGAAGCGATTTCTGCATCTGCTGATGTTTCGCCCACGCGCAGGATTTTAGCTCCCAATTGCTGCAATTTCACATCGAGTCGATCATAGCCGCGATCGAGGTGCTGTAATCCCTGAATTGTGGTTTGTCCTTCTGCCGCCAGTCCTGCGATGACTAGCGCTGCCGATGCTCGTAAGTCTGTGCCTAATACTGGTGCGCCAGACAATTTCGGTACTCCCCGAACGAAAGCAGCGTTGCCTTTGACACGAATGTCTGCCCCCAAGCGATTCAACTCTGAGGCATGACGCAAGCGATTTTCAAAGACAGATTCGTTAATCACGCTGTCGCCTTCGGCCAATGTCAACAAAGCCATGAACGGCGCTTGCATATCTGTGGGAAAACCTGGATGGTATTGAGTTTCAATATCCGTTGCCTTGAGGGTTTCCGCTGGCAGGATGCGTAAGTGTTCAGGCTTTTCTTCAATTATTGTCACCCCAATATCCCGCAGCTTGGCAATCACTGGTACAAGATGTTCTGGAGCCACCGGCGAGAGGATAAGTTCTGAGCGGGTAATTGCTGCTGCCAGTAAAAATGTCCCGGCCTCAATGCGATCGGGAATAATGCTGTAGTCAACAGAATGCAACTTGGGGACTCCTTCAACAATAATCCTACTAGTCCCCGCCCCCTTGATCTTGGCTCCCATAGCGTTACAGAAGTTAGCTAAATCAACTACTTCCGGTTCTCTGGCAGCATTTTCGATGACCGTTTCACCCTCTGCCAGGGTAGCCGCCATCATCAAGTTTTCTGTCGCTCCAACGCTGGCGATATCTAAGTAAATCTTCGCACCTTTTAATCTCCGGCTGCTGCCAGGGACGTAGGCATTACAAATGCCATGCTCAATCTGCACCTCAGCTCCCATTGCTTGCAGTCCTCGGACATGCAAGTCAACTGGTCTTGCTCCAATAGCACAACCGCCTGGTAAGGGCATCTGTGCTACTCCCAATCTTGCCAGAATGGCACCAATGGCGAAAAAACTCGCTCTCAGCTGGGTAACTAGTTCGTAGGGAGCTTTTGATGTTTTAATTTCGTTGGCGTTGATGTCTAAAACATCACCTTGTCGTGTTAAGCGTACACCCAAAGCCAATAATACCTGACCCATCCGCTCTACGTCCGCTAATAAGGGGACATTGCGGATACGACAATCGCCCGGACACAGCAAGGCTCCAGCCATGATTACCAGTGCTGAATTTTTTGCCCCGCTAATTTTCACATGACCTCGCAAAGGATGCCCACCCCAAATTTGCAAGACTGAGGAGTCTGCTTCTGGAGCAATTTTGGCATCTGGTAAGCTGGTAGAAGGATTAATAAGCCTACCTCCAAAAGTAATACGTATTTTATATGTTTGAAGTTGGTTTTGATTCTACAGTAAAGATTCAAATTGTCCACATTTTAGGGCAACATCTTGGATGAAAAAAGTGTTTTTTTGGGGAAAATGAGGGCTGAAAAGAATTAATAGCAGGCTTTTTGAGCTTTTTAAAAATTTTACAAAAAATAACGAATAAGTAGTAATTTTATGCAAAATTAAATACTCAGTAAAATAACTTAAGTGTTCTCTAAAAATCTCTGCTGTACTGTTCAGTTAATATTTTGATTCAACCTATCCTCTGAAAAACTCGTTTTCAGTTTGAGACTTTTAACGAGGCGTTATGTTTTTACTTGACAAAGGTAAAAAATTACGCAATAATAGGAAATTGTCGATAAGTACAAGTGCCAGCGGAACTGGCGGAATTGGCAGACGCGCTAGATTCAGGTTCTAGTGCCGCAAGGCTTCCGGGTTCAAGTCCCGGGTTCCGCATAATAATTTTGGATTTTAGATTGCCGATTTTAGATTAATCGAAAATCCAAAATCCAAAATCCAAAATCTAAAATCGTGTTGACCAGTTTACAAAATTCCCTAGTCAAGCAAATTCGCAAACTCCACTCCACCAAGGAGCGGCACAAGCAGCAGTTATTTTTGTTGGAAGGGACGCACCTGCTAGAGGAAGCTTGTGCGGTGAATTACCCACTAGAAACAGTGTGTTGTACCCCAGGATGGCAAGCAGCCCACTCCTCACTCTGGTCAGAAGCTTGTAATAAAAGCGATCGCTCCGAAATTGTGAGCGAGGAAGTATTAAATGCGATCGCTACTACAGTCCAACCGGATGGTGTGGTGGCAACCGCAAAACGAAGCGAAGGCCAAACTCAACTACCATTTACTGGTTTAGTGCTAGCTTTAGAAACGGTGCAAGATCCGGGAAACCTGGGTACGATGATCCGCACTGCCGCCGCCGTTGGAGCATCGGGGTTGTGGGTAAGTGGAGATAGTGTAGATTTAGACAGCCCTAAAGTTCTCCGTGCTTCAGCAGGGCAATGGTTTCGCCTAGCGACGGCCGTAACCGAAGATTTAAAAGCAACAGTTCAACAAAGTCAGCAGGCAGGAATGCAGGTAGTGGCAACCTTACCCAGTGCGACTTTAACTTATTGGGACGTGGACTGGCGTAAACCCAGTCTGATTTTACTGGGAAATGAAGGGGCTGGATTATCGGCAGATTTAGCAGCGATCGCAGACAAGCAAGTAAGAATTCCTTTGAGTCCTGGGGTGGAATCATTGAATGTGGCGATCGCAGCTGCTTTAATGTTGTACGAAGCTCAGCGGCAAATGAGTCAAGAGTAGAGACGCGATTAATCGCGTCTGTGCAGGAGTTAATCGCGTCTGTGCAGGAGTTAATCGCGTCTGTGCAGGAGTTAAAACTCATGACTTTTCTTTAGTTTTTGTTTTTTCTTCGAGATATTGTTCAATATCAGCAACTGCATCCTCAAGAGCCGCTAAATCAATATTTATCAAGTCTTGATCAAGTTCGACTTCACTGAGACTACTAGTATCCAGTTGTGGGAGTTGTGGGATTTCTTCTTCCTCAGCTAAACTTTCTTGTAAAATATCCTCCAACTGATCGAGGGATTGTTGAAACACTTGATCAGCGGCGCGGCGCTGTTGTGGCTGAATTGGCTCCATAATATTGACTTGAAAATCCTGATTTACTGACCTAATTTTGATTGCAGTTCTTACAGATTTAAATTTTGCACTTATAACATCATAGTTGTGTGCTGTATCAACTTTAGCAGTGGTTATCAAGAATATCGATACTTGGCTTTGGTCACTTTTGTCAAACCATCTCCAATTGTTAGGACTTGTATTTTTGTAAAGACTATGAAATATTTCCGAGATATCATACGCTAATTCGACTGAGAAACCGTAGTATATTATCCAGTATGTGATAGCACTCTTGTGTCTCAACTAGGCAATGTCTAGCGATACTGCGCGTCTACGCAATATTTACAAGGAAAGTATTCTATGAGCACCGTACAACTTTACTTTGCCAAAGCCTCCACCTTTTCCCAAAGAACCCGTGTGGTTTTACTGGAAAAAGGAATTGACTTTACCCCCACTGAGATTGATTTACAAAACAAACCAGATGGGTACACACAGATTTCGCGCTACGGCAAAGTCCCTGCCATCAAACATGGGGATATCGAAATTTATGAGTCTGCCATCATCAACGAATATCTCGATGAAGTCTTCCCAGAACCACCTTTATTACCTCACGATCCAGGTGCTAAAGCGATCGCTCGGATCTGGATCGACTATGCCAACACTCGCTTTGTACCCGCCTTTAACAAATTTCTGCGTGGTAAAGATGCTCAAGAACAGGGACAGGGACAAAGAGAGTTTTTGGAATCGCTGTTGTACATTGAGCAAGAAGGACTAGGTAAGCTGTCTGGTAATGGCCCTTACTGGCTAGGGGACAAGCTGAGTTTAGTCGATATCAGCTTCTATCCTTGGTTTGAACGCTTGCCTCTTTTGGAACACTTCCGCAATTTCAGCTTACCAACAGAAACCCCTCGCTTGCAGAAATGGTGGGATACTGTGCGCGATCGCGAGTCAATTCGGGCTGTGGAAAATCCTGCAAGCTTCTACTTAGAACGATTTGCCAAAATTCTTGGTGCGCCTACTGCCGTTGCTTCTCAAAAGTAGGGCAAGAAATAGGGAATAGGTTACAGGGTAAAGGTTACAGTCCCTATCACCAAAACATTGTAGAATTCACTGGGAGATTTAACCCATGAGCTTAAACAGTCAATTGTTCAAGGAACTACCGCACGTTGAGGGAGAACTCCATTACCTCACTCCGACAGCAGAAAAACCTGTCAACTACACCTACGAACCACCGCCAGGGATTCCACAACGAAGCGGGAAGTATGAGGTACATACACTCCCTATTTATAATGCTCGGACGATCGCAGAAGATGTGTCCTTGGAGCAACAGGGATTCGCCTTGGCCGAACACCACAGCACTGTTAAAGACTTTTATGATCAGAATGAGGTACGCCGTGTTTACTACCCTGAAGCCGAGCAATTCCTCAAGGATTTGACAGGTGCCCAAAGGGTGATAGTGTTCGATCACAACCTCCGTAATGCCGAACGGGCGAAGCAGGGCGAGCAAGGCATAAAGACACCAGTAAGGGGTGTACACAACGACTTCACTGCTAAGTCTGGCTATAGTCGCGCCCGTACCGTGCTAGAAACACTCGGTACTGAAGACGCAGATGAGCTTTTGCGGCATAGATTCAGTGTAGTCAACCTCTGGCGACCGATCGCAGGGCCAGTGCAGGAGTCTCCATTAGCGGTGTGTGACGCCCAAAGTATTGCAGCAACAGACCTTGTGGCTACCGACCTTGTATATCGCGATCGCGTCGGCGAAACCTAGGCAGTCACGTATAACCCGAAACATCGGTGGTTCTACTTTCCGCAAATGCAACGCAAGGAGGCATTGCTCATAAAATGTTTTGACTCAGCACAGGAAGGTTTGGCGCGGTTCGCCGCCCACACCGCATTCGATGGCCCCACAAGCCAACCGGATGCCCCGCCACGCGAGAGTATCGAGTTGCGGACGTTGGTTTTCTATGCCGCATAAGACAATAGGCAGGGGAGCAGGGGGCAGGGGGCAGAGGAGTGGAGTTCAAAGACTCATTCACGAGTATCAAAGACTCGTCAGCGAGTATCAAGGACTCATTCACGAGTATCAAAGACTCGTCCCCTATTCCCCAGTCCCCAATCCCCCTTTACAGCAATTCAAATCTTGCTTGAAAGAAGCGGAGATACTTCGGCTCATAAATCATTTTGAGTCCGCGTAGGCGATCGCGATTATAATAAACCTCTTCAACTGCTTCAGCAGTCAGATCCATGTGAGCCTGGGTGTAAACGCGGCGTGGAATAGTCAAACGCACTAGTTCTAACTCTGGATAATAATTATCGCCTGTTTCTTTGCTGCGCCCTGCGGAAACGATCCCCCGTTCCATTGCCCGAATGCCGGCCTCTAGATACAGTTCTGCTGCTAGACGTTGTGCCGGAAATTGGTCTTGGGGGATTTGTGATAAAAAGCGTTTGGCATCTAAATAAATAGCATGACCGCCAATAGGTACAACAATTGGAACACCCCAATCTAAAAGCTTTTGTCCGAGATACTCAACTTGCCCGACACGGGCACGAATATGATCATCTTTAACTGACTCTTCTATACCCCGTGCCATAGCTTCTATATCCCGGCCAGCCATACCGCCGTAAGTATGTAGACCCTCATAGATTACTATCAGGTTACGTGCTTCTTCGTAAAGGTCATAGTCATTTAGAGCCAGCCAACCGCCAATGTTAACTAGTGCATCCTTCTTGCCACTCATGGTGCAACCGTCGGTATAGGAGCAAAATTCATGTAAGATGGTTGCGATCGCCTGGTTGGAATAATCCTCCTCTCGCTGCTGGATAAAGTAAGCGTTTTCCACAGCGCGGGTGGCATCAAGAATAATGCGGATACCGTAGGTTTGGGCTAACTGATGTACCGCCCGCAGGTTAGCCATTGAAATCGGCTGTCCGCCAGCCATATTCACGGTTCCGGCGGCGCTGATATAGGGAATACGTTCTGCCCCAACTCGCTCGATTAGGTCTGTGAGCTTTTGCAAGTCTACATTACCCTTAAATGGATGCAGTAATTGGGCATCGTGGGCTTCATCAATAATTACATCTACAAAGGTGCCGCCAGCTAACTCCTGATGCAGCCTGGTTGTGGTGAAATACTGATTAAACCAGGTATGTAGTCACCTGGTTTAATCAGTATTTGAGAAAGAATGTTTTCCGCACCACGCCCTTGATGAGTGGGTACAATATGGCGATAGCCGTAATACTTTTGGATACTTGCTTCTAAATTGTAGAAATTTTTGCTGCCGGCGTAAGCTTCATCACCTAGCATCATCCCTGCCCACTGATAATCACTCATCGCTGAGGTGCCGCTATCAGTTAGCAAATCAATGTAGACATCTTCAGAACGTAATAGAAAAGTATTGTAACCGGCTTGGGCGATCGCCTGTTCGCGTTCAGCGCGAGTAGTGATTTTTAATGGCTCAACCACCTTGATCTTATATGGCTCTGCCCAAGAGCGACGGCGGCGTGGGGAAGTTTGCTTTGCATCAGTCATAGATTCATTGCTCCTTCATGCAGGTAAGCCGAATATTTGCATACCATTTTGGTTGCTAATAGTTGCTGTTGCCAAGACCGTCATAACTAGTTTTAGCGCTCTTTAGAAGCACACCACTGAGCTATTGCTTCAATTCGTGCTTGCTGCATCAATTCCAAAACTTGCGATTGATTACAACCATAGGTAGATGCTAATAATTCCTCGCCTTGTTTTTTTGCCTCGTCGGCAGATACACCAAAGGTGATGATTTCTTCGTCTTGGTTAGCTGTAATTTTCTCAACTGGAATAGTACAGATATATTGCGGTTCATTATGTCTTATTTGTTGCACCATTATTTACCTACCAATCTCACCTATTTTCAAGTCTATAGAAATCACAAGTGAAAGTGAAACAGAGTCACTATTTACGTAGTTTGTGATTTGAAAAACACTAACTTTTATCGGTGGTTAACACAACATTAAGAATTCTCTCAAAATCGCCAAATTTGGGAGTGTAAACAGTTACGTATGGGAAAATCAAGTTAAGCATCAACAAATATCTTTTTGTAAATTTTTGTTTGTTTTTTAGATCAGTAATGCGTTGAGACGTATGCATTCGCGTAGGCGTAGCCCGTCGGAGACATCGCTGTATGGGTTAATTTAAATCTCTGTTGGTTACTCTCTGGGAATCAGCAAATCAAGACTGATACCCCCAAAGATGAACTTTTTTTTACTCAATGCAGGCTTAATGCATTGAGTCAGTACAAGTTTCATAAAAATTGGAGGTTATAAAATGGCAATTCGGAATAATTTAGTCAGCAATTTCTGGCAAAGAGTACAAAAAGATTCAGTTAGTTGGGGATCGTTAGCTCTTTGGATCAGTGCATTAGTTGTTCTATTAGTAATGCTTACAATGTTTTCTAACGCTTAATTTCAGCAAGGTTATTCTAGTTCCTGAGCAGCAGCTTAGGAACTAACATAGGGTAGACTCCCATCCCTAGAAAACTCAAATTATGAACTGCAAACTTCTGGTAACAGTCGTATAGGACTACTATTTGATTTTTGAAAAGATACGTAGGGTGTGTTAGCGACAGCGTAACGCACCAAATCCTTACGAATGGTGCGTTACGGATTTCATCCTAATGTATTAAGTAGCAGGAATTAAGGTAATGAGTGAGAGCGATCGCAGAAAGACTGTCATCCAAACAGGTCAAAAAGTCAATTTTGTAGATATTGGCAGTTCATTTTTGCCTGCCTTTGAAAAGATAACGAGTGTTCTAGTCGTACCTTTTACCAAGGATGGTTTAATTGTATGCGCTCTCCTTGCCCGTGGTATTGACCTTCCTGGGGGACATGTACAGATAGGCGAATTTACTTGTGAGGAAACTGCAAGACGAGAGGTTATGGAGGAGGTAAGAGTAACTCTGGGAGAATTAAAACTTGTGAAAGTCATCCAGTCTGATTATTACGGTAGTCAACCTGAGCAACTTACATACCTTGTGGTCATGACTGGATTTGTTGAGGAAATAATCCCTAATGATGTCTACGATGGTCTAAGCTTACGCACACATGAAAGTATGGGAAGAAGCATTATAGATATTGATGAATTTGTTTCTCAATATAAAGCAGGCGATAAAAATAATATGCGTCGAATTGTGCTAGATGCAAAAAGGATGCTATCCGGCATCTAATGGTATTTTCGCCTTTTGAAACACCTGATCAACAGTAAATTCCAGTCCCTCGAATAGGGAATCTGTGAGTAATTCTTCTCCCATATAAGTTTGTGGTGCTGCATCTGGATAAAAAACAGTAATACTTCTGGCTTTACTATCTAATACCCACACCCGCAGTACTTTAGCATCCAAATAGTCTTTAGCTTTAGCTGTCATTTGTCCTGGTGAGAGAGTCGCAGTCTTGGCGGTTTCCGCCGATTGCGAACTCTCGATCCCGAAGGGCGAAATAATTTCAATCACCAAATCGGGAGGAACAGAACATACTCCTTCTTGATCCCAGTCAGGGGGTAAACGTTTATTAGAAATATATAAAATATCCGGTATTGGTACCCAATCTCGCCCTCGACGGGTTAATGCAACAGCTAATTCTGGGTAAACTTCTTCTTTTCCCTCACAGCATTGCTCAATCAAATTGAGAAGTGCGCGAGTAAGTTTAGAGTGGAATTTTTTTGGTGATATTTTAGGAATTGCTTGACCATCAACAAGTTCATAAGTTATGTCTCCTTCGCCTGGCGGAAGATTTAGGAACTCTTGCAAAGTTAATTGATTTTTGGCTTGGAGTATCATGGCTCAATAATTCGTAATTCGTAATTGAAAAACAGAGCAACTAATTTCAATTCTGACTCCTGAATTCTTCTTGAAATTGTTTACATTCCCCGCAATACTTGCCGAATAATATCCGATGGCACTTCATCGGTAACTGTCACTACACCAATCTTCGTTGGTAAAACAAACCGCACTTTCCCAGCTTTGACTTTCTTATCTAACTGCAACGCCTGAATAATTGCTTCAATATCCACCCCAGATGGTAACTGAGTCGGTAAACCCGTTTTTTGAATTAAAGCATTTTGACGTTCCGTGTCTTCCTTTTGCCACAGTCCTAATTCCACAGCAATTTGTCCCGCTGCTACCATGCCAATGGCCACCGCTTCACCGTGATTTACTAAACGATAACCAGTCAAACTTTCCACTGCATGACCGATAGTATGTCCATAGTTGAGAATCGCCCGTAATCCGCCTTCTTTTTCATCTTTGCTAACAACGTCAGCTTTAGCTTGACAAGAGCGCGTTAATATGGTGTTTATTAACTCAGGTTTTACGTAGCGGAGTTGGTCGAGGCGTTTACTTGCTTCCAACTGGGCAAACAATTCGGCATCCCAAATCACACCATACTTAATAACTTCTGCCATTCCTGCGCGAAACTCGCGCATAGGAAGAGTTTTCAACACATTTGGGTCAATCAAAACCAAGCGCGGTTGATGGAATGCCCCAATCAAGTTTTTTCCGTGGGGATGATTCACGCCAGTTTTGCCACCAATTGCCGAATCCACCATCGCCAAGAGAGTGGTAGGTACTTGGACAACATTAATGCCGCGCAGCCAAGTTGCGGCAGCAAAGCCAGTCATATCGCCAATCACGCCTCCGCCCAAAGCCACCATAGTAGAAGAACGTTCTAGGCGATTTTCCAAGGCAATATCGTAAAGTTTTTGGATGGAATTGAGGGTTTTGTAGCGTTCCCCAGGTGGTAAGGTGCAGCTAGCAACTTCAAATCCAGCAGATATCAGGGATGCGATCGCTCTTTCCCCAAAATGTTTTAAAATCGTCGGATTAGAAACCAGCAGTACCTTCTTGCCTAGCTTGAGACTGGCCATCTGTTGACCCAGTTGATCTAAACTCGAAGGTGCGTTAGCGTAGCTTACCGCAGGTATCACAATCTCATAAGACTGCTCTGGTAAATTTACATTAATTACAGAAGTCATTGCCCAACCCCAAACAAGCGCCCGTGGGCTGTATTGTATCGCAATCTGGGGACTGGGGACTGGGGACTGGGAAGTGGGGACTGGGGAGTGGGGAGTGGGGACTGAGGACTGGGGAAGAGTTTTCCAATGTCCAATGCCCAATGCTCAATGCCCAATGCCCAATGCCCAACAACTAATGATTCAATAGATTTAGGAAGTATTGTGGAGAAAAATAAATGTTTGCAATTGCAGCTTACATCGGCTTTTTAGCTTTGTTCTTTGGTTTGGCTGTTGCTCTGTTCTTCGGTCTGCGGACTGCCAAAATAATTTAACCAAGACTCTTGTGGGGCGGGCAGCGTTCCACTGAGCGCTCACGCGGAAGTCTTGCCTGCCTTCAGTTTAATAAGGACGGGCGAGACGCCCATCCCACAAGAAGATATTTATCCCACAACAGCTGGACTTGCCACCTTCTCCTGTCTTTGAGAAGGCGGACGCATTCCTAAACCAAGTAAATTCAGCATTTCTCGGTCAGTATCGTAATCTGGACAGGGAGTTGTCACTGTCAACATCTTGTTGTCGTCACTAGAAAAGATAGAATTAGCTCCTGCCATAAAGCAGAAAGCTTGTTCTACTTGAGAAAGTCTAGCCCTACCGGCACTAAGACGTACATCGGAAGCTGGCATTAAAATTCTGGCTGTGGCAATCATCCGCACAATATCCCAAATGGGGACATCAGGCTGATTTTCTAAGGGTGTGCCCGGTACTTGGGAGAGAATATTAATTGGCACGGATTCTGGATGCGGATGTAAGTTTGCCAAAGTTTGTAACATACCAACCCGGTCATCAGCAGTTTCGCCCAAGCCCAGGATACCGCCGGAACATACAGTCACATTTGTCTGACGGACATTCTCAATTGTGTTCAAGCGATCGCTATATGTCCTCGTGGTAATAATTGTGCTGTAATATTCCTGCGAGGTGTCTAAGTTATGGTTGTAGGCGTAAAGTCCCGCTTCTTCCAATTTCCTAGCCTGATTTGCTGTCAACATACCCAAAGTGCAGCACACTTCTAAACCCATTGCGGTTACATCCTTGACCATTTCCAGGACTTCCTCAAATTGTGAGTTATCCCGCACTTCGCGCCAAGCAGCACCCATGCAGATGCGACTAACACCAGTTTCTTTCGCTTTCTGGGCGATGCTAATTACCGTTTCCTTTTCTAGGAGTGCTTGCGCTTTTACCTCTGTTTTATAGCGAGAAGATTGGGCACAGTAGCTACAATCTTCTGGACAACCTCCCGTTTTAATCGATATAAGCTTACAAACTTGTATTTTTGTTGGGTCATGATATTGGCGATGCACGCTAGCAGCTTGATAAACAAGCTCTAGCAATGGCGCATTGTATATCGCCCGAATCTCTAATTCCTGCCAATCGTAGCGTATTCCCACCACATCACTATCCTTCTTGTAGACTGGGTTGAATCTTGAGCTGTCTTTTGGTTGAATCTCCTGCGGTACAGCGTTTGGGCAAAGCGATTTTATCGAAGTTATGCCGCGCACTGTGCTTTATCACCCATTAGCTCTCAATCCTTCCGCTCTAGATATTAGACATCAGCTTATCAAGATTTTGGTTGAATGGCAGATTCACAGCAAAAATACTCACTTCACTGCTCCTAAACCGCAGGTATGAGAGAATTTACAAAATTAGCGAGAATGTTCTTGGAAGAGATCCCGTCGATTAAGTAATTTATGATATCAGAACTGCCACTAATTACAAGCGATCGCCTATTATTACGAGCAGCGATCCATGAAGATATACCCCAAATTCTCAAATACTTTACTGATAATAAAACTTATCTCACACCATTCTACCCACTTTGGGCTGATGGTTTTTTCACTGAAGAATATTGGCTGTATCAGATAGAAAATAGTTTTCTGGAATTTCTCAATGGCCAATCGTTAAAACTATTTATTTTTACCAAAAAAAATCCAAATGTAATTATTGGAACGGTCAATTTCAGTAATTTTGTCCGAGGAGCCGCTCATTTTTGCTATGTGGGATACAGCCTTGCTGAAAATAAACAAAGTAAAGGATATATGACAGAAGGGCTAAAAGCCGCAACTCAATATCTATTTCAAGAGTTAAATTTTCACCGAGTCATGGCTAATTATATGCCTCACAATCGGCGCAGTGGCAATGTCCTCAAAAGGCTCGGTTTTGTCATTGAAGGATATGCTAGAGATTATTTGTTAATTAATGGGCAATGGGAAGATCATATTCTGACAAGTCTTACAAATTTTCATTGGCAAGCACCAAAGTTTTAGCCAGCTATTTTCTCCTAAAATAAATCCACCTATCTTTCTTTGTAAGTGCAGATATTAGAGCTTTATGCAAACATAAACTGTCATTTCAAATAATTCTCTAGAACTTTTGCAATAACTTAAAATGCTCATCTAGCAATCATATCTGATTTGTGAAAATTCGCCGTGTCCAGATCCGCGACTTTTCTAACAATTCGGGGATCTGGGTATTATGTTTATTTATACACAGCTAATTAACAAATTTGAGACATCGAGTTAGCAGCATTTAGAAATTCATGTTAAATCCATAATAAATACACAGCAACTCCACAAGCAAATGCAATAGTAATATTTGTTCACTACCCGGCTCAGTTATCAAGGTTCACTTTAGCCGATGTGTCCAATTTTATTAAATGATTGAGGAGTTTTTCAAAATGTCCATTAATTCTATAAAGCGTTTATCTGTCTTTTCTACTATTTTCGCTTTTGCTACCATCTTACACGGAGTTGTCTTGGCAACACCAGTTCCAAATTCCCCCACTACACCAGCTTTAAAAACTCAGACTAGTGCTGCATCACACCAGCCAATCAAACTCACAAATCAACAGCGTCTACAAATCCAAGTGGCTCGCCAGGAAAGAGATAAGGATATTGAGGCTCTATTAAACCCGTCCCAAGATACTAAATTTAAAGCAGCACTGCAATCTCGTCAGAGAATCAGAATAGTGTTAAAATCTTTGGATCTGAATCAAGATCAACAGAAACAGGTTCAATCAATTTTGCAAACTTATAACCTGCAAGTGAAAAAAATTCTATCTTCACAGGCATCACAACCAACATCAAACTCAGTAGGAATTACTTCACCAACATCACAACCAGCTACAAAGTAAAAAACTCAGTTTTATTTAATTAAGGTTAAGTTTCCGAAGACTGGCGGATTTGCTCCAAACTTCGGTTGAGCCAGTCTTCATACCAATCAGAAAAACTCAAAGGCTGTTCCTCATCGCTATCTGGATGAAAATCATCAGGGTTAATGTCATGGAAAGCATGACAAAAAGTCAAAGAAGCAGGATATATCCCATTATCATTAGTCCGGTCATCTATCCAGATTTTTCCGGACTGCTCCCCAGTAATAATTAACATGCCATAAATTCCACAACCATAATTTGTAATGGTGAGAGTACCGTGGATAAACTTATCATTGAAGTAGGGATCATTGTTGGTAACAAAACCCAGATTATTTTTGACAATCAAATCCAAATCATTCCATGCTTCTGTTAAAGGAAATGGTTTAGATAGAATTTCGTAGTTCTCTTGGTATAGTTTCTCTGGGATGACATCTTCATATTCAATTCCCGATAGTCCAGATAAGCCGTATCCTGGCCCTGCACCACCATTACCAATTTCTAACAGAAAGTTTTGATATTCACTTGGTAGCGTAATATTGTATCTGGATTCAAACACTTGAATATCTTTGTTACTCAAGCAAGGTTTAAATTGATATTGGTGTGATTCTGAACCAAAAACCTCAAATGTAGCGTCTAAAAGAGCTAATTGAGTCAACTTTTTATTGAATTGCAAAAATTTATCCATTATGCGCTCTAGATTTTGATGGTGGCGCTGCCATATTTTAGATATGGGTCGCTTTTTGCGTCTATGCTGATGCTGAAGCCAGAGGTAGTATTAAGGGAAGAATGAATTAAGCTTTGCTCGTAATGACTCTGGCTGAAACTCCAAACTACAAGAATTCTAGCAATCCTTTTCTCTCCCTCAACTACGACAACGCCTTAGAATCTCTAGGCGGTGACTACTACGATGAGGTTGCAGCGGCGGAATTTCCTCAACACATCCTGCGTTGGCGTAACGATGAACTATTACCCCGTTTCGGTCTAGACCCCCAAGTAGTCAAAGACGAAGATTTCATCACAGCCTTTGGCAAATTTCAGGGGCGCAAACCCTTGTTAGCACTTCGTTACCACGGCTATCAATTTGGTGAATATAACGGACAGTTGGGTGATGGTAGAGGCTTTCTCTACGGGCAAGTCCGCGCCAATGATGGCGAATTGTACGATTTTGGTACGAAAGGTTCTGGGAGAACGCCCTACTCCCGTGGTGGCGATGGTATGCTCACGCTCAAAGGTGGAATGCGGGAAGTTCTGGCTGCGGAAGCACTGCACTACTTGGGTGTACGTACTTCGCGCTGTCTGACCATGATTGAAACAGGTTTACCCCTCTGGCGGGGCGATGAACCTTCGCCTACCCGTTCATCTGTGATGGTCAGGATGAGCAGTTCTCATATTCGGTTTGGCACTTTTGAGCGACTGCACTATTTCCAACGTCCAGATTTAACTAAGAAGCTGTTAGACCACGTAATTGAGCAGTATTATCGACACTTAAGTACTGAACAAGATAAATATGCCTTGTTTTACGCCGAATTAGTTAAACGGGTTGCAGAACTAGTGGCGCAGTGGATGGCGGCTGGCTTTTGTCATGGAGTCCTGAATACTGACAATATGTCGATTACCGGAGAAAGTTTTGATTATGGCCCTTACGCGTTTATCCCTAGTTATAATCCCTACTTTATAGCGGCATATTTTGACTATTCTGGACGCTACTGTTACGGTAATCAACCAAGTATTTGCCAGCTGAATCTACAAATCCTCCAAGAAGCTTTAAAGGCGATTATTGATAAAGGTGAAATGGAAGCTGGATTAGCTAGGTTTGGTGAATATTATGAAGCTGAATACAGTTCTTTGATGTTGAAAAAGTTAGGTTTTGTGGAGTTAGTACATCCACAAGCTCAAGAACTCTTGAATCTAACGATTGAATTTTTGAAAGAGAGCCAAGTTGGTTATCACCAATTCTTTTATGAGATGGCTCGTACTTTTTCATCTAAATGGCGAGATGAACCAGGTTTTGTGATGAATAGTTCAGATATTGTACCAGTACCGGGTGCGTCAGCAATTTTTGATGATTGGTGCATATTGTACCATAGAATCTTGAATGGTTTTGATAGCCATCGCATCGATGTAATTGCCCAAACTCTAACTGTTCATAATCCGCAAACGGCATTATTAAGACCTGTGATTGAATCTATTTGGGAAGTCATTGCTCAGGAAGATAATTGGCAAGCTTTTTATGAGTTAATCAAGGTAATTCAGTCCAGGAGATAGTTACTATGGGGCAAGGCTTGTAACGAAAATCATTTTTTTCCCTTGCCCCTCTCCTTTCTTGTCAATATAGCAATAAGCAAACTGATTTCCTGATCACTCTTATAATTCAACGTGAGTTCGATGAACCTCTCCCTCCCAACCTCCCTCTGCGAAACGGAAAGGGAGGAGCAATGAAAAATTAGGCTTTTGGCTCCCCTTTCCGCGTCGGAGAGAGGCTGGGGGAGAGGTCAAAAAAGATTTGTCGAACTCACGTTAATTCAATACCCTTCAGTTAGCGTCAAAAATCGTCAAGCTAAATAATGCTACTTATATTTTGGGATAATTAATAGTTAATAATGATATAGCGGTTCTCAGTTGAGTGAGGTACAAGAACCCCACCCCCAACCCCCTCCCCGCACGCGAGGAGCTTGCTCTGACGTAGCTTGTATGATTAGGAAACGCTATAACGAGCTTGTAAAACATTGAATTTCATTATCTTTTACAAGATAATGAAATTCAATGTTTTTGTGTTAAACGGCGAGAGCAAGTATTAGAATCTAAGTACTTTTAAGGATAATTTGTTTATCATTTTCCACCCAAAGTTTTAAGTCTTCTAAAAATTCAGGTTGAAATACTGTTTTTCTTTGCTTTAGAGTTGCTGGAATTTATTCTTTTGATTGGTTTTGGAGGTTCAAAGTCTGTACAGTTTGATGCTTTGATCGTAACATAACAGAAATTGATCAAGTAAAATCCTACTTTTTACAACAAAAATGAAAAGGTTCAGGGAACTGGCATTAGCTTGTGGTGCGATCGCTGCTTTGATCAGTATGAGTTTGATCAGTATGAGTTTGAGCAATATGAGTCTCAACGTTCAGGCAACGTCCAAGCGGCTGATTACCCTAGATGATCTGTCTGCTGTTCACCAAGTTAGCAAACCGCAAATTTCTCGTGATGGAGCCTGGATAGCCTATACAGTGAATAGTACCGATATCAAGAATGATTCTGTCAACAACCAGATTTATCTGACTTCGTGGGATGGCTCCCGCACCCGAAAATTAACTAACAGCAAAGATAGCGAAAGTTCCCCTCGTTTCAGTCCCGATGGAAAGTACCTGACCTTTCTCTCCAGTCGTCAGTCTGAGAGTGAAGGCAATCAAATTTGGCTGCTGAACCTTGCCGATGGAGAAACACAAAAGATTTCAGACTTTCCAAGAGGCGTTTCTGATTTCGTTTGGTCGCCCGACGGCAAACGACTAGCTGTAATCGCCGAAGATCCACCCCAAAAAACTCACAACGAACAAAAGACCGCACAGCCAATTGTCATTGATCGCTTTAAAGGATATCTCGAAAAAAGTCGGCAACATCTCTACCTGTTTGACTTAGCAACTCACAAAGCAGATATTCTCACACCAGGAGAGTTTAATGAATATTTGCCCGAATGGTCTCCAGATGGGAACAACATTGCTTTTGTCAGCAAGCGTGGTGTTGATTTTCATCGCCATAACAATTGGGATGTCTATACTATCGTTGCCCAACCAGGAGCAAAAGTACGTCAAATAACTACCAATGAAAGTCCCAATTGCGATCCCTCCTGGGATAGCCGACCTGTTTGGAGTCCAGATGGCAAGTTAATAGCTTACCTGCAAGGAGGATCTCAAAAGCTACTTGAGTACGCCGTTTACCATCTTGCCGTTATTCCAACGGAAGGAGGTACTCCACGTCTATTAACAGCAAATCTTGATCGCAATGTTGTTAAGCCACGCTTTACATCTGATGGCAAATCAATTCTGTTTTTGCTGGAAGACGATGGTAATGTTCACCTCGCAAAAGTACCAGTAGCAGGCGGCAAGATAGAGCGATTGCTAGCTGGACGTAGAAATATCAGCGCCTTTGACTTCGGGGGTGACGATAGGATTGCCTTGTTATCCTCAATGCCACAGGAACCGAGTGAGGTTTTCACCCTCAAAGGCACTCAACTGCGTTCAATATCACACCAAAACCAGGAATTGCTTGTCCAACTTGTATTAGCAACGACGGAAGAAATTAGTTTCAAGAGTAAAGATGGCACCCAAATCCACGGTTTCTTAGTCAAACCACCAAATTTTCAACCAGGAAAGAAATACCCAACACTCGTTCAGCTTCATGGTGGCCCAGTCGGGCAGTACACAAACCAGTTTATGTTTGACTGGCAGCTGTTTGCAGCTCACGGCTATGTTGTCGTTGCAGTTAATCCACGGGGTAGTTCGGGACGGGGTGAAGCGTTCTCAAAGGCTATTTATGCTGACTGGGGAAATAAAGATGTCGAAGATGTCCTTGCTGCTGTTGACTACGTTGAGGCACAAGGGATAGCCGATCCATCTCTGTTAGGAATCGGTGGATGGAGCTACGGTGGTATCTTAACAAACTATACTATCGCCCAAGATACCCGTTTCAAAGCTGCGGTAAGTGGAGCTAGTATTTCCAATTTTTTGGCAGGATACGGTACTAATGAGTTTTATGACTACGAGCAGGAACTGGGAGTACCGTGGAAAAACCTCAATACTTGGCTACGAGTTTCCTTTCCGTTCCTGCACGCCGACCGAATTGTCACGCCAACACTATTTTTGAGTGGCGAGCAAGATACTGTTATTCCGTTGCAGAACTCCGAGCAGATGTATGATGCACTCAAAAGTTTAGGGGTTGATACTCAGTTGATTATTTATCCTGAGCAATCCCACGGTATTAACAAGCCGAGTTACCAGCGCGATCGCTTACAACGCTATCTTACTTGGTATGGCAAGCATGGGTTGTGAGTATCAACACTGCTATATAAAACCTAGACAAAACTAGACTTTACTTCTTACTTCACAGGGGGCATGGGAGCGGTTAACCCTCAGTAAGCTTTCACGGTCAAGCCAACCGCGATAAATTAATCGATGCGTTCAAATCCCTATCCATAGAATGACCACAACCATTGCAGTTGTAAGTCCTTTCACGCAAGGGCATATCCTGAACGTTGCCACATTTTTGACAAGTCTTGCTCGATGGATACTATCTGTCACCAATGAAAATTTGGCAACCAAACTTTTTTGACTTGTACTCAAGCTGGCGTTTAAATTCATGAAATCCACAGTCAGCTACAGCACCAGCCAATTTATGGTTTTGCATCAGTTAGAGTCGAGAGGGGATATTATTCCCCGTCCCTCTCTGTTAGAACCGTGCGTGCCTGTTTCCATGCACACGGCTCCCGATATTCTTAAGGGATAACCCTTTTACTCATGTGGGTATAGTCGTGACAGGATTCATGTATTGCTGTTAGATTTTTACTCTTACAGTTGCCATGATTCCCATCTATGTGGTGTAGGTTTACTCGTTCTTCACTTGTAAACTTTAAGCCACAGTGACCACATATATGGTTCTGGCGCTTTAGTGCCTTAGAGGTTTCTCCGTCATATAACTTACTGTTGCGTTCGCTCCAATAAGTCAAGTCTCCGTCGAAAGGTGATTTGTTTCCTTCGACATTGACGTGTTTATTTTCGGAGTAGGAGACTGCTGGGAACGCTTTTTCTATCAGCTTTGTAGTTGATTCCTTGTCGTTCCTTTTTTCCTTATTAAACACTTTCCACGTTCTATTGTTGGTGTACCAAAGTGAAAACCTTGACCCGTCCATTTTACAGAAGCGGTGGTAGTTTCTCCATCCTCTAACTATTGGTGCTAGCTTTTCAGCTTTTACCTTAGAACCATAATTCGAGTTGTTGACAATAGCTTTTACCTTCTGACGGAATTTTTTGAAGTTTTCCACCGAGGGCGTACTTCTAAATTTCCCGTTACTTTGCACTTGGAAGTGCCAGCCAAGGAAGTCAAAGCCATCTGTCGCGGCGGTTATTCTTGTCTTCTTCTTACTAAGCTTCATTCCTTTGTTGGCTAGGAATTTGTCAATTTTGTCAAGTATCTCTGTTGCATCGTCTTCCGGTCGGAGTATGATTACCATGTCATCCGCGTAACGGATTGATGTTTCTACGATATTTTTTTCAGGGGTATTTTCGGTAATCCTGAACCCGTCTTTATGATATCGGTGGATACTTTCGATGCCGTTGAGAGCGACGTTGGCTAATAGCGGACTTACCACACCACCTTGCGGTGTACCTTGTTCTGGGAATTCTGGATTTATTCCGGCTTTAAGGCAACGGAATATGCCAGACTTAATGCCTTTAGGGGCGATAAGGTTCTCCATGATTGTGGTATGGCTTATCCTATCGAAGCATTTTTCAATGTCTAGTTCTATGACTCGTTTGCTGATTCCATTGCTGTATGAGCGTAAGTTTAAGAACAGGATTTTCTGGGCATCGTGTGCCGAACGTCCCGGTCTGAATCCATAGCTTCTTTCGTGGAATGTTGCTTCGTGTGCGGGTTCTATTGCATATTTTGCTAGGCACTGCCATGCTCTGTCTGCAATAGTGGGAATTTTGAGCATTCTGGTACTCCCGTCTTTTTTAGGGATGGGGATTTCTCGCAATCCTTGGTGTTTCCAGTTGTTGCCCGATGCTCTCAGCAGTTGTTCTAGTTCAAAGCGTTCTTTGAAGGTGAGGGACTTTTTCCCGTCTATTCCTGCTGTTTTCTTACCCGCATTTAGCTGAGATACTTGACGAATCGCCAGAAATCTAGCCGCTTTGGATTTCAAAATAAGCTTCTGAAGTGACAAAGCTTTGCGCTTGTTTCCTTCTCGAATAGCTTTAAACACTCGTTTTTGTAGGCGGAATAAGTCTTTCCGAAATTTCTTCCAGTTGAGACTTCTCCAAGATTCACTAACCTCGTGGCTGTGCCTAATCATGCTCTACCTTCAATAAGTGTTCTCTGAATACCTTGTAGCAATTACGCCACATCCTACCCGAATCGAAGGGATTCCGTATCTCGCCTTACCTACCTGGGGTTCGACTTCCCCAAGACCTTTGATTCGTTTTTATTCGTTCCCTCAGATGATTGGTCGTTCCGTTAGGTGTAGCCATTTTAACCATCAGAAACCCATGATTCTTGCAGCTATTCCGGCAATATGCTGCGGGTCTTACTCTGATAAAGTCGGGTTCTAGGGATATGTCCCGCTTATGTCTAGGTTACTTTTCTAGGCTCGGTTTCACCGTGGGAACCCCCTATTAGCACCAGTGTCCACCCATAACGGTAGTCTGATTGTGCCCTGTTCCCAGCTTCACTCTGTAAGAATCGAGCTTACTCGGTGTGGGCAGATAAGGAGTCACGCATGAATCTTGCGGGTGGGACTTTCACTCACATCAATCTGAGAGTTCAACCTTTAATGACAGTGATCTGCTGTCAGGCTGGATTAGTTATTTACGGACTGATTACCGTGATTCACTAATCAACGAATCGCACTGCCTGAGACATTAAGATCCTCTATCACTACTTTGGCGTGGTTTTTGCATAAGTAAGTAGTAATCTTGTGAAGACTGTCTTTTCTCAGGTTAGCTACTTTAGCGTGATGTCGGGCAAGTTTAATTTTAGCCTTGTACCTATTTTTAGAGCCTTTGACTTTTCTGCATAGAGTGCGTGATAACATGCGGAGTTTGGCTAAATTTTGTCTATAGGATTTCGGGTTAGCAAAGACAACTCCCGTGCTGAGAGTAGCTAGTTGTTTCACCCCTAAGTCAACACCAACAACATCATGAGCTTTATTAGTTGGCTTACAATCTTGCTCATAGCTAAAAGCAATAAACCAACTCTCAGCAGTTCGTGAAATGGTAATCCTTTTACAACTAGTGTGCGGCAATCCCTCGTAAGTCTTTACCCATCCTATAGCAGGAAGCTTTACAGATTTACCACCGACACGTATGGGTTTACCGCCACTGTCAATCGTGAAAGAATCGTTTCTACCTTTCTTTTTAAAGTTAGGATATTCTGCAACTCCATCAAAGAATCTTTGAAACGCAGTGCCTAAATTATCAAAAGCATATTGAGTAATTTTCTGACAAATCCCTTTCTCTTTAATCCACTCCAACTCTGGTTTAACGTGATTATTGAAGAACTTTTTTAAGAGATATTTGTCAGGCTTTAGTCCATCATTGTACAAATCTTGCCAAGTCCTCAACGCCCAATTGTAAGTAAATCTGGCAATCCCAGCGTGTTTACTCATCAAGATTTGTTGGGTTTTGGTAAGCTTTAATTTCGTTTTGATGGATAAAAGCATCTTTTCAGATTAGCACTGTATTTTATTCTCTGGGTCTAAGCTTGACAGATTCTGTATACAAGTCTGTGCCAATGACAACAGTGACATCAGATGCAATATCTCCTAAAGAAGCAACTTCTACATCACCGACACCAAGAGCTTGTTGAACTGCATTAGCGGCTTCAGGATTTCCATGTTGAGCAATAATTCTGGTTTTTTTGGCCGAATCTATATCAGTATCAATTTCATGACTAGAAAGAAAAATATTCCTAAAACCGTGTTTTTCGAGTAAAGAGGTGACTTTTTCTACAGCTTCGTGTTGTGTGGTTGCGTTTTGGATAAAAATTTTCATACCTTGGGACACTACTAAATTTTTGTCGTCTTCTTTTACTTCTACATTATTAAAATCAAAATAACGTTGGAGAATTTTGCTAGTAGCTTTATGGTCAGTAATCCAGTAGCTAACATTGTATTCACTTTTTTCACTAAAACGCCCTGGCAGGAGCATAAAATTATGGTGATTACTTTGAGCTAGAGTTTGAGCTATGGCTAACATTTCATTAATAGATAAATCAGTATCTATATTATCTTGAGCTACCTGTAAAATTTGAGGTATTTTAGTAATAGTTTGTGGCTGAAGCAGTGTAAGTAGGATATCTTTAATAACTTGTTGTTGTCGCTGCACTCGACCAATATCACCTAAAGCATCATGACGAAAACGGATGTATTCTTCTAGATGCTGCCCACTCAACTTTTGTAGACCCGCTAAAAAATGAATGCTGAGGTTTTGTGAATGATCAACATAATCCATTTTTTTGGGAATATTAACTTCAACCCCTCCCAAGGCATCTACCAAATGAATAAAACCTTCTGTATCCAGGCGCACATAACGATCAATTGATACACCATCTAATAGCTGACTTACACTTTGGGCTGCTTGTTTTGTTCCACCACGCACGTTTGCATCATTAATTTTATCTACACCAACTCCATAAAAACGAACCAGAGTATCTCTAGGAATAGATAGTATATTAATCGAATGAGAATCTGGCATGATTTTGGCCAGTAAGATAGTATCGCTATTGCCTGCTAATGCCTCGGCAGGAGTAAAATTTTTCTCGTGGGGATGTCCAGAATTGTCGATACCGAGAATCAAAATATTCACAGGATGATCTAGAGTTGCAGGAATCGAACCTGTGAAACTTTCAGAACTCCCAGGCAGATGCAAAGCAACATCATGATCATTTTTTAAGGGAGTTAAATTTACAAACGAGGAGTAAATTGCTCCCAAAATTGTAGTTACTACTACCGCACCGATTCCTAAAGCAAATGGCTGTTTTAACAGCTGAGATTTCTTGGGATTATTTTTTTCTTTCACTTCTCACGCACTACATATATTAATTGCTATGGTCTAACCCCGAATTCTCGTACTCCGCTAGGGCGACCATATCATAGTCAAGATTACTTTAGATGTGGCTGCTCTGAGTAAAGAAGTGAGATTCCCCACTCCCTCTTTTGACTAACTAAACTGTTGAGCATAAGACCGCGCATAGCGACGCTCTAGGGCTAATAATTCTTCATGGGTTCCCGATTCCACAATTTGTCCCTGTTCGATAACTAAAATGCGATCGCACCGTCTAACAGTTGATAACCTGTGAGCAATAATAAATACCGTCCGTTTCTCCATCAATCTTTCCAGCGCTTCCTGTACCAGTGCTTCTGACTCCGAATCTAAGGCTGATGTTGCCTCATCAAGAATCAAGATTTGAGGATTGAGCAGAACAGCACGAGCGATCGCAATCGAGCTAATCAGGTTTTTTGGGGAGGTATTAGATTTGGATGTCAATATTGAAAGTTGGTCGAAGAGGTTAGTTCAGAGATTGAGTAGGTTATTTTTATACGTGTTAGTTGATACGGAAGTTGAGTTATGGATGTTGAAGAATTCTTGGAAAGGTACACAGCTGGAGAGAGAAACTTTGCTGGACTTCTTGATTTCATTGAAATTGGTTTGGATTTTACTTATATGGACTTGAGCGGGGCTGACTTGAGCAGAGTTAATTTGGAAGGAGTTATTTTGGAGGGTACTAATCTGGACAATACCAATCTCAGTGGGGCTAATCTCAAAGGAGCTTACATGGAAGTAACTGAGTTGAATGAAGCCATCCTTAATGGCGCTAATTTAAGTGAGGCTAGAGGTGGTCAAGCCAATTTTATCAATACTTCCTTTGTCAACGCCAACCTGAGCAGAGCCGAAATGTATCAATGCGGTTTTAATGGCGCTAATTTCGGCCATGCTATTCTTAGGGATGCTTTCGTGAACCACTCCTCTTTCGATGGTGCTAACTTCACCAATGCCGATTTGCGTTCGGTCGAGGGCTTCTATAATATTCGTAAGGCTATTTTCAGTAATACCATTATGGAAGATGGAAGCATTTGGTACGGCAGTATTGGGTATTGAAGACCATACAATATTGCTGTCCGCATATATTTCGTTCTTTTGGGAACCCAAAACTTCATCCAGTATAGATACTCATTCTTCTAGCTCAAAAACCGATTTTGTGAACTCAAAAACTAATTCGGTTGTCTCAAAACCTCGAACTTCCCCTATGTCTAACTAAACTGTTGAGCATAAGACCGCGCATAGCGACGCTCTAAGGCTAATTAATTCTTCATGGGTTCCCGATTCCACAATTTGTCCCTGTTCGATAACTAAAATGCGATCGCACCGTCTCACGGTTGATAAACGGTGAGCAATAATAAACACTGTCCGTTTTTGCATCAATCTTTCCAGTGCTTCCTGTACCAGAGATTCTGACTCAGAATCTAATGCTGATGTTGCCTCATCGAGAATCAAAATTTGGGGATTGAGCAGAACAGCACGAGCGATCGCAATCGGGCTAATCAGGTCTTTTGGAGAGGTCTTAGATTTCGATGTCAATATTTAAGGTGGGGTCGAATGGTATTATTAAGACCTTTGATTGAATCTATTTGGGAAGCAATTGCTCAGGAAGATAATTGGCAACCTTTTTATGAGTTAATCAAGGCAATTCAGTCTAGAAAATAGTTAGCAAGGGGCAAGGCTTGTACCGAAAATCTTTTTTTTCCTTTGCCCCTCTGCTTCCTTGCTTTCTTGTCAATATTTAGATGCGTTTGCCCGACGCCGCCTCACAAAGAAATGGTATCACCATTAATGAAAAATATAAAATGAAAACGAAACTTTATGTTAGTAATTAAATAAGAAGTTTAAAACAAATTTATTACATAAAAATGAAAACCCCTCTTTTTAATAAAAGAAGGGTTTTCATTTTTATATTTAAGAATCATCGCATAGAACTAAAAGCCCTTCGGCAAACCAGCTTGTTTTAAAACTGCATTTGCCGTATGACGGGATTTGATACACTGATCAACCACAAAACAATGATCTGTTTTTGGGCTATACCAGAACTCATGATCTCCTTTACCTTGTCTCTTGTAGTAGCATCCTGCTTCTGAAAGAATCCGTTTGAGTTCAGCAGTGAATGAAACAGCCATTTAACAAGGAACGCTTATACGTTCACTGCGACGACTTCTCAAGTCTAAATCAATACCTAGTGGATTCACAAGAGAAAAAGAGTTGTTTAGCTCTAAAAGCTCTGGAATCATCACTTTAAGCTTCTCTAGTAGTACTTCATTGCTAGATGCTTCTGTAACCAATCCGGGCAAATCCTCACTAGTAGCAACCCAGACTTCACCTTCAGAATCCCAAAAAGCATCTACCCTAACTAGTTTGACTGCCATGTTATTGCTCATTACGTTGACTGCCTAAGAGCTTTAATTTTCATGCTTCATATAAAAATTGACACGTTACACCAAATTAGATGTGCTAGTGCTGTCTTAAGTTTATTACAAAAATTATGTTTTTGCTTGATATAGAGGTTGTAATCCACACCCTATAACGTTTTGACACCGATTAGTCAGAATTGTTTCTCGCTACTACACCATTGACACTCCCAGGAACTAACCCAGAATTATAGCAATCCGATTTGATTTTTGAACTTATTTGCGTAGGCAGGGAGTAGGGACTAGGGAATCAGCCCTTTCGAGTTGTACGGATTTTTTTTAAAAATTAAATAGGAGTCCTATAGCACTCCCAGGAACTAGCCTGCGATTAACGGTCACTATTATTTAGTGAAATTAGTTACTTTTTTATTAAAACTGGGAACTCTAGATATTAAGAAGGAATAACCAATTATTTTTCGATAAATAGTTACAATTTGTTAACAATATACACCATTTTGTTATGAAACTGAATTTATTTGCCCAGATGCCTAGACAAAAAGAAGAAAAAGCATCTATAGAAACTTCTCAGGGAAAATTAAATGTATATATCATAGTATTCTTGATAATCTTCATCTTAATAATTTGCTTCGTAAAATCTCTAGAAATGGTTATTGGGGCATGGTTAATTATGGCTTATGTAGTTGTTAATATAATTATAACTTAAGTAAGTCGGCACGAAAAAACCAAACTATGTGAAGATAAGTAAATACGGAAAATGCATCTACCGAGGTGACTAAGATATGGGCGCTCGTTTAA
>NZ_JBALCY010000003.1:0-313269 GCF_036917655.1 Nostoc sp.
AGTAACTTTATCGTTGTTAACAACGATAGCATCAGCCTTGCCATCACCAGTCACATCAGCGAAGTATGTTCCAAGACTGCCGTAGTAAGGATTCTCCGTCCACGACTCATTCGGATTAAAACTAAACCCGTTAGAGCGGCGGACAGTAACTTTATCGTTGTTAACAACGATAGCATCAGCCTTGCCATCACCAGTCACATCAGCGAAGTATGTTCCAAGACTGCCGTAGTAAGGATTCTGTGTCCACGACTCATTCTGAGCAAATTTTGTAAACTGCGCTTGCACGGTAGTTACAAACGTTAACGACAGAAAAACAGCAGCAAACATTGACAACAGAAAAACAGCAGTTAATTTTACACTTTTCTTTTTCATCGGTTATCCATTAAGTAAAAGATACTGGTGAATTCATAAAAAGCTATAGTAAAGATACTGTTAAATGCTGCTGAATATACAGTTTTTTAAGAAATCTACACAACACAATTAGAGGCTGTTTGCACAGGGAAAACTTGTAACTTCTCAATAATTGCTCCCAGATTATACTCTCATGCCTTACCACCCAAGGTCTGGGGATGAAACCGACCTCTGCGTGGGTGGAGAAATCCCTCCAAGTAAGCCGACTTCGGGAAGCAGAAAATCTCAGAAGACAACTTCTTAGAATCCCCCAGCTTCAGCCGTGGGGTAAATGTCAAGTAGTATACTCGGCGTTAATTCTCACGTAGTCGTAACTCAAATCACAACCCCAAGCTTTACCTAAACCATAACCATTGCCCACATTAACGGAGATTAACACTGTATCCTCTTGGAGATAAACACCAGTCGTTGCTTTTTTCAAATAAGCACTCGCTGCTGAACGGTCAAATTGCAGAGGTTGCCCATTTTCTAACATTAAGAAATTCCCTAACTTAATTTGCAGGTTTTCTTGCTCAAAGGGCACACCTGCACGTCCAGCGGCGGCGGCGATGCGTCCCCAGTTGGGATCACGTCCAAAGATTGCAGATTTAACTAAGGATGAACCAGCGATGGTTTTGGCTATTTGTCGGGCTGAGAGTTCATCATGGGCCCCTGTTACTTCCACTTCAATTAGGCAGGTTGCGCCTTCACCATCACGAGCGATCGCTTTGGCTAAATGCTGGCAAACTGCTGTTAACATCGCCTCTAATTTCTCTGCTTCTGCGCCCCATTCTGTAATTGCTGGGGTGCGAGATTGACCATTTGCCAAGGCAATTAAGCTGTCGTTGGTACTGGTATCACCATCCACGGTAATGGAATTAAAGCTTCTATCAGCTGCCCTTGCTAACATTTGCTGCCAAAGGGCTGATGAAACGGCTGCATCACAAGTAACAAATGCCAGCATGGTTGCCATGTTGGGATGAATCATGCCGGAACCTTTGGCAATGCCGCCAATTCGTACCGGGCGTTGGCGCAGCCCGCCTGAGACATCGCCTATAGTTGTCTCTAGGGCAATGGATTTTGTTACCAAGTCTGTAGTGATAATCGCCCCGGCGGCGGCATCTGAGCCTGTTTCTGATAGTGCTGCTACTACCTTGGGAATCCCGCTTCGCAAAGCATCCATCTTAATTCTTTGACCAATCACGCCAGTGGAAGCCAATAACACAGATTCAGATGGGATGTTCAGTGCTTGGCCTATTGCCATAGCAGATTCTAGGGTATCAAGGTAGCCTTGAGTCCCAGTAGCGGCATTTGCTTGCCCAGCGTTGCACAGAATGGCACGAGCGCTATGTTTGGCTTGTAAGCGTTGGCGACAATATTCTACACAGGCAGCTTTAACTTGGCTGGTGGTGAACACACCGGCTGCGATCGCTTCCACCTCTGAGAATATCAAAGCTAAATCTGGCAACCCCGAAGGTTTTAACCCTGCGGTAATTCCCGCCGCCTGATACCCCCTTGGTGCTGTGATGCCACCTGTTATTTTTTGCCAATCTGCCATTATTCTTCCTTACAACTATCAAGTTGGATTCAATTTGTGCTTTGGAAAAGTGCTGAGTTAGGAGTTAGGAGTTAGGAGTTAGGAGTTAGGAGTTAGAAGTTAGGAGTTAGAAGTTAAGAGTTATTATTCTTCCCCTGCTCCCCAATCCCTTTTCTTGTGAGTTTATTTGCTGATGGCAATAATAATGCACTAGTTGGCGATTGGCATAATTGTTTTTACCTTTCTTATGACGAAAGACAAAAGCAAAAAAGGAGAGCCACTTAGGTCACTCTCCAGATCATCAGGGTGCATCTACTTACTACATTTTATCATTTCTTTTCTAAGGGTTAATACTTATTTATTTAAATTATTTCTAATAATATTATCAGGTTATCCGTAAATACCACTAAAATAAAATAAAAAAGAGAGCCACTTAGGCAGCTCTCCAGATCATCAGGGTGCATCTACTTACCACAGCATATCATTTTAGGTATGCGGGTTACTACTAATTTTTATGTGAAGATTCTGTGAAGAAGCACCGGGAAAATACTTACTTGGGGCATTGAGCATTCGGTATTGGGCACTTGTACTGAGCGAACGCGAGTGCGTCTTGTAGAGAAGCCGTAAAGCCTGCGGCATAGCTTCGCTTAAGGCGCAGCCTCTCCAAGAGTTGTATTGGGCATTGGGAAGAGACAAGGAAGATGGGGAAGACAAAGAAGAAACTTGTTCAAGAATTCTCCCTATTCTCCCTTGTCCCCCTGCTTCCCCCGCCCCTTTCACTCAGCAAAGTTCACTTGACAGACTACTAGGCGTTCAGTTTTTTCTCCACCAATTCGTTAGTCAGCTTAGGATCAGCACGTTTGCCTGTCTTTTTCAAAACTTGTCCGACAAAGAAGCCTTTGAGGTTAGTATTACCGTTGCGATACTTTTCTAGTTCTTTGGGATTGGCGGCTATAACTTCATCAACGATCGGTTCCAGTACACTAGGATCGGTGATTAACTCTTGACCGGCAAAGGCTTTCTCAGGAGAAATCCCACTGAGCAAATCTGGCAACTTTTCTTTAGCTTGAGCATTGCTAATTTTGCCCGTTTCAATGCGAGTGATGATATCTGCAAGATTGGTGGGAGTCAGGGCGATTTCAGTAATACTGAGTTTTTGCTTATTGAGGTGGGCTGCGATATCTTGAGTAATCCAGTTTGCAGCAGCTTTGGCATTTGCTCCAGATGCGATCGCAGTTTCAAAATATTCTGCTACTGGATGATCTTCTGTCAACACTCGTGCATCATAAGCCGAAAGCCCCAACTCACTTTCATAATGATGGCGTTTTTGGGCTGGTAATTCTGGTAATTCGCTGCGCCATTGCTCTAATTGGGCATCTGATACCTCAATTGGTGCTAAATCTGGTTCGGGGAAATAGCGGTAATCGCTAGAACCTTCCTTCACTCGCATACTACTTGTGCGTTGAGCACCTTCTTCCCACAGACGAGTTTCTTGGATAATGCTCGCGCCTGCTTCGATGGCGGCAATTTGGCGCTCAATTTCGTAGTCAATCGCCCGTTGGATGGCGCTGAACGAGTTCATGTTTTTAATTTCTACCTTAGTGCCAAACTCCTCTCGTCCCACTGGACGCACGGAAATGTTGACATCGCAGCGCAGAGATCCTTCTTGCATATTGCCGTCACTCACACCGAGATACCGCACAATCCGACGCAACTCTTCGGCATATTCAGCAGCTTCTAGTCCCGAACGCAAGTCAGGTTCCGAGACAATTTCCACTAAAGGTATACCTGCGCGATTGTAGTCTACCAGAGAATAAGAAGAACCGGAGAGGCGATCGCTACCAGCGTGTACCAATTTTCCAGCATCTTCTTCCATGTGCAGACGCGTAATGCCAATGCGTTTGCGAGTAGGATTACCCTCAGCATCTACCAACTCAATTTCTAACCAACCATGTTCAGCGATCGGTAGATCATATTGAGAAATTTGGTAATTTTTGGGTAAATCAGGATAAAAATACTGTTTGCGGTCAAACTTGCTATATCTAGCGATTTGACAATTTAGTGCCAAACCAGCCTTGACGGCGTATTCTAATACTTTTTCATTGAGTACAGGTAAGACCCCAGGTAAACCCATACAAACCGGGTCAATGTTAGTATTTGGGTCAGCACCAAATGCCGTGGAGCTATTAGAGAAAATTTTGGTGTTGGTACTCAGCTGACAATGGGTTTCTAAACCAATAATCGCTTCATACTCAGTTTTTACAGTTGTAGCAGTGGTCATAATATCAATATTGGAGCAATAATCCTTCTAGTGGTACTATTGTAGCGGCGTATTGAGTTGCCCTGAAGACGGTTATTTGGGTGAGCAATGCTTACCCTCTTGAGCTTGTAAAAGGGAGATGCAAACCTAAGGTGAAGAAAATCTTAATCATTGGTTCTGGGGGTGCTGGTAAATCTACCCTAGCCCGCGAACTGGGAACCATCTTAGGCTTAGAAGTGATTCACTTGGATGCTTGGTACTGGAATCCTGGTTGGGTTGAGACTCCAAAAGCTGAATGGCAAAGTATTATCCAAGACCTAACCTTACGAGAATCTTGGATTATGGATGGTAACTATGGCGGTACTCTCGACATTCGTTTATCGGTTGCAGATACGGTAATTTTTTTGGATTTTCCCCGGATTTTATGTTTGTCGCGAGTGATTAAGCGTCGCTTCATATTTGCTGGACAATCCAGACCTGATATGGCATCCGATTGTCCTGAAAGATTGAACTGGGAATTTCTTAAATATGTATGGTCATACCCAATTATTCGTCGTCCAGGAATTATAGAAAAACTTAGTCAATTAACACCAAACCAGCAAGTTATTATTCTCTGCAAACCAACAGAAGTCAGAGATTTTTTACAAAAAAAATCCCACTATTAAGATTTACTCAACTGATTTTTATTAATATTATCTGAAAGAATATAGCGTTTTCTATTCGTATAAGGTACATCATAGATCATGATTCATAATCCTTTCAGATTTCGATTTATACCTCATCTGGCAGTAAAGTGGATATTGCTAGTTATGTAATAACCAATTACCAGTAACCAAGGTTAAACTACTATAATAAAGTATTAAATTGACAAATTATATCAGAGAATAACCAAGATTATGATTGATGTCAAAACAGCAGTGAATGCTGCCTATGAATACATAAAATCCATCCAAGAAATGATGGGTTCTTCATTAACAGATTTGAGACTTGAAGAAGTTGAACTTTCTGAGGATAAAATCTTCTGGTTGATTACTTTAGGGTTTGATATTCCTAAAAAAGCTCCTAAAAGCCGATTGGAAGATTTAATTCCTACCTCTCTTGCTTCTACCTCTGTCTTGTATGAACGAGAATATAAACTTTTTAAAGTAAATTCTCAAACTGGCGAAGTAGAAGCAATGAAAATTAGACAAGTATGAAAGATTTGATTCCTTCCCTTATTCGTCGTTATTGCCAAAAAGGGGTTTTAATTGATACAAATATCCTGCTTCTCTTCTTAATTGGGAGCGTTAATCAAGAACGAATAACTAAATTTAATCGAACCCAGCAATTTCTACCAGAAGATTATGAGCTTCTGCTAGCATTTATTGCAAAATTTCAAAAGCTTGTAACAACTCCGAATATTCTGACAGAAGTTAATAGCCTCGCAAATCAACTTGGTGAACCTGAACGTTCTCAGTGCTTTGCAATATTTGCTCAATTTGCTCAAAATGTTGCTCTTCTGGATGAACACTATGTAAAGAGTTTAGATGCTGTTAATACTGAGAAATTTGTCAAATTCGGACTTACTGACAGTGGAATTCTGACTTTATCTAAAGAGAAGTATCTTGTACTAACTGATGACTTCAAGCTGGCAAATTATCTTCAGAGTGTAGAAGTTGACGTGATTAATTTTAACAATATTCGGATCTTTAACTGGAAGTAAAAATATGAAATTCAACCCTACACCTAAAGCAATACGCTTGGGTTAGTGATAATTAGCCCCAAAGTTACCCCCAACCTACCTACGCTAGTCTGCTTAACAGGGGAAACTCACACACGGCTGACTCTAATTCCCTCATTTTTAACGAGGGTTAGGGAGAATCAAGCCTTTACAATCCGTAAGGTAATTAATTAAATAATTATTAAAAATATATACACCTCTTAATTAATGCCTGAAACTCTTTAATAAGAAATCAAACTGCTAATTAAATATTAGCACTCTCGGCTTGTAAGTGCTAATTTTTGACTGAGGTTTAATGCCTATGATATAGACCAAAACTATACTTTTTCTAGATGCTTTAGTTACTTATCAGGCATTATATTAGAAAAAACTAAAGCTTTCCTGCAAGTAATTTACAACTGGGAGTACTAGCATGAAATACACTTTTGATATTGTCGGAGTATCTCCACTTTTGCAGTTTTTTAATCACCAACAGCAAAATGGGCAAAAACCACCCCACCAAGGCGTGGAATACTTAGGGATGTATACGTGTACACTAGATACGTTTCTAGAATCGGTGGAATCAGTTCCAGTCAAGTGGGGTTGGAATCTAGATCAAGTGGTGGATACCGTGATTCAGTTTTGGTTGAATAACTCAGACAGTATTCGTTATTGGAAAGTACGTTTAAATGATGCTGGTAAGGATAATTTACTAGTCGCAAGATTGGCGGATATAACCGCTTTACAAGCTGAATTTGAATCCCTATTAGATAAGAAGTGGTGAAGATATAGGTAGAATTGAAAAAGAATTCAGGAGCGGAGCAGGAGTTGCTCCGCCTCCAGTCAAAATCAATGCTTTTCTCTATTATTCTCGTTTTCAAGTGCTTTGAGAACTTTGAGATATAAATTTTCTCCTCTTTTCGTCTGAACTTCACCAAATGAAGCATAGTGAGTTAAATTAGGAGCGCCATTTACTTCAATGACCGTATAATCTAGTATTGGTGACGTTATATCACTAGTAAGAATATCCACACCTGCTAATCTTAATTCCATATCTTTTGTAATACTTACTGCTAATTTGTGAAAGTCTGGATGGATATTTTCATTGAAGTCTATTGCCTCGCCTCCAGTCGATAAATTTGCATTGTCTAAAAGATATACTATATTATTTTTGGGTATAACACTATTAAAATTTGGCTTCCGTTTCCGCAAGTTTTTTTTGATTCTATAATCTTCAAAATCTATAATTCCTTTTTTACCATTTTTGATAAAACTTTCCTATTTCTGTTGCATAAGTTCCAAAAGATTAGATTCCTGGGATTAGCTATTTCTTCGCATAATTCTTCACTAAAAAATGTTTTTCCTTCAGTAATACCATTTCACTTTAATAATGATACAAATAACGTTGGTAAGGGCATGGCAATGCCCATTGGTCTCAACTTAAACGCAAACCCCTTTAAAACCTCGTTTCCAGCCAGAGGCTGGAAATGCTCTTCAATTGCGGCTCTGCCGCTAGTCTTGAGGCGGCAGCCCCCCATTAGGCATTCCCAGTCGGAGACTCTTGACGAGGGAATCTATCAAAGCTTTGTCTAGACTGGTTTTTACATTGATGTTCGTTTTACCACTGATACGGTCTTTACTTATGTGTATGCATACAAATCATGCAAACCCAATAATTACCAAACTTTCTGCTTGAGCATTGTTGTATCCTGGAAACAATTGCAAATCAAGGCTTTAAGATTCATAGCAACCTGAAAATTCTAACCTAGTTGGTCTAAAATATAGCGCTAAGTGTTGACAATCTATAAATAATCGAATAACAAGGTGGCAGCAGCATAAAAAAAAGCGTTAGTGCATTCCTACGTAGAAACTAATTAACGCCCTTCATGAAACTTCATACGGATAACATAATTATGCCAGAAAATACGGATAACAAAGCTTCAAAATCAGACAATCAGGCTATTGCTTATAAAGAACGCCTCAATTCTTGGGCGATCGCTCGTCTACTTCCTAATACGCAACGGGAGATTGTTGCTCGCTTCCGCAGTCGTTCTGATGCCGATGGCTATATGCGGCACCTCCCCCAGGAAATACCAAATGCTTCCTACATGGTTGTTTTTGATTGTCAACGCCAAGAAGCTGTCATTTAAAGCATAAGTATAGGCAATAGACCTATCTTGAAAATAGGCAACAGCTTACAAGTGAGAGGAAACAGAGAAAGAGATTTTCGTTCTAAATTGTGCTCGGATAGCGGGCGCTTTGTGCTTACTCTGTTCATGGGCGTCTTTTGCAAAAGAGATTTTTGCACTCTTGTGGTGGAAAGGGAAGGGTTAAGGGGAAAGGAACATTCAATCCCTTTAACTCTTGCTCTTAATCCCCACTACCCTTTTCTTGTGATCATGGGCGTAGATTGCTTAAAAGAGAGATACAGCAAGCCTGCCTCTGGGTGTCTACGCACTTGTGGTAAAGTTAAGGCATGATATAAAGAATTAAAAATGCGATGCCGAATAGGCCGCCCTTAGACATCGCTTACAACTCCAGATTGCAATTCGCGCTTCACTTAAAAATTCTGGATGTTGCCAACAAGCATATAGACCTTTATCCTTGATATTGTACCTTTTCAAATCTGAGTTTCCGACCCACCCTTGCCAATTTACCAAACAGTAAGCGTTTGCGTGTCTATGTTGGTGAGCCAGTAACTTCAAGTTTATTCGCGTCAGCGGCACATTAGCGAACGCGAGTGCGTCTGGTAGAGAAGCCTAGTATGGCACAGCGTAAATCCACCTACCATCTCAATTAACAAGACTTGGCGCTTGAGCAACTGGTTAAAGGTAGACAAACTTCCGGCACAGTGTTACTAGTACAGACAATTTGCTGCTATAAAAAAACGCTAATTATAACCAGAAGTTATTAAAATTTCTGCCAAAATTAGATACAAATATTTTACTTAAAAATCAATTCCGTAATTGCCCCCTTGCTATTGATATTTTAAATTACTTAAAAGTAAAAGTTAGAGCAATAAGCCCTGAAAGTGCTGGAAGGTTAATAAGTGGTCAAACAGCACCGATATGACTGGTTCAAAGCTGTGAAATTTTTCCGCAAACGAGAATTACTAGCGCTATTGCTGGGGATTTTCTTCTTAATCTCTGTAGTCTTACTCTGGCAGAGACTTTTAATCCAAATTCCGGGGTTATCAACACAAGTAGTATTGATTGCGGGGTTCTTGGTTGTTGTCACGCTGATATTATCAATCTATTTTGCCCTGGTGATGAAAGCAAGTAACCAACAGATAACAGCAATAAATCAGGAGTTAAATCACAGGATTTTTGAACAGAAACAGGTAGAAATTGCCCTCCGCGCTAGTGAAAATCATTTGCGACAGTTGCTGGAAACTGTCAAAGTCATCCCTTGGGAATTAGACTTGAAGACTTGGCGATTTATTTACGTTGGGCCGCAAGCGGTAGACTTGCTAAATTATCCGATCGCACTGTGGTATGAGGAAAATTTTTGGGTTAATCATTTACATCCACATGATCGAGAAAGGTCTGTTCGTTTTTGCCAAGAACCAACTGCTAGGTGCGAGAATCACGAATTGGAATACCGGATGTTAGCAGCCGACGGGCGAGTTGTTTGGCTGCGAGACGTTGTTAGCGTAGTTCACCAAGCAGGAACTCCTACCATGCTAAGGGGGTTTATGTTTGATATTACTGATTTGAAGCTGGTTGAAGAAACCTTGAGACTGAGGGAGAGGGCACTTGCTGCTACCAGTAATGGAATTATTATTGCTGATGCTAGACTCCCCTATAATCCGGTTATTTACGTCAACGCTGCGTTTGAGCAAATAACAGGCTACAGTGCTACTGATGTGATTGGGCAAAACTGTCGATTTTTGCAACGCACAGATAGCCAGCAACCAGCACTCAATCAATTGCAATCATCTATTCAAGCTGGAACAAGTTGCAAAGTTATTCTCCGCAACTATCGCAAAGATGGCACTTTGTTTTGGAATGAATTGAGTATTTCTCCGATCCATGACGAAAATGGCAAGTTAAGCCACTTCGTTGGCATTCAGACAGATATTAGCGATCGTAAGCTTGCCGAAGCCAGTCTGCGTCGGCAAGCCCTCACCTTTGAAAACATGCATGATGGCGTAATTATCACAGATTTAACTGGAAATATTATTGACTGCAATCCTGCTGCCGAAAGCATGTTTGGCTATACCAAAGCCGAAATTTTGACTAAACATCCCAGTATTTTGCATCAGCCGGAAGTAGCTGCAATATTAAGCGCCAAAATTCTTGAAAGAATCAATCAGCAAGGACGCTGGTCAGGGGAAATACACTTTATTCGCAAAGATGGCAGTGAGGGAATTTCCGAAACAACTGTAATATCTTTACAGGATGAGCAGGGGCAAACTGTTGCCACTGTTGGCATCAATCACGATATTACCGAAAACAAACGAGCTAAAGAAGCGCTGCAAAGGCAATTGCATCGCACCCTACTACTTGAACAAATTACTCAGGAAATTCGTCAAAGTCTTGATACCAGGAAAATCTTTGAGACGGCTGCTACCCAAATTGGACAAGCATTTGGAGCTGAACGCTGTCTGATTCATTCTTACATTACCAACCCCACACCCCGAATTCCCTTAGTCGCAGAGTATAATATACTACTAAACTCCTGCTCAATGTTGAAATTGGAAGTTCCCATGACTAACAATCCTCATGTTGAGCAGATGATGTCCCAAGAAAGTGCGATCGCTTCTCCAGATGTGTACATTGATCCTTTACTCCAGGTGGTTGAACCTATTTGCCGACGAATTGGGCTGAAGTCTATGCTGGCAATCCGCACCTCCTATCAAGGAGAACCAAATGGTGCGATCGGCTTACATCAGTGCAGCTATTTTCGCCAGTGGACACAAGACGAAATCGAATTACTAGAAGCAGTGGCGGCTCAACTGGGTATTGCTCTAGCACAGGCTAACTTACTGGAACAAGAAACGCGCCAACGTGAAGAACTGACCTTGAAAAACTTTGCCTTGGAGCGGGCAAAACGTCAGGCAGAAGCCGCGAATCGAGCAAAAAGTGAGTTTTTGGCGATGATGAGCCACGAAATTCGGACTCCAATGAATGCTGTTATTGGCATGACTGATCTACTGCTGGATACTGACCTCACGCCTCAACAGCAAGACTTTGTGGAAACAGTTCGCAGTAGCGGAGATGCTTTGCTCACCATCATCAACGATATTCTAGATTTCTCCAAAATTGAGTCGGGCAAACTGGAATTAGAAGAACAGCCTTTTGATTTGAGAGCTTGTGTGGAGCAGGCTATTTCCCTTTTAGCTCCGAAAGCTGCCCAAAAGGATATCGAACTAGCTTACCTGATCCAGCCGCAAGTTCCCATTCAGATCATCGGCGATTTGACTCGTCTGCGCCAAGTCCTGATGAACCTCCTCAACAATGCCATTAAGTTTACTGAAAACGGAGAAGTGGTACTCTCTGTTGAACTGGGGACTGGGGATTTAACTCAAGAAACTTCTTCCCAATCCCTAGTCCCTAGTCCCCTGTCCCCAGTCCAAATTCAATTTGCCATCAAAGATACAGGTATTGGCATCGCACCAGAGAAGATAGAGCGGTTATTTCAACCCTTCACTCAGGCTGATGTCTCCATGACTCGACGATATGGCGGCACAGGGCTGGGACTGGTTATCAGCAAGCGGCTCAGTAAGATGATGGGCGGCACTCTTTGGGTGGAAAGCCAGGGGTTTGTCGGTGGTAATCCTAGCGCTAGATGGAAAAGTGGAAAATTTTCCCAAGGTTCAACATTTTACTTCACCATTACTACCAAAGTGGCTGCTCAGTCAGAACAAGCTGAATTAAGGACTTCGCTAGTACAGCTTGCGTCCAAGCGACTGTTGATTGTGGATGACAATCTGACGAATCGCCAAATTCTCAGCTTGCAAGCAGAGTCTTGGAAGATGGAAACTTATGCTGCCAAATCTGGTAAAGAAGCTTTAGCTGAACTTGCTCAGGGAACGCAGTTTGATATTGCCATTTTAGATATGCAAATGCCGGAAATGGATGGCATAACCCTGGCTCGTCAAATCCGCAAGCAATCTGGTTCTGAAAATCTGCCTTTGGTGATTATGACCTCTTTGGGTAGACGAGAAATTTCCTCTGACTTTAATGATGTCCAGTTTGCTGCTTCTTTGAGTAAACCCATCAAACAGTCTCAACTCTACGATGTTATTACCCGTGTTTTGGGTAATCAGCCAATCCAAGCCAGTATTTCTCATTTTCCCTTGGTTGATCGGCATTTGGCCCATCGACTGCCACTACGGATTCTTCTGGCAGAGGACACAGTTGTCAATCAGAAAGTTGTCTTACTGATGCTACAGAAAATGGGTTATGCGGCAGATGTAGTAACCAATGGGCTAGAAGTGCTCAAGGCTTTGCAAAAACAGCCCTATGACTTAGTGTTGATGGATGTCCATATGCCTGAAATGGATGGGTTAGAAGCAACTCGGAAAATCTGTCAAGAATGGGAAGTGGGTTTTCGTCCTCATATCATCGCCATAACTGCCAATGCAATGCGGGGCGATCGCGAAGTCTGTCTTGCTGCTGGTATGGATAACTACATTAGCAAACCTATTCAGCTTCAAGAGTTAGCTGAGGCACTCAGCAAATGTCCACCCCAAAGAAGTTCTGAATTCACTTCCATAGTAAAACTTGGTAAAGTAGTGTCCAAAGAATTGCAACCTTCACAAAATATCCTCCAGTCAGGGCAAAACCAGACATTAAAAATCGCCAAAATGGATGCCAAAATTCTCCAATCCTTGCGGAATATGGTCAGAGGAGATCGTGTGGTATTTGCTCAACTGATTGAGTGTTATCTTACAGAGACACCTAGACTGGTGCAAGATATTAGCACAGCTATCACAACTCAGGATACTCAGACTATATGGAAGACAGCCCATCAACTCAAGTCCAGCAGTGCCTCTGTTGGAGCGATCGCTCTGGCGCAGCTTTGCAAGGTGTTAGAAGCACAGGGGCGCAGCAGTAAATTAGAAAACAACCTAGAATTGCTTTCACAACTATATCAGGAATATGAACAAGTTAAAACAGCCTTACAAAAAGAACTTGCGAAGGAAGTACCATGAAAGCCAATGCTCAAGAAAGTCAATATTTAGTTCTAATTGTTGATGATGAACCTTTTATCCGCCTGATATTACGACATTTCTTGGAGCGGGAAGGATATCAAATAGCAGAAGCTCAAAATGGTATAGAGGCAATAACAGTTTTTAACCAACTGCACCCCGATATAGTACTCCTTGATGCCATAATGCCGGATATGGATGGGTTCGAGTGTTGCACTGAGTTACAGCGTCTTGATTGTAGCAAGCACACTCCAGTTTTAATGATTACAGGACTTGAAGATCAAGAGTCAGTTGACCGTGCATTTGAAGTGGGGGCAATGGATTATGTTAACAAACCGATTCACTGGCCAGTTTTGCGACAACGGGTAAAACGCTTGATTCAGCAATCTCAGTTACAGCAAAAACTGGAAGCCGTTAATTTGGAATTGCAGCGATTAGTTACTATCGATGGATTAACTCAAGTAGCTAACCGCCGACGGTTTGAAGAGTATTTTAACCAAGAGTGGCAGCGCCTGAAACGCGAGCAACTTCCGCTCTCCCTGATTCTTTGCGATGTTGATTTCTTCAAATTATATAACGATACCTATGGTCATCGGGTAGGCGATCGCTGTCTTCAAGAAATTGCTAAAGCCATCAAAGATATTATTAAACGTCCCGGAGATTTAGTTGCCCGTTATGGTGGGGAAGAATTTGCTGTGATTTTACCTAACACAGACACCGAGGGGGCGACTCATGTTGCCGACAAAATTTGCCATACTGTCCGAACCCTAGCAATTCCTCATAAAAATTCCCAAGTTAGTCCTCATGTAACCATTAGTGTCGGGTTTACGACAGAAATTCCTCAGCCAAATTCTGACTTGGAAGAAATGATTGCCGCAGCAGATCGGGCATTATATCAAGCAAAGGCAGCAGGACGCGATCGCTTTGTGCAAAATATTCTACTACCCAGAAGTAAAAAGTCTCGGTAGTGCGCTAAACTTCACACATTTCTACCCTATTTTCAACGTATCGGTTTATATTATCGTCTGCTTTTTCTATGTCTTGAAAATGCAAACTCACCTTTAAACCATTCATCCAAGAGGGACCAATTAGATGATCGTGTTGCAGCCGACCTACAACAATAGCAGGATGAATACCGATACGTTCTGCAAAATCAATCACATCAGTTTCATATTTGAGCTTTGCTAATTCCCCCTCATACTCAGGTGGGATCAAAAATTCCCGCGACCATTGATCTGCTTCGCCCTCCTGCTCCGATTTCAAACTTTCCCCACTATCCCATTCATCGAGAAAAATGTTTTCCTTATCATGTAGCAAGATATGTGCTGCTTCATGGAAAAAATTAAACCAGAAGCGGTCATTGGTTTTACCGAAAAGTGAAAGTTGAATCAGTGCCTTATGGGGGTTTAACCACCGGGCAACACCACTGACGTGCGCTTTCTTAATTGATGGTACTAATACAAACACAACCCCTGCTTCCAAGCACAACTTTTGCATCTGTAGTTCAAATTCCTCTGGCGGTAACACCGTCAAAGTGCGAATTTCCCGCACCGCCTTTTCAAATTTTGGTTTACTGTACTTGGGAGAGTCTAATTGTTCTGCTCTTATTTCCCCCAATCGTAACCAAGTGGAAATAGCACCAACATCACTTTGCTCTTCGCGTGTACGACGAAAAGCAACTTCCATACCTGCATAATAATTCTGCCAATCTTGCGGCGAGGCAACACCGAAAAATTGCAGTAACTTTTTTACCAAACCAGGCTTATTCTTAGCAATTAAACGCCACTTAGGAATTACACCTTGGTTCATCAATTCTTTGACTGGTAACTGATCTAACCAAGATGTCCACCCCTTTAAGCGGCTTTCTTCTTCTATCCGTGCTAAACCGGCGCGATATTGGGCTTCACGATTAAGCCAAAATGCTGTTGTACTCCCTAAAACTCGTTCTAGCTTCAGGGCTGTTTCTTCATTGATAGGTGCTTTGCCGTTGAGCAGTAGGCTGATATGTTTGGTAGTGTAGCCTAATCGGTCTGCTAACTGTACTTGTGTCCAATCACGCTCTTCTAAGATATCAGCGATGGTATCACCCGGAGGAGATACCCAATCTGGAGCGAATGTTCGGGTTGTCTCAATCATGGTAATCTCCAATTGAATTCAATACAAACAGCAGTAACTTTTGACCAATCAATGCTTCCATCCTGGGTAAGGGGGATGGGGTCGTTATCTGGCTTAAATAAAAGTCGTTTACCACCTTCTAGGTCTACTGCAAATTCACCTGCCCGATCTCCTTTTAAGGGATGGGGACGACCTGCAAATAATTCCTTGACACAGCTAACAGCTTCAAGGTCAGCCAATCGGGCTGTTAATTTCTTGGCACAGTTTGCACCCAATTTTCTTTGCGCTAAGTTTTGTTGTTCGCATAGGTTTTGCAGTTTACCGTCAGCGAAGGTGATTTCCATGCGTTCCTACACTAATATAAGTTTACCATTTTGGTAAACAAATTTCTTATTTTCCTAGAAAATCTAGCATATAAACTAATCAGCAACGCCTAGAAGTCTACGCCTCGTTTAAGTTCCACACCTTGATTGGCATAGTGTTTGTGGCAGTAGACCTCTGAGTGGACGCTAGCCAAGTCGAAGTACGCGGGTGGATTTTGGCAGCGGCCAGTGATAATAATTTCGGTGTCGCGGGGTTTGCGGAGTAAAGCTTGGACAATAGGTTCAACGGGGAGTAGTTCTAAGTCAACGGTGGGATTTAGTTCATCGAGAATAATAGTTTTATACAGACCAGAGGCGATCGCAACCTTAGCTATTTCCCAACCCCGTTCGGCTTCTACGTAGTCTAATTCTTGCCGGGAATTTCGCCAGACGATCGCATCTCGACCGCAGCGCTGATGATCCACCACTTCTGGATATGACTGCTGCAAGGCGGCGATCGCTGCGTCTTCTGTGTAGCCACTACCACCTTTAAGCCACTGCATAATCAACACACGGGTAGACCCTGGATGATTGATTCCCCTACCAATTGCCTGTAAGGCTTTGCCCAAAGCACTAGTAGACTTGCCTTTACCAGCACCAGTATAAATTTCAATCCCTTCAAGCAAGAGGGCTTTGGCTGTTGGGTGGTGATGAGGTTTCATTTCTGAGTGCAAATCTGCAATATCGAGCAACTTTTGCGGTGCGGCGCGTCCGGTAGCAATGATTTCCAACTCTTGGGGTTTGGATTTTAATGTCCGCACCACTTCATCCACCGGTAGCAAACCTAGATCCAGAACGGGGTTAATTTCATCTAAGACGACAACTGAATATAAACCACTGGCGATCGCACCTTTAGCTACATCCCAACCCCGCCCCGCTTCATCTCGGTCAAAGATGGTAATTTCCTCATGTCCAAAAAATTCGGCTCTCCCAGTCCGAACCTGGTCAATTAAATGGGGAAAACCGCGCTGCAAAGCTGCGATCGCTCCATCTTCGTCATAATCACGTTCCGGCCCTTTTAAAAACCGCAGTAGTAAAACCCGGTTAGAATTGCTAGGCGTATTTATCCCCAAGCCAATGGAGCGCAAAACCACCCCCAAAGCCGCTTGAGACTTACCTTTCCCTACGCCATCGTAGACGTGAATTTGACCAATGAGCCGTTCTTGACGCACTTGCGCCGTGCGAATCCCAATACCGTTCCTTGTCATCTCTCGAAAAGCTATAACGTGGCAGTCTTTAATCTTACCTAACGTCTTGTACTCTGATCTTAGAAACTGCCCCTCTTGCGCGACCGTACAAGGGTCAGCTTGATGTATTAACAATATCAATAGAGGAATACTGGCACACCAGCATAGTAAAGGATAACAACAATGGGATAATTTCCCCCATCACCCTCACTATCCCAGTTATACTCTCTACAGTTAACCCTTAGCCTTGATCATTTATGCCTGAAAATTGGATGCTTCCCAGGATTTTTCCCATTGGTGGAATTCTGTTTGACTTTTTATTTGTACTGATTGCCATCCCCATCGAAGCATATGTTTTCCACAAACGACTAAAATTTGACAAAAAATCCAGCACTTTTTATGCTATTTCTATCAATCTGTTTTCTAGTGTAATTGGTTGGTTCATGTTTTTTGTATCAGAACCAATGTTGCCGATACAAGTAAAATCAGAATTAATTAACTATATGTTTTTTAATAATTTTAAATCACCGAACACACAAACTCTAATTATTTTAACTGCCTTTATAATTTTCTTTGCTACTTTTTTGATGAAATATTTCCTATTAAGGGGATTACTACTATTATTAGATGAGCCAATTGCTAAAAAAGAAGAAGAACCTAAAACATTTCAACGACGAAAATTGCATACCTTTAGTAATCTTAGACTACAAAGTGGCAATTTAGTCACTACAACATTAATAGCCAATTCTCTGAGTTATAGTGTGATTACAATTATTTTATTGGTTCGCTCAAAATAGCAAGAATTGACTTGTTTAATCCAGAGGATAATTAGTGATTGATTAATCAGGTGGAAGGAGGAACATGAATACGCTATTTAAAGATGTATTTGGGGTTTTTAAATTTGCTGAAGGGCTTTATGCGGGAATTAGAAAGGTATTAGTTCCACCCAAAGCTTATTCTTGGCAGACATTTATTTATTTGAGTGTTTTCTCTTGGATACTTTCATATTGTGCTACAGGTTATATCAAAGATATTATTGCCTTTTTCGGTTGGTTATTTTTAATTGCCGGCACAGCTTGGTATACAACTGAAGATCCTTTGAGGGTTCCTGGTACTTTTATGCCAGTCGGGGCAGTAATCACTGGATTTTTAGTGAGTGTTTTTGCATTTGGAAATCAAGAAGATGTAATTACACCAAGAACAATAGTTTTTTGGCCGACAATTTCAGCACTAATTACGGCAATCCCAGAATTTATTGAAGGAAATGACACCGATGCTAAAGCTCGAATTCCTAAGCCAGAAGACCGCCAAAGAATCATAATTTTAGTTGCTAGTAGTATGCTGCTAAGTTGCTGGATTCAGTTTTACTTTGTGATGGATAATTGGTTACGACAATATCCCAGTTTGCAGGCAGATACTTTTAAACGTAGTACCTTTGTTGTCAGAACAGAACAACCAGTAAAAATCCCCACAAATGGCGTTGTAATTCTAGAGAAACTTCAACCACTAGTAGTAGATCAAATAGCCCAAACACCTTGGTCGGAAGTCGAGAAATGGTTGCTAGATGCGAAACAGCAGGTAGGAACTCTGGGTAGAGGAGTAATTCAAAAGAACTTGGGTAAATATGAAGAGAAGGAACTATGGCGCGTTGAACCGCGTGTAGCTAATACTAAATCTGGATATATATTAGATTTATTAAGTATTTGGATAGGCCCGAGTTCTAACCCACGGGGCTATTACTTGAAAAAATCTTGTCGGATTGAACCAGTTGCAGCAACCAGCAATTCAGGGAATAAGATTACAGTTGCAGAAATTGAATGCGATCGCCTCAGTAAATTTATTTCTGGATCACCGCCTCCGCAGCAGTGAGGGAGCAGGGGGGAAATAACCAATGCCCAATACCCAATTCCCAATTCCCAATTCCCCATACCCAATGCCCAATACCCCATACCCCATACCCCAATAAAAAATGACTATTAACAGAATTTTTGTATTGGCAAAGAATGTGTTTCAGGAAGTGGTACGCGATCGCATCCTATATATTATTGGTTTTTATGCGCTAATACTCGCCACTGCCTTCCGCGTCCTTCCTGAATTTGCAGCTACCACTGAAGACAAAATGTTTTTAGACTTTGGGATGGCGGCGATGAATGCCATCGGGTTAATTATTACGATATTTGTTGGTACGGGACTGGTTAATAAAGAAATTGAAAAACGCACTATCTTGATGCTAATTGCTAAACCTGTCAGCCGCAGCGAAATTATCGTCGGCAAATACTTGGGTTTATCCGCAGTCCTAGCTGTACTTGTTGCCACGATGACAGCAATTTATCTGGTATTTCTGCAATTTGGTAACATTCCTCATCCAACCGTGAGCATTCTAATTGCTGCAATTTTCTTATTTTTGCAGTTGTCATTAATCACCGCTGTATCTATTACTTTCGGTGTTTTTACTGGTTCTCTGCTAGCGACTGTTTTAACCTTTGCGGTATATTTAATCGGAAATATTACTCAAGATTTAGTACAACTTGGGCGTCTTAGCCGCAACCCTGGTATGGAACGTCTAACTCAAGCTTTGTTTCTCATCTTGCCAGATTTATCTCGATTAGATTTGAAAAATGATGCTGTTTATGGTCTGCAAGCACTACCTGACACAACTGCACTGATTACAAATACTGGCTATGGCTTACTTTATAGTGCCATGTTGTTAGCGATCGCTATTTTTATCTTTTCACAACGCGAATTTTAATCTTGGGCATGGGGGAGCCACCGCGCTGCTTCACCATAATCCAAAATCTAAAATTGAATGACTCCTGTTGTATGAATATTTCCTGACCTATGTCAGCATTTTTTGTTTTAAAACTACTTCAAAAGCCTATTTTCAGGTGATTGGCGATTTTTTGGGAATTTATTTTTGATTATTTACTCAGCTTATCTCCATTTGGGGTGTAATCTCAATATACGGTAACTACCACACTCGACCTTTGAGATAAATTACACCCAGAGGTGAATACCATGAAAAATTATGCCGATAAACAAGAATTTATATTAAGTCAAATCACAAATAAATATTTTCAGCGCCGAGATTTCAGTGGATGTGACTTGAGTGAAATCGACCTGGAAGGAATTGATTTAAGTGGTGTTAACTTCATAGGAGCGGATTTGCGTGGTGCAAATCTGTGTGGCTGTGTCCTCACTCGTGCTAATTTAAGTGGCGCAAATTTGATGGAAGCTAGCTTACGTGAAGCTAATTTGTATGAAGCATCTTTGTGTGAAGCTAATTTGACTAATGCTGATTTAACACGAGCAAATTTGTGCGGAACTTTTTTATGGCGGGTGAAATTCACAAGTAGTAATCTTTGGGGTGCTTCTTTATGTGATGCGGATTTAAGAGAAGCAGACCTAAGTAAAGCCAACTTAATTGAAGCATCGCTGATTGAAGCTAACTTAAATTTTGCAAATCTTGCAGGAGCAAAGCTATGTGGAGCAAAATTACTAGAAGCTAATTTGACTGAGGCCAACTTAACTGGTGCAGACCTGACATGGGCAAATTTAACCAAGGCAAACTTGAGTAAGGCAAACCTTTGGGAGACAAAGCTGATTTATGCGAAGTTTCGGGATACTATCATGCCCGATGGCACAATTGAGCAACCTCAGATAGTGATTTATTAGTCAGGTGTCATACCATTTCACTTTAATAATGATACAAATACGTTGGTAAGGGCATGGCAATGCCCATTGGTGTCAACTTAACTTGAAAGCCAGTCTAGAGCCAGCTTTTAGAGATTGTCTCGTTGTCTCATTCCCAGTCTCAGACTGGGAATGCCTAATGGGGGGGCTGCCGCCTCAAGACTTGCGGCAGAGCCGCAATGAAACAGCATTTCCAGCCAGAGGCTGTAAACGAGGTTTTAAAAGGGTTTTAGCTTAAGTTGACACGCATGGCAATACCATGCGCCTACGATAAATCTATGTGTATCAAGGTTTTCCTGAAATGGTATCAGGTTGAGATATTTTTTATCCTCCTTGTTAATTTTCAACCTGCCGCTTATCTTTTAAGAATTACTACTCATTTCGAGCGAACGAATCACACTTTTATAGGTATCCTGGCTGAACCCCTATTCATCCCCACCAGACTTAGAGTTTTGCAGCAAAAACCCACCTATTGCGTCCTTGTTCTTTAGCTTTATACAAAGCTTTGTCGGCTGCGTTAATCAAGTCTTGAGCTGAACTTTTAGCTGTTGGTCTTTGAATTGCCACACCTAAACTGACGGTCACAAAATATTGAAAGTTATTCTTCTTCATATGGGGAATCTTTAATTCTTGAATAGACTTTTGAATCAACTTAGTTACTTTAATAGCACCTGATTCGCTCGTATTTGGTAAAATGACAATAAATTCTTCACCACCATAACGAGCTAGTAGATCAGTAGGACGCTTTAATACAGCTTGTGCTGCACGAGCAACTTGTATTAAGCATTCATCCCCAGCTAGGTGTCCATAAGAATCGTTATAATCCTTGAAATAGTCAATATCAAATAGAACTAAAGATAAATAATTTTCAGTTAGTCTTAGTCGATTCCATTCCTGCTCTAAAAATTCATCAAAACAATGACGGTTTGCGATTTGGGTTAGAGCATCTAGCTTACTAAGTTTTTCTAGCTGAGAATTTGCGACTTCTAAAGCATGGTTCGCTTCAGCAAGTTGATTAGCTTGAGAGCGGGATTGCTCTAATAATTCGGAATGTTCTAAAGCTACATTAAACTGAGCTGCTAACTGTCGGATAAATTGAATTTCAGACGTTTTCCATTCGCGTGAACAACGGCACTGATGAACACATAGTAATCCCCATAAAGTTTTTCCTTTCATTAGAGGTGCAACAATTTGCGCCTTGATTTGAAATTGCTCTAACAGTTGAAGGTGGCAATCCTTTAGCCCAGCTTGATAAACATCTGATAATACTTGTATCCGCCCTTGGTGATAAGTAACTGCATATTTTTCACCAAAACAATTATCCTTCAACTTTATGGTGATCGTAGAATCGTAGTCAGGTAATACATTCTCGGAGACAAATTCACCAGAGGTATAGTTCGATCCCAGGTCAAATCGAAATATACTGACGCGATCAGTACGGAGAGCTTTACGAATTTCTCGTGCAGTAGTCTTAAACAAGGTGTCTAGATTAAGAGATTCACGAATTTCAGCAACTAAATTAAACAGAATATCCTGCTGCTGATTCGCTTTATACAGTTCTGCTGCTTTTTGTTCTGCTTGAGCTAAAAATTCTGCTTGTTTAACTGCAAATCCTAACTGCGTTGCAATCTGAGACAGAAACCGAATTTCTAATTTTTTCCATTCATGTAGCTGTGAGTGCTGATAAGCAGCAAGCACTCCCCACAGTTTTTTTCCAACAAAAATTGGTGCAGTTGCATAAGCTCGAATATGGAACTGTTCTAAAATTTCTAAATGGCATTGAGACAAGCCTGTTGCGTAGACATCTGAAACAACTAAAGTTTCATTATTACGATACCGTCCACCTTGATGTTCTTGTAGATAAGAGTCATTCCAAACTGTATTTTTTCCTAATGTGTCTACATCATCCCATCCAGTCTCTACAAACTCAAAGTCGCTGACAAATTCTCCACCCCAGTTTTCATAGAAACGATAGACGGCAATCCGCTCGACGCGGAGTAACTTGCAAGTTTCCTTAGTGGCTGTACGAAAAATTGTTTCTAACTCAAGAGAAGCTCGGATTTTGCTAATAACTCGGTAAAGCGCCCTTTCTTGCTCTTCTAGCTGCTGAATTTGAACGTGTTTATCATGCAGTTGAGTTTCTAAATTACTAACACTAGGCTGTCCTAAAAGCTTACAGAGTAGATTAGCAAATACTTTCGTGATGATATGTAAAGTTTTGTATAACATTAGAAAGATAATTTCAGTAATATTAGAGATTTGTAAATCAGTTAAAATATCCAAATTAGTTTTAATGAAAATGAAAATTGCGTGCGGGAAAGGGGTTAAGAGGTTAGGTTTTGCCTTAGCTTTTCCACATGATGTGAAAAGTCAGATTTTGGTAGTTACGCCAAAGGCTAACGCACCACTTCACTAGGGTTGATAGCGAAGGCTGAAGTAAAAGCCATCATCCTGGGCGTTATTACCACGATCGCTCAGATCGATAAATGGAAATCCATAATCGAGCCGCAAAAACAGATTATCAATTCCCATTGCCTGATTCCACAAAAATCCTAAGCCTGCGCCCACCAAAAAAGTTTGATCGGGTAGCTGATTGGGATTATTAGACTGATTCCAGACGGCTCCCATGTCTACAAATGGCGCAAGTTGAACCGTAGATAATCCAGATTCATTGCGCTGGACTGTGATCCGATCTTCGATCGCTACACGAAATCCATTATCCCCAGAGCGGATATTTTGGCGATATCCCCGTACAGATTGGCCACCGCCAATGACGAATTGTTGTGAAGGTAAAAGGCTATCTGGTGTTAACTGCAAGTCTGCTTGGATGAGCAACAGCTGATCGTTGCTAAGTTGCTGTACTCGCTGGACTTGACCCAACCAACTGAAAAAGCGACCATCAGGTATGGGATCGTTGTTGATAGTTGCATCTAATATGCCAAGGCCAAAACTAAATTGCGATCGCAAAAACCAGGCTCCTTGAGGTTCGCGCCTGATATAGTCTTGACCAAATTTAATTACACTGGTACGGCTAACTCCATTGGCATCAGGCCCAATGCCAAAGGGGGTTGCAAGGTTATCGAAAAGGAAGGTTTGACCATCTTCATAGGTAAATCCCAAGGATAGGGCAAATTCTTCTCTTGGCGATCGCATCAATGGTTGACGATAATTGATTTCATAAAGATCCTGGTTGGCCCGAATGCCAAACACATCAAAGGGTGGCTCAGTGATTTCGTTGCGATTAAATGCCGCTCTAATCTGCACCTTACCGTTCATGGCGTTAACGGGAACTTGATAGCTAAAATCAAAGGCATCGGAACCACCAGAGAGCGTGTGGTAATATGAACCAGCTAATTCATCTCCCATACCAGTTAAATTGCGATCGCGCAGTTCAACACCCAATCTTTCCGCCCCAATACTCGGAGGCGAATAATTATCTACACCCAAGCTACCAGTTAAAGGCTTTGCCTCTTCAACTCTGACAATGAGAATACTTTGACCAACCTTACCCGTTGGACGCAGCCGCGCTTCCACATTTGTAAATAAGGGATCGAGTCGCAACAGTTTCAGTTGTTCTTCGAGCTTACCAGTATTGAGAGGGATGCCGGCACCTAGTTGGATGCGACTACGAATATAAGATGGGTTTAATCGCCGCGTCCCTTCGATGTCAATCTCTGTCAAACGCCCTTCGATGACCCGAATTACCACAACACCATCTGCGGTAATAGGTTGTTGAGTGTCTGGAATCGCTCTGGAATTTAAATAGCCTTTATTTAGGTAAAGCTGGGTAATGGCATCTGCGGCTTGTCTGATTTCTTCTAAAGTCAAGTCCCGTTCTTCAAACGGTTTCACAACTGGATTAAAGTCCTTTTCACTAAAGACTGTGCTATCTACAACCTGGATTTTGCGAACCCGAATGCGTTGTGGTGGAGATGATTGGGGATTCGGTTCTAGTTGATTGGGGTCAGTTGTTGGCGAAGGTTCTGGTGTCTGTACTATTTGTAACTGTGCCTGACTGCTATTTTGAGCCGAGTCAGGTGTAAAGATATTCAGGCGTTGCATATTTGCGGAATGATTTAGCAACTTCCAAAATTCCCCCCCTGCTCCCCCTGCTCCCCCTGCTTGCCCCAATTCATCCCACTGTTCTACAACGCCGATATTCGCCGTAGCTCTAAGTCCATTTGCAGTTACAATCCAGACCGCAGACAGAATTAGCAAGCTGCACTGAAAACTGAAACTGTGCTTACTCAACTTACTAGTTGCCAAACTCCGCCAAATGTGTAACTGATGAGAGAAACAGACAATTCGTTGCTGAGTCGTCGTTCGAGGCTTAACATCAGTTTCTGTTTCTTTTCTCATTTATCCTCAGTGGGATGCCTTATCTTCCGACTTGGCTGATTTTGGTTTTTGAGTATGCTATGGGTGCATGAATATTTCAATATCATATTTTTGACATGCAGATTTCAGAAGATTTGTAACTAAAACTATAATTAACAGCGATTTATTCTAAGTGATAGTCCCTAGCATTATATTGTGGTAACAGGTAAAAAACTTGGGAATACTTCGATGTCACCACTGATCTCCATTGTCATCGTCAATTACAACCGGGAGTCTTACCTTAGAGAAGCGATCGCTAGTGTCTTAGCGCAGACATGGCAGGACTTTGAGCTACTAATTTGGGATGATGGCTCCACAGATGGATCAGTGGCGATCGCTCACGAATATGCTCAACAAGATGGGCGAGTGCGGGTATTCCAAGCACACCATCAGGGAGTTGCTGCGGCTTGTAAGGCAGCAATCAACCTAACCAGTGGCGCTTACATCGGTTTGGTAGACAGTGATGATATCCTAGCCCCTACCGCCCTCGCAAAAACTGCTACCGTACTCAACAGCCATCCCGAAACAGGATTTGTTTACACCGACTACTTAAATATTGATCAAGAAGGCAAAGTCATCGGCTACAGTCATCGCTGTGACATTCCCTACTCCAAAGAACGGCTGTTAGTAGACTTCATGACGTTTCACTTCCGCTTGATTCGGCGGTCGGTTTACGACCAGGTGGGAGGTGTTAACAAGTCGTTCCACTCTGCCGAAGATTACGACCTATGTCTACGACTTTCAGAAGTAGCCCAGGTGCGCCGAGTTAAAGAGCCACTCTACCTCTACCGGATTCATTCTCAAAGCATCTCTACTACTAGAAAAAAAGAACAAATACTCTGGTCTGGTAAGGCGATCGCTCAAGCACTTTGGCGACGCAGACTAGCAGAGAAGTTACAAATCGATGTAGAATTCCCCACAGGTCGCTTCATATTGCGGCGCAAAAAACCTCTACTGCCCAGCATCGCCGCTTCAGTGCTAGCTATTGTGCCGTTGGTGACAGCTATGAGTGCAGGATTAGCCCAAGCACAAAAAATTGTCCCTGCTACTGATGGTACAAACACAATTGTTACTCCCAACGGCAATCGACTTGATATCAGTGGTGGTACAACTTCTAGGGATGGTGTTAACCTCTTCCACAGCTTTCAACAATTTGGGATTCAACCAGAACAAATCGCCAACTTTCAAACCAGTCCAGCGCTGCAAAATATCCTTGGTCGAATCACAGGCGGGAATGCCTCCATTATTAATGGCTTAATTCAGGTAACAGGTGGCAATGCTAACCTTTTCTTGATGAATCCTGCCGGATTTATTTTTGGATCAAACGCCAGCTTAAATGTGCCTGGTGCTTTCACGGCAACAACAGCCAATGGTATTGGTTTTGGCAGCAGTTGGTTCAACGCCATCGGTGTTAATGACTACACTCGTTTAGTTGGAAACCCCAACGGATTTGGCTTTAGTACGAACCAGCCAGGAGCGATCGTGAATGCTGGAAATTTGGCAGTCGGGGCTGGGCAGAATTTGAATTTATTAGGCGGTACGGTGGTAAATACTGGGCAACTTTCGGCACCGGAAGGACAGATTTCTGTCACATCCGTACCAGGGGAAAATTGGGTGCGTCTCAGTCAGCCAGGAAATTTGTTGAGTCTGGAAATTCAGCCCCTCGCCTCTAGTAGCAACCAACCCAATAACTGGACAATTCCCATTGCATCTTTACCCGAATTGCTCACAGTTGGTAGCGCTGGGTTAACTGCCAATCCCGATGGGACTGTGCAACTGACAGGCTCTAATGTCACGATTCCGACAACTCCAGGTACAACGATTGTTTCTGGCAAAGTGAATGTATCAAGTAAAACAGGCGGTACGGTAACAGCTTTGGGTAAAAAAGTTGCAGTGGTTGATGTCAAGATTAACGCCTCTGGAACCAATGGCGGTGGCACTGTGCTAATTGGCGGTGATTATCAAGGTAAGGGGACTTTGCCCAATGCAGATCAGACTTATGTTGACTCAAACTCCGTCATTAATGCCGATAGCAATTTGAATGGAAACGGTGGACGCGTCATTGTTTGGGGTAACGATACAACTCAATTTTTTGGTAACATTTCGGCTCGTGGAGGAGCAAATGCCGGGAATGGTGGTTTTGTAGAAGTATCAGGCAAAAATTTCTTGACCTTTAGAGGTGTGGTAAATACTTCAGCCCCCAATGGCAGTTTTGGCACTTTATTACTAGACCCCAGCACATTAACTATTATCGATGGTGCAGCAGGGACAGGTGATTTTGATGCCACAGCTGGCAACATTGCTTTTAACGATGCAGATATTGGGGCTAATAACGTTTCTTGGGGTGCGATCGCCGCGTCGGGTGCAAATATCAACTTACAAGCCACAGGGAATATTACCATCAATAACATCACCGGAGCTACGCCCGGAGTAACTACCCCTGGTGTCGCTACATTAAACTTAGGCGGTGGTAGCTTCAGCTTAACTTCACAAAATGGTTCTGTAAACTTTGTTAATCCCACCAACACAATCGGCACAACCGGAGGAGCAATAAACATTTCTGGAGCCAGCCTATCACTAGGAAATCTAGACACAACTCGTGATTTCAGTAGAAGTGGGGATGTAAACTTGTCTGCGAGTGGAAACATTAGTGCAGGCAACATTATTGCCAGTGGACAGGGCTACTCAGCAGGTAATGTTCAAGTCATCAGCAGCAATGGTGGAATTACCCTGAATCAGATCAACACCAGCGATAGTGGAGGGATTGGTAATGCCACGGGGGGAACGGTAACTTTGACTGCGGCAGGCAATATCCTCACAGATACCATTAATTCCTCTTCCAGTGATGCTGGTGGCTTAGGTACAGGTGGCAATGTACAAGTAACAACCACCGCAGGTAGTATTACCACAAAGGCAATAAACTCGTCTGTAGTCAAGAACGGAGGTGGCGATTTTACCGGGGCGGCTGGTGCAGTCAGCTTAACTGCTAGAGATAATATCACCGTTAATGACGGCATTAACGCCTCAGCGATCGCCATTGGAGTCGATGGTACTGGAAGTGTTACAGGTGGAAACGTTACTTTACAGACCACCAATACCGCTGGTAGCAATATTCGTTTTACCACCATCAATACACAGTCCATAGCAGACCTTGCGAATGGTAACACTGTTCAAGGTGGCAATGTGCAAGTTTTGACCAACGGAGTAATTCAAGGAATAGGAGCGGGTGAAACGATCGCAACTGGTGGATTTTTTACTGGCGAAGGAGCTTCTACCGTTCAACCTTTAGCGGGAGGTACTGTTAAAATTCGACATGATGGTGGGCCAAACAATGTGCCATTTATCGTAGGTAATGCGAGTGTTAATGGCACAGCAGGGTCAATTAATACCGGAGGAAGTTCAATCACCTCTTTGGCTAGCTTTCCAGTTTTACCTAATGGTGGAGATGCGATCGGCACTCCAACCGGCATCACCATTACTTCCGTCAACACACCCCCTACACTGACGACAAACCCGCTCCTCTCATCCAATGCTCAAGCTAATCAACCCTTTACCTTCACATTTACCGCCAACACTAGCGATGTCAATCTAGATAACACCTCCGTTTTAATTGATACTGTCCAAGCAGGAACTCTGAGACGAGGCGATACGGTTTTAGCTGCGGGAGACACAATAGTTGTAGGTGAAACACTAAATTACACACCACCAATTGGTAGCACAGGGCTAATCAATGCTTTTACAGTCAGAGCTAGCGATGTTGTTTCATCCTCAACACCTATACAGGTAGCAATCAACATCAGACCAAACGACACGCCACCAATCGACAGGCCAGATCCTCCCCCCTGCACATTCCAATGCAATCCAGTTAAACCAGTTAACCCTGGCCCTGATAATCCTAAGATTAATGACCCTGTTATTAATACTGATGCCACTCCCGAAGGCGATTTCACAGATGATTTTGCCGACCATTTAGGCATCCCCACTCCTAGAATCAAAACACTAGATGATGCCAAAGAAATTGCTCGCAAAATTGAAGAAGCTACGGGTGTTAAACCTGCATTTATCTACACCAGTTTTGTCCCTGTGGAGATTAAACCACCAGTAAATTTTGGCAAAGCTAAAAAAATTACTAAACAGTTGAATACCATACCAGAGCAAGATAGCGACCAACTGGAACTAGTAGTAGTAACTGGAAAAGGTGATCCTATCCGCAAGCGCATCCCAGAAACGACCAGAGCCAAAGTTCTTCAAGTAGCTCAGGAATTTCGTGACCAAATCGTTAGTCCACAAAACCGTCGCCGCACCGGTTATTTGCGTTCATCTCAACAACTTTATCGCTGGATTATTGCACCACTAGAGGCAGATTTACAGGCGAGAGGAATCAATAATCTAGTCTTTTTACCAGACATTGGGTTACGTTCAACCCCAATGGCAGCACTTCACGATGGTAAGGGGTTTCTAGTAGAAAAATATAGTATTGGCTTGATGCCCAGTCTCAGCTTGACTAACACCCTTTATAAAGACATCAAAAAATCTCAAATTTTAGCGTTGGGGGTTTCCCAGAGTACTCAGGGACAAGAGCCTTTACCAGCAGTCCCCCTTGAGTTATCAACACTAGTGTCTAAACTCTGGCAGGGCAAATTATTGTTAGACAAACAAGCCACCTTAGAAAATCTCAAAACTATCCGCCGCCAACAACCTTTTGGGATTATTCACATGGCAACCCATGCCGATTTTGCTACTGGCGCTTTGAGTAATTCCTATATTCAACTATGGGAGGACAAATTACACTTGAACCAATTACGACAGTTGCGCTTGAATGAACCCCAAGTTGAAATGCTGGTGCTGAGTGCTTGTAGAACAGCCTTAGGGGATGAAGAGTCCGAGCTTGGATTTGCTGGTTTAGCAGTGCTGGCAGGTGTGAAAACTACTGTTGCCAGTCTTTGGTCGGTCAGCGATGCTGGTACAGCAGCGTTGATGACGAAATTTTATCAGAACTTGAAGACAGCCCCTATTAAGGCAGAAGCTCTCAGACAGGCTCAGGTTGCTATGGCCAAAGGGCAAATTTACGTAAAAAATGGTCAAATACAAGGTTTGGGACTAGTCGGGAACTTGCCTTTACCTACTGACAGTGTTGATGAAGCTGAACAATCCCTTATGCATCCTTATTATTGGGCTGGATTCACAATGGTTGGTAATCCTTGGTGAAGGAGGGAAAGTAACCTTACTCTTATCCCTTTATCGTTTCACTTTAGCGATGAAAAACACCTGTCCGCACTGCTGGGCGATCGCTGCAACCCGTTGAACCTATAGAATAGACTTCTTGCATGAATCAAAAGCCCTCACCTAAATCCCTCCCTCATATGTAATGATTATGATTTTCATTAACTGGATATTTTATTTCCTGGAAGTCCATTAAGTAAGCGAATGGAATTCGCGGCTACACAAACAGGGCTTTTCTGGGTGGGCTAACAAAGACTTGATTACAATCCCACAGAAAACAATTTACCAACTTGCGCCAAATCTACATTCCCACCGCTAATGATCACACCAACCCTCGCCTCTGGCGCTGTCACCACACCTTCGAGTAATGCTGCTGCTGCAAGTACTCCGGTGGGTTCAACGACAATTTTCAGACGTTCCCACAAAAAAAACATGGTGCGAAGAATCGCTTCTTCAGATACCGTTACCATATCATCGACGTAATGCAGCACTAAGGGGAAAGTAATTTGACCAAGGCTAGGAGTCCGGGCACCATCGGCGATGGTATCAGGATTCTTGACAGTTTGCAGCGTTTTGGTGTGAAAGGAGCGGGTAGCATCGTCGGCAAGTGCTGGTTCTACCCCGATTACTTTACAATTGGGTAAAAGTGCTTTGGCTGCGATCGCACAACCTGAAACTAATCCGCCACCGCCACAACAAACTAATAGTAAGTCCAATTGACCAACTTCTTGGATCATTTCTAAAGCAGTTGTCCCCTGTCCAGCGATTACATGGGGATGATCGTAAGGAGGAATCAGAGTGAGAGAGCGATGGCGTGCTAAATTTTGGGCTAATTCTTCTCGGTTTGTTTCTTGGCGATTGTATAAAATTATCTCTGCACCATAACCACGAGTAGCAGTTTGTTTGACAACGGGTGCATCATCAGGCATGACAATAGTGGTGGGAATCTTTAGGAGTTTTCCAGCTAAAGCGATCGCTTGGGCATGATTTCCCGATGAATAGGTGAGAACGCCTGTTTGTTTTTCTGCTACCGATAGTTGGGCTAGGGCATTGTACGCACCTCTAAATTTAAATGCCCCCGTGCGTTGAAAGTTTTCGCACTTAAAAAACACTTGACTATTGGTGCGATCGTTAACGATTCTAGAAGTCAGCACAGGTGTGCGGTGGGCAATCCCCAAAATCCGCTCTTGTGCTGCTTGCACGTCAGTTATAGCAACGGAATTATGCTGTGGCATTGATGACGATATGAAATATTCTTGCTCTTGTTTATATAGATACAGATTTTTATATTTGCGCCTAATATCCTGGATTTAAGCATACTCATTTCAGGTGGATAGCATCATTTTTTGTTCCCATAAATTTAGCTACAGCAAACATTATATATTGCTGTAGCTAAATTTATAAAAATTAAACTAATTAACTCAAGTTAGTCATTTTTGTCACATGAATAAAATATCCGAAAGTCGGCAAAAAAAAACTGCTCTAATTACAGGAGCAGCTAGTGGGATAGGCTATCAATTAACCCAGATTTTTGCTCGTCATAGTTATAATCTTGTGTTAGTTGATAATAATGAAGAAAAACTTAGTGAAATTATAGATGAATTTCCGCAAAAATTTGGCATTTTTGTCAAAATTTTTGTTAAGGATTTATCTATCCCAACATCCCCAGAAGAAATTTTCACAGAACTACAGCAAGCATCCATCAAAATTGATGTGCTGATTAACAATGCTGGCTTTAGTACTTATGGAGCATTTAACGAAACAGATCTCACCATTGAACTGAAAATGCTACAGCTAAATATAGTGAGTCTGACTCATTTAACTAAGTTATTCCTCAAGGATATGGTGGAGCAAAACTATGGAAAAATATTAAACGTAGCCTCATCTGCTGCTTTTCAACCAGGCCCTCTAATGGCAGTTTATTTCGCTACTAAAGCCTATGTCTTATCATTTTCAGAAGCGATCGCTAATGAATTAGAGGGCACAGGTGTCAGCGTGACTGTTCTTTGTCCAGGGCCACCAGCATCGGAATTTCAAAAAACTGCTGCAATGGAAGATTCAAAGATTGCTCGCATTAAGAGAATGATGGAGACAGAAACCGTTGCTAGGATTGGTTATCGGGGCTTAATGACAAACAAAACTGTTATCGTTCCTGGGATGAGAAATAAGATATTGACTGAAAGCGTCAGATTTACACCCAGAAATTTAGTAACAAAAATTGTCAGAAGTATGCACGAACTCAAAAAAAATAGGTAGCCCGATATCTGACTTTTCACTCTTAAGAAACCTCACTTCCATTCCTCTCCCCTTTTAGGCTAAGGGGAGAGGCTTTTTTTGTGAAAACGAGCGGTAGCGATGTTTTCATCGCCGTGAGAGTGTCAACCAATTCAAATAAATAGTTGCGTAAACTCATATATTAAATCCACCCTGCCCTTACGTAACATGGCTGGATCTAATCTTTCAGTAGTGTTGCAAGTCATGAAGACAACTAACCGTTGCTGCATCTGAATACCAGACTCATCAATTACACTCTGATACAAAGTGCCATCCAGCAAACTCAGAATGTGTTCAGTTTTGTTATTGTATTGCGCCACCTCGGAAGCACGATTTTGCGCTAGATTATCAGCTTCATTAATAACGATACAAATCCGCTCTATGTAAGTCGGTGGGACAAAGTTAGCGATCGCATCATGATCTAAAATAAAAATTACATACCCTAAAGGTACAAGAATTTCTTTTGCTACTGCCTGTGTCCAGACTGTTTTACCTGTACCTGGTTGCCCATGCACAACAACCGCTAACTGGTTTTGATTAAGAATCGCTTGCTGTACAGAATCAGTAAAGTTTTGTATATCTGCGGGAAATGTCCGAATGGGAAATTGACTGTGAACTTTGCCTACACGACTTTGATATCCACTCAGCATAACTGCTAAGTCGTAAGTCGCTTTGTTAATTAGTGGCGCGAGATTTTTCGCCATCAAACTATATTGTCGTCGCCCGCGATCGTAGGGGTCAATTTGCAACCAAATGTCATACTTCGACCAGTAAGCATAAACAGTATTGATAACATCTAAGCGTTCCCAACTAACAAATTTATCTATAGGAAAATAAAAATCTCTTTCTGAGTAATACTGGGTAATAATGTCGGGACTACCCAACACATGTAAAACTCGCAGTACAGTAATTTCTTGCAGTCGGTTGAGAACATAATCAATGGGAATGCTACTACGACTGACAAATTGGACGATGGGCGTTTCCGTACTCAAAACATCTTTGTAGCGATGATCTGGTGATTGAGGATCTGGCGTGATATAATTCCAAAACTTTTCAATTTCATAGCGGGTATTATCAGATACAACACTTAATAAATTAGCCCACCAAGCATAATTATTTCGTCCTAAAATATCAGCAACATTACTCGCTAAATTCAAACTTTTTTGACTTAATTCGCGGGAGTCGCTGTACAAAAGTTGCCACAAAAACCCCCAGTCTAATTCTCGGTTAAACGGTCGCCAACCGCTAGTAAGCAAGCTTTGGCGGGTATTATTTGTAGGAGTGCCTTCGTTGCTTCTAAAATAGTCAAAATCCATATTTGTTCGTTATACAGCGTTAATCGAGTTATTTTGTGTGAAGTAGGAGATTATGAAAAAGTTTTCTTGTAATATAAACTAACTGGGTACAAATGGTAATTTTATTTCCACCGTGCTGTATTAGTACACTGTGGCGTCAGTTTGCCTACCTTTAACAAGGGGATTTTGCCCCAAGTCTATTTAATTGAGATGGTAGCTAGATTTACGCCAAGCTGTACTAGTTAGGAAGTCTTTTTAATCTAACTCATTACTTATGTAATATAGTATAATACATTGATGACTACTTGTGTCAACTTTTTTGACAAAGCAATCGCTAAGTGGGGGTTTACTTTTAACTATTGATGTACCTGCGCCACTTATCCATCTCTAGATGAGGACTAATATCACGCCCGTTGAATTGCCCATAAGATAAAGCACCTAACCCCATTTTTGGCTGATGCAAAAGTTCCTCTCTTTGCTGGCTCGGCTCGTAGTAAGGACTTCAGCCCTTACTACGCGCCAGTCGCTTGCGGGGTTCCCCAGTTGTGCGAACTGGCTCCCCTTAAAAAGACTTGCTCTAATTCCCTCCTTTTTAAGGAGGGTTAGGGAGGATCAAGCTTTAACCCAAGTGTATTGCATTATCAATTACAAATTATTTTAATCAAGTTGAGTATTTGCCATTAATTTCTATATAACCCTCTGAAAGATCGCAACCCCATACAGTTGCAGAGCCTTCACCAATATTGAGGCTAACATGGATATCTACTTTATCTTTGGACATAATTTGCCGCAACTGTTCCAGATTTTCATCAGTTAAGCTATTAGGATAAACTTTTACGTGATCAAAACTGATAACAACTTGTTCTGGATTTATCTGCTGTTCATTTTCACATTTGCCTATAGCCATCGCAACTCGTCCCCAATTCGGATCTGCTCCATAGACAGCAGTTTTTACTAATGGTGAATTCACAATTGCTTTAGCTACTGTTTTAGCTTGTGCATAGTTAATCGCCGAATCTACAGTCACCTCAATAATCTTGGTAGCACCTTCTGCATCTCTGGCAATTTTCAGCACCAATTCTTGTGCAACTTCTTGCAATGCACTAGCAAAATCTGGTTCTGAAACTTCACCTGCTAAACCATTAGCTAGAATCACGGCGGAGTCACTAGTAGAAGTGTCAGTGTCTACACTCAGACAGTTAAAGGTTTTATCTATAGTAGAGCGAAAAATAGAACGAAGGCTATTTGCAGAAATTGCAGCGTCAGTAAAAAAGAAAGTTAGGAGGGTAGCCATATTAGGCTCAATCATGCCAACACCTTTGGCAATTCCTACCAGCTTGGTATTTCCTATTTGCCGTGTAGCTAGTTTCGCTACTGTATCGGTGGTCATAATACCACGGGCTGCGGCATGAAAATCAGCAGCAGTCAATTTTTTCCCCAATCCTAATAAACCTGCTCGGATTTTTTCAATTGGGTAACGTCTACCAATGACACCTGTAGAAGCTATCACAAGATTATGTGTAGCAATTCCAGTTTCAGTTGCAACTAATTGTAGAACCTCTTGGGCATCAGCGATGCCAACTGAACCATTAGCTACATTGGCATTTTTAGATATAACGACAATTCCTTGTGCTTGTGAATCTTTTAAGTTATCGCGGCTAATAGTAACACTTGGCCCAGCAAAAAGACTTTGAGTGAAGACTCCATCAGCAACACAAGGAACAGATGATTTAATAAATACAAAATCATCTGTTGTATCTCGGATTCCCAAATTAGTAATAAATGCACTAAAACCTTGAGGTGCGGAAGATGTAGTTAATGACATTTTTCTAAATTTAATAATTTACTTTAATTATCTCATACCATTTCCAAAAATTTTTGTGATCCATGAATCGGCTATAGGGGCGTACATCTGTACGCCCTTAGCAACGTATCTATAGCAGAAATTTCATGAAATTTTAATCTAATAAAAACCTATAAATCAGTTAATGTGAGGGTGAATGTTGTCCATCCGTTGCTGCTTTCTACTTGAATGTTTCCTTGCAGTTGTTCGACTAATTCCTGTACTATAGGTAAACCTAATCCCGAACCACCTTGATTCCAGATGTCTGCATTGGGAACGCGATAAAATTTCTCAAAGATTCGTGGTAACTCTGTTACCGGAATTTCTGCTGAATTACTGGTAGTAATAATAGTTTTTGCAAGCGCTTCCGAGGAATTGTGACTTACACTTAGGACAATTTCACCACCAGCAGGTGTGTATTTACAGGCGTTATTGAGCAATTCTACTAAGATTCGCTCCAAGCTAATGCCATCTGAGAACAGCGACGGGAGATTTGCAGGGAGATTCAGCTGTAGAGTTTGCTGATGTTCTTGAACACGGATTTGAAACGGCTCAATAACCCAAGGTAACCACTGTTGTAAGAACAACGCATCAGGTGTAATAACTGGATAGGATGAGCTTTCCAGCCGTTGTAAATCTAGTAGATCGTTAATTAATCCTAGCTCGCGATCGCACTCGGCTTCCATCACTTCTAGATAGCGTTGAGATTCCTCACTACTAGTAGATAATTGGAGCATTTGAATCATTACCTTCATATTACTCAGAGGCGATCGCAGTTCATGGGAAACTAAATTCAAAAAGTCATTTTTTAGTTGATTTATCTCCTCCCATTGCACCACGATTTGCTCTTGCTCTCTTTGCTTTTGACGCGCCTCAATCGCTCGTTTGCGCTCAGTAATATCTCGAAAAACTAACACAGCACCTGTAATATTATCTTTATCATCTTTAATTGGTGCAGTGCTGTTATCAATTGGTATTTCTACACCATCTTTAGTAATCAGAATAGTTTCTGTCGGTAGCTCAACTATAGTACCGTCTTGAAATACTTTGATGAGCGGACTTTCAATCGGGTTATGAGTTTCTGCATTGGCAATATTGAATACTTCTGATGAATTTCGTCCACAAGCTTCTTCTTGTTTCCATCCAGTCAGATTTTCAGCAACAGGATTCATAAAAATTACCAATTCTTGGAGATCGCTAGCAATCACACCATCGCTGATACTTCTTAAAAGTGCATCCAGCCATTTTTTATTTACTTTTAATTGCCTTTCTAAACTATGTTTACTCAGAGTAATTTCAATATTTATTTGTAGTTCTCTTTCTTTAAAAGGTTTGAGAAGGTAGCCAAAAGGCTCAGTTATTTTGGCTCGTTCCAATGTGTTTTCATCTGCATAAGCAGTCAAATAAATTACTGGAATATCCAAACGCTTATAGATTTCTTGGGCAGCTTCTATCCCGTCCATTGACCCTTTTAGCTTAATATCCATTAGCACTAAATCTGGAGACATTTCTACTGCTTTATTAATTGCTTCTTCTCCTGAAGAAGCGATAGCAGGAACCGTGTAACCGAATTTTATAAGTCGATACTGTAAATCTTTAGCAACAATAGCTTCATCTTCCACAACTAAAATTTTTGCGTTTGTCATATTTTAGTTATTTTATATTAATGTAAATGTCACCTGACACTCTACTCCCATAGCACCTTGGATATTGAGATTTCCTGAAAGTTGATTGGTTAAAGCGTCTACTAGCTGCCAGCCTAAAGAAGCTATCTTTTTGAAATTAAAATTGGATGGTAAACCAATTCCATCATCACTAACTGTAAGTGTAACCTGATGGTTATTATTTTTGTAAATTTCAATATAAATTGTACCCTTTTTTCCTGCTGGAAATGCATATTTCAAGGAATTAGATACAAGCTCATGGATAATTAAGCTACAAGGAATTGCTGTATCCAAGCCGAGAAACACTTGCTCGTCGATATTTGTGGTTAGAGCGATCGCATCTTCATCGACTTCGTATGCAGTAAATAAACTTGCTACTAAATCTCTAATATATTCACCAAAATTAATCCTTGCTAAGTCTTGAGACTGATACAATTTTTCGTGAACTAGAGCCATTGATGCAATCCGTTGCTGGCTTTGTTGGAATATTGCCAAATCGTGCTTGTCTTTGATATAAGCAGATTGCAAGCTTAGTAGACTAGAAATAACCTGTAAATTATTTTTGACCCGATGGTAAATTTCTTTTAATAACACCTCTTTTTCTAAGAGTGATGCTTGGATTTGCTCCTCCCACTGCTTGCGTTCGCTAATATCTTCGCTCACAGAAATAAAATACTTTGGCTCCCCAGAAACTTCACGCATTAAAGACACAGTGAGATTAACCCAGACTATGGAACTATCTTTGCGAAAATAGCGCTTTTCCATCGAATAAGTTTGAATATTATCTGCTAATATCTGGTCAATATATTTCAGGTCGGCGTTAAGATCGTCTGGGTGAGTAATATCTTGGAAAGTTAGCAGCTGTAGTTCTTCAGGTGTATAACCGAGAATATCGCAAAGCTTCTGATTAACTAACAACCAGCTTCCATCTATTGCTAAATGAGCGATGCCAACAGCAGCTTGATGGAATGCAGCGCGGAATCGCTGTTCACTTTCCCGCAATGCTTCTTCTATTCGTTGGCGCTCAGTAATTTCTGCCTGTAGTGATTCGTTGATTCTTGTTAACTCTGCTGTCCGTTCCTCAACCTTGCTTTCTAGTTGGTTAAGTAGGCTACTTAATGCCTCCTCTGCTTGCTTGCGCTCAGTGATATCAGTATGTGAACCTGCCATCCGCACTACGTTACCATCTTCATCCCACAGTGCTTGACCTCGATCTAAAATCCATTTGTATGTGCCCTCTTTACATAAAACTCGATGCTCAGTAATGTAAAACGGTGTTTTCTGAGCAAAATGCTCTTGAACTGCTTGTGTCACCCAGTCAAGATCATCTGGATGCACTCGTCTCAGCCTTTCATCTAACTGGTTAGAAATTTCGTGGTTTTCGTAACCCAGCATTTCCTTCCAGCGAGGTGAGAAGAAAACTTCATTGGTCTTAACATTCCAGTCCCAAATTCCATCATTATTGCCGCGCAAAGCTAATTGCCAGCGTTGTTCACTTTCTCTCAACACCTCCTCAGTCCGTATGCGTTCAGCAACTTCCTTTGCTAGTTGGTAGTTTGCAGCCTCTAGTTGGGCAGGACTCGGTATAGCCAGTGCCAGGGGTATTAATGGCACAAGTTTTATGGCCGTCAATATGGAGACAAAAGCGGTGATAGCTTTAATTAACCCTGATAGCCAATAGGTAGGGTACCAAAGCGTCCACACATCCATTAAATGGGTTGTGCCACAAGCAACGATGAATATGCCAAACATCAGGAACATCCAGCCGAAAGGCACATCTCGCCGTTTACGGACAAAATAAACCAACATCACTGGAATTGAATAATAAGCAAGTCCAGTTAACACATCTGAAACCAGATGCAACCACACCAATTCTGGTTTCCAGAGGTAGCAATGTCCGTGGGGAATAAACTGGCTAGTAGAGAAAAAATTATTTAAAATTTCCATCATCAAAACCTATACACTGTAAAAGTCTTACCAAAGCCCGAAGTGCGAAGGAAGAGGTTTTTAGCCAAGACCTCAGTAGACGCGCATACCCGCCTAAACCCGGATTTCTCATCCTCTAAAGGAGAACACCTTCGGCGTTCGTCAGAGTTTTCTCGTACTAGCCGTAGGTTAAGATCGAGTAGCATCTGGGGCTTTTACATCCTGTATCTGTCATCCTTTCTGAGTTTTTTAAGCTGAGAATGTAAAATTTATTGAAATTAAAGTACCGCGATCGCTTTGGTTTTTGTTACCGTAGATCCTCTGAAATGAATCATTTACATATATAAAAACCTTCAAAAATCACAGTAATATTTCGCTTACTTAAATGTAGTACAAATTTATTTTTAAGTATAAATACTAAGTATAGTGTACTTATTTTAACGTGTATTGCTTGCGATCGCTCATTATATCCCTGACAATTTTCCAGGCGAAATCTTCCTAACTTGATGAGCATGTCTACTTTCTAACAATTTCACCATCTGTTATTTGGGCAACTGATTTTATCCAAGCCAAAAAGCATTCTTGAAATTATCTCACAACAATTTCAAGAATGCTTTTGTAAATGTATCGTGGTAATCTATCTTAATGGTCACTCACAACCAGAGAATTTTAGATATTGCAGATCGCATAATTCATATGGAAGATGGTTATCTGGTCAAAGAAGTTTCGTGATATACCAAATGGATGAGAACTAAACGCCTGTACATTCTGTGTATATCCTTGGGAATACTATTTGAGTTTAATATTGTTACAAATAGCCAGCAGAGAAGCACAGGGGAAAGAATCTACATCAGTCATTAACTGAAATGAGATAACAAACTAACTGACACTCAAAATACTCCTTAAGTTTAAAGTAAGACACACCTGGAGTATGAAGTTATAATTTCTCAGGTGAAATATGATTGGAGAGTATGGTTAATACAGTCTCAAACGCTGGCAGTATCTGGCTGCTTTTAGTTTATACTTTATTGATATCTAAATAACTAAAACCTAATGTCAATAAAGTCATTATATTTATTGAGGTAAAAATCTTGTTTAACTTAGCGATCGCTTATACTTATTAAGTAGGTGGGTGTGAATAATTAAAGGTTTGTAATGTACCCCTTTGGGTAAGTAATCTACGCGAAACATCTACTAAAGATGGCTTTAGCCCCTATTAGGAGCCAATTTAATCAAATATATATTATTGGATAACATAGTTTGATATATTCTTGCCTACTTAGTTAACACATCTAAATAAGTAACTCAAACCTCAAACATCGTTATATTCATAATGATTGGTACTAAATTTTATGGTTGAAGATTTTATTTTTTGTCTACAAGAAGCAGCTTTATACTTTATATTCAAAAAATATCGGACACATAAAGATCCTTCTGAATGTTTTGTGAACCCTCCCTGTGGATGTGCCAATCCAGGGCAAAACCCCCAGTGTGAAGATTGTGTTTATCTTGAGGTCTGCTTATCTAATTGCAAGCTCGAAAACTTTTCATTATCTTCACGTTCATAAACTAACTTTAATGGCAAATTCATTCCTGCGATATAAGTGGTTTTACTCTTATGGTAGAAGTCTAGAAAAAAATTAACAGTTATTCTAAATAAGAACTGACGAAACAATTCACAACAAGTAATTACAAATTATGATAGCAAGGGAATGTAATTTTTCATGATGAATAAATCTTATTGTTCCTTGTTTATTGTGAACAAGCGGCTTTGCTCGTAGGTTCATAATCATAAATTAGGAATTACTTGTTATGAATTAGTTTTACTCTGACGAATAGTCAGTTGTTGTGGAAGCTTCCAACGCTTTCAATTATTCCAAAAGAAACTAAGTGAAAGACTTCTCAATCTGTCTTGTCAAACTTTACCTAATTTAGCAGTGGATTGAGTAGACAATATCGGTTTTGAAAATCAATCAACCACACAAATCTAGAGCATAAAAGGAACCATAATCATGAAGCGTTTTGATTTATCTAAAGCCGTTTTGGCTACTGTCTTTGCCATGAGTTTCGCTTCTATGTCCTTACCTCATTCTGTTTCTGCCCAAAGCGGAGGCTCCAGTGGTGGCACTAGCTCAGGTACTGGCACGGGTACAGGCACTGGAACTACAGGCACTGGAACTACAGGCACTGGCACTACAGGAACTGGAACTACAGGCACTGGCACTACAGGAACTGGAACTACAGGAACTGGAACTACAGGTACAGGCACTGGAACTACAGGCACGGGTACAGGAACTGGCACTACAGGCATGGGTACTGGCACTGGCACTACAGGAACTGGTACTACAGGTACGGGTACAGGCACTGGAACTACAGGTACAGGAACAGGCACTGGTACAGGTACTGGCACGGGTACTGGCACTGACACAACAGGAAGTGGAGCTACAGGAAGTGGAGCTACAGGCACTGGAACTACAGGCACTGACACAACAGGAAGTGGAACTACAGGTACTGATTCTACAAGCACTGGAACTACAGGCACTGGAACTACAGGTACTGATTCTACAAGCACTGACACAACAGGTACTAACAGGAATGCAGGCATCGCAACTTCCCAAAGAACTAGCGATCGCGGTTTCGATTGGGGTTGGCTAGGTTTACTTGGTCTAGCTGGTTTAGCAGGTCTAGCTCGTAATCGCGATAAAGTCCGGGCTTATAGCGATCCTAATGAAGTAACAGGTTCTCCTCGCTCTAGATAGTATTCACCACATTCTAGGAGGCAGGCGTACAGCCGTCATTTATGTCAACTTCTGGACAAAGCTAGTCCAGAAGAGGCTTTGAGAGATTACCTCGTTAAGAGCCTCTTGCTATTACAGTGGTTTTCAATTGAATAAACCACACACGTAGGGGCACAATATAGCGGTTCTCCTTTGGATACAACACACAGTAGAGGCACGGTATTGCTGTGTCGCTACGGATGGTCTGTATTCCACGCAATTGAAAACCGCTATCTATATATATTGATATTATTTTAAAAGTCTTGGCTTAAGGTAATTTAGCTATTTGATGGTTGCCCAATGAAGATTACATTTGCCAAAACTTGTACTTTTGTTAACTCGCGCACGAGACGTTGAGCTTGATGTTTATAAAGTGGTATTGGCAACACTCTAGGCAAATTATTCATCCATTGCCTAGCAGTAGCAGAACTACATCCCGTAATTAAGACTATTTCTTCAGCGCCATAGATAATAGCATTTGTAGTCAGAGCTTTTTCAATCTGCACCTGCCAAAGGCGAGGCAGCATTTCACCCCATTCAATTCGCTGCAAACTACTGCTTGTAGCTAAAACAATCAAGCGATCGCCAGCATAAAGCTTAACATCATACCAGGGCATCAACGAATAATTATCTCGCTGATATTTCTGGTAGAGAATCGGCACAACACTGTAGCCATAGGCTATTTCAGATAGAAGCAACCCATTGAGAGTATCACCATCTTCAATCTTGTATTCCGTCACCATGACTATTTGCTCGCTTAAGTGAAACAAGCTCAGAACATTTTCTCCAAAGGCAGCACAAGCAAAGACTTCCGCCGACAAAGCCGCGCCACACAGAACTTGAGCATAGGGAAACAGAGGGGCGACATTATCACTAAATTGGCGGTCTTGAGAGCGGATAATCAAGGTAGTGGCGGGGTTCATTGCATGAGCCATCAAACCAATTTCCAGATTTTCCATGTTATCGTCCCCAACTAAAACGATGCTTTTGGCACGGGAGAGATTCACCTTAGCGAGTGCTTCGGTAGCATTGCCAACGATCAGGGGCATATCTGGTAAAGTGTCTTGGTCGAGAGTGGTAGGATGAATTCCTACTAACGGCTGATTGAGTTCTTGCAAAAGAGCAGCCACTCTCTGTCCCAAGCGATTTAAGCCAATAATCACCACATGGTTGCGTTGTGGCATCGGAGGACGAGAATTAAAAAACTGGAATCTGGAAGTGACAAGAGCATCAGTCACCAGTGCATATAATACTCCTACGAAAGCTTGACCTGTCAACGTCATTCCCAGACTAAACAACCGCAACCACCAAGGCATCTGGTTTGAAGGTTCTGGTTGCGATTTAAACTCAACAGCGCCAAATAAATCTCCGTATCCTCCCAACAGCAAGACTCCTGTTGCATAGAAAGCTTCTTCGAGGGAGATGTGAGGATAATATAAGCGGTAAAGAACTATTCCAACCAGCCACAGAACAAGTACAGTAATAGCATAGATTGTCGCAATTCGCCGGATTTGATTTTGGCTTTGGTAGTAAGATTGCCAAAATTGTACTATTTTCTGCTTAAGATTCTTCGCTGTGATCCCTTGAACAAACTCTTGCCACTGCCAACCTTGGCGGTGAGATTTATTTGTATATTCCTCAGATAAAGCCAGTTCGTATGCAACATCAATGTAAACGAGTGTGTCTCCTACCTGCACTTCTGCTTCTGGGTTCCATCCAAACAATTCTTTGAGTGGGTCAGATGAAACAGTTGTGTGACTCAAGATGCGGCGAGTTGTGAGATTGAGTCTATGTACTGGTTTGCCATTGCACCAGCTATCCTTCGCTTGTACTTGGTGCTTGATTACTTGCAATAGTTGCCCCTCTAAGGTGAAATACCCAATAGCTTCAGAGCCGAGGGCTGTCAGAGCGAAGGCATGAGCTGAGAGATGAGTTGGCTCAAAGGCAACAAAATTACCTAAATTTTCGCACAAAAGTTTGTTGAAATTTTGTTTGTCAGAACGTACAATCAGGCGAACGTGCGGATTAAGTCGCCGTGCTGCAAACGCAGCTTCTATATTTATCCGCTCATTTCTTGTCACTAAAAGTATTGAACGACATTGCCTTATACCTGCCTGCTCTAAAACACTTGGTTGGCGGCAGTCTCCGATGATTAACTTTTCTAGTAAGCTTGGTACTTTTGGGACTTCCCAATGTTCGGACTGTACATCGTCAATGGCGCTGACTTTGACATCGTACTCCTTTAGGACTGCAACACAATGTTGCCCTAAACTTTGGAGTCCGCATACTAAGAAAAGGTCTTGAGGTTTTTTTTGATTGCTGGTGGGAGGGGGATGCACTTTCTGTTGATGGCAGCATTCAATACTGCTAACAGTACGTGTTTTCTAGGATTATATCTTACCGTTCACGTAATCGCTTGAATTGGGCATTGGGCAAAACAGTTTCGAGTTCTTAGTAAAGAAGTGAGATTTCCCACTCAGCGTTTAGTATTTGGTGATTTGGGCTTCTGCAAGTTGTCCAGTGGGAAGGTCTTCGATTTGGAAATTGATGTTGAAGGTGGGGTCGATGAGGGTAGACCAAAAGTCGAATACGCTTTTGTTGATTTTGTAAATAAGTTCAGGAGAATATTTATGAATCGTGATGAGTTGATTAGAAGATATACTGCTGGGGAACGTGACTTCGCTGGAATTAAATTTTCCGATCCAGGCTTGGACGGGATTGACCTGAGTGGTGCTGACTTGACTGGGAATGATATGGAGGAATTCTATCTTGCTCGTGCTATTTTGAAGGCAGTTAGTTTGGTTAATGCCAAATTGTTTGAAGCCTGCCTGGATGGTACTGATCTGACCGAAGCCGATCTTAGAGGAGCTGACTTGCGACGTGCTCGTCTCGATGTTGCTAACCTGACTAATGCCGACCTTAGACAAGCGAGATTCCACAAAACTCGTTTCTATAGGGCTAATTTGATAGGGGCTAACTTGAGTGGAACTGATTTGGGGGGATGCGATTTCTGGGAAGCTAACTTGACTGGAGCCAATTTGAAAGGAGCTAATCTGCATAGAACTACTTTCCGCAATACCATTATGTCAGATGGTACTATTCGGAATAGCTAGTAGGGTGCGTTACGCCAAAGGCTACGCACCACTTCAGATTTTAGGTGCGTTACGCTACGCGATAACACACCCTACATATACTTAGATTTTTTCAAAAATCAAATCGGATTGCTATAGAAGGTTAGCATTCAAAATCGGAAATGTATTAATTGGATCGTTTTCTGACCATGTAAAGGGTTGCTTTTCAATAATATCCTGAATTTATTTAGGAACATTTAACAAAAATTCATAGTGAATTCCACGAGCTTGATTTTTGATACATTACCAAATACTTTTAAAACATCCTCTGAGAATTCAGAGAGAAATTCATGACAGCAAACTGGCAGAATTAACATCCAAAAATAACGTCGCTTGGGATTGTTGGCGGAGAATAGAAGCCGGACAGTCTGTACTTATAGCTCCTTGCAACATTTGTTTTACCACATTCGCTTTACGTTTTTCTGGAGCCAGGCAGATAATTTTTTTTGCTGAACAAATCGTCGAGATGGTAACAGTAAAAGCATATTGTGGGACAGTTTCTAGATTCGGAAAGTGACCTGTGCTTACTTGTTGCTGACGGTTCATCTCATCCAGTTTCACCAGTTTCACACTATAAGGATCTTGAAAATTTGCTACTGCTGGATCGTTAAAAGCCAAATGTCCATTTTCGCCAACACCAAGACAGCATAAGTCTATTGGTTGTGCTTCCAGTAGTTTAGTATAGCGATCGCACTCTGCCACTGGTTGCAATGCATCCCCTTCTATATAGTGAAATTTCTTAGGAACAATCCGCTTCTCTACACGTTCTCGCATATAGCGCCGGAAACTGGCAGAATGGTCAGCAGGAATTCCCAAATATTCATCTAGATGGAACAGAATAATTCGTGACCAATCTACATCACCCAATGCAATCAAAGCATCAAGAAATTTGAGTTGGGAGTTACCTGTTGCTAATAATACAGCAGCTGTATCCTGTTGCTTGAGAACTTGCTGTAAATGCTTTTGCGCGATTTCGGCAACATCCTGAGCGATTTCGACTTCAGAGTTGTAAATCTGCACTAGTAGATCATCAACGCGAAAAAAGTTTGTAGCGGCTAGCATTTGCTTACACAGAAGGTTATCAATTATACGGCAGTTTGTTGAGAGGCTCTATCTGTCTGCCCTTACATGCCCTATCCAGTATAGATTTTAGGATTTAGCAGATTAATTCGCTACTTTTTGCCCTGTCTTGACCAAGGAACAATCACTAAGGACAAAAAAACAATGTAAACTATTTAAATTAAGTTAACAATTATTTACATTTTACCCAAAAATCATGCTGGCTGCAATTCTCTTTGACCTAGACGGCACTATTGTCAACACTGACCCTATCCACTACCGAGCTTGGCAGGAAATGCTGTTAAATTACAGCATAGAAATTGACGAAACATTTTATAAATCCCGAATTAGTGGGGGGCTAAATCCAGAAATTGTTAAGGACATTCTGCCACAATTATCAGCAGCAGAAGGGCAAAAATTTGCAGACGAAAAAGAGGCGCTTTTCCGTAAACTCGCCTCGAATCTCAAACCACTGAATGGATTTTCTGAACTACTAGCATGGACAGATACACATCAGTTAAAGCGGGCATTAGTAACTAATGCCCCTAGATTAAATGCAGAATTTATGCTAGAGGTTTTGGGAATAAAAGAAGCTTTCCATACACTTGTTTTAGCGGATGATTGTATTGCAGGTAAACCTGACCCTGCGCCCTACAAGGTTGCGCTGAATAAGTTGGGGATTTCAGCAGAGGAAGCGATCGCCTTAGAAGACTCTCCCTCTGGTATTCGGGCGGCGGTAAGCGCAGATATCCGCACTATTGGCATCGCCTCCACCCACGATCCCCAAATTTTACAGGATGTTGGGGCATTTATGGCAATTCCAGATTTTACTGATTTGCAGTTGTGGACATTGCTGAACTCACTCATCGAGCCAGATTTAAGTGCGATCGCTTCTAATTTTTGAGCGTAAAACTGAGATCGATCTGAAATGGTTTTTCGTAGTTCCATTTGAGCCAGTTGATCGCCAGAGCGATCGCCCCAGAGGACTTAACCCGCATCGAAGCAGCAATTCCCGCATCAGTGATCGCTGGCACTCGTTATGACAAAGATCAGATGAAGATGCTGGACAGCGATCGCTAATGCGATCAACAGCGTAGGCAAAGTACTAGTTTATGAGGGTTTGTAGTGAGTTAGCGCGGTCTTCTCCCTTCGCGTAGCGTCTCGTAGAGAAAGGGAGACGCCAAGGGCGAACGAGCGTCTGGGGGTTTCCCCCATGAGCGACTAACTTTCCCGTTGGGTAAGCACTAAAGTGCTTAGAAAATAAGGACTAAAGTCCTTACTACGAGCCTCTACTTATTTTTCAGCCAGAATCGCGTAAATTTCCCGTTTAACTTGCTCTAAAAGCTCACGCACCCGATTTATTCGCTCCATATTGCCACTACGAGCAACCTGCACCACAACAGCAGCTAATTCTGTTGCGGCATTCCGTAACTCAATAAACTCTTGAGGCTTACCTGTCACGAAACTTTTGACAGTATCCCAAGGAGAGTCTGAAGTTTCCTGTTGGGCACGTTCTGCCAATAATTGTCTACCCTCATCGGTGATCGTGTAAATCCGCTTGCCACCTTCCTGTGCGCTCTTGAGATAACCACCTTCCTCCAGTAATTGGAGTGTTGGATACACTGAGCCAGGACTGAGGCGACGGAAACCACCATAGCGAGTTTCCATCTCTTTAATCAGGTCGTAACCATGACTAGGATGCTCTGATAACAATTCCAGCAGGATGAACTTGATGTCACCCCGACGAGTCCGATATTCATCTCCCCAACCACGACCAAACATTTCATTGCCGAAGTGTTTGTCATGATCTCTACCATGATGCTTGCCATGCCCAAACCAAGACCTAACAAGCAATGAATCATCTTCGCTAACTCCTGCCCATGCAGGTGTTCCAAAGCGTGACCGAAAGTGTCTAAACATAAATGAATCTCAAATCAACTTTCTCTACTATACGATATATCGGAATATATCGCGATATATCGGAATAGAATTTTTATGAAGATTTTTGAAGTAGGCAACTGTGCCAACACCACAAGCGAGCGCAAAGCTAGTCGAAGCTGATGAAGGCTCAGGAATTTAAATAGCTACTAGCTCGCACTTGTTCGACGAAAGACTCTACCCATTGCAAATATTGCAAACCGGCAACTACTGCTGTGTCGTTATGATCTGCTCCTGGAACCAACAATAGTTGCTTTGGTTCGGGAGCAACGGCATACAGTTTTTGGGTCATAAAAGAGGGTACAGTCGAATCAGCAGCGCCATGAATGAATAAAACTGGCATTTTTAATTTTGGCAATTTTTTAATGGATTCAAACCGCTGTGTCAAGATTAAATCCACAGGAAACATCCAAAACATGTTTCGATAAGTTATTAAATCGCGGATGGATGTAAAAGAGCTTTCCACAATCAAACCAGCAGCTTCTGGCTGTTTCAGTGCCAAGTCAATGGCGATTGCACCCCCAAGAGAATGTCCATAAAGAAAAATTTGGCTGGGTGGAATCTCTTGTTGCTGCACCAAGTAATTCCAAGCTGTGACTGCATCTTCATAAACCCGCTTTTCATTGGGAAACATACCCTCACTGCGACCATAACCCCGATAATCAATCAGCAACACCGAAAACCCTAGCTGATGAAACCGATTCGCATGAGCTATGTTTGCGCCAATATTGATACCGTTTCCGTGTAAGTATAGCAACACCTTAGCATTGGCTTGCTTGGCCTCTATCCACCAACCGTGAATGTGTTCTTCCTTGCCTGTTTTAACTGCTACAGGTAACCAAACCTCTTCGTAAGGGAGATTAAAAAATTCTGGTGTCTTTTCAATGACAGCAGAGGGAAAGAAAATGAATCGAGGTTGCTCAATAAAAAGAAATAGACAGATGGCACAGTAGGCGATGCCTACGGCAACCCGTTCGCGTAGCGTCTCCGACAGGAGAAGCGGGAACGCTGCAATTATCGCAGCCCAGAGTAGCAGTTGGAAAAATACTTGTATTATAAATTGCAGGTTATTAACTTTCATGCCCAAAATTGTTAATTATAAAGTATGTATTTTAACAAAAAATATACTTAGTCTGAGCAGCTTTAGCATTTTCCAATCTAGGCTTCAACCATTATCAAAAAAAAATTCCCCAAAATCAAATATTCAGTAAATTTACGTATGCACTTTCAAGTCTTCTCAATGAATAGTAGAATTAGCCCATACAGGAGAAGACTGTGACGCTCTTAAACGAAGCTCAAGTAGAGCAGCTAAAGGAAATAACCACACACTTGCGACAAGTAAGACAAGAAAAATCCATCCGCATAGAAGAAATAGCTGCTCAAACAATGATTCGAGCAGGTGTTTTGCAAGCTTTAGAAGAAGAACGATTTGAAGAATTGCCTGAGCCTATTTTTGTTCAAGGATTCATCCGTCGCTATGGAGATGCTTTAGGACTGGATGGAAATGCTCTATCATACACCTTTGTTAGCAATGTTGTCCGCCAAGACTCCAAGAATGATCATAAGAATTCAGACAAAAAACCAAATACATACATACCTCTTGTTATCACCTACATTCTATTATTAGTAGCTGCATCTGCTGGTCTTTTATATATACTTAATCCACCACAAATTACATCTGAATCCCTGACTTCAGAAGTCAATAGTCAACAGTCAATGGTCACTAATCAGTGAACAGTAATCAGACTGATAAATGAGCAAAAAAGCTAAGTAACAGGGGAGTAGGGGAAGAAGAACTATTGATTATTAATCAATGCCCAATGTCCAATACTTCTCTTCTTAGGCTGCGCCAACGGCTTCTCTACGAGACGCACTCGCGTTCGCTCAATACAAGTGCCCAATGCTTAATACTCAATGACAATTTTCAAGATATTTGCGGTTTACGCAGATGCCAAGTAGTAGATTGCTCATAAGCGTAAGCTACCTGAAATAGTTGGTCTTCTCGCAGCACATTGCCAATTAGCTGTAATCCTATCGGTAGCCCTAGATCGTCAAAACCACATGGCAAACTTAAACTAGGTAAACCAGCAAGATTCACAGGAATAGTCATCAAGTCAGTTAAATACATACTCAAGGGGTCAGTAGTTTTTTCCCCTGCTTTGAATGCTGTAGTGGGGGATGTGGGACAAACTAACACATCAACCGCACCAAAAGCCTTTTCAAAGTCTTGCTTAATCAGGGTGCGAACTTTTTGCGCTTTCAGGTAATAAGCATCGTAATAACCAGCCGAAAGGGCGTAAGTGCCGATCATAATCCGGCGTTTGACTTCTGTACCAAAACCAGTGGCACGGGTACGAGTGTACATAGATAGCAGATTATCGGCATTAGGAGCGCGGTACCCATATTTAACGCCATCGTAACGAGCCAGGTTTGCTGACGCTTCTGATGGGGCGATGATGTAGTAGGTGGGTAAGCCATAGCGAAAGCGGGGACAGGAAACTATATGAATCTCCGCTCCCAAACTTTGTAGTTGATCTACTGCTTTGGTAACAGCTTGTTCCACTACAGCGTCTAAACCTTCACCAAAAGTTTCTTTAATGATCCCAATTCTTAGCTGACCTCTAGGTTTTAAGTCTGGTTTTAAGCTGGCGGCGTAATTGGGAATGGCAACTTTGAGGCTGGTAGAGTCTTTGGGATCGTGACCTGCGATCGCACTTAATAATATTGCCGCATCTTCCACTGTGTTTGCAAATGGCCCAATTTGATCCAAAGACGAAGCGTAAGCCACCAAACCATAACGGGAAACCAAACCATAAGTCGGTTTCATGCCCACCACACCGCAAAAAGATGCAGGTTGGCGAATCGAACCGCCAGTATCAGAACCGAGAGCAACCACACATTCTTGGGACGACACCGCAGCAGCGGAACCCCCCGAAGAACCACCTGGAACTCGTGACAAATCCCAAGGATTAGCCGTAACTTGGTAGGCAGAATTTTCTGTAGAACTACCCATTGCAAACTCATCCAAGTTGGTTTTGCCAACCATTACCGCCCCAACATCTGCCAATTTTTGCGTCGCTGTTGATTCATAAGGCGGCACGAAATTTTCCAAAATCCGGGAGGCGCAGGTGGTAGGGATTCCCTTAGTACATAAATTGTCCTTAATGCCAACAGGAATGCCTGCTAGCAGCCCAATTTCTTCTCCCGCAGCAATTTTAGCATCCACAGCACCCGCCTGCTCTAATGCCCGTTCTGCGGTCACACATAAAAAGCTGTGCAATTTCGGCTCTAACGCTTGAATGCGCTCTAAAGCTTCTTGGGTAATTTCAACGGCAGAACGTTCTTTTTTAACCAGTTGTTGGTGCAACTCGCGGATGGATGCCATGATTGCTCTCTTTGTGACTCAAGTCATTGATTTTAGTACATATTGGCCGAGATTGGGTATTGGGTATTGGGTGTTGGGCATTGGGCATTGGGCATTGGGCATTGGGCATTGGGCATTGGGCATTGGATATTAGGGTAAGAGTTGTTTTCCAGTCCCTAGTCCCCAGTCCCTAGTCCTCAGTCCCCAGTCCCCACTCCCCACTCCCCAGTCCCCACTCCCCAGTCCCCATCATTGTAAAAATAAGACTAATACCTCTAAAGAAGTAAGTAATTCTGGTGATGGAAAAATTGCCAAGCTTAAACAAAATAATATTAGGAATTTAACATCATCCGCAAATAGAAGGACTACAATCAAAACGGACAAATGTTTCATGCTCCAACAAGAGAGGATTACAAAGCTGTGTCCGACTTAAATCGAGGAATTATGAAATTTGAGGGTGCAGATTCCCCAAAAGTAGTCACTATCTCTACCGTGTTGCTTCTGGGATCGATCGCTGCTCTCATAATCTGGGCGCTGCAAGCTGCCTATGCGCTAAACTAAAACCATTAGTAGCCTAGAAGGACACTGGCAAAAACGGTTTCCGTCGTAGCCAAGTGTCCATTAAGCAACTAGTAAATAAAAACGCCCTATTAACCATCAAAAATTTCAGAAAAACTTTAGATTTTAGATTTGAGGTTTTAGATGGAAAATTTAAATCTAAAATCCAAAATCCAGAATGTTTGAACCTTGGGGTGTCTTAGTTATTTTAATTGCCTGCCCCCTCTTGGGCGGATTACCCCTGATTGCATGGATCACTTACGCACTTACGCATAAGCAATTATCACAAGTTGGTACAGGAAACATTAGTGTATCAGCTGCCTTTTATCACGGCGGTAAGTTTGTAGGAATTCTGGCAGTCTTGTCTGAAGCTTTTAAAGGAGTTGCAGCAGTCTTACTCACCCGCCTTTTCTTCCCAGATGGATCGTCTTGGGAATTGATTGCCCTGATCGCTTTGGTAATAGGTAGATATTGGATAGGCAGAGGGGCAGGTACGACAAATGTCGTCTGGGGATTTGTCGTACATGATCCACTGGTGGCAATATTTGTATCTTTCTTTGCGGGTATTAGTTTTACAATTCTGCAATCAAGACAGGTAGTCAAATTTGGGGTTTTGCTTCTCTTTCCTCTGTTTGTGGCACTTCTGCACATTAGTGATATCCCCAGAATCCTTGCTGCTGTCGCCTTAGCTGGTTTAATGGGCTGGATTTACACAAAAATTCCTGATGATATGAACCTGCCAGCCCAAGAAGAAGGGCAAACAGAATCGCAAGCGATGTTGGAATTTTTACGCGGCGATGTCTACGACGGGCTACGCCAACGCGCGATGGTTTCTCTAGATGAAGAGTTGGATGCTGCCATAGTCGGAGAAAAGGCAGCGACATTATCTCAAATTAAGCGCTGGGGCTATCCAGTCCCGAAGGGGTGGGTACTGGCCCCGATTGACGATCCAGAACTGTTGACAGAATTTCTCCAGCCATCAGAATTATCTCCCTTGGTGGTGCGTTCTTCTGCCATTGGAGAAGACTCAGAACAGGCTTCTGCTGCTGGGCAGTATGAAACGATTTTAAATGTTACTAGCCCAGAGGCATTGCAGTCAGCGATCGCCCAAGTTCAAGCTTCTTACAATCAGCCATCTGCCGTGCAATATCGGCGCGATCGCGGTTTAAATGACTCAGCAATGGCTGTGTTGATTCAACAACAAGTTCAGAGTGTATATTCTGGCGTTGCTTTCAGCCGCGATCCCATTACTCAGCAAGGTGATGCAATCATCATTGAAGCCCTTCCAGGAAGCCCGACGCAAGTCGTTTCGGGAAAAGTCACACCAGAACAATATCGCGCTTTTGTCATTGAAACAGAAAATTCTTCCGCTGTGCAATTAGAGGGTCAAGGACGAGTCCCACAAGCATTAATCAAGCAAGTCGCATACTTAGCTTACCGACTGGAAAAACGTTATCATGGCACTCCTCAAGATATAGAGTGGAGCTACGACGGTCAAACACTCTGGGTGTTGCAATCTCGACCAATCACCACCCTGTTGCCCATGTGGACACGCAAAATCGCCGCCGAAGTGATTCCCGGAGTAATTCACCCCTTAACATGGTCGATTAATCGTCCCTTAACTTGTGGAGTTTGGGGAGAATTTTTTACTCTAGTTTTGGGCGATCGCGCTTTGGGGTTAGATTTCGCCGAAACAGCAACTCTGCACTATTCCAGAGCCTATTTTAATGCATCCCTCTTAGGAGATATTTTTCTCCGCATGGGACTGCCGTCAGAAAGTCTGGAATTTTTAACCAGAGGAGCTAAATTAAGTAAGCCGTCTTGGGAGTCAACTTGGGAAAATTTGCCAGGACTAGGGAAGTTGCTGAAGCGGGAATTAAGTTTAGAAAAAGACTTCAAGCGGGATTATCACCAACGGTTCATTCCTGGGTTGTCGCAGTTGGCGCAGGAAGATATAGATAACTTGGAACCATCCAAGCTGCTAATAAGAATTGACTTTATCCTAGAGTTGCTACGTCATGGGACATACTACAGCATTTTAGCTCCCTTAAGTGCTGCCCTGCGGCAGGCGATTTTTCGGGTGAAGGATGGGCAAATTGATAATAGTGTTACTCCAGAGGTAGCGGCATTGCGATCGCTGAGTGCTTTAGCTACAGATGCCAAGGAAGTATTGCTTGAGTTTGAGCCACAGCAGGTATTTGAGAAATTAAAGCAAACCCCAGAAGGAGAGAAGATCCTGCAAGAATTTGACGAATTGCTTCAGGATTACGGCTATTTAAGTGAAGTGGGAACTGATATTTCCGTTCCTACTTGGCGGGAGAATCCCCAGATGATTAAGCAGATGTTTGTGCAGTTAATGCAGGGGAACGAACCACAATCAGGCGCTAAAGACGCGATTAATAGCATCTTTGGTGGTAAGCGCAAACGCTCTTTTGTGCAACGGCGTGTGGATATTAAAGGACGAGTTACCGAAGTTTATTCACGGCTTTTGGCTGAATTGCGTTGGAGTTTTGTAGCTTTAGAGAACATTTGGTTAAAGTCCGGCTTACTCAAGAAAACAGGAGATATCTTTTTTCTAGACTTTGATGAAGTGCGGCGTTTAGTCGTGGGTGAAGATTCCAGGTTAATTGAGCAGTTGGATAAGTTAGTGGAATTGAAGCGATCGCAATTCGTGCAAGATAACGAGATCATTCAAGTACCTCTTTTAGTCTACGGCAATACACCCCCTCACCCCTTAGCTCCCTCTGTGCTCTACTCTGACCAAATCTTACAAGGTATTGGAGCCAGTCCGGGGCAAGCCGAAGGCAGGGTGAAGGTGTTGCGAAATTTACAAGACCTGCCGGAGATTGACCGAGATACGATTCTGGTAGTACCTTACACAGATTCCGGCTGGGCCCCTTTGTTATTAAGGGCTGGAGGATTAATTGCCGAAGTTGGTGGACGGCTTTCTCACGGTGCGATCGTGGCTCGTGAATATGGTATTCCTGCTGTGATGGATGTTCGAGGCGCTACATGGCTTTTGCAAGATGGTCAACGAGTCAGGATTGATGGGTCTAGGGGTATTGTGGAATTATCTAACGATTTAAGACCTGAATGATTACCACTTCCCTGAAAAACTTGCCAGAAGAGTCTGTTTCTCACAATCCCGAAATCAAGAAAAAGGTGATGCTACGCTTCGGCGATTTACCTCACCTAACTAACTTTTCTCAAGCACGTTTTGCTCCCGGACAAACCGCACCAGCACACGCGCATCAAGATATGTGCGAAGTATTCTTTGTGGAAGCTGGTTCGGGAGTAATTCACACTGATGGTAAAGAATACCCCCTGCTTCCAGGGAACTGCGTGGCGATAGAACCGGGAGAAGTCCATGAAGTTGTCAATAGTGGCTCAACTGAGCTTGTTTTGATATATTTTGGTTTGCGAGTGGAAAAATCAGCGTAATTATTAGGAATACAACATATAGGAATCCCAGATAAATTTAGGACTTATAGCCTTTCTTAATGACATGAAGTACATCAGAGCAAGCTCTTCGCTTGCGGGGAGGGGGTTGGGGGTGGGGTTCTTGTACCTCACTCAAGTGAGAACCGCTATACGCTCTCTGGCTATACTTTATCTGACGACCATCTGATATCATGTCCGCATAATTAGTTACGATTCCCACAGTCATTGCACCCCACCCCGCCAAAGCTATGCTTTGTCTCCCCTCCCCGCAAGCGGAGAGGGGATTAAGGGGTGGGGTTCTTCGGGTTTAATAAGCAATCAAGCGGACATGATATGACTTGTAATCGGAAGGCCATAGCCTGATTAAACTTCAACTTCTAATTTCAATTCCAAATTCTCAGTAATACCTTGGAACAGTTCCAACGCTGCTCCTAAATCCTCAGAAATTTCCAAAGCCAAAACATCTGGTGCAGGTAAATTATCTGAATCCTCTAAACTGTTATCTTTCAGCCAGAAAATATCTAAACTGACTTTATCCCGTTGGATCAGTTCCTCATAGCTAAAAACTCTAAATCGCTCATTTTCTTGCCGTTCATGACGATTGTCAGGATTAAATGACTGAATAAAGTCTTGCAGATTTTTGGAACGCAGTGTGTTAGTTTTCAGAGTGAAATGTTGGTTAGTCCTAAAATCGTAAATCCAAAGCTTCTTTGTCCAAGGGGTAGCACTGGCGGGTTTGCGGTCAAAAAATAAAACATTAGCTTTCACACCTTGGGCGTAAAATATTCCTGTAGGCAGTCTGAGTAAAGTATGGACATCGCATTCATGCAATAACTTTTTGCGGATGATTTCCCCGGCACCACCTTCAAATAAAACATTATCAGGAACCACCACCGCAGCTTTCCCGTTAATTTGCAGCAGAGTTTTGACGTGCTGGAGGAAGTTTAGCTGTTTGTTAGAAGTGGTAGCCCAAAAATCATCCCGTCTATAGGAAACTTTTTCTTTATCTGCTTTACCGCTTTCGTTGAAAACAGTGATACTGCTTTTTTTACCAAAAGGCGGATTAGTTAAGATTAATTCAAAGCGATCGCCTGAATCTGCCATCAAGCTATCTTTAGCTTCTACGGGACTATCATCACCTGCAATCCCGTGCAAGTAAAGATTCATTGCACACAAGCGCACCACCCCATCCGCAACATCAGCGCCCTTAAAAGTTTTATTATTGAGAAAATGCCTCTGGTGTTTATCCAGCTTATAGTTATTTTTGATGAAGTTGTAAGCAACCAAGAAAAAACCACCAGTTCCACAAGCGGGATCACAAATGCGCTGTCCTAACTGGGGTTGCATGACTTCGACAATGGCTTGAATTAATGCCCTTGGGGTAAAATACTGACCTGCACCGCCCTTAACATCTTCGGCGTTCTTTTGTAAAAGTCCTTCGTAAATTTCACCTTTGATATCAATATCTAAACCAATCCAGGTTTCTGAATTGATCAGTTCTACCAGTCGTTTTAATTTAGCTGGATCTTGAATTTTGTTTTGGGATTTACGAAAGATGACACCCAAAAGTCCTTTTTCTTTCCCCAGAGTTTCTAAGGTGTGGCGATACTGGATTTCTAAAGCATCCCCATCAAGCGATCGCAAAGCCTCCCAGCTATATTCCGTCGGAATAGTGGAACGTTTACCCAAAGGTGGGGGAAGTTGGTTTTGTTCTTCGACCATCTTGAGAAACAGCAAATAGGTAAGCTGTTCTACATAGTCATTGTAGCTAACGCCATCATCACGGAGGACGTTGCAATAATTCCAGAGTTTTTGGACGATGGTCGAAGATTCGTTTGCCATTTAATTAAATCTGTAGATAGGTTTAACTGTCATTCGCTATGAGTAACAGTTGAATCAAGAGGAGGAATTTGGTCGGCGGTTAATGTAACAACTTGGCCATCTTGCCAAATGCTAATAGATTCTCCTAAACGGCGGTGTCTTTCAATAGCTTTCTTCATAGCGAGTTTAACCCCTGCGTCGATTTGGGTAGATAATTTCTCAGGAATTGGTTTATTCATTAGTAGTGATTTGGCTCCATAGTTGGGGTTGATAAATTATCGGCTCTTGATTTAAAGGGCGTTCAGCTATTATCTGCAAAATGGGATTAGAGTTATCGTAAACAATCCAGCGATGGCGCGGAGCGCCCGCCAGAGGCGATCGCACAAGGGTAAGTATAATTTAATTAAGTTCTTTCTTCCCCGTTCGTAGCGACGGCGAATAGTCTCTTCAGGGATGCTGTGACCGCCACTTTCTACACGTCTCTTGACCCGTGCGATCGCTAATTCGGGACTTTGCAACCAAAAGTAAATTAAGTTGATAATATAACCTTTAATTTTACATTCTCTTAAGAATCGGGCGAAATTACGAGCCGCTAAAGTTGTTTCAAAGGCAAAATCAGCTTCAGCATTCACCAGAGTTTCTAGTCTTTCTAACATTAAGCGTCCGGCTTGAATGGCTACGGATTCCGGGTTAAAAGGAGAAAGTCCGGCTGCTATTTCATCGGCGTTGACGTATTCAAATACTTCTAGGAAGTAGGGGAGGATTTGCAGGGCGGCGGTAGTTTTACCAGAACCGTTTGCACCGCCGATAATGTATAGGTTGGGCATTATTCTAATGGTAATGCTAATTGTGTGGGTGATTTAATCTGAGATTTGGTTTTTTTCTTGGTTTTGGTTGTTACCTGTTTGGCTTTTTCGGCTTGGATGCGTTCTAGGAGTTTTTCGGCGGGTTCGTCCTTGGGGTCTTGGGGGACAAGTTGACCTTCAAAGGCTTGTTTTAATATGCTTTGGCGGAGTCTTTCAGCGCGTTTGAGGTTGGTGTCTATGGTTTTTTCGAGTTGGTCGATGATTGAAAAAGCGTCTTCTATCTCTTCTAAAATTTTATTTTGTTCATCAAAGGGAATTAAGGGAATTGCAAAACAACGAATCTTAGCCATTCCTAAATCTGGAACACCAACACTTTGAACTCCTTTTTTTGCCTGATTTAAAACAGTATTAGAAGATATAACATACCTTAAAAAACGTTTATTTATTGAATTATCTAATGTTTTAATTACTACTAGGGCATGTGAAATACAGTAGTCTTGAGATATTGGTAAAAATCTTGTTTTTCCTATTGTTCCAATTCGAGACAAAACAAAATCACCTTCTTCAATTTTTAAAATCCTACGTTGTTGGTAAAGTGTTTCCTGTAAAACTTTCTTACCTATCGAAAAATCAAAACTATCTGGAGGGCTAAAATTTTCTGTTGAAATGAATGGTATTCCCGCCTCAACATATTTTGGCATTCTGTGAGATGGATTTGGGTCAATTACGTCTGCAATCATTTGTAGACTAGCCCAACACCACCCATCAGGTAAATCAGGTAAATCAGAGGTATCAGGTGCAACAGGTTCCTTATATTTCAGCTTCCAACTATCATCCTTGGGAGTTTTGCCCTGTGCCTTCATCTTAGCCAGTTGTTCAGCTTCCCACTTCTCCCGGCGTTGTTTGAGGATGCGGTCAAGTAAAACTGAGGCGGGTTCTAATTCCCCTTGATGTGCTGTGCGCCAATATGCGGTTAAATTTCCTTCGACTGCGGCTTTTAGCACCGCCTGACGGTAGCGTTTTAATTTGGCTTTTACCTTTTTAAGTAACCCTACCCCTGCATCAAGTTGGGTGAATAATTCCTCAACTTTGGCAACGATGCGATATTGTTCGGGGAGTGGGGGAAAGGGAATTACAGTATTTCTAATGTAGTCTGCTGGAACTCTTAACTGCCCAGCAGTTCCAGCCATATTACTTTGGGCATCTTTAATAAAATTTTGGTTGCAAAAATAAAAAAGTAGATATTTATTATAAATTCCTAACTCTAATCTAAAAACATGGAATTCAGTAGAGCCAAAACCTATCCCATTTTTGAGATTTTGTACAATAGCAACTTTCCCATTCTCAAAGCATGGTGTTATCTTAGCTAAGATAATATCTCCATCAATAAAGGGGGTATATCCTTTCTTGACTTGACAATATTGTTTAATTTCAGATAAATCAAGTCTGCCTGTTTTTGCTTCTACAGATTTCATTGGCAGAAAAGAAACTTCTAAATCATCTGAATAATTTAACTCAGGCAACCTTGGATTAATTTTACTAATTTCTCCCACTGTTGCCCACACCCAACCATTAGGCAACTCATACAATTCTTCACCCATTACGCAGCTAACACCCCATTCAACTCATCCAAAATACCCATCAAATCATTCCCAAACAACTGATTACCCTGAAACGCTTCTTGAGGCATTTCCTGTAAATCTTCCGCCTCAATCCTCACGCTGGTAATAATATATGCCTTAATCTTCTCCAACCACACCACCTGCTGAGAACTAAACCCCTTACCCCCTACCCACTGCTGAAACTTCTCCTCAACCGATACCGAAAAAGGTTCTAAAACCTCCGTTTCCCCCATCGCAAAGCGTACCAGAGAAATGATATCAGTCAACAACTTTTGTACCCCCGCACCCCGCACCTTATCCGCTTCCAGTTGCGCGTAAGCATCCCATAACCTCTGGGGCGTCAAATTATGGGGGGGACGTGAGAGCGCATTTGCTAACTGCTTAATCTGCTCATAAGTAAATTGTCGCTGTCCGTAGGGTTGATTATAAAGGATAGACAGCGCCGTAATTTCATCTTTATTATCCTGAATAAACTGCCGAAAACTCTCCACCGTCCCCATTGCCTTATCCCTAGCAGTGGTATCAAAACCAGCCTGTAACACTACATCTTGACTGACGTTATCAATAATCTGCTCATTCTTAGTTTTCAATTCTTTGAGCAAATCCCGAAATTGATAATTATCAAAAGGTTGACAAGCTTGATTAATTAAAATTTCTGCTACTTGCTGCTGTTGTTCTGCCGTTGGGGATGAAGTATTAAACTGCTGCTGTGCTTGATTAATCTGTCTATCAGGATCAAGGGCATTGAGTAAATCTCTAGTAATCTGTTGTATAGACTTACCTCCAGCAACAGTTTGTAATTCCTGGCGTTCATCATCATTTAATTGCTTCTCTAACTTTACCAACCTGATTGCCAAAGACATCAGCGTATCCTCATCCCGCACATCTGCGGCGACATCTTGCAATAATTTATTAAACGGGACACTGCGTTTTCTCTCCAACGGACGAGAATCAGTTTTATCGGATTCACACACCCCCACCGCATCGATAATTACAAATTGTTCTTTGAGATGATTCCCCGGTGTCACCGCTTGAAAATCTGTCGGGTTAATCGTGCGGGTTCCCCTTCCCTTCATCTGCTCAAAATAAATCCGTGATTTCACATCCCGCAGAAATATCAAACATTCCAATGGTTTAATATCCGTCCCCGTAGAAATCATATCCACTGTCACCACAATGCGCGGGTTAAAAGAATTGCGGAAACTGGCGATTAAATCTTCTGTTTTCTCGCCAGTGGTGCGGTATGTAATCTTTTTACAAAACTCATTCCCCTTGCCAAATTCTGCTCGCACAATTCGCACAATATCTTCGGCATGGGAATCATCTTTAGCAAAAATCAAAGTTTTCGGAACTTCCGTTCTATCTGGAAATATCTCACTAAATAATCGCTGTTTAAAAGTACGAATCACCGTGCGGATTTGGTCAATTGCCACAACTGACTTATCTAATTGTCTCCCACCATAACTTAATTCTTCATCCAACTGCTGCCAGCGCATTGCACGGGTTTGACGATTTCGCGTATCCACATAAAACCCTGATTGGATAGTGCTACCCTGTTCAGTAATTTGAGTGCGGATGCGATAAACTTCATACCCCACATTTACCCCATCAACTACCGCCCGTTCGTGGGGATATTCCATCACCAAGTTTTGATTAAAAAAACCAAAGGTTTGCAGAGATGGGGTAGCAGTCAAACCAATAATAAAAGCATCAAAATATTCTAATACTTGTCGCCACACATTGTAAATTGAACGGTGACATTCATCAATAACAATAAAATCAAAAGTTTCTAGGGTAATTTTTGAGTTATAAACTACATCCTTGGGTTGCTGATTTAACTGTTCCCCATCAAACAAAGATGCTTCCTCATTTTCTGCTTCAAATTCAGCTTCCCCCCGCAACATGGAATAAAGCCGCTGAATTGTGGTGATACAGACTTTATTCACTGGGTCTATGGTGTTGGAAGTCAACAACTGCACATTATAAAGCTCTGTGAACTTCCTCCCATCGTCGGGGGTGACATATTGCTGAAATTCTTTTTGGGTTTGTTCTCCTAAGTTCTTTCTATCTACCAAAAATAAAACTCGTTTCGCTCCAGCTAATTTAATCAACCAGTAAATAAAACTCACAGATGTGTAGGTTTTACCAACCCCCGTCGCCATCTGAATTAATGCTCTAGGGCGATTGTGTTTTAGGGAATTAAATAACCCAGCAATGGCTTCTTTTTGACATTCCCGTAAATCTTCTGTGTCAATTTCCGGTAACAGTTGCAAACGGACTCTCAGGGTGTCAGACTGTCCTAACCATTCCAGTAATGTTTCTGGCTTGTGGAAACTAAACACCTTCCGAGAGCAAAAATCAGGGTCACGGTTATCTGTAAAATAGGTTTCTACCCCCGTGCTTTCGTAGAGGAAGGGTAAAGGCTTGCGGTGACAGTTTAATTTTGGCGGCAGCTGGAATGAATATTTATCAGATTGAGTTTCTACGCCACTGAGGGTTGTGCCTACTTTTTTAGCTTCAATTACACCCGCAGCCTTGCGGTTAATAATGAGTAGGTAGTCAACAAAACCAGACTTGAGGGGATATTCTCGCACAGCAATCCCCAAAGAAGCACCGAGATTAATTTGTTTGTAATCTTGAATAATCCAACCTGCATCGGTGATTAGTTGGTCAATTTTGACTCTGGCTTGTTCTTCTGGGGTCATGAATTATTTATTACACGGTTACATAAATTGTCATGCTTTTTACCATGAATCGCAAGTCACATTAAATGCAGTGTAATTATAGGATTGCTGTTGTGTTTGTCAGAACGCATTAATTCAGGTTCAGGTAAAAAAAGGGATAAAATCTTAGAAAACAATTGCGATCGCTCTGATTATCCAATTAAATCTTACAGTGCAAGTAAAGCCTATAAGGAATATCACGAGTTGTACCATCCGGTATCTTCTCCCTGCTTCTTGGTCAATCCTATAGCTAGCGTTCTTGTATGACTCTCACGAGATAAAAATCAGAAACCTTTGTTGTCATTAGTTTTTATAAATCTAGGAGTAGGTTGGGTTTCGTTCCTCAACCCAACACCAAGAATCCTTGATTTTGTTGGGGTTTCACGAATGTTCAACCCAACTTACAAATATTTTATTTTTTCAGAGTAATAAAAGAGCGCGAGTTACGGCTATCAAAACCTTCCGCTTAACTCAGAAGCTCGTAAGTACCGCCGCGCTCCAGCGCACGCTGGTAGGCTGGACGCGTGTGAATGCGATCCAGGAAAGCCATAAGCTTCGGACGGCTCGCATCCAGTCCTGCTCGTGCGGCAGCCGCTTCCAGAGGGAAGCTCATCTGGATATCAGCTGCGGTGAATTCGTTACCAGCAAACCACGGACTTTTTCCGATCTCCGCCTCCTGGTAATCTAGGTGCTGCGCGATCTGAGGTTCAATAAACGACTTCTTGACGCGACCAACGATCGCCCCAGCAATCGGCCGCACGAAAAACGGTATTGGCCCCTTATCGATTTGGTCGAAGACAAGCTTCAGCAGCAGCGGAGGCATAGCCGAGCCTTCTGCGTAATGCAGCCAGTAGGTGTAGCGCAGCCGCTCCGGCGTACCCAGAGCCGGAATCAGCCGTCCGTTACCGTAGCGTTCGACCAGATACTCAATGATCGCACCGGATTCGGCCAAGGTCAGAGCGCCGTCGGTAATCACTGGCGACTTGCCGAGTGGATGTACCTCGCGCAGCGACGCTGGTGCTAACATAGTTTTCGGGTCGCGATCGTAGCGCTTGACTTCGTACTCTACGCCGAGTTCCTCCAGTAGCCAAAGCACACGCTGGGAACGGGAGTTGTTCAAGTGGTGGACAGTGATCATCAGATTATTTTGCTATACAAAACTTGACAAAAGTTTTTCAAAGCTAGTCATTCAACTAAAGAAAACTTTAGAGAGTCTTAACTACAGCAATTCTAGTTACTTTCTGCCTCGCTCTTGCATTTCTTGCTGACGCATGGGCATAGCGTCAATTTCCTCAAAAATTGCTGTCGCCTGGACTGGTGTCGCATCACTGCGCTTAACACCACCATCTTTGCCCACCAAAATCACGCGAAAATTTTCTTTGTCAACCCCAAAGCGACCGCGCAACTTGGCAGCAGAAGACTCATCTATTGGCTGTCTGTTGGCATAGCTTTCATCTGTTGCCAAAACCTGGACGAGAACTAAATCCCGATCTGCAAAATCGTTATTATGCTCTTGCAATAGTTGCATTTGCTGCTGATAGGTATGGTTATCAACAGACGGTGCAAAAACTAGTAGCACGCGGTTTTTCCATTTTTGGGAACTGAGCTTAAATGAAGACATTTTGATGGCATGATTCGTTGAACCTTGGACAATATCAGCTTTGCTAACTGGCGACAGGATTATACACGCTAATAAGGGAAGTGCAATTAATACTGAAGTATTCATAATGGCTTGTTATCTGTTTTCTATGCTCTCAAGCTATCATTAGTTTCCCCACTTTTCCTCATTGTCCAAAATTTAATATGCCTACAGTTCGGTATAGCGACGCGGCGTATAAACCCAGATATTGCCATCGCTGCGTTTGATGGTTCGGGTTTTTGTGGAACCAACGAGAATAATTGTCCGCATATCAGCGCTTGCTGGTGCTAACTCATCAAGTGCGATCGCTTTCACCGTCTGTCCTGGTCTACCGAGATTCCGCGCCAAGACTACTGGTGTATCTGGTGTTCTATGTAGCAGCAAAATATTTCTCGCTTCTGCCAGTTGCCAGGTACGCTCTTTAGAAACAGGATTGTAGAAAGCAATTACGAAATCAGCCTCGGCAGCAGCCGCAATTCGTTGTGCGATCGCAGACCAAGGCTTCAAGATGTCAGAAAGGGAAATAGCACAGAAGTCATGCCCAAGGGGCGCACCAATCGCTGCTGCTGCTGCCTGCATGGCTGAGATGCCTGGTGCTACATGAATATCGATACTGTCCCATTCGGGTTTGGCATAGCGATCGCATACTTCAAAAACCGCTGTTGCCATTGCATAAATACCGGGATCACCAGATGAAACTACAGCTACATATCGTCCAGATGCTGCCAAATCAAGGGCCATTTTTGCCCGTGCTTCTTCTTCGCGGTTGTCGGACTCATGCCGTTGCTTGCCATCAACCAGAGAACCGACTAAATCTAAATAAGTTTTGTAACCCACTAGGTCAGTTGCCGACTTGAGTATCTCCTTCACTTCTGGAGACATCCACTGCGATCCACCAGGGCCCGTGCCAATAATTGCTAACCGTCCGCGTGGCTGACCGATGGTGTTGGGGTCAATTAGCTGAGGGGCAATGGCGATCGCAATCTGGGGAGATGCCAGAGTAATGGGAGATGTGCCTGTGGCGGCGATCGCTGCGGCTTGAGCGGGGCTATAACCTTGTGATAACAGACTTTCTAGCTGATTTGGGGTAAAAAAGCGGGCAGGCACTTCCAAGGCGCTAGCTACGGCGTGGATTGCTGGATCGGCAGCGGCGGTGATGGGTGCAAATATCCCGGCGACTGATGCTCTTTCTAGTCTGGCATCAGCTAGTAGCTGCTTTACTAAAGCTACTGGATCATCAATGATGCCACTAATTGCGATCGCTATAGTTGCTGGGTGGTAGACAAGGCAGTTGGCGGTAGGAGTCACCAAACGTTCGGTAACTTGGATGGTCAAATCTCCCTTTGGATCTATGGGCAGTTTACTATCGCTCAACCAAGGTGCTATACCTTCTAGTTTGACTTGCGCCCCGGCTAGCAAATCTGAGATAAATTTCTTAGCATCGTCTGGGTTTGCTAAATGATATCCGGGGGGAGGAGACAACAGCGTTGTACCCAAACGGAGGTCGCCTGTGGTCGTAATTGCAGGCTTGACATCAAGCGCTTCGGCAATGCGGCGTGCCAAATCGTTTACCCCACCAAGTCCGCCCAAGAGGGGGACAACAGCGCTACCATCCTCAGCGACAGCTAGCACTGGTGGTTCCTGTTGTTTATCCGAGAGTACAGGAGCTAGCGTCCTGATTAGAATGCCGGCGGCACAAATGCCAATCAACGGCGTTCCCTGAGCAAATAACTCACGCAACGTCTCACCAAAATTAGTAAAGCTAACATCAACTCCCGATGTCCGACCTGCTAGACCGTATAGCGTCGCCCCTGGTAGAACAGTGATTATTTTGCGTGCTACTGTCACGCTATTTTGACCTAGTACTACAATGGCGGGTGCAACGTTCATCATCATAAGTAGATATCTTGCAAAATTTGATATCCTTCAAATGAAACCACAAATTTAGCTTAAACAAAAAGAATCCCCACATCCGACCCGTAGGGCGGTGTGGGATGAATTTTTGGGTGATGACGATTACCCCTCTTCTGTCACTCTCCGAAAATATTTGCCATTTCTGAATTCTAGAGCTTTTGTATAGCAAGCGATTGCGCGATTATTTTCTAATAACAAATACAAGACCATTTTTTTCTAATAGTATAGCTTGTATTGATTGCCTCATGACGCTTCTAGCGATCGCCCTCCCGGAAAATGACAGAAGAGGGGTAATATGGATACCAAAAAGAAGAAAACCTGTTTTAGTAGGTGAAGTAAAGTTAAGATTTAGCAAAATTTTAACTGAGGTTGCAAATGAAAAAGGATGGATAATTAAATGTCTAGAAATTGCACCTGACCATGTTCATGTTTTGGTTGAATATGGCCCAAGTACGCCAATTAATTCTATTCTTAAAGCTTTCAAGGGTCGGTCATCACGATATCTAAGACAAGAGTTTCCACATTTATTAAAGCTGCCTACGCTGTGGACTCATGCCTATTACTATGATTCGACAGGTAAAGTCTCATCTGTGATTATTGAGTAATATATTAATGACCCACACCATTACAAATAACAAACGCTTAATGTCACGGTAGTTAAAACTGCCCCTGTCGCATTTTTACCCCGATATGAATACCAGTTAAGAGTCAAGGAATTAAAGGAATTGACTCTTAACTTTCGGGGCTACCATGCTTCCGCTTTGTTTAGGTGTAGGGAAGTCTTTATGAAAGAACGATGTCTTGCACTAACAGATCAGTAATTCTCTTTATCTGTACTTGAGTGAATAGCTTTGTTAAAATCCCGCAGCAATTCTTCTTCCGCATCCCGCTCTTGCTTGAGTTCTCGAATCATTTCTTGACTAGAACCAATCAGCAAACCAGCGACTGCACCCACAATCGCGTATTTTTGCTCCAAATGTTTATACATTTGACTCGTGTAAGGGCAAGGAAATAAGTTAGCAGCAATAAAACCAATTCCTGCACCTATAAATGCTGTCACAAAGCCAGAGAAAGCGATCAATCGAGCATTCATTTGCTTTGCTCCAAAGCTTATAACTTTACTAAATTACTAGAAGATACTCTACATTGTGTCAGCATTTACCAAAGTTGTGACTTAATCTTTACCTCTTGTAATAGAAGGCAGAGTGGGGGAATTACGTACAGCACTGGAACAAAAAGCAGACTTAAGATTATTGCCACGAGTAACCCTCGCCAGTTTTGCAGAAACAGAAAAATCACCCATAAGACGAGGGCGATCGCTTCGACGAGCGTTTTCACCACTTCTTCGAGTGATGCTTACACAAACCCAACGGTATCGTAAACGATCTAGCCTTTTAATCCGGGCGGAAAGTCTTTCATCAGGTCATTCATTTGCGCCTGAACATTTTTCGCTGCTAAAAAGAGAAATCATAGTACTGCTTAACAATAAGCTGTTACGCTTTCAGTCTGCACACTGTCACCAGCCAGAAAGCTTACTGTAATTCTGTTTCTTAATTTTAAATGCGTAAATTTTGAATTGCTTACTATGATTTTCCCTTAGGAATTGACCCTTCAATTCCCTCAACATACCAATCCATCGCTAGTTGTCTTTGATCATCCAAAACCTTACCCGTTGGCACTCGCACCACCCCTTTTTGGTCTTTCACCGGGCCATCAAAAGGATGTGCAGTACCCTGAATAAACTCATCGCGCTTCGCATTCACCAATTGTTGCACATCAGCCGGAATCGCCTGATTCATCGGGGAAATATCCACCATTCCTTGACCAATTCCATCCCAAACCTCTTGAGACTTCCAAGTATTACTCATTACAGCTAAGGCTTTATCTGTATAGAATTTGCCCCATTTGTTAATAGCTGATGTCAGGTGGGCTTTCTGACCAAACTTACTCATATCAGTGTTATAGCCAAAAGCATAAATGCCTTTTTCCTCAGCCAATTGGACAACGGCACCAGAGTCGGTATGCTGCGTTAGTACATCCGCACCTAAATTGATCAAAGCTTGAGCCGCTTCTCTTTCTTTAGCTGGATCGTACCAACTTTGTATCCAAAGTACCTTAACTTTTGCTTGAGGATTTGTTACCCGCACTCCTTGAGTGAACGCACTGATTCCTCGAATTACTTCTGGAATTGGGTATGCACCAATAAAACCAACTACATTCGATTTTGTCATCTTGCCAGCAATCATGCCGGTTAAGTAACGCGGTTCTTCAAAGCGTCCCAAATAAGTACCGACATTGGCAGCACGTTTGTATCCCGCACAGTGTTCAAAGACAACATCACTAAAGTCCTTGGCAACTTTAATTGTTGGGTTCATGTAGCCGAAGGAAGTTGTAAAAATCAACTTGTTACCATCTAATGCTAGTTGGCGAATTACCCTTTGGGCGTCAGCACCTTCGTTAACATTTTCGACAAAGGTAGTTTTTACCTTATCTTGAAGATTGGCTTCCATGTCTCTGCGGCCTAAATCATGGGCATAAGTCCAGCCAAAATCACCCACAGAATCTACATAAACAAATCCCACCTTGAGAGGTTCATTTACCGCCACAGGCGACGCTGAGGGAGACACCTCACCCTGCGATTTGGAATTTTTGCCTTGAACACAATTAGTTAAGGCAAAGCTAGATCCTGCTAAAGTGACACACTTTAGAAAATTCCGACGATCCATATTTTATCGATGGGGTTTAGTTGCTGAAAAAGATTTTTCTGATTTCTAGTAGCGACAAACACACTATTGACTTAATTTTAGCTCTTGTTTTTTGCCGTAAACTTACTTATAAAAGAAAGCAAATAATGGTTGAATTGGGGACGGGGCATTGGGCATGGAGAATGTGGATAAGGAAGATAAGGGGGACAAGGAAAGAGTTTCTTTCTCAATGCCCAATCCCTTTTACTAACAACTCCCACAAGGGGATGCGGTTTACTGGAGGTTTTTAATGAACTTATTTGAGCTTTTAGTAGGGGAAGACAATCATTCAGCCTTAGTAACACCTGGGGGGCGATCGCTAACCTATAAGCAATTACGCGAAAATGTTGTGGGACTGGTATCCCAACTCAACAGCTTTGGATTGAAACGGGGCGATCGCATTGCCATTGCCATGAGTAACGGTTCACCAATGGCTATTACCTTTTTGGCTGCCGCCCTGTGTGGCACTGCTGCACCCTTGAATCCCAAATACAAACAAGAGGAATTTGCCTTCTACTACGAAGATACCCAAGCAAAAGCACTGATTACTTTGTCCGAGGGACCAGAAGCAGCCATTGCCGCCGTCACATCCGACATGATGCTGATTAATGCCAAGGTAAACACTGACGGTACATTAAGCTTTGAATTAGTCAAAACAGGCTCAGAACCAGTAGAATCCTCGAATCCCGCAGCCCCCAACGCTGATGATATGGCGATGATTCTCCACACTAGCGGCACCACCAGCCGTCCGAAACGTGTGCCGATTCGTCATCGCAACTTAATCGCCTCAGCCAACAACATCATTGGTGCTTACTCACTCACAGCAGCTGACACTACACTTTGCCTAATGCCCCTGTTCCACATTCACGGATTAGTGGGCTGTTTGCTGTCAACCCTAGCATCGGGCGGCACACTAATTTGTCCCAATGGTTTTAATGCCCTAGAGTTTTGGAAACTGGTAGATACCTACAAACCTACCTGGTACTCCGCAGCGCCAACCATGCACCAGACAATTTTGGCTCGCGCTAGCCGCAACACAGAAATTGTCAAAGCTAATCGCTTTCGTTTTATTCGCTCTAGTAGCGCTTCCTTGCCCCCGATTATCATTGAACAGCTAGAAATAACTCTCAATGCTCCTGTGGTGGAATCTTACAGCATGACTGAAGCATCTCACTTAATGACCACTAACCCCCTACCGCCAAAAGTCAGGAAACCAGGTACTGTAGGTTATGGCTTCGGTGTGGAAGTGGGCATTATGGACTCCGAAGGCAACCTATTATCTCCCTTAAGCTTGGGCGAGGTAGTGGTAAAAGCACCCAATGTCATCGATGGCTACGAAAATAACCCCCAAGCCAACGCCACAGCTTTTGTAAACGGTTGGTTCCGTACAGGGGATCAGGGCACACTGGATACAGACGGCTATCTCCGCTTGACTGGACGTATTAAAGAATTGATTAATCGGGGCGGGGAAAAAATTTCTCCCTTAGAAGTAGATGATGTCTTGCTGCGCCATCCCGCCGTCGCCGAAGCCTTAGCTTTTGCTGTCCCTCACAAATCTTTAGGAGAAGATATCCACGCCGCTGTTGTCCTCAAGGCAGAAGCTGGCGAAAAAGAACTTTTAGCTTACTGTTCAACCATGCTGGCAGATTTCAAAGTTCCTAAGCAAGTTCACATTTTGGATCAACTACCTCGTGGTGCTACCGGGAAACTGCAACGGTTGGCTATGGCGAAATTGCTTAACATCGGGCAGTAGTGAGATGAGCCTTTACTCTCGGCTGTAGCTGAAAAAGTCGGGATTTTAACTGAGCATCTTGACAATCCTGTATTTCCTGAACTTACTTCCCGTCGGCGTGCTAGTGGTTTAGCAGTGCCCATACTGCATGGAACTGGCTTACGGGTGCAGACTTTGGCGATGTCTACGACGGGCGTAGCTGCGGCATGGCATCTCAACAATGGGGATTATCTGCGGGGCAAATTGCTGCTGAGTATGACTTGAGTGAGGCTCAGGTAAATGCAGCCTTAGCTTTCTATGCTGCTCATCAGCAAGAAATAGATGAGGCGATCGCATCAGAAGTAGCTCTCGAATCAGCTCACAATGTCTAAGGCTCTGTTACATTTGGATGCTAATACATCAATTAAAGCTTTAGAGGATGTTTGAAAAGTCATGATTGATGTATCAAATATTTTTTTACCCCACCCTAACCCTCCCCTTATAAAGGGGAGGGAACTGGATTTTCTTGTTTCCCCCCAATATATCGGGGGGATTAAGGGGGGTAAGAATGTGATTAAAAGCACAATATACTACTTTTGAAACATCCTCTTAGTTAATCAGTGGCAAAGATAAGCGATCGCACTAAAAATTATCTGCTCTAGCTACTGGCATTTTTTGAATTAATCGAACTTACATTTATTCAGAACAAGCGGATTTATCCGTACAATAACAATTACGAATTACGAATTACGAATTATCATGAATCTCTGGCTACCTGCACCGACGGATTTAACTTTGTTACCGGATGAGATTCATGTCTGGCGCATAGACCTTGACCAACCAGAACTACAGCTGCAAAATTTAGCAGCAACTCTTTCCAGTGACGAAATGGCTCGTGCTAAACGGTTCTATTTTCAGGAACATCGGCAGCGTTTCATCGCTGGTCGTGGTATTCTCCGAACTATATTAAGTCGCTATTTAGGTATTCAGCCCCTACAAGTGCAGTTTAATTATCAACAGCGCGGTAAACCAGTATTAGCAGATGCATTTGCCGATAGTGGACTGGCGTTTAACTTGTCTCATTCCCAAGGGTTGGGTTTGTGTGCGGTGAATTGTACCCGCCCAATTGGTGTAGATCTAGAATGTATTCGCCCGATGTCTGATCTGGAAGCTCTTGCCAAACGGTTCTTTTTACCGAGAGAATATGAAATGTTGCGATCGCTATCTCCCAACCAACAGCAAGAGGTATTTTTCCGTTACTGGACTTGTAAGGAAGCTTATTTAAAAGCAACCGGAGATGGACTATCCCAGCTAGAGCAAGTTGAAGTGTCGCTGACTCCTACAGAACCAGCTAAGTTACAGATATCTGAAGACTGGAGTCTTTTTGAACTAGTGCCGACTAACAATTATGTTGCTGCTGTTGCTGTGGCAAATTTTGGCTGGGATTTAAAGTGTTGGCAATATTAATCCTAGTCATTAGTCATTAGTTATTCTTCCCTAATGCCCAATGCCCAATGCCCAATGCCCCCTACTTATCTTCCTGCATATTTCTCACAAATTTTGTCACCAGGTTTCTGGGTACAAATCTGACGATTTTCGTCAGTAGTTTATTAATAAAACCAGGAATAACAATGGTTTGGCCTTTCATTAAGGCGCGAAAACCAATTTCGGCTACTGTTTTTGCATCCATCATCTTCTTGCCCTTGAGCAACTTAGAGTCAGCCATCCCGGTTCTTTCATGAAAGGCAGATGCGGTTGAGCCTGGGCAAAGAACTGTCACAGTGACACCTGTACCTTCTAATTCATTAGCGATCGCTTCTGAAAAAGATAAGATATAGGCTTTAGTAGCAAAATAAACGGCCATCAAAGGCCCAGGTTGAAAAGCAGCAGCCGAGGCGACGTTTAATATTTTTCCTTCACCTTGCTTTACCATGCCCTTCACGAATAGCTTGGTTAAATGGGTGAGACACACCAAATTGACCTGTAGCATTTCCAGTTCAGTAGCTAGGTCTGTTTCGTGAAATAATCCATAGATACCAAATCCAGCATTATTTACCAGTACATCAACCTTAATATTGGCGAGTTGCAACTCTGTGAAAATTTCTTCAGGAGCTGTTGATATAGATAGATCCTTAACAATAGTTTTGACAAGATTTCCAAATTCTTCCTGGAATTTAACTGCAATTTCTACTAGCTTTAGCCCGTTTCTGTCTACTAAGACAAGATCGTAATCATGAGCAGCAAAAATACATGCTAATTCGTAGCCAATTCCACCGGCTGCCCCAGTAATGAGAGCAGTTTGTTTGCTCTGTCTTTGGTGTGTTGTGTTCATGTAAAAAGGTTGGTGAATTCAACTTGATGAGGCTACATTGCATTTACAGTGGTTCTCGCTCTACAATTAAGTGCGCGTAATATCTGAACCGACGAGAAATGTCTTGAGTTATTACCCTTTCAATTGCTTGATATGATGCATTGGATAAATGTAGCAGTCCAAACGTAAATTTAGGACTTATACATCGAAGAAATTGGGCATTAAAAAAGTTCGGTTATTTCCAACTGCTACCGCTAGCCTTTGATTACTCACAAAAGCCAGCAGGTAAAATCAAACTTTCATGCCCGACACTAATCATTCTATCTTCAATTGCTTCTGTCAAGAGGTGAATCCTAAAAATTTACATTATTGAGTATAAAAAAACAGGGCAATTATATTTTGCCGCTGTTGGTGTATGAGTTGTTGCTGGCATCTGAAATATTGGCTATTCAGTAGTACTGAGTTCTAAAAAAAATGGACTAAACAAAATTGTTTCGTAGGGTGTGTTACGGCTTCCATAACGCACCGAAAGTATTCGGCATGGGGCGTTACCTTACTAACACATCCTACGCAAGTTGTGAATTACTAAGCGATATTCAAGAAACCACTTTGAATCAAATAGGCAGTATAAGTCATAAACAATTGAGAGTCAATTGGAGGACAAACAATAGAACTGCTGGCTAATGCATGAAGAGTATCTTGGCAGCTAATATGGGGTCTTCTAGCTTGTAAGTACAAATCAGGAATAGTCAGTTGTTCATCAGACCAGCGTTCTAGTAAAAATGGTCGCAAAGTGTACAAAGGATTCTCCACAGAAGACACATTATTAATTAACTCTGATTGCCATTTTTCATAGGGAATCATCTCAACTGAATAACCAAATGAGCGAATCCACTCAACTAGCATTTTCAAAGAAGCAGGTTGGGGATGTTGTAAATTGAAAGCTTTACCTATGGATTCTTTTTGGCGTGATAGATAAACAATTGCTTTACTTACATAGTCCACAGGAGACATATCCAACATATAATCTACATCAGGGAAATATCCCATTTGTAGACAGCCCTTGGTCATCAGATTGATAAAGTCATGCGTATTACAAATGCCTGTTTTGCTATCACCAGAAATCAGTGGTGGTCTGTGGATAGTTACAGGAAGCCCACGGTCACGAGCAATCTTGACTAACTTTTCAGCTACCCATTTAGTTTGGGAGTAACCAAGATAAATACCTTCCCAATGATTGAATTCATCCTGTTCTTTAACAACCTTACCAGCATAAGCAGTCGATTCAAAAACAGCCACACTAGAAACGTAATGTACAGGCTTGACTTTAATTTGACAAGCCAATCTCAAAACTTCCTGTGTTCCTAAAACATTGGCTGCTTTCAGTGCTGAGTATGGAAAAACATAATTCAACAAAGCACCACTATGATAGATAGTATCAATATTGGTAGCTAAAATTTGAAATTTTTCAGAGCCAACACCTAACAATGGCTGAGATAAATCGCCGACAATCGGAATAATTCTGGAATTAAATTCTTCCTGCCAAATTGCATACTGTTGCAGATTTTTTTGGAGTTTACTTTTGCCTTCTTTGGCATTAGCAGCCCGCACTAAACAATAGATATCCGCCTTGGTTTCTTGTAGCAATTCCCGGATGACAAAAGCTCCTAAAAAGCCTGTTCCTCCGGTCAAAAAGATATTCTTGGGTTCACCCACAAGCACATTAGATGCAGCACCGGGATGGATGGTGGGGTCAAGAACAGCCTCAGCACCTAAATTTAGAACAGAGGGTGCAGCTTTGGCATTAGAGGATGTCGTATCTTGAACTGGTGAACCTTCTTGCACTTCTTCAGCTAAACGCTGTGAAAGGGCTTCAATATTTGGGTAATGCCACAGCAGCAATGGAGATGGTTGGAATCCTAACAACTTTTCTAAGTTACTTACTAGAATCATTGCTTGGGCTGAATCCAAACCATAGTTTTCTAAATGTTCTTTGACATCTATTTCATCAGTTGCTACTCCGAGCAACTTAGCTAAGTTAGATACCAAAAATACTTGAATATCGTCTGCTGTGAAAGACTGTTTTATAGTCATTTTTAAATCTCCAACAATGATGTAGAACGAACAGGGTGATACTGACTGTAATAATCGGAAGCTTGCAGCCCTTGAATTTTCAAATTTTGGACACGATACAAAAAGGCTGCACCAGTCATAATTTGATTAGCAACATCAACTACACCACGATTATTTGGTTCAGAAAGATAAGAACCGCGTACCCAGTCATTGAAACCGCCCATTGCCGGGCCACACCAAATTTGATAATCGACTTCTCTACCTTTTTCACCAGAACTAGACCACCGAGAAGATAATCCTAGATACCAGCGGAAAATCAACGCCATTTTCAGTTTAGGATTATTGACTGCTTTCCCAAGTTTCTCAGGATTCTTTTGGGACAAATAAGCCGCAGTTCCTTCCCATACTTCAGCAATAGTTTTGCGAAAAACTTGTTTTTCTAATTTCTCTCTTTCTGCCAACGGAATCTCTTCAATCGAATTATAAGCGCGATATAGCTCAAATAATTTCTGCGATCGCATGGGGAACATCGTACCCCGTTTGAGAACTTGTAATTTTACTCCCATTTCAAACATATCTGCGGCTGGAGCCATCATCATATCAGCCATTTCTGCTTGAGCTAATAACTTTTTGGTATGTTCACAAGCCCCAGATTCAACGCATGACTGATTAATTGAGCCGGTCATTACATAAGCAGCACCCATCATAAAGGCTGCTAATGCTGATTGTGGTGTACCAATTCCCCCTGCTACTCCAATTCTAATGGGTATTTGGTAATGATATTGTGCTTGAATTTCATCTCGCAAGGCAATAATAGAAGGCAACAAACAAACTAAGGGACGGTTATCTGTATGACCACCAGAATCAGCCTCGACGGTAATATCATCAGCCATCGGAACTTTGGCTGCAAGGGTTGCTTGTAACTCAGTAATTAGTCCTTGGTCAAGAAGTTCTTTGAGAATTCTCGCTGGTGCTGGTTGCAGAAATTTAGTCGCAACTTCTCGGCGAGAAATTTTGGCAATGACTTTATTTTTGATTTCAATTTGATTGGCGTTATTCAACCCCAATCCAGCAACACGGTAATAAACAATGTTGGGGGTCAAGTCGAGAAATGCAGATGCTTCTACTGTTCTTACTTGATATTTGAGATATAAATCCACAGCCCGACGTTCAATCGCAGGTTCATTGGGACTGTGAATTAAATTAAAAGCATAAGGCCCTTGAGGTAAAGCTTGTTGAATGCGATTAATGGCTGCTTCCAAACGTTCTGGAGTTAAACCACCTGCACCAAAGGAACTCAAAATTTGCTCTTTTCCGAGTGCAATGACCATTTCTTCGGAAGCGATTCCGCCAGCCATTGCGCCAGTAACATAGGCATATTTGACTCCATGAAAGGAGAGAAAATTGGGATCTCCGAATTGTTGAATGCGGATTGGGGCTGCAAATGTTAAGAGTTCTACTTGTGCTGTTGTGCCATTATCACCAGGGGATAAATACCCCTCATTGGTGACACCGATTTTTCCGGCAACCTTCACGATGTAGCAGGGGTTATCTAACACCATCAATTTATCTTTGATGGTTTGTTGCTCAAAAGATACAGTTTCTAAAGAACCTTTCCAAACCTGGTTTTTGTTATAAGACCAGGCACAGAAGTTAAGACCATTATCGTGTTTACTTAGTACCGTATCTACGGTTGTCACGGTAGTTATCCCTCGGATTACAATTATTAAATAAGGGGAGTGGGGAGTGGGGAATAGGGAGTGGGGAAGAAATATTTTCCTTTTACCAGTTCACCTTTCCCCTTACCCAAGGTCATTGATGGTTGAAGTCTGTAGACTTATATCAAGATTCGTCGTTAAGCAAATTTTGGGCGCAAGTTAGTTGCAATTGAATGATTTCGCTCATTTGTTGACTGTAATCTTGTCTAGCTTGTAAAAAAGCTGTGTGCGCTTTAGTTATCTTTGAATTATTAGCATTGAGCTTTTGATACTGTGTCTTATTTAAATCGAACATGCTGATGATGCTACTAATTTTTTTAGTTCTGACGAGTGGGGAAGAAACAGGAATTGGCTGTTTAATTGCTCTTGACTCAGAAGATTGTAATTGTTCTCTCGGTTCAAAAACGTTATCAATGATATTTTTCGCTTTGACTTCTTCTGGCTGAGTAAGGGATGGCAAGATGTTAGGAGAGTAATTATCTTGTTGGGTTGTTTGGTTGAAAGTATTAAGAGAATCTGTGATTTCAGATTGCTGGATATTAGGTATATTTGGATGCTGTTTTTTGAAGCGTTCGCTTCTAATATCCCCAATCAAATTTTCAACAAGTTTGCGATTTTCGTCGCTCAAAATTGTAGCAGCGATCGCTTTCCCACCCAAGGTAACTGTTCTCAATGTTGCTTTATTTTGATTAGCGGTTTCTTGGGCTTTGCTGTACAACGGTGATAAATCCACGTTCACCTGATGACTGAGTAATTTTGCTAATGCTTTGACCATTGAAGCGTGATCATCCATCCCTCTACGATTCAGAGAAACTGTGAGATGTTCTTTGTTGCCGAGAATTTTATCAATCCATCGTGAACAAACACTACCAGCGCCTGCTTCTAAAAATATTCGCACACCATCGCCGTAGACACGGTTAACTAGTTGCGGAAAATCAAGTTCTTGGCACAATCCTTTGGCGATATTGTGCGCGATCGCTTCACTTTCAAGTGCGACTGGCTGATAATCGGCGGCAGAATAAAACACAATACCGGGAAGATTTTGGGATGGTAATGTGTTTACCTTCTTGATTTCCTCGTACTGCGATCGCATCGCTTCACAATGGATCACATGGTCGAAGGGAGCGGGGAAAGCGTTGCAACCTAAAGTTGTAATCACTCGCTTACAGGCTGCATCCTCACCAGCAATTAATACTTCTTCTGGTGTGTTAATTTGAGTTAAGTAGACGTGATTCTCTTGTTTCAGGCATTCTCTAACTTGAGATGGAGTAGCCATGAGAACATAAGTATTCCAAAAATTGTTGTTTGGTGAATCTGTTAATCCCCAATATTCACGCACAGCATTTTTAGGGCCAGATAACTTATCGCCAAATAAAGGTGATGAGTTTAAGGTATTACTTCCGCCCTCAAAATCACTCCAAACTCCTTGGGCAACCATCATGCTAGTTTCACCCAAACTATACCCAAAAACTGATTGTGGCTTGACTTGAAAATCATCTCGGAAAATTGCCGTCATGTATCTAGCAAAGGCGATTTCACTTTCAAACATTGCCAGCGAATCATCTAACAATTGCTTTTCGAGTGTTTCTAGTTGCCTGGTTGTCAATTTAGGTAAACTTCTGGGATAAACTAACTTTTCAACATCGGCAGCCCGGTTGTAGAGATTGTTACTTTTTAAGTCCTCGAAGACTTTCGGAAATAAACGGAAGACACTGCGACCAATGCCAATATAAGAATTGACTGCGGCGGGATAAACATAAGCAACTGCTCCAGTTTTACCCAATGGTTTTGCGGTGAAATAACTACCTAGTGGTGTTTGCCAATCTGTGCCGTTTTCAAAAGCATTATTTACACCTTTGCGAGCAGATTCAATTTCTTTTAGTAAATCTTTTGTGTTACGTCCTGTGATTGATAAGACGTATTTTGCATTAGAATGCTGTTCAAAGGTAGCGAATGTCTCGCTGGCTGTAGCTGATAAACAAGAACTAGCTTCAATGGATTTTTGGAGATGGTTAAGTAAATCTGGTATGGTGGAGCGATCGCTAACTGCAATTGGGAACAGATGAAAAGGCATTTGTTGCAAATATCTGTTGTCGCGCTCCTCTTGGCTGGGTTCTTCCGATAAGATTAAATGGGCGTAACTGCCATCTATACCCATGCTATTAATTGCTGCTACTCTGCGTGTGCCGCCTTTATCGACAAACCAAGGTCTTGATTCCATTGCCACATAGAAGGGGCTACCTGACCATACTTGCGGTGTTTTGACACCAGACCATTTGGGTGTGGCGGGAATATACCTGTAATAAAGACAGAGAGCGGTTTTGATTAAGCTAGCAATTCCCGATGCTGTATAGGTGTGGCCGATATTGGCTTTGACGCTGCCCAATGCACAATGCAGACCATTGCCCACTTTCGGATAAGCTTGCAGTAAACCTGTGATTTCGGCTTCATCCTGCTGGGAAATGCCACTACCAAAGACTTCCACATAGTTTACATCTGTGGGTTGAATATCTGCCATCTGGAAAGCTTGTTTGCAGACATCACTGATAGCTGAAGCATCAGGTTTTACCAGAGCATTACTCAAAGTAGAATTACCTTGTGCGAAACTCATGGCATCAATTACTGCATAGATGCGTTCATTGTCTTCCTTAGCAGCTTCGTAGCGCTTGAGGACAACAGCACCAGCACCTTCACCAACCGTCCAGCCATTAGCTTGTTGGTCATAACCCAACGTATTGACACCCGTGTTAATTGGTGCAAATTGGCTGCGGAACAAGACATTTTCCACACCACCTGCCAAATCTACTGCACCGACAACGACTGCATCAACTTCTCCCGTAGCGAGTAGCATTTGTGCAACTTCCAACGCTTTGAGGGCAGAATTTTCGCCAGCACTGATGGTGAATGCCGGTCCACTGAAATTCCATAAAGCAGAAATTCGACTCGCCATGATATTGGCGATGTGACTGACATATTCGCCGATTTCTACTGGTTGGTGAATGCTATCTTTAACAATGGTTTCCAGTTGGGAAAGGTGTTCAGCAGGTAGAGAAATTCCTTGGTTGAGTAAGCCGTCCTTAACTTGCCAAGATAAATTCCATCTTTGTTGTAGCTGATGCACAGAAAATTCTGTCTCAGCAGCGACAATCACTGCGACATTGCCGCCCTCCTGTAGTTTCGCATCTTTGACGGCGCGATCGCTAACCTTTAGCAGTAATAATTGTTGTGGGTTTAACTTTTCGATTTCATTCGGTGGGATTTTGCACGATAAAGTATCGATTTCAAAATCTTTGATATATGCCCCAACTGGCGCTTTTCCATCTGCTAAACCGTACTCTTTCAGGACATTTTCTTGATTTTCTATCCCATGCCATCTTTGAGGCGGTAGGGAAGTAAAATGTTGTGTGCCATCATAAATGCTGCGTTCAAAAGCATCCAAACCATTGCAGTTACCAAAAAAGGCATCCATGCCGACAATGGCGACTTTTACAGGTGGAACAGGTGAACTTGATTCAACTGGTTGTGTTGTATTTCCTTGTTCTAAAATCAGATGAGAATTAGTACCACCAAAACCAAAAGCGCTAATAGCTGCCCGTTTAATTGGTGCATTATTATTCGGCCATGCTGTAGCTGTTCTAACAATTTTATCGGCGGAAATTGTACCTTTTTCTGATGTTAAAGGTTCCGAAACATTCATGGTTGGTGGAATTACACCATGCGACATACTCAAAATAACCTTAGTCAAGCCAACCATGCCAGCAGCAGTTAGCAAGTGACCAGTATTTGCCTTAGCAGAACCTACCAGAGGCGCAGCTTGGTTTTGACCAAAGAATGTTTCTATGGAGTTGAATTCGGTTGTATCTCCTAGGAATGTGCCGGTAGCGTGACACTCTAGATAATCGATGCTTTTGGGGCTAAAGTTTGCCTCATTATAGGCTCGTTCAAAAGCTAAAACTTGTCCTTTAGTATTAGGACTTAATAAATGTTTACCTTTGCCATCATTAGAGAGTCCATTACCGCAGATAGTGGCGAGAATATTATCACTATCTCTAACGGCATCAGAATATCTCTTCAACATCACCATTCCAACACCATCGGCGGGAATTAGCCCTCTAGAGGATTTATCTAAGGGGCGGCTGATGCCGTTTTCTGCATACCCTTGAACACCGGAAAATAACATCCGCACGAACAGGGAATCTGCACAACTGATGGCTCCAGCTAACATGACATCAGCTTTGTGTGACCATAAGTAATGAGATGCTAGTTTAATAGCATAAAATGATGACGAACAAGCAGCATCCAGACATAAATTAATCTGGGAAAGGGAGAAGGCTTGAGCAATGATAGATGCTGGTAAGCCAGATATCATCGCATTGTATAAAGACGCTTTAGTTGCAGTTGGGAGAGCAGCTAAATCAAAGTCTTCATATTGCAAAAGTTCTCTAACAGCAGGTGCGATCGCTTGCTGGTAAATTGGAGAGAATAGTTGATTAGATAATTTTGTCGGTAATGACAAATTACCTAAAATTAAGCCGCATTTTGCAAGAACACTTTGATTACCCCAATAACCACTTTGTACAATTGCTTGTTTGGCGGCATACAATGACCATTTGAAGGTGTTATCTAAACCAGCAACAAATTCTGATGGTAGATTGTATTCAGATGGATTAAATTGGAAGTTGCGGATGTAACCGCCTTTGAGGGAATAAGTTTTGTCTGGTGTACCTTTGACTGGATTGTGAAAGATTGTCGGTTCTACTCCGATTTCTTCGACGGTTGCAGAGGATGTCGAATCTTTTTGAGCAATAATATTTTGCCAGTATTCTTCAGGGTTTTTAGCATCGGGGAATAGGCATGATAATGCGATGATGGCTATTTTTTCCACTGCTGATATGCTCCGAGTTTGGGTATTTAGCAAGAGATAATTAAAAGGCAGGATTTACGCTGTTCCCCAAACTTTAAAGAGGCAAGTTATAGCAATCCTAAGATTAAGCTAGCTTTGATAGTTTGTAGTAAGGACTTTAGTGCTTATATAAGAAGGACTAAAGTCCTTACTACGAACTTTCAAGTTGACTGATTACTAGCTTCTGAGCATTTTCATTGACCAAATAATGGCGTGGGCACCGAGCATTCGTGAGTATATTTTTCCTTGGCGATCGTGTATGATGAAGTTAGCGATCGCACTACTTGGTGTCTTAGCTAGTACTTCACAAGAAACGTAAAATGTTTCGTTATGCGGTATTGCTTCAAATTGTTCAAACTTTTCTACTTTTCCAGGTAAACAACCTTCTTGATGAAAGTGTTGTGTCCAAATCCATAACCCGTGCATACTCAAGTCTGTTGTATAAGGATTTACCCATTGGACTGGGAATTGTCCTTGTTGTTCTGCGCTGAGTTCTGGCCAAAGACATTCTGTGGTGATTTTTTCGGGACTGACGTTTAAAACTCTCTTAATTTCTTGAAATCCCGGGCCATGAAATAATGTAGCCGCACCATTTTGGTAAAAAGCTTTTCCGGTAGCGGTGATGATGTTATCTTGTTCAAGATTGAGAGATTCATAGATGGGCGCAGATGGGATTTCTCGCTGGAAATTGAGTTGAGCGCTAAAATGAAAATGGATTCTCCCTTCTGGGTTTTTACTCGAAATTTTGGCTTTAAGTTCGATTCTTTCAAAGTTAACTTTGGAAACTTCTTCTATTTCTAAAATATGTTCCTTAGCTAATGTTTCATTGAAAGTAATCCCTTTTAAAACTTTGAAATCTTTGTAATTAAACAATCTGTAACCTGGATATAATTGTTCACAGGCATTGATAATCCAGTTCATTGCACAAGTTGCTGGTAAAACTGGAGAACCAGCAATAGTATGATCGTGTAAAAATGGATTAGCCTCCAATGTCATTTGGCGACGGATACGATAGGTTCGTAGTTCTGAATCTAACTCCGCCGCCATTGGAACTAGTGGACTACCAATAACAACTTGTGCAGTTGCATGATTGGCATTATCCATTTCTTTAACGAGCATTTGTGCGCCGACTGCAATGGGAATTATTTCAATTTTTCGCTCTAGAAAAACTTTCTTTAATTCTGCTGTTACCATCCCACTATCCCAAGCGCCCCAGTTGATAGCGACTACATGACATGAGGGATATTGTTGCTTGAAAATATGGGCTGATTTGTTTAGAATTTCATTTGCGATCGCATAATCAGATTGTCCGGCATTTCCGTAAAATCCTGTTACTGAAGAAAACAAAACTAAATGCTGAAGTTGATTAGGATTAACGCAAGCCAACAGGTTTTCTAAACCTTGAACTTTGGCGGTGTAAACTTTTTCAAAATCTTGTTCTGTTTTCTTTTCAATTAACTTATCAGCCAAGTTTCCCGCGCCGTGGATGATTCCGGTAATTGGGCCGAGATGTTGCACAGCATTGGCAAGTTTTTCTTGTAAAGCTGGCGTATCAGTGACATCGACGCTGATATATTCGGCTTTAGCTCCGGTTTTTTCAATTGCGGCTAGAGTCTTTTTAATTTCGCGGCTGGAGGTAATTTTGTTATATATCTTTTGCACATTCATGGGTGTGGGCTTCTCTCCTTGAGAAAGAAGATTTTCCATGATGCCTTTTTTCAATGCGGAGTCATCAGAATTTTGAGCAAAATCTGGCTCAGTTTCTAAAATTTCCGAGCGACCGAGGAGGATGAATTTGCAGGGTTGCTGTTGGGCTAATCTGATAGTACACTCAGCCGTAATCCCTTTTGCACCGCCGCTCACGACAAAGACTGATGATGGACTAAGCTGGGCTGTTTGTGTCATAAATCCTTGTGAATACTTGCATTATTTGGGTTTTGATGTGCAACTTATTCTTGAAACCCCGCTTCCATTCCTCTCTCCAACAGGGCTACGGTGTACACACAAGTCTGAAGTAGCTGATTAACCAGGGTTTTACCCCACCCTAACCCTCCCCTTGTAAAGGGGAGGGAACTAGATTTCCTGTTTCCCCCCCTTGGTAAGGGGGGATTGAGGGGGGTAATTCGACTTGTGTGTACACCGAGGCTTTGATTCTTACTCCCGAACGCTAGTAGGGAAGGGGTTGGGGGTTAGGTTTGAGAGAAAGTTGCACACAGCGTTAATCTACTTTTTAATCAGCGATAATGGTGACTCGTCTTTGTGAGCCGTAGCCAACTTCACTAATATGAAGGTTGGGGTCGTGAAGCTCGGCAATGATGTTTTGTACTGACTGTTTTGCATCAAGTCTGGGACTTAGGTCGATCGCACGAGTAAACACCTTTGGCCATTCCCATCTCAGAGTCTTAGTTAATCCGAACAAGCCAGCGCCGATCGCACCGAAGTTGACTTTGTACTCTAAACCGAAGGCTCCATCAAGGTGAGCAACTGTGCAGAAACAACTACGTCCATGACGTGCGGCTTCATTTAGAGAGGGTTTGAGGTGTTTCGCCATCAAAAATACGTGCTTGACGATCGCCTTTTCTGATTCGTTATAGGCAATACTTCCGGTATGATTTCCTACAAACATCGGATGGAGATGGATGAAAGCCCCAATCGCTCCGCAGTGAGATGCGATCGCTTGCAATTGTTGTTGAAGATGTTCTTCACTCAAGTTTGCTAAGGTGACGCGGGTTACTCCTGTAGGTAATGGCGCTTGTTGGGCGATCAGCGATTGGGGGAAGCTGATAACTACTACTTTCCAGCCTTTCTCGATTAGGGATTCAGCTAATTTATAAGTGGTGAGGGAACCATCATCAGTGATTAAACCGATGTGTCCCTCTGGTAACGTGAAATCCAAGTAATCGGGCTGTGGTAGGCTTCTGAGTTTGACGGGATGGCGCTGGATATTATGCTCTAATTCAGGCGATCGCTGTTGGACAAACTCAGGCTCAGACTTTTTTTTTTCACCTCCAGCCAACTGCTGTAGGTAATCGACTATTTGACCGATGGTGCGGAGATCGCCGAGTTCTTCAATGTTTGGCTTGGGTAAGTTGGGGTACATTTCTTGCATCGCCCCTAAGATTTCTACCCGTTTAATCGAGTCAATCCCCAAGTCGGCTTCCATATCCATGTCCAGTTCCAGCATCTCGACTGGGTAGCCCGTCTTATCGCTGGTAATGGCTAACAGGGTTTCACCTAAGTTTGCAAATTCATCACTTGTAGCGGGTTCTGGTTCTGGGGTGAATGCAACAACTACGCTTACTTCCGGTGCAATGACTACCTCAACTACGGGTGCAGTCTCTACTAGAATCTCGGTTGGTTGTTGTACTTCGTGAATTGCAATTTCTACAGAAACACTTTTGGAAGCGTGGGATTGCAGATACTCTACAACTTGACCGATGGTGCGTTTTTCTGCGAGTTCTTCTAAATTGGGCTTCGGTAGGTTGGGGTACATTTCCTGTAGCGCCCCTAAGATTTCCACCCGTTTGATAGAGTCAATTCCTAAATCCGCCTCCATGTCCATGTCCATTTCCAGCATCTCGACTGGGTAGCCCGTCTTGTCGCTGGTGATGGCTAACAGGTTTTTATCCAAGTCAACAATATCGATGGTTGCGCCAGATACAGGTGCAGCAGTTGTGGGTGCTGCTTCTGGGGTGAATGCAACAACTTCGTTGACTGGAGGTGAGCTAATTTTGACTACAACCTCAGCTTGGGGTTCTACAACTGGGACAGGTGGCGCGACTACAGGCTCTACTGTCTCGACAGTGGCGAAGTGCGGAGTGGGAAGTAGAGACGCGATTGATCGCGTCTCTGAGGATACAGGAGTTTCAATTACAGGCTCTACCACGTGGGGAGCGGGCGGGAGAGGTGCTTGAGTAACATTTAAGCCATTTTTAGCTACAGGCTCAGTTACAGGCAAAGGCTGGCTTTCTACTAGCTTGGTAGTAGGAGCTACGGGTGCATCAGTAACAGTTGTTTCTGTGGTGAACGGAGTGAAATTGCTTAGTTTCTCTGTTAGTTGGGTTGCTCCCTCACCTGAGATGATTTGAGAATACTCTTGCTGTATGAGTTGGAAAAAGTTTTTGGTATATTCCAGCTGCTCTTGGAGATATTGCTCATGGATGCGTAGGGTTTCACCTTGTTGGGAATGAAACTGCATCATGCTGCGCTCTAAGCTTTCCATCACAACTAGCTTCATTTTGGCAGTTTCGGCTGTTGATTTACTTTCACTCAACAAAGAATTCTGCTGTTGCATCAGTTGGAAAAACGCTTTGGCGTATTCCATTTGATGGTTGAGATAAGTACCGTGAACTTGTAAATTCTCGGCTTGATTTTCCTGAAACTGTGTCAACAGATATTCTAAACTTGCTAAAAGTTGTTCGTAATTTGTCAGCTTTTCTGGCGTTGGTTGCATCTTAGATTCCTGGGCTGGTTGTGAAAAGGTCACAGGATTCATTTGTTGCTCTGTTTGGGTGATGATATTAGCAGTCACACTGTTAGCGATCGCAGGTGTTTTTTTATGTCCGTTAGTCTCGATCACCGCCAGAGGTGGAGTTACACCTGGGCTGCTAAATAAAGGAGCCGCTTCAGAAGATTCGGGGCTGGGTAATGTGACTTTATGCCCATCCTGCAAAGCTAAAGCAAAGGCATTTTTCGTTTTTTCGGATCTGTAGTTGATGCCGTTTAAACGGACATTTAATGTCTTCTTCGTCTCAATTGGCGGTATAGTTTGGGGAAGTTGGTAAGGATCGAGGTTAGTCAAGGCCAGACCAATTACCCGCAACTGCACAACTGCTTCCCGCAAAGAGCGATCGCTATTCTTTTGAGTGCTGGGGTTCAAAGATACGGTAATATGGGGGCGATCGCCAAGGATATCTTTTACCAAATTGGTGAGAATTCTCCTTGGGCCAAATTCCACGAAGCAAGTACCACCGGCTGCATAGATATTTTCAATTTCCTGTTTAAACAGCACTGAGTTGGAAAGGTGCGTTTCCAGGATTTTTTGAATCCCTTGGGGTTCATTGGGATACTGCTTACTGGTGACGTTGCTGTAAACAGGGATTTTGGGACTTTGGAACTTGACTGACTTAGTAGCGATCGCAAAGGATTTTTGAGCAAAGGCGATTAGCGGTGTATGGAACGCTGCTGAAACAGGTAACAATACAGCTGTATATCCTTTCTCGTGTAAAGCCTCTCTAACTCTGGCGATTTCTGCGGTGGGGCCAGCCAAGACAAATTGAGTCGGAGAATTTTGATTAGCGATCGCAACTTGGGGAAAATGCTTCAGCACTGCTTCCACTTTGCTGATGTCTTCTTTGACAGCCAGCATACTACCCGCATCATGATCCGGGTCTTCGGGTGCAGCCATTGCTTGACCCCTAGCTTTCACTAAGAACAAGTAATCTTCCGTACTCAAAACCCCCGCAGCCCATAGCGCTGTTAGTTCACCAAAGCTGTGACCGGCAACAAAATCTGACTTGAACCCAGCTTGTTGGAGTATGCTGTACATCCCTGCACTCAACACCCCGATGGCTGGTTGAGCGTATTCTGTGCGTTGTAAGGCAGCAATTTGAACATTTTTTTCTGCTTCCTCAAACACCGGATGAGGAAAAACAATCTCTGACAACGGCTGTAAATTATCTTTAATTAACAGACTATCCATATAGCCATGAAGACGCCGCATCAAAGGAAAATTCATCACCAGTTCGCGCCCCATCTCCAAGTATTGCGAACCTTGACCAGAAAATAGAGCAACAACTTTTCCACCCAACTCCATACCAGAGGCGCGGTAATAAATCCCTTGGGGATGCTCCCAAGATGCTGCTGTTCCTTTGTTTTTCAGCCAGTCAATGCTAGTTTGCAACAACTTGCAAGCGTCTTCGAGATTCTCAGCTACAAACCCAAATCTGGCAGCAGAGAGGGGAATCTGTGGCGATTTGCATTCCTTGACTAATTCTGCATAGTGTGTTTTTCCTTCAGGCGATCGCAACTTACCTAAAATCTGTTCAGATTTGCTCAACAATTGGTCTACTGTGGGAGCAAATAACAGCACTTCACTAGCATCACTATGTAAGCGGTAGGCGTGGTTTTGATCAGCTTCATATTCTTCCAAAACGACGTGATAGTTGGTGCCGCCAAAGCCAAAAGAACTCACACCCGCACGTCTTGGTGCTTCCCCTTCTGCCCGAATCCAAGGTCTGGTTTCGGTATTCAAATAAAAGGATGAATTTTTAATGTTGAGTTTAGGGTTTGGCTCGGTGATATTAATTGTCGCCGGTAATACTTTGTGATGTAAAGCCAAAGCAGTTTTAATCAAACTTGCCGCACCCGCAGCCGCTTTTGTGTGTCCAATTTGTGATTTTACACTACCCAAAGCGATGTGCTGCTTTTTAGAATCATGCACATCAAAGAAGTCTTTTAAAGAGCCGAATTCTGTGGGATCTCCAGCCATTGTGCCGGTGCCATGTGCTTCCATCAAACCAACAGTAGCGGGAGAGAAGCCAGCATCTTCATAAGCACGTTCTAAGGCTTTAACTTGACCTTCTTTACGAGGAGCATAAATGCTCTTGTAACGCCCATCGCTGGAGGTGCCAATTCCTTTGATTACAGCATATATTTTATCCTTGTCACGTTCAGCATCTTCTAGCCGTTTGAGGACAATCATCCCGATACCTTCACCCAACATCATCCCATCAGATTTAGCATCGAAAGGTTTGACATTTTCACTAGGAGAAACCGCCGGTGTTTTGCTAAAGGATATGTAAGCCATGATGGTGTTATCGGTATCAACACCACCAGTTAGCATCATGTCAGAACGATGCTCAACTAGCTCACTAATTGCCATTTTTAAAGCACCGAAAGAACTAGCGCAAGCAGCATCAACTACGCAATTCATCCCGCCAAAATTTAGACGATTGGCAATTCTACCCGCGACTACGTTAGCTAACATTCCAGGGAAAGCGTTCTCATCCCATTTCACATAAGCACTTTTGATTTTATCAACGATTTTTTTGGTATCCTCATCAGATAAACCACTGCTTTTGAGTACTTTTTCCCAAATCGGATATTCCAACCTCGCAGAAAGTGGCATTCCTAATTGCTTGGCCATCGCCACGCCTAAGATTACGCCAACAGTCTCGCGGCTAAACTCACGTTTTTCGCCATAACCTGCATCTTCCATCGCCTCTTTCGCAACCACTAAACTTAATAGTTGCGATACATCTGTGACTTCCAAAATGCTGGGTGGGATACCGAATTCCATCGGGTTAAAATCTACCTCTGGAAGAAATCCACCTCTTTTACAGTAGGTTTTATCTTCAGTAGTTCTCGGATTAGGATCGTAATAATCTTCCACACTCCAGTGAGTGGAGGGAACATCAGTAATACAGTCAATTTTGTTTACTATATTTTGCCAGTATTCCCGCAAGTTTCTAGCTTTTGGCAATAGAGAAGCCATCCCAACAATGGCGATAGGATTGTGTTGTAATTGTCTATTAATTCTGTGGATTGACACTGATTTATCTGACCTCATGTTTTTTTCCTCTATAGACCTCATCACAGCCTTTTCACAGTTATTGACAAGGCTTTCTAACTCCGCTAAGGCAGTATCAATTGAATAAGCAGACATAGAGCATAGTTAGTACTGTGGATTCTGTAGCTACAGTAATTTCTGTTGCCGACTAATTAATGAAAAACTCTCTTTTTGTCAGCACCTAGCTATCCTATCTGCGCTAAATGCTTGTCTCCAAATCGACACCACACGATACATACTGCCAGGGTAAAACCTTATGTTTCCAGGTGACTTTGGCACACTGCGATCGCGAAAAAATGTTATCCAACGCTAGACTCTTTAAATTGTGGCAATAGGTCAACCAATTTTGGATTTTAGATTTGCAATTTTAGATTTGCATTAGTGAGTAATCAAGCGTCTTTTAGATTTGTTCCACTCACAATGAGTGGAGCATGAAGCAAAAAATCCAAAATCCAAAATTGGCACGGTCAATAACGTTGTTAAAACTGGTAAAATAGTCTTGGAGTGTAATAGCTGCTTGACCAGTGAATTTAATCCATTTGCAATGGTAGAGATTTTGAGCAATAGTATCCTACTGGAGCGATGGAAACTTAGGAGTAGCTAAGGGAACAGAAATGTTTTTTTCACCCGAAACTGTTTGATGATCTAGCCTAACCACAGCAACATAGCTGTTGTTAATGACAACGTTCTGTATCTTGAGCAATGTCATAGCCAGTTTCAACGTCCGGGATAATATATTTTATGCTATTTGAACCACGAAAGTTGACAAGTTCGTTACACAAAAGACACCACCTTTAATCCGAATTTATGCAAGTTGAAAAAGTAATTAAACGATCAGTAGGTGATGGTAAAGCAGTTATGTTTAGTTATTTTTAATTTCAAAATTTCAATTAAATAACTAGTTTCTATAACCACTTTAAAGCATGGAATTAATAAAAACACTAACATACTTTACAGAAACTAAATCATTCCTTTAAACTTATTTTATAAATAACTCTCCACTATTACTGATGTGAATTTTGAATAAAACTCAGCATAAATGTATAATTTATAACTATATAAATGTATGAGATATTATGTTATCTACGGGTTAGCCAGAAATTTGCGCTGGATTAAGTAACAATGCAAATCTGTTGTCTAGTAAGTAACAATTCAGCTAATACATAGATAGATTGAATAACCATAAGTATGTTTTCTCAGATAAACATGATAATTAAGTCAAAGTTTTTGGTTATTTTTCAATATAATTCAAGTTAAGAAGCAAAGCGGTTATTTATAAAGCAAATGTTAATTTTTAGTATGTTGCTTGATAAACATAATCATGATTGCATCAGTTAAAAGGGCGGTTACAAACCGCAGCTACACAGGTAAAAGCCACCGATATGGGATAAATAAGGGGATTTTGCCCCTTGTCGTTACCCACATTTTTGTAACAGTCAAAGTGTCGCGCTGACTAACATCCCGCCCAGAACTTAAGTTCTGCGGCTCAGAGCTACCATCCACTCAAGTGGACTGAAATTTTCTCTTTCATCAAGGATAGCCATGTACATCGCTTCAAATTTTGTATTTAGTCCTCTTGAGAGGACTTTAGCTATTAGCCTTGGAATTTATTCCAAGGCGGGATGGCAACGAAGCAGAAGATTTATAAGGATGTTAGTGGGCAAAATCCCTTGTTAAAGGTAAACAAACTTCCGCCACAGTGGACTCGTGTATTTTTAGATGTGCGTTGTCGTAACCCACCAAAGGTATCGCTTCATGCCTTTAATTAGTAGTATCAAAACCAATAATAATGTCTTATACTACACAACCTTGCTAATAATAATCTGTTAGTAATATCAAATCTGCTTAACAATTAACCATCTATTGGTATTCAATTGGCAGATCAGGGATTAGTAATGAATAAATTTCTTCAGTCTCTAATCTGACTGTGATGAAATATTATAGTGAGAGAATCAGGACTTAGGCAAAGTCAATTAGTTGACAAAAATCCATTTTTACGCCATACTTAATGACAAGTTTATCCAAGTTTTTAGTTCCTTTTTATTAGCGCTTCGTTGTTCTTGAGAGTTAAGTTTTCTGGTTAGCACTATTGTATTTTACGCTACTGGATTAGATGTGAAATTAGGATATAACTTAGGAAGCTTTGAAGTAACACGCCATTAATTTTCACGCCACAATAGTGAGTTTGGGCGGCAAAAGCGTACAACAATTCATATAAAACCAATTTAGACCCATCCACTTTATTAAGGTAGAAATCCTAGAGGAAAAGCCCTCTCGGTAATTTGCGGATGAGTCTATATCTAATCGACTAAATATAACCAGGCTATCCCCTAGAAAACATAATTGGAATGAAAATATGGCAGTAAATAAAGAAAGCCGATTATTCACAAAACCCGTAGGGCGATCGCAAGTAATTTTAGCAGCTTCTCTGACTTTAGCAGCCGGATTAATCGCTTTCTATAGTTTGGCACCGTTTTGGTCTAAAGCTAAAGTTCAGACAGCGCCAGCGAATCCTCCAAAAGCTGCCACGCCTACGAAACTTGCTGTGACTGCTTTGGGACGTTTGGAGCCAGAAGGCGAAGTTACTACTTTGACTGCTCCCACTTCTAATAATGGGGTGCGAGTAGAAAGACTGTTGGTGAAAGAAGGAGATGCGATTAAGGCAGGGCAATTATTGGCCTATCTAGAAAATTATGGTCGTTCTAGAACCGCATTACAACAGGCTTTAGACCAACTGCAAGTTGCTAAAGCTAAATTAGCGCAGGTGAAATCTGGAGCTAAAACCGGAGATGTCGATGCTCAAAAGGCTGCGATCGCGCGTTTAGAGCCACAATATAAAGGAGACGTTGCCACACAACAGGCGACAATCGCCCGTATCCAGGCGGAAGTAGACAATGCTCAAGCCGAGAACGATCGCTATCAGCAATTATATAAACAAGGTGCGATCGCGGCTTCCATAGCAGATACCAAAGCTTTGCAACTCAAGACTACACAACAGCAGCTAACAGAAGCTCAAGCCACTCTCAAGCGGACTCAAGACACATTCCAAGAACAACGCAAGCAAGCACAAGCACAACTCACGAGTATTAGCGAAGTGCGTAGTGTAGATGTTCAGGTGGCACAAACCGAAGTCAACAGTGCAACAACTTCTGTTCAACAAGCAAAAGCCGACTTGGATTTAAGTTACATCAAATCTCCCATAGATGGCAAAATATTAAAAATTCACGCCAAAACCGGAGAAGTCATCAGCACCAACAAAGGATTTGCTGACATAGGTAAGACATCTCAAATGTATGTGATTGCAGAGGTGTATCAAACCGATGTTCAAAAAGTGCGTCTAGGACAAAAAGCCACAATTACCAGCACTGCATTTACTGGAACATTACAGGGAACTGTGAAAGAGATTGGTTGGCAAGTTGACAAGCAAGGCATCTTCAGCCTCAACCCTGGTTCAGATACAGACCGCAGAATAGTTGAAGTGAAAATCTCTATCAATAATCCCGCAGATAGTAAGCGGGTAGCTCGTTTAACTAACTTACAAGTGGATGTCGCCATTCATATTTAGTCATAGGGCATTGGGCATTGGGCATTGGTCATTTACAAATAACAAATAACAAATGACAACTGATAAATGACAAATGACAAATAACAAATAAATCCATGATTTTCAAAATTCCTTTAGCATGGCTACAGCTAGCCCAGCAAAAAGTTCGTTTACTAGTAGCTGTAGCCGGGATTGGTTTTATTGTGCTGCTAATGTTTGTGCAACTTGGTTTTCAAGATGCTCTCTATTCCAGTGCAACCGCAGTCCATCAGAATCTCAAAGGAGATTTGTTTTTAGTTAGTTCGCAATATAAATCTTTGACCTCAAATCAAAGCTTTTCTCGGACTCGTTTATACCAATCTCTAGGATTTGATGGCGTAGAGTCAGTTAGCCCGATGTATTTGCAATTTGCCAAACTAAAAAATCCAGCAACTAGTGAGAAATATTCAATATATGTGATTGGTTTCGATCCAGGCAGACCTGTGATGAACATCCCAGAAGTTGAGAAAAATTTAGATAAACTGAAAATTCCCGATGTTGTGCTTTTTGACCGGGGTTCTCGTCCAGAATTTGGCCCAATAGCTGAAAAATTTAATGCGGGAGATACTACACAGACAGTTGAAATATTTCCCTTTAATTCATTAATTGGCTATAGAGTGAGAGTTGGTGGTTTATTCAGCTTGGGACCTTCCTTTGGTGTAGATGGCAACTTAATTGTTAGTGACTCAACTTTCTTGAGGATAAATCCCAATAGTCGTCCGGCAGATATGATCGATATCGGTTTGATTTCCCTCAAACCTGGTACTAATGCAGAAACAGTACTGAAGAATTTGCAAGCAAGTTTGCCTAATGATGTCCAAGTTTTTACACGCCAAGGCTTTATTGATTTTGAAAAAAAATATTGGGCAGTCAGAACACCAATTGGTTTTATACTTAACTTGATGTTGACAATGGCTGCGGTTGTTGGTGTAGTTATTGTTTATCAAATTCTTTACAGCAATATTGCTACACAGTTCGTTGCTTACGCCACTTTAAAAGCCATAGGTTATGCCAATAGATATTTATTAAATGTGGTATTTCAGCAAGCTTTAATTCTGGCAATTTTAGGTTATATTCCCGGATTGATTGGTTCTGTGTTGTTATATAGTTTTGCAGCAGAAGCAACTAAATTACCAATAGTTATGACCATTAATAATGCATTGATAATCTTAACTTCAACAGTATTAATGTGTATAACATCAGGTGCACTTGCTATCAACAAACTCCGATCCGCAGATCCAGGAGATATTTTCTAACTGATTCTTAACAGCGAAATAATCAAATTATTTTGCCTTGATCTAGACTCCAAACTAAGTATCAGTACAGCCTCTCCACAGAAAATTTGCTCCTTATACCAATTTTAGATAAAAGACTTAAAAGTCTTTATAAAAATTCCAATTTTATAGAACTTTGAAGTCTTTTATCTAACAACTCAAATTCACCTATTTAACAATAGCTTCGACTTTATGAACCTCAAAAACAAAACTCTCCTAATTACTGGGATTGATGAACTTGTCGGTTTGCGTACAGCCGAGTTAGCCATAGCGCAAGGAATGAAGGTTCGTGGACTGCAAAGTTCTACAGAACAGAACAAACAATTACAGAATTTAGGTGTTGAGGTAATTATTGGTAGTATCACCGATCCTACCACTGCCCAAAAGGCTTGTCAGGGAGTAGACATCGTTTTACATACATATCAAATTGCCCAAGAAGCTGGCGCAATTAACCATTTTCGTGATGTCAATGTTGGCGGTACTGTCAACATAGCTAAAGCCGCTAAACAGGCTGGTGTCAAAACATTCGTGCATTTATCCAGTGTGATGGTTTACGGTTTCAACTATCCTAATGGTGTTACAGAATCCGGGCCACTCTCTGGCGAAAATAATTCATACTGTCAAACGAAAATAGAAGCCGAAACAGCACTCTTAGAACTGAATAATCCCCCAGATTTTGGCATCATCGTTATTCGAGCCGGAGATGTTTATGGCCCAGGAAGTATTCCTTGGATAGTCAGACCAATTCTGATGATGCGTCAAAAATTATTTGCCTATGCCAATGATGGTAAAGGAGTGATCAATCATGTATATATAGATAACCTGATTGATGGCATCTTTCTAGCGATAGAAAAAGAAACCTACGGCGAAATATTTAATATCACCGATGGACAAGAAACTTCCTGGAAAGAGTATTTTTTGCGTTTAGCAGCAATGGAAGGTTTATCAGCACCCCTTTCATTACCGAAAGATGAAATCAAGTTGTTTTTAAAGCTACGTGTTCAAGGACAAAAACTTTTTCGTCAAAAAGTTGATATTTTACCAGAGTCTATAGATTTTATGACTCGTCCCTATGCTTGTTCCATTGCCAAAGCACAAAGCCTGTTAAATTATAAACCAACAATTGACCTAGAAGAAGGTATACAACGAACACATGAATGGCTGCAAAAGACAGATATTCAAAGCTTGATCAAATAATCTTTTGGGAGTGGGGAGTGGGGAGTGGGGAGTGGGGAGTGGGGAGTGGGGAGTGGGGAGTGGGGAAATAGAAGAATTAGAATAGTAGGTTGGGTTGAGCGATAACGAAACCCAACAAAGCATTGATAATGTTGGGTTTCGTTCCTCAACCCAACCTACTAAATTCTAACTTCTGGATTCTAATTTATGAATTATTACGTTGCATCTGCCTAAAATTAGCTGCAATTAAGCATAAAATAATCCACCTATTTTCCAAAAACTTGTTTTCTATGAGTAGCAATCAGCCACGATTGAGCATCGGATTACCTGTATATAATGGTGAAAAATTTATCAAAGAAGCCATAGATTCACTCTTGGCTCAGACGTTTGAAGATTTTGAGATAATTATTTCAGATAATGCATCTACAGATAAAACTGAAGAAATTTGTAGAGCATACGCCGAGCAAGACCAACGTATCTGTTACTACCGCAATGAGAAGAATATTGGTTGCGCCCGTAACTTCGATCGCGTCTTTAAATTGTCTTCGAGTGAGTACTTTAAGTGGGCAGCTTATGATGATCTACATGCTCCAGATTTTATCAAAAAGTGTATTAAGGTGCTTGACCAAGACCCTACCATCATCTTGTGTCACTCCCAGACATATTTCATTGATGAACAGGGAAATTTTCTCCAAAACTACGATATAAAACTCAAGGCAGATGCACTAAAACCACAGCAGCGTTTCAACGAATTGCTGACCAAGCATTTATGTTATCAATGTTACGGGGTAATTCGCGCCAGTGCCTTGAGAAAGATACCGCCTATGGGTGGTTACGGTAATGCAGATGGAATTATCTTGTTAAGACTTGGTATTCTTGGTAGGTTTTATGAAATCCCTGAATACCTGTTTTTTGCTAGAAGCCATCCGCAACAATCAATGAGTATGTATTTCCCTAATTATTTGTTGTTTACTAACAACAGTAAAAAACCCTCATTGAGTATGCTGCCTGATTTTTATGCATATGCAGTATGGTTTGATTCAGCAAAGAAAGGAAAAATTTTATTGCCACATTGGAGAATATTCTGGGAGTATGTACTCTCCATATGGCATAGTCCCCTGAGTTTGTATGAGCGGCTGTGTTGTCATATAAGTCTATATCAGCAGTTAAAAGGGACACAATATCTTTTGCTGAAAGATTTGCTAAAAGTGCTGCAAGTACTTTGGAAAGGTTGGCATAGAGCATCAATGAAAAAACAGCAAATCACGCTTTGAACGAATCAGTTCAGAAATAAAAGCTGGCGAACGCAGCTTTTTATCAGCCCCAAAATCACCTATTCTGACTACAAAATTATGCTGAAACTCTCTCAAATTTGTCATGTTTTGCTTGCTACTTTAGTGAGCATCAGCTTTGCTAAAACAGTGAATGCAGAGCCAGCTGAAACACTAACTGTTGTAGTAAATGGAATACATCACCAAAAAGGTGAGATTTGCCTCAGAGTTTACGCAAGTGAACGAGGATTTCCGATGAGTAATTCTAATGGAGATCAAAGTGGCTGCGTTAAGATTACTGGAAGTTCTGTAAAAAAAGAATTTTCCGGTTTGAAGCCTGGAACTTATGCTGTCGCCGTGGTTGATGATCAGAATGGCGATCGCAAACTCAATAAAGACTTTTTCGGTATTCCCAAAGAAGGTTTTGGGATTTCCAAAAATCCAACTGTGTCCATACAAACAGGTACGCCAAAGTTTCGTGATGCCAGTTTTGTTGTAAACAAAAATACAACAGTCAACATCACCATGAAATATTCGCTTGATTCATAAAGGGACTGGGGAGTGGGTACTGGGTACTGCTTCTCTAGAAGATACTTCTGATTTCCAATCCCTAATCCCCAATCCCCAATCCCCAATCCCCAATCCCTAATCCTATCGGAGATTAAAAATTTAATGGAAGATTTAGCTATATTTCTGTCTAAGTCTTTGATGGGTTGGCTGGTTATTCAGGTGTGTTTAACGCTTGTTTTTATATGGTATCTGCGCTCATCTAAAAAAAACTTATTACCAGATGACCAGTTGCCCAAAACAGCAGTGATTCTTTGCCTACGCGGAGCCGATCCGTTTTTGCCTAGATGTTTGCGATCGCTCCTAAATCAGAATTATCCACAGTATGATTTAAAGTTGATCGTTGATAGTCACGAAGATCCCGCTTGGAAAATTGCCAGTGAAACCATCACAGAGCAAGAAGCGACCAATGTTCAAATCAGCCCTTTGAGAATAGTACGCAACAATTGTAGTCTCAAATGCAGTTCCTTAGTGCAAGCTGTCCGTGAGTTGGATGATTCTTACAAGGTGGTTGCCCTAGTAGATGCTGATACTATAGTCCATGTGAATTGGCTGCGAGAATTAGTCAGTCCTTTAGGGGATGCTAAAGTAGGGGCGACAACAGGTAATCGTTGGTATGTACCTACAGGTAAATATTGGGGATCTTTAGTGCGCTACGTCGGCAATGTATCCACAGTAGTGCAAATGTTTATCTTCCAGATTCCTTGGGGTGGGAGTTTGGCTGTGAAAACAGAAGTGCTTCGCCAAACAGAACTGCTAGATAAGTGGGGACAAGCTTTAGGCGAAGATTTTATGATGCACGACATCCTCAAAAAACATGGGTTCCAGGTAAAGTTTGTGCCTTCGCTACTAATAGTAAATCGTGAAGAGACTGATTTATCCAAGTTAATAGACTATCTCAAGCGCCTGATACTTTATTCTCGACTGTATCACCCGCGTTGGTTAGCTTTAGTTAGTGAAGCTGTTTCTAGCATTTTGTTTCCTACTTTAGTCATCATCTTAGTTCTAGAGTCGTTGTTAGAGGCAAAATGGGAAGCTGCGGCTCTCTTGTTAGGCTGCTATGGAGTCTATACTGTCGGATTACTCTTGATAATGCTCGTATTGGAATTAGAGATACAGCGAGTGGTTCGCTCTAATGACCAGGCGATGCCTATCGGCAAGCCGTTGCACGTCTACGCCAAATTATCAGCTGCTACAATCATCAAGATGTTGATTGCGATTCCGCTAACACAGTGGGTTTATGGGTTAGCGATGCTATCGTCATTGTGGATTTCAACAGTTACTTGGCGCGGTGTTTCCTATCGGGTTCAAGGGCCGTGGAATATCCGGCTAGTCGAATATCGCCCTTATCAATGGTTGGATCAGCCTATTGATAACAAGGTTTCTCTTTGAAGTGAATTGCTAGATATAAACTAGGGCATGAAAGTTATTACACTAAACATTCCCTAGTCTGAAAATTATATTATCTTATATTTAGTAAAACTATATTAGCTATAACCCTTGTCAAAATCCCCGCTTTTGTTTGTTGATTAGCAAAATTTATTTACATTTTTGACAAGGATTAGGCAAATCTATCAAGGGGAATTTTGGATGTTTTAATAGTTTTTAAGCAAGGTTTAGAAACATCCTCTTCAGAATCGATAGTTTAGATCATTTGTAAATGCGTAAATCCTTAGCCTAACTGTATTAGTGGTAATTTCTGAGCCAAATAATCAGGATCTTCATGAAACATGTGCTGCATAAGTCCTAAATTCAAAACCAGCATTTTAGTGTAATATTCCCCTTTTTTATGACTAAACAACCACTTCGCATTGCACTGTTTACAGCATTGTACGCTCCTTTCTTGACTGGAGTTTCCGTTGCAGTACACCAACGGGTTCAATGGTTACTGCAACAAGGACATGAGGTCTTTCTTATCTACCCAGAAATTAATAGCCAGTACCCCAGAAAGGTTGGAAATCGCCCAATGTCAGGATTGGATGAACTACAGCCCTTCCCCAACTTTTCTGCTTATGCATTCCCCACCAAACCGCTAATCTTCTACAAATCTCTTCCCCAACCATTAAACTATCGCTATTGGAGCGATACTAAGTTACTTGAGAACTTCCAACCCGATATTATACTGGTTGAAGAAGCGGCGCAAATGAGAGGATTATACTCACTTTTCTTACAAGGTTATGGTCGCCCTATAGGAGTTGAGTATGCTAAACAAACTCATACCCCAATCATCTCAATTTTCCATACCGATATCGTTGCCTATATTCGATATTACTTAGGAAATCTGTTCTTCAGCTTGTTACGTCCGATTGTTCCCCTTTTAGTCAAGCAGTTCAGTGATGCTTATGATCTCAACTTATTTCCGTCTCAAGAACTGCTTGCTAAGTACAACCGACTGAAATGCCAACGCAGTGAATACGTGCCATATCAAGGGATTGATTGCGAAAAATTTCACCCCCAAAACATCGACTACAACCCCATTGTTAACGACCATCGACCAACTATCCTTTTTGTCGGACGCATTACCCCAGAAAAAAATGTTACCCAACTTATTGATGCATTTCCAATCATTGCTGCCAAAATTCCTGATGTCCATTTGGTCATCGTTGGTAGTGGCCCCTTGGATGAGGAGATGCGTCGGCGTGCCCAAAAGTTTGAGTCCGGTATTACTATCTGGGGTGAGTCCCACGGAACAGAACTTCTAGGTTTATATGCACGAGCAGATGTATTTGTCAACCCATCTGTTACCGAAAACTTCTGTACGACCAATATGGAAGCTTTAGCATCTGGAACCCCTGTTGTAGCAGCCAACGCTGGAGGAAATCCCGAACAGGTTTTTCATGCGATCAACGGTTTTTTAGCTGAACCCAACAACCCAACAGATTTTGCCCGTAAGGTGATTGCGATTTTGGAAAATCCCAACCTCAAAGCAGATTTGACTCGGCAAGCTCGCCCTTCCATACTTGACTTTGATTGGTCGGCATGTATGCAAAAATTAGAAGACAAACTCTACCAAATCGTTGAAGGATCACAGAAGGTGAAGTAATTTTGGATTTTGGATTTTAGATTTTAGATTGACCCCAGCAATCAAGTCATTAGCTCTGTCAAGTAATGCAAGGATTTTAGATAATAGAATTATTCTCGCGTTTAAATTCGCTTGCTCTCAAACCTTTCTAAAAGCGATGTGCGGTGCTTTTATTATCGTCTTGCATTTTTGTATTTGCATCGCTGTGCTATCTAAATGCAACCTGCTGCAATGCGATTGTTTTAACTGACAATGCGATTGTTTTGACTGACAATGCGATTGTTTTGACTGACAATGCGATTGTTTGGACTTACAAAAATTAATCCACTCTACAAGTTGTGAGATAAAATCTACAATTCGTCCAAGCTGGTTTTAGCACCATGCCACCCGTGCAAAATAGGCATAGTAAACAATCCCCACGCCAAACCCGTAATCAACCCAAAAGGCGTAACCAGATAGTTATTAAAACTCCAAAAACCTAAAACCTGTCCTGCCAATTCCAAAGGATAAGCCATCATCAGCACGCTAGCTAAAGCCGCACCACGTAAGCCATACTGACTCAACCAGTAAAATCCCTTACCACCAGTTACTCCATACAGCAGACGAGTAATCAGCAAACCCGTGACAGTGCCGTAGCAGCGCATACACACAGCCATAATAAACGGTGGTGCTAAATCTAACCCCATAGCTGGTTGCGGACATACATGATTACCCATGAAATAAATGATGTCCGCAATCCCAGGAAGCAACCACACCCCAGACGCAGCCAGAAAGGGAGCCACTGGCGGGCCAAAAACCATCCCCGCCAGCATAAAATCAGCAATCAAACTCACCCAATTAACTTGCAACTCTTCACTGAAAGCTACTCTTGTCATTCCCTTTCTCTGCGTCCTCTGCGTCTTTGCGGTACCCTGCGGGAAGCCCTTTCAGGTCTACGTTTTCCTAACGTACCTTATTAACATAGGGACTTGTCAACTTATCCAACTGCTGAATCAACAGACTGAGGAACAATCCCACATCTGTCACCACACCCACCGATTCTACAGAACCGCGATCGCTTAACTTAGTCACCACAGCTGGATTAATATCCACACACACCATTTTCACACCAGCCGGAGTCATATTTCCCACCCCAATCGAGTGCAGCATCGATGACAGCATCAAAATCATCTCCGTACCTTCTAGGTGTTTGGCATATTCCTCCTGTGCTTTAATCAAATCCATTTCGGTATCAGGCAAAGGCCCGTCATCCCGAATGGAACCAGCAAGCACAAAAGGTACATTATTGTGGACACACTCATACATCACGCCACTCTTAATTGCCCCCGCCTCCACAGCTTTGGGAATGCTGCCATAACGACGGATACTATTAATTACCTTGAGGTGATGGCGGTGTCCACCACGAACGGCAACACCCCGCTTCATGTCTACACCCAAGGAAGTGCCCATGATATTTTGCTCAATGTCGTGAACTGCGATCGCATTACCACCTAGCAACGCCTGTACATATCCTTCCCGAACCAGTTGCGCCAGGTGTTCACCGCCACCAGTGTGAATCACCACCGGCCCAGCCGTGACCACAACTTTACCACCAGCATCGCGGATTTTCCGCAATTCCCAAGCCACTTGCTCAACCACTAATTCCACGCGCCGTTCGCTAGAAACCCCCGCCGACATAAAGCTGAATTCTTGGGTGCTGCGTTGTTCGCGCGATTCAGTTTTGCGGATGGTACGGATACCTAACACGTCTACAATTACTTGTTCGCCAACTTTTAAATCGCGGAGTATTTTACACCGAGCAACTAAGCTATTGGCAGTTTGGGTAATTGCGATCGCGCCATCCATCCGCTGATTTTCCACCTTCACCCACTTACCATTAATTCGGACTTCTGTGGGATAAATTGTACTGACGTAGAAATCATCGGGCGCTACACCATCTTGGATTACAGGCTCCAAGATAGCGTCTCGCTCATCATGTGGTAAATCTACTGCACCCAAATCAATCAATAAAGAGATGATTTCTTCCATCACCTCATGAGACGGTGCTGATACTCTCACCTCAGCGGCTGAGGTACTTTGGCGCTGTTCTCCCAAGTTGAAATTTAGGACTTGGAAACTTCCCCCGGCATCTATAATCAAATCCAAAGCGCGGTTAATTAAGCCAGCATCCAGCAAGTGTCCTTCCATCCGAATGACGCGGCTTTCTACCGAGACATTGGCATGGACTTCATCCCTAACTGGTTCTGTTACCCGCAGAGTTAAGCATTTAGCTGCACCACCAGCTTTGAGAAATTCGGTAAGTGGCGTTTCCAGCACTTGGAAACCTGCATCCGCAAGGCGGGTTTTCAAAACATCACTCGCCTTGTTCATGATCAGGATGCTATCCACATTCACCGCATTACAAGCGAAATTGACTGCATCGGCTTCTTCAATTGCGATCAGCTTTTCTGGTGCGACTCGTATTTCAATTAAGCGGTTGGAGTAAGAATCAAAAGCGCCTGGATAGTACAGCAAATAGCCATTTGCTAGGGGACAAAAACAGGTATCCAGGTGATAGAAACGTTCGTCTATGAGTCGCAGGGATAGCACCTCAATATCCAGCCATTTAGCTAGATAAGGGTGAGAATCTAATTCCGAGCGGAAACCGTATCCCGCCCATAACCAGCGTCCTTCCCGATCCAGCAGTGCATCTCCTGCTCCCTCAAAGGGCAAATCTTTGGGAAGTTCGTTGACTGTATAACCATTTGCCTCAAACCATTGTTTGAAGAAAGGCTCCTCTCCCTGACGTTCTTTGTGCAAAAAGCGACTGAGGACAACGTTATCCCCCAGTACTAAGCCAGCGTTGGCGGTAAAAACCAAATCAGGCCAGCCTTTTTCAGGTGGTACTAAGTCTACAATGGCGTGTTGTTTGAGGATCTGGTGTAATCCCTGCCACTGTTCCACGGCGCGATCGCGCGATGATTTGTGAATATTCCCTTCCATCCAGGGATTAATCACATAGTCTACATCGTAGTGGTCAGGGGGACACATTAAAAAGCGAATACGGGAAGTCATAAAAATCTTACAAGCGTTTAGATGCTACAAGCGTACTTTGAATACAGATTTTCGTTTTTCTACATTTTCTCAAATCTGCTCCTAGAGCTTCTATCTTTTGATAGTTGAAGGCTTTACAAAGGCTTCGTTATTAATTCTATTACTGGAAGAGACAAAGTGAGGGGAATAACAATTCAAAATTCACGCATTCACGCATTCACGCATTAAAGATATTTTCAGACGGGAATTTAAACCCCAACTGAAACCAATAGCGGAGCGTTCGCAAGTCTACGAGCGTCGGCTACATTTAGACGTAGAGGGTCTTAAACCCTTTAATTTCCGATAACAAAATCTCCTTCAACTAAAGATCCAGGCGGATCTATAGCAATCCGATTTGATGGCGTGAAAAAATCTAAGTATGTGTAGGGGAGCCAGTGCGTTGCGGAGGTTCCCTCCGTTGTAGCAACTGGCGTTGTATTATCGCCGAGAGTATGGCACCGAAACCTTCAGGTGGTGCGTTAGCCTTGCCATGCCACTACGTATATTTCAAAAATCAAATATGAGTCCAACGGTTGGGAGACTGCAATGCGGAACCTAAAAGCAGATAGTTGGCATTTGAATATCGCTCGGAGGTTAAAAATTAATATCAATTAGCCTAATAAGTGGCACAATCAGATTCAAAATATACTTTAATTAAACCCATGATTTAAGTATATACTCATATGGCTGCGGCTTATGTCATTGCCTCTTGACCACCCGCTAAAATTTGAAATCAGACTGCCATCTTCCCATCCTCAGTTATTAGAAGGACTAGATATATGGCTGCGCTTAGGTTTGATATCCGATACCCAAGTTAGGCAGCTATGTCAAGAGTTTCTCGTCTGTGCGGTGGTGTTGCAACCCCAGGCTGAAGCCGAAACAAAGGTGGCGTTTGTAACTTCTGACTCCGTGCAGCAGTTGCCCGTAACAGCTTTACAATCTAGTAGCCGTAGACAACCGCAACAAAAACCAGCTAAACCCAACTTTATCAGCACAATGTTGCAGTCCTTGGGGGCAGAACTGAGTGTCCGTTGGCTGCTTTTTCTAGGGGTATTCCTGGTAGTGGTGTCTTCTGGGGTACTGGCTGCGAGTCAGTGGGAGAGATTTCCCGCCTCTGGACAGTATGGAGTTTTATTTGCTTATACTTTGAGTTTCTGGGGATTAAGCTTCTGGGCGACTAGACAAAGCAACCTGAGATTGACAGCTCAGACATTGCTGATTGTCACACTTTTGTTAGTCCCAGTGAACTTTTGGGCAATAGATAGCTTTCGGTTGTGGCAAAATCCTGTGGATTGGATTGTAGTTGCGATCGCCTGTCCCACTCTCACCGCTATTACTGTTTTACTCTCCAAAAATCGGACTATTTTTGCCAATTTACATACTGGTAAATTACCTCTAGCAAATATTCTGGGGTTGAGTTATCTGCATTGGGGTTGGCAATTAAGAGGATTTCCCTTAATTGCTGTTTATGTGGCAATGATCGGCACAACTATCATTACTGTTTATCACAATTACCAACAGCCTAATCCGATCAGCGAGGAAGATCGGCGCGATCGCCGTAGGACAAGTATTAGTTTACCTGCTGCTGTAATTATTTATGCTTTGATAGTGCTGCTAGTGCGGGCGATTTTTGTTACTGGGGTAGATGTGACGCAATTGGGGTTAGCTATTGGTATTTGCGGCTGGTTGGTGACTTGGTTAGCACAGCAGGGAGGGAAGAGGGCAGGGGGCAGGGGGCAGGGGGCAGGGGGAGCAGGGGAGGCAGGGGAGGCAGGGGAGGCAGGGGGAGCAGGGGGAGCAACAGTAATATTCTCCTCATCCCCCGCGTCTCCCTCATCCCTCTTACTCTGGGAAAAACTCGGTGGCATTTTACTTTTCCTGGGTTGGCTGGTTTCGGTAGTCAGTTATCCCTGGCAAGCGATCGCTGTCAGTGGTTTGAGTTTATGGTATGTGGGAAATCACTTGCGGCGATACAGTTTAAAAGTTGACTTCGCTGCGGTTTTTGTCATCGGCTTACAGACGATTTGGTTAGGTTGGCGGTTAGTACCTGATAGCGTACAAAAATGGGCGATCGCAACTGGCACCCAACTCACCAATTCTCAAAATGAACCTGGGGCGTTACTGGGCATAGCTTTATTTCCCTACGTAGTTTTGATGGTGGCGCTCACAGATAGCCTGTATCGCACCGAAAAGCGAGAATTAGCTAAGTTTGGCGAACTGCTCACCCTCTTATTTGGAGCTTTTTTAACAACGATCGCTTTAGTAAATCCCACATTGCGATCGCTAAATCTGCTATTCTCCACCACCACTCTCGCATTCGTCACTCAACGCCGCTCCCCCTCCTCTCTTCCCTTGGTATATCTAACTCACATCATGGGGGTGCTGACGTTTTGCTCTACCATTAATTGGCTGTTACCAACCCTAAGTCAACAAGCCTGGGCAAGTATTTTATTAGCTCTGATGGTTGCAGAATGGGGATTTAGTATTAGTGAAGGACTATGGCGACGTAGTGCATGGGACATCGGTTTAGGACTAGCCGCCGCTAGTTTTTTCCTATTGTGGATGAATGCAGAATCATCTTGGTATGGCATAGCTGATAGCAGAGCTTATTGGGGAGTCATTTGGCTAATTACGCCGATAGCTCTCACGAGTGTAGCCAATATCACAATTATAGAGCGGCGGACTACTAGTCGTTACTTGAGTGTCTTGGCTGTGGTAGTTGCCCAGCTACTTACTTTACAGCTACCAGGAACCAGATTAATCGGTTTGGCTGTGGCTGCGGGACTGATGTTTGCAAATACGCGCTATTTGCGAAACCAAATATCTGCGGTAATTACAGAAGGATTTGTTCTGAGTTTCATTGGGGCGCTGCTATGGACGGGTGTGCCTGGTTTACCTCGCCTCGCACTAGCAGGTTGGTTTGTCGCAGCAGCGATCGCAACTCTAAGTCTATGGTTTGCGCGGACAGTTTTGAGCCGACGCGGTAACGAATTAGCAGTTATATATGCAGCCGCCAGCGATAAGTGGGCGATCGCATTGTGTGGTTTTGAGTTGTTGGGTTTGACGCTGTACTCAGTGCTGATTTTCCGAGGGTTTACTACTTCGGGATTTTTATACTTAATTGCCACTTTTATCACCTTGGCAGCCATTGTTTATCGCAGTTGGCGAGAACCGACAAATTGGGCATTTTATGGCATCGGTTGGTCTTTGGAATTGTTGACTGCCCAGGTGCTGGGATTTGGGGAACGCTCAATTGTTAGAATTGCGATCGCTAACATAGCCTTGGGTTTAATTGCTCAACTTGTCGGAGAGTGGTGGCGACGACGACATCAATTAGAAAGGCTTCCTAGCAGTTTTCACATTTTGCCATTAATTTATGCTGCATTTAGTGTATTGCTGCGTTTGAACACCTTTACCGAGTGGACAGGTTTGTATTCCTTGGGTGTAGCTTTAATTATCATTGGCGTGGGACGACGGCGTGAGAGTTTTAAACCCCTACTTTACTTAGGAATCATTGGCGGATCAATTTCTGCCTATGAACTTTTGTTCTATCAAATGTTACAAGCTTCAGGAGGAGCATTTGGTGATGCATTGATTGCCATGTCTGCCCTTGGTGCCAGTATCATGTATGCTTACCGCATCTTCTCGCCTTGGCTTGTTAGCTACTTACGCCTGACTCCCCAAGAACTAAAAGGAATTGCCCATATTCATTGGGCTTGGAGTAGCTGTTTATTAATGGCTGCCATTCCTCTTCCCATTGGAGTTAACCGTTTGGTGGGATTGGGAACGGGGGTATTTTTGATTCGCTATGCCATCTTTCAGGGACGAAATTCGCGCACTTCCCCCAGCATCTTCGCAGGAATCACAATAGCCGAAATGTGGGTTTACCTTGGCTTATTAGAGGTAGCCGGCATGAGGATTTATTGGCGCGAGACAGCAGTAGGGCGATTTTGGGCTGGGCCGTTAGTTCCTTGGAATGGTGCGATCGCTTGTGTGATAGCTTATTTTCTATACATTTTACCTTGGGAAAGTTGGGGTTGGTCTAAAAGACCTTGGCAACAAGCGGCCTACGTTATACCACTGATAATTTTATGGGAAACCAGACTGCAAACTTACCCTATTACCTTGCTACTCGCAGCTGGATTCTACATTTTCCTCGCAAAAGTGGGTGAAAATATCCGTTTTACCTATATTAGTGTGGCGTTGATTAATTGGGCACTTTATCGCTGGTTTGATTCCTTACGCCTGACTGATGCTTTGTGGTACGTGACACCAATTGGCTTATCACTGCTTTATATTGCTCAAGTAGATACCCAACTAAAACTACCAGAGTATAAAGCCGCTCGCCATATTCTGAGAGTGCTAGGTAGTGGTTTAATTTGTGGATGGGCAATTTTATTTGATCAAGATACAGCCTGGATACCTGGAATTTTCAGCCTCATTGCCATTTTTGCTGGATTAGCTTTGCGAGTGCGGGCTTTTCTCTACATTGGTACAGCCACTTTTTTAATCACTACAATCTATCAATCAGTAATTTTCAGCTTCCAGTACTCCTTTTTAAAATGGGTTGTTGGCTTGCTAGTTGGCATTTTACTGATTTATATCGCCGCCAACTTTGAAACCCGTCGCGCTCAAATAACTTCCTTAATTCGTAGCGCCATTGATGAATTTCAATCATGGCAATAAGGCTAGTTATTAAGCTAAGGATTGAACTAATTAGACAGGCGATCGCACTGTCTGACTACTTGTATCAATTCTGTATGAAGATGCGCCAAAACATGTTAGAAACGAACCGCTAACGGCGCAAAGGACACAAATAAAGAAAATTTGGCGCTGCTTCATAAAGAAATGGTATTAGGTATTAAGCTGATCGCCAATATCTCTAAGTTCCCTAACTAAAGTGCCGATTGTAGCTACACTGGTGTTTACAATGGCCTTTGAAAGAGTTTCTCCTAATGTGATTACACTACTTAAAATATCAATAAAATTTTGAGTTTCTTGAATTTTTGCAGCCGCTTTATCAAGAGAATTAGTAGCCTCAATTATTTTTTTGACTGCTTCATCCATATCGGTTAAAACTTGATTAAATTGTCTACTATTAATCTCCGCAACAAAGTCCAAAACTTTTTGACATTTATTACCAATTTCATCAAATTCATTAGGACTAATTTTTTGATTCTTGAAAAGGTCTTTTGCTCTTTCCCGAAAAGCAACCTGTAGCTCTAGTATTTTATCTCTCAAAGAAGAAGGATTTTCCCAGTCCTGTCTAGTAATTGCATTTTTAGTTAAGGACATAAACAATGATTCTCTTTTTTTAAACGATCAATTAGCGATTGAAAAAGATTAAATAACACTTAGTTAAAAAGCGCGATCAACTTCTTCTACTAAAGGTTTAACTGAGATGACATATTCATTAAGAATTTTTTGAATACGTTTCATTTTTTTCTCATCAATCTTTTTGAATGAAACCTTAGCATTAAACTGACACAATCGATTAACATCTTTTGATTTTAGCCCTTCTGCAAATTCTTTGCTTAGTTGATTATGGGTTTTAACTGTACTAAAAAGAATTTGATTATAAGCCCTAGCTGCTTGTTCTTTTTCAGCTACTATTTCCATAGATTTGTTGTAATCTGTTGTTAAGCTTTCACCTACTGTAATTCGATCGATAGCTTGTTGATAATTACTTGGATTGATTTCTCTATCATTACCTAGCTTATATAAAGTAGCAAAGTAAGATTCATAGTAAGTATCAATTGCGTTTGCTTCTATGCCTAAAGTTCCTCCCTTACTAAGATAGTTGTTTTTGACAATAAATATTAAGCCTCCTGTAGCAGGTTGATAAAGATCAACACCATTTTTATCAGTTGCTGGAACAGAATTACCAGTGACATATTTATGGATAGGTTCATTAGTACAAACAATCGCTTTTTGAAGAGCATCCTCTCGATTTTTTTGAGTCACTAAATCAAATAATACTTTGAGGATTTCCCTTCCTCCATCCACTGCATCTGCATCTAATCTTTTCCCGCTAATAGATAAATCTTTAATACTTTCACCTAAGTTATCTATTGAGTTATCTAAAGATAAATTTTTTCCGCTTGCTATAGCACCTAGAGCATCCATATAGTCAATTAAAATACTGACTACGGTTTTGAAATTATCAGAATCAACTCGTTCAGTTATCTCACAACCTTCTCGCTGATTATTGCGCTGAGAGATTCCATCATTGATAACTAGTTTGACATATCTAGTACGTCGTAAACAAGATTGATAAATATCTTCAGCAAAATCATTAGAAGCTCGTTGAACAATCTCTTTGCTCTTGCTAAAGTTTTCTACAGATTGAAAATTAGCTCCGCAACTTCCTAACAAAACAGCAATCGGAAGAACGATATTGATGAAAGATTTTCTTTTGAACATTTTTACTTACCCTCGCGCTATTGGTAAAAACACTGTTATTTCCTTCTCCACTCCTCAATTAGTCAATTTCGGAATTCTTCGATCACGTTAGAGGTTTTTTTCTAAACTCGATGCCTTCGATGAAACCAATCTCAAACACAACAATCCTTTCACGCCCTCTTCTACCTCCCTTTCAAGGGAGGTAGAAGAGGGCGTGAAATTATTAAGAAAGTTTTCATTATTGCTGAAATGGATAGACTCACAAAGTGATCGGTTTGTGCAAAATCTTGGTCAATCCCAGCAAGATTGCATAGTTTATTTGTTGGAAGTCCCTAATACATCAAAAAATATGGCTCCAGGGTTGACGTTTCGGTGTTTCGTGCAGTCTGTAACAACTTCCGCCTTCACTGTAGGAACTTCCGCCTTGACGCAGATGGCTGGGGGTAATCGTAAAAGCGATCGCAAGCGTACTGTGCGCCAAGGTGTTGTTTTGACTACCAGCTAAGGGCGCACAGAAGTTTGGTGATTTTGAATTGCTTACACTGGTTGTGGTTTGAGTAAATCTGTTTTGGTAACAAATTCACTAAATGTACTTGCAACCTGCTGCGGTAATGCGATCGCAGGAGTTTGCACTGGTAACAGAGGAAACAATGATTCGGCGACTCGATAGGCTTCTTCGAGATGCGGATAACCTGAGAAAACGAAGGTATCAATTCCCAAATCGGCATATTCCAGCATTCGCGCTGCAACTGTCTCTGGATCTCCGACTAAGGCAGTACCAGCACCTCCACGCACTAAGCCAACACCTGCCCATAAGTTGGGACTAATTTCTAAATTTTTGCGATTACCGTTATGTAGTTGGGCCATACGGCGTTGTCCTTCTGATTCAGATTGAGCAAACCGCCGATGTGCAGCAGCGATCGTCTCATCATCCACATATTGAATCAGTTCATTAGCTGCATCCCAAGCTTTTTGGGTAGTTTCGCGCACTATAACGTGCATCCGAATCCCAAAGCGGACTGTTCTACCTTGTTCTGCTGCTAATTGGCGTACCTTGGCAATCTTTTGGGCAACTTGATCTGGTGGTTCACCCCAAGTTAAATACACATCAATGTGTTTGGCAGCAACTTGGAGAGCAGCATCTGAAGAACCACCAAAATATAAAGTGGGATAAGGCTTTTGTACAGGAGGAAATTCGAGTTTTGCGCCTTTAACTTTCAAGTGATGACCATTGAAGGTTACTTCTTCACCTTGCATGAGCGATCGCCAAATTGTCAAAAACTCATCTGTGAGTTCATAACGCTGATCATGATCTAAGAAAATTCCATCTTTAGCAAGTTCTTTTGTGTCGCCACCAGTGACAACATTCAGAATAATTCGACCGTTAGAAATCTGGTCAAAAGTAGCAGCCATTCTGACTGCCAAGGAAGGCGACATAATTGCCGGACGAAAGGCGACAAGAAACCGCAAGCGTTCCGTAACTGAAATTAACGAAGTAGCTACAATCCAGGTATCCTGTTTTTGTCCAGTACCAATCAACATCCCGCCATAACCCAATTTATCAACAGCTTGGGCGATTTGCTGCATATAGGGATAAGTGGCTGGTCGCCTGCCAATTGTAGTACCTAAATAACGCTCATCTCCCTGTGTAGGTAAATACCAAAAAACTTCCATGTTCCTATCTCCTGGCACTATTTCTGACTGATGTTTTCCGGTGTAATGGCTGCATATTGTTCGCTAGTCAGCATCGCTTCCTTAATATTAATATGCTCAGTAATTACTTTTTTTTTAGCTAACAAATCTGCAATCTGCTGTTGATTTTCCATGATTTCTGGCGTAATTGGTCTTAAGCCGTAAGTTCGCCTTTCAACCATTGTTGTTAAAATATCTTCATCAATTTTGAGGTGAGGAATAGTAAGTTTTACAACTTCTGAGCGGTTTTTATCACCCCATTCGCCTGTGTTATCTATCTCCTCAAGAACTAATCGCACTAATTTCGGATTTTCTGTGGCCAACTGCGCCCATTCAACGGAAACACCTAAAGGTTTTAGACGCTTTTCTGTCAATCCTTTAAGTCTGAAAATATCCCCAGAACTTTGATATCCGATACGGACAACTTTGGCTTTAAAACCAGCAGTTTTATTTTCTGAGTTTGGGGTTTGGACTGAGCAACTGATTAAGGTAGTTGAGATTGTTAATAATCCAGGTAATATAAATAGTGAAAAACGCTGAAAAATATTAATTCGTGGTTGTTTGAAGGCCGTAATCATGGAAATAATACTTTATTTTTTTTTGCTTTTGACTATTTGGCTAATATTTGCCGACATTCACTAGAGGCACACATCTGTGCATTGGTGTCAACTTAAGCTAAAAGTTTTTTCAAATCTCGTTTCCAGCCTCTGGCTGGAAATGCAGCTCAATTGCGGCTCTGTCGCCAGCAAGCGAGGCGGAGCCTCTAGAAGGGCATTCCCAGTCGGAGACTGGGAACGAGACAATCTAAAAGCTGGTTCTAGGAAGGTTTTCACGTTAAGTTTAACTTGAGTAGTGCGAATTTCTGTGTTTGTCATCTTAGGGATTAGCTTCCAATTGCTTTTAGGAGGAAATGTTTTATGGTAAGTTTTGTATAATACTACTTAAGATATATCAATTTACCGTAGTTTGAAGAGTAGTATTTCACAAACAATGGGCAAAGGCAAGTCCTTTGATTTAGAGATGTAGATGAATATAAGACCATACTAAGAATCTGATGCTGAATCAGTCAGTGCTTTGTGGGATGATGTGTTTCCTAATAACCCGTCGCATAGCAGCCCAAAATTGGTAATCAGTCAGAAGCTTGCTGTACAGCCTGAGTTATTTTTTGTTACTGAGATTACCTCTGTAATTTTAGGCACTATAATGGCAGGATATGACGGGCATCGCGGTTGGTTATACACAATTGCGGTCAGTCCTCAATATCAACGGCGGGGTGTTGGTAGCAAGCTAGTGCGGCACGCAGAGAGGGTATTAATCGCAATGGGATGCCTCAAAATTAATCTCCAAGTTCGTGTCTCCAACGCAGAAGTAGTTGAGTTTTATAGAAAACTTGGCTATCTCGTTGAAGAACGCATCAGTATGGGAAAGCTTGTCGCATAGGTTTTTGGTGAGTTGGAACAAAAAAACTTTAGAAATACGCCAGTATTACTGCAAAAGGTGATTGTAGCGTTGCCAAATTTAATCCAAACTAGGAGAAAAATTTATGAAGCTTGATGCAGTTCATCATATTCAAGTAACCTATCCTCTTGAGGTGGAGGATGCAATGCTGTCTTTCTACAGCAAAGTTTTGGGATTGACTGAAATTCCCAGACCTGGGGTAATGAAAAACGATTCAGGAGCGTGGTACAAGTTGGGAGACATTGAACTGCACATTAGTACAGAGAAAAACGCCAATAACCAAGCATCTAGACGACATTATTGTTTCCAAGTCGATAACTTGAACGGTTTTGAGGAACACCTAAAAGGGCATGGGGTAGATATTATTCCCGATCAACGACCACTTCCAGGATGCGTGCGGTTTTTCCTCCGCGATCCCGGTGGGAATCGTATAGAGATCGCAGAGTTCGTAAAGAGTACTTTTGCACAGCTACAAACAGAGGAGTTGCTATTAGAAAGACATTCAGCAACAGTGTCTTAATGACTTTCTGGCTTAGGCATCCACCTATGCTGCAATTTTCTCCATCTGCTGAGAACTTTTCTGCAACATCGGGGCAATTACATCAGCGGGAACAGGACAACTGAAGTAGAAACCCTGACCTTCATGACATCCCTGCATTTTCAGGTAGTCAAGCTGTTCTTGGGTTTCCACACCCTCTGCCGTGATGTTTAACCGGAGGCTCTTTGCCAGGGCAATGATGGCATCAGTGACGGCGGCGCTATCAGGATTAGACATGACATCCTGTACAAATGACTGATCAATCTTGAGCATGTTCACAGGAAAACGCTTCAAGTAGTTGAGGGAGGAATAACCGGTGCCGAAGTCGTCTAGAGCCAACCATATACCCAGTTCTCGTAATTGTTTTAAAGTTTTAACTGATCGCTCCATGTCAGCCATCAAGAAGCTTTCTGTCACTTCTAATTCCAGGTAAGATACTTTGAGTCCAGTCTCCTCAAGAATTTGGCTGACGATTTCAACCAGATTTGCTTGTTCAAACTGTCGAGCTGACAGATTCACAGATATCCGAATTGGGGTAAATCCAGCAAGCTGCCAAGCACGGTTTTGGGCGCAAGCAGTTCGCAAAACCCATTCACCAATTGGTACGATCAAACCATTGGCTTCTGCAATGGGAATAAACTTTGCTGGAGAAACGAAACCTAATGTAGGATGTTGCCAGCGAATCAACGCTTCCATAGCTGTAATTTGTCCGCTGTGTAAATCAATCAGAGGTTGATAATAAACCAGCATTTCGCGGCGCTCAAGCGCTCCATGTAATTCATTTTCTAAGGTCAGTCGCTCTTGCAACTGAGCATTAATTTCCGGCGAATAAAATTGGTATTGGCTACGCCCTTTCTGCTTCGCCTGGTACAGTGCCATGTGAGCCTGTTGCAAGAGTTGATCTACGCTATTACGATCATTTAGTCCATTAATTGTGATGCCGATGCTGGCGGTGATATGAATCAAGTTACCCTCTACAGAAAAGGGTTTGCTCAGGGTACTCGATAGCAGCTGAGATAGCTTAATCACACTTTCAAAAGAAACAATGTCCATGCGGGCAATGGCAAATTCATCTCCCCTCAAATGGGCAAGAATATCTGTTTGCGCTATGCAGGTTGATAACCTCTGAGCAACTGCTCTTAACAACAAATTTGTTGTCTGATGCTTCAACCCATGACTTATACCAGTGAAATCATCAATACTCAGCAAAAAAACAGCAACAAGGCGCTGGTTGTTTTCAGGTTGGGATAGAGTCTGCTGGAGGCGATCGCAGAATAAATCACGATTGGGCAATCCAGTTAGATCATCATAATTAGTGATGTAGTGAATTAACTGATCTAATTTGTGAAGAGTTTGTGAAGTATCCGCCATCAATGTACCCGCTTCATCAGCAAATTCTGTGGGCAATTCAGGTAGGGTTTTGGTGTTCAGATAGTTTTGCAATGCAGCAGATGTCAAAATAACCGGTTTGAGGAGGTGATGTAGCGCGTAGAGGGTAGCGGCCGTACCCGCTAACGTAGCCAACAAAGCAACGATCATAACTCGCGCCGCCATCTCCAAGGAATAGGAGTTTGAGATGATGAAACTTAAGAGTAAAGTCAGAAGTGGTACGTGAGTGCCTAAAAATGCCACCAACATGATTTTAGCTGTGTAACTTTTCTTAAGCCATCCGAAATGAGCTAAGAACGAGTACAGGTAGAGCTTGTGATCGAGCTTCATAAATTCTGTTCGGTAGTTGGCAAATTAGTTCCGAGCTATCCTCACAAAAGAGTATTTTTCATTCACAATCCAGTAGAATTAGCTCTCATGGAACCCAACCCTGATAAGGTTATATATTATCCTTCCCAATATAGGTTTCTACTTAATATCTATAACGATAAAGTTTCTGTAAAACTTATTTCACAAATAATTTCACACTAAAACTTATTTGTATTAATTATTACATTAATCTTAGTTATTAGTTTCTTTTTACGTGATATAAAAGCAAAAGTAACTACAGATATATATTGCAATACGCTTGGGTTAAGGATAGTTGTAGGTTGGGTTGAACGTTCGCGAACAGCGTCCCGTAGGGAAGTGAAACCCAACCTACGCTGGTTTTGGTTTTTGGCTTTAACCCAACCGTATTGATATATATTGATATTTATCTGTGGTTCCTTTTCACAAATTTCGACTGAAGAAACCTCTCCCTGGTTTTACTACGCAAAACCGTCCCTCTCGCCAGTCGGAGAGTGACAGACTTGAACTTTCGTTCAAGGCAGGCAGAGGTTTGTTAAACTCACGTTAATTCTGCAACAAATTATTCTAGCTTATTGCCAGAAAAGAGGAGATTTGTAACTTGCTCTAACACCTTTAATGCTGTTAATGAACCTCGAATCAGCCGAGTCGCAGCAAGGGGTTGTCGAAGCATTCCCATCGCTAAAGGAAAAGGGTTTAGGGAGCCATCAGAGTTAATTGCTGATGTGAGATCAGGGATATTATGCTGACAATCGTCGCTGACTACTCGCAGCATTGCCACGGCCACCCCAGCTGCATTGAAAAACTCTAGGGCGGTAAATCCTTCCATATCAACAACATCAGCCGCCAAAGTCTCACCTAAACGGCGTTTTTCAGCAGCAGACCAAATGAGGCGATCGCTTGTCAATGCCTTGACTAATGACCCTTTTTGTGATAAAAAAGAGTGCAATTGTTCTGTAAAATTGCGATCGCATTCTTGCTGCTTACCCTGATAGACACAATCTTGATACAGCACAATATCACCAACTGTGTGGCGATCGCTCAAGCTGCCACATATACCCATAATCAACACCCTGGATTTTGAAGCTAGAAATTGTCCATTTTCTGGGGATTGTTGCAGATATTTAAGTAAAGGCTTCATTCCTACAGGTATGGCTACTACCGTTGGGATGGAACCAGTAACGCCGCTTAATCCGCGACAGACAGCTTTATATTCTGCTCCCTGAGGTACCAGAATTGTGTTGATGGGCAAAAAATTAGGCACTAGCCCTCTCGACAGTTTCAAGTTTACGTTTGGGTATAAATAGGTGAGCGTGGCGTAATTCTTCTCTACCTTGGAGAGCGATGTCTACGACGTGCTATGACGCTCGAATACTCGCTAACGGCGTCGCAGTTTGTAAAACTCCGACAGAAAAATTCCTTATGCTCGACAGAACCAACTTTCATTTCTAAAGTTCCATTCTGGATTAAAAATTTTGCCACATCTGAGTGACAATAAGTAATATTGCCGTATGGTGGTGACCAAAACTCGCAAACCGAAGGTGATTGCAGTAGCATAACTAAATAATTGTGTCACCCACACGATAATTTTCCAAGATGGTAAAGCTTCATAACTCCAAATCCGCACGAGAAATCTTCAATATTTCCAAATTGGCGATTCAATTTTCGTGGCTGACGGTGAGTTTTTGGATTGCCGTAACGGTAGCTGGTGTTCTCGCTTTCAGTTCCCTTAAGTATGCCTTGTTTCCAGATATTACCTTTCCAGTGGTGGTTGTGAATGCTACAGCTCCCCTGACAACTGCTCTGGATACAGAGGCGAAGCTCACCAAACCCTTGGAAGAACGCCTCCGCTCTCTAGAAGGACTGGAAGATATCCGCTCATCCACCTATCCTGGTCAAACTGCTGTTAGCCTTTCTTTTGCTGTTGGGACGAATTTAGAAACATCGACCAAAAAGGTTGAAACTGCCCTCAAGCAGTTGACTTTGCCTCAGGGAGCAACTGACAAAATTATTCCCCTGAATCTAAACGAGTCAGCCGCCATTAGCTATGCCATAGAGAGTCCGACGCGGAATCTCAAAGATTTGACGAAGTTGGCGCAAGATGAGATTGTGAGTGCGATCGCTAAACTACCAGGAGTCCTGAAAGTCTCACTACTAGGCGCTGCTACTGCAACTCCTCCTTTAAATCCAGCGAATACTAGTGCAGCAGTCCCGCAAAGTGGGGCAACATTAGTGCGGTTTAACGGTCAAGATGCACTCGCATTTCAGGTAATCAAACGCGGTAACGCTAACACCTTGGAAGTAGTGAGTCAGGTTGAGAAAGAAGTTCAAAGGCTACGCTCTACCCTCAAGGATGTCAAACTCACCTTAGCTGCCACCCAAGCAGAATATATCCGCCAAGCCACCCAGTCAACAATCGATGCTTTGCTGGAAGCAGTCGTCTTGTCGATAGTGGTAATTTTTCCTTTTTTGTGGAATTGGCGGGCAACTCTCATCTCTGCCTTGGCGATTCCTACGTCTATTTTGGCGACGTTTATCGTCATGGCAATTTTCGGCTTTAACCTGGAGACAATCACCCTGCTGGCTTTAGCTTTGGTGATTGGTAGTATTGTTGATGATGCGATCGTGGATGTGGAAAACATCATGCGACACGTTGAAGATGGGGAAACTCCTCGCCAAGCGGCGCTTTTAGCGACAAATGAGATTGGGTTGACAGTCACCGCCGCCACTTTGACAGCAGTAGCAGTTTTTCTGCCCATCGGTTTGATGGGTGGTGTAATCGGTCAGTTCTTCAAGCCTTTCGGCATCACTGTTTCAGCGGCGATGCTTGCTTCGATGCTAGTTGCTCGGACTTTATCTCCAGTTCTGGCTATCTATTGGCTGAAGCCTAAATCCTCGCTCTCCCCGCGTCGGGAAGCAAAAAGCTGGGTAGCATTTGCTCAATCTTACAGAAACTTGCTGAGTTGGTCTTTGAATCACCGCAAGATAGTTATCGGGTTAGCTGTCCTCAGCTTCATCGCAGGTATAGCACTGATTCCACTAATTCCCAAAGGGTTTATTCCCAAACTCGATCGCGGCGAATTTAATATTGCTTATACGGCTCCTTTGCCGAGTATGCCCGATTTAGGCAGAGGGGGACAAGAAGAACAAGGGAGCAATATTCCCAGTCCCCAGTCCCCAATCCCCAATCCCCAATCCCCAATCCCCAATCCTTTAAACGATTCTCTTGAGGTTGCTAAAAAACTAGAAGATGTAGTCAGAAAATCACCGGCAGTTGAAACGGTCTTTACCACTGTTGGTTCTCGTGAGGGTGAGCCGAACAAAGGCACACTATATGTAAAGTTAAAGGAAAACCGGACAATCACAACTGGAGAACTACAAGACCAATTGCGCTCCAACTTACCTGTCCTTTCTGGGGTAACTACTAGTGTTGAAGATATTCAATTTGTCGATTCCGGCGGTCAAAAACCCCTGCAAATAGCATTGCAAGGTGATAATCTCCAAGCTCTGAGCAAAGCAGTCAAAGCGATTAAAGAAAGGATTCAGAGGCTACCGGGATTCGCTGATGTCACAGTTACAGGTGAAACGAATCCACAGGGCACAGTTTTTCAAATCGAGCGTCTGAATAATCAGCGCGTAGCCTACATCAGTGCTAATCTTGGCAAAAATCTGTCCTTGGGTGATGCCACTGACAAAGTGGTAGCTGAAGCAAACGCCGTGTTACCCTCTAATGTTTCCTTAAATTTAGGAGGAGACTCTGCCCGTCAAGATGAAGTTTTTGGTAGTTTCGGCACTACTCTAGCTCTATCTGCCTTGTGTATTGTCATAGTACTAATTTTGCTGTTCAAAAGCTGGGTAGACCCTCTGGTTATTGGTGTCTCTTTGCCTTTGGCACTAGTGGGGGCAATGTTGGCGCTACTAGTCACCAAGAGCGACTTTGGCATGATCTCATTGATCGGTTTCGTCTTTTTGCTAGGGCTGGCAAATAAAAATGCTATTTTACTTGTGGATTTCATCAATCAGTTACGCAATGCTGGCTTAGACCGTACTGAGGCGATTCTCAATACTGGAATAGTGCGCCTCAGACCAATTATGATGACCACTGCCTCCACTATCTTAGGGATGCTACCGATCGCCTTAGGTTTTGGTGCGGGTTCGGAATTGCGATCGCCTATGGCCGTAGCGATCGCTGGTGGACTAGTAACTTCTACTATCCTCAGCTTGATTGTTGTGCCAGTAGTTTACACCATTTTGGATGATTGGTTTCCCCGATTTCAGAAGAGGGGGACAGCTTGATGCAAGTATTTGTCACGGGGGGTACGGGTTTTATTGGTGCCCATTTGGTACGGTTGTTGCTGCAACAGGGTTACACAGTCAAAGCACTGGTACGCTCAAGCAGCAATTTGGAGAATTTACGCGGTTTGGAGGTGGAAATTGTCAAAGGTGATTTAAATTCACCAAATCTCTGGCAACAGATGCTTGGTTGTCAATACCTATTTCATGTGGCAGCCCATTATTCTTTGTGGCAATCAGACCGAGAATTACTGCATCGTCATAATGTCCTGGGTACGCGCAATGTGTTAGCAGCAGCTCGCAAAGCTAACATTGAGCGCACCGTCTACACGAGTTCAGTGGCAGCAATTGGGGTAGGATCATCTGGTCAAGTCGTCGATGAAACACATCAGAGTCCCTTAGAAAAGTTGGTGGGTGACTATAAAAAGTCTAAGTTTATGGCTGAACAAGAAGCTATGCAAGCCGTTGCTACAGGTCAGGAGGTAGTTATTGTCAATCCCAGCAGCCCCATTGGCTCATTGGATATCAAACCTACCCCCACGGGTGATATAATCTTACGGTTTTTGCGACGGCAAATGCCCTTTTACTTAGATACTGGTCTAAATTTTATCGATGTGCGGGATGTGGCATGGGGGCATTTACTAGCTTTACAGCGAGGTAAATCAGGCGATCGCTATATCTTAGGTCATCAAAACCTAAGTCTCAAGGAACTACTCGAACAACTCGCCGATATCACTGGTTTGATAGCACCTCAACGAACAGTACCCGCTTGGTTGCCCCTTAGTGTTGCCTGGATTGATGAAAAGATTCTCGCACCCTTGGGTAAATCGCCCTCAGTGCCATTGGATGGCGTTCGGATGGCAAAACAACCTATGTATTATGATGCTGGAAAGGCTGTACAAGAGTTGGGTCTACCCCAATCTTCGCTGAAGGCAGCACTCAAAGATGCTGTGGATTGGTTTGTTGCTCAGGGTTACGTCAAATGAGAAATTTAGCGATTCATTCACATGGCCACACCCCCAATCCCTCCTCGCCTGCGGGGAGGGGAGCGTTTGCTTCAGCAAATGCGGGGTGGGGTGCATTGTATTGCAATCAAATGAGAAGTCGATGCAATACGCACTAGGAGCGCACATCTGGGTAGACCGACAATGACTGTGGTGTTTTTATATCTAAAAGAGGAGCGATCGCAACAATGGCAGTTAATCTACAACAAGCTATGGATATTGGGAAGTATCTTGTTACTCAGCGTTTAAAAGGACGTAAACGCTTCCCCTTAGTATTAATGTTGGAGCCTCTTTTTCGGTGTAATCTAGCCTGTACTGGTTGTGGTAAAATCCAACATCCCAAGGAAATTTTAAAGCAAAATCTCACCCCAGAACAATGCTTTACCGCAGTGGAAGAGTGCGGCGCACCGGTTGTCTCAATTCCTGGGGGAGAACCTCTGCTGCATCCTCAGATTGATGAGATTGTTCAGGGATTAATTGAGCGCAAGAAATATATTTACTTGTGTACTAATGGTTTGTTGTTAGAAAAGAGCCTGGATAAATTTCAACCTTCCCCTTACCTGACTTTTAGCGTGCATTTAGATGGGATGCGGGAATTGCACGATCAGTGTGTCGATCGCAAAGGTGTTTTTGATATTGCTGTCAAAGCTATTCGCGCCGCTAAAGCTAAAGGCTTTCGTGTCACCACTAACACGACTATCTTTGAGGGTACCCAACCCAAAGATATGCAAGAGTTCTTCGACTTTGTAGAAACACTAAATACTGACGGGATGATGATTTCTCCCGGCTACAGTTACGAGTGGGCACCAGATCAAGATCATTTTCTCCACCGAGAACAAACACGCGCCCTCTTCCGCGAAATTCTGGCTCCCTTGAAAGCTGGTGAAAAAAACTGGAACTTCAATCACAATCCGCTGTTCCTAGATTTTCTCACTGGTGAGAAGGACTATGAATGCACGCCTTGGGGTAGCCCTAGTTATAGCGTTCTCGGTTGGCAAAAACCTTGCTATCTGCTGAACGAAGGTTATTACTCTACCTTCAAGGAATTACTCGCACAAACTGACTGGAGTCAATATGGCCAGAAGAGTGGTAATCCCAAGTGTGCTGATTGTATGGTTCACTGCGGCTACGAACCCACCGCCGCAATGGACGCAATGCAACCGCAAAATATGGCGCGTGCCCTTGGCAGTGTGTTTGGTAGGAATTAGTAGGTAGTAAATGCTACATATTTAGAGCGGGCGATGCCTGCGCCGAGCTACGCCTACGCCCGCTCTAATCATTATCAGGACTTACGCAAAAAGGCAGTGAAAGCCCTGATTTCCCGTAGGGGCAATTCATGAATTGCCCCTACAGCGTGTAGTTTTGCGTAAGTCCTAATTATGATTGCCCTGGAATAGACCCAAGAAGATCCGGTAAGAGCTAAAAAAAGATACTTCTTCAGAGATATCGCGACAGTTCCCTCAGCTAACTTCTGCGAAATTCATCAGGAAAAATACTCATGCCATTTGTATCTGTTCGTGATTTGCAAATGTATTATGAGATTCGTGGCACAGGTCAACGCCTGCTTAGTATCAGTGGTACTGGAGGTGACTTGCGCCGCTTGCCTACTATTTTTGACTCACCGCTAGCCCCACACTTTGAAATCCTGGCTTACGATCAGCGCGGTCTTGGCCAAACCTCGAAACCCAATTTTCCCTACACCGTAGCAGATTACGCCGCTGATGCGGACTCTTTGCTAAATGCAGTCGGGTGGGAGAAGTGCCATGTCATAGGGATTTCCTTTGGGGGTATGGTAGCTCAAGAGTTGGCCCTACGCTATCCGCACCGCGTTAAACGTCTTGTTTTGGCGTGTAGTAGCAGTGGCGGTGCTGGTGGGTCGTCATATCCACTGCACGAACTCGTGAACCTCCCTAGTGAAGAAGTGGCTCGTCGGCAGATAACAGTTACTGATACCCGTTGGCAAGAAGAGGCTTGGCTCTCTAGCCAAACTACACAATTTGAGGAACTAGTGAAGCTGACACTAGCGGCTTCTAAAGAGGGTGCAGACGAACCAAGTCGTCAAGTTGGGCGTCTTCGGCAGCTTGAGGCTCGTGCTGCTCATGATACCTATAATCGACTTTCTCAGCTGGATATTCCCGTTTATATCTGCGGCGGTCTTTACGATGGCATATCTCCTCCTGCCAATCTTGAGGCAATACACAAACAGATACCAGGTGCTTATTTAGAGTTCTTCAAGGGTGGTCATCGCTTTCTCTACCAAGACCCGCAAGCATTTAAGCGGATTATAGAGTTTTTACAAGACAATACGCTTGGGTTAAGGCTAAAAACTAAAACTGATGTAGGTTGGGTTGAGGAACGAAACCCAACAAAGTCCTAAGGATGTTGGGTTTCGCTGTTGCTCAACCTCAACCTACTTTTCTTCTTAACCCAAGCGTATTGTTTTACAAGATAAATTTGATTAGAGAATTGCATTAACAATGCAAGCCAACGCATTAGCATTGCAAAAGATTGCATTTGGCTTTTGCCCCTTCAAGCTACTTTTGGCTAATTGATTCTGGAGTAATTGCAGCATATTGTTCAGGTGTCAACACAGCCTCCTGAATATTGATTTTTTTAGGAAGGACTCCATATTTATAGAAGTAATCTGCAACTCGTTGTTGGTCTTTAATTAACTCTGGGGAAATAGCTCTTAATCCGTATGTACGGCGGCTAACTACCGTTTGCATAATGTCTGGAGGTAGTTTTTGGTATGGTGCGATTAGGTTTGCTGTTTCTTGGGGATGTGCCTCAGCCCAGCGCTGGATTTTATCAATCTCCTCAATCACTATCCGTAGCACTCCTAGATTGTCACTCGCAAATTGCCTCGCACCAATATAGTATGCACCAGGGGTATCAAGTCCTTGGGCAGTTTTGATCACTCGGATCTTACCTGCTTTTTCAGCCAGAGCCAAATAGGGATCGCTAGCCAGCCAAACGGGAATTTTTCCTTCTAGAAAAGCACTACTAGCTTCTACGGTGGGTATACTCAAAATTTTAATATCGCTAGGTTTCAAACCTGCATCTTCCAATGTTCTGAAGACGAAATAATGAGACGCAGAAGCTTTTTGAAAGACTATTTTTTGTCCCTTGAGATCCTTGACGGTCTTAATGGGAGAATTTGGTGGGACAGCTATCACACTTGATATGCCCGTTTTTTCAGTGCGTCGGGAACCAACAACGTAAACGATTTGAGCGCCAGCAGCTTGGGCAAAAATGGGTGGGGTTTCCCCAACAGAACCCAAATCGATTTTGCCGACATTCATCGCTTCCATCAGTTGTGGCCCTTGGACAAATTGTGCCCACTCGACCTTTACTCCCAGAGGTTCCAGACGCTTTTCTAATACTTTAGTTATTCTGACCAAATCGCCTGCTGATTGATACCCCATGCGAAGTACTTTGGTCTTGATTCCAGATGAATTGGTATCAGATACATTTATAGCAGAAGATAGGGTTTGAGCTTTTTGCCTTTCGGCTGTGCAACTAACTAATGTTAACGAAGTTGCCAAGGTTAACAGCCCAGGTGGTAAAAGCCCCGTGCAACGGCGAAAGATGTTTATATACTGAGATTTAACTGTAGCGACCATAAGTTTTTTGTCAGGAAAGTTTTAGAGGCATTATTTACCTGGCTTTACTTGGAACACCAGTAAACGCGAACAACTGTTGCTCTTTAGGTGCAGCTAAACTTTCACCAAGGTAACGATGAATACCTACTCCCATGTCTCCTGTTGCAGTCAGTTTGAAGTTCACTTCTTCAAATCCATATTCACGGAAAAATTTCCGAACAGTCTCTGAGTGGGGAATACCCTGAGAGTGTCCACGAGTCCAAATCACAAAAGCACCTTGTTTGCTGAGAAAACTCAGGTTTGCCAGCAAGCGATTGAGTTCAGGTTCGTCTGCGAGATTGCCGAATACACCGCATACAATCACAATGTCTGCTGGTACTGCTCCTACATAGTTAGAGGAAATAGTTGCATCACCATTGATAAACTCAATTTGTTTTGTCAAACCCAACGATTCTATTGTTTGTTGTCCACGTTCAACTAGTTGGGGATTTAGCTCTACGAGTCGGGCATAAACATCTTTTGCTCGTGGGTGATTTGATAGCGTTCCTAGCAAATCTCGTCCATCGCCGGCGCAAACACTTACTACACGGATTAACCCTGGTTGGGACAAATTCAAGCTATAGGAAATGTATTCCTGCACAATTTGCAGGCGTTGTTGCAATTTCGGTTCGTTCTTGTAGAGATCGTGCCATTCAAACCAGTCTTTTACCATAAGAGGTGATTTCCGTTTCCATTAACTATGAGGAAAGCAAAGTGACAAACACACTGGGTAATTCTATACTATGATAAATTTATCGATTAACCGTATTTAATGATTGAACGCAGACTATAGGACTCATATCTGATTTTTGAACAAGATTTCAGATAAAACCCTGATCAAACGGGCTTTTCAGTCTCAGTATGTTTTCAGAAATCAAATCGGAGTCCTATATCATGGAAATTCCTCCAAAATCAAGTCTTTTTTCTTTGGTTCGTGAATCCTGCAATTTTACAATTGAGAGCGTTTTAGACAGCTTTGTATTTCAATCTAGGAAAACTCACAGAAATACTGAGATGGAGTAGATGCTACAAAATCAACATAGATGCACTACATATTTCAGTACTACTCAGCCAAAATTCAAATTAAGACTTACCCCTCTTCTATGACTCTCACCAGATAAAAATCAGAAACCTTTGTTGTCACTAGTTTCTATAAATCTAGGGTTAGGTTGGGTTGAGGAACGAAACCCAAGTCAAAAATTCTCGATTTTGTTGGGGTTTCACGAATGTTCAACCCAACCTACAAATATTTTATTTTTTCAGAGTAATAAAAGAGTGTTACGCACCGAAGTCTGAAACCCTAATCCCGTTAACCCCCGCAAAACATGGCGCGTGCCCTTGGCAGTGTGTTTGGCAGAAGCGAGGAAGTAGCCAATACTACACAAATTAATGATGCGATGCCTGCGGCGGGCTGTTCGGCGTCGCATCTTTAAGGGATTTCCCAGAAACTATCCCATCTTTTGGGGTGGAGAGAATTCACTCCGGTTCGGTTAGCGTGTTGAGCACTCGAAGATCCCCGTATCAGCGTAGATACTTAGTGCCAAAAAGCATAAAAAATACTGCTTGTTTCATCGGTTTTTTAGCCTTTTTCAACTGAATAGTTATTTCCGCCGTGCTGTACTAACTTCTCAAATAAACTAAGAAATCAGAGTATTAAGTTATGTAAACGAAATTAACAAACATAACAATAATTTGTAATAAATAATGATGCGGCAGCATTGTATAAAGAGAACTTGGAAGTAAAAAACAACATCTTAATCAGGTTTTCCAGTCATTCACAGAAGTTTGAAGTTTTCTAACAAAAGTTTTAATCTGAAAGCCTGGAGATCGTAAACTTATTCCTTGGATGTCTGTTTTAAACCTTTCGTAACTCGTCAGGCAGTGCTGACATCAAAAAAACTGAATCGTTCAGTTTTGAGTCCAATTATTCTTAACCAAGCAAATCTAGGAGATTTAAGGTAATGGTTTTAGATGCATTTGCAAAAGTAGTTTCCCAAGCTGATACACGTGGGGAATACCTCTCCGATGCACAATTGGATGCATTGAGCGAACTAGTCAAAGATGGTAACAAGCGTGCAGATGCTGTTAACCGGATTACCAGCAATGCGTCAGCTCTTGTTGCTGCTGCGGCTCGTGATTTGTGGGCAGAACAACCCCAATTGATCACTCCCGGTGGTAATGCTTACACCAGCCGTCGTGCTGCTGCTTGCATCAGAGACTTGGACATCATTCTTCGCTACATCACCTATGCAATCTTTGCTGGCGATTCCAGCGTGCTAGATGACCGTGCCCTCAATGGTTTGCGGGAAACCTACTTGGCATTGGGAACTCCAGGAGCTTCAGTTGCTGTTGGTATTCAAAAGCTGAAACAAGCTTCCCTGGCCATTGTCAACGACACAAATAACATCACCAGAGGCGATTGCAGCGCTTTAGCATCTGAAATAGCTAGCTATTTTGATCGTGCTGCTTCAGCAGTAGCTTAAGGCAGATATTTCTGCTATTGACTGAGATATTGTCCATAGGACAAAACAAAATTTCAACCAAAAGTTTGTAAAAGGGAAATACCAAAATGACAAAAACACCTCTAACTGAAGCAATTGCATCAGCTGACTCTCAAGGTCGCTACCTCAGCAGCACCGAAATTCAAGTTGCTTTTGGTCGCTTCCGCCAAGCGCCAGCTAGCTTACAAGCAGCAAAAGCATTGAGCGCTAATGCTCAACGCTTGACCGAAGGTGCTGCTCAAGCGGTGTATAACAAGTTCCCTTACACCACTCAACAACAAGGCCCCAACTTCGCGGCTGATGCACGCGGCAAAGGCAAGTGTGTTCGTGATGTCGGCTACTACTTGCGGATTATCACATACGCTTTAGTTGTTGGTGGCACAGGCCCCTTGGATGACTTCTTGATTTCTGGCTTGGCTGAAATCAACCGGACTTTTGATCTATCTCCTAGCTGGTACATTGAAGCCCTCAAGTACATCAAAGCTAACCACGGTCTAAGCGGTGATCCAGCTGTTGAAGCAAATTCCTACATCGACTATGTAATCAATACTCTAAGCTAGAGTGTTTCTTTAGCCCGGAGAGGAAATCAGCTCTTATGACAAGTAAGTTCTATGAGTTGTTTACCTCTCCGGGCAGTTTTATTTTCAAAAGACTGTTAAAAGACGAGAAAAAATTTTTCTAAAAAGTTTTCAGTTTTGCAGTTAAAACTGAGGAGGTTTTAAAGATGGCAGCTTTGGGACAAGCAGCAAGATTAGGAATTGGAGCATTTGAAAACTCAACACCGGTAGAACTACGTCCCGATAGAACAGAAGCGGACGTGGCAGTGATTATCCGGGCGGCTTACCGTCAGGTTTTGGGTAATGCATACCTCCTAGAAGGAGAGGGTCTGGAGAGTGCAGAATCACTTTTGCAGCAAGGTGCAATCTCAGTTCGGGGATTTGTGCAAGCCATTGCTCAATCGGAACTCTATCGGGATAAGTTTTTTTCCTCCAATTCGCAAACTCGGTTTATCGAGTTGAATTATAAGCATTTATTGGGGCGTGCCCCGGAAGATGAGTCAGAAATTTCGTACCATGTTGAGCTTTACAACTCACAAGGTTACGAAGCTGAAATTAACTCCTACATTGACTCATTAGAATATCAAGAGAGTTTTGGCGAAAATATTGTGCCCTCCTATCGAGGCTTTAAAAGTCAAGTAGGACAGAAAAATGTTGGATATAGCCGACTGTTCCAACTATATCGGGGTTATGCCAATAGCGATCGCGCTCAAGGACAAAAACAAGGACGGCTAACCTGGGAAGTGGCTAAGAATCTAGCTTCACCCATTTATCCAGTCTCCGCCGGAGCCTTAACCGGACTCTCTACAGGTGGTCGCGGGGAAACATATCGCATCAGAGTGCTACAAGCAGCTTCTCCGAATTCAACCGTAGTGCGGCGGGGTACTGCGGAATTGATCGTACCCTACGAGCAACTTTCTAGTAAATTGCAGCAGTTGAATCGCAAGGGCAGTAAGGTTCTTAGCATTACGTCCGTATAAATAGGGAATCGGGAATTAAGTGAGGAGTTAGAAGTTGTGAGTGAGGGGTGAGGAGTGAGGAGTGAAGAGTGAGGAGTTTTGAATTCCTAACTCTACGCCTACTCTTAACTCCTAACTTTTAACTCCTAACTCCTAACTTTTCCCAACTACCAATTACAAAAGGAAAATTATCAATGGCTATTACAACAGCAGCGTCCCGTCTGGGGACAGAGCCTTTTAGTGATCAGGCTCCTGTAGAATTGCGTCCAAATGCAAGCAAAGAAGACATAGAGAGAGTAATTGCTGCCGTCTATCGTCAGGTGTTGGGCAACAACTACATATTGGCATCTGATCGCCTGATAAGTGCTGAATCCATCTTGCGCGATGGAAAAAATACGGTGCAAGAGTTTGTGCGTCAAGTAGCTAAATCAGAACTGTACAAATCCAAGTTTTTCTACGACAATTTCCAAACTCGCGTCATCGAACTTAACTATAAACACTTGTTGGGTCGTGCCCCCTATGATGAGTCTGATGTCGTCTATCACTTAGACTTGTATCAAAGCAAGGGATATGAAGCCGACATTGATTCTTATATTGATTCGCCAGAGTATCAATCTAGCTTTGGTGAAAATATTGTGCCTTACTATCGCGGCTTTAAAACCCAAACAGGACAGAAAACTGTAGGATTTAGCCGGATATTCCAACTTTATCGCGGTTATGCTAGTAGCGATACTTCCCAACTCAAAGGCAAGTCCTCCCGCCTTGCTAGCGAACTAGGTCGCAATAGTGCATCTATCGTTGTTCCTCCATCTGGTGGCCCCTCCGGCTTTTCATACGTTGCTTCCGAAAAAGGCGTTACCCCCAACAGTACTTTCGGTGGTGCAGGAACATTTGGTAAAGAAGGCAGACTCTACCGCATTGAAGTGGCAGGCGTTTTTGGCGCTGGATATCCTAGCACTCGCCGTGTTAATCAAGCGGTGATTATACCTTATGAAGAACTATCTAGTTACTTCCAGAGAGTGGTAAAACAAGGTGGTAAAATAGCCAGTGTGAAGCCACTTTAGTGTCAATGGTCAATAGTCAATAGTCAATAGTCAATAGTCATTATTAATGACTATTGAAAATTTTAAATTTGGAAGTGATTTATGCTTGGACAAATTAGTAGTAGAACTAGTAGTCGTTACTTCCGGTATGAAGTAGTCGGTCTACGCCAAAGTGAAGAAACCGAAAAAACTAACTATCCGATCCGTTCAAGTGCCACCGTGTTTTTCACAGTACCTGAGAACCGGATGAATCAAGAAATGCAGAGGATTACTCGCTTAGGTGGCAAAATAGTTAGTATTCAGCCATTGAACGCTGAGGCTAAAACAGATAGCGAACAAAGCGCTCCTCCTTCTTCCTAATGAATTCCAGTCCGCAGAAATTTGAAGATTTATCACCGACAGTTGACTTTACCGACGGTGAATCTTTAACAGTAGAGCAAGCGATCGCTAATCTTGAAAGTAGAGATTTAGGCTTGCGATTTTATGCTGCCTGGTGGTTGGGTAGATTTCGGATAGGTGAAACAGCTGCGGTTACAGGACTGATCAAAGCTTTAGAGGATGAAGCCGACAGGACACCAGAAGGCGGATATCCTCTGCGACGGAATGCAGCTAGAGCCTTAGGAAAACTAGGCGATCGCCAGGCAATATCACCTTTAATTGGGTGTTTAGACTGCTCAGATTTTTATGTGCGGGAAGCGGCGGCACAATCCTTAGAAATGCTGGGTGATCCGGTTTGTATTCCCGCCCTAATCAAGCTATTAGCAGTAGGTTTGCAGGGAGAGCAGCTTACATCAAAGCAGCCTGATTTATCTCAACCCTACGAAGCCATTTTAGAAGCCTTGGGAAGTTTGAGGGCGACTGAGTTCATCCCTTTGGTAAAGCCATTCTTAGAGCATCCAATCGAATTGGTGCAATATGCTGCCGCACGAGCTATGTATCAATTAACCCAAAAACCAGTTTATGGAGAACGGTTGGTAAAAGCTTTGGCAGGTGAGAAATTGCAATTGCGTCGAGCCGTGTTAGCAGATTTAGGAGCGATTGGATATCTACCGGCAGCAGATGCGATCGCCCAGACTCTTGCCGAAAATAGCCTAAAGTTAATTTCTCTTAAAGGATTACTAGAATATCAAGTTAACCACACAGCAGCAATCACTTTTTCAGCAGGTGCGATTAAAGTGATGAATTTGATGGACTCGCTGTTGTAGTCATAAATTCTAGATAATAAGTTGTCATTAATACGTTACAACAAAATGTTTACTACACATAAACCCCCAGCCCAACTACAAAATCAGGGCTAGGGGGTTTATGTATGATGTTAATTACGGATAACTTCAGCTACAATTGGCTGACAGCTAATGACCCATGAAAAATTATTATGAATAACAGTGAGCTTGCCCAAATATTGATCCGGGCTGTAGAAGAAGCAGACTCGTCAGAGCGCTTATCAGACGCAGTTCAAGAGTTAGCAGCAGCTGGTATAGAGGAATCTGTTCCTACTCTGATTGCAGCTTTGGGCTACAACAATCCAGGGGCGGCGGTGGCGGCGGTAGATGGACTGATTGCGATCGGGGAAGTCGCAGTACCGCCACTATTGGAACTAATTGATGACTACAACTATGGTGCTAGAGCCTGGGCTATTCGTGCCTTAGCGGGAATTGGCGATGTCCGGGCGCTCGATACTTTGTTCGAGGCAGCAAAAACCGATTTTTCCTTAAGTGTGCGGCGGGCAGCTGCCAGGGGATTAGGCACTTTGCGCTGGCATCAAGTACCGCCTGAGAAAGTGGAATCTGTTCAGACTCAGGTATTAGAGGCGCTATTATTAATTTCTCAAGATCCAGAGTGGGTAGTGCGCTATGCGGCAGTGACGAGTTTAGAAACACTAGCCATTGCAATAGCAGTCACTTTACCTGATCAAGCGTCGCGGATTACAAATCAACTTCAGCAAATGCTTGATACAGATACCGATTTGGGAGTTCGTACCCGTGTAAGATTTGCACAGGAAAAAATTCAGCAGCAACAACATCAGGAAGTGTTTGCACCGAAAAGAAAGCTAGAAGATACTGAAGTGCCTGAAGTGCCTCATCGTGGCGGTGGCAGACGTTAAGCAATTCAAAATTTCTAGCCGATGGTAGCTGCGGTACTGAGTTCGACGGCTCATATAGTGTCCCCTGGTTTTACTACGCAAAACCGTCCCTCTCCGAGTCGAAGAGGAACAGACTTGAACTTTAGGGATTTCCAAGAAATAAATTATCCCATCTTGTGGGGTGGGCGTCTCGCCTGCCCGTAATCATGGGCGGGCGAGATGCCCACTCCACAGTCAAACTAACCAGACAATAAAGATTGAATTTCTCTTTGGATATTGCCACGGGCAGATGGTTCGGCGAACTCTAACATTAAAGGCGTAGAGTAGATACGCGATCGCTGTAAAAATCTTTCTAAAACCTGCCGACGACCTGTGATATAATCTGCCTCTGCCACCCAGCCATACTCCTGGCGAATGGCATGGGCGTATTCTGGATATTCGACTAGGTTAGTAGCCAAAATCGCTAAATCTGCATCAAGTAGAACTTGGCTATCATAGTCATCCACCCCAGCTTGGTGGTCTTTAGTGTTCAGAATCAGATGCGTAATAGTGGTTATAGTACTTTCTGGAATACCCAAATTACTCAGCAACTCAAAAGCATAGTCTGCGCTTCGTTCTTCATTATCTTGAGCTTCAGTGTCATACACTACATCGTGAAACCAGGCAGCTAGTTGAACAGCAGCTAGGTTGTTGGTGTAGCCTTGCAGAATCTCAATTGTGCCCAGAACGTGATCAATGTGTTTTAGTGTATGGTAGTAGCGACCAGGGGTAGAGTAAGCTGCAACCAAGCGATTAAAGGCTTTCTCAGCCGCTACCTGGTCAACGCCAAAGGGTTGGAGTGTATGTTGCCAGTTAGAAAATAAAATATCCATAAAGTTTTCTGTAGGCATAGAGGCAGTATACCCATTCTTAGTATTGGAAAAAATAAGTACATCCTCTTAAAACGACAGGCGGAAGACGCAATCATAGAAGGGGTAAGGGAAAATGCTTCTCTTGTGCCCAATTATTCATCTGACAATTCAGGTTATGTGCAAAAGCCCACGAAAAACCTAATCCCCTTCCCATGTCGGGAAGGGGGAAAATTCAAAGTCTCTCTCCTAAAAGGCTACGGTGTATACACAAGTCCTAAAAACCTAGCTTGAATTAGGCTTGACTCGTTCCCATGCTCTGCATGAGGAATGCATTCATTGAGTCTCTGACTCAATATCTGACTGGAGGCAGCAGCCTCTAATCAACCATTCCTAGCTCTGCATGGGAACGAGAGAACAAGGAGAAATGAGAAATCGAGCTTTTTTCGACTTGTGTGTACACCGTAGCTCCTAAAAGGAGAGAGAAATAGAAGTGAGGTTTTCTAGATACCATGAAAAGTCAGAATTATTCATGTCCCCCAAAATTCTGATGGTCAAAAGCCACAGCTTCAATTTCAACTTCGGAAACCATTAGATATGGTGACAGCTAAATGAAAGCGTCAAAATAGAAGAGACAGGCTTTGTAAAAAAAGCCTTGCCTTGATTAACGGAGTTTATTATCAGTGGTATTACAAGTACAAACAAGCACCTACGAAGCTAAAACCCAAGAAATTGCTAAACAACTTCTAGCAGCAACGCAGGAAAATCGTTCGTTTTTTTCTTCCCTGCGGGATCAAATGCGCTGGGATGATAAATTACTAGCTTGGGCGATGAGTAATCCTGGGTTGCGGGTGCAACTATTTCGCTTTATAGATACGTTACCTGCATTACACAGTAAATCAGAAATTGCCTCACATTTACAAGAATATCTCGGAGAGGAGTCTGTAGAATTACCGGCAGCTTTGAAGGGAATGCTAAATTTTGCTAACCCTGACTCTGTGCCAGGACAAGTTGCTGCTACAACTGTTGGCACAGCGGTTGAGACTCTTGCTCATAAATATATTTCTGGGGAAAATATTAAACAAGTCATCAAAACAGTTGAACGACTGCGAAAAGAAAAAATGGCTTTCACCATCGACTTACTTGGTGAAGCGGTGATTACCGAAGCTGAAGCGCAGTCTTATCTAGAACGCTATCTAGAATTAATGCAACAATTGGTGGAAGCATCGAAGAATTGGACAGCTATCCCGGCGATTGATGAGGCTGATGGCGAACTCATCCCAAAAGTTCAGGTTTCTGTGAAGTTAACGGCGTTTTATTCTCAATTTGACCCTTTAGATGCTAAAGGTAGTGAGGAGCGAGTTAGCGATCGCATTCGGATTCTCTTACGTCGTGCTAAAGAATTAGGCGCAGCTGTGCATTTTGATATGGAACAGTATGCCTATAAGGACATAACTCTCAGCATCCTGAAAAAACTATTACTGGAAGAAGAGTTTCGGCAACGCACAGATATTGGCATGACAATTCAAGCATATCTGCGTGATAGTGAGCAAGATACCAAAAACCTAATTTCTTGGTTGAAACAGCGCGGTTATCCCCTGACAATCCGCTTGGTGAAAGGCGCATATTGGGATCAGGAAACTATCAAAGCAGCGCAGAAGCATTGGCCACAGCCAGTTTACAACGAGAAAGCGGCAAGTGATGCTAACTTTGAAACCATCACTCAGTTATTACTAGAAAATCATCAATATGTGTATTCTGCCATTGGTAGCCATAATGTGCGATCGCACTCTCGCGCCATTGCCATCGCTGAAAGTTTAAATGTCCCTCGCCGTCGCTTTGAATTACAAGTGCTCTACGGTATGGGGGATAAAGTTGCAAAGGCGTTAGTTGACAGGGGTTATCGAGTCAGAGTTTACTGTCCTTACGGAGAATTATTGCCTGGGATGGCGTATTTAATTCGGCGGTTGTTGGAAAATACCGCTAATAGTTCTTTTTTACGGCAAAATCTCGAAAATCGACCCATTGAAGAATTATTAGCGCCGCCGATTGTCAAAGAAGAGAACGTACAGACGCGATTAATCGCGTCTCCCAACTCTCATTTCCTTGGTGCTGCTGATACCGATTACGCTGAGGAAGAGGTGAGAACGAAGACGGCGCAAGCTTTCCAAAGCGTTCGCCAACAGTTGGGTAAAACTTATTTACCGCTGATTAATGGCGAGTATGTTAATACGCCGGAATTTGTTGATTCTCTGAATCCTTCCAATTTCAGTGAGGTAGTTGGTAAAGTCGGATTAATCAGCGTTGAACAGGCGGAACAGGCGATGCAAGCAGCCAAAGCGGCCTTTCCTGGTTGGAAGAAAACACCAGCTAAACAACGCGCTGATATTTTGCGGAAAGCGGGTGATTTGATGGAAGAACGCCGCGCCGAACTTTCAGTTTGGATAGTTTTGGAAGTTGGGAAACCAGTTAAGGAAGCTGATGGAGAGGTTTCTGAAGCGATAGACTTTTGTCGGTACTACGCTGATGAAATAGAACGATTAGATGAAGGTGTTAATTACGACATTGCTGGTGAAACTAATCGTTATATTTACCAGCCACGAGGCATTGCAGTAGTAATTTCTCCCTGGAATTTCCCGCTAGCGATCGCTTGTGGAATGACCGTTGCCGCTTTGGTTTCAGGCAATTGTACTCTCCTCAAACCTGCGGAAACATCTTCTGTGATTGCAGCGAAACTCACAGAAATCTTGGTAGATGCTGGTTTTCCCCAAGGTGTATTTCAATACGTACCTGGGAGGGGTTCGCAAGTCGGCGCTTATTTAGTAAATCATCCAGATACTCATGTAATTGCTTTTACGGGTTCCCAGGAAGTCGGCTGTCGAATTTACGCAGAAGCGGCAACTTTGAAACCTGGACAAAAGCATATGAAGCGGGTGATTGCTGAAATGGGGGGCAAGAATGCCATTATTGTCGATGAAAGTGCTGATTTAGACCAAGCTGTTGTGGGGGTGGTGCAATCGGCATTTGGTTACAGCGGCCAAAAATGTTCTGCTGCCTCAAGGGTGATCGTGCTGCAACCAATTTATGATACCTTTGTGCAACGCTTGGTGGAAGCGACAAAATCCTTGAACATTGGAGAAGCAGAGTTACCGAGTACACAAGTTGGGCCGGTAATTGATGCTAATGCCCGCGATCGCATCCGCGAGTATATTGAGAAAGGTAAGGCAGAAGCAGAAGTGGCGTTGGAGTTACCAGCACCCCAACAAGGATATTTTATCGGGCCTGTGATCTTTAGTGAAGTATCGCCAAATGCGGTAATTTCCCAGCAAGAAATTTTTGGCCCTGTACTGGCGGTAATTCGGGTGAAAGATTTCCAGGAAGCGTTAACAGTCGCTAACGGTACAAACTACGCCTTGACTGGCGGACTTTACTCTAGAACGCCTTCGCACATTCAGCAGGCGCAGACAGAGTTTGAAGTTGGGAATTTGTACATTAACCGCAATATTACAGGAGCGATCGTTGGACGGCAACCCTTTGGTGGATTCAAACTTTCTGGAGTAGGTTCTAAAGCAGGCGGCCCTGATTACCTCCTGCAATTCCTGGAACCACGCGCGGTTACAGAAAATATTCAGCGCCAAGGTTTTGCACCAATTGAAGGTGCAGATTAAACTACAAGAGTAGGTAGGGCATATGCCCCAAAACGGTTCGGTTAAGATCCCCCCGCCTGCGGCGACCCCCTTAAAAAGGGGGTAAAAGAAAGTTATGAGCAAGCCTTTTTAAGGGGGGTTGGGGGGATCTTCAAAATATTAAAACGTTAACTTAACCGTATTGGCAGGTGTCCTACCTATTGGATATAGAAATCGTAGAGAGACTTTAATGAGTAATTTAGTTATAAAAGTTGCTGAATTACCTCAAGAATTTCCGGCAATAAAAGCAATTAGAAAATCAGTTTTTCAAGAAGAACAAGGGGTAGATCCCGCTTTAGAATTTGATGGTAAAGATGAAATATCTGATCATCTAATTGCTTATTTGAATGGGGAAGTTGTAGGTACTGCCAGAATTAGATATTTGGATGATCAAACTGCCAAAATAGAAAGGCTTGCTGTTTTGTCTACAGCTAGAGGGAAGGGGATTGGTAAGAAAATTATGGAAAATGCCCTACAAGTGATAGCTAACAGATAGCTAACAAAAATATTCCAGAAGTAGTTATTTCTGCCCAAGTTTATGTGAAAGATTTATACAAAAAATTGAATTTTGTAGAAGAAGGAGAAATATTTGAAGAAGCCAGTATTCCCCATGTGAAAATGATAAAAAAATTATCCCAGTCAAAGTAAAAACATCCTATATATTTTTTCCATAATTGGTCATGAAAAAATGTATTTTCATGACCAATTAACTCAAATATCGCATCAGTATTGACTCTAGTTGGACTATCCGAATTGGCTTAATTAGGTAGTCATTAGCACTACCTGGCAGCATGGTAATTTCCTCTTCTAAAGGTTCGCTAGAGGTCATCATTACAATCGGCAAATCTTCCCAATAAGGCTCTTGTCTAAGGATATTCAGCAAATTTAAGATGCGAACATCCCTAATTAACTGCAAATCCAAAAAAACTAAATCCGGTTGGAGGTTTTGCACCTGTTTCAAAAAGTCGTTCCCATTATCTATCCACTTGACTTGGTAGCCAATTGTGTGGAGATAATCTTTCAACAGTTTGGCAGTATTTTCCTCTTCTTCCAGAAGCAAAATAGTTTTATTTGTGGGAATGACTGCGGAAGAGGAGAACAAGGAGGACAAGGAAAAAGTTGCTCCCTCATCTGTCTCATCTGCCTCATCTCCCCCATCTCCTGGATGCACTGGATTTGGTAGAAACAGAGTGAACTGACTACCCTTTCCCAAAGTCGATGTCACGGTAACATCTCCACCATGCAAACGCGCTAATTTGCGTGTCAAGGCTAAACCCAAACCAGTGCCTTCATACTGCCGATTTAACCTACTGTCAAGCTGTTTAAACGGTTCAAATAGAAATTGAAACTGACTTGAGTCTATACCAATTCCAGTATCTGAAACTGTAAACGTTATCCCTTGCGGTACTTTTTTGACTACCAGCGATACGTGACCGGCTGGGGTGAATTTAATGGCATTGGTGAGCAGATTAAGTAGCATTTGCTTGATGCGCCGCTCATCACCAACACAAATATCCGCTTCTAGGTCAATTTCATGTGTGAGTTGCAATCCCTTTTCTGAGGCGCGATCGCGCACTGTCCATATGGCATAATTACATAAATCTGACACTGTCAAAGGTGAGAGTAACAGTTCCTCTTTGCCTGCTTCTACCTTAGATAAATCAAGGATATCGTTAATCAGTGCCAGCAGATGTTCACCACTACTATATATAGAATTTACATATTCGTTCTGCTTTTCATTGAGTGAGCCAACTATTTCTTGTTGTAGCAACTGCGACAAACCCATAATCGCATTAAGAGGCGTCCGCAACTCATGGCTCATGGTTGCTAAAAATTCACTTTTTGCCCGACTGGCAACTTCTGCTGCTTTTTGAGAGGCACGAAGTTTCAACTCTGTTTGCTTGCGTTCAGTAATATCCTCAATCATCGCTAGAAAAAACTCAGGTTCACCATTGCTGCCAGGTATAACAGAAACAGAGATATGAGTCCAAACTAAGCTACCATTTTGATGCAGGCAGCGTCTTTCCATCTCAATGCGATGTCTTTCGACAAGCTGTTCCTGATGTTCGGAGGGTTGGAAGCCGACCCTCAAAGTTCTTTTTAAGTCTGTGCGAATTCCTGAAATCAGTTGTTTGTAAAGTTTTAAATCCTCCCTTTGTGTAGAAATGTAATCTGTAAAGGGCTTGCCGTATAGTTCTTCTCGGTCATATCCTAAAATCTCGCACAGTGCCAGATTAGTATCGACTATCTGCGCTTTCATATCTATAAGTCCAATGCCGATAGAGGAACGCTCAAAAATCGCCCGGAATTGCGCCTCACTCTGTCGGAGTGCTTCTTGTACGACGTTTCGCTCACTGGCTTCTATCGCCAGCGTCACAAAATCTGCAATCGAGCCAGCAAAAGTCTCTTCTTCCAAAGTCCATTGGCGAATTTCGCCTATGTGTTCGTGACACACTACGCCTACCAAACGACCCTCTAGCCAAATCGGTGCATCCAGCAGGGATGTGATGCCCAAAACTGAAAGATAAGACTCGGATAATTCTTGGGTTCTTGTATCGTTTCTGGCATCATGTGCGGCAATGCTATGTTCCTCTTCTAAAGCCTGGAAATAAGCCGGATAATATGTTTTTAAAAGCGAGTTACCAAAGGTATGCTCCTTAGTGCTCAGATCATATAAATCGATGCATTCAATTTTTGAACGTTCTTCATTATATAACCATACCCCAACTCGTTCTACTAAAAGCGTCCGAGCAGCAGTTTCTGTGATTTCCCTTAAGGCCCCATTGAGATTATCTTGCTGAAATGTCTTGCTTCTTGCCAGTTGCACCAGCGTCTGGCTTTGTTTTCGCAGAGTATTTTCTTTGATTTGTAAAGCCTCTTGGGCCTGGTTGTGCTCTGTAATATCTCTAGCCGACACGACCTGCATTAGTTGCCCTCAAGAAGAAATAATTTTGCCTTACAGTTCTACGGAAAAAGTAAAACCGTCTTTGTATAACTACAATTACTTGATAGGGTTTTTCATAACCGGAAAATATATTTTTCTTCATCAAATCTTATCATTCTAGATAACCAGTTCCAAGTTACATTTTGCTCATCAATTCTATTACTTCATACCAGTGATTTTTGCCAGGGGATAATTAGCATTTCAAAGAGTTAGGACTTACGCAAAATTGTCTCAAAAACCTGATTTTTCGTAGCGGTAATTCATGAATTACCGCTAATTCAGAACTTTTTTGCGTAAGTCCTAAGAATTTCACTATCAAGTAGTATATATAGCAGTCCTAAATCATTTGTAAAAATAAATTAAACGCAGAGAGCGCAGAGAGAGGAATTGGAGATTTTCACGACTTATTTAGGATTGCTATAAATCTCATCTATCTTGAGAACCGTAGTTTTTGCCCTCACCCTAAATCCCTCTCCCTACAAGGGAAGAGTGACTTCTTTCCGGCTCCCCTTCTGCCAAAGTTGGGAGAAGGGGCTGGGGGATGAGGGTTTTTTCTGTTCATACGGAAAGAACTACAGTTTTCCAGGTGTACGCAGTATAGAAATCATATTTTATTTTTGAAATATACGTAGGGTATGTTAGACGAAAGTACGGCACCACCCGAAGGCTTTAGTACCGTATTCTCGGCGATAATACACTTGATTCTCCTAGAGAAAGATGCCTAAAGACTTAAATTTTGTAAGAATTAAGGCAATTGCAGCTTTTGTGGAGGTGGAGCGATGATGGATAGTAATGTGAGAATTGTTTCCCTGATTCCTGGTGGAACAGAGATTTTAGCGACACTAGGGTTGGTTGATGCTATTGTGGGGCGATCGCACGAATGCGATTACCCTCCAGAAATCCTCAATCGCCCTATTTGTACCCAAGCACGCTTAAACTCTAATGCCTCCAGCAGGCAAATTCATGATGAGGTGAACAATTTATTGCAATCGGCTCTCAGTATTTATGAAATCAAGACAGATGTTTTAGAGCAGTTGCAGCCTACCCACATTCTCACTCAAGACCAGTGCGATGTTTGTGCTGTCAGCTTAGACGAAGTTGAAAAGGCAGTTGCCACACTCATTGACAGTAAACCCCAGATTATTTCTTTACAACCGAATATTCTCCAAGATGTTTGGGCTGATATTGAACGAGTCGGCAAAACTTTTGGCGTAGACTCAGTAAAAATCTTAGAAAATTTACAAGCTCGCGTCAAAATTTGTCAGCAAAAAATCCAAGGACTTTCTTTACATGAAGTGCCTACTGTCGCCTGTATCGAGTGGACTGATCCTTTGATGGTTGCTGCGAATTGGATTCCTGAATTAGTTAACTTAACAGGAGGACATTCTCTATTTTGTGTTACAGGTCAGCCTTCTCCTATCTTGCCGTGGGAAACACTATTAATAACTAATCCAGATGTAATTGTTTTTATGCCTTGTGGCTTTGATTTAAGTCGCACTCGCCAAGAAGCCAATTTGTTAACTCAACGTCCTGAGTGGGAAAAGCTGCACGCTACCGAAGCTGGTAGGGTTTTTATTACTGATGGCAATTCTTACTTTAATCGTCCAGGGCCGCGACTAGTAGATTCTCTAGAAATTTTGGCAGAGATTTTGCATCCAGAAATTTTTCAATACGGCTATAAAGGAACTGGTTGGGAACCTTTGTAATTTAGCTGGATGTCCAAACTAGATGATTTGGTTACGGGGTTTGTTCAGAATCTGCCGATGGTTCATTGTTAAATAACAGCAGGCGTGCGGCGAGGATGGCAAATCCAACAGCAGCGATCGCTTTTAACACGCGTGTGGGTAATAATTCGGCTACTGCTCCCCCCGCTAATGCCCCCAACAGGCTTGTTAAAAGCAATGCGCCTGCTGCACCAAAAAATACTGCACGCGGAGAATTACAACGCCCTGAAAGTGCGATCGCTGCTAGCTGACTTTTGTCACCCAATTCTGATAAAAAAACTGTAATAAAGCTCAGTCCTAAAAGATGCCAATCCATATGATTAAAGGGGAGTGGGGAGTGGGGAGTGGGGAGTGGGGAGTGGGGAGTTAGGAGTTAGGAGTTAGGAGTAGGGAAGAAGAACCAATGACAAATGACAAATGACAAATGACTAATGACTAGTAAATATATCCCAAAACAGCATTAGGGAAATCACCAACAACATCACGCCTGCTGATTTTTCTACAGTTTTTGGGCTGAGTCGGTTGGCTATCCAACTACCTAAAAGTACACCTAATAAGCTGGTAGTTATCAGCGCCGCCGCAGATCCGATAAATACCACCCACGGCGAGTGAGATTCTGCACTCATTAATAGCGTGGATAGCTGAGTTTTATCTCCAATTTCTGCTAGAAAAATGGTTACAAAAGTTGTACCAAAAACTACTAGCACTGATTGCTGCTTTTGAGGACTATCGACAACTACAGGCTGAACTGACGGAACGATCGCAGGAGTTAAGCTCAAATCAGTGCTGTCTTTCAGTTCTAGCTCGATCTCAGTCTGAGATATGCTAGATATGTCCAAAGGAGCAGAGTCAAGTTTCACAAGCAATAGTTTTGTTGCTAGGTTGTTTTCATATTTCTATCATATTCTCAGATTGTTAATATATTGCAACCCTATAGAAAAAAAGAAGTGCTGGAGTGAGTGTTAAAGCCCAACAGCTTTATTGAAGCGTAGTATTTCCAGACTGCGATCGCCGTATACTCCTTCTATCTGTTGACGACAGCAGTCAATGGCAAAATCGTTAACTTCTTCTGGCTCAACCCCATACATATCTTGAAACACTTCTGATTCCACACGGCAGAAGCGAGGACGATTTGAGTAGATGCGACATTCTCGTGTGGTATGGTCGAAATTAACGCACCATCCTCCTTCGCCTACCATGCTGAGGTAGAGTTCTAGTTCTGGTGGTGAGAGATACTCTTCCAAATCTGGACGCTCTGCTGGATCAAGATTACAGCAGGCTCCACATTGCTTTACACATTGCCAAGTTGACATTTTTAATTAGGGAGTGGGGAGTGGGGAGTAGGGAGTGGGGACTGGGGGGACAAGGGAGAAATTAATTTCCAATGCCCAATGCCCGATCCCCCTATTTTACGTTTTTATATCTTTTGTTATAATTTTGTTAAGTAAATTAAATCTAACAGACCATAGCCAGATATGATAAGTTGCGGGTTTTGTAATTAAGTTATTGAATTTTTTAAGGCAATTGGGAGGAGAAAAGGAAAATGTTTGACGCTGTATCTGACTTGTTTAACGCTTTTACCAGTATCAATTGGGAAGTTATTTTCCAATTGCTGTCTGTGGCGCTAATTGTGATTGCTGGCCCAGCAGTAATATTTGTGCTGGCATTTCGCAACGGCAACCTTTAACAGTGCTGAGTACTGATTGAGAGTTAGGAGTCAGGAGTTAAGAGTGAGGAATTAAATTTTATTCTCAACTCATAACTCGGAAATCAGTACTCGCAGTGTCACAGTCACAAGTGATAAGTTAATTAAGAACTCCAAACTTCTAACTCCTAACTCTTAACTAATAACGCCTGAAGGGCAGCTTGAATAATACTGTCATACTGTGGCTGAGAAATATCAACTTCTTTGGCGTTTTGACGATTAGTGCCCAGTAAACCGATTATATGTCCTGGCTGCATGACTAAGACTTTGCCTTCAGAATTTTTAATTCTTAATTCTACTTCAATACCGTTTTTATAGAAACCACAAGTATAATCTCGCTGGTTGTACTCAAAGGTGGTGCTTGACTGGGTAGGTGGCGAAGCAAAAAATTGTTGAAGCTGAATTGGCAGTCTAGCTCCTATTAACTCTAGCTCGATGGTGGTGTTACCGTTAAAGTAATTTTCTCGCAGTTTGTAAGCGACATCCACTCGCGGTGGTAAGCGGAAGTAGTCGCCCCAACGCCAAGCGATCGCTTTGATTTTATACTCTTGATTATCAACAGTTTGGGCAATTGTCAGTTTAATGTGACCCTTACCAACGATTTTTTGCTCAACCACTTGGACATTAGGTGTCCAGAAAACTGGATCGGGGTTGTCCATACCGCAGGGGTGGAGAGCATTAAGCTGTTGGTAAAGCTGCTGATTGATGTGATTGAGGTTGACTTCGGCATCAATTTTGAGCAGAGGCTTGAGATGCTGGGGTTCAAGACACTGGTTCGCAAACTCAATCAAACGCGATCGCAACACCTGTAAATTCTCTGCTGGGAAAGAGAAGCCCCCGGCTGCTTTGTGTCCGCCAAATTTCCCTAATAAATCGTGACAATATTCCAAAGCTTCAAATACATGAAACTCTGGAATTGAGCGTGCTGAACCGCGTATATGTTGCTCATCCTCATAAGTACCGATAAACACGGGAACGCCATAACGTTCCACCAAACGGGAGGCGACAATCCCAATAACGCCGTGATGCCAATTGGGTTGAACAACAACTAATACACGGTCTTTTTGTAGAGATGCAACAAATTCTGTCTCTACATAAGCGATCGCTTCTTGTTCAATTTGCTCACACATCTCCTGACGAGAGGCGTTGATTTGTTCGCACTGCATTGCTCTTTCCAGCGCCACCCCCATATCATCTGTAGTCAGCAATTCAATCACAGTCTGGGGATTACCAATCCGACCAATAGCATTAATTCGCGGCCCCAGGCGAAAGCCGATATCTTCAGGCTTGAGCGATTTTGGATTTTGGATTTTGGATTTTGGATTGGGGATTTTCTCCCCTGCTTCCCCTGCTCCCTCTTCTCCCCTCGCCTGCACGCCGCCTACCTGAATTAATGCCCGTACCCCAGCTAAGTTAGATTTGGGTAAATGCTGTAAACCACGTTTTACCCAACGGCGATTCACACCAGTTAAGGGAGCTAAATCTGCGATCGTTCCCAGTGTAAATAGTGCTAACATCGGCTGGATCAAGCCCTTAGTCGCCCCTAACTGTTGTGCCAGAGACACTGCCAAAATGTAGGCAACACCAACACCAGCAACACCCCGATAAGGTGACGATTCAGCTATTAGTTTAGGGTTCAGGATAGCGTTAGCTGGCGGTAATTTTTGGGGGATATCATGGTGATCGGTGATAATAACTGCTAGACCAAGTTCTCTAGCTCTAGCAACTGGTTCAAACGCAGAGATACCATTATCTACAGTCAGAATTAGCCCTACACCTTCGCTGTGAAATTCTTCAACTATGCGTTTATTAATACCGTAGCCTTCGTGCATCCGGCTGGGGATAGCATAATCTACTTGTGCGCCTAAAGTGCGGAGACTACGTAAAAGTAGAGCAGTGCTGGTCATACCATCAGCATCGTAGTCACCACAAATAGCAATTTTAGTTTGAGAAGCGATCGCATTTTGCAACAACTCCAAACTAATCGCCAAATCTGGGAATTCCTCTAACGGCGAAGGTAAGACTAAAGACTCTGGATCTAAAAATGCTTGTACCTGTTCTGGTGTTTCCATACCCCGATTAATCAACAACTGGCTGATAATGGGTGAAAGATTGGTCAAAACTGCCAGCTTTTGGGCAAATTCTGGTTTCTGCGGATAAATTTGCCAGCGCTGATTAGGTAAGCGCCTACTAGGTTTTGAGATCTCAGATACAGGTCGGTCTAGCACAGTATAAAGTTAGGAGTTAGGAGTAGAGACGCGATTCATCGCGTCTGTTATGAGTGTTGAATTTAAAGTTATTTCTTAACTCATAACTAATAACATTAATTTGCTATCTAAAACACGTTTATCCTACCATCATCCATAATATACAATGAGCGATCGCCCGGAGAGCGCAAAGTCGGACGGAGTTCAAGCCGCAATGTACCAAAGTTCGGTTTCGAGACAATTGCTTGTAGTGATAAACCCTTTTCGCTCCAAAATATCAGAGATGTATTTGGCTCGGTACCCTCTATTTGTTCTAAATTTAATTTCTGTCCTGGACTCAAGGATATTGCATCAGTCCCGGAGGGTTTTTGGATTTTTATCAGGTTAGGTGTGCTATTGACGACTTCAACCCGGATGTGTTGCCCAGGTGTAAATTGAATTGGGTGCGACCCACACTTAGAGGCACAAGTTCGAGCTAAAGTAGCACTGGGATTATTGATTGATCCAATGAGAATGGTGGCTGCAACTAAAGCAAATGACAGAGACTTAAACATAATACACAGTATAAGTACTAAACTGAAATATTACTTCAATTTAGTACTATCAAGCCTCAGCATATTTTCCCGAATTACAGCTATTTTCAGGTAAATAGACCACGCGGTAGGGGCACAGCAATGCTCATTGGTGTCAACTTAAGCGCAAACCCCTTTAAAACCTCGTTTCCAGCCTCTGGCTGGAAATGCTGCTCTTGGCGGCTCTGCCGCTTTTCAAGAGGCTCCGCCTCTAGAACGGCATTCCCAGTCGGAGACTGGGAACGAGACAATCTAAAAGCTGGTTCTAGGCAGGTTCTTACGCTAAGTTGACACCAATGAGCAATGCTGTGCCCTTACGACAGATGTGGTTCAAATACTTGAATTCTGCTGTAAGCTGAGGAGATTATCTTGACAGTGGCAGATGATACTGAGCATATTTGCGTAGGCGTAGCCCGTCGTAGACATCGCTATACTGCTTGGACTGGTGTAAGGCATAATCAAAAAAGAATTAGGAATCAGGAACATAGAAGCGAACTATGCACATTCTATCCCTTCACTATCCCGATGACTTACTCATTACCTCCGGCAAATCACCCCAAGCATTAGAAGCAGAACTTACATTTTTGCTCGCAGTCAAACTATTCGAGCTACGCCGACTATCTCTTGGTAAAGCCGCCGCCTTTTGCAGTATGAACAAACCCCAATTCATGTACGAACTAGGACGTTTGCAAATCCCAGTTATCAACCTAGATGATGACCAAATCGCTGATGAATTGCGTGATGATTAACTCTGTCATTGTTGCCGATAGCAGCCCCCTCATTTCCTTGTCAATTATCTGCCCTTAAATCCCCTCCTCGCTTGCGGGGAGGGGAGACAAAGCGTAGCTTTGGCGGGGTGGGGTTCTTGAAGTTTAATAAGTAATCAAGCGGACATGATATAACGCATTCCCCACCGTCATTACGAATTACGAATTACGAATTACGAATTACGAATTACGAATTACGAATTAATTTACCCGAACCGTCCACTGATATAATCTTCAGCTTCTTTGGTTTGAGGAGAACTGAACATTTGAGCTGTAGGATTAAACTCAACTAATTTTCCGCGACGTTTGCCATGCTCGTCAATTTCTGTATTGAAGAAAGCCGTGAAATCTGCCACTCTGGAAGCTTGCTGCATATTGTGTGTCACCATAATGATGGTGTATTGCTCCTTGAGTTCTAAGCAGAGTTCTTCTACTTGGCGGCTAGAAATTGGGTCGAGAGCAGAACATGGTTCATCCATTAATAATACATCTGGCTTCATGGCGATCGCACGAGCAATGCAAAGCCGTTGCTGTTGTCCGCCAGATAATGCAGTCCCCTTCTCTTTGAGTTTATCCTTGACTTCATCCCAAATAGCAGCGCGTCTGAGGGAATCTTCCACCAATTCATCAATGTTACCTTTATAACCGTTAGCACGGGGCCCAAAGGAAATATTTTCGTATATTGATTTGGGGAAAGGATTCGGTCTTTGAAAAACCATTCCGACTTGGCGGCGTAATTTGACAGAATTTATCTTAGGATCATAAATATTGCGATCGCGATAATTCAGTCTACCCTCAACCTTAGCACCAGGGATTAAATCATTCATCCGGTTGAAGCAACGCAATAAGGTACTTTTACCACATCCTGAAGGCCCAATAAAAGCAACAATTTGTTTTTCAGGAATCTTTAGATAAACATCTAAAAGTGCCAGAAATCCCCCATAATAGACCTTCACACCTTCAACATTAAATACGCCCTTGTCTTGGTCGATTGTGGCACTATCTGATTGACTTCTACTATTGCTATAAGTCATTTGGCTGTTCTCCTAATATTCATGAATGTATTTGATTAGATATTTAATTACCTAATTTATTGAGAAGCGTTGTCGAATATAAATTGCTACACCATTTAAGACTAAAATCAAGAGTAACAACGCAATAATTGTGGCTGCTGCTGCACTAGCAAAACCCGGTTCAGGACGAGTGATGTAACTGTAAATTTGAATGGGTAATGCCATAAATCTCTGAAACAAACCAGGGTTAAAGGTGAGAAAACCCACAGCACCTACAACAATTAGAGAAGCTGCATCACCAATAGCGCGGGATACAGAGATAATCACCCCTGTCAAAATACCGGGAATAGCATAGGGTAATACGTGACTGCTGATAGTTCGCCATTTTGTGACACCTAATCCGTAAGAAGCATTTCTCAGGGAATCTGGGACAGCGCGAATTGCTTCTCTAGCTGTCACAATAATTACTGGTAAAGACAACAAAGATAAAGTCAATGCACCAGAAATCAAAGCGGGGCCAAACCCAAGCAAATAATTGAAAACCCCTAAACCCAGCAATCCATAGACAATAGAAGGTACACCCGCGAGATTACTGATATTAATCTCAATAATCGCTGTCCACCAAGCCTTAGGTGCATACTCTTCTAGATATAAAGCTGCTCCAACACCAATAGGGACAGTCACAAAAATCACAACAATTCCTAAAAGAACGCTGCTGATAATCGCAGGACGAATACCACCTTGGTCAGGAAAACGAGAAGGAGTTTCCGTGAGAAAGCCAGGTGATAAAAATCTGCCTAATCCGTCTCGAAAAATATCAAAAAGTAGCAATGCTAGGACAAATAAACCAATCAGCAATCCTAACAAAAAAAGCACTTCAAATACTTTCCCTAATGTCTCCCTACTCTCAACATTATCGGTAAATTCTGCCGCCGAATCTAGAGAATCATCTTGTTGATAACTTGTAGCCATATCTATTTAGTCGTATTTTTCTTTAAAACGATTAGCAACCCAGTAACTAACAATATTCAAAGCTAGGGTAAGTATAAATAGAACAGCGCCTACAGCATATAATGTCTTGAAATTAAGACTACCACGCGGACTATCTCCACCAGAAATTTGCGCCATGTAAGCTGTCATGGTTTCTACTGATTCCATAAAATTAACAGTTAATCTTGGTTGTTGTCCGGCGGCGATGAGGACAGTCATTGTTTCACCCACAGCGCGAGAAATACCCAAAATAATCGAGGCGATGATTCCAGAAAGTGCGGCTGGTAGAACTACTTTAAAAATGGTTTCCAGTTTAGTGATACCTAAAGCATAAGCTCCTTCTCGCAAAGAACGTGGAACTGCTTTAATAGCATCTAAGCTGATAGAACCAACAGTAGGTGTAATCATTACCCCCATCATTAACCCCGCACTCAAAGCGTTGAATATTTCCAGAGGGATAAAATTCCGCAGCAATGGTGTAAGGAACAACAGGGCAAAGTAACCATATACTACCGTGGGTATTCCTGCTAAAAGTTCTACTGCTGGACGTAAAATTGCCGCAACTTTGGGTTGAGCATATTCACTCAAGTAAATTGCAGAAGATAAACCCAAAGGAATAGCAACTCCCATAGCAATAGCTGTAGTCAAGAAAGTGCCATTAATCAATGGCCAAACACCAAAATGTTTATCGGCAAATAGAGGTGTCCATTTAGTATCAAGAAAGAATTCGGCAAAAGAGACTTCTTGGAAAAAACTGAATGTCTCCTGAAAGATAATTAGGACAATCCCAAAGGTAGTCAAAACCGAAACTAACGCACAAGCAAATAAAATTGCCGCAACAATCTTTTCTGAGATATCTTCAGATGCATTTTTATCCAGTGACTGTCTGGATACTAGATAAGGATCATCTTGATAATTAGTATTCTGCATAAACAGTTAATTTTTGACTACAATGACTCGGACTTTATTTAAATAAAGTTTGTGATTGGTTCACCGGGTTTGGCTTTTTTAAACTTTGTCCCAGTTTCACCAGTAGCAAACTTTTGTTTTACCTTGATATAAGCTTCATCAGGTAGTGCCACATAACCAACACTATCTACCCACTTCCAAGAATTTTCTAGATAAAAATCTACAAATTCTTTTACTGCTGGCTTAGTATCTAAGGATTTTTTACTGACATAGATGAACAGAGGACGAGACAAAGGTGTATAAATGTTTTTGATCACATTATCTACTGGAACTGGTTTTTCGCACTTTCCTGTAGGACTTTCTACAGCAACTAGATTGAGTTTATCTTGATTTTGAATATAGTAAGATATCCCTACATAACCCAAAGCTGTTGCATCACCTGACACTCCTTGTACGAGAAGGTTTTGATTCTGAGTGGCAGTGTAATCTGTACGGCCATTCTTGGCTTTGCCAGTCACAGCTTGAGTCATATAATCGAATGTTCCCGTATCCGAAGATGGAGCATACAACTTCAGCTTTTCATTAGGGAATTTTGGATTAACTTGATTCCATGTCAATATTTTACCGTCTGATTTGCCGCCCCAAATCTTGCCCAGTTCCTTAATAGTTAGACATTTGGCGAAGTTATTTTGACGGTTAGCAATCACAGCGATGCCATCTAAAGCTACAGGCAACTCGACAAACTTAATATTCTTACTTTTACATTTTTTGATTTCTTCATCTCTAATGGTACGAGAAGCACCAGCTATATCAATATCACCATTACAAAATTTACTGAAACCACCACCAGTACCACTTGAGGCAACGCTTACTTTAGCTTCTGGTTTGACTTTACCGTATTCTTCTGCAACTGCTAAAGAAATAGGGAAACCTACAGCTGCACCATCAATACTCACCTGACTTTTCTTTTCATCGCTGCTGCTACAAGCAGTGATACTACTAGCAATAATCATTAAAAATGTGAGGATAAAGCTATGCTTAAATTTGCTACAAAAGCTCATAAATTATCAATTGAGTAAAGTGACTGAGAATTCCTTATGCTTGGCTATTAGCAAGTAGATAATCTTGCACGAAAAATATAGATACAGCACTTCCGGCGGCTATGAGGTACATCCTCAAAGCTGAAAGCTATGATAAAACAGGGGCAAAAGGAAAACTGTATTGCATAACAGCCGGAAGCGCTGTATCATGCTTTGCTGGCAGCTTGAACTTTGTCAAAAATTGCCCCATCTCCAAAAAACTTTTTCTGAATAATATCCCAGCCACCTAAATCTTGAGATGTGAATAAAGTTTTAATTGGCGGATGTTGTGATGCTACTTCTTGGCTGACAGTGGGGTTAACAGGACGATATTGTAATTTAGCAAATTCCCGTTGAGCTTCTGTCGAGTAAAGAAAATCAACAAATGCTTGTGCAATTTCTCTTGTACCGTGTTTATCAACATTTTTATCAACTACGGCTACAGGATTATCAATGGAAATATTGACTTGGGGTACAACATAAGGTAGTTTAGTCCCATTTTCCCCAGCCAAAATCACCTCATTTTCGTAGTTGATTAAGACATCTCCCTGATTTTTTTGGAAAAATAAATTGCTAGCTTCACGGGCATCTTTCGTTAGAATCGGAGTATTTTTATAAACTTTAGTGACATAATCTAATGCTGTGGCTTCGTTACCTCCGGTTAAACTCACAGAACCCCAAAAAGCCAAAAATTCCCAGATAGCAATACCAGAAGTTTTCGGGTTAGCCGCAATCACTTTCACGCCATCTTTTGCCAAGTCTGCCCAAGTATTGATGCCTTTGGGATTGCCTTCGCGGGTAACGATCGCAGCAACCGATTTACTAACAATACCATTTCTTGGAGCTTTGGTTTCCCAACCTGATTTAATCAAACCTGCAAGAGCAATTTTTTTGACATCTAGGGGAAGTGCCAAATGTACTATATCTGCTTCTTGCGAACCTGCAATAACAGCAGCAGCTTGAGCGCCAGAACCCCCATAGCTTTGCTCAAATGTGACGTTTTGATTATGTTCTTGCTTCCACTTTTGCACAAATTTGGGAATTATCTGGTCGTGAGCTGCTTTGGTGACAGAGAAAGAAACAAGTTTCAGCTTGACATCATTTTTGCTAGCTGAACTGCTTCCAGAGCAGGAGACAACTGCTATACTCAAAAAAGTACCTATTAGAAACAGACTCACAAAGCTTTGCACAGTGCGTCCATTCAGCCAATTTCTAATTGTGTCTTGGTATGATAGTTGTATGATCTGCAATGCTTTCATGACATAAGTCTGCATTCCCTCAGTTAGCAATTTACTTAAATGTATCGGTTGTTGCAACTCGCTCATCAGAATTCACCCCTAAATCTACGGTATTTCTAGACGGATACCGTAATTAAAAAGATTATAAGGTATATAGAATAATATTTATCATCTGGTTTTAATTTTTTTTTACAAGTAGCAAAAGTAGGGTCTAAACTCTGCGCTCTGCCCAACTCCAAAAAGCTGATTTATTTACAGCCTACATACATTATTTTTGTATAGAATTACTACAATAATTTATTGCTAAGAGTTGGAAAAAGCCACAAATTTTTCCCTTTTTGTCCGTAAAAGACCTCTAAGAGGTTTTACTACTCAAAACCTGTCCCTCTCTGAGTCGGAGCTACGGTATACATACAAGTCTTTGGTGAGGTCATTTAAGATTTATCGCGCAGCCCCTGAGATACCTCACCCTGGTTATGCTACGCAAAACCTGTCCCTCTCCTTATTTAAGGAGAGGGATTAAAGATAGGACAGGGTGAGGTTTTTCTTTTGTTTTGGGTAATTTGATGACTTGTGTGTACACGGTAGCCGAGTCTGAGAGGGAGAGACTTGAACTTTAATTTAAGATAGGGAGAGGTTCGTCGCACTCACGTAACATTAGTTCAGTTGCTGGCTTGGGCAATTCTAAAAAATCGATATAATTCGTAAGACAGCTATAAGTATCTTCACTAGTTATTGCGTCGTCTACTCTATCCGTATTGTCACAACCAGCTTAGGATAGACTAAAAGCAATTTTTGCGAAAAATGGTAGAAAAAATCACAGCTGTCTTTAATGGTAAAGTGTTCTATCCGGCTGAACCGATCGCACTGCCAATCAATACCCGCGTGCGAATCAGTATCGAAATTTTACCGCCAAGTGAACATGAAACGGTATCATTTCTGCAAACGGCGCGATCGCTCAACCTAGATGGGCCACCTGACTGGTCTACTAATATAGATAAATATTTGTACGGTAAGTAAACTTTCCATGCATTCTGAAGTCTTTCTTGATACATCATTTGCCATTGCCTTATCTGCACCGAGCGATCGCTTGCATGACCGAGCCTTACATCTGGCTAAAATGTTACAAGTAGCAGAAACTCGTTTGGTGACAACACAGGCGGTGATGTTGGAAATTGGCAATGCCTTATCCCAACTACCTTATCGTCAGGCGGCAATCATATTATTAAATTCTCTAGTAGCAGACTCTAAAGTAGAAATTGTCCCCCTCTCTCAGGAACTCTACGAACGTGCTTTCGAGCTATATCGGGAACGAACCGAGAAAGAATGGGGATTTGTGGATTGCGTATCTTTTATTGTGATGGAATATAGCGGAATCACTGAAGCACTAACTGCTGATGAGCATTTTCAACAAGCAGGCTTTCGAGCATTACTGCGAGAAAATTTGCCTTAAGGATTGGGCATTGGGGATTGGGCATGGGGCATGGGGCATGGGGCATTGGTTATTCACAAATGACTAATGACTAATGACTAATGACAATTAAATATTTCGTTACAATCGGCATGTGCGTTAGGCATTCAAGAGTTATCAGCCATGAAATTGATTTCCGATCCACCGATTCCTGTAAAAATTCAAAAGATGAAGGAACGGGTGCGGTGGATGCATCCAAGTTTTGTGCAACGGGGAATTGACCAAACCAGCATGGTTATTGACGATCGCAGGCAGGATAGTCCAGAATTTTCCTTTATGGTTATCGGTGATTCCGGCACTAAATCCCATTCTCGACACCATCCCCAACGAAAAGTTGCCGAACTGATGCTGACTCACCACGATGATTGCAGTTTTGTGTTGCACACAGGCGATGTAATCTATGTGGTGGGTTCCCAAGAGTATTATTCAACAAACTTTATTGAGCCTTACCGAGAATTTCTTGTCGGTGGCGACAACCCGAAAGGCATTCCCTACGACCGCATGGTGTTTAATCTGCCATTCTTGCCAGTACCTGGTAATCATGATTACTACGATGTGCCGTTGATGTACCGTTTATTTACTGGAACAACATCTTCATTACGTCGCCTGTTCCGCTACAAAGATATCGAGATTGGCTGGCATGGATCATATCAAGGTAACGCCTATGCACGGGCATTTATGGACTATACCCAGGCGATCGCTTCCCCACAAGAGTTGGAACGTCATTTAGATCGGCACTACACTGCTAAGACTGACACAGGGCGCTGTTTGCGTTACGAACCTGGGAATTTTACGCGCTTACCTAATCGCTATTATACCTTTCGTTACGGCGGGATTGACTTTTTCGCACTGGATTCTAATACTTTTAATACACCATCACCTTTACCTGCAACTCAAGAGGGGGAAATTTACCGCCGCCAATTGCAAAAGCGTCGCCAAGAAATAGATCAAGAAGAATTGCAGATTTTGGGAATATGCGATCGCCTCAACCCAGATAAACCCACCGAAGCGGAACAACTCGATGAACTTAGCGCCAAACTAGACCAAATAGACGAGATCAAAATCGATATTGAAAAACAATTGGCATCTGAGAAAATGCCTGCGATCGACTTTGAACAACTTGAATGGTTGCGAAGCAGACTAATCGAATCTTGGAACACCTCCGAAGTGCGCGGACGTGTAATATTTTTCCACCATCCTCCCTACGTCACAGAAGCTACTAAGTGGGATCAGGCGCAAACCTTGGCGGTTCGCCACCGATTGCGCTGGGTGTTTGAACAAGTGGCACAAACTCTTGGTTCTCTAACTAAAGAACGTCCCATAGTCGATTTAATTTTAAATGGTCACGCTCACTGTTTGGAGCATCTTCGCACAACTGATACCGGATTTGCGGACTCCCACATTAACTGCATTATCTCTGGTGGTAGTGGTCATCGTCCCCGATATCAACGGCGAAGGGGGACTGAATTGATGGAGACTTTTACGGAAATTGCAGGTAAACCCACTCGAAAAGTTGCCGATTCAATGCTTTTTGTGGGTCGTCATGATTACAATCTCCAGAATCGCCTGCCTTACTCATGTGTGCGGATTGATGTTTTGGATGGTAGCCCGCCCAAGTTTATCATTAGACCGCTGGTTACTGAACGTATTGAAGATGAGTGGTATAACCGCGAACTTGAACCATTTGTGATTTAAACAAAAAACCTCACCCTGGTTATGCTACGCAAAACCTGTCCCTCTCCTTACTAAGGCTAGGGTGTACACATAAGTCTGAAAATAGCTGAAGAAGACAGGTTTTACCCCACCCTAACCCTCCCCTTGTAAAGGGGAGGGAACCGGAAATCTCATTTCCCCCCTTTATAAGGGGGGATTAAGGGGGGTGATACGACACTGTAGCCTTAGTAAGGAGAGGGATGTTCTTTCTTGACAGGGTGAGGTTTTCCAGGGATTTCGGGTAATCGGATCACTTGAAAATCAAATCAAGGCGTTGCTGGGTTGCTTTGAGTGATTCTGCTGGCGAACTTTTACCCAACAATACAGATTCAATCGCCCGACCTACACTGTCAGAAATCCGATTGTAACCAGGAAATATCGGACGCGATCGCCCATATTTAGCTTGATCTAAAAATACCTTCACCTGTGGTATTTTTTTCACAAAATCCTGATATTTTGGACTTTCACGAGACTTCAAATTCACCGGTAAATAGCCAGTTCCTAATGCTAATTCTGTCTGAAATTCTTCACTCAAAGCATATTCGACAAACTTAAAGGTTGCTCTTTCGCGTTCCGGTGTGGTTTTGAAAAAGAAGAGATTCTCACCACCAATAACAGTAGCAGGTTTTTGCCCAACAGGAATTGGAAAAACATCAAAATCGACACCAGTCTCTTGAAATTGCCCCAGATTCCAAGGGCCATTTAATTGCATTGCGACTTTACCAGCCAGCAAGTCATCTGTCTCATAACCCCGTTCTGGGCTAGATAAAATAGCGGAACCGTCCGTAATTAAATCGCGCCAGAATTGCAAAGCGGCGATCGCACCTTGATTATCTTGCAAATCTACTGCTGCCGCATTCTGTGAACCATCATTCACCAACTCGCCGCCACCACTCCACATAAACGGCAACCAGGCAAACACTGTAAATTCTCCCTTCCCCAAAGGCAGAAACATCCCATATTGATCTGTTCGTCCATCGCCATTGGTATCACGAGTTAATTTCCTCGCAACTTGGCCAAACTCCTGCCAAGTGCGGGGTAATTCAGTAATTCCCGCCGCCTTAAACAAACTCGGACGGTAAAAAATGCCAACATTATTTGTAGCAAAGGGCACAGACCAAATCTTACCGTTGTATTTCATTGATGCATACAAAGCGGGGTCAATTTCGGCTTTTATGGGAGATTTTTCGAGCATGTCATCCAAAGGTAAAAGCGCGTTGAGTTCTACCAATTGACCTGCGATCGTCGGGTTATACCATAACAAATCTGGGGGTGCATTTCCTACCACCGCCGCTAAAATCTTAGGTGTTTGCTGATCTTGTTGCCCAATATAAAGCGACTCTACTTGAATACCTGGATGGGATTGATTGAATTTGTCTACCAGCTTTTGCAGCACATCCCGATTTGGTGGCGGATTTACACCTTGCCACAGGGTTAAATGAATTACTTTATCTTCTCTAACACCAGGTAGGATACTTTGACATCCAACTAAAGCTAGTATGCCCACCAATAATCCAAGCAGCAAGCTCCGAAAGTAGTGTGACACTTTCTTTCTTTTTCGCTTGGCATGGCGAGGAAGAGAAAAAAATCGTGCATCATAATGTTGATTAAAATGATTGGTCAATTCTCTTAGTTCTCTCACAACAACTTTGCCACTCTGATCTAGCCTTGCACAATTATCTGAAGTTATGGTTTTTGCCAGCAAATATATCCTAATCTGGAATAGAGTTTTGATAATTTCAGATTATGGCAGGACACAGTAAATGGGCAAATATTAAGCGCCAAAAAGCGGTAGTAGATGCAAAAAAGGGGAAAACCTTCACTCAGTTATCCAGGGCGATTATCGTTGCTGCTAGAAACGGCGTACCAGATCCGGCGCTGAATTTTCAACTTCGCACAGCAATTGACAAGGCAAAGGCAGCGAGTATCCCCAATGATAATATTGAACGAGCGATCGCTAAAGGTGCAGGCACTTTTGGCGGGGATAATGCTACCTTTGAAGCGATTCGCTACGAAGGTTACGGCCCTGGTGGTGTAGCGATTTTAATCGAAGCCCTCACAGATAATCGCAATCGCACTGCTGCTGATTTGCGTGTAGCTTTGAGTAAAAATGGTGGCAATCTTGGTGAAACAGGTTGTGTTAGCTGGATGTTTGATCAAAAAGGCGTTTGTGTAATGCAGGGTGTAGTTGACGAAGAACAGCTTTTAGAAGCATCCCTTGAAGGCGGTGCTGAGTCTTATGAGATGACTGAAGATGAGATGGCTGAGGTATTTACTGACATTGGCAATTTAGAAACCCTTAGCCAGACACTCAAAGATCAAGGCTTTAAGGTGACTGATGCCGAATTGCGCTGGATTCCTAGTAATAGTGTAGAAGTTACTGATCCCGATCAGGCGCGATCGCTTTTCAAGTTAATTGATACTCTAGAAGGCTTGGATGATGTGCAAAATGTCACAGCTAACTTTGACATAGCAGAAGAATTGATGGCTCTCAGTATTTCTTAATCAAAATTAACACAGGCATTCTAGCCCTATGAAGCTACTCAGGCGCGTAGGCGTAGCCCGCACTTCGACACCTTTCGGCTTCTCTACGAGACGCTGCGCGAACGCTCAAGGCCAGAAGCTCAGTGACCATCGTAGACATCGCTCCTCAAGTTAATCGACACCGGAGAATACTTAGGTGTTGTGCAAAATATTACATCTAATTTGGAAATTACAGAAGAATTGGTGGCAATGAGTATCATATACCAAGGTATTCACTTAAAGTCATCTATCTTTGAATAGAGATAATTAAAAAATCACACCTAAGATTCACACAAATTACAAACTAATGACATACGGCTAATAGATAGTTAGGCAATTGCTTATTTGATGAGGAGTTTCAAATGAATAAGTTTGCTAAAGCCTTACTTTTGGCTCTGATGTTTGCTACCCCTGTAGCCGTTTCTGCATCTACTGTTCAAGCCAAAACTACTTCTACCCCGACTGCAACTTACGCAACTGCTAAAGTTGCCAAATCCAAGACTGCAAAACGGAAGCATCATAAACATAAACACCACCACTCCAGCAAAGCTGTTAGAAGTAAATCTGTAGTTAAACAATCCGCAGTTAAAAAAGACGTTACTCCAACAGGTGTAACTACGCCACCCGCAGCTACACCAACCACCCCAAATAACTAATTATTGATGAAAGTAGATAGCTGTTTCTCCACTCATCTTTTGCAAAGCCGCCAGACGTTTCCTTGATATCTGCTTAATAATTGTTAAGCTGGAGCGAATGTAGACTATAGACGGTTATTCATGAGTGCCTTACTGCTCATATATGACTTTTATAGTTGCTGTTAACTTTCAGATTTTGTAGTAGTTATATAACAAGTTTATTTTCTACTACTCTCTAACTACATACTATGCCGTTTAGACCTGCTGTGGATCACAGCAGGTTTTTTTTGAAGTTGGTAAATTTCTTTAAAACAATAGAATTACGCTTACTTAGTCCAAGAATTAATTCTGGCTAATTGCCAAAAAACCTCCGTAAATTTTTCTCTGTAGAATAATAAATCTTGCGGTGTATATAGATTATAATTTCGGCAAAAATATCCACAAAAACTTCATATAAATAACAAGATATCTACATATGTCTTCGTCATATTTATATTTATAGATTCACTGAACAAATAGAATCAAGGAAATCACATGAACAAGTTTGCTAAAGGTTTAGTTCTAGCTCTAGTACTTGCTACCCCTGTAGCCATTGCTGCACCAATTTTTCAAGCTTCACCGGCTTCAGCTGCTGTTACGCATCATAAATATCATCACAAAAGAATACATAAAGCTGGTTACGTACATCACGTTCGTAAACATAATAACTAATTTCCTGCTGTCAAACACAGGACATTTAATAACAAGTTACTCTTACTATAGCAATCCGATTTGATTTCTGAAATTATTTGCGTAGGCTGGGAGTAGGGAGTAGGGAGTGGGGAGTAGGGAAGAAGCCTCTTTGAGTTGTACTGAGTTTTTTCAAAAATCAAATATGAGTCCTATAGTAATAGTTGGTAGTAGGTGTGCAACAAATTTATACTTTATTTGTCTGCAAAATAAGTAAAGATGTGTAACCTCGCTGTTGTCCTCAGTCATCAGCGGGGTTTTTCAATGTTTGCTTCTTATTAACTTGCTGATGAGAGCGCGATCGCGTCAAAATAAGAGTTAAGACGCTGTAACCTAACTTAACAATGACCCTAACGCAGCTTGAGCAAATTTCCCCTCAACCAACACCGCAAGACTTGCGGGGATATGAATATGATTTGGTAATTGTCGGCGGTGGGATTATTGGGTTAACTCTAGCCTCTGCTTTAAAAGATTCTGGCTTGAGTGTCTTGCTGATTGAGGCGAAAGTGGCATCAGCGGCTGTAGCTAAGGGACAAGCCTATGCAGTTCACATGCTTTCGGCGCTAATTTATCAAGGAATTGGAGTTTGGGACAAAATGTTGCCTCAAATCGCCAAATATTGCCGAGTTCGTCTTTCTGATGCCGATTATCCCAATGTGGTGGAATTTGCCACAGATGATATAGGTACAACAGAGTTGGGTTATGTGGCGGAACACCAAGCGCTGTTGCAACCATTGCAGGAGTTTGTCCAAAATTGTCCAAATGTAACTTATCTGTGTCCGGCTGAAGTGGTAAATACGCAGTACCAGAAGGATATAGTAGCCATAGATATTAAAGTTGCCGATCAGTTACAGACAGTTCGCAGCAAATTACTTATAGCAGCAGATGGGGCGCGATCGCCAATTCGTCAAGCCGCTGGGATCAAAACCTCTGGCTGGAAATATTGGCAGTCTTGCATAGTTGCATTTGTCAAACCAGAAAAACCGCACAATAACACCGCTTACGAAAGATTTTGGTCTAGCGGGCCCTTTGCGATTTTACCTTTACCGGGGAACCGTTGCCGGATTGTGTGGACAGCCCCCCACGAAGAAGCAAAAACTTTATGTGCTTTAGATGATCAGCAATTTTTGGCAGAACTAACCCGCCGCTACGGTAATCAGATGGGGAAATTAGAATTACTTGGCGATCGCTTTGTATTTCAGGTACAACTCATGCAAAGCGATCGCTATGTTCTCCCCCGACTAGCATTAATTGGTGATGCGGCGCACAATTGCCATCCCGTCGGTGGACAAGGTTTAAATCTGGGTATTCGGGATGCAGCAGCTTTGGCGCAAGTAATCCAAGCAGCGCACCAAGCGGGTAAAGATATTGGCGACATTCAAATTCTTAAAGGTTATGAACGTTGGCGCAAGCTAGAAAACCTGACAATTTTAGGTTTCACCGATTTGTTAGATCGGATGTTTTCTAATAACTTCTTACCTGTGGTAGTGGTTCGTCGCCTCGGTTTATGGTTTTTGCAGCGAGTACCTGTATTAAAAGTGTTTATGCTGAAGTTGATGATTGGCTTGAAGGGGCGGACTCCAGAATTAGCAAAACGATAAACGCTACACTACACCAGCTTGAAAAATCTGATTTGGGGTGAGATTCAATTCGGGAAAAGTTTGGGAAACAATGCGATCGCTATCTCGAAACTTACTTATCTGATATTCCCCATCAACTAAGTTACAAACAGAGATTGTCGGTTGTTTCGGGTTGCCGATAAAATTACGTCCACCCAAAGCAGCATAATCGACAATCCAGTATTCTGGGATACCCATCTCTTCATAGTCAGCATACTTCAAGTAATAATCGTCTCGCCAGTTGGTTGATACAACCTCAATCGCCAAAGGTATCGATGCACCCAAACTAACGGTAGATGCTTTTTTCCATAATTTTTCGTTTGCCAGATTTGCACGGTTTAGCACCAACACATCTGGAAAGTAACCAGAATCTTTTTCAGCAGGTCTAACTATAACTTGGTTGGGCATGAAGTAGGGCAATCCTAGACGTTTAATTTCAACAGGAATTTCGATACCTAGAAATCCTTTAACTTCCTCGTGTTCCCCTACTGGTTGCGCCATTTCAACAATGTCTCCGTTATGCAGTTCGTAGCGTACCCCTGAGTTTTCGGGTAGCCAATCGACGAATTCCTCAAAGGTTACTAGCTTGGGTATGGCTTGAGTCATAGATGATAGAGAATTACTGCTTTGGACAATATTATCTCTAATCTAGGGGACTTCGGACAGCTTTTCCACCACGGTTAAGAACGTGGGTATAAATCATTGTAGTTTTCATATCTTTGTGTCCGAGTAATTTATGTACAGTGCGGATGTCATAGGCATTTTGCAGTAAATAGGTAGCGAAACTGTGGCGAAACGGATAACAACCCACCTTTTTTTGAATACCAGCTTGACGAACTGCTTGTTTTGTTTTGATGCTTTTTGTCTTCTACTTTCATAGCTGCTTTATGTTCCGACCTTAAGGGAAAAGGGCATTCTATGTTTAGAAAGCAACAGACCTCTTGCAAAAGTCAAAAAATTAGGAATGTTATTCTGAGCAGAACTCAGTCGAGAGAAGAATCTCACCAGATGTTTCGCTTTGCTCAACATGACAATTTAAATTTATGCAAGAGGTCTAACGTTGATATCAAGCAGCCACTAAACAGATGATTCAACAAAAATCCCCTATATTCCCTCATGGGCTAAGGCAAATCGGAGGCAGCGTTGTTTTGGCGAGCACCTACTATGAAATGGCTGAAATTTCACGTCATCTGGCCTCCACACCGAACAATGTGACTCCAGTTTGGCCCCCGGATGGAATTGCTGCTGGGGCTGTTCTGTTGTTTGGTAACTGGATCGGGTACGGTGTTTTGCTGGGTTCATTTCTTGCCAACTTTTGGGCGTTCCGAGATCCAACAAGTTTCTTATCCTTGGCGATTTCAACGCTGCCAGTGCTGGGAATTGCGATCGGAACAACTCTGGGGACTATGTTGGGTGCCTTCCTGCTGCGGAAAACTACCAACCTTCACTATCCTTTAGAACGTGTCACCAACGTATTCAAATTTTTGATTTTAACCGGCATGGTGGGGCCGATCATCAATGCAACTGTTGGAGTGGCTTGCTTGGCGTTGAGTGGTAAAGTTCCCTGGACAGCGTATGGGACTGTTTGGTTAACCTGGTGGATTTCTAATGTTTCAGGAATTTTTATCGTCACCCCGATTCTGCTTAGTTGGGGGCAATTCATTCAAAAAAACCGACATTCAATCTGGCAATGGTTATCCCTCAGTTCAACGTCAGAGGATTCTGAAAATCTCTCTCATCTTCGACACTCAAGAGCAAATTCACGCCCTTTAAGATTCTGCTTAATCGTAGTAGAGCCAGTTATCCTGATGGGGTTGGTCATTTTCATCGGCAAAGTTGCTTTTGGTCAGGGATATCACCTGGAGTATATGTTGATTCCGATATTGATCTGGTCTGCCTTTCGACTGGGGCAACCGGGTGCAACAGTGTTAACTTTTATTGTCGCTGCGATCGCTGTGATCGGAACCGTTAATGGCAAAGGTGGTTTTGTGACTAAGGATCTCGACCAATCTTTGATCCAACTGCAATCGTTTATTGGCGTGATTACACTCACCATTCTTGTGCTGACAGCGACGATCGCAGAACGAACACAAGCAGAAAGCAAGCTGCGTTTAGCTTTTGCCGAATTAGCCAGAACCAATGAAACTCTGGAAGTTCGAGTTCAGCAGAGAACTGAAGAATTGAATGAAAAGAATACGACTCTGAAGCAAACCCTACAAACGCTTAAACAGACTCAATTACAGATGCTTCACAGTGAAAAAATGTCTGCATTGGGACAGATGGTGGCAGGGGTTGCCCATGAAATCAATAACCCGGTTAATTTCATTGATGGCAACTTAATTTATCTTTCTGAGTATATCCAAGGTCTGCTGGAAGCATTGCAAGCTTACCAACAGCACTATCCAAATCCACCTCTTGCCCTGCACGCAGAATTGGATAAACTTGAACTAGACTTTTTACGGGAAGATGTTACCAAGATTCTTCAGTCCATGAAAATCGGTACCGAGCGCATCTCTACTATTGTGTTATCGCTGCGGAACTTCTCGCGCTTGGATGAAGAAGGATTGAAAGCGGTAGACATTCATCAAGGGATTGATAGTACCTTGGTGATTTTGCAACATCGATTGCAATCGACAGTCGATCGCCCCCAGATCCTGGTTATTAAAGAGTATGGTCAGTTACCACTGATTGAATGTGATGCTGGCTCCCTTAATCAAGTGTTTATGAATCTTTTGAGCAATGCTGTTGATGCATTAGAAGAATCTAATCAGGGGCGTTCGTTCCAAGATATTTTAGCCAATCTCAATACCATCTGGATTCAGACTTGTCAAATCGATACAAACCAAGTGATGATTATGATTTCTGACAATGGAATAGGCATTCCAGAAGAGATTTGCTCTAAACTATTTGATCCTTTTTTCACCACTAAGCCCGTTGGCAAAGGCGCTGGCTTGGGTTTGTTTATGAGCTATCAAATTGTGACCCAGAAGCATGGCGGTAATCTTTGGTGTGACTCCACACCGGGGCAAGGCACAAAGTTTGTGATTGAGATTCCTGTAAAAGCTAACGAGACTTAAACACAAATTAAGCCCAAATGTAACCCAAACTAGCGATATTCGCAGCAAATAGGTCACGATGAATGGTTAACCAATCGAAAAATAGACTCATACATAGCTGTTCTGAAGATATTGCAGTTTATAGTAGATCAAAGATAGATGTAATAATATCTAATATGTGCTACTCACTCAGTACTGCCAACCGTAGGATTGAAATTTAGGATTTTTCTACATAAAATTAAAAATCTAAAATTAAAAATTGGTAACACTGATGGTTAGGAGTGCTAGAGTTTCAAGAAACTCACCGGAACTTTTCAGCGGGTATTCATGCTGAAGAAACTACAGAAAAAGCAAATTACGATAATTGCGGGTGCAGCCCTGTTTGCCTTTTTAGCTGGGGCAATGGTATCAGCACCTGAGATTGGCAAATCTCTGGGGAAATGGCTCAAACTGAGTCAGAATCGAGCAGAGCAAACATCAGAGGGTAGCATTGCCCAATCAGCGGTCTTTCCACTGATCTCACAATCGCTGCCAGAACGGGCGGCAAAACTAGCAGCGATCGCCGGGCAATCCCGTTCACCAGACCGAAATCGCGCTCGTTATCTTTTAGCGAGTGATTACATTGAAAGAACCCAAGCGAAAAAAGCGCTGGTTTTACTGGACGGATTAGATAAAGACTATGCCATCTTTGCGCCCTACATTTTGCTGAAACAGGCGCAGGCAGAGGATATCTTGGGCGAGGACGGCAAAGCCTCGGATCTCAGGCAAAGGGTGCTAAAACTGTATCCCAAAGAAGCGGCCTCGGTGAAAGCACTATATTTGATTGCCCAACCGCAGCAACAAGAAATAGCGATCGCTCAATTTCCTTCCAATCCTCTGACTTGGGAAATTATCCGCAAACGCTTGCAAGAAAATCCCAATCAGCCAAAATTACAATTGATTTTGGCTAAATATGCCTATGACCAACCAGGCATAGTGGGCGTTTTGGATGAGTTAGTAAAACAGCCTACCCTGAAACCCGAAGATTGGGAACTCATTGGTACAAGCTATTGGGAAAATAGTCAATTTCTAAAAGCGGCGAATGCTTATGCCAAAGCACCCAAAACATCCCGTAACCTCTACCGCACTGCACGGGGGTTACAGGTAGGGGGCAAAGATAAAGAAAAAGCGATGCCTGCGGCGGGCTACGCCTACGCCACCTATAAACAATTGGTGCAGCAATTTCCAAACACTGAAGAAGCTGGGAATGCTCTACTGCGGTTAGCAGAAACCGCAAAAACAGCTAAAGACGGCTTACCCTATCTTGAGCAGGTAATTAGTAAATTTCCTAAACAAGCTGGGACTGCGCTGGTACAAAAAGCCAAAACTCTCGAAGCCCTCAAGGATCAAAAGTCAGCTAGCTCGGCGTGGCAATTACTCATAGCCAAATACGGCAATTCTGACGAAGCTGCCGAGTACCGCTGGAAAATCGCCCAAGATAAAGCCAAAACCAAAGATTACGTCGGTGCTTGGCAATGGGCAGAACCAATTGTCACCAACAACCCCAATAGTATTTTGGCTCCCAGAGCAGGCTTTTGGGTAGGGAAATGGGCAGCTTTACTAGGGAAACAGCAGCAATCTAAAACTGCTTATGAGTATGTGATTAGCCAGTTTCCCTACTCTTACTATGCATGGCGAGCAGCGACGATGCTGGGGCTAAATGTTGGCAACTTTGACAACGTGCGTGTCATGAATCCAGAAGTAATCGCACCCCAGCGTCCATTACCGCCTGCTGGTTCTGAAACTTTCAAAGAATTGTATCTGCTCGGTCAAGACCGCGATGCCTGGTTACAATGGCAAACAGAATTTCAGGACAAAATTCAGCCAACGGTAGCAGAGCAATTTACTGAAGGGTTGATGCGGCAGGCTAAGGGAGAAAATCTCATCGGAATTGACAAAATTTCTAAATTGGAAGATCGGGAAATACCAGCTGAACTTGCCCAATATCAGACTCTGAGCAAACAAATCACCTACTGGCAAGCCCGTTATCCATTTCCCTATCTTCGAGAGATTGAAAAATGGTCTATTGAGCGTAAACTCAATCCTCTGTTAGTCACTGCCTTAATCCGTCAGGAGTCACGGTTTGAGCCAAAAATCAAATCCGTTGCTAACGCTACTGGTTTAATGCAGCTGTTGCCGAGTACCGCTCAATGGATTGCCCCACAAATCAAGTTGGATATCAAAACCATAAACTTAGAAAATCCCAACGATAACATCATGCTGGGTACATGGTATTTGGATCATACCCATCAGCAATATAACAATAACTCCTTGCTCGCGATCGCCAGTTATAATGCTGGCCCCGGCAATGTCTCCAAATGGCTGCAAAGTCTAACTACAAAAGATCCAGATGAGTTTGTTGAAGAAATTCCTTTTGATGAAACCAAAAATTATGTGCGGCAAGTATTTGGCAACTACTGGAATTATTTGAGACTTTACAACCCTGAGATTTCTGGCATAGTGGCAAAATATTCTGTTCAACACCCACAACTACCGGTGCGATAATGTTAGAAAATTATGAGTTGTGAGTGTTGAGTTAAAGCAATTTTTTAATTCAAACGTTCACAACTCATAGTGATAAGTTGAAGGCAGCTATGCTAACGCTGCTCAAGAAAATTATTTCACTGGTTGGCATTTTCGCTCTTTTTTCTATTGAGAGGGTCAGGCGATCGCTAATAGCTTGAGTTAATCGCATCTGCAAATGTTAACATATCTTAATATATTAAATGTTACTTTTTTCGCACCCTCCTTAATTTTGTGCCCCAATGGAGTTAACTTCAAAAGAATTTAAGTCAGAACTGATATTAGAAGTCCAAGCCTGTCTGCAATTGGCAGTTCCTCTGGTAATTACTCAAATATTAGAAGCGGGCATTCCTTTATTGGATGGGGTGATGATGGGCTTACTTAACAGCCAAGCTTTAGCTGCGGGTGCGTTAGGTGCAGTAACTTTTTCTACCCTAGCTTCCGTTTGTCGTTCTATTCTTTCAGCAGCAGGTGCAAGCGTCGCAAATGCCTTTGGTGCAGGAAAAATAGACCAAGTTAGCCGTGCTACCGGTCAAGGAATTTGGTTAGCTGTGACGATGTGCTTACCTGTGATGTTTGTCATTTGGCACTTTGACTCTATCCTATTGCTTACCGGTCAAGAAGCAAGCAATGTATTATTAGCTCAAACATATTTGCGTTCTATTGTTTGGGGTTTTCCGGCTGCGCTCGGTTTTTGTATCTTAAAAGAAGTTAGCTCTGCCCTCAATCGCCCCCAATTCTTAACAGTAATTACGGTGGCTGGACTATTATTGAATGCAGCTGCTAATTACGTGCTAATGTTCGGCAAATTTGGTTTACCAGCCCTTGGTTTAGCTGGTATTGGTTGGGCAAGTACACTCATTTTTTGGCTGAATTTTATCGCCGCCGCCAGTTGGATTTGCTTCGATGACTACTTTAAAGACTACCAGCTTGATAGCGCTCTGCATCACTTCGATAAAGATATGTTTATAGATATCTTCCAAACTGGATGGTTCTTGGGGTTGCAGTATGGAGCAGAAATTGGAGTATTCACTGCCACTGCTTTACTGATGGGGTGGTTTGGGACAGAGACGTTAGCAGCCCATGAAATCACCGTTGAGACAGAAAGTTTTGTCGAAACGGTATCTATAGGTATTTCCTATGCCATCACCATGAGAGTAGGACAGCTGAGGGGACAAAATGATCTCAATGGTGCAAGCAGAGCGGGATTTGTCTGCATTGCGCTTGTTACTCCCATTGTGAGCATTGTGGCACTAATTTTTTGGCTGTTTCCCAACTATATTGTGGCAATGTATTTGGACACCAGTAATCTGGATAATATCGAGATAGTTAAAACGGCAACTTCTTTCCTAGCCGTGGGGGCATTAGTCCAGATATTTTATAGTATTCAGACTATTGCTGCTGGTGCATTAATCGGGTTGAAGGACACTAAAGTGCCAGTGTTAATCACTATGTTCGCTTACTGGGGCGTTGGTCTGGGTGGTGGCTATCTGATGACATTTACTTTCGGCTGGGGTGCTATAGGTTTATGGTTGGGTTTAGTACTAGGGCTACTCATGGGTGCAGTGCTTTTAACTTGGCGTTTTTATCTTTTGACTTCTGATACCGATTCTCTGTAAACTCGCACTTAATAATTACTCCTTTGCCGCTATTAGATAACTCATCTGTTCCTTTGTGTCCAACTCTTGGAGACGCTATGTGAATGCGTACTTGGCGGTAGCCTGCGGCAAGCCGCTCCGCGTCTACGTTTAATTAAGATTAAGTGCATCTTCATGGAGAATTGGTATTGGGACTTAGACAAAAAACACCGTAGACAATAGCAAATGGAACCGACCATAGAGCAACTCAAAGCCTTTTCCGTTTAAGCGTTCGCACCAGTAATCTACTACAGAATATAGAATTGGTTAGATTTGATGAAAGAACAAACAGAATTGAAGTTTTGATCGGTGAAACAATTCAGGTAGAGATTCTTAGCAATGGAGAGGAGATTATCGGATGAGTAACTATTTAAATTTGTCAGAAAAAGAACTGCGGGAATACGTCAAAGCCAACCCCCAGGATGAAGAAGCATTTCAACATTTCCTCAGTATTATGAGAGCCAAGCCAGGGCGAGTAGTGGTCAGTACTGATGAACAGCTAGAGGTAGAGCTAAAAAAAAGACTGGTATCCTAAAATCGCTCTTAATGCCCTACAAGGTACGATAAAGCCCTACAGAGTACATCTACATCTGTGGGGTTTTATGGTTTTGAGGGTCTAAAACCCTTATGTTCCCTCAAGCAGCGAGGGTTTTTTTGGTTTGTGGAGAGGTGCGATCGCGGCGACGGGCAATTTTCATTGCCAGACTGTAAACCCTGTGATCCACAGCAGCCGATAACGGAATGGCACTAAGTTAAGATATAACCCTTGCCCTGACTGGTTCCTAGCCTGAAGGCTGGGAACCCATCCTGGGAGGGCTGCCGCCTCCTCTTTCTTGGCCAGAGGCAGCAGCCCTCTCGGAATACATTCCCAGCCTTCAGGCTGGGAACAAGGCAACACAAGGCTTTGGGCTTATCTTAGTGCCATTTAAACGGGGTTTAATAGATTGATAGTTGCTTGCTGTTTAAACCAGTTTAAAATCACTATCTAAAATGCTTAACTGAACTGTATTGCCCCGTAGCCTCTCTTGTGGCGATGGGGTTTATTTATGGTGGTTGAGTGCGATCGCAGTAGGGCGTACCAAGGGCAGTTGTAAAAATCACTTATTCTCAATAAGGGGGTAGTGAGTTGAGAATTATTCTTAACGGGACTTAGACAAAAATTAAGACCAAATGTAACCCAAACTCGCTTTATAAGAAGCAAACAGGTCACGATGGAGGGTCAACCAATCGAAAAATCGGAATAGATATAGCTGTTCTGAAGTCCCCTCTGCGTCTTAAGCCACCAGTAAACACCTACAGCGTTCTCTGCCATTTGAAACAGGTTTTTTCTTTCGCTTTCTCCTAATAATCCCCCTACATAATGCCTAAATTCCCTTTTTTGCGCTTTATGCGTGAACACATCATCAAACCTTTGACACCATTTTTCAAAGCAAGGAGGCATGACGGCGGGAGTGGTTTCTTTCATCAGGCTTTTTCAAGGTGAAAGCTATTCTAGATAATCATTCTACCCTTTTTTGTTCTTCACTTTTGTTTAAGTCCCGGTATGAGATTGAGTCTGGTTGAACAGCCCTAAAAACTTCAACATTTGTACCTTTGCCATGCAGACTCAACTATTTCAGCAATGATTTCTGTGTATGTCACACCACCCAAACGTGCCATAATTACCAGGTCTGAGCGGATATAATGTAGCCCTGGCAGTGGGTTAACCTCCATAAACTGCAACCCACCGCTAGCATCGCAACGCAGATCCACGCGGGCAGCGTCTCGGCAACCAAGAGTATGGTAGACATCCAGCGCCAGCTGCCTTGCCTGTGCTGCCAGTGGTTCGGGATCTATGAGTAAACGATAAGATATCCGTTCCAGATACTCATCCTTGTTGAGGGTGGTATAGGCGAAAGCTTCCGCTTTTCCTGTAAAAATTACTTCCATCACACCTACTACCCGTGAGTTACTGCCGTTGCCAATAATGCCCACTGTTACTTCTCGGCCGGGAAGAAAGGTTTCTACGAGTACGGACTGCTGAAAAAGTTCGTGTAATAATTGATAAGTATTTACTAGCTCCTCACGTTCTTTGACAAGAGAACGCCCAGTTACCCCTTTAGAACTGCCCTCCGCCACAGGCTTGAGGAAAACTGGCATTGGCAGCGATACGGCTGTTGCTTCTGCGGTAGTACTCACAACTTCAAAGGGGGCTGTCGGTAAACCGCGATCGCGCACCACCCTTTTAGCAAGCGCCTTGTCTAACGTTAAGGCACAGGTGAGCGGATCGGAAAATGTATAGGGTTGAGCGAATAACTCACAAACTGCTGGGACTTGGGCTTCACGAGAGCGACCCTTCAAACCCTCAGCAATATTGAAAACCAGATCCCAGCGATCGCCATTGGCAAGGTGCAGAGCGAGTTCTCTACCATTGCCGACACGTTTAACCTGATGACCTAACTGAAATAGTGCATCTTCCAGTCCGATAATAGTTTCTTCATCGTCAAACTCCATCACCTCAGAAGCACTAAAACCAGCCTTAAGGTAATCGACCTTAAGGTCATAACACAGACCAATTAATAACCCCATAGTCCTATAATTCGTAGTGAGAAAGCTTTCGCTGTTAGCTGTAATATACAAATCAGGTGTCTTCATTAAGGAATTTTGATTACTAAATCCTCAATGAAGTGAAGATATCTCATCAACAACATCAAACCATATAGGAGATTGATTGTCAGGAGAACCATTATAGTTGGCAGTAATTTCTTCTCCCTCTTCTATATCTCGGTAGGCAATCAGATCCAACTCTCGGTCGGCGAATTTTTTCACATAATAAGTATTGGGATGGTAAGAATGGTTGATCAAGGAAGATAAACCTAGAGCGATCGCCGCAGCTTTATCTTCCCAATCGTAGTAATAGTTACCCAAAATTGTTTGATCAAGGAATTCAACCTGTTCTGCGGGTATAACTACAACTGGCACTCTCTCAACGATCTCTCCTCTCAAAAAGCGCTTCTGTGCGAAGACACCTCGACCTTTTAGGTTTGTATTACCCACAATCAACATTCCAACTACTCTCCTACGATTATTTAGTTTTTTGGTAGAAGCCAAAATAACCATCCCAACTGGCTCTTTTAGATGATGGCGATCAACTCACATATATATAGTGTCAGTCTTACTCCACTGGATCTATATAGGTATACGTCTTACCTGCCCAATTTCGCACTGTAGCTGTGCCATTCTCATAACCAACTAGAGTCTCGGCTTGAATTGGGACTTTACCACCACCGCCAGGGGCATCAATTACATAGGTTGGTACAGCGTAGCCAGTAGTATGACCACGCAATTTAGAGATCAGATCAAGACCAGTTTGAACACTTGTTCGCAGATGTGCAGTACCGACAACTGGATCGCATTGGTAAAGGTAATAGGGTCGCACACGCAGCTTGAGAAGACCGTGAAACAAGTTCTTCAGCGCTTTTTCAGAATCATTCACACCTTTTAACAGCACGGTTTGACTACCTAGAGGAATACCACCATCAGCTAGGCGATCGCAAGCTTGTGCCACTTCCGGGGTAAGTTCCCGCACATGACAAAAGTGCAAGGACAGCCACACACGATGTTTACGAAGCAAGGCAACCAGTTCCGGTGTAATTCGCTGCGGTAAGAAACTCGGCACGCGGGAACCAATTCGGATAAATTCAATATGCCTAATAGCACGCAGGCGCCCAAGCAAATTGTTTAAAGGTTCATCAGACATCAATAGAGGATCACCACCAGAAATTAGTACATCACGGATCTCGGTGTGTTCCTCCAGATAAGCGACGATCGCATCCAACCGCCGTGTTACTGGGTACATCTCACCTTGGCTCACCAAACGAGAGCGAGTGCAATAACGGCAATAAGCAGCGCAAGTGTCTAGGGCAAGCAGCAATACCCGGTCAGGGTAGCGGTGTACCAGTCCTGGCACTGGAGTGTCGTTATCTTCACCGCATGGATCTACCATGTCTGCGGTACTGACTACTAGTTCTTCTTCCCGTGGTATCACTTGTAACCGTAGTGGGCAAAGCGGATCTTCTGGATCAAGCAGTGATGCAAAGTATGGGGTTACGGCTACAGCAAACTTCTCTGGTGCAATTAAAAGTCCCTGTTCTTCGCTAGCACTAAGCCTTAATAACCTCTGAAAATGTTCCAGCTTAGTCAACCGATGCCGCATTTGCCAGCGCCAATCGTTCCAGCGTTCCTGGTTGTAAGTCTCTCCCAAAATCTGACAAATTTCTTCACACCGAATATCTGTAACTAGAGGCTCTAAAATAGTGTTTTTGATCATGATTAGAACTAAATTAAGCTGAGAATAATAAACCAATCACAGCCTGGTTTGTTTACCTACGAATCTAGGTAAAGGAGAAAACTATTGACAACTGTTATCAGTTCTGGTAAAAACTCTTCCCCAAACAGGCGATTACCGTTGCAGCGTAGAAATATAAATAGTTTGGCTCATTTGATGCCAGAGATGATGGCTTGTTCTGCCTCTGATAACTTCGATGGGAGGATTCCAGTCAAGATTTGGCATATCCTCAGTCCACTCTCGGTAATGAGCAAAAGCGTTAATAATTACCTCAGATTTAGACGCCTCAGCCTTAGCAGCGTGAATAGCTAGCTTTTTGTGAAGATGAGGTGGAATTTTAACATCGACTTGAATACAGGGCATGAAAACAAAGTTGAACTACTCTACAAAGAATACCCAAAGTTCAACAATAAGTATCTTATTACACAGAATATATCTTTGTTCTCATGCTTGCTAATCTAATTATTTATTCCACCACTAAATTTCAGATAAGGCGTAGACGCAAAGCGCAAAGCCGGAGATTCTCAAACTCCGGGCTTGTCGCCAGACATCACACTCACAAATTTTAGTCCAGCGATCGCTTGTTTTACTATGAAGAGGCAGGAGCGTAGGCGCGTAGCCCGCACTTCTCTACGAGACGCTGCGCGTAGCTTGCTTCCCGAAGGGTACGACAAAGCTCAGTCACCGTCGTAGACATCGCTTTTTATTGCGGATCTACGAACTTTGACCTATCTGTACTTTGCCCAAACTTTATTGCTATTTTGCAGTAATGCTTGGATTGCTAAATCATTAGTGCGATCGCTAGAATGGCAAAATCTTCCACCCGCCCAAATACCAGTTGCAGAAGCGATTGTGGTTTTGGGGGGCGCAACCAAATCAGCTTTTCCTCCAAGACCTACCGTTGATTTGAGTGAAGCAGGCGATGCCGAAGGCGGGCTACGCCTACGCGTAATTTATGCTGCACAACTGTATCGCCAGAAAAGAGCGCCTATAATCATTCTGAGCGGAGGCTGCATTGATTGGCGTGGAGGTGGTTCACCAGAGTCGGCAGATATGGCAACAATACTCACATCTATTGGTATTGCATCTGAGGCGATTGTTCAGGAACCTGAATCTCTAAATACTTATCAAAATGCAGTGAATGTCAGAAAAATTTTGGAGTCTCGTAGCATTCGCCAAGTATTATTAATTACTTAAGCTATGCAGATGCCGCGATCGCTTCACATTTTCCAGCGTCAAGGAATCAATGCCATTGCTGCACCACTGACTTTCTTGTGAGTGAGGGTGAGTTGCAAGAACTAGGCAGCACTCCCAAAGCCGCTATACTGAATTTATTACCTGATACCGACAACTTACACCGATTTACCACCGCTTTAAAAGAGTACATTGGTTCTTTAGTTTATCGCTTACGCGGTTGGCTTTAATAAAGTTAGGAGTTAGGAATTATGAGTTATGAGTTATTAATTATGAAATGTAGTAATTCCCTAAATTTTAAACTTTTAACTCCAAACTCCAAACTCCAAACTCCAAACTCCAAACTCCAAACTCCAAACTCCTAACTCCTAACTCCTAACTCCTAACTCCTAACTCCTAACTTTATTAACATTATGTCTAAAAACTTACCTTATATTATGCCATCCCCTCAACCCCAAGTTGAGGAAGCTTTTGCCGCTTACCAAACAACCCACCAGTTCTACGACGAAGTTCGGTCACGGTCAGAGTTTCAGCGTTATTGTGCATGGTATTATACGACAGCAGAACAGCACCGCCAAGAGCTTAAAAGAATGCGCGGCGAACTGAACATTTTTCAGTGGTTTCGCCGGCGATAAGTGATTTAGATGACTTCTAACTCATTTTCACGTAAATGGGCTTTAAACTTTTTACTAAACTGGACTACAATCGGCAGATTAGCGCTTACGGGTCTGTCTCGCCATTGGGTGGCAATACCTACTACATCGCCTTCTGTGCCTTTGATGTCAAAAGCCTGATTCCGATGTTCAGGATGATGATACACTACTACCGAATCTTTAACGCGGACGCGATCGCCAACTTTCATAACAACATTTACACCTAGCATTTGCTTTTCCACAAGTATCTGCTACAAAATATATGATTAAATCGTTTTAAATTTGATTTAATCAGCTATTTCTTGACGCTTCATCGGGGTGCGACGGTGCATTTAACCCTCTGCGTCCAGGCACGTTTTAGCTATCCGTGCATACTTTTGCAAGTTTTTGCCGCGTTAATACGTATCGCCCTCACCCTCCGTTTTACTCCAAAACCAGGGAAACGAAAGAAAATGAAGCGATATCAAATGTGCTTAGTACTTTGGCAAGAGATATAACCCTTTTATCTTCACTCTCGGATGTTCCCCAGGTCAACTCTCTCACCAATTTTCGTGCATAGCAGACGCGCTGTTATTATTGAATGCACTCTGACCTCACTTCCATTCCTCTCTCCTAAAAGAAGATAGGCTTTGAATCTGACTCCCCAACGCTAGTAGGGAAGGGGTTGGGGGTTAGGTCTTTATTGGACTCAACCCAGAAGTGCCATAGAGTCTAACCAAAATTTACTTGCTTGCTTAAGAAATCGCGGAAGCTGGAATGGTAAAGACTATAGCGGATTTCTCCATCAATTTCCTGGAGTGTTAAAAACTCACGCCAATTTTCCAGAACTTCTTCGACATCGTATTCATCAGCATCTATTGCACTAGCAATGACTTCTGCTGATAAGGGTGATGAAACTTGCACTAATACACTCAGCACAAATGATTTTAATTTCCTCTCTTGGCTTGGGGAGTTAGGGGGAATCATCTTGTGCAAATGCTGTTGATAATACGCCTCTAAACCAGGGGGAAGTCCATCAAACTCCTTAGAGATAGCAGGTAAAATCTGGCTGAGGTAAAGAAAATTGTTTTCGCTTTTGGCTATTAGCTGTGCTGTGAGTTCTTCGTCATTGTTGACGTATCGGCGAATATATGCTTGGATATCCTCGTGGTTTTGTTGTGGGTATTCTGCTAAGTCGAGAATTTGGGAAGGTGCTTCTATCAACAAACCGGATTGTTTTCGCACATAGGGACGGCGGGTAAGAAGAAAATAAACGCCACGCGGGAGATATCTGGGAAGATAAAAGAGATTTGATCCTGGGGTTTGGTTGGTGGAGTCAACAGCATCCAAGGCATCAATAGCAATGATTAACTTTTGCTGAGGTTCTAGCTTATCGCTGACTTGCTGGAGGAGGTCATGTAGAGAGGTTTCTTGAGATGTCTGGGCAATTTGCGTGCAGATAGTAGCAATAAATTCCTCAGCGCGATTTTTGCCTGGAAGTTGGGCGTTGTAATAGAGAACGTGGGGATTTTCTATCACGTATTTGGCGAGGATGGCACTTTTGCCGCTACCGGGTGCGCCAATTATGGTAAAGTAACCCCGGTTGTAACGCTGGAGAAAGTTGGATATGGCGGTGAAGACCAAGGCGCGATTAACAAAGTTTTGGCTTTTTTCGAGAATGACTTGTTGAAATTCTCTTGGGTAGGAAGGAGTATTGATTGGCGTTGGGGGTCGAGGTGAAGTGTTCATATTTTATTCGACATTCTCCAACTGCAAAAAATGCACTCTCCCTGACGACTCCCCTGCCACAATTGTCATCCCATCTGCTGCAACAGCGCAGCAATAAAATGGGTGCGATCGCCATAATATATCAACACAGTATTCCATAAATAGCTAGCGATCGCCTTTGCCATTGTGATGTAAAGTTATCTCTGGTGCGATCGCTTCACAGTATCAGTTCACCACTTAAATCGTCACTGTGAATACAAAAACTGTTTACACCGCTCCCGTCACGAGTTACACCGCTCCCGTCACGAGTTACACCGCTCCCGTCACGAGTTACACCGCTCCCGTCACGAGTTACACCACTCCCGTCACGAGTTACACCGCTCCCGTCACGAGTTACACCACTCCCGTCACGAGTCAGACCACTCCCGTCACGAGTCAGACCACTCCCGTCACGAGTCAGACCACTCCCGTCACGAGTCAGACCACTCCCGTCGCGAGTCAGACCACTCCCGTCGCGAGTCAGACCGCTCCCGTTAAAACATGGGTCACTAACAATAGCTGAGAAACCTACGGTAATTTTTACTGTAGGCTATTCCCCAATCCCCAATCCCTACTTTCCAGGCGAACATAATTGCTGTATTCTTTGGGGAAGTTGCCGACACATCTGCTGGAATCCTTGAGGATTAAATTGCCACCAAGCAAATAATCCCAGACTTGTACCCCCCACAAGCAACGCTAATACTCCCCCTAGCATTACCAAACGTTTATCCCGATTAGGTTTTGTAATTAAGGTTGGTGGGATTTCTGGGCTTGTAAATGGTTCCTCTGACATATCCAAATCTAGATCCAAATCTAGCAGCGATCGCGAACTTTCTGTGAAAGAAGTTGGTTCCTCTTGTTCCTCTTGTTCCTCCTGTTCCTCCTGTTCCTCTTGTTCCTCTTGTATTTCTGCTTCTATAATCTCTTCTGGCAACGCCGGAGTCACAGGTACTAAGTATTCTGGGGAGACACGGTAATAAGTGAGAACAACAGAGGTATTATCACGCCCATTTTTTTCGTTTGCCAAGTTAATCCAGTTGCGGACAGCATCTTCAACTGTCAATTCACCTGTTAACACTGGTATTGCATAATCCTGCCAAGATTGTTCCACCCAGTTATTATCACTTAAACCATCAGAACACAGTAGCAAGATGCCATCTTCTTCCACAATAAATCGCTGAACCTTGAGACGCAAAGATTCTGCATCTCTTGTCCCTAATGCTTGAGTTAGGGCACTAGCATCGACTCTCAAAAGTGCCTTTCGATACAAGCTTTTAGCAAAGCGTACTTCCCGCGTTGCCACATCATCATCTACTGTCAGTAGCTGACAATAATTGCGAGTAATCCAATAGGCACGGCTATCGCCAACATTAGCCAAGTAAAGTTCATGAGTATTATTTGATTGCCACCCAGTACTCGTCTGCACTCGTTGTGGAACTTGCACCGCCATTACAATAGTTGTAGCCATGCGTTCTCTGCCTTGGCGGTTTTGTTCGTTATTGCGGGCACAAATCACATTATTTACCACCCGCAAGCTTGCTTCTAGTTGTTCCTGCAACAACTCCGGTGGTACAAGTACAGCTTGTTGTGTTACCTCTGTTAGTAAAGCGCGAATTTGCAACTTTAGAGACTGCACTGCTAACTGACTGGCAACCTCGCCGCCTTCATGTCCGCCAATGCCATCGCAAACAATCGACAAGTGAGACAATAAAGGTTCATCTAAATTACTCAAAGAATTGGGGTAGCAAGCGTCTTCATTTTGCGCCATAACTGGGCCAATATCTGTAGAGCCTGCCACCTTCAAGACTAATGGCAATTCTGCCGCAGATGCTAATAGTAAATTATTGAGTTGAATATTAATAGCCTCTAACTCAACCTCAGTTTCACACATCTGCTGCACTATGTTCTGTAACCCTTTGGCTACCGATGCCTTTGCAGACGCTACCCAAAACTGCCAACACTCCCCTAGATTTTGTAAACTCAGGTTCTCATCTGCTGGTGTTTGGTAGAGTTCCAACAATCGCACACACCAACCTTGGACTCTCAAGTTGTCTATTACGAGTAAACTGCGGCTAAGTCCCAATTCTGATAGAGGTGTCCAAAGTTGGAGAATTTGCCACAGCCAATAAACTTGTCGTACCGCCGTTGCTTGCTCCCATGCCTCAACAATAGTTGGATAGATATTTCCTGTCTCATCTATCGGCACATTTTCCAATAAAAGGATATCTGTTGTATCTCCCTCAAGGTTACTAGCAAACCCATAAGCCTGGGGCAAATGCAACCGTTGATATAACTGTAGATAAGCAATTACTTCCTTTGGCAATTCTTCAGGTACATCTGGCGGCAGTCCCGGTTGAGTATCTAGCCAAATTTGGTGCTTAATTACCTCATACCTGTCTGTTACCTTTGTACCTGGTGCGATTTGAGCAGACGATGAGCCAGTAGCCCAAAGATAGCGGTGAACTAAAGGAGTTTGGCAACTGGCACAAACACGATCTCCCATAGGATTAATGGGGCTATTACAGCCTGGATTTATACAATAAATTATCAGTTGAGTAGAAATCATAAAGGTTTGACATTCTCCAGTCTAAAGACGTGGAGATTCATGGTTCAACGAGTCCACTTAGTTTAGCTTCCTTGCGTTGACTAAACCAGAGGTGGTTCTCTCCTCTTGGCGCAGCGTCTGGTAGAGAACGTTCAGCGTTACCTGCTAAGTGACTGGGTTTTTAGACAGGTTGATTACCCTTCTTGTTGAAAGTAGCATAGCATCAAGTGTCACTGAGAGTTAGAGCCGCAAGAGCGGCTTTCATCCCCCATCTAAAGAACGTTCAAGACTCAAAAATTCTTGGATTTGAATCTTTCACTTGGGGGTTTTCATCCTGCACTTTTATAAATTTAAAAAACCAATCAACTCATGAACTTCGATTAACTTTAGGTGGCAATGACTTGAAGGCTGGAATAGACTGGATTGGTGTACCGCTAGCTACACCTTGTTACTGAAATTAATCAAAATTATTGGTAAAAAGACCAAGTTTTGCTTTCCGTAAATAACTTAAGTCTGGCTGTATCTAATCGTAGAAATGCATTTACGTCAATGTAGAGTTTAGGATGGCGCTATGCCAAGTCTTACCTTAATCTGGCTTCTGGCAGGAGCAGTTCTGTGTCTAATGGAACTGTTCTTACCATCGGCGTTTGTCGCCTTCATGATGGGAATTAGCGCTTTTATGGTGGCGCTGCTGTCTGGAGTGGGTTTGGGAAGTGTATGGTTGCAAGTTGTAGCTTGGCTATTACTTTCCACCACACTAGTTTTGCTTTCCCGTCGGTTTTTGCAACCACGACAACGTAAATCTAAAATTCGGGATGCAGTTATAGCTGAAACCTTAACAGAAATTCCGCCTGGAAAAACAGGGCGGGTGCTGTATGAGGGAAATTCTTGGCAAGCAAGATGTGACGATGACAAATTTACGGTACCACCCCATCAAAGAGTTTATGTGGTTAGAAGAGAAGGTACTACTTTGATTGTGATACCAGAAAATTTGTTGAATTCTTAGTTAATGGGGAGTGGGGAGTGGGGAGTGGGGAGTTAGGAGTTAAGAGTTAAAAGTTATCCATCTCCCTCATCTCCCTCATCCCCCTCATCTCCCTCATCCCCTTCCCTTTTTTAAAAATTAGGAGATTCACAATGGAACAATTCTTTTTGCTTGTCTTTTTAGCGCTTGGTGGTTCTGCCGTAGCGGGATCTGTGAAAGTTGTCAATCAAGGTAATCAAGCTTTGGTGGAAAGATTGGGTAGTTATAACAAAAAACTAGAACCAGGACTAAACTTTGTTATTCCTTTCCTAGATAGAGTTGTCTACCGAGAAACTATCCGCGAAAAAGTCTTAGATATTCCTCCCCAACAATGCATCACCCGTGACAACGTTGGTATTGAGGTGGATGCAGTGTTTTACTGGCGCATTGTGGATATGGAAAAAGCCTGGTATAAGGTAGAAAATCTCCAGTCGGCAATGGTAAACATGGTGCTGACTCAAATTCGCGCCGAAATGGGGCAACTGGAGTTGGATCAAACCTTTACTGCTCGTTCCCATATCAGTGAACTTTTATTACAGGATTTGGACGTTGCTACCGATCCTTGGGGTGTGAAAGTGACACGGGTAGAACTGCGAGATATTATTCCGTCTCAAGCAGTGCGAGAATCGATGGAATTGCAAATGTCGGCAGAACGACGCAAACGCGCAGCAATTTTAACTTCTGAGGGTGAACGCGAAGCTGCTGTGAATAGCGCTAGAGGTAAAGCTGAGGCGCAAATATTGGATGCGGAAGCTCGTCAAAAATCGACAATTCTGCAAGCGGAAGCTGAACAAAAGGCGATCGTTCTGAAAGCTCAAGCTGAACGTCAGCAGCAAGTTCTAAAAGCCCAGGCGATCGCAGAATCTACAGAAATTATCGCCCAAAAGCTCCAGACTAATCCCAATGCCAATAAAGCAGTAGAAGTTCTGTTTGCTTTGGGCTATCTGGATATGGGCGCGATAATTGGTAAAAGCGATAGCAGCAAGGTCTTATTTATAGATCCGCGCACTATCCCTGCTGCTTTTGAGGGTATGCGCTCAGTTATCTCAAATGGTCAGGTTGATTCTAACGAGTTGTTTTCTAAGCAAATACCAGGGTTAGAAAATAACCGCCCTAGTTAGGAGTGGGGAGTGGGGAGGGGCATTGGTGTCAACTTAAGTTAAAACCCTTTTCAAACCTCGTTTCCAGCCTCTGGCTGGAAATGCTACTCATTGCGGCAGAGCCGCCAGCAAGGGAGGCGGAGCCTCCCATAGGCATTCCCAGTCTGAGACTGGGAACGAGACACAAGATAGCACCACTGAGATTGGCACTACTGAGATTGGCTCGATCCAAGTTGGTTTGGGGCATATAAACTCTACTCAGGTCAGCCCCACTCAAGTTAACATCAGCCATGTAAACCGCAATCTTGGAATCACTCAAGTTAATTCCACTGAGGTTGCAGCCTCTCAATCCTTTGTCACTGTAACTGAACTCAATACCAACAAAATTTTTCTCCCCAGCAGCGTAACGTCTTAACAATTCTTCAACAGTAATACTTTGTCTTTTGACGTTCATTTTTCAACACCATTACTCGCTTTGGTTCAGACGGTAGCACTATAGCTAGTGGTAGTATTAACCAAACCATAAGATGATGAGACAACAATACAGATGAATGTTTGAAGATTATCTGCGGACATACTAGCTGGGTACTTTTAGTAGCCTTCAGTCCAAATAGTAACACTCTGGCTAGTAGTAGCAGTTCTTGCTTGCGTCAAATACACGACGATAAAGTAAATTCTCAAGCCCGATAAAAATATAGTTAATCTTAGATAGTTTCCAATGACAGCCCAAGAGTTAGAAACACAGTTACTATCCCTAACACCAGCCCAAAAGGTAGAAGCAATTCGCATCCTAACCCAAGGTATTAGTAGCAACAATCGTGGAATTAACAAAACCCCTGGTGTAATGGGTGCTGACGCTTGTATTGCTGGAAGGCGTATTCCTGTTTGGTTGTTGGTAAGTTATCAACGACAAGGTGCTAAAGATGCTGATATTCTAGATCAATATCCTCAACTTAGCGCAGCTGACTTGGTAACAGCATGGCTTTATGCTGAAGCATTCCCTTACGAAATTGATACTGCTATTGACGAACAAGAACAAGCTGATGCTATTTTAGATGCTTCTTAAAATATCTTGTTGATGTATGGCAAGGTTGTTAGCAGATGAGCAGTTCCCCCGTAAATTGGTAGAATTATTACGTACTTTTGGACATGATGTTATCACCATACAAGAAGCAGGTAAAGCCGGAATTTCGGATGATATGGTGTTAGATTTGGCGATATTAGAAAATCGGGCTGTATTAACTATTAATCGGCGTGATTTTTTTAAATTACATAAGATTAAACCCGACCATACGGGGATAATCGCGTGCAAAGATGATTTAGACTGGAATCGATTAGCAACAAATATTGATGCGGTGATTTCTACGGAATCGACATTAATAGGAAAAGTTATTCGCGTAAATCGATTCCTTTCTACAACACTATAAATTTTAGGCAATACCTGACGGTAAGCTAGCGCGATGTCTACGACGGGCTACGCCTCATATTCTATCTGACCCATTTGATAAAATTACAATGGCTAGTCAGGAGAATGCGATGTCTACGACGGGCTATGCGGCGTCGCGCTACTTGTCGCATTCTTCTGTGATGGAATAATCAAGTTCTAATAAGTTGTAAATTATGACGTTATCTATTCAGCCAACCACAGTACTAAGTGTAGAAAAGTTCTTAAAACTACCGGAGACAAAGCCAGCAAGCGAGTATTTTAACGGGCAAATCTCCCAAAAACCTATGCCACAAGGAAAACATAGCACTTTACAAATTGAATTAGCTTCTGCCATAAATCAAGTTGCAAAACCACAAAAATTAGCTTATGCCTTTACTGAACTACGCTGCACGTTTAGCGGACTTTCGATAGTACCAGATATTGCTGTGTTTGAATGGCAAAAAATTCCCCTTGATGCAAAAGGTACAATTGCGAATAAATTTGAAATTCCTCCAGATTGGATAATTGAAATTCTCTCACCAGAACAATCACCCAACCGAGTTATCCGCAAAATTACATTTTCTATTCAAAATGGAGCAAAGCTAGGTTGGTTGCTCGATTCGGCTGATGAGTCAATCATGATTTTTGAACCCAATAAATTACCAGAATTAAAAGAGAATCAAGATATTTTACCCGTTTTAAGTGTTTTGGAAAATTGGCAATTAAGAGTTGCAGATGTATTTAGTTGGTTGAGTTTTATTTGAATAAAGCATTTATGACACCAGAATTCAGGGGTCATAATTGGTGAATTCAGAAGTAAAACCCGCTTTATTCCTCACATAAAATTAGTATGACTATTGATCAATTTCAGTAGCTTGATTTACCTGGCATTGACTGCACAACCCAAAAAACTCTAGGGTGTGGTAAAAAACTTTAAATTTATGGCTGGATTCTAACTGGTCTTCTAAGTCATGGACGGGGCATTGATTAATCGGAATTGAGACACCGCATTGCAAGCAAGTAAGATGGTGTTTGTCTTGCTGCGCTAGGCTGTAGAGGGCTTCACCGTTAGCCAAATTCCGCACTTGTACCATGCCTTCGAGTTTTAAGGCTTCTAGGGAACGGTAAACTGTGGCTAAACCCATGCTCTGATTAGTGTTACGTAATTCTACGTAAATATCCTGGGCGGAAATGCCTTTTTTGATGGTTTTCAGTAGGTTGAAAATACGCTCTTGACTGCGGGTGCGTATGGCTCTCATAGACAATTATTTAAATATGCCACTGTAGTTGAAGCTGTTAGATGGGCTAATTGATCAATTAACTTTAACCGCTTCGTAATCTTATTTTCACTCAGTTGGAACAGAAAGTTATAGTATAGCGATCGCAGCATTCAGCAAAAGCCCGTGCAAACCAAGTATTTAGCCAAAATTTTCGTGACGCTTCGTCCTTCAGTCTTAGACCCTGCTGGTGTGGCTGTACAATCCGGTCTTCAGCAACTGGGATACGATAACGTTGACCAGGTGCGGATTGGCAAGTACATCGAACTCACCATCACCTCGACTGATGAGAAAAAAGCGCGTCAAGACCTCGATCGCATTTGTGACCAAATGCTAGCAAATCCCGTAATTGAAAATTACCGCTTTGATTTGATTGAGGTCGAAACTCAAACTGGGGTATTTTAGGGATTGGGCATTGGGAATTGGGCATTGGGGAAGAATTCTTATAACTCCTAACTCCCCCACTCCCCACTCCCCACTCCCCACTCCCCACTCCCCTTGACTAATCATGAAATTCGGCATTGTTGTTTTTCCAGGTTCTAATTGCGATCGCGATGTTGCTTATGTAACCAGAGATTTGCTCTTACAACCGACTCGCATGGTTTGGCATCAAGAAACCGACATTGCTGATTTGGATGTCGTTATCATCCCTGGTGGCTTTAGTTACGGGGACTATTTACGCTGCGGTGCGATCGCCCGGTTTTCACCCGTGATGCAACAGGTTGTCGAACACGCCCAAAAAGGTAAGTTTGTCATTGGTATTTGCAACGGTTTTCAGGTATTAACTGAAGCTGGACTTTTGCCAGGGGTGTTAACCAGAAATCGGGATTTGCATTTTATCTGCGATCGCGTTCCCTTGAAAGTTGAGCGGACTAATCTCTTATGGACGCAAGCTTATACCAATAGTGAAGTTATCACTTTGCCCATTGCCCACGGAGAGGGGCGATTCTACGCTGATGAAGCCACTCTTGCAGAAATTGAAGATAACGGGCAAGTCGTGTTTCGCTATGAAGGGGAAAATCCCAACGGTTCACTGAACAATATTGCCGGGATTTGCGATCGTCAGGGCAATGTGTTGGGGATGATGCCGCACCCTGAAAGGGCGTCAGACGCAATGCTAGGGGGTAGCGATGGCTTGAGGTTGTTTCAGGGATTGTTAGAGAAGGTAGCGGCATTAGCCTAGAGCGTTGGGCTAAAGAGCGATCGCTGTCTGAAAGATAAATTAAGATTTTTCTACAGATGGCGATCGCTCGAATGCATAACTAGCAACTTCGGTTAATATTAGACCTCTTGCATGAATCAAAAGCCCTCACCGTAAATCCCTCTCCCATCCTTGGGAGAGGGACTTTGAAATTACCTTCCCTTCTCACAATTTTGGGAGAAGGGGTTAGGGGTTGAGGGTAGTTTTGCATTCGTGCAAGAGGTCTATCGCATCTGGTTAATCCAAAATCTGTCTTGGAAAACCGGCGCTCCGACTTTCCACAAAATCTCAAATTGGCTCACCATCCCCAAGTACCAGGAGCGCCTTTGAAAGGCCCAACAATATCACTGGTGATCCAACCACCGTAGAAGTTACCTGGTTGTGGTTGCACCTCTTCGCCATTCACGTAGCATTTATCCATTAAATGAGCGTAAAAAGCTACATAGTCCTTCATAGATCCAAAAGCTGGTGTAGGGTTGGGGTAGAACCACGCAGCATTATGGACTTCTTTTTCACCAACTCTGATTATGTAGTAACCAGCACTTCCTTTCCACTCGCAAAAGCTAGACTGTGGTGTCAGCTGCAAATATTCCATTTTGATATCCGCAGGGGGAATGTAGTAAGAAGGAGGATGACTAGTTTCTAAAACACGTTTGGCGTTGTGGGTATCTGCAATTATTACTCCGTTAAAGATTATTTGGATATGTTTACCTGTGTCCTCCAGACGAGGAGGACGGGGGTAATCCCAAACTGATTCTTGTCCGGGAGCGGGTTCGATGCGTTGAGAATTAACCATCGTCAAATCTTGATGTAATAGGCTTTTAACAATTTTCTCTCAAGCTTTATGATCAAGCGATGTCCACGACGGGCGTAGCTGCGCTTTGATCACATCAAGAGGTGTAAGTAGCGATGAATTTGCGTCACTGATAGCGTACCCCTACGGCGAAGCAAGCTACCCGCAGCGTCTCGTAGAGAGCGTCACAGCCCGTTGTAGACATCACTTTTACAAATTAACAAATTAACGTACCTCTTTAAGAGTATCAATTTGCTTGGTAAACAACTCAGTGAATAAACTCAGCACAGTCCGTTCTTCACGCACTTTTATATTGGCACTGATAGACATACCTGATTGCAAGGTGACGTTTTTACCTTTAATCACTAAGGATTGTTTATCCAATGAAAGTTTTGCCGGAAATCTATAAAACTGATGTGTTTGGTCTGGCGGTAATGCGTCTGAGCCGATGTCAATCACTTCTCCCTTGATATCGCCAAACTCGCTGTAAGGAAAGGAGTCAATTCTGACATCTACCTTCATCCCTTTCCGCACAAAACCAATATCTTTGTTAGTGATGAAAACTTCAGCTATATAGTTTTCATTTGGGACAATTTGCAGCAGTTTGGTAGTCGGAGTCGCTACAAATCCAGGGTTTTTTGCTTGTAAATCGAAAACTGTTCCGGCTACAGGCGCACGGAGTTCTTCATATTTAACATTTAACTGTGATTGAGATATTTTACTATTGACATCTGCCAAACGCTGCTCATTATCCAGCACAACTTTCATGAATTGGCTATCGATTTCGGCAATACGCTGTTTGTTATCACCTATCTTATCCAAAATGTTTTTATCAGAAACAGCCACCGTATTGCTTAACTCTTGTTGTCCTTTTTCTATATCAAACTGGAGGCGTTTGTTTTCCTCACCTAGTTGTGCTACTTCTGCCGTGCGGTTTTGTACTTCTTGTTGTTGGTTGAGATACTGAAGTTGAGAAATGCCACCTTCTTCTGCTAATATCTTCAGCTTATTTAAAATTCCCTGTTGAATAGCTAAACTTACTTTACTATCTTCCCGCTTAATTTGATTTTGAGTAAGTTGTTTTTTGGTTTTTTCTACTTCCAATCGTGCGGCTGAGGAACGAGAGTCTAATTCTTTTTTGGCAACTTGTAGAAGTTGTTGTTCATCAATTCCTAGAGTATAATCTTGACCGGATTTTTTTAATTGAGTCCGTAATAATTCATTTTCTCCTACTAACCCTGCCCGATTTTTGAGCAGAAAAGCAGTTTCTGGTGGCAAATTACCGCGCAAATATAACAGTTCCGAACCCGTGGCGGTACTTGCACCCATCAATCGCCGATAAATGTCGTTTTCTTTAATTAATGCAACGCGAATTTTTTTCAAAGAATTTAATTCAGCAACAGAAGCGATGGAATCAAAAGTCAGCAACAAATCTCCTGGCTTGACTTCTTGTCCATCTTTAACATTAACCGTTTTCACCACTCCACTAACAGGAGCCTGAACTTCTTTGACTGTTCCTTGCGGTTTTAATTGCCCTGTTGCTGGCACTACTTGCTCAATTTTTGCAAAATAAGCCCAACCAATTCCAAAACAGGCTAGCAGGATTAGAGTAACCATGATTGTCCGCGACCAAATTGGAGATTGGCGTAAGACAATGGATTGCTCAAATTCCTGATTGTTTGAGTTAGTTAAAGACTTTTGAGCAGCTTTCTGTTGTTTTGTAAGTACCTGTGAATCTTGCTTGACTCCGTTTTTGTGATTGCCGTTTTTGTGATTGCCGTTGAGGTGATTCCCATTAAGTTGAGTCATAACGATTTTGGATTTTAGACTTGTCGTGAGCGTTCAGTCGAACGATTTTGGATTTTTTGTAGGGTGGGCAATGTTTGCCGAAAACCTAGATTTTGATATTTGTGACATTGCCTCCTCTCCGCTGATTGCTGTATCTATGGAATATTTGGTCAAACTGAAAATCCTTTAATGCCATGCCCCCAGCAATGACTAATTACAAGTTCACATCTTGTTGCTGATACAGGTAAGAATAATGACCTTTAATAGCCATTAGTTCTTGATGGCTGCCTTGTTCTATAACCCTGCTATTATCCATCACAACGATCTTATCTGCATTACTGACGGTGTTCAGTCGGTGGGTAATAAAAAATACTGTCTCACCCTTGAATGCTTTAGCTAAATTGAGACATATTTGCCGTTCTGTGGGATAATCTAATGCGCTAGTTGCTTCATCTAAAACTAATAATTTTGGTCGTTGTAAAACAGAGCGGGCGATCGCAATTCTTTGTCGTTGTCCACCTGAAAGTGCAGAACCCCGTTCTCCCACCCGCGTATTGTAACCGTTGGGCAAGTTCATTACAAACTCGTGGGCGCACGCCACCTGAGCCGCTTCGATAATTTCTTCGGTTGTGGCATCGGGATTCGTTAGGGCAATATTTTCCTGAACGCTGCCGTCAAACAATAATGTCTCTTGAGGAACTACGCCTATCTGCCGTCGCAGTGAATAAAGTTCTACTTTGGCAATATCATAACCATCAATCAAAATTCTGCCGGACTCAGTTTCGTAAAGTCTGAGTAGTAATTTCATCATCGTACTTTTACCAGATCCACTTTGTCCGACAATGCCAACAAATTTACCTGGAGCAAATTCGAGGTTGACGTTAGAAAGTTGCAGAGGGCCACTTGTGCCAAACCGGAAGGAAACATTTTCGTATTTGACTGCTCCCTTGATCGTGGGTAAGGGTATATTGTAGCGGTCTGTTTCTCCTTCTTGTGGTGTATCGACAATATCGCCTAAACGTTCTATAGACAAGGCAGTTTCTTGGAAGCTTTGCCAGAGTTGAGCCAAGCGCAATATTGGACTGGTGACGTAACCCGATATAATCCTAAAGGCAATTAATTCGCCTAAAGTTAATTCTCCTTTAAGTACTAAATAAGCTCCTACCCATAAAACTAGTAAGCTGCTGAGTTTGTTGAGGAAACTGCTGGTAGAATTGGCGAGGGTAGAAGTCACAACTGTTTTAAAACCGGCGGCGACAAATCGAGCGTAACGCTCTTGCCAGGAAAAGCGCGTTCGCAATTCAATATTTTGCGCTTTTACTGTTTGAATTCCTGACATCACCTCCACTAAATAAGATTGAGTTTCAGCGTTGCGTTCGGCTTTGCCACGTAATTGTCTGCTAATGGTGGGAGAAGCAATTAAGATGACAATAATAAACACCGGAATTGTGCTTAAGCCGACTAAGGTAAGTTGCCAACTGTAAATCAGCATCACACCGATATAAACCAGTGAGAATAGAGCATCTAACCCCACTGTTAAAGCAGTACCCGTGAGGAATTGGCGGATATTTTCTAGTTCGTTGATCCGAGTGGAAAGTTCCCCCACTGGTCGGCGTTCAAAATAGCGCAGAGGTAAACGTAGTAAGTGATCGATGATTTCCGACCCTAAACTCATATCGATCCGGTTAGTGGTATCAACAAATAAGTAGGTTCGTAAGGTAGTCAACACCGCTTCAAATATCCCGACTACTAATAGCAAAACCCCCAAAATATGTAGAGTACCAATACTATTTTGAGTGATAACTTTGTCAATAATTACCTGGACGACCAGAGGATTTGCCAACGCCGCCAACTGCACGAAAAAGGAAGCGACAAAGACCTCTATCAGGACTCGACGGTAGCGTGACAAATAGGGCAGAAACCACCGTAAACCAAAGCGCTCTTGCGGTGTTTCTTTGGTAGCAGTGAGTAGTAATACCCTAACTTGGGGCGGAAAGTTGGTTGGATCAACATCTAATTGTTCAACCAATTGAGCAGGTTTGCAGCGCACAATTCCTTGGGATGGAACACCCACAACCACAGTGTTTGCATCCACTGCATATAAAACGGCAAAACTATCATCATAGCGAATCAATGCCGGTGTAGGAATGCGCGTCACTGAAGCGATTGGTAGCTCTATCAACTGCGCCTTAAGTCCGATTAACTCTGCCAGGTAAGCAGTAACTTGAAACGATATAGTCCCCTGACGTTTGACTTGCTCAGTTAAGATGCGGCGAACCACCTCTCGACGAAAGGGCATTTCTAGTTGCTTCGCGACCATTTGGAAGCAGGCGAAGGCTGTATTTAATTCTCCCTTACCACTAAAAAACGGATATTTCTGTTTTGACGAACTGTTTGAGGTCTGGGGGGCTGTCTGTGGAACTATTTCGTCTGATGCATAGGGGATATCTAATTCCTCTGCGCTATCTGATTTGGTGTCACTAACCACAAGTTCTATCTGATGACTATCTTCCAAGATCAAATCTGACGGATGTATCCCAATCAACCGTGCGGGGTTTTGACCTATGACCTGGATATTGTCTCTGTCATCGTCTGATTCTAGGCGATCGCTAGGTGATAAATTCGTGACTGTCCCCCCGCCACTGATAAACCAGACGCTTTCGCGATCTAATTGGTTGAATGGAGTTTTGCCTGGAGGGAGGTAATGGATTTTCGCCTGTGGTAAGGCATTTTCTGCCAGTTCTCTGAGATTTAAAGTAGCGATCGCTTGCTTTTGCCAATAGGAACTGAGAATATCGAAAACTTCCACCAAATAACTGCGGTTCTTGCGAGCATTGGCAAAAGCTGGGTATAAAGCCAGAAAACTAAAATATGCCGATGCATTCAAGGTTAAACATACTACTTCGGTGGAGGCGATCGCTGTTTCACAGGCGATATCGCGCAACAAACCAATTTCGCCGATAATTTCTCCCGGTTGCAGTAATTTTAGGGTGATTGGCATTTGCGTCTGGGGATCATATCCCAACAGGCGCACTTGTCCCTCATAAATTATAGTGATGCGTTCCGGGAGACTTTCTTTACCGATGATTTTCTGACCGATGCGATAGCGCCAAGCTTGCAGCTGTTCTGATAGATTGGCGATCGCCGCATCTGGTAACTGATCAAACCCTTCTAGGGTGGTGATAAATTCGGGAAAAGTGTTCTTAATATAAGTCATATAAAACAAGTCGAAGGTAAAAGTGAGGAATAAAGTCGAAAATATTAGGGACTATCTCTTTTACTAACAGTGCTAGTGTTTGGTTTTATGCCAGCAGCGGCAATACTTCTCTGGTATTCAGTGTGCTTAAATATGTAGAAGCACAGAGGGTAGGTTCGTCTAATTGCAGACCTGCATTCAGATCACAGAGTTAAAACTGTTATGCGTGGTTCAAAACAAAGATAGTGTAAATAGATCGAGGACAAGTTATCACTTACTTCACGCTACATAATTTATACAACATTAAAATCAATATTTAGCATTGCAAGTATGCAAGATGGATACTCATCATCAAACCAAGACACAGAAACGCAGTTCTTAAACTTAACGTTGCGTATTTTAATTTATGATAATCAACATGAAAGTATCACAAATGCTTTCCTAAGTAAATAGCATAATTAAGAATTGTGTAATAAAAAAAACTTTAAATTTCTGAATGATTTTTTACAAATTCTTGAATATAGGGATTGAGACTATCACTGATGGCGAAAGACAGTGAGCTTTCCTTGGTAAACATCGCCATGCCCGATTATGAAAGAATTCTCCATCACTTTTTTTGCTAGCTTATTTTAATAAAATTTAACTGGAAAAGTAAACGTGAAGATTTTTTGTCACCGTAGAGGAATCAACTACTAAATTTATGAAGTAAAGACAATAACTGCCTTCAGTAAATTTACTGCTTTAATTGATATTGAGTCGATTTGATTGCCCAAAATCAAACAAACCCACCCCAGAAGCCGGGTGAGTCCATTTGGTTTTGCTAAGTAATTATCAAGTTTTGATATTATCTTGCTAGGCGATACTCAAATTCACACGCTCAATGACATCGTTGTAATCTTTATTACCACCATTTGGTAAATCCTTAAAACCAAAGATGTTATTCCCCAACAGCAGAATGTGATCTATCTTATCTGAGTTAGCACCCAAGAATGCGAAGTAAACCTTCGGAGCATTATTAGCATTGCCATCGAGAATAGCATCAAGTCTACCATCAATAATAAATGGCGCAAACAGAGAATCAGCTTTGAAAATCTCGGTGTAATTTGCTGTACCTTGGTTATTCACCGTCAAGTAAATGCCTGCAACACGCCCACGCACAGCTTTAAGACTTATGCAAAGGCTTTATTGGCGATCGCATTTACACATATATCAAGGTGCCAGTGGAAATTATTACTTGCGAATAAAACAACCCCATCCCGCAAGCAAGATGAGGTTGCAAAGCTGTAACTACAGCATAATTCAGGATTCAGAGGTGAGAAGCAAAACGTTATAATCTTTGTGCCTGAATTACATTTCCTATAAGTCTAGAAAGATTTAGGTTTTTGCACTAAGTTTGATCTATGCAAGCTTTCATTTTTTCGGATACAGATCGTACATAGGGTTCTTTAAAAATGGAATTATGAATTCCAGAAATATCATGGATATCCACTCCCCCTAATGCCAATTCACCCCAACCCATTTTGGGATCAGCCTCCCGTTGTCCAACTACAAGATTATCTTCTGTTCGGAATACGGTTGCTCGACCTGAGTAAACTTGTAGAACATATTTTCTGAGCGCTAGTCTGGTGGCCTCTTCCACCATGAATTTCCGCTTGGAGTAAGATAAGGGGCGTCCTAAAATCAGGCAGAGTATCTCTTTGATATGACACTTAAGCCGCTCTATATTTCTTTTTACCTGCTCAATAACATAGTTAGATGCAATTGCTAAAAGACTCTTCCAATGGCGAGAGGTTAGTTTTTGCAATGGCAAAGATTCGCTTTTTATTGAACCGTAGGTATCAAATAAAACTAGCAAAGCTACTTTCTTACCTTGCATGACCAATTGCCGAGCCATCTCGTAAGCAATTATACCCCCAGAGGAGTATCCGCCAATCAAATAAGGCTCATGGGGCTGAATAGTCTGGATTTGTTGAATGTAGTGCGTTGCCATATCTTCAATCCGGGTACAAGGAAGCTGTTTTCCATCTAACCCTTGTGCTTCTAGTCCATAAAATGGTTGATCTGATCCTAAATGCAATGCCAATTTACGGAAACCTAGAACTTCTCCACCCAAAGCATGTACACAGAAAAAAGGAGGCTTAGAACCGTTGGGTTGAATAGCTACCAAAGATGACCAAGGAATTGATGTTTCAGACTTGACATCAGCTGTTGGCATGGCCGCAACCCCAGGTTTTGAGGATCTTTCTCGCTCAAGAATATTAGCTAATTGCTCAATAGTTGGGGCTTGCAAGAGGATAGATAGAGGTAGATTTTTGCCCGCTATCTTTTCAATCTGAGAAAACAGACGGACTGCCAGCAGTGAGTGTCCACCCAAATCAAAAAAGTTGTCTGTTATTCCAATCGGATGAATTCCTAAAACATTTTCCCAGATTTCTGTTAATTGAAGTTGTAATGGATTTTCTGCTGTAGCAAATGTTTTTTCTATTTTAGTATTTGTTGGATTAAGAGCAAGTAAGGCTTTGCGATCAACTTGACCATTAGCATTTAATGGCAGAGAATCTACTATGACAAATGCAGAAGGCAACAAATGCTCAGGCAGCTTTTGCTGGATAAAACTCCGCAGTTGCTCACTTCCAAAAGTCTCCCCTTGTTTGGGGACAAGATAAGCAACTAAACTTTTATCCCCCAGAACATCTTCTTTGGTAATCACCACAGTTTTTTGCACGCCTGGATATTGACCCAAAATTCTTTCAATTTCAGCCAACTCAATGCGAAAGCCGCGAATTTTTACCTGATTGTCTAGACGACCAAGAAACTCAATATTACCATCACTTAAGTAGCGTCCTAAGTCGCCACTTCTGTAAAGGTATGCCCCAGATTCGCTACTAAAGGGATTGGGGATAAATTTCTCAGATGTTAAGTTAGGACGGTTAAAGTAGCCTGGTGCAACAGCGATACTGCTGATGTAGATTTCGCCAGTAACGCCAATTGGTAGGGGTTGCGATCGCTGATCGAGAATGTAGATTTGGGTATTGGCGATCGCTTTTCCTATAGGAATTTCTGACCGCGTGTTACTGGCTTCAGTGGCAGTTTCCGGATCGTAAACCGTGGCGGTTAAAGTTGTTTCTAGTGATCCATAGGCATTAAGCCAGCGTACTTGCTTGCCAACTTTTTCTACCCAAGTTAAATAAGCATTGCGTGAGACTTTTTCACCACCAACCATGACTAACCGCAAAATCGCTGGCAAAGTTTGTAAAGACACAGATGGCTCTTTAACTAACTCATACCAAAAAGAAGTAGGTAGATTAACAACGCTAATCTCTTGTTGAGCAATGAATGGGAAAAACTGCGCCGTCGAGTTTTGTAGCTCTTGAGACTGGAGAATTGCGGTAGCACCAGTAATCCAAGTGGGGAAAAGTGATTCAATGAAAGAATCGCAACTGATGTTAGGTATGAGTAGTAGGCGATCGCTCTCGGTCAACTCCCAGGTGTCGCTGATTGCTAGGCTGTGGATGACAAGATTACGGTGGGTAATGGCTATACCGTTGGGTTTTCCATTGGAATCGGACACATACATCACACAGGCGAGAGTCTGATCTGTGGTATGATAACCTAGATTTTCAGTCGCGTGTACGGCGATCGCTTCCCAATCACTATCTAAACAGATAACTTGTGCCTGATGCTCAGAGAATTTCTCAGCCAATGAGCTTTGGGTTAACACTAAAGATATTTGGGCATCTTCTAAAATCAAAGCCAGACCATCTTGCCCAGATGTCGGAGCGATCGGTACGTAAGTTCCTCCTGCTTTCAAAATACCCAACAGCCCCACAATCATCTCTAGGGAAGGCTTTACATAAAGACCGACGAGTACCCCCGATTTTACCCCTAGAGTTTGCAAATATTGGGCTAGTTGATTTGCCCTCTGGTTGAGTTCCTGATAGGTTAGTTGCTGATTTTCAAAACTTACTGCAATATTATTTGGAGTTCGCTTGACTTGAGCCTCAAACCACTGATGGATACAAGTATTTTGGGGATAATCAGCCTGTTTGCCATTCCAGTCAATCAACAATTGATCTTGTTCAGGTGCTGTCAACAGGGGTAATTCGGCAATCACCTGATCGGGATTAGCAACAATACCTTCGAGTAAAGTTTTGAAGTGTCCCAACATCCGCTCTATGGTACTGGCATCAAACATTTCGGCATTATAATCAAATACCATGCCCAGACCATTATCCTGTTCCCGCAAGACTAATGTCAGATCGTATTTGGTTTTACCATGATAGATGTAGCCAAATAGAGAAGTGATAGTCAAATCAGGTAGTTGCACTGCTCCCATACCACGACCATTAGACCAAGGAGGATTGAGGGAGAATTTTACCTGAAACAGGGGCGAAGTATTGCGACTTCGTTGTTCTGGTCTAAGTTCTTCAATTAGCTTCTCAAAGGGTAAATCTTGATGGGTATAAGCTTGTAAGCAATCCTTACGCACTCGGTCTAACAATTCTCGGAAAGTTGGGTTCCCTGCAAAGTTACTCCGCAGTACAAGAGTATTAGAGAAAAATCCAATCAACCCCTCGGTTTCAACTTGTCCTCGACTTGCACTTGCAAAGCTAATAAGTAAGTCTTCTTGTCCAGAATAACGGTAGAGCAATAGCTCAAACACTGTCAGTAGAGTCATGAAGAGGGTGACACCCCATTTTTGACTCAGGTCTGTCAGAGCATGGTTCAGCGCTTTTGATAGCAGCAGGGCAGCGCGATCGCCTCGATATGTCTGCACACCATGAGGACGGGGACGATCGTAAGGTAACTCAATGATGGGTAAATTGCCTTCTAGCTTTTGCTTCCAGTAGTTTACCTGTGACTCTAAAACCTCTCCCTGGAGCCACTGATATTGCCAATTGGTAAAATCAGCATACTGCACAGTTAAGGGAGGTAAAGGAGAAGCCTTGCCCACCGACAATGCTTTATAGATGGTAGTGAAGTCTTGATAGAAAAGATCAGAAGAAGCGCCATCACAAACTATACAGTGCATATTCCAGATTAGCAGATGCTCGCGATCGCTCAACCGCAGCAGTAGCACCCGCAAAATCGGCCCCTTACCTAAATCAAAGGGTTGATGAGCTTCTTTAGTTGCCAGTGAGTGAGCTTCCGCTTCTCGTTTTTCATTTGGTACTTGCTGCAAGTCAATTATTGGCAGCGTCAAGAAAACATCGGTGGCGATGACTTGAGTGGGCTTGCCATTCACTGCGGGAAAAGTTGTCCGCAGAACTTCATGACGGCGGACGACTTCTCTCAAACTTTCCTCTAAGACAGCAACATTGAGATTCCCCGTAAAACGCACCACAACCGGCATATTATTTGAGGAACTATCAGGTTCAAACTGATGGAGGAACCATATCCGTTGCTGGCCAAAGGAAAGCGGCAAGTTGCCATTCCGTTCACAAGCGACAATTGGGGGAATCTGTGAATTGGCGGCTGTAGTAATTTGTCGAAGAAAGTTGATGATTTCGGCTTTTTGAGTTTTTAACTCGGTTAGCAATTCCGGCGTGAGACTATCTTTTGCCGCCCGATAGCGTAAGCTTTCGCCCTCTAGCCAAAGTTTGACATCACGGTGACGTAGCTCAGATAGTAGTTCATCTAATGTTTTCATAGCTCACCTTCCTCGTAATCATCAGCTGTTTCACTCTCAGCCGCCTGAACACCTTGGGTTGCCCAACGCAGAGTCTCCACTCGTTCAGCCAAATCTGCTACAGTTGGTAATTCAAATAAATTGGACATCAGGATTTCTACTTGTAAGGCTTGGCGCAGTCGAGAAACCACTTGAATTCCTAGTAGAGAATATCCGCCCAATTCAAAAAAGTTGTCGTAAATCCCAACCCGCTTGACATTCAAAACCTGCGTCCAGATATCTGCAATCTGCTGCTCAATGGGAGTGCGAGGCGCTACATAATCCTCCATCAGTTCTGGACGAGCAAAGTCGGGTATTGGTAGAGCCTTGCGATCGACTTTGCCATTAGGAGTAAGGGGTATAGCATCCAATGTCACAAAGGTAGCAGGCACCATATATTTTGGTAGCTTTTCCTTCAAGAACTTGCGTAATTGTGGAATTAGCTGATTATTCTCTGCCTGTTTATGCATGGGGATATTGGCATAATCACTCCACGACTGAGGTCTTACTTGATTAGCTGTTTCTGAATCAATTACAACTTGATTATTTAACTGCTTGATAATGTCGGCATCGCCTAAATTTTTGTCTTGTAAAGATTCTGATGAGGTATTTTTGAAACCTGATTCATCTAGGAAGTCCGACCTTTTATTCCAGCCTTGAATATGTTGATTACTGCTAACAGACTCCACTGGCGACTCAATTTTAGATGATGTTTTTGGAACTAGATAAGCGACTAAAGTTTTCTCATCTGGGATATCTTCTCGCACGAGAACGACGGCTTCTTTCACAGCAGGATGTTGAGCCATGACCGTTTCAATCTCACCCAATTCAATCCGAAAACCGCGAATTTTTAACTGATTGTCAATTCGTTGCAGATACTCAAGGTTGCCATCGGCGCGATAACGAACTAAGTCACCTGTTCTATAGAGTCGAGCATTAGGTTCTTGGCTGAATGAGTTACAGATAAACCTTTCTGTAGTTAACTCAGGTCGATTCAAATAACCCAGCGCTACACCTGCACCACCGATATAAAGTTCACCAGGAACTCCCACAGGTACGGGCTGCTGATAATCATCCAATAGGTAAATTTCAGTATTAGCAATGGGCTGACCAATCAGAGGGATTCCGTCTGCTTGAATCTGATAACAGGTAGACCAGATTGTTGTTTCGGTTGGGCCGTACATATTCCAAACACTGTGGACACGATTCACCAATTCTTTAGCTAAAGTCGGTGATAATGCTTCTCCACCGCACAGAATCTTGAGTTGTTTTGAACCTTGCCAGCCAGCCGCCAGCAGCAATCGCCAGGTTGCGGGAGTGGACTGCATGACTGTTGCTCCTGAATGGTTGAGAGTTTTGAGTAGTTTCTCCCCATCCATAGCCACCTCACGGCTGACTATCAGAGTAGTTGCGCCGACGATTAAGGGCAAGAATATTTCCAGAACAGCAATATCAAAGGAGAGAGTGGTGACAGATAGCAGAATATCTTGCTGAGTCAACCTTGGTTTGTCACGCATACTTCCCAAGAGATTGACAACATTTTGGTGAGAAACTTTTACTCCCTTGGGTGTTCCTGTGGAGCCGGAAGTGTAGATGACGTAAGCTAGATTCTCAGCAGTTGCTAGGTAAGTAAGTTTGTGAGTTGGATAATGGGCAATTTTTTCTGCATCTGTGTCCAAACAAACCATCTGCACCCGATTGTCTGGTAACAAATCAAGTAGATTGCCTTGGGTAAGTAACACGGACACTTCAGCATCATCAAGCATGAAAGTCAAGCGTTCTTTCGGATAGGTGGGGTCTAAGGGGACATAAGCACCACCTGCCTTGAGTACACCTAGCAGAGCGATCGCTATTTCTGTTGACCGTTCCAAGGAGATGCCAACTAGGACTCCAGGCTTCACTCCCAAGGTTTGGAGATAATGAGCAAGCTGATTGGCACGCTGGTCAAGTTCCAGATAAGTTAGTTGTTGATTTTGAAACACAACAGCGATCGCATCTGGAGTTTTCTCCACTTGAGTTTCAAACAGCTGGTGAATGCAGATATCTTGGGGATAAGCTGTTTGTGTATTGTTCCATTTTGCTAATAACTGTTGCTCAACTGCTGGCAAAATTGGCAATTTAGCAATACTTTGATTGGGGTTAGCAACTATGCCCAATAACAAAGTTTCAAACTCTGCCATCCGGCGGCGGATAGTGTCAGCGTCAAATAAATTAGTGTTGTACTGACATTCCAGGGTCAGTTTACCATGCAATTCCGTAGCATTGATAAACAGTTCAAAATTCTCGAATGCGCGTGGATTGGAGAAAAATTCTCCCTCTAACTCCAGAAATGGAAGTTGATTGCTATCTAAGGCTTGATCGACATTAAATATAATTGGTACTAAGGGAATGCGGCTAGAATCCCGTGGTAATACTAATTTTTTGACCAGACTACCAAAGGTAAATTGTTGATGGTCGTAAGCATCTAACACAGCCGATCGCCGCGATCGCAAGTAGTCGCTGAAAGATTTTTCGCCATTAATCTGGCTACGCAATGGTAGTAAATTTACACAGTGACCTACGAGATTATATTGGCCTAAAGCAGCTTGTCCGGCGGCTGGAATACCAACAACCAAGTCGTTTTGTCCTGTCAGACGGTGCAGCCAAACCTCAAATCCTCCCAGGATAGTAGTCATAAAGCTACAACCGAGTTTTGTCCCTAGTTGTTTGAGGTTGGCAACTAGTTCGGGACTTAAATGCCAATCTTCACGAGCAGCGTTAAAGGTTCTGAGTGGGGGACGAGGGCGATCGCTGGGGAAATCCACCACAGGTACGGAATCAGCGAATTGTTGCAACCAGTATTGTTCTGTGGCGATCGCTTCTGGACTATCCGCCTCTTCTTCCTGCAAAGTCGCATATTCACTTAAATTGTCTGGTTCTTCCAGTTCAGGAACAATTCCCTGTTGCAAGCCAGAATAAAGTTTACCCAAATCTGGCATTAGCACTGCCCAAGACCAACCATCACAAATAATATGATGGGCTGTCAAAAGAACTAGATGCTCCTGCGGCTGCAATTTGACAATTTTTGCCCGAAATAGGGGGCCATGTTCCAAATCAGAAGGTTGCTCTACTTCTTGTCGCAAGATCCTAGCTAATTTTTCCTGTTGTTCCTCTGGTTCCAGGCTAGAAATATCAATAATAGGGATTTCAATTTGCCGAGAAGCAACAATGCAGAGTGTATTACCATCCGTACTAAAAGTTGTCCGTAGTGCTTCATGACGTTGTACTAACTTTTCCACCGCAGACTGGAAAACTTTGACATCAAGTTTGCCTTTTAGTCGCAGAGATTGAGACTCGTTATAAGCACAATTGGCAGCATCCCCCATTTGCACAGAAGCCCAAATTTCTTTTTGTGATTCTGTGGCAGGGGCGGTTAAAAGTAATTCTCCATCTGCAAATGGATCAAAATCAACCGCAGTTAATCTGGATTGGAAATCTACAGGTGATAAGGTCATAAAACTCTATTATTTTCTTAGTTTATTCAATGTGGTTAAATTTAAATCTCTCTTGAAAAACTACTGACCTTCAATACATTTTTCACCAGATTATGGTTTTGGTGGGCAATGCCCACCAAAACCATAAAAATTATTTTGCTAGAGAATTGGTATCATCAACTTTTACTCACTGAGCCGTAAATAAAAACCGTAATAGTTATGTACAGATCGCTCAGGATGAAATGGAATATAACAGGTACGATTTAATTTCCAACTATCTATTAATTCATAGCCAATTGAAGTAAGAGAAGCGAGAAACTGAATTCGGTTCTGAATTTTATATGGACTGAAAGCATAGCCAATATTTTGCAATGTTATAAAAGATTCGCCTTCATAAAACGGTGTATGATTGATTAAGATATGCCTTGGCTTTACTTTAAGTTCTCCTAAAATATCAGCTAGTGATGCTTCTAGATATTGCAAAGTGCCAACCGTCAGAAGAATATCCATCCCCTCCGCCTTAGCAAAATCCCCTGCAAAGGACAAACCTGGACTGTCAATCTCTCTGGCCAACTTCTCTCCCGCGATAATTAGCTCTGGGAGTTCGCACACCAACCAGCGAAGATTACTAGGGTATTGGAGATACTTACGGCAAGCATAATAGCTGACACCTACATTACCGCCAAGGTCAAAAACGGTTGAACTATCATTGAAGGCTGACTTGAGCCAAAAGACCATTGGATAGTCAATAAGATCAAGCTTACCTAACTCGCGTCTAGTAGTTAACTGTGCTACTGAGGGATGATTGTGAATTTCCGGCTGGTTGTGGCTGATGCGAGAACCCGAAGGAAGGGCTTTCAAGGCTTCAGAATAGGTATTGAAAACCCCACGATATGATAGATGACGGAAAAAATACCAGTAGTAGTAATAGTAATCTGAAACAATAGGGATGTTTCTCACTATCTTCGTAACAAACTTCTGTATTTTATCTGCCATCCCTTGGGTAAATTTAATCGGATCAATGAGCTTTTTAAAACTGGAGTAGAAGTGCAAATCGTCAGCATCAGTGGTGCGATTAGAAGGTTTATCGGCTAATGACTTGATCGAATTCTGCTTATTCGTGGATGATTTAGTTAGTGACATATCGAAAAATTTAATCTTAATCTGGTGTATGCTTTGTTTTTAATAATTACGACAGACAATTATCGCTTTAGTGACCTCACTTTCTGTTTAAATTGCTTTAGCTTTCTCTCAATGGATTTGATTCTTAATACACCAGAGCGCAGGATTGTAAATTTACTTTTCGGCTGTCGATCAGAGAAAAGACCTAGAGCAAAGATTTTGATGCGGTCTCGCAGGGCAGATTTGCCTGGTGGAGTGGGTTCCAATCTCAGTCTGCGTAAATAGCTGTTGACTTGATATATTCTGGCTTTTAGATCGTAAGGTCGCAGATAAAAGAGGATACTCAAAGCTACAGAGACATTATTATCATTTTTAGCCCAATGGGGTGCCAGTATTGGATGATGGAGTCCCTTACCTGGTTGCAAATGGTAAATGCTCGCTTTACTCTGATTCTCTTTTCTATAATTTGCTACATTCAGGTCGCCGATGTAAAATTTTTCAATCTCCTCCTCGCTCAGTACAGAACGATCATTTTGATTGAAGAGGCTCATATCTTTTTCGCCCTGAATTTGAAACAGGAAATTCAACTCACTATCGATGTGGTAAGGTGTAATAGAATTTGGAGAACCAATAAAGATATAAGCACCTAGCCAGGTCATTTCCTTGCGAAGGGGTCTGCCTGTAAGAATTTCGAGTTCAGTTATGATCTGCTTGAGCAATGCAGCGTATTCTGGGTCTACTTGAACATCTTCAAGCATCACCCAAGAATCGGATTCTCCAATATGTGCGATCGCTTCCGTGATTTGATTGATTTTAGGTCGATGATCCCACTTTTGCTGAACAGGGACTTTGCTGATATAAGACTGGATTTTGTTCGTTCTTCCTTGACTCAAAATAGTATTTGCAAGCTCAACTAAGCGAGGGATCTCAAACAAAGGGTGTCCCGCAAGGTTATGCGAAAACATGAAGTGAGAAGAGTTGAAGTTTTCCTGGAAGTTTGAAGGATCGGTTTGAATGATTTGTTCAGGAAGCTTCAGATCGGACTTAATAGAACTAGGTTCAAGTAGATTATCAATTGACATACAAAACCTTGATCGATGAGTATTTACTATTTGCAAAAATTATTGATGCACACTATACTTTCTGTGCAATTGCTTTTTTAAAACACTTCAGTAAACACTGGCAACTTGTAGATATTTGCCGGGTCGCTCGGTATCGGGAATATACCAGGCGGGATTCCCTTGAGGATCTCGTCCTAATCTGGCATCAGGTTGTGGAGGACGATTACGTAGGCTGTTATTGGTAATTTCTGCTCCATTGCGATCGCTGTTTGTTACTTCTATAGACGGTGCAGATAAGAAGCCAGCAGACTGCATTTCGGCAATAGTCTCCTTAAAAGCTGCCATTACGAAAGCCAAATCGGCTTCGGAATGTGCTGTCGTCAAGAAGCAAGGACGATGATCCCAAGTATGCACTCCCTTATCCCGCAGCAAGTAAAATAGCAAATCTCCATAGGGAAACTCTGGTGCAGATTTCACCATGAACAGGGAGCCAAAATTATAAGCTGTAAACGGAGCCTGAACTTGCTGGAAATAGCCCATAAGTTCCGCGACAAACTTATCAGTTCTTGCATTGAGATTTTGCTGCAAGCTGGGGCCACAATCGAGCAAATGCTGAAGTACTGCTTTCGCGGCTGCTAGCGCTAAGGGATGGCGGACGAAGGTGCCGGCAAAGTAAGTCACACCAACCTCTGGAACGGAGTCATCCCCAAACTGCCAAAATCCACCATCTAAAGCATCCATATATTGCGATTTGCCAGCAATGACTCCAATCGGTAGTCCACCGCCCACAATCTTGCCGTAGGTTGCTATATCAGCTTTGATACCAAAATGCGCTTGAGCGCCACCTGGATGAATTCTGAATCCGGTAACGATTTCATCAAAAATCAGGGCAATACCAGCTTCCTCCGTAAAATCACGCAATTGCTGGAGGAATTCCTTGGGCTGGTATTCAGGGCGACGGCTTTGCACAGATTCAACCATCACTGCTGCTAACTCATCAGCCCGATTTTTGAGGATTTCTAGAGACTCAGGCGAATCATAGTCTAATACCAAAATGTTCTCTACCATTTCGGGTGGAATACCAGGAGCAGCAGGAATTGACCGGAGTTTTTTTGTACCCCGAACAATTACTTCATCTAAAATACCGTGATAAGCTCCAGAAAAGATGGCGATTAAGTTACGCCCTGTGATGGTGCGTGCCATCCGCATCGCTCCCAGAACTGCTTCTGAACCTGTGTTACAAAAAGCTGCTCGGTCAAAGTTGGTCAACTCACACATTAGCTTTGCCACTTCTCCAACTAAGGGAGTTTGCGGCCCAATTTCCATGCCGAGTTTTAGTTGTGCTTCAATTGCTTCGGTAATGAAAGGTGGCGACCAACCAAACAAATTTAAGCCAAACCCATTGCTTAAATCGACATATTCATTGCCATCAACATCCCAAAGTTTAGAACCTGATGAACGAGACACCACGATGGGGTAAACCATCTCTTTCATCGTCGGGTTAAACCCAGAAACAGTTCTTGGATCTGCCAGATAAGGGCGATGAGATTGAGTAAATTCTTTGGATTTTTTAGTCCGTTGTGTATATCTTTGGATAATTTTGTCTAGATGAGTCCGTTGTTGCGCTGTCAGAGTTTTAGTCTGGGTTTTTTCAATTCGAGCTGCTGCACCAAATGACTTTTTAGCGCCATTTGACTCCGTGTCTACCGATGCTTGTGATTCTTTGCTCGTTTGGGTAGCTGGGATAGATACAGCGTTTTGTGGTTTAACACCATTATTTTGAGATGTCGCCGCAGGTACAACTGGAATTGTTACAGATTGACTGTTGTTACCCAAAAGCGCCAATTGCTGAGTCATGATTTGTAGCTGCTGATTAATCACATTTTCTAGGAAACTAGATGCAGCAGGTTGGGGAGAAATCTGAGGTGCAGATCCATTTGGATGAACTTCATGCACTACCAAAGTGGGTGATGTGATTGCAGGTGCTGGTAATGGTGCTTCTGGAATGGATTCTGCAACGGTTTCTATTAATCCTAATGCGGATAAAGTTTCGGGAGACAAGGCTTGATTGATCAAGTCAGCCAGCATTACTAGATTCGGGCAAATTTCTAGTAACTGCCTAAGTGTTACCTTGACTTTAAATTTTTTCTTCAAAGCTAACCCGACTTGAGTTAGAGATAAAGAATCTAATCCCATTTCTAAAAATGTTGTCGAGTCGTCAACACTAGCAATTTCTAATCCTGAGGTTTCTTCGATAATTTCTTTTAGCAGATAAATTAGTTTTTGCTGAGGGGATGTTGTCATAGTTTGGGTCTTTTCTAATAACTGGGAATTTAAAAGTTTGGGAGTTGCTGTGCGATTGGGATGAGGTGGAGGATCAATCCAGAAGCGTTGGCGTTCAAAGGGATAAGTAGGTAGAGGAATTCGTTGTCGCGTTTCCCTTTGATAGAACTTGCTCCAGTCAATAGATACTCCTGCTAGCCACAGTTGTCCTACTGCCTTGAGTAATGCCGTCCATTCGGCTTCGTTCTCAGCGTTATCACCCAGAGAAGCGTAGGCTCTGCCCGCCGTAGGCATCGCTATCTGTTGTTTAATATCTTTTGCTTGTTGGCGGGCTAGGGTCGTAGTTGTGATTCGCGGCCCCACCTCTAGCAGTAGGCGTTCTGGCTGCTGCCATAGGGTTTGTACACCCTCCGCAAATCGCACAGTCTGACGCAGATGTGTAGCCCAATACATCGGATCAGTTGCTTGCTGGGCTGTAATCCAGTCGGCGGTAACTGTGGAAACGAAGGGAATTTGGGGAGGTAATAATTTAACTTTCCCAACTACCTCAGCAAAGGGGGCAATGATGCTATCCATCATTGGAGAGTGGAAAGCGTGGGAAGTGTGTAAATAGCGACAGACAACTTCCTCGCTTTCTAGTTGTTTTTGCAGAGCCGCGATCGCTTCTGTTGGCCCAGAAACTACACACAAGGATGGGCCATTAATTGCTGCGATCGCTAGTTCTGCACTCAATCGCGGCTCTACCTCTTTGGCTGGTAGGCGCACTGAGAGCATAGCGCCTTCCGGTAACTCCCACATGAAGCGACCGCGATTTGCAACCAATATCAGCGCATCTTCTAAGGTAAATACACCCGCAATACAGGCGGCGACAAATTCACCAATACTGTGACCAATCATGCCTTGGGGCTTGACTCCCCAACTTTGCCACAGTTGTGCTAAAGCATATTCAATGACAAACAATGCTGGTTGGGTAAAACAGGTTTGCCGCAGAGAGATAGCCGCAGTTTCGCGTAGGCGTAGCCCGCCGTAGGCATCGCCTCCTGCTGGATACATGATTTCTCGTAAATCCCTGCCCAGTAGGGGTTTAAGGATTTCAGCACATCGATCTACTACCTCCTGAAACACAGGTTCGCGGTTGTAGAGATTCAGCCCCATGTTCACATATTGCGACCCTTGTCCGGGGAACATGAAGACAACGGCTGGATTACGGATTTCTGTATGTTGGGTACTTACTTGATTGGGATCTAAAGATTGTAGGGCTGCGATCGCATCTGTGATGTCGTGACAAACTATGCTGCGTCGATAGTTGAAGGCTTTGCGCCCTCGCTGTAAAGTATAAGCTACATCAGCTAAGTTAATTTCGGCGTTGTATTGTAAATGTTGCTGTAAATTCTCTGTTGCAGCCTCTAAGGCTTTACTCGTTTTTGCTGAGAGTAATAATAGCTGCTGTGGGCGAGAAGCACCGGAACTTTGGATTTGTGGCGCTTCTTCTAGCACAATATGAGCATTAGTCCCGCCGACACCAAAAGAACTCACGCCGGCTCGTCGCGGAGTTTCACTTTCTGACCATTCAGCTAATTTGGTATTTACATAGAATGGGCTATTGGCAAAGTCAATCTTGGGGTTCGGAGCCTCAAAATTTAAACTAGGTGGAATCTTTTTATAATGTAGGGCGAGAGCGGTTTTAATTAACCCTGCGACCCCAGCCGCCGCAACTAAATGTCCGACATTGCCTTTAAGAGAGCCCATCGCACAAAATTGTTTAGCATCTGTATGCACACGAAATGCTTGCGTTAGCGCTTCAATTTCAATCGGGTCGCCTAAAGGTGTAGCTGTACCGTGAGCTTCAATATAAGAGATGGTTTCCGGGTGAAAATTGGCATAAGCTTGCGCCATTGCAATGGCCTGTGCTTGTCCATCGACACTGGGAGCCGTAAAGCTCACCTTGTCAGCGCCGTCATTATTGATACCAGAACCCCGAATTACAGCATAGATGCGATCGCCATCATTGAGTGCATCTTCTAAACGCTTGAGGACAACCACTCCTGCACCATTGTTGAACATTGTGCCCTGAGCGCTGGCATCAAAGGGACGACAATGCCCATCTCCAGACAGCATACTGCCTTCTTGAGCCATATAACCGCTATTTTGGGGTGTAGTCATAGATACACCACCAGCTAAAGCCATATCGCACTGATAGCTGCTTAAGGCTTGGCAAGCCTGAATGACTGCTACCAAAGAAGTAGAGCAAGCCGTATTAACACTGACAGCCGGGCCTTTGAGATTGAGCTTGTAAGCAGCACGGGTCGTCAAAAAGTCTTTTTCATTTGCTAGCATTGTCTGGAACTCGCCGATGCGATCGACAATTTCCATACGTCCAGAAATGTGGTTAGCAAAATAAGTATTTTGACCACAACCCGCGTACAAACCAATCAAACCATCGAAAGACTCTGATTCATAACCAGCATTTTCCAGGGCTTCATAAACCAACTCTAGGAAAACTCTGGCCTGCGGGTCCATAACCACAGCTTCCAGTGGATTAATGCCAAAGAAGGCAGCATCAAAGGTTTCTCCCCCAGCAATGATTCCTCTAGCTTTTACGTAGCTAGGATCTTTGCAAAGGTTCGGGTCAATACTAGGATCTAATTCCTCATCTTGAAAGAAAGTCGTTGATTCTAATCCCTCACACAGATTGCGCCAAAACTCATCGACATTTCCAGCGCCAGGAAATCTTCCTACCATGCCAATAATGGCAACACCATCAATAGGATCTTGGTTATCAGATGCTTGCATATTTACCATTGTTTAAACACCTTGTTGATGATTACGGCGACGAGTCCAAGCTGCTTGTTGGCGTTGGGCGCGATTTTGCAGCTTGTCAGAAGACGGTTGGGTGTTCTGGTTTGAATGCAAATAGTTTGCTAAACAGCCAATGGTTGAATACTGAAACAGCTTCACAGCAGGTAGCTCAATCCCAAGTTCCTGTCGCACCCGCACAGCAATTTGCAGAATTGAGATTGAAGTTCCTCCTAAATCAAAGAAATTATCATTAATCCCAACACGATCGATTTTGAGCAGTTCAGACAAAATACCTGCAAGCAGATGCTCTAAATCGGTTTGGGGAGCAATATATGCTTGTTCCAGTTGCGGACGTTCTCTGCTTGGTGCTGGCAATTTATGTCTATCTACTTTGCCATTTGCAGTTAAAGGCAGTGATTCTAACATCACAAATGCTGAGGGCATCATGTAATTAGGTAGTTGCTGCTGTAAAGAACTACGTAATTTATTGTGCGTATATCTACTGTTATAGTGAGGAACAATATAAGCTGTCAACTGTTTTTCACCTGTTTCATCCTGACGGGCTACAACGACAATTTCCCGAACGTCAGGATGTTGTGCAATCTCCCGCTCAATTTCCCCTAGTTCAATTCGGAAGCCGCGAATTTTTACCTGATTGTCAATCCTACCTAAGAACTCGATGTTGCCATCTGGAAGATAACGAGCTAAATCTCCAGTCTTGTAAAGACGCGTTGCTAAATTACTATCAAAGGAGTGAGAAATAAATTTTTCGGCAGTCAAATCGGGACGGTTTAAATAGCCTCTAGCTAATCCATCACCACCAATGTATAATTCGCCAACTTCTCCAATTGATACTGCTTGGAGGTTGTTATCTAATATATAAACTTGGGTATTAGCAATTGGACGACCAATAGGAATAGAGACACCTGGTTGCAGTGGCGCTGTTATAGTATAGCAACAGGTAAAAGTTGTATTCTCAGTTGGCCCATAACCATTAATTAGCTGACAATTCTCTATTCTTTGGAGAAACTTCTGCACATGGGGAACAGATAAGACATCGCCACCCGCTAAAAGTTGACGCAAGGATTTTAAAACATCAATTTTTTCATCCACGATGAGGTGGAATAAACCGGCTGTTAGCCAAAGAGTAGTAACTTGGTATTGCTGAATAATCTGTCCTAATTCTTCTAAAGATGGTGTATGAGGAGGGTAGATTATTAGTCGCCCACCGTTAAGTAAACAACCCCAAATTTCAAAAGTTGAAGCGTCGAAGGAAATAGGAGCAAGTTGCAGAATTACTTCTTCATCTGTGAGGTGGGCATAATTAGTTTCTTTGACTAACCTAACTACACCACGATGAATAACGCTAACACCTTTGGGTATACCTGTAGAACCTGAAGTATACATGACATAAGCTAAGTTATCAGCAGTGACGCTAGTGCTTAGGTTCTCTTTTTTATTTTGGGCGATACCTCCGGTGGGGTTTGGTAACGCATTCCAATCTGCATCTAGGCAAATTACAAATGCTGTATGAGTAGGTAATTTGGCAACTAGTTCTTTTTGAGTTAATAATACTGATACCTGAGTATCTGATAGCATGAAAGCTAAACGTTCTTGTGGATACCCTAGATCTAGGGGTACATAAGCTCCACCTGCTTTGAGGATAGCTAAAAGTGCTACAACCATTTCTAAGGAGCGCTCTATGCAGATTCCTACAAGAATTTCTGTTCCTACCCCTTGTGATTGCAGATGTTGTGCTAGTTGATTGGCACGACTATTCAAATCTCTATAGGTGAGATGCTGATTATTAAAGATTAATGCTACAGCATCAGGTGTTTTCTCTACTTGTGCTTCAAACAATTGATGAATACATGCTTGCTGGGGATTATCAGTTTGAGTATGATTCCACTCGAATAATAGCTGTTTTTCGGATTCTTTCAATATTGTTAAATTGTCTCGTTCTAAATTATTATTTGATAATAATAATTGCCAATCATTTGTCAGCAATGTTTTTTTATTTTGAGCTAATGAATCAGTTATAGTTTTCATATTTAATGACCGAAAAAAATATATATTTTTGCAAAACTTGTGGTTTTTAAGTAGTGCTGCATTTTTAAATAAACCAATTTATGGGTTAGCGATGCAGTTAATATCACTACTAACATATACAAAGCAAGAATGAGTAATTGCTGATAAATATTAAAGTTTGTTCCAAAATTCACATTAAAGATACTTTTGTATATTAAGGATAAATTCTAGTAAATCTTGAATATAAAAATACTCGATGATTATGGTTGCTGACTTTTGTTGTAAAATTGTTAGCATAAACATGAGTTAAAATAAAACCGCTTAAAATAAAGAAACAGTCAACACATAAATATCCATTAAATAAAAATTTAGTATATGAAGTTATACTCTTGCCTAAATTAGGTATAAAGTGACCAACATTTCTGGATGTATGACAATTAATCTAGCTGCAACACTATGCAAGAATGTTAAAGCTTTTATATGTTTAACCATTAGGATTTTTACTTGCAATTTATAGTGACGTTGTTAGCTTCTAATATAAATTAAAAGACTGATTTCACAACAAATTACGCCGCTATCTTACAATGTTTGTATGAAAGGGCACTGACCCTAAGATTTAGTCCTCTCATTCTGACCTATTTCCTCAAAATTGTAGTTATTTTCAATACATCTTCATTGAAAATTAAAACTTTAGAGATGGTTTGCAATGGGAGTATTAACCTATCCCCTCGATAATCCGGGGGGTCTGAGTTTTGGAAACTTTTCGACACCGACAGGAGTTATCAGCAGCTGGATAAACAAAAACGATTAACTGCTGCAAAAAGATCGGAGTTGCTGTTGGTATTGAAGCATCCTGAATAGACGAAAGCACAATAATCCGGCTGAGTTAGCTACCAGGACTATAGTGCAGCGACGCAATATTAGTTATGCTACTAAAACTACTGATGTTCTAAGGCTTGGGATACTTTTATCGGAAATTAAAGGGTTTAGTACCCCTACATCTAAACGCAGATCGGAGGCGAAGTGGCTCCGACTCTGCTCGGTTTTAGTCGGGGTTTAAATCCCCGGCTGTTCGCGTAGCGTGCCGTAGGCAAAATGTCTTTAATTTTGAATGCATGAATTTTGAATTTTAAATACTTTTATGTACTTTTATGTCTGTTGTTGCCACTACTCGTAAGTTGAGAATTAGTTTTTTTGAGTATGTGTGTGACCGCATTTCTGATGCTGGGAAAATTCCCTCTCTTGCGACTATTGTTTGCTAGAAATCTTTTCTTAATCACAACCGGAAGGTCGTGGCAACCAAAATAATGGGCTACCCCGAAGTATTGAAGGGATACATATTAACTGTGCGTTCGTTTGAGAGGACAAGAAGAATTAATACCTTGAGGGGCAAGGAAGACAGCGATTTTACCAGTAGATAAATAAGTAATGGAATCCCTTCGCAGGTAGCTTGAACTCCAGCGAAACTACAGTAGGGTGGGCATTACAATGCCCACCCCACAATAACGAACTATTTACTGTATGTAGTCTACGTAAGTGAAAACCGCTATTTCGATAGTTATTTAGACCACGCTGCACTAGGCGAATAGACTAAGCCACGACGCTAGCAGAGAAAACAAAGTCATTTGCAGTCAGGCTAGTTGAGGTAATTTGCAGTAATGAAACTAACTCTGTATTTCCGGTTTTGACGATAGTGTCACTACCCTGTTGCAATAGTGTTAAAGCACTAAACTGAGTCACACCAATACCGCCCAGCCCGATTTTATCAATGCCGATTGTAAAATCAGTAATAATATTCTTGCTAGCTGGCAGACTGGCGTTAGCAATCCAGAATTGGTCAGCACCAGCACCACCACTCAGACGATTACCACCCTGTTGACCAGCAAATAACACATCATCACCATCGCCTCCAAACAAGGAGTCATTCACACTGGAGAAGAGTTTGTCATCACCAGAACCACCGTAGAGACGGTTATTGCTACCGTTACTGGTGAGAGTGTCATTGCCGGAGCCACCGAAGGATAATTGACGAGAACCTTCAATTACTGTGAGGTTATCAGCGCCTGCTGCCCCAAATAGATTATTACTACCACTAGCTTCCACCACGGTAATAGCATCATCACCATTTCCACCATTGGCGCTGGTGTTTTGAGCCGGGCCGTTTTGACCAATAAATATCTGATCGTTACCGTCTCCCCCGGATACTGAAGAGTCACTGCCTACGAGTACAGTGTCATCACCTTTCCCAGTCACGATGGTGTTACCTTTAGTAGCTTCTACAAAATCTGCTCCGTCACCTGTGAATAAGGTTTGGTTTGACTTAAGGGTGACATCATCACTATCTGTAGAACCAAATTTGACATCTAATGTTGTTAGTCCATCGGTGCGACCAGGAAACCCTGCTGCTGTAAAGTACTGAGTATTGCCTACACTCTGAGCATTTAGAATTGTTGTTTGACCATTAGCAGCTTTTTCTGAGGTCAAAGTCCCTTTTGTGAAGGAGACTGAATCAGGCCCTCCCACCAATGCTTCTGTGATGGCACGACCTTTCAAATCGCCATTACTGGGAATGTCCAAACCCAGAATATGAGCAAGTGTAGGCGTTACATCAGCATTGCTGACGGGTGCATAGTCCACATAGCCTTGTTTAAAGTCAGGGCCAACAGCCTCCATATTATTGAAGGTATCACCTCGACCAAAGCTGCCATGCATTCCCTGCCCTTGCTGCAAAGTTGTGTCAGCAATCTCTACCTGAGCTTGAGGGTTGTTTGGGTTATTTGGGTCTGTGCTAAAGGTTTTAAAGTTGATCACAATAGATGGAACAGGTGTTTGAGCATCACCTTTTAGCCCGATCGCACTCAGTGGTAAAGCACCTGGAATGGTTCCATAAGCGTCGTCTACGAAAATACCACTGATGTAGTCCTTTTGCGAGAGCAAATTCACTACCTGTTTAGCTAGGTCAGCATTGCCATTAGGTAGATAAATCAGGTCAGAACCACCATTCGCAGCTACAACTACCTTTGTAGCTGGGTCGATTTGGCCATTAATTACCTGACCTGTACCACCAATTACACCATTGCCAGAAATAGGACGTTGACCTTGTGTGGCATCAACAGTCGCATACTGGATGTGGTTGAGGTCTGGGGGGAGAGTCGTAGGGTTAGGATCGTATAGGGGTAGACCTAGATCATGAGCCAAATCAATCGCCACAAAGCCTGCTGGTAGAAATCCCGGATTTACGCCCGCGTATGTTTGGGTGGCAGCATAACTTGTAGTTTTTGTGCCTTGGCTATCAATAACTTGTTTGCTGATGGTAGAAAAACCGTGGTCGGAAGTAATAAAGACATCAGTAGTCTTGTCTAAGCCTGTACTCTTGAGATAGCCAAGAAGTTGCTTTAAATTATCATCAGCATCTTTGACCCCAGCTTTTGAAGTAGTACCATTGATACCTGGTGTCAAGGTGTTTAAGCTATCACCCTGATTGTGTTGACTACCATCGGGATCTCTTGACCAGTAAACCAATGCGAATGGTTTACCTTCTTCCTGAAACTTGGGTAAAATGACTTTGGTTGTGGCATCTGCAAAGTATTGTTGTTGAGCCACATTAGCATTCAGCGTGCCAGGAGTTGTATTGTTACCAGCTGGCTGGACTCGCAGTGTCGGTTTTACATCTAAACCAGCGGCTTGTAAGCGATTGACAATATCTGGATCAAGTGGAACAGCAGAAGGTGAACCAGCGGCTGTAGTCGGCGGTGTTGCACCATTCGTACTGTCATCAATAATTATTGTATCGGGAGTAGGAATAGTACCCGTAGTACCACCTTCTCGGTTAACTTGTGTAACATCTTGGATGGCAACGGGCCCTAATTTACCAACTGCTGCTGTGTTGAAACCCTGCGATCGCGCATAAGCTAGGAGTGACTCCTCATCTAAAAAGTTGTTACCGGGAAACTTTTCATCGATATCCCCCAGAACAGCATCATTTTCAATGAATGGTGTCACAGTCCCATTGGCATTAGGACTAGGAAAACCAGTGTAGATAGTGTTACTAAAGTCACCTGTATCACCAAGATAATGCCCCGTTGCGATCGCAGAAGCATTCGGGGTGGTAAATGTCGGAAACAGCGAATGACTATTGGCAAAACTAACTCCCTGCTGACGGATGCTATATAAAGTTGGGGTATCGATGGGGTTTACAGAACCGTTACGCAATCCATCCGCAACAAAAATAATGACATTTCTACCGTTACCGTTTGTATCAGCCATACCGACTACTCCTTAAGTATTGTGAGCTACGATTAATCGCAGCAATTGTATGTATATAGACTGAGGGATTAATTACACTTACACCTAAGCAAAAATTGTTGGCTACAGAAACCTAAGTAAGTAGTATTTGGCGACAAAATGCTTAGTGTCCACACAAATTAGTGCAGACAATTAAATGAATGTAACTTTGGTCACTGTCTCAAAAGATAGTTGCTCAATGTTTAAGGAAAGTTATAAACAAGTTAAGATTTGGGACAAAAAGTAGAAGGCTCTTTAAAAACCAAATTACTCATAGATATAAAAAATGAGGGAGTATCCCTCCCCCGTATTAGCAAAATCGCTACAGCTTAACTAATTTTGAATGTTGAATCTAAGCTGTAATCATCTTTCGGCTAAACGACACTAGCAGAAAAAACGAAATCATTTGCTGTGAGGCTAATTGATGTTATTCCCAGCAATGAAACTAACTCTCTATTTCCGGTTTTCACGATGGTGTCACTACCCTGTTGCAACAGTGTTAAAGCACTAAATTGAGTCACACCAATACCGCCCAGCCCAATTTTATCAATCCCGATTGTAAAGTCAGTAATAATATTCTTGCTAGCTGGCAGACTGGCGTTAGCAATCCAGAACCGGTCAGCACCACCACCAGGTATCAGCAGGTAAGGAGGTAAAGCCTACTAACTTAATAGCCATAATTAGAATGTTTGTTGGGTATTTGGATTTAATTGCATCACAAGTTATTCAAGTTCTCTCATCACATTCATTATGGGAAAAATAAATCATCTTCTCACACTAGAAAACGGAATTAAGGGGAAATTTCAGAATTACAAAATGTAGTTTGGGCAAGTTCGTTAAGTCCGATTCCGGCATTAACACTGAGAATACATTTATAAAAAACGTATTTTTTCAGAGTTATCGAAAGCTTGAGAAATGAATCTGTGTTAGTGAGTAATGAGTGGAGAACACTTAGATTACGAATTTAAATCTGTCGATAGGAGTTATGAGATAACTTAGCTGGCACTAAAGATGTTTTCATGAAAAGATTAAGAGAAGAATAAGTGAAGCAAAAGAAATGATTAAAATACACTTAAGCCAAAAAACAATATTTATTAAAGTTTAGAAAAATTAAATAAAAAACCAATAAGTTAAATATCTCTAGTTTTGCTACCAAACTATTTTTGATAATTATGAAGAGAGAAAACTTGATTTTTTCAGTTGGATTTTGCTAGCGATCGCATCAAATTTATTCTCATATCATGTCCGGGTAATTCGTTGTGATTCCCATAGTTATTGCACCCCACACGCCAGATGCTCCACTTGGGGAGACCCCAAACTGGCTCCCCTTAATCCCCTCCCCGCTCTTCGGGAGGGGAGACAAAGCATAGCTTTGGCGGGGTGGGGTTCTTCGGGTTTAATAAGCAATCAAGCGGACATGATATCACTGGTAAGGGCGGATGCCATTTGCAAAAATCTTTACAACAAATGAATCGACTATAGGGGCGTACAGGTATCATCCGTGTCAACTTAAGCTATAATCCTCGTAAAATCTCGTTTCCAGTCTCTGGCTGGAAATGCATACCCTGGCAGATCTGCCGCCAGGAGAGGGAGGCGGAGCCTCAAAATAGGCATTCCCAGTCTGAGACTGGTAACGAGGCAATCTGTGAAGGGCCTATCTAGACAGGCTTTTACGTTAAGTTGACACCACTGTACAGCTATACGCCCCTACCAAAAACCTTTTTTGTACGCAATTACAAACGGCTGGATCTTCTCTATGAGAAACTAGGTAAACAAATTAAGCCACTACACTAGCGGAGAAAACAAAATCATTTGCAGTCAGGCTAGTTGAGGTAATTCCCAGCAATGAAACCAACTCTGTATTTCCGGTTTTCACGATAGTGGTACTACCCTGTTGCAACAGTGTTAGCCCACTAAATTGAGTTACGCCAATACCAGCAATTCCAATCACGTCAATCCCGATTGTAAAATCAGTGACGATGTTCTTGCTAGTTGCCAGACTGGCGTTAGCAATCCAGAATTGGTCAGCACCAGCACCACCACTCAGGCGATTACTACCTTGTTGACCGGCAAATAGCACATCATCACCATCGCCACCAAATAGCGAATCATTGACATTAGAGAAGAGTTTGTCATCTCCAGAACCACCGTAGAGACGGTTATTGCTACCGCCACTAGTGAGGGTATCATTGCCTGAGCCACCGAATAATGATTGACGAGAACCTTCAATTACTGTGAGAGCATCATTACCTGCCGCCCCAAACAAATTATTACTACCATTAGCTTCGACTACGGTAATAACATCGTCACCATTGCCACCATCGGCAGTGGTATTTTGAGCCGGGCCATTTTGACCAATAAATATCTGATCGTTACCGTCATTCCCAGATACTGAGGAGTCACTGCCTGCAAGCACTGTGTCATCACCGTTTCCAGCCAAGATTGTGTTACCTTTAGTAGCTTCTACAAAGTCTGCCCCGTCACCTGCGGAAAAGAATTGTCCTGGCTGAATATTCACAGTATCGCTGTTGCTAGAACCAAAATTAGTTAGGTTGATCCGGTCAACAGGATTACGGGGATCGTAACTAGTGGTGTCAATATTTAGAGAATTGGGCAAGGCATTGGCTATATTCTCCCAAGGCACGAGCTTAAAGTTAGAGTTGACGTTTTCGCCATCAATTGTCTTGGCAGGTTCATTGGAGCCATCTTGGGTAACAAATAAACCAAATGGGAAGTTAGGCCCCAGTGGCAGATTAATTACATCTGCACCGTCTGACTCTTGCACGCTGTCAATTGACCCATTGTTACCAATGGCAAAGTTACCCACGTATTTGTTGTTACCTTCACGAGTGTAGGCAACAAAGGTGCTATCGCCTTGGCTGGATGCTAGCAGATAACCTGTGCCGTTTTTGCCGTAATAAATGGTCAACCCTTCTGCGTCATCGGTAAGGTGAGAACCACCCTCAAAACGGACGCGATCAATCAGCTTGCCTGTTGTCCCACCGTCCGGTTCTGCCTGGAATTTCCAGATGCCCACATCTTCTTGGGCTATGTAGAGAAAGCCGGTTTCTTGGTCAACCACCATACCCTCTGTTTGGGGAGAACGCCCTTCTGTGGTGGGTGAGGGGATGGTGAACTCCCGCACCAGTTCAGCTCCAATTTTGCCATTACCTTTGTCAATCAATTTGAACTGAGCTATATCCCCAGTTTCTCGGCGACTGGTAAAGACATAGTAATCGTTAGTTACGGGGCTACGGTATAAGGTAACTCCGTAAGAACTGCGAGTTGATGTGGAATAGGGGGGTTCAAAAGGTGATGCTTGGAAGATAGTACCAATATTGCTATCGGTGATATTTTCCAAATATTGTCCGGGGGTGGTGGGATTGGGGTTAATTTTGAAGATTGCTAGTTTATCATTGTTGCGATCGCTAGCTACGGCAATATCTATCGATTGATTGCCTAATTTAAAACCGTATTGCAGGTCAATATTGTTGTAGCGAATACCACCCGGATTAACTGTTTGCAACAAATTACCAGACAGGTCATAAACCCGCAGTCCGGCATTTTTGACTGAGGTTAATACTAAACTATCAGCAGCATTTGTGGCATTAACATAGATGGCAGGATCATCAGCATCGGCACGTTGAGATGTGGAGAGTGCCGGATCATCAAAGAAATCGGGACGGGTTTCTAATGTGGGTGCAGCAGTGGGAACCAAGTCTGCACCCAAGGTGAGGATTTGGGTATACTGGGTATTGCCAAAGTTGTTGTCACTCACCAGCACAATGGACTGACGACCATCTGCTAGTTTGGGGCCGAAGGTAATACCCTCAATGTTATCTACTCCTGTGGGGTGATTGGTGTCAGTAGGCAGATTTAGGTCATTTAAATTCAACAGTAGACGTTTTTGAGCAGGTTTGATCGCTGCTAGTTGTTCAGCACTCAAATTATTGAGAGAATCGTAGAAACTAATGTCCGTTGCACCTTGTAGAGAAACTTCGTAGATTTTGATGGTGTCGCCTACACCTTGAGCAAAAGAGCGTTCCAACGCTAAGAAAGTTCCCCGGTTGTCGATCGCGAGTAAATCTGCCAAACCATTGTTACTGGAGCCTGTGTTAGGCTTGGGTGCTTGGGCGATCGCATCAGTAATATAGAGATATTCCTTTTCTGGCTGTCCAGTCACCAGATTGGATTGCAGAATCCGGGAACGGCTGCCACTGGTGAGTGAAGCGATTAATCCATCTTGGGACAGCGCGTTTTCAGTAGCGGTGAATAGGGTTTTCTGGTCGGGTGTGATGGTGAGGCTTTCAAATGCTAAGTTATTGTAAACACCTGATGTCTGCGTATCACCTGCATCGACAATACCATCGCCGTTGGTATCTTGAACTACTGGCAGGAATTTGCTGGGGACAGGTAGCGATCGCACTTCTTGCCCTGTAGTTAGTGAAAACTCCTTAATAAAGGGATTGCTAACGCGACCTGCACCAGGATTGACTTCGCCTTCAGAAGAGATGAAAACAGTCCCATTGTTAGTTAAAGCGATACCTTCTGGGTCAAGGCTGTTAAGAGCAAAAAAGTTGCCATTGGTATCTTTTAGGGTGGTGACATTAGTAAAAGTCACCCCAGAATCGGCGGCAGTGAAGGTATAAAAACGGGCAGGGGCAACTTGAGAGCGATCGTCTGAGATTGCGTAATAGCGGTTGTTAACTGCATCGTAGGTGACACCAGAAAGTCCACCCACTGGAATCTGTAGCCCATTCACAGTTCCCGCCACACCAGCAGGAATAAAGCCTGTGGGAAAAATACTCTGCGTCACATATCCAACATTAGGAATGGTTTTACCTGGTTCCGTTGCCCCAGTTTGCACATCTGCAAATATTAGACGATGGTCAGAACTGGGGAACGGAAAAGTACCGACTGGGGAGAATGTCGGGTCAGTATTCAGCGGCCAAAATACTCCTGAGTCGGCAATTTTTAGGTCAGCAGAGGGCAACACGTAGTCTGTTCGCAGGTTTCCCGGAGTAGTATCGGCAAAATCTGCGGTGTCAAAGCTAGGATTGCCTTTTTGGCTAGCGTTTGCACCAGCTTGTAAGTTTGCTTGTTGGGGGCCACCAAGACTGGTAGGGATGACATTAGTATTAATGTTGGGATTTTGCAATAATTGGCGGATAGCGTTGTCATAACTATCACCATCTAATGGATCAGCATTTTGGTCGCCCATAATTACAAAGTGAGAACCAGCAGCGATACCGCCCGTTTTGCCTGCATCATCATAGATGTAATCACCATTACCAGGGGTTATGTAATCTGCCCAGAAGCGGATTTCATCATGGTTGCGCTTGCCGTTGCGGTCTTCTTCCCCATCAAAAGTTGGGGGTGTGGGGTGGCTAACAAGGACATGAATTGTCTCGCCGTTTACTTCGATGGGTACATCCCAGTGACTTTTAGAGGAAAGGCGTAGGACTGCTAATTCCTGCTCAGAATACCAATCATTTGGCTGTGGTGTCGCGGGGTCATCGGGAAGCAAAGCATTGGGCATATCCTTCCAGAGGAAGTTTTGGAAGGTGCGGACGTTGGCAGTGTCGATGGGATATTTGGACAGCAGCAACATCCCATATTGACCAGGAAAATCACCAAATCCGAAGGCATCATCGCCATATCCCGTTGCACCTGGGGTTGTAACCACTGCGCCGTTGTTGTTCAAGTCAAACCCAGAGGCAATACCGGTGTTGGAAGGGGCAATGTAGAAGTAGGGGTAGTCTACGGGAGTTGCACCGTTCTGGCTAATGGCTAAATAATTTTGCTGGAATAGTTGAACTGCCTTTTGGGAGTAGTCAAACTCATTAATTAGCAGCACATCCGGGTTGTTACGCTGGATTATTTCCGCAACAGCTTTTGCTTGAGCATTATCGGGGCTTGACAAATCGGTCACTAATTGACCTTGAGCGTTGCGGTTTAGGGAAGCATTGAATTGGGAAAAGCGGATTGTATTATTAGTTACCATAAGTTAATTTTGGGGTAGATTCAAGTTTTGCGAAAATTAGTGGTTATCTGCGGAAAACCACAGAACCAAGTCGGCGATCGCAGTCAATCTGGAGAATGGTACTGTTAGCAGTACAGGTACTAGGCGCACGTAGATATCTGCGTTGGCGCAGCCCGCCGTAGGCATCGCATCGCTTCCCAAGTGGGGAAAATTTTGGAGTGTAAATGCCATTTTTATTGCCAATAAAAGACTGTTAACTGCAAAGATGCACCTCGCAGTTTGAACGATGACTAGGCTAACACCTTCTGGTGCCTCCGTTACGCAAACACTGAACACAATATCAACTTGGACAAGATAAAATACGTCTTCCAAACCACTGTTCCTAGAGGTTGTCATGAAGACAGCTACATAACTTTTTGGTATTAGTTATTAATTGGGCACCCTCAAAATATCCCAGCTAGATTAAGAAGCAGCTAGCAAAAGGTTAAGACAAAAAATATTTGGGGTTTGGGGCGGTTTTGTCCACAGCGATTCTTCTCAGTAATATAGCAATAGGATTTGATTTTTGAAAAAATTTAAGTATATGTAGGGTGTGTTATCGCAAAGCGTAACGCACCAAAACCTTCGGGAGGTGCGTTACGCTTTGCTAACGCACCCTACCCATATTTCAAAAATCAAATATGCGTCCTATATATCCTTACTATTTTGGAGATGTCTACTAGACATTAGTTCTGGATCTGAGCAAGAAGAGGAAGAACCACAAGATTGAATTCCCACATTATTAGCGATCTTAACTGGCGAATAATGTTTCTTTCTTTATCAGGACTTACGCAAACAATAGCCGAAAAGAAAGATTTTTAGGTAGGGGCAATTCATGAATTGCCCCTACAACGTGTAGTTTTGCGTAAGTCCTATTTATTTTTGCCAAATTGGGATGCTCCCGAAGAATGAAGCTGCAAAAAGGGATCATTCGTCTCAGTTTTCGATACATCGAAGTGCATTTCTAGAGAATTGGTATAACTTGTGAGTTGCTAATGGGAACAATAAAGAATAAATCCCTTTGCCAATACATTAATGTTTAACCGCACAACAGCTCTCACATCATCAGAACTGAAGTCTGCGATCATCCGTCATCCCCTGATAGTTAAACCGGATACGACGGTGATGGACGCGATCGCCCAAATTAGCGGCGTGCGGACTTTTTGTGAGACAACTAAAACTGTGGATGGGCAACTGGATGAACTTTATGTGGAGGCACGACCAAGCTGCGTATTAGTAGTAGAAGACGGGAGGTTGCTAGGTATCTTCACGGTGCGGGACGTGGTGTACCTGTCTGCCCAGCAGCTTTCCCTAGAGAATTTGGCGATTCGGGAGGTGATGATCCATCCAGTCGTCAGCTTGCACGAGTCTGACTTGACCGATTTATTTTTTGCGATTAATTTGCTCCAGCAGCACCGCATTCGCCACATACCTATCCTAGACGAGCAGGAGCGGGTGGTAGGACTGCTTACCAATGAAAGTCTGCGGCGGTCTTCGCGTCGCGTGGATCTGTTGCGGTTGCGACTGGTGTTTGAGGTGATGACGAGTGAGGTGATTTGTGGTGCGCCAGATAGTTCCATGCTAGCGATCGCCCAACTTATGGCAAAACACTGCGTTAGTTCCATCATCATTGTACAACCCGATAGTAGCCAAACTGAACCTCTGCAAATTCCGATGGGAATTCTCACCGAGCGCGATATTGTGCAGTTTCAGGCATTAGGCTTGAACTTAAAAACTTGTCTAGCAGAGGCAGTAATGAGTACGCCGATTTTTGCCGTGAAACCCGACGATTCGCTGTGGGTGGTGCAGCAGATCATGGAACAACGCTTGATCCGCAGGTTGGCGGTGACGGGGAAACAGGGTGAACTATTGGGAATTATGACTCAGACCAGTTTGCTACAAGCCCTCAATCCGTTGGAGCCATACAAGTTGGCGTTAGAAACAGAATTACAGCGTCAAGCAGCAAACAATGCGCTACATCGCTTGAACCAGGACTTGGAAGAGAAGGTGGAACAGCGAACTCAAGAACTACAAGCGAGAGAGGCTCAACTGCGGGATCTCTTTGACAACGCCACCGATCTGATTCAAAGCATTGCTCCCGATGGTCAAATTTTATTTGTGAATAGGGCATGGAAAGAGACCTTGGGATACAATGATACCGACCTAAAGCAGTTGTCCATTTTCCAGATTATCCATCCCGATGAACTTGTACATTGCCAGACAGTGATGCAAAGCGTATTTGCTGGCTCTTTCAGTTTAGGCATCGAAACCAGATTTCTGACCAAAGATGGCAGAGAAATCATCGTAGATGGGAATTTCAATTGTCAGTTAAAAGATGGCATCCTGATCGCCACGCAGGGAATCTTTCGGGACATTACTGATCGCAAACAAGCCGGGGAAATCATTCACCAACAGGTCAAACGAGCAGAACTGCTGCGAGAAATCACCCAGAGGATTCGTCAATCCCTAGACCTCCAGACCATTTTCGACATCGCTTGCCAGGAAATCCGCTCAGTGATTCAGGCCGATCGGGTGTGCATTTTCAAATTTGATCCCGAATCCAACTTTGATGACGGCGAATTTGTGGCTGAATCAGCTGTAGAAGGGTTTTCCTCAGTGGTGGCGATTCGGGTACACGACCACTGCTTTGGCGAAAACTATTCATCCCTCTATGCCTTGGGTAGGTCTTATGTTGTCGATGATATTTATAACGGTGGGATGACAACCTGCCACACTGACATTCTGGCTCAGTTTCAGGTGCGTGCCAATCTGATTATGCCGTTCCTCTGCGGTAATAAGTTATGGGGCTTGCTGTGCATCCATCAGTGTGCGACAACCCGCCATTGGCAGCAGTCTGAAATTGACTTTACCCTACAACTTGCCAACCAGTTGGCGATCGCTATTCAACAAGCGAATCTCTACGAGCAAATCCAGTCTGAACTATTGGTGCGGCAGCAAGCCGAAGCCAGAATTGCCCTGGAACTGCGACGACAACACGCCTTGGGGGCGATTATCCAAAAAATTCGCCAGTCGCTAGATATCAACGAGATCCTGGCAACGGTGACTCAGCAGGTCAAAGACGTGATGCACAGCGATCGCGTCATCGTGTTCCAGCTCTTTGCTGACGGCAGAAGTCAAATTGTCGAAGAAGCCTTATCTGGTGAGTTCCTCGCCCTCAAAGACCGCCACTGGGATGACGAAATCTGGTCTCCAGAAATCCTCGATTGCTACTGGCAGGGCAAGCCGCGCCTTGTCCCCGATGTGATGAACGATATTTGGACGGATTGCCTGGTGGAATACTCAATCGTTGGTCAAATCCAGTCCAAAATTATCGCACCGATTTTACAAGACGTGCGAGGCAGCGAAACCCATCGCTGGGTTGCCCCCTGGAAAACTAACAAGCTCTGGGGGGTTTTGGTTGTCCATGCCTGCCGAGAAAAACGAGTGTGGAAAGACTCCGAAGCGCAACTCCTGCAACAAATTGCCAACCAGTTGGCGATCGCCATTCAGCAAGCGAGTCTTTTTGAGCAATTACAGCAAGAACTCGCAAAAGGACAGCAGGCAGAGGCAAAGCTAACCGAGAGCAATCAACAACTGGCAGTTTCTAACCAAGAAATCGCCCGCGCCACCCGCCTCAAGGACGAATTCCTGGCAAACATGAGCCACGAACTTCGCACCCCCCTCAATGCCATTTTGGGCATGACCGAAGGGCTACAAGAGAAAGTCTTTGGCATCGTCAACGAGCAACAACTCAAAGCCTTGCAAATCATTGAGGGCAGTGGCTCTCATTTGCTGGAGTTGATCAACGACATCCTCGATGTGGCAACAATTGAAGCCGGACAGATTAAACTGGACTGCACCTCAGTTTCAGTCGCTGATCTGTGTCAATCCAGTCTGGCGTTTATCAAACAGCAGGCATTCCAAAAAGGGATTAAGGTTGAAATCAAACTTCAGCTGAATCTACCTGACCTGCTCGTGGATGAACTACGCATTCGGCAAGTGTTAATTAACCTGCTTAACAATGCGGTGAAATTCACTCCAGAGAAGGGACGTATTACCTTAGAAGTTACCCAACTTTCCCCGGATATCTCAACTAGCGATTCAATCGGGCAACATTTTTTGCACTTTGCCGTCAGCGATACAGGCATTGGCATCTCGCCAGAGAATATCAAGAATCTATTTCAGCCCTTCGTGCAAATCGATAGCGCCTTAAATCGTCAATATCCAGGTACAGGCTTGGGACTGGCATTAGTGAAGCGAATTGTCGAACTCCACGGCGGTAGGGTGGGGCTAACCAGTGAACTGGGTGTGGGCAGTTGCTTCACGATTAATCTTCCCTATACTCCCAGTTGTGCCCTCTCACCGGAAATGACAGCAGATGATAAACCAGATGTTATTCTAAAACTGGACTTTCCAACCACCGATGAAGCCACAAGCCTTGCCCCTCTGATCTTGCTAGCAGAAGATAACCAAGCCAATATCAGTACAGTTTCTAGCTACCTCAAAGCTAAGGGCTATCGCATTCTGTTAGCACACAATGGTCAAGAAGCCATCGACGTTGCTAAAATTCACCACCCTGACTTAATTTTGATGGATATTCAAATGCCAGGAATGGACGGTCTAGAGGCAATGAAACAGATTCACCTCGATCCTAACTTGGTTGATATTCCGATTGTGGCGCTCACGGCGTTGGCGATGACGGGCGATCGCGATCGCTGTTTAGAAGCAGGAGCCAACCACTACCTAAGTAAACCCGTGAAGCTCAAGCAACTGACAATCACCATCCAACAGCTTTTAATTCCAACAAAAGATCACAAATGAATGTGCCCTCTATTTTAGTAATTGACGATCAACCCGATAACTTTGATGTCATTGAAACACTCTTAAGTAAGCAAGATTATCTGCTGCACTACGCTGCTAGTGGTCAAGAAGCGATCGCATCCCTCAACATATTTCAGCCAGATGTGATTTTGCTAGATGTGATGATGCCTTTAATGGATGGGATAGAAGTGTGTCAGCGAATTAAAGCCATACCGCAATGGCAGCCAGTTCCCATCATCATGGTGACGGCTCTCACCGCCAAAGAAGACCTGGCTCGCTGCCTCAAATCAGGTGCGGAAGACTTTATTAGTAAACCTGTCAATGCTGTTGAACTGCGGGCCCGCATTCATTCAATGCTCAGGATTAAGCAACAGTACGACAAGATCCAAAGTTTATCAAATATCCAAGCAAGTAGCATCAAAGTCTTGGAAAGCACACTTGATGAATTGCGCGGTAACTTGGCTTCTACTTTACCCCATGAACTCAATACACCACTAAATGGCATCGTGGGAATTATCAGCATACTCATCGAAGATATTGACGGCATGAATATTGCCGAAATCCATGAACTTTTAGGCTTGGCAGATAAATCCGCCCGTAGACTAGAAAAATTAACTAAACAATTATTGATCTATTTAGAACTAGAGCTATCAACACACCAGCAGCAAAACATCGAACCTCAGTCAACTCATTTTTCAATGGCAGCGATCGCAGCAGCTTTAGAATCTCATGCTCAAAGTGTTAATCGCAGCGATGATCTCATGTTTGCAGTTGAAGAAGCTGAGGTTTCAATATCGGATCGATATCTAGCGATTATCCTCCATGAATTAGTCGATAATGCGCTCAAATTCTCCCAGACTGGGACAGCTATCAAAATCAGTAGTCAGGTGGTGGCAGGAATGCTAAATGTCTATGTCCATGATTTGGGACGGGGCATGACAGAAGAACAGATATCTAAAATTGGTGCTTTCATGCAGTTTGAACGCAAAACTTATGAACATCAGGGCATAGGCATGGGCTTAAAGCTTGTCAAAAAAATCGCCGAACGTTGTGGTGGGCAGTTCTCAATTTTCAGTGTCTATCAACAGGAAACAAAGGTACGTATTGCCTTACCCATCGTCAATAAATGATAGTTTTATCATTAAATAGTTCAGCCCTACAATAATACTTTTAAGCTCTTTTTGCCCTCCGGTATTAATAATAAGTCTTTTACCGGATATGATTTAAGGTGGGCTGTTACCCACCTTAATGTAAATCTGGATTTCAGTATTTTGGTGACAGGAAAAAACTATATCTTCTGGGTTTTGCGAAATTGCTCTTACCTGTTAAGTAATTCAAACATTAGCGGAAATTACCAGGATTTAGACGAGCACCGTTAGGTTGAGACTGACGACGAATTGCGACTCCACTCCGCAAATTGTTTCCAGTACCGCCATCTTCGCGAGCAAGGAAAGGTTTCAGATTAATCCCACCTTTTGATGAACTAATCCGATTATTGCCACTACCCAAAAGTGTGCGTCCTAAATTATATAATTCGTTTCCTCCACTACTGCGATCGCCATAAGTGTTAACGGCTATAGTCTGCTGTCCACTGTCAGCAGTAGTCAAGTTTTGGAAAACGCTATTGCGGATAACAGAAGGGTCTTTCCCACGTGGTACTGTCAACACAATTCTACAGGTTGGGTTAGCTTCAGTTGTGACGCAGACAATATTTTCGTTATTTTCTACAGCTGTCTGGAGTTCTTGTAAGCCATCTGGGCGATAAAGTTCTAAACGACTGGCAATTGCTGCACAACGCCTTTGTGCATCCCAACCACCACCCAAAGCCGCAGGTGCTGCCCAAGGAAAGAATTGTCCAGATTGACTTTGTGGCTGATACATGACAGTATACTGACCATTGTAAGTCTGACAGGTAAACCGAGTTGTGCCGTCAGCTGAAGGTGAAGGTGGTATGCCTGTCGATGTGTCTATTGGTACTGGTGCTGATGTACCGCCTGATGGGACTGTTGGTACTACTACACCCTCGCCAGTAGAATCATATTGCGCCATTGCTGCGGAATTGCCCAGACACAAAGATAAACCAATACTGCCCAAAGATATCAATCGAAGCAGTTTTGATGACATAAATCATCCTCCACTAGAAATAGGTAGGGAATTGATAGTTTAAGTGACGAATAATTCTGGTTTTTGATTCATCAAAAACGCTATTTTTTTCCTCTCTTGCTTTTTTCTCTTCAAAACACAAAAAACCCCGGCGAAACTAGCCGAGGCAAGAGAGAGAAGTACGAATGACGATGAGATACAGCGATACCGAAATCAAAAAATCTTAGCTAACGCTAAAACCAACCAAAACTAAGGTAGTGATAATTAAACTCCCAAAAAGACCCTGTAAAACGTATTTACGTTGTTCCCAAATTGCCGGGTATTCAGCGTAGTATATCTGGGGTTCAGCTGCGTAGTTATTGAGAATGCCGTCTTCATTAGTGGTGGTGTACATAGTTTTTTCTCTTTTTTGTTTACTTATGTAACTAAATTTAACAATATTGTTACAAAGCGTCAATATAACTTGACAAAAAAAGGCTGATGGTAACTATAAAATTCATTTATCAGGGATGGGGAATTTAGGCGAAGCTGCCCCAGCTGCCGAAAGCGCCATATCTGACGCAATTTTTTAAATCGCAAAATCTAAAATCCAAAATGGTATAAAAGATTAGAGACACGTTAGCGCGGCGATTTCGCGTCTCTACTAGTAATCGTATTTAGCGCTCATCAGTTGCAATCATTTTTGGATAAAGTAAAATCTACATCTAATTATTCATCACCGCATCCAAAAGCACATTGGCATCAAAGCGGACTACATCGGTGCAAGGTAGCCCAGTTTCTGCTATTGTTTGAGCGATCGCTTCTTGAGCCGCAGACTCATCTAGATGGGCTGTGTTAAGCGCTATACCCACCACAGGAACACTTCCAAAAGCACCACCAGCACTAGCAACAGTTTCATAAAGCCGAATCACCTCTGGTAAAGGTGGAATTAGTACATGGGGATGATTACGCACATGAACTTGTCCCGCCCGATGGACTAACACCAGTTGAGTTGGTTGGGAACCACGAATCAGGGGTAGAGTTGCCGTTGAACCAGGGTGTAGCAGTGAACCTTGTCCTTCAATGTGCAGGATGTCGTAGTTTTTGCCATAGCGCATGACTATCTGTTCCACAGCACCAGCGGCAAAGTCTACGCGCACGGCATCTAAAGCCACGCCGTCCCCTTCTAACATCACGCCAGTTTGGCCTGTGGCGAGAAATTTAGAACGCCAGCCTCGTAGTTTTGATGCCCAATGCAACTCTAGGCTAGTTGACATTTTACCGATCGCCATGTCGGTTCCCACCGTCAACACCCGCCGACACGGGAGGGTGCGTGCCATTCCACTAGCAACACTGATATTAGACGGCTCTTTTCGTACATCCCAAATTAGTTGCCCTGGTTTGAGCAGTGCATTTAACTCTGGTATGTTTGCCATTGGTGTATGTAAACCATTCACCAGCGACATTCCAGCTTCTAGAGCGTCTTTAATTTCATGCCAGTAATCATCTGGTATGGCACCACCACCTGGGGCAATGCCTATTACCAAAACTTCCGGCTTGTACTCCAGGGCTGCGGCTACCGATGCCACAATTGGCACATCACGCTTAATACCTGTTAATTCTGGTAGGGATTTGCCAGCAGACTCGCGATCGATTACGGCTACGATTGGGGCTTCACTATAACGTAAAATTGCAAGCCCTGTTTTGCCGTGAGTCCCAGTAGTTCCCTCATGTAGTAAGATAGCTACTCGTTGATTAAGTGGCAGACGCACTGTGTTGTACCCCCAAACCTGGTAAATCGTTTGGCAAAACTCTCCCTTCTTTTACCAATGCACCCGTAAAGGGATCATCGATTAAGTTGAGGTGACTGTCTAAATCTAGATAATCAGCTAGTGGCGCTAGCTGTAATGCTGCTGTATTAGCTAGCGAACTGTCAGAATAGCAACCGAACATTACTTGCAACCCATAGGCTCGCGCTGTATGTACCATTCGCATCGCCTCGGTTAGTCCCCCTGATTTCATCAGTTTGATATTAATGCCATCCACGTAGTTTGCCAAATCGGGAATATCGGAGCTTGTGAAACAACTTTCATCCACAAAGATGGGTAGAGGAGAGTGTTCTTTGAGTTTTGCTAAACTTTTTTCCTGCCCCCGTGGCAATGGCTGTTCTACATATTTTATACCTAATTCACCTAGCCAATTGCACATCGCGATCGCATCTTCTAAATTCCAACCTCCGTTGGCATCAACAAAAAATTCTGGTAATGGTGCTTCTTCTCGCACTGCTAATAGCATTTTTTTATCTGCATCTATGCCATCGGGACTGCCTAGCTTGACCTTGAAAAGCCGGACATCAGTAAATTGTAACCAGTCTCGCGCTCTCGCCCTCGCACCTTCAGGGGAATTAATCCCAATTGTGACAGAAGTCGGGACTATGGTGTTGCGATCGAGTCCCCAAATTTGCCACAAGGGTAATCCTACGCGCTTACCCAACCAGTCGTGCATTGCTATATCCAAGGCTGCTCTAGCAGCAGAAGGAACCTGGTTTTGTATTAAAACTTGCTCAATTTGCTGCCGTTGTAAGGGGCTAAATGCTTGCAACAGTGGCACAACTTGCTCTAAAGCGTCTTTGATCGTATCAGTTGATTGCCGATGATTACCCACACCGAATGGCGACGCTTCCCCCCAGCCTTCGATCCCATCATGTGAAATCTTCACCCATACATTCGTTGTCTGTGCCGTTGTGCCCCGACTAATGGTCAACGGAAATCTCTTGTTTACTGTAAATAAATTTACATTTATTTGCATATTTATTCTGCATATTATGCTATTGCAAAAGCCAGTGTAAGTTCAAAGTTTAGATGATCGGATGCATCTGTTATACTTTTTTACATTCATCGCTTGACGACTAAATTTTTTATACATAATTTTATTTGTTACTGAATTTATGAACAACTTAAAAAAATGGAAGACTTTAAAATCACAAATGGTTTTAGATAACCCCTGGTGTCAGGTAAGGCAAGATGAAATAGAATTGCCTAACGGTAAAATTATAGATGATTATTTTGTCAGTATTAAGCCTGATGTTGCGATGGTTTTACCTATCACTAGTAATAGAGAAATTATTTTTGTCCGGCAATATAGACATGCAGTAGGTGAATTTTTCTTAGAACTACCAGCAGGGAATTTCGACCCCACAAAAGAGAGTGCCGAAGTAGCAGCAATTAGAGAACTTAGAGAAGAAACTGGTTATATTCCCCAAGAATTTAGAAAAATAGGAACTTTATACGATAAGCCAAGTAAAGATACTAATCAAATACATTTATTTTTAGCAGAAAATGTGAGCAAAGTTGGAGAGCAACAACTAGATATTACAGAAGAGATTAGGAAAAGCATTCTTAAAGTTGAGCATTCGCATTTGCAAAGTGCTACGGGAGTCATTCTGTTGTTGCTCTTTTTGGCGAAGTTGTTGCTCAAGATATTTTTGCAAGTCTGACTCATCTTGAGCGATCGCTTCGAGTGTCATCGTGTACTGCCTAAGTTTTACCGCCATACGCGTCGCAAATTCATCAATGTCTGAAGCAGCAACAGATTGAAGTTTAATTTGACAGTGGCTTTGCTCAGTTTTAGCTTGGTGTTGCCGATTTTCAAAAGTCTGAATTTCTCGAATCAAGGCTTCGCGTCGTTGTTCGACTTGGGCTATTTCTTCCTGGGTTGACTGAAGTTGCGCTTTTAACTGCTTAAGATAGTCGGAACTGGCTTCTAGCTGCTGCTTTTGTTTTTGTAGGTTGTGACACTCAAGTTCAACCGATCGCCAATCAATTTCGCTGAAGTCAGTAAATCTCATGAAATTTTCCAGCGAGGATGTTTGCTGACGGCGCTTTTTAAGCTGACTATCTAGCGATTGAATTTCTTTCTCAATCTGAGTAAGTTGTTTATTAACCTGACTCAATTCAGTTTCTAGCGCGTTGATTTTGCTGGCATTATTCCAACCCAGAATGTACTGGCTGCCATCGCTAATCCGAAATCGGTCGTCTTTCTCATGGCGTTCTTTGCTATGTTTAATCAGCCCAGTGCGAGTAATGGCGCGGATTTCGTGCTGAAACTGTTCTTCATCGCAACAGACATAATTCAACTTGCGTACTAACTCATCGCGTAACCAATGGGAGAATCTGCCATTATCTTCCTTGATTTCTAACTTGTGGGGAACCTGACGGGGTTCGAGGGCGCGTTGTGTGGGATTGGGAGTTGAAGCAGTAACGCGATAGTAAAATAAATGTCCCTTCAAATCGGTCTGATTTACATAGGCATTGACTGTTTGATAGTCTGCTTCAGAAACAAGCACAGATAAACCAAACTTTCGGAGTAGTCGCTCGATCGCACCTTCCCATTCCTGTGCTTCTTTGCGGATTTGCAAGAGTTCTCCGACAAATGGCAGATCGGTATCATTTAAGTTTAAGTCACGGGCAAGGCGATCGCGGATATCTAGATTTCTTTTAGGAATCTGGCTCTTGCGACTGCGAAGTGATTCTAGCTCTTCGTTGAGTTTAGCCTGCTGTTTTTGCAAATCACTGCGAAGCGTAATTTCTTGATCTCGTTGTGCTTCTAATGTTTGTAACGCTGTATCAATTTCGCGTTTAAGTTCCTCTCCTTGGGTTCTATTAGCGAAGAAAGTGGTGCTATCAGTGTAATGAGTAAGGTTCAGGAGTTGGGTGAGGCGATCGTATTCCTGTGCCTGACCGCGTTTGGTCTTAACCTGATCCTGGCATTGCTTTATTTCCCGCGTTAGTTCCTGTAAACGTTGCCCATCGCTATCTTTATCGATGGCGGAGTATAACTGTTTCTCTTGATCGCGCAGTTCTGATAAGCGGCGATCGCTTTCGGTTCGTTGATATCGCAACTGAGTTAAATCTTGTTCAATTTTTTGCAGTTCTTGAGTTAACAAATCAAATTTCTTACTAGCAAAGAAGGCAGGAGCAACGTCTTTAGATTCCTGATACTTTGCAACTTCCTTTTTCAGCTTTGTATATTTTTCTGCTTCTGCCGTTAGTGGCAAAAGTGCCTCTAACTGTTTTCGTGCATTCTGAATTGCAGTATGGGAAATAGTTAAGTTCTCATAACTTTCTTCCAACTCACGGATTTTTGTTTGCACATCCGTTTTCTCCAACATGTGATTGCGAACAAAATCATTCAATCCACCAATCTCTTTAATACTGACTGTTTGATTGAACAAATCTAATGCTTTTTCGGATTCTAGACCAAAGCGTTTGCGAAACTGCTGACTATAGTCCACAAATTTCTCAAACGTTTCTGCGCCGAGCATTTTGAGTTGTTTCTTTAAGTCTGCAATCCGAGTAAATTCGGTGAAATGGGAGGCAATTGTTAACTCGGCATCCGCAACAACAAAGAACTTTCGCACCTCCCCATCTTGCATCCATAGCACTTGTGCCAGTGTCACATCTTGTTTGCTGACGCGATCGCTAAAATAGGCAAGTAACACCGAAGGCTTTCCTTTGTCTCGCAGTAATTTGGGTTTTGAGCCATAGGATTCTTCCGCACGAGTCCGACCGTAAGCTCCCCGAACATAGCTTTTCTCATCCCGCTCTTTTTTGCCAGTCATGCTGGAAGCTTGGTTATAATTCCGGCGTTTATTTGCAACAAGTAATGTCAACAATCCATCCACCAGCGTCGATTTTCCTGAGCCGTTTGCTCCAGTCAGCAAGGCAATGTTTCCCTGCAAATCCAGTACCCAGGGGCGTTGGTCAAAGGTTCCCCAATTCAGCACTTCAAACCGTTGGAGGCAAAAGCCTGCCAGCGCTTTGTCATTGAAATCACCCATTTGTTCAATCGGCAGGACGATTTGCATAAGCCGCTAACTTTTGTTTCAAGAGTTCGATCAGGAGTTCGAGGGTATCAGCATCAACTTTGGCTTTGAGGATGGGACGCACTTCGTAATTTTCATCTTGTCCAGACAAGCGTTTTAGGAATCCTAATTCCATCGCCTGCTTCACCAGTCCATCCACCTCGCGCCGAAATCTTTCCTCATTATTCCCTTCCTGTAGGTAAGGTTGCAACAAATCTCGGATTTTTTCTATACTAAGAACCAATCTCCCTGTAGCGTCGCTAGCATCGAACTGTCGCAGTTGCTCACGCAGCAATACGCATAAAACGGTGATTTTAAAGCCCAATGGATGGCGGGCGGTTAGACGGGGAAGGGGTTCAGTCTGGTCTTCCGGGTCGGGGTCGGGTTGTTCTAGGTAGGCAAATCCTTCAGTTTCGTAATGTCGGACTTGCAGACCAATCTTGCCAAAATATTCTTTAATTGGAGTTAAATAACTTTGCAATCGATCCCAATGTGAATCATCACTGTAAATAGCTCCCCGCAAAAGTTTGAGAATGACGTGTGCATAGGGTAGAGGCGCTTGAGGTTGCATTGTTTGGGCACTCAGCGGCAAAAGATAACTTGTGGTAAGGTCAGATGGAGTTGCTTTTCTGGCTCCAAGCTGGTAATTACAATCAATTCAATTGTACTGGTATTAATGGAATGACGATCGCATTGAGTGGCGATCGCTAGATACGCAACAATCTCTGGTAATCCCTGCGTGACTGGATAGAGTTGGAGCAGTTCTGTTAGCAATACTTCTGTTCGCTGTTCGAGTGTTCGTTTAATCCGTTGTACCAACGTCTCCTCATCCACATAAAACTGCTGATAAAGTGCAATAATTTCCTCATCCAGCATGACTTCTGGTAAATCACTGAAATCCATTGAGAATGTCGGCATTTCTGACTCCTCCAATGGATGGAAAGGACGTGCCATCACCAGATTTATGGTTGGTTCGCCTTCTAATACCCAAAAGTCTGGCTCTGATGGCGCAAGAGTTGCAACTTGTAAGGCAAGGCGTTGCACTTCGGTAATCAGTTCAGCCACACGTCGATTTTCCATGAGATTGCGTTCATCCAACATCTGACGTAGTTTTTCTGCCAGTCGGTGATTGGATTGCACGATATAATCTCCTGCATCAATCAAAATGCGCTCAATCCGACGCAGTAGCCCATACTCCTGAGTTAATGGCTGCAATTCTTCTAGGGTATAAATCTTTTTAATCAGAGATTTTAGTTCCTGGCGGTTGCTAGTTGACATCAGGAAATTCCAGAATGCATAGAAACTACGCCCTTGGTCAGAATCTTTCAATTGCTGATCTGCATCTAGCACTCGACTGATTACTGTTCCTTTGCGAGTATCTTGCTGAAGTTGAGCTTCTTGTACGGTACGAGTTAAACTGCGAAAGTTTTGCTCAACTGCTCTAAAATCTGCGATTAACTGGGTGGTGACTTGGTTTGCCAGACGAAAACGTTCTTGCAGTTGTGTCGGGTTGTAGGGATCAACCACTCCTGTCTGACGAATTTGGTCAATCTCTTGCTGAATGCGATCGCGATCCTGTTCTAGTTGAGTAATTCGCGTCTCGATGTCCGTTGTACTGCGATCGCGAATTTCCTTTAATAGTGAGAAAATCTGCAAGAAGCGAGATTCAGTTCCCACAAACTCTTCTCGCCGCTTCAGGTCTTCTAACCACGCGATCGCTTTCTCCGCAGCCGGAGTTAGTGTAAATACTGGATCGTCACTGCTGTTAAACGTTTTTCTCAAAAGCTGTTCATCACACCATTCATTGAGATACTCTTGAGGCGATCGAGGATTAAAATCTGGATCAATGTCTTGCAGAAACTCTAGATAGTTATCCAGCTGAGTTTCTAACTCTGATTGAGTGATAGAAATGCGCTGAGTTACCTTAAACTGTTTGTAAAAAAAACTCAGAATTAGAGCAGCGTTATCGTTATGGCTTCGTAAAAGCTTCAGGGTGGCAGAGTTTTTTAATTCATGCTTAATTTGTTCATATTCCATAGCAGTTTTTCATCATGAAGTAAAGCAGAGTTAAGAAAAGACAATGCAAGCAACTATAGTCGTAATTTCTCAACACAGCTAACTTTGAAGTTTAATTTCTAATTTTCAGTTTTTATCTTGCCCATTGCCGCAAAATGTAAGCATAAAAAGCCTCTTTATCTACCTTATCCATCGCATAAATTTTCCGACCGCCAGGAACTACTTTAGTCCGCCCCTGGCTCAGACCTGTGGTGATAATTTCTGTTTCCCATTCGCGCAGTTGATAAAATTCTGGATGTCCCAAATAAGCCGTTGCCAGCACATCCCAGAAATAATAATCTTGGGGGATAACTAGTGCATAACATTGTCCGGCTAAATCAGAGATGGGATAGTGGCGTTGTCGTCCCATTTTGTATACTAACTCCGATGTGACTGGGACATTGTTAGTTAAATCCAAAGGACACATAATAATTTCAATTTGAGTTTGCCATACCCGCGCGGCTGAAATTGCGTCCCAATAAACATTCCATTCGGCGGAACCATCTTGTCCAGCTTCCAGACTTTTTTCCACATTACCACCGACATTTAATGCCCCCCCCATCCACACAATCTTGTGAATCTTGGCTTCAATGTCTGGTGCTTTATCCAAAGCCACTGCAACCGTCGTTAACGGCCCAGTTACCATCAATGTTACGGGGCTTGATGCGTCACGTAACACCTGTATGATAAAATCTTGACCTGTTTCGGCAACCAGAGGCGTAGTGATGGTTTCGCTTTGATTGAGAATGGGAAGATGGTCAACGATAAACGAATCACGGCGATATAAAGTAGGAAATGGATTGATACCGCGCACTGTGCTTTCTGCAACCGGGATATGAGAAAATCCCATCAAATCTAGAATTTTACGTGTGGCGCTAACAGCTGGTTGAACGTAACAATCTGCTGGAGTGACGACAACACCAAGGAGTTCAATATGATCCATCGTCAACAGCAGCATTGTTGCTAGATAATCATCAACACCGCCATCGTGATCCATTAATACGAGTTGTTTTGACATAAAAGGAGAATTAATATGGATGAATTTATACAGGCTGCTATTCAAGAAGCAAAACAAGGCAGACAAGAAGGTGGAATTCCCATTGGTTCGGTTCTCGTCAAGGATGGCAAAATTCTCGGCAGAGGACACAATAAACGTGTGCAAGACGCCGATCCTGTCACCCACGCCGAAATCGATTGTCTCCGCAATGCTGGGAGAGTTGGCAGCTACAGAGGTACAACACTCTATTCAACTTTAATGCCGTGTTACCTGTGCGCTGGAGCAGTGGTACAATTTGGCATTAAAAAAGTCATCGCTGGAGAATCCAGAACTTTTCCTGGTGCTAAAGAATTTATGGTATCTCACGGTGTAGAAGTAATTGATCTTAATCTTGACGAATGCGAACAAATGATGAGTGAGTTTATTCAAACTAACCCGGAACTTTGGAATGAAGATATTGGTAATTAGAGACGCGATTAATCGCGTCTGTACAGGAGTTAGGAGTAGCTCTGCCAAGGTGACTTTTGATCGGAGAATTATGGCAGGAGCGATCGCTATCTAAAAAGCAACACAAAAGAACAAGGTAAATACTGTGTGCAATGTTTGAACGATTTGTCAAACAAAGTTCACTGAGCGTAATAGTACGGGGGCTGATGGAAAAAGGCTACTCATTACTTCTAATCCAGCAAAAGTGTGCTGTTATTATCAATCAGGGTAAGAGTTCCACTAGTAGCCATACCTGGATTGGGCTGTGCCAATGCACTATAGGTTTGAATGTAACGCTGCACTTCTAGCGGAAAGTTGGGATAATCTAATACTGCATCTCCATCGGCAATAATTGACCAGAAGTCTCGCAAATTAGGAGCTAATTCTTTTGCCTGTGATAATGGTAAGTTTAATGGAGAGTGAGTTAGTAGCTTGACTAGGAAGGGGAAAGAGCGATCGCCCATCCATTGCCGCGATGACTGTTGCAAGTCGGGGAACTCAGGCACTGATTCTACCCGATGAGATACAATTTGCAACGATTCTTTACCTTGGTTATCCCGATGAAACTCTAGCACCCGATAAGGGTGAGGATAGCTAACTAAAGAGCCAGTGGTAATATCATATACTCCGTCTGAGTAAGCAATATCCTGAACGTGCAAATGCCCCGTAAATACTAGTTTGATTCCGTAGCGTCTCAGCAACTTTAATAGTTCTGTTGAATTCGCCAACATATAGCGATTTGCCAGTGGATGGTTTGATTGATTGGGTAAATGCTCCAACACATTATGATGCACCATCACCAGAACTAATTCATCACCAGACGCCGCTAGCACCTCTTCTAACCACCGTAGCTGTTTGGCATCCAAACACCCCACCTGCTCACCTTGGTCATTAAAGGAGTTAGAATTCAGTCCAATCAGCTTAACTCCAGGCAGCAACTGACGAATGTAGTAAATCTGCTGTGGATCTTCATAGCCAAACTTCGTGTAATAGTAGGGAAAATCCGCAAAAGCGATTGATTGCTGATCAGCCAATAGCACAGGAACGTCATGATTACCAGGAACAACATAGACGGGAAAAGGTAGCTGGGCTAAACATTGTTGTAACCAGGCGTGGTTCTCTGGTTCGCCGTGCTGAGTTAAATCTCCTGGTAACAACAAGAAATCTAAATCGAGTTGTGTTAAATGTTCGAGTACACTTTTAAACGCCGAGATACTGACTTCTACCAGATGAAACCGGCTGGGATGATTCCAGATTGTGTGGGGAAGTGCCAGGTGTAAGTCGCTGACTACCGCAAAGCGAAAATTGAGAGCCATTGATTTATGAAAATGTTAAAAGCAGGGGTTAAAATAAGCCTTTTCCCAAAAGTATAACCCTTACTTTCTCTCCCTGCTCAGGAGTGTGTCTACTTAACATTTGTATACATCAAGCATCGACGATTACACGCTATGGTGACAATTATCCGCACTTCAATTAGCGTAAACCAACAATTAATGGGTAATAATTCAATAGTGTTAGCGGCACGAAATGCGTAAGCGTAGCTCGTCGTAGACATCGCTTTGTTGACTGCCTGCTACTCCCCTTTTCGATAAAATAACTTAGCAGATCAGCAAGGAACAGGTTCAGGACATGGCTCAAGCTAGTATTGGGATTATTGGTGGCAGTGGTCTGTATAAAATGGACGCACTCAAAGATGTAGAAGAGGTGCATATCCAAACCCCCTTTGGTTCACCATCTGATGCTTTGATTCTGGGGACTTTGGATGGTACACGGGTAGTTTTTTTGGCGCGTCATGGCCGCAATCACACGCTGTTACCCTCTGAATTACCGTTTCGCGCTAATATATATGCGATGAAGCAATTGGGCGTGGAGTATTTAATCTCAGCTAGTGCTGTCGGTTCCTTGAAGGAAGAGGCGAAACCACTCGATATGGTGGTGCCAGATCAGTTTATTGACAGAACGAAAAATCGGATTTCAACGTTTTTCGGTGAGGGAATTGTTGCTCACATTGCCTTTGGTGATCCGATTTGTAAGAATTTGGCTGTGGTGTTGGCAGATGCGATCGCATCTCTCAATTTACCAGAAGTTACTCTCCATCGCGGCGGTACTTATGTGTGCATGGAAGGGCCAGCTTTTTCCACCAAGGCAGAATCGAATCTGTACCGCAGTTGGGGTGCAACAATCATTGGCATGACGAATTTACCAGAGGCGAAGTTGGCTAGGGAAGCCGAAATTGCTTATGCAACCTTAGCGCTGGTGACAGATTACGATTGTTGGCATCCAGACCATGATAGTGTGACGGTGGAATTGGTGATTGGCAATTTGCTGCGGAATGCTGTGAATGCTCAAAAGGTGATTCAAGAAACTGTGCGGCGTTTGAGTGAAAATCCACCGCCGAGTGAGGCGCATTCGGCGTTGCAGTATGCGATTTTGACTCAGTTGGATAAAGCACCAGCAGCGACAAAGGAAAAGTTAGGGTTATTGTTGCAGAAGTATTTGTAGTATTGGTGATGAATGAGCGATGTTGATGACGGGCTACGCTTACGCAGTTTCTTAATACAGTTCTGTGTAAAAGCGTAGCGTTTTTAATGCAGGGGAACGCATTGGTATTGTAAGCTGACGCATTGGCTTTGTAAGCTAACGCATTAGCATTGTAAGCTGACGCATTGACATTGTAACTCGACGCATTGGCTTTGTAAGCTGATACATTGGCATTGCAGGGGATTGTCAAATTGAATTTGCTAGGAATTAATGAAATGCTGTATTTAGATTAGAGCAAGAGCGATCGCTCTTGCTCTAATCTTTTTGGTCACCCGGACACAAAGTAATATTGCTGCGTCAACAGCAGTCTTAGCTGGGCTAGTATTAAACAAGGAGCTGATTAAAAGGTTATTACGGAGTGATGCTATGCGCGAGTCTATAATTTATCAGGATATCCAGCAGGAAAAAGCTTTATCGATTGTTACACGACAACTTCGCCGTAAGGTTGGAACTGTTCCACCTGCACAGTTATTGAAAATACAAGCTTTAGATTCAACACAGTTGGATGATTTAGCAGAGGCTTTACTTGATTTTTCGGGTTTAACCGATTTAGAAGCTTGGTTAGCGCAAACTCAAGGTTAATGATGCTATGCGCGAGTCTGTAATTTATCAGGATATCCAGCAGGAAAAAGCTTTGTCGATTGTTATCCGACAACTTCGTCATAAAGTTGGAACTGTTCCACCTGCACAGCTATTCAAAATTCAAGCTTTAGACTCAACACAGTTGGATGATTTGGCAGAGGCTTTACTTGATTTTTCGGGTTTAACCGATTTAGAAGCTTGGTTAACGCAAAATCAAGGTTAATACAGCAGAATTGGGGAATTGTCTGAGTCAGAATAGTTTATTAAATTAGAGTAAGAGCGATCGCACCATTATTTGAAATTATAGAGGCGATCGCAGTTTCTGAGATTACAGCAAGAGCGATCGCTACGACGGGCTATTCGGTGACGCACTAAATCTTACCCCTCCCTAATCCTCGTCGATATATTGGGGAGGGAACCCATCGCCCCACTATTCGCCCCGCAACTTGTTCAACTCCTCTGGTGTAAACGGATTTTCGCCTGCATTTAGGGCATTAATCCAACTTTGGCGTTGTGCTTTATTCTCATTAGCGTTATCAGTTGATTTAATGTATGCTTCAAAATCTTCAACTGCACCCTTGGTATTGCCAGTTAGCGCCCTTGCCAAACCCCGGCTATCTTGAATATTGCCAACTGACATAAACCGAGCAATTCTTCATCAGCTTGACGAGGAATATAAATACCACCGCCAGCCTGTACAGTTCCCCCAACAGTGTAAATGCTTGGATTAGCCATGCTCATCCCCCATCATCCCTCGTTCCCTGACTCTGGCAGGGAATGCCTACAAGGAGGCTCCGCCTCCAGACTTCATAATTAGAGGCAGAGCCTATGTGAGAGCGTTCCCAGTCAGAGATTGGGAACGAGGTGAGAGTCGTGCTAAGAGTGTAAATGCTTGGATTAGCCACGCAGATGCTCCCGGAAATAATCGGCGTAAAGTTGACAACGGGGAAACACTACACGCCCTTCCCGACGTACTAAACCTGCACCCCGCAAACGGAAAAAGATGCGCTCATTTTCACAGGTGTTCTGGCGAATTATTTGGAATATACCTTGAACCAACTCCTGTTTGTTATGCAGCCGGAAGAGGTGATTACGCAGATGATTGCCAAAGGGGCCATTATCTGCGATCGCATTGGCAAATAGTTCGGTAGGATGGAGGCGATCGCTAGCAACTGAGTAGAGTGCAAGGCGTACTAAGTAAGGATGTCCACCCAGTAATGCCATTAATTGCTTTTCTTCACTAGCGTTGAAAGTTGAACCATGACGGCGGTTTAAATCAGCAACCTGTGCTGCTGTAAAATCTTCTAAATCAATTACTAGCCCAACATTAAAAGGGGATTGGTTGAGATTATCAATTAGCTGGTTGGGTTCGGTGGAAGTAACCAGCGCTAAATCCAGTTGCTTCCAGATAGGAGTAGTGGCGCGGCTATTGTGCCAGCTTCGCAGCATTCCAAAGAAATCAGAGCGAAAATCAGTATCAAAGACTCTAGGACTTACGCATTGACAGAAAAGCCAAAATAACAGATATAGTTTTCAAGGCTTATAGCTCGATTTTCCAATTATATTTTTGCGATCATATCCAATTAATGGTGCTTGACAAAAGCCTGAAACAACGTATTTACGTCGATGCACAAGATAGTTATTTTGTACAGTGCGTAAGTCCTAGACTCTTTCAACTTCATCCATCGCTAAGACAATGGGATTGCCAAACTCTTTGAGGCTTGTCTAGTTGCGAGTCAATCTTATGCAGAAGTTGGGTAATTCTGTGCCTCGTCACCCAAGGGCAGTTTTTCCCTATTTTGAGGATTAGCTGAACAAATTAAGATTTTATTCACAGCGCTATCAATTAGTTACACTTTACTACAGCGCAGTTGCAGGCAATTACCGACAGCACAAAAAAATTGCCTACGGAGTTCAAAGACTCACCAAAGCGATCGCTCGTCATTTAAGTAAGGAAGCAATAACTGAATTGCTTCATCTCACCGTACCCATACACCCAATTTTGTATCCCAGTGGAGGGGTTTATCTGCTTTTTGCAGGGGAGACTCCGGTATTTGACCTACTGAAATACCGTATTTCCAGTCTGGCGGACAGATAGCAATGTAACGTGCATAACTTCCTAAACCACCTTTGAATTTAGGATAGCCAATAGAGACCTTTTTTTCGAGCTTATTGCTCTTGAAAGCTTTAATTATTTTACCACAAATTGCTACATTGTTTATCCTGTAGATATTTCGAGGTATTTTCCCAGATTTCTCACAAGCAATAAAAAATCGGTTTATAATCGCCCTTTTAACTGATTATCTAAAACTCAAAAAAGCCTGCGTAGGCAGGCTTTGTTTAGGTAGCCCCAGACTAAAGGTCTGTGGGCGCTTTCATATTTTTGCAGGAGATTGAATAACTAATTTCAATCAACGTCTTTGACTGTCCTCTTCATTGCGTTGCCTGCATCCTCAGCTGTGCGCTGAACATTTTTACCAGCATCCTCAGCCCCACGCTGAACATTTTTTGTCACGTCTTCAGCAGCATCCTGGGTATTACCCTTAATATTTTCAATTCCTCGCTGAGTTCCCTTAACAAGACCTTTCCGAACTTCGTCAGCTGAACTGCCGATATCTTCACCCAGGTTCTTCACTCTTTCACCAAGGGGTGTCCCTTGCTGAAAATTCCGGCCATATTGCTCTCGACTGTCAATTCCCTTTTGATCAATATTCCTTTGAGCATTTTTTACGAGCGCATCAGCTTTGTCATTAGCTGCCTTTTCATCTTTCGCTCTAGGATCTACATCACTAAAGTTATTTATCCCACCAGCAGGTGAAGAGAGAGGATAATCTTTTGTGGGATCGTATCGTTCGATATTAGGTGCTTGAGCGCCAGGTTGTGGTGGCTGTGTTGCTATTCCTGGATCACCACAAGCTTGTGTCAGAAATAAGAATATTCCTGCTAAAAAAACAGTTAAGACTTTCAATGGACGAATGTTTTTCAGCCAATTCATTGCTTTTTTCATACTTCTAACTCCTTGCGTTTTTGTGACTAAGTTAAACTTCAACCAAGATGGCATTTTGAATTAATTTTGCATTCCAAGCATATCAGACAAAATAAGGGTTCTATCTGCCTACTGCTGGATTTTTTTGTAATTCAGGTCTGGCACTTGCTTCATCTGCCTTGTTTTTTAAAAAGCCGGAAGCTTCTTCAACAGCCTCTTTTACACTCTCAAGACGATCTTTAACCCGATCTCCTACATTTGGTTCATTCTGAATCAAACCACCTGGTTTAGGTTGTCGGAAGTCTTTATCTGTGATGAATGGCAGTTCTGCTTCTTTGTTGACTCGATCTGCTGGTGTCTCATCACCAGGATAAAGTATTTCGGATTCTTTATTTGTAGCAATCAACAATTGCGAACTTGGTTGTAAGCTAGCTTGGTCGCGTCCCTGATTGGCTTTTGGGTTTGCTATTTTCGGATCGGGAGACATTCTGTAGTTGGTATACTTGTCTCCACCATTCTTATAAGGATTGTTTGCTCCGCCAGCTTGTACAGCAGGATTTTGTGGATTTGCACCTTGAGCATTTGCCCCACTACAAGCAGTGCTAACTATCAACAATAGTCCAGCTAAAAAGATAGTTAATATCTGGCGCAATCTTATTTTTTTCAAGAATCCTCTCACCGCGTTCACGTAGTCCTCCTTACCAAAATACTAATAAGCTAATACTTTGCTGAATCATTGGATTGGTCAGCAAGTTATTGTGCTTGTTTTGGTTTGCTCACTTTCGATAACCTCTATCAAGGATATGAATAATAAAATGAACTTTACCTCTAGCGCAGGCTACATTTTTATTAGTACATAAACAATATTTTTATCTAACTCTAGAGAGATATAAAATAAAGTAATATAGTTTCCGTAAAAAGAACTACATCAACCTGTTTGATGCTTCAAAAGCTTTGAATAGGTAGCTGATGTACTGTAATAGTTGAGGCATTCAGCCCTTGTTGCTCTAACCGTTAAATTACTAAATTCATGAAGCAATTTTTACGCTGGATAATTTTGGGCGGAACGCTGTTTTTTTTAGGAAAAGCCTTGAAAGATAATTGGATTGGAGTGACTGCTATCCGCATTGATGGGGTAGGATGGGCAATTATGGCGATCGCTACAGGCTTAACTTTACTAGCACATACTTGGGCTGGCTGGATCTGGACTTGGATTCTGCAAGAGTTAAATCAACCTGTATCATCTCCCCAATTTATCCAAGTTTACCTAAAAACGAACATCGCTAAGTATTTGCCAGGTAATATCTGGCATCACTACGGGCGAATTGTCGCCGCCAAAAATGCCAATATTTCTACTGGTGCAGCCACCTTAAGCGTTTTGCTAGAACCGCTACTGATGCTAGCGGCTGCTTTAATTATCATTGTCCTATGCAGTAGCCAATTTGCAGCAGCTAATACTACTCTTGTTCTGCAAATACTACAATTGCTGAGTTTAGCTGTAGTTCTTTGTGCGATTCATCCTTGGTTTTTAAACCCAGTTATTCGCTTTTTGTACAGATTGAAAGCAAAAAAGTCTGGTACTAGCACTGAGCAAACTCTTCCTTTCAGTCTTAAAAGCTACCCTGTACGACCTTTGTTAGGAGAATTGGGCTTTATGGGACTACGCGGAACTGGGTTTATATTAACTATGTTCGCTTTGGGTTCATTGAATGTGAATCAAATCCCTTTGTTGTTAGGGGCTTTTAGTTGCGCTTGGTTATTAGGGTTTGTCATTCCGGGTGCGCCTGGTGGGTTAGGTGTGTTTGAAGCGACTGCATATGAACTTTTACGACACCACTTTCCAGCCGCCCTAGTATTTAGTGCGATCGCTCTATATCGCCTCATTAGTATTGTAGCTGAAACTGCGGGTGCAGCTTTGGCTTGGTTAGACGAACGCCTTGCTAAATCATGAATCAGGCGACACTCATTTTTGTCTATCTACCTTCATCTGTGAAAACACACGATAACCATCCAAATTTAACTGCGGATTACTGCTTTGATCTTCTTCCATCTTAATCAAGTTATATTCTACGTTTTCTGCATGAATTGCAAACGTGATATTAAAAATCTCGATAAAATTTATTATCCCCTTGCATTCCTCTTCTGGATACTTTTCGTAAAAACGAATTAGATGAGCAATCCGAGTTTCTAAATGCCTACGGGAGTTCTTACAAATCAAAATAATCTTTAACAGTATAATTACCAATGTTAGAGAATTACCTTGGTTAAGCAATAAAATAAATAATGATGAAGGTTCTTTCCCATTTTCTGTTGTCAAGTAATCAATCACTCGATTACAGGTTCTCAGTAACAATTCTTTAGTGATAATTTCTTGATTATAATCCGTCTTCCATAATAATAAAGTATCTGTAAACTGTTGCCGCCAAATATCGACTAATTCTTGATTTTTTTCCGAAAAAAATAGATATTTTTCAAGATTTATTTTAAATTCTTTCAGACTTTGATTTTGAGTTTGCTTGAGAAATATATGGGCAATATTTTCATGGCTAAACACACCTCTTTTTAACACAATTGTTTTTATTAAACGCAGAACATGGTTTCCCAAAATACTGGGATTTGTGTAGCGTGTTGTGCTTGAGCAGGCAGATTGAGAACGAGCAATATACATTGCTAGTTCAAACTTAAATTTGTCTTTTATCTGTTTAGAAAGCCTTCTAGCAGCCTCTTGTTGCTCTCTGGGATTATTCTGATTAACAGATTGATCAATTAATAAATAGGATGTGTAGCGATTAGCCCAATGACCTTTAGCTGATTCGTCATATTTAATAACAAATAATTTCAGTTCTTTGTAGTCTTTGCTGTTGACAAAATTCTCTAGCCAGCTTTTACAAATCTTTACTGCTGGCAGATTATTGGTCTTTATCTTCAGATTTTCTTGAACAAATAAATTAACTAACTCTTGGATATATTTGTCTTTTCTATTGGTTTTCCAATTATTAATTATGATGTAGCAACACCGCTTAAGTGTATTACATAACTCCTGTTCATTATCATTTAAAAAAATGCTGTATATTCCAGGTACATAATCGGAATCCTCTGAATCAAGACCGTCTATAAATAAACCTTTGAATTCCCGTAAAACATCCTCTGGCGGCAATTTCTTGACAATTTCCACAAAGAAGCTATAAACCTCCTCTTGTGCAATTTGCACATTTAGCTGTCTAGAGTCAGATGCAACACAACGCGGATCTTCCTGACTAATTGGTAAACTTTTAGCGGTCATTCCAGTTCTCAGGACAAAAAGGCTTCCTGTTCATATTATTACCAGCTTAACCTTGGTGAACAGTAGCATCAATCTATTCTTTAGAGATTCAGTAATCTTTTTACACAAATTTGATAAACTCGGACTATAAATAAAGTATTAAACACAAATTGTTTAATACTTCATCAAATACTTCCGTTAAATTACTTAGTTTTAACAATCAGAGCCAATACAAAACTATATGGGCGAGTTGTACCATTATATACAACCCGCCCATACCTTCTCCTTCTATAGGTGTGACTTTACCCATAAATTTGCCAAGACTAGAAGCATAAGCTTGCCGCAGAAGGGTCTATGAAGCTTGATATTGCGTCAAATAAATTATAACTTTTCTCTACCTTTAGAAGCATAAGTTTGCCGCGAGTCAGGATTAGAAGCATAAGCTTGCCGCGAGTAATTATAAAATTTTATTTCTTTTGCCGCCCTATAAACACAGTTACTAGGCGACTCAACTCGTTAAACTGCATTTCTAGCAAATCTGTTCTTTCTTCTGTGAGTTGAACTTGTTCGTGCAACTTCTCTATACCCTGCTCCAACAAGTTTACTCTCTCTTCAACCGAATCTTCTGGTAACTCCAAATACTGAGCAATTGCCTCCCTAATTACTTGAGTCCTGTCTTTATCATCAAGAACAGCACGAGCATCCAGAGCTTCCAACATAGTTTGGGACAATCTCATTGATATAGTTTTATCTTTACCGATTTTTGACATATTACTTTTGAGATACGACCGTGATACTATTGAGCTAGAAAAGATCCGGTCAAGCCAGGAATCATATAAAAGTACGCCAAATACAGGGGTGAAGTAAAACTATGCCTGAAGGATTTGCGCCAAGAGATTGGCAAGAAAGATTTGTAAGAGCCTATCAAACAAATCTCAAAAAGAATTTTTTGCTTGAAACCTGTACATCGGCAGGGAAAACCGCTGGAGCGCTACATGCTTTCGACTCTCTCAAAAACGTTCTGGATTGGCGCTTCTTGGTTGTTGTTGTTCCAGCGGAACACCTAATGCGGCAATATGCTCAAGATGCATTCAACCTCTTTGGTCTTAATCTTTTTTACTCAGGAACTGTTAGAAGTTTAGGCAGGCTACCCACGCCAGAAGAGTTACTACAACAACATTATCACGGTTTAGTGGTCAGTTATCAATGGCTCAGTTACTCCAACAACTCTAGCTTGCTGCTGAATAATTTGTCCCGAACTGTAGCTGGCAAAGTATTTCTGATTCTTGACGAAGTTCACCATACTAGTTCTGACTTAGCTTTTGGTCAAGCTTGCGAAAGGGGGTTTCCAGACACGATTGTTTCTCGCCGATTAATGACTTCTGGTACACCATTCCGTTCCGATAACAGAAGAATTTTGGGTAACTGGTTGACTTATACCCCAGTAGAAGAGAACGCTTACCAGTGTGTTCCTGATTTCCAGTATAGGTTGGCTGATGCTCTGCGCGACGAAATAATCCCTCCTTTTGCATTTGTAACGATGGAAGGAGAGTTTTCTTACCGTCGAGGTCGTGCTGTCTACAACGGCAGAACTTTTACTAACGCAACTAACGAGCAAGATTTAACTGATGCTTTAAATACAGCGATTGATGTTCAAGGTGGTTGGGTTAAAGAAGCAATTTTGTGGGCACATGGACGGATGAAACTAGACCGAGCTAAGGGACTTCCTGAATGTGCGACTTATGTAAGAGTTCCAACGATTGCGGCGGCACGGCAAATGAAAGAACGCATTCGTAGTCTTACTGGTGAAGATGCCCTAGTAGTCGTGTCTAGGGACGATGATCCCAATTCAACTTCTAACTCTAGGTTAGGGCAAGACTCCAGTGAACAGATTGAAAAGTTTGCAGCAGAAACTGGACACAGTGCGCGGTCTTGGATTATTGGAGTGGGAATGTTAGGTGAAGGCGTTTCCATCAAACGGCTGAAATATCGCATTCATGCCACCAATATTCGTGCCATTCTGTCATTTATGCAAGATTTAGGGCGTTTATTACGTTGTTTCCCTGAAAATGCTCCTGAGTCAGTGGAAACACTAATTCCGGCCCATCCACAATTGGTAGATTTAGCTGTCAGCGCCTTAAATGAAATTGCTCACGTTGTAAGAGAAAAAGAAGAAAACGAAGGTAGGGAGAATAGAGGAGGAACAGACGGAGAAGGAGATTCTCAGAGTAGTCAGCAAGTAAATTCTAATTTTATGCCCATTGCTTCTACAGGGGAAATTGGAACTCACATTGTAGATGGTGAGGAAATTGAATCTGAATATGCAAATGTTGCTGAATGGATGATAGCAAATACAACTTTTGGGCGATATTGGCATAAAACTCCTGCCCATTTAGCGCAAATGCTAATGGAGGACAAGGGTTTATTTGACCTCTACCGCATGGAATATGAAAAGTTGGTAGATCAAATGTTAACTAATCAAGGCTCTTCATCTACTGTTATTCCTGATGGATTTCCTTCCGAGTATGGGGGCTATTTGCCCACTAAAAAAACTGCTTTTGCCCGTAGAGAAGCCGATACAAAAGTTAATCGCCTAGCCTATATTTTATACGGCAATGCCAGCAAAGAAGAAAGGAAAGAAAGAGTCGCACAAATTCACTCCATAGCCAAACGTAGAAACTGCGTTAAAAGCGATACTTTTATCGGACATGAAGGCTGGGAAAGGATTTATAAGTGGCTATGTGACCGAATTGCCGAAGCACCAACACGAGTAACAGGGATTGAAGATTTATGAATCACAACAATTTTCATACTATTGATCCAACCCAATCTCATTTACCAGATAGTGCTGTTGTTCAGAAAGTTTTGTCTGATAATGACAAATTACCAACTGAACAACATGATCAAGCAGTCAGAGCTTTTTTTGTCTCAGATGGTATAGCCTCTGGGATTGGTAAGGATTTAGCTTTTGTTGACCAGATTCCTAACTTTATCAAAGAAATCATTGATAACAAGTTGTGGGAGTGTCTTTATGTAGCAAAGGGAGTTGTGACCCCTTATTACTGCCGTTATACCAAAGGTACTGATGCTGAGAATTTTCGAGCATTTATTGCGGCTAAACGTCCTAATGGTTTAGAAACTAGCGTTGAGACAATAGATAGAGTTTTGCAGGCAGATTCAGAAGTACAGAGGAAGTTTCGGGCAATTATTTACCAGGCTCAAGAAAAAGAAAGAGATGAACTTGGAAAATACAAACATCATCCATCCCGACTTGAAGGCGGGATGGATGATGAGATAGGAAATCGCCAACAAGAACGTATAAGAGCTGCAAACCGTGCGGCTGAAGCCATTCCAGTTATAGGTGAGTTACTAGACCGCTCACTTATCGCCATAGATGTAGCAGCATTACTAGGTCGTGACATAAAAAACCCAGAAAATCTGACAGCAGAAGAACGAGAGTATGTAGACAAACGGGATTTGATTGGGTTGAGAATTAACCAGTACATATATACTAACCCAATTCCTGAAGATGAGGACAAAGAACCTGCTTACAGCCGAGAACTCAATAACCATATCCGAGACATACTAGGCATTAAAGATCGTTCCAAGTCCATACGAATGGATAATCCTAAAAAGGCTGCGGAGAAACTACTTCAGTTTTATCAGGGAGATAAACTTCAGGATCTTATTACCCATTTAAGACAGGGTTTAAATGCGAATGTTGATAACCAAGAACCAGAATCGGAGCAATCCCATCATAGACATAGCCAGGACTCTTCAGATCCAGTGTCTTCTTCGAGTTCTGCCCTTCCAATCAATTTTGAAAGCACAAATACCGCGCATACTAGCGAAGCATGTGCATCAGAATCTTCTGCCTCACCGACTTCGCACAAAGATCAATCTGCCTTAGACAAATTAAAACTGACTGACAAGCAAGCCGAAATACTAGACGAATGGGTGAAGTCAGGAGAAATGCCTGCGCCAGCCTCACAATTGCTGCCAAACTCCGATTTTAATGCCAAAACAAACATACCTCTTCTGAAACCAGCACCTATTGACAATCGCACATTAGAGTTTGCAGGTACTTATAAAGTTACAGAGTGCGAAACAACGGATCTGCGAACTTCAGATACAAATATGGAACTAACCTCAGATAAATTAGCAGAACGCTTGCAAGTAAAGCTGGATACGCTTCGCTCTATCTTTAACAGAAACCCAGATAAATTTCCTAAATGGTCAAAAAAACATGACCCAGATGGTATGGCTTGGCAGCGCAGTGACATGAAAAAAGGACGTTCTTGGTTATTTGTTCCTATTAATGAAATCAGCTAGACATAATAAAAAATCGCGCTTGAAGTATCCATGTTATCAAAGACAGAATTTGATGCCTTGTGTTGTCGCCTTCATCTATCTCAACAAACGCAAAATTTAATTGAAAAAATACGCTCATCAGAACCATCCCGCCGCGTAGGAGGTGGACGAAAAAATGTTTCTGGGCGTTATCCCAGTAGAAAAATGGGAGCTACTATTCAGTTTGAATCTCACCGCGTTGAACTTCCTACTATCTACGAATTTGAGCATGATGAGGAAGTTTTAGAGTTTTACGACCAACCCCCTGCAATTAAGTTGGACTATCAAGGGAAAAATGGGCGAAATCTGGGAGTTTTGCATACACCAGACTTTTTTGTAATTAGAAGTAATTTTGCTGGTTGGGAGGAGTGCAAAACTGAGGAGGAATTAAAAAAATTAGCCGAGAAAAGTCCAAACCGATATTTTTGCGATTCTGAAGGTAGATGGCGCACTCCACCAGGAGAAAATTATGCACAACACTTTGGGCTTTACTACCGCCTATGTGTAGACACTCAAATTAATTGGGTTATCCAGCGCAACGTAATTTTTTTGGAAGATTATTTTCGAGCCGAGTCTCTTCAGTTAGAAACTGCAATTAATGTAGAAATTCAGCAGTTAGTATCAAACTCACCAGGGATTTCCTTGGCTGAACTACTAAATCATGGGACACAAGCTAGTGTAGATGACATTTATGCTTTGATTGCCACAGAGCGATTATACGTTGATTTAAGTATTGCACCGTTAGCTGAACCAGAACGAGTTTGTGTTTTTTCCGACAAGCAGACATCTACTGCCTATGGTTTGATGCTAAAAACAACAACTTTATCAACTCCGATTAGTTTCTCTGCGATTAGCCTTTCTATTGGGACATCAATATCTTGGGATGGCAAAGGCTTAAGTATTATTCATGTTGGAGATACTGAAGTTACTTTACAGGACGAACTTGAGCAGTTAATTCAACTGAAAAAGACTTTATTTTTAAATCTGGTTCAGCAAGCGAAAATAAAAAGCTTACAAAAATCTGAAGCACCAGATATAAAAGCAGAGTCTTGGGAGCAATTTTATAAAGCAAGCCCTGAAGACCAAGCAGAAGCCCTTCGCCGCTACAAAGTTATTGAACCATATTTAAATGGAAATCCACCTGAAAACGAAACAGTCCCAGAGAGGACTATTCGCCATTGGAAATTGAAGTATAAAGCCGCCCAACAGCAGCACAGTTGTGGTTATATCGGGCTTCTATCCTATCGCAGTGCTAAAGGCAACCGCACGCGAAAACTGCCAGAAGAAACCTTAGTGCTGATGGAAAAATTTATCCTTGATGACTATGAAACCCTCAAGCAAAAGAAGATGTGGGAGGTACATAGTGCTTTAGTTAGGGTTTGCGAACAACAAGGTGCTATTGCTCCAAGCTATAAAGCGTTTACAAAAGAAATAAAGAAACGCTCCAGTTATGAACAAATCAAAAAACGCCAAGGTCGTAGGGCTGCATACAAACAAGAAACTTTTTATTGGGAACTGAACCTGACTTCGCCGAGGCATGGCGATCGCCCATTTGAAATTGCTCACATTGACCATACAGAATTAGATGTTGAATTAGTGTGTTCCCGTACTGGTCGTTCATTGGGTAGACCTTGGGTAACTTTTTTGATAGATGCTTATTCCAGAAGATTTTTAGCTGTTTATTTGACTTTTGACTCGCCTTCCTATCGCTCTTGCTTAATGGTGTTACGATTGTGCGTTCAACGCCACAACCGTTTACCGCAGATAATTGTGGTAGACAACGGTGCAGAATTTCATAGCGTTTATTTTGAAACGCTATTAGCCACTTTTGAATGTACGAAAAAAAATCGACCTCCAGCCAAAGCGCGGTTTGGTTCTGTATGCGAACGTCTTTTTGGTACTTCCAACACTCAATTTGTCCATAACTTACTTGGTAATACACAGATAACTCGTAACGTTCGCCAAGTAACCAAGTCAGTTAATCCTAAAAATCAAGCTATCTGGACACTGGGTTTACTTTACGAATATCTTTGCGCTTGGGCTTACGAAGTTTACGATATAGACGAGCATCCTGCTCTTTTCCAGAGTCCGAGGGATGCTTTTGCTGCTGGTATAGCGATCGGCGGTAGTCGGCTTCACCGCATGATTCCTTACGATGAAAACTTTCAAATTCTTACTTTACCTACAACCTCAGAGGGAAAGGCGAAAGTTCAATCTGGAAGCGGCGTAAAAATTAACTCAATCTACTACTGGTCTAATAGTTTTCGTGACCCGCAAATTGAAAATACCTCTGTCCAGGTAAGATACGACCCATTTGATATTGGTATCGCTTACGCCTTTGTTCGAGGGCTATGGGTACAGTGCATTTCTCAATATTATGCAGAATTTCAAGGTCGTTCAGAAAAAGAACTGAAGTTAGCTAGTGCCGAGTTACGCAAACGCTCCTCAAATCATGCACGACAATCAAGAGTTTCAGCTAAGAATCTAGCGGAATTTTTAGCTTCGGTAGAAGCCCAAGAAGCCTTATTAGAACAGCGTTCTTATGATACAGAAGCTAAAGAAGTCTTTAGGGTAATTGAAGGCGGAAAAGCTACTTTCAGTCGCAACGAAGAACCAAAAGTTATTCAAATTGCTTTTGGTAATACTGACAATCAAGTGACTGAAGTTGAAGCAAACACTCCAGAAACACTTGTAGTTTACGAGGAGTTTTAGTTATGACAATACTTACCGGATTTCCTCTCAAGCTCCTTGAGCAATCTGCCACAGAAAAGCTTGCCTATTTCGAGAATTACACGGTAGCACATCCCCGGCTCAAAGAGGTGTATGAAACTCTAGTGCGGACAATTGCTGAACCAGCAGGTGCATCATTTATTTTTGTCTATGGCCCTAGTGGTATCGGTAAAACAACTTTACGACTGCGGGTTGAGCAAAAATTAACAGAGTTGGCATTACCTAAGTTGGAAAGCGATCGCGGTTGCGTTCCCGTTGTTGGAGTTGAGGCTGTAGCTCCAGAATCGAGAAACTTTAACTGGAAAGATTACTATACACGCGCCTTAATAGCCTTAGAAGAACCACTCATCGATCACAAGTTTAATTACGGTGTACGGGGCATCTATCGTGATATTTTCGGAAAAATTAACGTTGAGTCTAAAGTGGTCGCACCTGCTCTACGCAGAGCTTTAGAAAACGCTCTCAGCTATCGCCATCCAGATGTATTTTTCATAGATGAAGCGCAACATTTTGGGAAAATGGCAAGCGGACACAAGCTACAAGATCAGCTAGACTGTCTCAAATCTGTGGCAAATATGACAGGCATCTTGCATTGTCTATTAGGAACATACGAATTACTAACATTCCGTAATTTAAGTGGTCAACTCTCACGCCGTAGCGTCGATATTCATTTCCGCCGTTATTGTGCTGACACTCCAGAAGACGTACAGGCTTTTAAAAGCGTATTGTTGACTTTCCAACAGCAGATGCCACTTGCACAGCCTCCAGATTTAGTTATTCATTGGGAATATTTTTATGAACGTACTTTAGGATGTGTTGGCATACTGAAAAATTGGCTAACACGCGCTCTTAAAGATGCTCTGGATCGAGAAGCAACAACCGTCACTCTAAAAGACTTACAAAAACGTGCTTGGTCGGTTGCTCAGTGTCAGAGAATGTTCAAGGAAATTCAAGAGGGCGAACGACAATTATCTGAAACAGAAACAGATGTGCAACACTTGCGCTCTGCTTTAGGACTTGGAGCAAAGACAATTGCACAGCCAGAAGAAGCTCCAAAAAAGACTCTTCCACAAGGGAAAGTTGGCAAACGCAATCCCAAAAGAGATCCTATTGGAGTGAATCAAGATGTTAGCTAATGGATTAATAACATACGAATGTTGGGATTTAAAAAAGGTTTCTATTCCATCTCGTAGTCGGTTGTATCAATTAGAGCCTGTTGGTATTGGTACTTCATTGGTAGAAAGCTTAACTGGTTATATATCTCGACTAGCGGAAGCTCATTGTGTAACCCCAAAAGTTTTAATATCCAGAGAACTTGTGTCCTTTATACCCAAGACTTACAAAACTACAAATCTCTTTGAAATGCGAAGCTTGACTGGGGCACTCAATGGATTAGGTACGATGGCATTTGATTTAGTCACAGTGTTAGAGTCGATGACTCTACGTAGTGATTTGCGCTTTCTCACTCTACTAACATGGACTAATATCTTTCCCCAAAGGAAGTTACTTCGTTCTAGACGAGCTTGGTGTCCCTACTGTTATGAGGAGTGGTATTCCTCGAAAGATCAAGTAATTTACGAACCCTTAATTTGGTTTTTTGAGGCAGTTACAGTTTGTCATTGCCATAATCAGCCTTTATGCCAGCAATGCCTTCACTGCAAACGAGATATTCCCCCACTAGCTTCCTATTCGAGGCCAGGTTATTGCCCGTATTGCTTAGAATGGCTTGGTATTACTGCTAATTACCCGTTTTCTGATAACACCCCACTGAGCAAGGAAGAGATTATTTGGCAAACGTGGGTTATCAAGACTATTGGAGAGTTACTCGCTACTACCCCTCGCTTATCAAAACCTTTGCAAAGGGAAATAGTTGCCCAAGCCTTCTGTAGGTATGTAGAGCAATTTGCTGAAGGAAACACGGCTGCTTTTGCTCGTATGCTCAAAATTCCCAAAAACAAGGTTTGGATGTGGCAGATGGGAAAAGTCTTGCCAGAACTGAATGTAATTTTGAAAATCTGTTTTACTCTTCAGGTTTCTGTGCTGGATTTTTTGACTCAAGAGACCCTTAAGGAGAATTCTAGTAAATTTCCTGCTACGCCTCAAAACCAAGTGAGAGATAGCAGTACAAAAAAGCTTGAAGTAAAGTTTGATAGCGATCGCACTCAACAGTTACTTGAAAATGTGCTTCAAGCAAATGAACAACCGCTACCTATGACAGTAGTAGCAAAACGCATTGGGTATCCTAAGCGAGTTCTTTACAGACATTTCCCAGAGCTATGCCGAGCGATTTCAGCCGAGTACGTTAAATACATAAAAGAATCTCGCATCAAAAGAATCGAACACTGTTGCGCGGAGGTAAAACAAGCTGTTAGGCAACTTTACACTGAAGGTATTTATCCTAGTGAGGCATCTATTTCAAGGCTATTGGCTAAACCAGGATGTTTTCGTGACAAACAAGTTCGCGCTGCTTTAAGGGCAGCGCGAAAAGAAATTTGTTTGGAACCATAACCTTGCCATCCTTTATTGGAAGCATAAGCTTACCGTTGCGGCAAAGTTATGGGTAAAGTCACAAATAGGAGTCTTTTGGCATTTTAAATTTTTAATGGGGGTGGAGGGACTTGAACCCACACGACCTTTTACGGTCAACGGATTTTCATTCTCCCGCAGTTTTCACTGCTACCTGATGGCAATAGCCAGCTCAGGTTTTAAGAATTGGACTCTCCCTTTACCCTCGACTTAACGTTAGGGTAGCTCCCGTCGGGTCTCTGCACCTTCCCGGAATTTTGGATTTTGGATTTTGGATTTTGGATTGAAAACTAATCGCAAATCTAAAATCGCAAATCTAAAATTTTTGGGCTTGGCTCAGGATTGCCATGTCTGTCACCAGATTTAGGTTTCCCTGAGTTTGAGAGCTTCCACTTGAGGGATTTCTCCTTCAAGGCTCAGTTATCTAAGTCCGTAGCGTCTACCATTCCGCCACACCCCCACAGGTGTTTGGCAACTAGTATAACTAGTTATTTTTTGGAGGCAGCAAATACCTCCTCATCTATTCCACCATCAATTGTGTCTTTTGTCCAACTAGATTGAAAATATTTTTCCAGATTGGGCGATTGTTGTCCAGAGTTGGAAGTCTTCTTTGTTTTCTGGTAATCGATCTGGATGAGTTTTCGATTTTGTCTGACTAGAGAATTTGTTAGTGAGTTTACTATAGTAGCATGATATTTAGCTTTTGTTATGATCTCCGTTGAATTGCCCACAGTAAAAGTACTGTACCCCGCCAAAGTTGCGCTTGAGCTAACCTAAAAGCGTAGCTTTGGTGCTGGGGGAAGGGTTGCGAGGAATTCTGGTTAATTGAGCAGACATAATATTATCTGTGAATCTGGACATAAATGAGGAATTCTGGCGCAGTTATGTTGAAAGCATTTATGACTATACTTCTCTGAGTCTGGCTCTTCAGCCTATGATGGAAAACAGATGCTTAAGACTTGAAAGTTATGATTGTCGCCCTGCTCTATCTGATTTTGGCTGGAGCTTACCTTCTGGTAATCCCGATTGCTATCTTGCTGTACCTGAAGCAGCGTTGGTATGTAGCTACCTCCATTGAGCGTACCTTTATGTACTTTTTGGTGTTCTTCTTCTTTCCGGGTCTGTTGGTTCTATCGCCGTTTGTAAATTTTCGACCCCAACGGCGACAAATTCAAGTTTAACGAGATTGGTAGGTCATAACTCTCATGCGACGGATTGACGCTATTGGAATTGGCTTGGGTGTTTTTATTGCCGGCGGCTTGGCTTATGTAGGATTACAGCTAGTCGGTTTGGATAATCAGAAAGCTGGTATATGGAGCCAAGTCTTACTAGTCAGTGGATTAATTGGCTGGTTAGCGACCTATTTTTTCCGGGCGGTGGGACAAAAAATGACCTACCACCAACAGCGGGAACAGTATGAGCAAGACTTTCTGCAAAAGCGGCTAGACGAGCTTACTCCCGAAGAACTAGCACGAATTCAAGCTGAAATAGAACAAGAACAGCAATCCCAGGTGTAAAGTTATCATTGATGAGTCAAGAGTTGAGAGTCCAAAGTCCAAAGTCCAGATTTTGAGCCTTGACCCTTGACTCTTGACCTTTGACTCTTGACACTTGACTAAATGACTGCGATTTCTGATTGCTTTGAAACTCTTGGGCGCAATCGTGAGTGCGCTCTGATTCCGTTTATTACTGCTGGCGATCCAGATTTAGAAACAACAGCAAAAGCTTTGCAGGTTCTAGATCGGAGTGGAGCCGATATTATTGAACTGGGCATACCCTATTCCGATCCTTTGGCGGATGGGCCGGTAATTCAAGCTGCTGCTACCCGCGCCCTGCAAAGGGGAACGAAATTTGAGCATGTGCTAGAAATGTTACAAGGGATTACTCCCAATTTGCGATCGCCCATTGTCTTATTTACCTACTACAATCCAATTTTGCACCGTGGCATTGAAAAATTTCTCTCTTCAATTGCTACGGCTGGGGTAGCAGGATTGGTAGTACCAGATTTGCCCTTGGAAGAAGCAGCAGGCTTGCTCCAACCAGCGAAGGAGATGGGAATTGATGTCACCTTATTGGTAGCTCCCACCAGTTCTGCTGAACGGATAGAAGCGATCGCTCGTTCTTCCCAAGGATTTATTTATTTAGTCAGCGTCACCGGGGTAACAGGGGTGCGATCGCAACTGGAAAACCGCGTGTCCGATTTACTCAAACAAATTCGTAGTGTTACTGAGAAACCCATCGGTGTAGGCTTTGGCATCTCCGAAGCTGCCCAAGCCCATCAGGTAAGGGAATGGGGCGCAGATGCAGTGATTGTGGGCAGCGCTTTTGTGAAACGGTTAGCCCAAGGTTCACCAGAGCAGGGACTAAATGCGATCGCCGAATTTTGCCAAAGTCTCAAGGCAGCCATCAAGACCACTAACACCAGCACAAATACTCCTCTTGATTAGACAAGGAAAGTAGATTAAAAAAGTATAACAGTGTAGTTTTTCTATCCTTGTTTGGTAGACAATTTGACCATTATGGTCTTGAATATTAACATCAGATATCATCATGTAAAAAAACTAGCTGAAACGGTCGCATATAGTTTGAGTATTATGTGAAGTTAAATAGGCATAATTTATGAGTGTGAGAGTGAGTCAGTCACAAATGGTTATAGTTACGTCGCAATTGAGGAGCAAAGGCGATGAGTGAGAGTATGGCATTTATCGGCGGGGTTGCCGTAGCTGGGCTGGCGGCTCTCGTATTGCTCAAAGGAACAAATACCCCTCTACAATCTAACTTCGCTGTTGCTCCGCAAATGCCAGGGACTGTAGTAGCGCCGGGAGTACAGCCACAAATGTATTCTCCTTACAACCCTTATGCGCCGGCACCAGCGTATCCCGGTCAGATTCAGCCACCGACCGCTCCCAATACTGACCAGCGCCTAGAGATGGAGAAATTGAACACGCAGATGCAGCTGGAGCGTTTAAAAAACGACAATGAACAGTTAAAGTTGCAAAATCAACAACTCCAAGGCCAAGTCCAAAATTTCAATACTCAGCAACAGTGGCTATCAGCCCAGCAGAGTAACCAACAAAAAACAGCAGCATTCCAGCCGCAAAATCCTTCTTGGTGGTCTTCACCCATGCTTTGGGCTGTGGGAGGCGCAACTCTCACTATTGGTGGTGGTGTTGTCGTCGCTGGAGTATTGGCTTTGTTCTCACCACGGCAGCGTCCAGCCCGTACTGTACAAGTAATTCACCCCTACCAAGGAAATACGCCGCCCTTGGTTCCAGTCCGTCGCGCTGAGTTTCTGCCTGCTTCGCGGATGGAAGCAAGACGAGTTGAAGCCCCAGAATACGACGAAATGCACTAATAGGCAAAATAAAACCACAGATAAACACCGATTTCAAATCTCGTTTCCAGGTTCTACCTGGAAACAATTTTTCATTGGAGTGTTGCCGCGAATCAGGAGGCAGAGCTTGCTTTTAGGCATTAAGAGCCAGAGACTGGGAACGAGGTAAACAGTGTTTACTGATAACTATTAAAAGCCGCTTTTAGGAGTTTCTGTGGTATTGGGACTCTCTTTAGTGGCAGGTTGGTTAGTATTGGGAAGTTTCTGTTGGGTATTTTTCTGATTACCTTGATTTTCTAGTTTAGTTAGTGCCTGTTTTGCTAGATTTTCGGCTGCTTGTTTAAATAATGGTTCTATTCTGTTTCGCCAGTATTGAGTATTAGGCAATTTGTCTGGATGGTTTCTATAATCTAAAACTTTATCCCATTTCCCATCATCTATTGCTTTATTTATCTCATTAGATAACGCCTCTGCTTTGGCCCAATCTTGCTGCCATTGGGCAATCATTTTGCCCGTCTCTTTGATACCAGAAGCAGCATTTGCCGGAATTGATCTCAAAAGTGCGATCGCTCCCACTATATCCCCTGAATCATACTTCTGTCTTGCTTGTTCTATAATATCGGCACTGTTGTCACTAGGCTGCGATCGTTCTGATTTCCCCGCATCGTCAGTTGGCCCTTTCGGCTTTTCTGGTAATGGGGTTACTACATCCCTAGATTTTGGTTTTGGCTTGGGAGTCGGTCGAGTCGCAATTAGGGTACTATCATCTACAATCTTAGTTGCAATGCCTTTTTCGCGCAGGCAAGAACCCCATTCTTGATTATTGGTTATCACATCCGAGTGTGCCCAAGCCAAATGACCAGATTTAAGTTTAACTTCTATCCAACCTCGTTTTGTGCGCTTGCCAGTCACCTCGAAACTGGTGTTATCAGCAACTGTTTGTAAAACATTATCAGAATTTATCGAACTAGGTTCAGAACGGATATTAGAATTTCCTACAACAACAGCCGAGCATTTGTTTGCTAAGGCGGTATCCTTACCTGTAAGATTAGAAGCTAAATTTTTCACATTTGGATTTACTACCAAGGCAGCCGCGCCACCTGCCAATAATATGGCAATTAATATTGGCCATGGGTCGGATTTACTAGAGTCTTTACGGGCAGGTTTTACAGGATTTGCTGGTGCAACTGCAACCGTTTGCAGCCGAGATACTTGAGGCTGGGATTTGGCTGCTTGGTAACTGGAATTTTTGGTGGATTCTTGAGGTGTGGAAAGTGCAGGTAGAGGATTAATCGCGTCTTTACATGCTTGCAGCGCTTCCGTGGCGTTTTGGTAGCGGTCTTTGAAGTGATAACGTACCATCCGGGACAACACTGCCGCCAGTCGGTAGTTTACGGTTACTGAATGACGCCAGATAATTTCCCCCGTTTCTGGGTCTTCTTGCAATTCTGTTGGCTGTAATCCTGTTAATGCTTGAATGGCGATGATGCCAAGGGAATAGATATCGCTGTTGGGACGGGGTTTCCCTTGCCCTTGTTCTGTCGGCATATAGCCAGGAGTACCAATAACTACCGTGGCAGAGGGTTGTCCGCCCACTGTTACCATTTGTGTACGCAGTTGCTTCACTGCCCCAAAGTCCACTAAAACTAACTTATTATCTGAGGCACGACGGATGATATTATCCGGTTTGATGTCGCGGTGAATCACGCCTTGGCGGTGGACGAATTCGAGAATTTCCAGAACTTCCTGCAAGAGTTGAATTACTTGGCTTTCATTCCAGCGTTTACCAGGTATAAGTTCCTCAGCTAGGGTATGTCCTTCAATATATTCTTGGACTAAATAGAATTCTTGGTTTTCGTCAAAGTACGCTAGCAGCCTGGGTATTTGATCATGGTTGCCCAGTTTTTCTAAGGTTTCGGCTTCGCTGTTAAATAGGCGTTTAGCAGTATCAAAAACTCTGGGGTCAGTTCCGGGTTTGAGGTGCTTGACAACGCAGATGGGATTGCCGGGCCGCCTAGTATCTTGGGCAATATAGGTTTGACCAAATCCTCCCATTGCGAGGACTCGAATTACTTGGTAACGATGGTCTAGTAGCTTGCCTATCATATTCCCTCCCCAGAGTTATTACCTAATTTTCCAGCTGGTAATAAATATCTCCAAATTTTCTTCAATGAAATCCGCTATCTTGAGAAAAGATTTAGATTAAAAACGCAGCTTTTTAATAAACGCAGACTGTTTATTTTTCTTTTAGTGCCCCTGTTTACTACCAATGCCACCTAAAATAACAAACTCAGTTGCATGGCAGCAGGCTGAAATCCTCATGCAACCTGCTTTCATTCGCGTTATCGACAATCTCCGCAAGTTGCTTGATGAATCTTCCTGGACAGGAACTTACCACGATGTCCTGATTTGGCCGCCTAGCACCACTGATGAAATCAAAGCATTGGTGACTGAGCTGTTGCAAGCAATGGAAACTGCAACGCCCCAAGAAGCAGATGAAATCAGAGAGACTCTGGCTCGTCTGCCGATGCCCCATCCAGGATATCATCTACGTTTAGAGCGTCAACAGCAACAAGCGAGTATCGATTTGTGGGAACTATGTTATCAAGTGTGTTTTATTAAATACACCCCACAGAAGGAAGCTGCTGATATTGATACTAGTTTAATTGATGAATTGGGTGAAGTCGATTGGTTGCGTTTGGATGCTAAGGCAAAGGAGTTAGTTGAGCAGGCGTTTGCTGAATTGCCAGAAGGGTAACAAATAAAATGCCCTCAGAATAGAATTCTGGGGCTATACGAAGAAAGCTCACCTGCGTGGGCTTACGAGGTAAGGCGATCGCTTTTTCTTCAAGCAGCAAAATCTTCACTAATGCGGCTGTAGTCAAGTAAGTTAGTAGGTTCTGACTGTGTTTTCAATTTGGCGATAAATTCTTCCATGCCTGGTATTTCTAATTGATGGAATGTGATTTGATTGTCTGGACTCTTAGCCGAAATATCAGTGATAGCTTGTAGAGTCATCTTGGTTGTTTCTGAGACAGTTTTCTTTTGGACAAGAAATTGTTCCATCCCTGGTATTTCTAATTGAACAAATCTAGAATCATTTTCCATTGGTTTACTCAAACGCTGCTGTGTATATCATGCTCATTACGCAGATACGCAAAGCAATGGACACCCATAAAGCAAATATGAGTACGCGTAATACGCAAAGTACGCAAATTAAGGTAAATGCGGTATTCTAAAAACTATGAATAGTCCGCAGTTTAACGAAGCTCTGGAAAAGCTAAGAAAAGCACCTCGTAAGGTAGAGGTGTTGAAGTTGTTGCTGGCTGGACAGACTAATGATGAGATTGCTCAGTCTAGGGGCCGTGCGGAAGGAACAGTACGCAAGCAAATCTCAAATCTGTATAAGGAATTTGGTATCAAAAGTGAATTTCCAGGCGATCGCGCTTTAAGAGACAAGTTAAAGGCTCTATTTCTCAAGCACAAACCTGAGTGGGTAAGTAATTCCTCTCCTGCTATTACAAATGAAGCTAGGAAGGAATCGCAAAAGATAAACTATAGCGGCGTGACTTCTTTAGTTTTGTCAGGTGACGAAATTTTAGAAAAATCTGGGGAGGAATTGATGCTTTTGGCTATCAATATACTTGAGGCGCTCGGTTTTGAGCAGACGTTTAAGATGAGCAAGACATCGCAAGATGTAGGCTATCGACTTAAAAATCTTGAAAATGGAAGTAATCCTTATCAACTGATTTTATCAAAACAGAAAGAGAATTTATCTATTTCTATACCCTTAGAGATTTTAGAACCACATTTACTCAATCTGAAGTATTGGGAATACACTGATGTCTTAGAAGATATAGACCTTTTTATAAAGGGAAGATTTTGGGTATTACCTAGTAAAAAAGATATTTTTTTAGAATCACTCCATCTTAATTATTGGCAAATCTTGCAAGTTGAAGGTAAAACAGTGGGCGATTGTTGCATAAATACACGACGTTATAAGAAAGATCCTCCAATTGATATAATATCCTTCGCTATGAATGGTTATAAAGAATACGAGCGCAGATACATTGCTGTCTCCAGCATCACCTTAGAGGAATTTAACCCCGAAACTTTGAGTGATGCTAACGCTTACTTAGTAGTTAATTCCGATGAGCGTTTTGATGAGAAGTGGAATATGTGGAAGGTATCTATTAATTTAAAGGAAGCCCTGCAAGACTTTCTTATTTATTTTGGAAAAATCTTAATGGATAAACATTAATATATCAAACGTATTTTAATACAACATATTAGGCGAACTCGCATTATTTCTGCCCGTCCAGCTACTCGCACAGAAAGAAAGTTATATGAACAAGCATGATGAAGAACTAGAACTACACTTAAAACCCCGTACTACAGAAACAGTATCAATAAAAATACCAACAGATACATTGCGATCGCTCAAAAAAGTTGCAGATAATCGAGATATGACACTTGAAGCATTACTCAAGTTTTACATTGGGCAGAGTTTGCGGCAAGATTTAGCTAAATTATTTTCTGAGCGGGTACTTGAATCAACTGCTGAAGTTCTAGCAAGGCACATCGAATCGGAAGAGGAAATTTTAACCATTATTCAAGAAATTCAAGCTGAAGCAACTCTTTAGTTACTTGCCAATTAAGGAACAAAAAAATGCCTCACCAGACAAACTACACCGAAGCTTGCAACAATTTTGACAAAATTTATGAAGAGGCAATTAAAAGCCGTGAACCTGTAGTTATTAATCGTGAAGGTGCTGAAAGTGTAGCCGTAATTCCTACTGTGGAACTTAATAGCATCATAGAAACAGCATACTTATTCCAATCACCTGAGAACGCAGCAGGTCTTTTAGATGCTTTACAACGTGTTAAAGCTAAGACTAATATGCCTCAAACTATAGACGAAGTGCGTAAAGATTTCTCGCTCTACGAAGAAGAGTAAAGAAATTCAATGTCGGATAATTCAGTGATGACCGAGTTGAGTTTATTCAAGCACAATACCATTATAGCGATCGCTAATTTCATAATTAAATAATGTAATCTGGAAAAAAAGCGATACCTACTTCTGATCACCATGCCAACATCTATAATTGACGATAAAGACGCAGCAGCTATCCAAGCCGCAAAAGAAACAGTTGCTGTATGCGATCGCACTACCTGGGGACGTATCAAAGTCTCTGGCGACGATCGCCTCAATTTCTTACACAACCAAAGTACTAACAATTTCCAAATACTCAAGCCAGGACAAGGTTGTGATACGGTTTTCGTCACCTCTACAGCCAGAACAATTGATTTAGTAACCGCCTACGTTAGAGAAGATGCGGTAATCTTGCTAGTTTCACCCAACCGCCGCCAGTATCTCATGGAATGGCTCGATAAATATATTTTCTTTGCCGACAAGGTGGAATTATCTGATATCACAAAATACACCAACACTTTCAGCCTGATTGGCCCAGGAAGCGACGCTGTTTTAGAAAAGTTGGGTATTGGCGAACTCATCGGGCAACCTTACGGTAGTCACAAAGTATACACCATTGCTCCCGCCGAAGGAGTGCGGATTGCTGTGGGTAGTGGGTTAGCTGCTCCCGGATACACCTTAACTTTCCCCTATACTGACAAATCTTCGGTATGGAACAAATTGTTAGAGGCTGGGGCGGTAGAGATGAGCGATCACGCTTGGGATGCGTTACGAATCTTACAAGGCCGTCCCGCCCCAGATGCGGAACTCACAGATGATTATAATCCTCTGGAAGTTGGTTTGTGGCAAACAATTTCTTTTAATAAAGGTTGCTATATTGGGCAAGAAACTATCGCTCGATTAAATACATACAAAGGTGTAAAACAACACCTATTTGGTGTGCGCCTCAGTGCCCCTGCGGAAATTGGAAGTGCGATCGCAGTTGGAGATGAAAAGGTCGGCAAACTTACCAGTTACACCCAAACCGCCGATGGTTACTTTGGATTAGGTTACATTCGTACCAAAGCTGGTGGCGTAGGCTTAAAAGTCCAAGTGGGAGAAACTGAAGGTGAAATAGTAGAAATCCCCTTTGTTTCTCACGAGTACCCATAAGCAATTCAAGTCAAAATATCTTTTTCTTTATCCCTAGCGCCATAACAAAATTCATCTACCCAAGAAGTTAGACTACGGGCATTAGTGGTTGGTAAATTCACTTGGCTTTTAACATTTTGTGGTTGAATATTCGCATGTTTGCTATTGCTTTTAACCTCAGTAGTAATTGCTAGCGATCGCACTGGTTTGCCATTACTGTTAATCTCAGTGGTAATTGCCAGCAATGCGCCTACAGGGATTCGGCCAGATAGCGCGTTGCTCTTAACTTCGGTAGCTAATGCCACAGATGGCATAGTTTTGGCTTTGCTGTTAACCTCAGCAGTCATTGTCAGCGCAGAGTGCGATCCTATTGGTTGATATTGGCTTAAGAAACCGGAGGATGGCGTTTTTACCGGAGTATCTGGAGCAATTTTAGTAGCAAATGCAACTACCAACTCCGGTTTGCTTGTGCGAACAACTTCAGTGGTAGCTGTAAATGATGGCACAAGTTGATCGGCGCGTGGCAAGTTGGAATCTAGAGTATTAGCAAGAGAATAAGGCGCAATCTCGCTGGCAGTTACAACCGATGACAGATGTTTATCCTCAGAATGCTTCTCATCTGGCGACTCGCTTTCAACTTGGCTTGTAGCCATAAAATGTTCTGATTTTATTAAACGTAACTCTTCATCAGGATTGAAGTTAAGACCTAAAGCGGCGACTATTTTATCTGGATCATTATTCAGATCCAGCATAAAAGAAAGTATTTCATCAAACTGAGGTTCCAAAACAGACAGTGTTGCCAAAATAAAACCGGATAAAGGACGCCGCAGACCATTATAGGTGCCCCAAATTCGCATTTTGACCAGCCAGGAAATATTTTGCTCGTAGTAAATCAGCCACTTTTGTTTTAAGGATTGACGCAGCTGCTGGATATTCATTGGATGCCTCGCTTCAGTCAACAAGATTACAGACCTTGATATTGTTAATTAATTTCATTTCTGGGGATGAAACCGATAATAGAGCATCTATTTGACTCTTTGGCCACCTAGCAAATGATTTTCTATCAGTAGAGATACTTCATCGGGTTGAACGCCGCTATACCAGACCATATCGGGTAATATCAGCAGCATCGGCCCATTGCCACATTGTCCCAAACAGCTGCTAGCCGTTACCGTTACACCAGGGATTGGCAAAGCTGCAAAAGCTGCTAAAACCTTCACTGCACCTTGCTTTTTGCAGGTACGATTTTGACAAACTCGCACACATCTAGGAGAAGAAGGTTGGTCTATTATCGGGAAGTTTGATGGTTGAGTGATGTTGGTCATTTTTTAACGAACCACAGAGGCGCAGAGGAGATAGGGGGGAGGGGAGCAGGGGAGTAGGGGAAAAGCAGGGGAGCAGGGGAGAAATAACCAATGCCCAATGCCCAATGCCCCATAACTAATCTATTGAAAGTCCTTTTGAGGCTAGCCATTCAGGGTTGAATATCCGCGACTGATACCGGGAACCACTATCACACAAGATGGTGACAATAGTATGTCCTGGGCCCAACTGCTTCGCTAGGGCAACAGCTGCGCCAACATTAATACCAGTTGAACCGCCCATTAACAGCCCATCTTTCCTCAGCAGTTGGTAAACTACCCGCAAAGCTTCTTTGTCATCGATTTGGATAGCATCATCAGCAGGTGCGCCTTCCATATTGGCTGTGACACGACCGTTACCGATGCCTTCGGTGATGGAATTTCCTTCTATATTGATTTCGCCGGTTTTGATATAGCTATAAAGTCCACTACCCAGCGGATCGGCAACAACGCATTTAATCGCCGGATTTTGTTCTTTCAAGTACAACGTGACACCAGCATAAGTACCACCAGTACCAGTTGCGGCTGTCCATGCATCTATTTTACCATCTGTCTGTGTCCAAATTTCCGCCCCTGTGGTTTCGTAGTGAGCGCGGCGGTTGGCTAAGTTATCAAACTGATTCGCCCAAATGGCATTTTCTAATTCAGCAGCCACTCTCCCAGATAGCTTGACGTAGTTGTTCGAGTCTTTGTAGGGTACAGCGGGGACGGGACGGACTTCTGCTCCCAGTGCTGTCAGTGCGTCTATTTTTTCTTGTGACTGAGTATCGGGAATAATAATTAGGCATTTGTAGCCTTTGGCGTTGCAAATATGCGCCAGTCCAATGCCAGTATTACCAGCGGTTCCTTCTACAACGGTACCACCAGGTTTAAGTAAACCTCTCTTTTCCGCATCTTCGATGATGTAAAGTGCGGCGCGGTCTTTGACGGAACCGCCAGGATTGAGGAATTCTGCTTTACCTAAGATTTCGCACCCTGTTTCTTCACTGAAGCTGTTTAAGCGAATCAGAGGTGTGTTGCCAACAGCGCCGACGAAGCCATTTTTAATATCCATTTTGACTGTACCTGTGTGAGTATTTATAAAAATTTTGACTTATAGCGGTGGCATGATTTACAGCTTTTTTGCCTAAAATGCTCTGATGCGTACACTACCAAACTTTACTCATATTCAAAACAAACCCAGGCAATACCGATTCACCGCTAACAGTCGCGGGATTTTCTAGACATTCCTCTGGTACACCAGGACGATAAATATAGACTCGGCGATGCTTGCGGTCAATTAGCAAGCCTAGCTGTATTCCTGGCTCCCTCATATATATATTCCTCCATTTTCTCCTTCAAGGGTTTGAGGTTATCAGAAGACGACCTCAGTTCAAGTACAAAATCTGGACAGATGGGGGCAAATCTTTGCTGTTTTTCTGGAGAGAGAGCATTCCACCGTTCCAGTTTAATCCAGGAAGCATCAGGTGATTTATCTGCACCTGTTGATAGCTTAAATCCTGTGCTGGAGTCAAAACAAGTACCTGTACCGTCTTTTTCTGCCCAAACATACAATTGACCAGCTACGTTGAAATTACGATTACCTGTCTCTGAACCAGTGGGCGGCATAATTGATATTTCTCCAAATTGATTCCGCTCAATGCGTAAGTCACGATTAACCTGACAAAAGTCAAAAAACTGTTCGTCTGTCATTTGCATTGAGGGAGGAATTTGCACAACTAAAGGGGATGAAAACATGATGATTTCCTCTAGGTTTTGCTGTCTATCTGACTGGCTTGTATTTATTATTCTCACGCAAGTAATTCTTTTGGTGAGATGGTAATATTCCTTTTCACCACAAATTTATGGTGCTTAACTCCAGCTTAAGTTTAGCAGGTAATGAAAAGCAAAATAGTAAATTTACTGGGGTTATTAAATATTTAAGTAAGCTAATATACAGCATAATTGATGACTGAATGCTGACATTTTTTCATTTTCTTAGATGGGATGGACATAGATGACATCTGAAAACGTAGACAAAGCCCGCCGTAGGCATAGCGAAAAAGAACTTGAACACCGGGAACGGATATTACGAGAACGAGAAGTTGAATTGCGACTCCGGGAAATGGAAACTAACATCCATGCTACCGATGCAGCTTTTCATCAAACTGTGAAGCATCAGCCGGAAGATTCCCAGAAACCTTGGATGAAAAAAGCGATTCTGGGTGGGAAGCTGTTTGCTCTTGGTGTGGTAGCGCTGGTTGCAGTGAGGATAGCCTCAGTGCTGGCTGGGTTTATTATTGTTGCTGCGCTAGGGTGGATGTCTTATAAATTATTTTTTGAATCTAAAAAAACCAATCTTTAATAAAGGTGTAACTATTATGAGTGAGCAGGTAGTAACTGACAAATTTATCCAAGATTTAGAGCGCGTTGCTCAAGTGCGCTCCGAGATTTCTGTGTGTTTGAACAAAATTGCTGAAACAATTAATCAAGCTGAGTTAGCTGGAGACTCTTCATCAGGAAAACTCAGTTTAGAGCGAGATATTGAAGATATTACAATAGCTAGTAAAAACCTCCGCGAAGGTGTATTTCGCCTTTTGGTTTTGGGCGATATGAAACGGGGAAAAAGCACGTTTCTCAATGCTTTAATTGGGGAAAACTTATTACCGAGCGATGTTAACCCTTGTACCGCAGTGTTAACAGTTTTACGCTATGGCCCCGAAAAGAAAGTTACCATTCATTTTAATGATGGTAAAAGTCCGCAACAGCTAGATTTTCAGAACTTTAAATATAAATATACCATTGATCCGGCTGAAGCTAAAAAATTAGAGCAGGAGAAAAAACAGGCATTTCCAGATGTTGATTATGCAGTAGTTGAGTATCCTTTAACGCTACTAGAAAAGGGAATTGAAATTGTCGATAGTCCAGGATTGAATGATACAGAAGCGCGAAACGAATTATCTTTGGGTTATGTAAATAACTGCCATGCAATTTTGTTTGTGATGAGAGCTTCTCAACCTTGTACCTTAGGTGAGCGTCGCTACCTAGAAAATTATATCAAAGGTCGAGGATTGACGGTTTTCTTCTTAATTAATGCTTGGGATCAGGTGCGGGAATCATTGATTGATCCTGATGATGTAGAAGAATTAAAAGGATCTGAGGATAGATTACGGCAAGTATTTAACGCAAATTTAGCAGAATATTGTTCTGTAGAAGGTCAGAATATTTATGACGAACGTGTGTTTGAGCTTTCGTCAATTCAAGCACTCAGACGGCGATTGAAAAATCCCCAAGCTGATTTAGAGGGGACTGGCTTTCCAAAGTTTATGGATTCGCTTAATACTTTTCTTACCAGAGAACGGGCGATCGCAGAACTCCGTCAAGTTAGAACCTTAGCAAGACTTGCCTGCAATCATATCCGCGAAGCAGTTGCTAGACGCATACCATTACTTGACCAAGATGTAAATGAATTGAAAAAACGGATTGATTCAGTGGAACCAGAGTTTAACAAACTCACAGGTATCCGAGATGAATTCCAAAAAGAAATTATCAATACCAGAGACACTCAAGCAAGAACGATTTCCGAATCTTTTCGCAGCTACGTTTTAAATTTAGGTAATACCTTTGAAAATGACTTTTTACGCTATCAGCCAGAATTAAATCTGTTTGATTTTCTCAGTAGCGGTAAACGAGAAGCATTTAACACCGCACTGCAAAAAGCCTTTGAGCAATATATTACCGACAAATCTGCTGCTTGGACATTAACTGCTGAAAAAGATATCAATGCAGCTTTTAAAGAACTTTCTCGCAGTGCAGCACAATATGGCGCGTCTTACAGTCAAATCACAGATCAAATTACAGAAAAGCTCACTGGACAAGACGTAAAGGTAAATACCACTACTACTGCTGAAGAAGATAACTCTCCCGGCTGGGCAAAATGGGCAATGGGATTGTTATCACTGTCTAAGGGAAATCTTGCTGGTTTCGCACTAGCCGGGGCCGGATTTGATTGGAAAAATATCTTGTTAAACTACTTCACTGTAATTGGCATTGGCGGGATAATTACGGCAGTGACAGGTATTCTTCTTGGCCCCATCGGGTTTGCACTGCTAGGTTTGGGAGTAGGATTTTTGCAAGCAGATCAAGCGCGGAAAGAATTAGTTAAAACGGCGAAGAAAGAGTTAGTTAAACACCTACCCCAAGTCGCGCATGAGCAATCTCAGGTTGTATACAATGCCGTGAAAGAGTGTTTTGATTCTTACGAAAGAGAAGTGAGTAAGCGGATTAACGATGATATTGTATCTCGCAAATCTGAATTAGATAATCTAGTCAAACAGAAACAAACCCGTGAAATAAATCGTGAAAGTGAGTTCAAGCGTTTAAAAAATTTACAGGAAGATGTAATAGCTCAGTTGCAAAAAATTGAGGCCGCATATAGCAATTTATTAGCTTACTATAGCTGATAAATCTCATTGCTCTCGTTCCCAGTCTCCGACTGGAAATGCCTACTAGGAGGCTCTGCCTCTCATAACCATAAGTAGCTAAACGCAAATAAATTAAAGTTTGTAGTAATACCATTTCTGTTTGAAGATGCGCCTATATGACTGATGCAAAACTACAGACTGTAGCGCCAATTCATGAATTGGCGCTACGTAAATAAAGCGCAGCCTCACATAGAATTGGTATAAGGACTTTAGTCCTGATAAACTTTGCTATGAGCAATAAATACTTTACTACGAACTAGGATTTTATTGTATGTTAATTATGCCTACCTACTTAATAAGGTGAGGCGGAGCCTCAATGATCTGCATTCCCAGCTTCTAGCTGGGTACGAGAAACTAACGAGGAACTATGCAACAACAGTATGAAAGTTATAAGGATTTAGCAGATTCTCTCAAATCTGCATCTGCGTTACTGAATTTAGAATGCAAATCGCAACTGCATCAAGATATAATTACCATTTGCAATCATCTAGTTAATCCTAGTTTTCGCATTGCGGTATTTGGGCCTTTTAATCATGGCAAGTCTACCCTATTGAATGCCATACTGGGGAATCGCACCTTACCAATTGATTTAATTCCCACCACAGGCGCGGCAATTACTGTCAAGTATGGCTCTGATGTGCGAACTCGCATCATGTTGGTAGATGGTACAGAAATCTATCGTAGTGGCACAGAAGTTTTACAGCAATTTGCAATTCTTGATAGCAATAGGCAGATGCGAAAAAATGTAGCATCTGTGGAAGTTTTTTGTCCGCATCCATTTTTGGAAACAGGTGTAGAATTTCTCGATTTACCGGGAACAAATGATAGAGATGAACAAGATAATTTAGTCCGAGAACAAATTTTAAGTGCAGATTTAGTTATCCAATTATTAGATGCACGGAAATTAATGACTTTAGGTGAGCGGGAAAACTTACGAGATTGGCTATTAGATCGCGGTATTAAAACAGTTATATTTGTTGCCAATTTTCTTAACTTACTCGAACCCGACGAGCAAAAACAAGTTCAAAATCGCCTGGTGTTTGTTGCGGAAAGCTTTCGAGCCGAATTACCTCCAGGTTTTAGTAATTTATATCGTGTTGATGCTTTACCTGCCTTAAGAGCGAGATTAAAAGGCGATGTTGCTGCTGCCAATAGTAGCGGTTTAGCAGCTTTTGAAACAGCTTTGCAAAATATTGTGGGGATTTTGCAACCAAATCGTGGTAGTGTGCGTTTGCCAAGAGTGCAAGCGATCGCTTCTCAAATCCAACTCTCATTAAAAGCTAAAATTGACCCGATTGCTATTGAAATAAAATCCTTTGATGATAAACAAAATACTAAAATCGAAATTAAAAAAAAAGCTGCTAACTTAATTTGTAAAGGTTTTGCTACTAGTGTGGGAGAGTTACGCGATTGGCTAGCATTACCCAAGCTACTCACAAAATATCAAGCTGATGCGGCAGTTGCATTGGCAGAAAATAGCTTTAAAGCTTGGCAAATAAATACTCTAAAAAAAGACCTGACTCAGTTACAATTTGCTGCGGTTAAATGGCTTTATCAAGCTTACGAATTTTTCCAAGAAGAACGACCACAAGATTTATTAATGCCCTTTCCTAGCGAACCACAAGTAATACTACCCTCAAAGCCAAGCAATAGTGATGATTTGAGTGAACCTGGTTCCATCGCTGTTGGTGGTGGTATTGGTTGGTTGTTAGGCGGCCCGGTGGGTGCTGCTGTCGTCGGGAGTATTTCTTATTTGTTAAACAAGAATATCCAAAAACAAGACGAACAATTAGCAAAGGAATCTTATCATCAGGAAGTTGCTAAACTTTGTATAACTGCAATTGAAGATTATTTCTCTCGTTTCAGCAGTCAAGGGTTATCAATTTTGAATGAGTATGAACAGAAAGCCGAAAAAGTAATTTGCTTTGAATTCAGTCAAGAACCGTTAGAAATTACTAATAATCGGGAAAATTTGCAGCAGTTGCAAAACGGTTTTAATCAGTTGCTGCAAGAGTTAGAAAAAGTCAAAATACTCTCAAATCATCAACCTTATAAAGAAATACCCAAATACACAAATACCAATAGAAAATATTCGCCACAGCCTGAGAGAGTTAAAATTTCCCCTGAAAAAGATCCTGGTGTTAAGCAACAACAAGAAAATACTGCGAAGAATACTGGGACACGGGTAAAATCTGTTTCTCCACCACCGCCAAAAGCTTCTCCCTCTCCACGTCCAGAAGAGGTGGAGGCGAAATTTCGTGATTGGGAACTCAATGAAGAAATAGCGCGAATGAAAGCAGAGATGCGTAGCCCTAAGGCTTGTCGTCAGACATCGCCTGGTTTTAAAACTGGCAAACAGCAAAATACAACTCAAAGCAACAAAGCACCCAACCAACCAAAAACTCAGACGGAAAAAGATAAGATTACTCGCGCCCACGGCATTTTAGGATTGCAAGCAAATGCTTCTTTGGCTGAGGTCAAGCTGGCTTATCGAACTTTAGTAAAAAAATGGCATCCAGATTTATTTGTGAATCAGCCGCTACTGCTAAAACAAGCACAAGAGAAAATGCACTTACTTAATGATGCTTACACAATTTTGAGTGAAAAATGAACAACAAGATACCCGACTCCTTAAAAAAGCCGGGGATCTTTAGATTTCATCCTAATTTCATTTCTGGCTGCAAAGCTAAGAAGTAAATATAGAATTAGGAAACTGTTAGGTGAGATTTATGCAACTGCTATCTTTGAGGAATGGCTTTTTGGCGTTAACCTTGACTGCGATCGCTTCTGGCGGTGGGTTAATCACAGCCTGTACCAATACTGCTTCCCAGAACCAAAGCCAAGCCCCAACCGCAACCGCTACCAATACTAGCGACAAGCAGATGAATAACAGCATGGCTATGGATTTAGGCCCAGCCGATGCTAATTTGGATTTACGGTTTATCGATGCTATGATACCGCACCATCAAGGGGCTGTGGAAATGGCTAAAGAAGCGCAGCAGAAGTCAAAACGTCCTGAAATCAAAAAGCTAGCAGACAATATCATCAAATCGCAAAACCAAGAAATCACTCAGATGAAGCAGTGGCGACAAGCTTGGTATCCCAGCGCAGGAGATAAACCAATGGCTTATGACAGTCAAATGGGTCACATGATGGAGATGTCATCTAACCAAACCAAAGCCATGATGATGAGTCAGGATTTAGGTGCAGCTGATGCTGAATTTGATCTACGCTTTATCAATGCGATGATTCCTCACCATGAAGGGGCTGTAAAAATGGCAAAAGATGTCTTAAGTAAGTCTAAGCGCCCTGAAATCAAGCAATTAGCCCAAGAAATTATCAAGGCACAAAATACAGAGATTAAGCAAATGCAGCAGTGGCGAAAAACTTGGTACAAGCAGTGATACTAACTCGTAATTCGTAGTTTACCCAATCAGAGCAGGTCGTGTTTTGGCAGTAGTCAGGTTAAAATTTGGAAATAGCACTAGAACAACATCACCTCGCTGAAAGGTTTGTTTTAGCTGGGTTATAGTTGTCAAAGATACTCATTTCCGGGCTATCCCAGTCATCTGCAAAGGTTGCTAGATGCGATCGCAAAATCTCAGCCTGCGCTTCGTTAATTCCTTGAGAAGTTAGGTAAATTTCATCTGGTCGCATGGAAGTCATAGCTACAATTCTCCTTTATGGAATGCAACCAAATTGTTAGATATGGATATACCTGTGCTATACAACCACACCTGTATAAAGTTGAATTACTTTTTTGGGAATATCTATTTTGCCCCAATAGTCATCAATAAACATTTTAAAGTCTGTTATTGAAGTCCAATAAAATTCTTCACCAATTTTTTCATTTGCATTAGCAGGATTGAAAATTACAGAATGAAGAATTCCCCAAACTATGTTGCTGGAAATTAATAGTTTATCACCATCATTTCCCAAAGTTACATGATCACTAAAGACAAGATTTGGATCAATTGAGTTTGTATGAACTAAATCACACCTGAGAACGTAATAAATCAGTTGTTCTACAGAAACAGTATTACCTGTAACGCCTGGAATAGATAGCTTCCCTCGGGGAATTTCTACATTTTGGCTCATCAATCCAGGCAGACCAGAATATGTGATGAGCCACATGAATTCCTTAAGAAAGCGTTGATACTCATCCCGTGAAGATTTGGGAAGTTTATAGTACTTGATAGAAGTTGCATCAACAGCAATACAAGCATCAGTCAAAGCTAGCTCAATCTCACCTTTCGCCCAATGGTCGATAGCTGATTTTACTCTTTTAGCAATAGTAATCATTTTTGCAGTTTGGCTGTGATAATTAGAAGTTTAAAGAGTAACTAAAAATTTCCATTTGATGTCTAACTAGTTATTATACGGCAATTTGTATGTACTGTGGTGCATTACTAATGCCTTACGTATGTACTTTGCAAGGGTACTAGGATCTTGAGAGAATCCTGCCTAACAGTTTTCTTCCCCAGGCTGAAGCTGCATGGATGCCAATGATGTTTGATAGCGATCGCTATCGTAAAACTGGTGGCTTTGGATTAGGATTAGCGTAGACGCATTCGCAAAGCGTCTCGTAGAGAAGCGGCTTGTCTTCAGACATCGCTCAGGTAATTATTCAGGCATACCAAGGTAGTTTAAACGTGCAAATTGAATTAGGTAAAGGTAGTACTTAACCATTCAATCCTCCTTCGATGTCACTCGAATTTACCAATTTAAATTGCTATATTACCCCAAGCCTAAATTTAACTAAAACTTTCTCTACCAAACTTTACTCATATTCAGAATAAACTCAGGCAATACCGACTCGCCGCCTACACCAGCAGGATTATCCAAACATTTCTCTGACAATCCAGGACGATAAATATAGACTTGATGCTGCTTACGGTCAATCAACCAGCTTCAGATGCCTAGCCCACTAACTTTATTCTCACGCAGAGAAACAAAGACGCAAAATTATATCTTGGCGTCTTTGCTTTTTTATCCGAAATCATTTTCAGATTTACTTATTAGGCTGAGGAGTTAGCCGCAGATAGGGTTTAACTTCCTTGTAGCCTTTAGGGAATTTCTCTTTGAGTACTTCTGGATCTTTGAGTGAGGGGACAATTACGACATCCTCGCCGTCTTTCCAGTCAGCTGGTGTCGCCACGCTGTAGTTATCAGTCAATTGCAGAGAATCAATCACCCGCAAAAGTTCATCAAAGTTGCGTCCCGTGCTGGGGGGATATGTGAAAGTAAGACGGAGTTTCTTATTGGGGTCAATCACGAAAACCGATCGCACTGTCACAGCCGCATTAGCATTCGGGTGGATCATGTCGTAAAGGTCAGAAACTTTGCGATCTGCATCCGCCAAAATTGGGTAGTTAAGGGTGGTGCTTTGAGTTTCTTCGATGTCTCCCACCCAGCCTTTGTGGGATTCAACGTTATCAACGCTAAGTGCGATCGCTTTGACATTGCGCTTGTCAAATTCTGGTTTTAGCTTGGCAACTGTGCCGAGTTCTGTTGTACAAACAGGTGTAAAATCAGCAGGGTGAGAGAACAGCACAACCCAGCTGTCACCTGCCCATTCGTAAAAATCGATGTCGCCGTGTGTTGAGGCTTGCGTAAAGTTGGGTACTGTGTCACCTAGACGGAGAGCCATGTGAGATTCCCTGTAGTTAGAAGATTATACGTGTTCTACTATGCCATCATGACATAAAACCCCTATTCCCCAATCGGGCTTTAGCGGTTTGAAACAAAATTTTAGGTTGTCACCACTCTCGGATAAGGGACGAGAGGGTGGTAAAATTTATTGACTAAAGTACACATATATGCCCTAAATTAGTATCTTTTCCCATTTTTCTTTTACAAAATTAATATTTAAAACGAGTCTAGTAGGTATTCTCAAGAGCAAAAACATTGTCTGGCACTTTTGCTAAATTGATAACATATATATTTTCCAATAATATTCTTGTTCTAAGGGAATAGCTATGTATCTGACGAATCAGTGCTAAGGGTAGTTATTATTTTTCTACAAGCTTTTATCATTTCCTCTTTTACTAAAGAAATATATTCATTTTTTTCCTTGTCTAATCTTGATAATGCGTCTGCATTCCATAGTTTTCTTTCTGCCTGAGAGATAGGGAAAATATCTGTTTCAGAATCTATTCCTCTTAATACAAAGAATGCCTTTTGTGGCTCTTTTAATTCACGTTGAAGGTATACTAATTTACGACATCCATCTAATAAATCTATTTCCTCATGAATTATTTTTTTTGCAACTTCGATAATTTTTGCTTTTATTTCTTCCATTTTTTAATTCCTCACATCAGGGTTGATAATAGTTTTGGTTAAACTAATTTGTTCATCAGAATTTCTTGGTAGGCTTGGATTGTTTGCCGAGCGATCGCATCCCAGCTAAAGTTTTCCAATGCATATTTTTGGGCGTTTAATCCCCGTCGTTGGCGTTCTGCGGGATTTTGCAAAGCTTCTTGCAGCAATTCTACCAGTGCTTGGACATCTGTTGCACCTACCCAACCAGACTCGCTATCACGTATTTGTTGACAAATATGCACTTGGTCAGAAATGACTACGGGTACACCTGCTACCATCGCTTCAGCTACAGCAATTCCAAAATTTTCGTAGTAAGAAGGTAAAACAAATAAATCAGCAGCTTGTAGTAAACTAACTTTGAGTTCACCAGTGACAAAGCCTGTTATTGTAGTGTGCGATCGCAGTGGTGAATTTTGAATTTGGGATATTATCTTTTGTTCGTAATCTGGATCTTGGGGATTTGTTCCAGCTAAAACAAAATGAAACTTATAACCAACTGCTAACAGCTTTTCTAGCGCTGTAATCAACAAATTCAACCCTTTTTTCGGGTCAATTCGTGACATAAATAGCACCAACGGCACATCCTTTGGTATTTGCAAATGAGCAGATACAACACTTCCCCCCTTCAAAAGGGGGGATTGAAGGGGGATCACACCCAAGGGAATTACCAAATCTGGCGTAGATACTCCAAAGCGTTCTGATATTTTAGCTTCTTGATCGCTGGTAAAATGAATAGCTGCCGCACCCGCTAGATTTTGACGTTCTATAATTGCGACATAAAGCTGTTTTAATTGCTTTTTCTTCCGTAAATCAGCCGGATCGAGAGTACCCAAAGGACGGAAAATATAAGGTAGCTTTTGCTGACGACACACAATAGCAGCAGCACTAATAATTGGCGAGAATAGAGCATGAATATGTGCTATGTCAAACTCGTGAGCATGACGTTTTAGCCAGTTTAATAAATCTAGGGAAAATTTGTAGCGACGAAATGGGGCACAACGAAAGTAAATTATTTCATAGCCATCTTGTTTAATTGGGCGATTTAAAGGAACATTCAGAGGTGTTTGACCATTATCGCCATTACTATCAGTTGTGAGAATCGTAACTTCTACTCCCTCTTTTACCAATGCTGGAGCTAATCCTAGTACCATTTGACTGGGGCCGCCGTAAATCAAAGAAATTGAGGGAACAATTTGTAATATTTTCATTTTTTATTTGCTAATGACTAACTCTTTATAAAACTCTAATTGCTGTTTAGCTAAAGCTTTATTTGTATATTTAATCATTGCTTTTTGATAACCCATTTCACCAAGACTGTGAGCAAAATATGGTTTATCTATTAATTGAACTAAGCAATTAGCAAGGGCTTGAGCATCACCTTCAGGAAATACTAAACCAGCATCGCCAATTACATAGGGAATTTCACCAGAATCAGAACCAATTACAGGTACTTGGCAAGCCATTGCCTCAATTAGCACATGACCAAATTGTTCTTTCCAACCAACAGAAGTTAAGGTTTTAAACTTGTGAGTTGTTTCCGAAGGTAGTACTAAAGTACTCATTAAATTAATATAGTTTGTCACCTCGTCATGAGGGACACTTTCTACCAAAATTAACCGTTCTTTAACATTATTTTCTACCGCTATTTTGATTAATTCAGTTTGCAACTCCCCCCGTCCCAATAGTAATAATTTCCAAGGTTTATTTTTCAAACTGATTAAGGCTTCTAAAAGTGTTAATAAACCCTTTTCTTGCACAAATCGCCCAACAAAACCTACCACAAAATCTCCTTTTTTAATGCCCAAATTAGCTGCTAACTCTGGTTGGATTTTGGGAGTAAATAGACTTTCATCTACGCCTAATTGTGGCATAACTTTAATTGCCCCTTGATATCCTCGTTGTCGCAAAACTTCTGCTCCATCCTGATTGCCAGAAATAATACCGTGGCTGTGATTGAGGTTATATTTTTCTAACAAAGAAACTGGTAGTTTCAGTTCATATGGAAGATTCCACCAAGTAAAAAATACATTTTTTGCCTTGAGTCCTAATAGCTTATTTAGGGCAATCATTTGAGTATAAGCCAATGCTCTAGACCCTTGTTCTACCTGGATTATTTGGGGACGAAATTGTTTTAACAAAGATATCAAATCAGCGCCAAAGGTAAGGAGTCCCTGATGATTTTGACTAAAATTAGAAATGGGAACTATTCTAAATCTCCCTTCATCGCGGTATTCAGTTTCAATAATTCTATTTTGCACGCCACCTGGTTTCCAGCGCTTTGGGACTACAACTGTTACTTCAATGTCAGGTTCTAGTTGAGATAAAGCACGTAATTTTTCACAGTTGAGGTCTACGATATAAGTGTGACTAGCAACTAAGATTTTCATTGATATTTATTAATTGTTATTTATTCTTTGTCAGTTGTCCTTTCTTGTTCACTAACTCCAAACTCCTAACTCCTAACTTCTAACTCCTAACTTCTAACTTTAAACTCCTAACTCCTAACTCCTAACTTCTAACTAAACTTGTTCATCCAATCGACTATAAATTTGACCATCGTTCCATATTGATTGGATGACAGTACCCAAGGCTTTGAAAAAACCCAAAATGTAGAAAATAGCGCGAGTGGCAATTTTGATAGGGGAACCACTTTTATGGCAAGGCGGGCGTCCCAGGACGTGACAGTCAAATAAACGGGCGTATAAGCGTAAAGCTTGAGTAACAGTGAGGTTTTTCAGCCCTAGTAAGAAATGGTTATGGTAGAAGGTGAGTTGATATTTCAGCGATCGCATACTAATATCATGACAACCCCCTGTTTCTTCGCCTAAATGCACCAAATGGGCCTCTGGGTCGTACCAAATTTTATATCCCGTCTTTCGCAGCCGCAAACAAAAATCTGACTCTTCGCGCACTGCACTACCGCCAAACCTCTCATCAAACCTCAACCCATACTTAGTAAAAATTTCGCGGCGAAAAGACATATTGCAACCCCTCGCTGTCAGTACTTGCTGGGGTTTGATCGTATGTACTAAATCAATATGATACCAAGCAATTCCTGGGTCCATAGCTTGGGGAGGCAAATATTCAATCTCTAAATCTCCTCCAGAATCATCCAATTTCATTCTGTCAAATACCCGTCCGGCTACAGCCCCCACCTCTGGGTTTTGTAAATAATTTTTCGCATGGGCTGCTAACAATCCAGGGGTTAACTGAACATCATCATCAATAAACAATATTATTTCACCAGATGACCGCCGGACAGCATAATTCCGCGCCCCTGGTAAACTCGCCCAATCTAAGCGCAACCATTTTATTTTACCTGCCTCTGCCATCTCCTCTAGGTAGGTTTGAATTTCTGGTTGGTGTTTTGGGGTTTGGTCTACAACTAAAACTTCAAAATTTGGATAGTCCTGTTTTAGGATATCCACAATGCTATCGCGTAGCGCTTCCTCTCGACCATAGGTCGGAATAACTACAGAAATTAAAGGATAATTATTCATGATTTTTATTAAGCAATTTTTCTACTTTGATAATAGCCTTTTGAAGAAGAATGCAGAATTCGGAATCAAGATGTTCTCTACGAGACGCTGCGCGTAGCTTGCTTACGCGGACTCGCTATCTGTGGGGGATTCAAAATTCCCCAATTTATCGGGGCATTTAGAGGAATGTAGAACATTTTTATCCCGACAAAAAGACTTTTAAAACATCCTCTAAGATTGCTTTTAATTCTTTATACTCCCGCCGCTGCTGCATAGAGATTATCAAACAACTCGTTTTGCTTTTCGGAGTTATTTACAATTTGCACTTGAGCTAATGCTCCTGCACTTAAAAATTCGTAATGTTCGCGTTTATCACTTCTATCAAGAAATTGAATAATTTGTTGCAATGCTTGCTCTGCTAAATAGTCATAAGTGCTATTGACAATTTCCCAATATTCATCAGTTTTAGTTTTTTCTCCATGTAGCCAATTACTCCAGTGCCTAATTTCGTTAATTGGTAACTCTAAAATATAGCCATTTTCACCATGATGAATAAACTCTGGTAAGGCACATACGTTAGTCGTAATTGCTGGTGTGGCGACTGAAAATCCTTCAATTATGCTAAAGCCATAGGTATCGTGTAACGTAGCCATTAATTGAAAATGGCTTTGCGATAGCAACTCAATAACTTTTTCATTAGGGATATATTTGTGAAAAACAACGTTATTTAAATTGAGTAACTTTAAATCTTCTAGATATTTGCTGGTATCAGGAAAATCTGTAGGTACTCCTGAACCATGTCCCAGTCCCGATATAATATGGATAGTAAGAGGTAAACCTAGTTTTTCAGCTTTCTTGGCTAGCCTTAAAGCAACAACTCCACCTTTTCTAGCAATGTGATGCCCGACAAAAACAAGCTGTAAATTTTGGTCGGGTTGATAAGCTTTAGGTTTGTCAACTCTGGGAATAAAATTTGGATGAATTACATCCAATTTGTTACTTAATTTTTCTTCTATTTTCCAGCCTTTTATCCGATTAATAAATCTCAACTTTGCATAATCTGATATGGCTATAAGTTTTCGGCAATTGTCTAGCGCTAAACGATTGTTTAATAATTCATAAATTACTGCCTCTTGTTTATTTTGAGGATTCCTATATAAAACCCGATGATCTTCAAATGTGAGAAACCAAGGTTTATTTGTATATAAAATTCTGTTGAAAGAATGAACAGCCTGGTATTTTTGCCATAAAGGTTGCCAAGCCAAAAAGCTTCCCAAAGGATACCAAAGTTTTTCTATAGGATATCTGCCTGTAGGAAAAGACTTGAGGTGGATTAGTGTATGCCTAGAATTACGTGGTAGGTTAGGAATTCTAATGTGGTTCTGACCGCAGATGATAACTTTTGCCATTTTTATTTCATTTAAATTGTTTTTAGACGTTTTCTCTTGTTTTTTTGCTGAGGATTAGCATCTTCCTTATCTTGTTTCTCCAGTTCTGGCAATTTAAAAAGAACTCCTGCATAAAACCAATAGTAGACAGCAACAGGATCAACATCCAGAGGATAGTAGTAGGTGTTGTAGCTAATAAACAATATAAACACCCACAAAGCTGCTCCGTAACTGCGGAAATTACGGTTCTTTATGGAGCGATAGGTTTTAAAGCCAATAATTGTTAAACTTGTTACCAAACCTAGAAAAGCTAGTACTCCAATAATTCCAACTTCATAAAGTACTTTGGGGTAGTAGGTTTCCACCAGCTTAGTTTTACCCATTGCGCGGGCAGAGTTAGTTGCTCGACCTAAGCCACTTCCCAAGGGCCCGTCTACGTTTTTCCAATTCTCTTCAAATTGCTGGACGATAAAATCTTGAGGTGGTGAAGCGTCCCAGCGACTGGTAAAACTCTCGGTTCTCTCTTGCACGACAGTAGGGTTAGTCACCATCGCAATTCCCAAAACTAGGGCAAGTCCTATCCCTATGGGGATAAATCGTTTAAGGTTGCCAATTTGTCCAGTCAGCAATAGCAAAATCCCAAAGCAGGTTGGTACTAAAGCTAAGGCGATTCTCTGTCCAGAGACTACGGCATTGATAAAGACTGTCACTAAAGAACCTAAACCGACCAGCCGCCATATTGGTGAGGGATCAGTGAAACCAGTAGCAAAGGTAAAAAAGGTGCTGGCAATTAAGAACCATGCCCACTGCCAGGGAGCTACAAATGTCCCTGGTAAGCGAATAACCCCTTCATCGGGACTATATACTAGCGCTCCACCAAAATAACACCTGGCTTCGAGTGTTGCTCTAAATAAGGCATCTCCTTCAAGACCTCTAGTGCCTTGACATACACCAGTTAGTAATAACATATATTGGATTAATCCCAGCACACAGCAAATCAGTGTGAGGACAATCTGGAGGCGCGATAAAAATAGAAAATCCCGCTTATCGCGAATTAGATAGTAGGCACAACCAATCAGGGGGACATAGCCTAAAAATACTTTTAGTCCCAGAATTCCCATTCCTAAAGGTATTTCGTTGGGTGCTTTTTCCAATAGTCCCACACTAGGCGGGTTAAACTGCTGACCACCATTGACAAATAATAGTGTTAGTACACTGCAAGCCAAGACAATATAAAGTGGGATTTTAATGCCTTGGGGAATAATTAGGGGTAGCCCCTGTTTACGGCAAGTCTGCCAAAGTCCAATTAGCGCTGGAACGTAAAAAGCATCTTTAGCTAATTGGAGTATGGGACTATTGCCCAAGTAGTAAGTGATAGTACCCCCAACAGGTACATAAATGATGAAGGCATATAGCGCTTGGCGCGGGTATTTGTAGGAAAGGGACATGATGATTATCCCCAAAACACCAGGGACTGCTGCTTTAATTCCAGCTACGAAAAAAAGCACAATGCCAACAAAGACACCGCCAAAGGTGGCGGTGGTGAGTAAGCTAATGAGTTCTTTACGTGCTTGGGCTGCTTTGCGCTTTTGGGCTAACTGTTCTTTGAGGCTAAGGGTAGAAGTTTCCTTTTTAGCCTGCTTTTTTGAGTTTTTAGATTGCTGAGATTTTGACTTGAATTTTGGCATAGTGGTGCTGTAGCCTATCAGCCTCAGAGAATCTATTATAGTTGACAAATTTCTTTAGATTGCTGTAAGTCGGACAATCCGAATTCATTTCTAACTGATGGATTTAATAATTTGCGATTAAAAATGCTAAATCTTAATCTTTTTGAATTATCAAAAAGATTTTCTCCTGTTTCCAAAATATAAACCGCACCTGGAAATGGTAATGATTTAATGGCTTTTGCTTTGTTCTTTAAAATATCTCTGACTTTGGCATGGTCTATATAATATCTATAGTATCCGTAGCCACGATTGTATTCTGCGGTTTCGGGCAAATCATTCAAATCATATCGAAGGATGTTACAACTACCGCACATTTTATAAAAATTGCTTCTTTTAATATATATGTAATTACTGCCTTCCTGATATTTATAACCTTTATTTATAAACCAGCCATTAGAATCTGGATGTTGTTGAATAAATTTGGCTAATTTTTGACTTACACAATCGTCAGCATCAACTGTCATAGTGTGAGTGGGAGAAAATTGACGAGCATAAATCAATCCTTTTAATATTTTACGCCCTTTATCTGTGTCTCCTTGAGCTACAGGGTTAGTCTCGTTGGGAGGGGAAAAATCAACTGTAATGTATGTGATATGAGGATGAGTGAATTCTATTTGTGGCTTTTCGTGACAAACTACAATAACGCGAAAGTTAGGTGAGGTTTGATTGCAAACTGATTTAATGCATCTTTCAAATAATTGGGTAACACGCTCCCAGGAATTGGAAACTTTTGCACTTTTGAGTGGGATAATAAAAACAAGCATTATATTATCTGAGAGCAAATAGCTAAGAATCTCGAAGTAAATAATAACACGTTCCGACTGATGCCAGGACTATAGCGTTTCTCAGTTGAGTCTAATAGAGACCTAACCCCCAACCCCTTCTCTATAAGGGAAGAGGAGTAAGATTCAAAACCTCTCTCCTAAAAAGAGAGAGGTCAAAGTCTATTGCATACAAACGAGAAACGCTATAATTATGGTGACGTGGTGATTTTTTTGACAAGTAGTTAGCCGGACATGCTCTAACAATACAAATACAAATGTCACAGCTTCTACAGATAACCAAGGCTGGTTAATTTGCAGAAGCTGTGACGGAAAATTGGCGCTTGTTAAAAGCTGAGATAATAGCTAATTTAGTCTATCAGATGTTGCTGGACTTGGGAAACTAATTCATTTGTCCAGTAGTTGACGAGTTCGACATTGGCGGCTTCTACCATTACTCTGATGACTGGTTCTGTACCAGAGGCGCGAACCAAAATTCTGCCGGAATCACCCATTGCAGCTTCAGCAAGAGCGATCGCTTGTTGCAGAGATTGGCAATCTTGCCATCCCAAACGGCGATCGCGATCTATAACTCGCACGTTCCGCAACAATTGCGGATAGGTTTGAAAGCTTTGATCTACTAATTCGCTAAAGGGAACACCCGCCTCTTTCACCAAAGCTGCTATGTGTAATGCTGTTAATAAGCCATCTCCAGTCACAGCATAATGACGGCAAAGAATATGACCTGATTGTTCGCCGCCTAACATTGCCCCAGTTCGCAGCATTTCGGCTTGCACATATTGATCGCCGACTGCGGTGCGAATTAAGTTACCACCAATTTGCTGCCAAGCTTTCTCAAACCCTAAGTTGGCCATGACAGTAGATACAATCAGGTTATCCGGCAGTTGTTGGTTTTTTTGTAACTGTCGTCCCCACAAGTAGAGAATGTAATCGCCGTTAACTTGCCTTCCAGTATTATCTACTGCTAAGACGCGATCGGCATCGCCATCAAAGGCAAAGCCGATGTCGGCGTTGTGTTCTTGGACTGTGGCGGCAAGAATATCTAAATAAGTGGAACCGCAATTAACATTAATGCGATCGCCATCTGCTTCGTTATGCAAGCAGATTACCTCTGCCCCCATTTCTGTAAATACTGATGGTGCTAACCCGACTGCTGCTCCCCACGCCAAGTCTAAAACAATCTTCATTCCCTGAAGATTTAGCGCACTGTTCAAGGGTTTTTTCAACGCCGAGCTATAATGCCCCACTAACTCGAAACGTGAGTAATGCCGTCCGCAATTACTGACTTTAGCAATAGGTGATATCTTGCCACGTAGTCCCGCTTCTATTTCTGCTTGCAATCTTTGCGGTAACTTCCCACCATCGGCACTAAAAACCTTAATCCCATTGTCTTCTGGGGGATTGTGGCTGGCAGAAATCATCACTCCGCCGATGGCATCACTGATGCTGGTGAGATAGGCAACGCAAGGAGTGGGACATAATCCCAAATACCAGACTTCTAATCCTGCTGCTGTTAACCCTGCACTCAAAGCCATTGCCAGCATATCGCTGGAGTTTCTAGAGTCCTGTCCGAGAATGACTGGCCCTATTTGATTGGCATGGTTACGTAAAACAATCCCTGTCCAAAAACCAACTTGTAATGCTAGCGGCGCACTCAGCAATTCTCCCACTCGTCCGCGAATCCCATCTGTGCCAAATAAGGGATTTGCTGGTAGTGGGATTAAATTCAGCCCAAAACTGCTCTCAATCCCTTTGCCCAATCCCTCAGCTTCGGAAGCAGAACCCCCAGGAATGCCCGGTGTCCGAGTTATAGATGAAACCATATGTTTAAACACTCCACACAATCACACTGAAAAATAGCACTTAAGACTTTATTCAGCAATTTCGACATGCTTTTTCTCTTTAGAAATTCATTTTAGGTCAGGATAGCTTTACGTAATAATACTTAAGCTATGCTTCTTTAAATGTGAATCTTTCATAAAGTCAATATTGGTTTTACATTACCAGTAAAGTCTCCACATTTTAGCTAATTATTCCTTTTATGCCATCAATTTTAGTCTTGATTATCTGTATTAGTTTACACTTTGCAATGCTACTAAGAAAAAAGATATGTAACAAATATTACTTTTATTTCATCACAAGTGTTTTTCAAGAAAGCTGAGAATGAAAGCGAAACTTAGCTAATAACAACAAAAAAATCAAAACACCGGAATGTAAAATTATATCCCCTTAGCCTGGTTACTGTGTAAAAAACTACAAAACTATGGCGGCTTAAAAAATTTTAATATAAATTCTCATCAAATAGTTTTAAGGTAACGTTTTAATGGCTTTTTTAGCCGTTCGGAAATTAAAACTCCGGCAGTTAACTTTTTAAAGTTGAGAATTTTAGCATGAGCAGCAATTTAGCAACCAAATTACGTGTAGGCACTAAGAAAGCCCACACAATGGCAGAAAATGTAGGTTTTGTCAAGTGCTTTTTAAGAGGAGTAGTCGAGAAAAACTCTTACCGGAAACTAGTTGCTAACTTCTACTTCGTCTACTCAGCGATGGAAGAAGAAATGGAAAAGCATAGTCAGCACCCAATTCTTTCTAAAATTAACTTTCCCCAGCTAAACCGCAAGTATACCTTAGAGCAAGACCTGGGTTATTACTTTGGTGCTAACTGGAGAGAGCAAATCAAACTATCTCCCGCAGGTGAAGCTTATGTAAAGCGCATCCGAGAAATATCTGCAACAGAACCGGAACTGTTAATCGCTCATTCCTATACTCGTTACCTGGGCGACTTATCCGGGGGACAAATTCTCAAAAATATTGCTGTAACAGCGATGAATTTGTCTGATGGGCAAGGAACAGCCTTTTATGAGTTTCCAGAGATTCCTGACGAGAAGGCATTCAAAGCGAAATACCGTCAAACTTTGGATGAATTACCCCTTGATGATGCTACAACCGATCGCATCGTTAATGAAGCTAACGCCGCCTTTGGCACGAACATGAAGATGTTCCAAGAATTGGAAGGCAATTTGATCAAGGCAATCGGTGTAATGCTTTACAACAGTCTCACACGGCGTCGTACACGCGGTAGTACTGAACTCGTCACCGCTGAGTAACTGTGTTGAGATTGCGGAGTATGGTGTGTGGAGTCATAAGTCCAGACAGCCTGATGAAGGATAATTCATAGGTGTTTCTGGGGAAAGAGCGAACAACGCTCAAAATATTTAGGGGCAATAGCCTTGTGACTGCTTTTGATTCGTGAAAGCAAGCATGGGGAGATTGCCCCTCAATTATGATTAAGAAGTTATATAGCGCTTCTCGGCCCTTGTGGAGTTCTTTTATTATGGGTGATTTAGCGGACATAATATTAGGAGTCATTCGATTTTAGATTTTTCTTTTAATTCAAAATTAGATAGTTTCTGCGCGATTTTTATCCTACACTGGATATTGCTGTGTGACTGCTATCCTCATCTTGTAGCGGTAGATTATCTTTATCATAGAGAACTTTCATATGTCTGCTAAACTGTTCCTCGACAAAATAGCTGCCGGAAAATTCACTTGCAAAAGAAACCTGATGAAAGTGATAATCTAGATTCAGTAAATTGTAGACAAGTCTTAAGAAATAATCATCTATCCAGAAATCTACATCAAATAGTGAAATACCATATTTTCCTTCCAACCTGCGATTTAAAGTTTTCAGTAACCAAGACCATTGAGGCTTGAGGGTCGGATCGATGCGATTACCAAATACAGGATTAAAAAACTGATTTACTTGAGTTTTTCTCACATCAATCACTTTATTTAGTAAATCTGCTGCCTTGATTGGAGATGAATTAAACCAATAGTTAGCAACTACTAAATCATGTAAATAAGCAACTACAATTTTAGGGTTTTCTTTAATGAACTGTGAGCGACAAACAATTCCTCTGATTGATGGAATTCTTAAACTAGTTGTTTGAGATAAAGGCAGCTTTCTGATAAAAGTATATCCTTCTAATATTGAGGTAAAAGTGTGACAACACACGTAAGCATCTATAGTTTTATTTGCCAAACTCTTACTTGCTTTACGAGGATCTTCATTCACTAATCTGCAATCTTTACTGACATCCATATCATAGAGGTCAAAAAGAGTAATGATGAACCTATGAGCATTTGAACCAAATAAGGTGGAAATTCGTTTACCTTTCAGATCCTGGACAGTGTTTATAGAAGAATCTTTATGCAGAACAATATTTATATCTTGACCCAAAAGATTATACGAAGCAATCCCAATTAATTTAGAACCAAAACTTAAATCATCAAAGAATTGGCTACCATTATTCAATAGAGAAATATCATCTAAAATACAAATATCTAGCTCTCCCCGTTTCATCTGTCGATTCATTTGTTCCCCAGAGTCAAACGGCATAATTTGTAACTCAAAATCTCGATTAATTTCAATGTTTTTGAAAATAGGTTGTTCAAGTGATGAGGATGCTCTCTGTAAATCAGAAATATACTTAGTCCCATACCCAGCAATAAACTGTCCTATGGAATCCCTCTGAATACCTATCCTCAGAACATTTTCCTCTTTGGGAGAACAGCTACCTAAAATCAGATTCACATTAGGGAAACTTTCCAAGTTATCCTGATCGAGTCTAAAACTTCTCACCAAACCCTCTGCGGATATTAATAACTCACTAAAGCGAGGAACATGAAGATAAATCCCATATTCATTAACATCTTGAATAGTCAAAGTTAGGACTTGATATTGAGATATTAGATCAGCTTGACAAAAGTCAGGTAAAATCGTTAGCTTTTGATTTTTTGAAGCATAGTTGAGTACATCTTGATAACTGTGTAGCACCTGTACGCCACTTAATTTCTTCATCAAAAATCCATTTTTGGATAGTTCTTGATGAACCTCATCTAAAAGCACAACGTCAGCCAGATCAATATCATTTATTTTAATTAAGCTATGCTCATTGAGATATTTACTTGCCCCAAAGGATACCAACAGCATTTTATGAGTTTTTAATCTAGTGCAGTGGTGTTCTTCCTTATATCCAGCGCAACTGTTGAGCAGGATATCCATTTCTATGAGTTGAGAATTTGAAAAAAATCTGCTATTTTTAACTGCAATCTCTTTGAGATTTCTACCTGGAAAACAAAGCTGAAATCGCTGCAAATATTGTTTGAGCCACACTTCTAAGATTAAATTAGTAGCCCCCAATATTAAATCTTCGCCCTCAGCGCTAAATGTTGCCTGAAATTCTTCTTGCAGATTTTCTACAGTTTCTACTACATTAAATGTCTGGGAAATCAATTTCTTGCCTTTATTAGTCAAGGATATACAGCCAGGAGAGCGATTTAGGAGAATTACTCCGAAATAATCCTCTATTTGTTTGACTTTTTTACTAATTAATGCTTGACTGTACCCTAGTTTTTGGGCTGCTTTAGAGAAGCTACCACAGTCATCTACTGCTTTTAAAATTTTGATGTGATTTAGGGTAATATCTTCGAGTTTAATCTTATTCATGCTAGGTAAGGCGAAATTTTTAATTACAACGGAATTAAGCTATTCTGCTGTGTATATTCGGAAATAACTAGTTTGTGGAAGCGAATAGTGTCTTCCAACATAGATTCAAATTTGAGTACTATTAAGTCAACGCCAACGGCTTCGTATTCTTTCAGGCGTTGAATGATAGTATAGCGATCGCCAACGAGTTGAGCAGACAAACCGAGATTAGCTTCAATGGTTTGACTGATATCTAGTTTGTTGTGGGCAACTACGTTAGGATCGATTTGCTCTTGAAAGTATTTGATTTGCTGCTCATCGGCAGAACGATAAATCGCTTCTAATCTGGCTTCGGCTTGGGCGGTATGTTCACGAACGATCGCAAACGCACTCATTGCTACTTTAATCTGACGCTGGTAGCGATCGCTAGCCAATCTTTTGACTTTCTGCACCAATACTGCCGTTTTTTCAGGATCATCAGCATTGATAAATAGATAATCTCCCTGACGAGCCGCTAAGTCAATCGCCCGGTCTGATTCACCAGCAATGAAAATAGGTGGTGTTGGTGTAGGCTTATCTGTGAGAATACCACCCGTAATGTTGTAGTATTTGCCAACATAATTAAAGTCTTCAACTGTCCACAGTCCCTTAATTACATCAATATACTCTTCTAATCGCGCGTATCGCTCACTGTGGGGTAGCCAGATATCTCCATAGCTTTCTACTTCTAATTTCCACCAACCTGCAATACCACTCAGAGCAAATCTGCCGTTACTGAGTTGATTTTGAATGTTTGCACTCAGTTTGGCAACGACCGCAGGTAGTTTAAAACCAGGTTGTACAGCCGCAACAATCTTGATATTCTTGGTATTCAAACTTGCTAAAGCTGCTGTAATCCAAGCGTCAGCGACATTATAGTTAGGCCCATGAACTGCATTCAAGTAATGTTCAGGAATGTAATAGAAGTCATAATCTAACTCGTCTGCCTGAACTGCCAGCTTTACCAAATCTTGAGTGGATAAATTAGCCTCATGGTTGACAACCCGCAACCATCCACCACAGACCGGCGACCAAATTCCAAACTGAAGTGGCATAAGTTTTTTTCCTGTGCCTTTTTCTACGAGACATAAACTAAACTACGGTATTTCTATCTCTTTACCGTTGTTTAGTAGTTCAGACTACCACATTTATTTCTGCTGTGTATAGTTGCAGATGACACATGAAAATCAGTTGTCTATCACGATATGGAATATAGCGTTTCCTAATCACATGAGGTACGTCATAGCCCCCTCTCGAAGAGCGGGGAGGGGGTTGGGGGTGGGGTTCTTGTACCTCACTCAACTGAGAACCGCTATAGTATCGATAGCTTGTCGAGTCCTGATTCCTGGTTGCTCTGATTGAATCAGGCTGATAACCAGCAAATATAAAATAATAATTAAATACTCAGCAAAATTGGGCAGTATTCCATTTTGGAATAGGGAAATGGAATTTAGGTATATCGAGTCACGACATCGGAAAAATTTTCGTGATAAAGTCTGATTCATTAAAAACTACGGTAGCGCGGTCGGGTTATGGTATATTACGACCATAAGAATCTAAAATTGTCTACTTGTAAACTCAGAGTAGTTTCTAGCTGCTCTCAAGCTTTCAATTTTGCCCTATCATTCTCGCTTGGATGCAATATACTTTGACCTCTCTCCTCAAAGGCTACGGTGTACACACAACTCCTATTACCCCCCTTAATCCCCCCTTATAAAGGGGGGAAACAGGAAATCCGGTTCCCTCCCCTTTATAAGGGGAGGGTTAGGGTGGGGTAAAACCTTGTGTTCTTAAGCTATTTTCAGACTTGTATATATCAAGGAGAGAGGCTTTAAATCTCACTCCCCAACGCTAGCTCTTAAGGGGCTGGAGGTTAGTAGGTCTGTATTCCATACAATATTTCCTCCTGTCTTCTCTTATAACCAAGCAGTTTCAATTACAAACGCACAATTATGGTAGATATTAAGTTCGCATACTGGATTCCCAACGTCAGCGGGGGGTTAGTTGTTAGTAAAATTCCCCAACGGACAGATTGGACTTATGAATATAATGCTCAACTAGCTCAAACGGCTGAAGAAGTTGGATTTGAATATGCTCTAGCACAAGCCAGATTTATCGCCAGTTATGGCGCTGAGTACCAGTTAGAGGCATTAACAATCGTCTCAGCCTTGGCTCCAGTCACCAAGAAATTGAAGCTAATTGCAGCAGTTCACCCTGGATTGTGGCATCCGGGAGTAGTTGCCAAAATCGGTTCTAGCATTGATTTTCTCTCTAACGGACGGTTCGCTCTGAATGTAGTTAGCGGCTGGTTCAAAGATGAATTTACTATATATGGTGAACATTGGTTAGACCATGACGAACGCTATCGTCGTTCAGAGGAATTTATCCGCGTTCTCAAAGGTTTGTGGACTGAGGATGAGTTTCACTTTAAAGGCGACTTTTACCGCATTAACGGCGGTTGGGTGAAGCCTAAACCAATTAATCAGAATCCCCACCCGGAGATATTCCAAGGTGGTAACTCCAAGGCAGCGCGGCGCATGGCTGGCCGCGTCTCTGATTGGTATTTCATGAATGGCAATACCATAGAAGGGGTGCGAGAGCAGATTGAAGAAGTGTCTGCATTAGCGAGTCTTGAAGGACGCAAAATTAAGTTTGGTCTGAATTCCTTTATCATCGTGCGAGATACGGAAGCAGAAGCCCATGAAGTATTGCGCGATATTATTGCCCAGGCCGATGTAGAGGCGGTGAAAGGATTTGGCGAAGCAGTGAAACAAGCGGGATCTTCTACTCGTGAGCGTCAGGGAATGTGGGCGAATTCCAATTTTGAAGACTTGGTGCAGTATAACGATGGCTTCAAGTCAGGCTTAATTGGCACTGCGGATCAAGTCGCTGACAAGATTCGCCAGTTTTATGAAGCGGGAGTTGATTTAATCCTTGGCGGTTTCTTACACTACACAGATGATCTCCCAGCATTTGGTAAGACAGTAATACCGATTGTGCGCGAACTGGAAGCTAATCGTCGGACAGCTGATGAGTTAGTTGTGGTGTAGATTAACAGGAACATACTTTGTAGCATTGGGCATTGGGATTGTGCTATGAATCGATTTTTGTTAGGTAAAAATCGATTCGCCCAAACTCAAATCATTATTCATATTCGCAAGTATTGCATCATATTTAATCGCTTTTGCTTTCTTGAATTTGAAGGATAGCCATCTTGTCCATCGCCAACGTTAGATGGGCAAGATGTCTATCCTTCAAATGGGATGTGCTGATTAAATACAAATATTTCGCGTTGTCTCATAGTAGTGGCGATTATGAGTCACTCAATCACAATCAAGGAGTTTTACCATGACATCAGTAATTAATACAGAACAAAAGGCGCATATTATTCAAAATGACCAAGAAGCGATCGCGATCGCTCACGAACTAGCAGCTGAGTTTGCCAAGGGAGACTCAGAACGCGACCAAAATCGGCGTTTGCCTGCTGAAGAAGTACAAAAGTTCTCCCAGAGTGGATTATGGGGGATTACAGTCCCTAAAGAGTATGGCGGTGCTTTTGTATCGAGTGCCACCCTGGCAGAAGTAGTTAAAATCATCGCCGAAGCCGATTCTAGCCTCGGTCAAATTCCCCAAAATCACCTCTATATGGTGGAAGCAGTTCGCCTGGATGGCACAGATGAGCAGAAGAAATTCTTCTTTGATTTGGCTCTACAAGGCAAGCGGTTTGGCAACGCCTTCTCGGAAATTGGTACTAAGTCTGTTACTGATGTGCAGACAAAATTAGAACCAGATGGATCTGACTTCGTACTCAATGGACGCAAATACTACTCTGCTGGGGCACTGCTGGCACATTGGGTTCCCGTTATTGCCAGTAATCCAGATGGTAAAACAGTGGTGGCATTTGTCGAACGGGATGCCCCAGGATTGACGCTACTTGATGACTGGACGAGCTTTGGACAGCGTACCACTGCTAGCGGCACTACCATTATTGAAAATGTGAAAGTTAAAGCAGAGCACGTCATTCCGCACTACTTAGCCTTTGAGCGGGCAACACCAATGGGTGCGATCGCGCAAATCATCCAAGCCGCCGTAGACGTGGGGATTGCCAAAGCCGCAGTCCGTGACACTATTTACTTTGTCCGCAACCATACCCGCCCTTGGGTTGACAGCAATTTAGAAAAAGGATACGAAGACCCGCTGACGCTTTATAACTTAGGCAATGTACAAATTCAGGTTCACGCTGCTGAAGCATTGCTGCGACGTGCGGGTGAGTTTATCGACATCGCCAACGAGTCAGGTTTAGAAGAACCCAAGGTAGTTGAAGCATCGATTGCAGTTGCTGAAGCCAAAGCCTTAGCCACCGAAGCAGCATTACTAGCTACCAACAAGTTGTTTGAACTAGCAGGTACTAAGTCCACATTGGAACAATTCAACTACAATCGCCACTGGCGAAATGCCCGCGCTCACACACTCCACGATCCCGTCCGTTGGAAATACTACGCTGTTGGCAACTACTTCCTCAATGGCGTTTACCCCCCACGCCATCCTTGGCTGTAATTGCCGCATTCTCTATTGGGGTGACTCAATTTTGGATTTTGGATTTTAGATTTTGGATTAGGAAATCTTTTCAATCTAAAATTGCAAATCTAAAATCTAAAATTCGGTTAGGTATTAGGAGGGAATATTTAACTGAATGCTTTGCCCCTGATAAATCCAACATTATTCAACATTCTTTAAGTTGATCCTATGAGCATTGCAAACCCAACCCAGAGGCGGAGCATTTGGAAAAGCCAGCCATTTAAGGGACTGCTTTTTATTGCTGTAATTGCTGTCATTAGCTATATTTTTGAACTCATCTTTGGTCAAATTATTCAACTAAATGTAGGAACAAAGTTGACTTACATCACAATATGCTTCGTCTGGTGGTGGCATCTAGGTTTTTCCCTCAACGGCTATCCAGGTTCTCGCTTTTCTTCCACCCGATTTGGACGAGGAACAGTAAATTTAGTAGTACTGTTCGCGCTAGTTTACATTACTGGAGAAGCTTGGAAATTCATCTCTGCAAAAGCAATTCTCACTGATACACCTGTTGGTTTGTGGGGACAAACAGCAATCATTGCAGCCGCCGCCAGTTTATTCTTCTTTGACAACACGATTGTCACTAGTGAGGAAGTACGCAACTGGCATCCAGTGAGCGGCTTTATTAATATCTTTTTTGCCGTCTTCTTTATTGCCCCTGCCTTCACCTTTTTACCACAAATGTGGGGACTTCAACCATTTTACATTCCTTGGTATTGGTATCCTTGTTCGACAGTGTTCGGCAGTTTCTTTGAACGTTGGCCTTTAAACAAATTGGAACTAGAAATGCCACGTTTGGGGTTACTCCATACAGGTATTGTTTTGTTACTCACTCTGATTACAGAATTGTTCCTCAAACAGCTAGGACTGGATTTGTTTACAACAACGACAGGACCAACGTTTGCAGCTATTTGGACAACAGTTGGTTTAGGATTTGTTTGGCAATTCAATATGTGGCCTTTCACAGAGCTATCACAGCCCACAAAAGGTATGGTTGCATCTGTTGCTAGTTTAATAATTTCGGTGTTGTTTTACTTAGTGACAGTATCTCTGATAGGTCAGGAAAATATTATCCAAGGGCTTTACTGGTGGTTCAATATCCTTTGGGTTCAAGTATTCTTAATGGCTCGGGGATTATACGACGGAATTAGCCTTTGGCAGGATGTGCCGCCACTAGTTGAAGAACAGCAACCCCTGAGCTTGAATCGTGAAGGGCCTTAGAATAATTCGTAATTCGTAATTAAGAATTCAATTATTAATTACGAATTAGTAAAATGTATATCTCGTTCCCAGTCTCTGACTGGGAATGCCGTTCTAGAGGCTCCGCCTCTTGAAAAGCGGCAGAGCCGCCAGGAGGCGCATTTCCAGCCTCTGGCTGGAAACGAGGTTTTAAAGGGGTTTGCGCTTAAGTTGACACCAATGGGCAATTCTGTGCCCTTACGACAGATGTGGTTCAAATACATGAAAACTGCTGTAATTACGAATTAGTAAAATGTATGAATTGTTCTTTGCACCTTTGCTGATTATCTAAAAGGTGAAAGTTGTTCTCACAGTGCCAATTACTGCATCCTGATTGTCATCGTTTTGAGCAGGGGCTGTTATCCAAATCACGCCAGGGGTGATGGCAATATTATCTGTAAGCTGATACTTGTAAAAGCCTTCAATATGTAAGGATAAATCGTTTGCAGGTGCAGGATTACCACCCCGATAAGGTTCTGCACCCACAAGAACACCACCAAGGTTGCCTTGTTTACCTAAATCTGGGAATGCCAATCCCAGAGCATAGTACCAAATATCTGCACTACCACTACCTGCCAGATTCTTGGCGTTAGTGTAGCCAAAGAACCCATTGACTGCAAATCGAGGACTAAATTTATAGAAAGCTTCTACTCCGTAGGAGTTGGTAATTGTCCGCTCAAATGGAGTATTGGCTTGTTCTGTTCCGACAAGTGTAAAACCACTACCCAGATCAAATATTGCTCCACGATTTTGGTAGGCATTTACATAGGTCAAACCAATGCCAGACTTATTGTTGGGGTTCCATGCTATTTGTCCAAATGCGCTATATTGACCATTAAAAAAACCGCTGTCTGGCTGAGGACTGGCATGATCTCCTGCTAAGTAACCCAAGCTCAATACCAATTGGTCACTGAATCGATAATTGAATCCCCCACCTGCACCACCACCAATCCGGTAGATAGGACTAGAGGAAGCAAATTCTGTCAAAGCACGACCACCTCCTGAGCCACTCTCAAGATAGGGACTCAGAGTCGGAACAAAATCATAAAGTACTCCGTTCACGGCTCCTATATAAGCATCGATTTTGTTGCCAACTGGGAAATAGTAAGAGAGCCAATCTAGGGACAGGTTATTGTTACTAGGAGCAAGATTGAAGGTTTGCAAACCTTCGGCTGAACCACCAGGAAGTTGCAAAATAGTAGTATTTCCAGTACTTAGACGAGTATTTAGAGTGTCTTTACCTGTAAAGCTAGTTTGGAAAACGAGGCGAACTCTATCTTGAAAAACTGTGTTATCACCATTAACTGACCCTTCGAAGGCATTCGTAATCACAAAGATGGCTTCCGCAGAAAGCTTTGTAGTTGTAGAAAACTGATTTGCTTCTAGTTCCGCAGTCCGAGCTTCTAAACTATCAACGCGACCCCGTAGAGTTGCTAGTTCAGGGGAAAATTCTGCTTGCAGCCTTTGTAAGGTAGTTAAGTCTTCTTTGGTAACTAAGTCAGATGTAGCTGTTGCAATTAGCTCGTTAATCCGAGATAAACAAGCATTTAAGCCTGCTGCAAATTCATAGCGAGTGATGGCGCGGTTTCCCCGATAAGTGCTATTTGGATAGCCCGCAATACATCCATAACGCTCAACTAAAGACTGGAGTGCGCCAAATGCCCAATCAGTTGGCTGCACATCTGAAAACTGAGATACAGATGTTACCTGAGACATACTGTTTGTGTTTTGGACGCTTGCATCACTATTGATTGCAGGAATTTTAGGCGTTTGTGCAATGATTGTTTCCGAAGAATTGTCCCCGAAACGTGAACGGTTGGGGCTTAGGGGTAGCTCGGCGATGCCTGGGTTGGGCTGCACCAACGCAGATGGTATATTTGTTTGAGTCCCAGTCACAGCTACTAAATTCCTGTTTTCAGCATGAGCTGATGTGTTGGCTAGCAAAGTAGCTCCTAAAATCATCGATTCCATGAATAAATTATGAAATGAACGATTGAACATTTCTATCACTCCTCACATTTTTAGTTTGAAAAATTTAGTGAAAGCCATCAGATATTTCAGTGACTTGTCAAGCTAAAAATTTATGACTAGCCCTGAAAAATGTTGAATTACTCTAAGACTCGAAAGTTTTCACTAATATCGCTACACTTCCAGATATAACCAGATATCTCAGTGAATATCTGGCGTTTTAATCTGCATATTTCAGTGGAGAAAAGACTTGTTTTCACAAAAATATAATCCCTGCACAGGCTGGTCTATTTGCTAAGGGAATATCTATCTGTAAAAAAATATTTAGACTTTAGACATAAATCTGATCTTTTTGCCCATTAATTACCATCTACTGTTTACTTATCTAGTTAAAGTAGATTGGGATATTCAACTTATTAATATTGCACATATACTCTGGAAAAACAAGTACATTAAAAAAATATTTTCATGTCATTTTTTTCTGTTTGACTCTCAACAAAATATTTGTTTATACTGCACCAACAACTTATAGTTTTAGCAAAATTAATTTATTTTTAACTTGCTTTCTTAGTTAAACTATGCAATGATATTTATATAGTACGGTAGTTTTATAAAAACACTGTAAATTGACATTTTTTCCAGTCAAATTTATAGTTGCTCCTCACAGAAGGTTAGCAGGAGAAGTTGCAAGATATGCAATTAATCGAAACTAAAGAATCTCAAAATTATCTTGATATAGCTAAGTCTTTAGCAAAGGAATTTGCAAAAACTGCTGTAGAGCGGGATGCTCAAGGGGGAACACCAAAACATGAACGCGATCGCTTGCGCCAAAGCAACTTGCTGAAACTGATCGTACCCACAGAATACGGTGGTTTAGGGCAAAGCTGGATTACCGTTCTGCAAATTACCCGCGAGTTTGCCAAAGTTGATAGTTCCATTGCTCACGTCTTTTCTTACCACCATCTAGGTGTAGTTATTCCTCATATCTTTGGTTCGGCAGAGCAAAAACAGCGATATTACTCAGAAACTATTCACAACAATTGGTTTTGGTGCAATGCCCTCAACCCTTTAGATAAAAGAACTACTCTGACACCGGAAAATGATTATTTCCGTCTGAACGGGATTAAAAGCTTTTGCTCTGGCTCTCAAGACTCGGATATATTGCCGATTACTGCCACTAATCAAGAAACTGGTGAATTGAGTATTCTGGTAATTCCCACCCAACGGCAAGGCGTTACAGTTCATCATGATTGGAATAATATAGGGCAACGCCAAACAGACAGTGGTAGTGTTACTTTTGAGAATGTGTTGGTGTATCCTGACGAAATTCTTAGTAGTAGAGACAAAGAAAGTCAACCCTTCGCCACTATTCGCGCCTGCTTAACTCAATTGAATCTTGCTAATATCTACCTGGGAATTGCACAGGGAGCATTTGAAGCTGCTAAAACATATACTTCCACTAATACAAAACCTTGGCTGACATCAGGTGTAGACAGTGCAACCCAAGACCCTTACATCCTTCAGCACTATGGTAAAATCTGGGTTGATCTCCAAGCAGCCGTGTATCTAACTGAGCAGGCGGGAGAATTACTACAAGCAGCTTGGGAGCAAGAATGGTCACTTACCGCCGAACAACGAGGAGAATGTGCGCTCTTGGTTGCTACTGCTAAAGTCTTCGCCACTAGAGTCGGTTTAGACATTACCAACCGCATCTTTGAAGTTATGGGCGCACGCGCTACTAATGCAAAATATGGCTTTGATCGCTATTGGCGTAATCTCCGCACGTTCACTCTCCACGATCCAGTAGATTACAAAATCCAAGATATAGGAAACTGGGCGTTAAATGATGAACTGCCAAAACCCAACTTTTATTCATAGTTATATCGATTCTTTCACTAAGCCAAAGGCCCTCATGTTGCCCACCCCACAAGATTGGATAATTTATTTGTTGAAAATCCTTTAAGAAGCGATTAAATTTTTGAGAGCATCTTCAGCATCAGTATTTTCTGGATCTATTTGCAGCACTTCCCGAAAAACTGCTGCTACCTCTTGTTTTGAAGATATTTTCAGGCTTACCAGAGACTTTCAGCTTAAAATAACTAAGTCAATCTTCAAACCAAGCTTAATCTCAGTATTTAAGTTTGTAACCCGTGAAACTTACCATACTGAGTAAATCAGGCAAAAATATGGCTACGAAAATTCCTGTCACAGTGATTACAGGCTTCTTAGGTAGTGGAAAAACCAGCCTAATTCGCCACCTGCTACAAAACAACCAAGGACGTCGCATTGCCGTTTTAGTTAATGAATTTGGCGAACTCGGTATTGATGGCGAATTGTTAAAATCCTGTCAAGTTTGCCCGGAAGATGGTGAGGGCGACACTAATATCTTTGAATTAACCAACGGCTGCTTATGTTGCACCGTGCAGGAAGAGTTTTACCCGACGATGCAAGAGTTAATCAAGCGGCGAGATAGCATCGACTGCATTTTGATTGAAACCTCTGGTTTAGCGTTGCCAAAACCACTGGTGAAGGCTTTTCGCTGGCAAGAAATTCGCAATGCGGCCACTGTGGATGCAGTGATTACCGTAGTCGATTGTGCGGCGGTAGCAGCGGGGACATTTGCTAGTGATCCAGAAGCGATCGCAGCCCAGCGCCAAGCAGATGATAATCTAGAACATGAAACACCTTTGCAAGAACTGTTTGAAGACCAACTTGCTTGTGCAGACTTGGTGGTGTTGAATAAAATTGACTTGGTGGATGCCGAGACAAAAGCCAGAGTTGAGGAATTAATTAAGCAAGAGTTACCTAGAGTGGTGAAGATTGTCGAGAGCGATCGTTCTCAACTTGATGCATCTATATTATTAGGATTCCAAGCCGCAGTTGAAGATGACTTAGATTCTCGTCCCAGTCATCACGATACCGAAGAAGACCACAATCACGACGAAGAAATTACCTCAGCTAATTTAATTTTGGATCGTACCTTTGACCCAGAAAAGCTGCAACAGCAGTTGGAGAAATTAGCACAGGAACAAGAAATTTACCGGATTAAAGGCTTTGTAGCAGTGCCAAATAAATCCATGCGCCTAGTGATGCAGGGTGTGGGAACTCGATTTGATAAATTTTACGATCGCCCCTGGAAACCAGAAGAGGCTAGGCAAACACGTTTAGTTTTCATCGGACGTAATTTGAAGTCTTCAGAAATAGAATCGCAGCTAGTAGCTTTGTAAGTTAGGAGTTAGGAGTGATGAGTTATGAGTGATAAAAGACTACTTAATTCAAAACCTCAAAACCAAGCTAATAACTTAAGATTCCTAATTCCTAACTTTTAATTTTTAACTCCTCACTTTACAAAAATATGACGATTTCTCAACTATTTAACGTTGCCAATCTTTTCGTGTTGCCCTTTTGGGTGTTGATGATTTTATTGCCAAATTGGAAAGTGACACGGCAGATCATGTCATCATATCTACCCTTTGTGCTGTTAGCTGGGGCGTATTTGTATTTGTTTATCAACAGCATTACGCCAGAAAATGCCCAAGCTTTATCGAATCCCCAATTAGCTGATATTGCACGATTTTTTGCAGATCAAACAGCTGCTGCAACGGGTTGGATTCATTTTTTAGTGATGGATTTATTCGTCGGTCGCTGGATTTATTGGGAAGGGCAAAAAACAGGTATTTGGACAATTCACTCCCTTGCACTCTGTTTGTTTGCTGGGCCTTTGGGATTACTGTCTCACATCTTGACTTACTGGATTGCTAAGACATTTTTCCCGAAGTTTCAGCAGAATGAAACGGCGACGGTAGGAGAACAAGAAGTATCATCAACTGGCACATAATATGGGCGCACAGCTGTCATTAGTGTTAACTTAACGTGAAAGCCAGTCTATAACGAGCTTTTATAGATTGTCTCGTTCCCAGTCGGAGACTGGGAATGCTTATAGGAGGCTCCGCCTCAAGACTTGCGGCAGAGCTGCTTTTGACTTGCATTTCCAGCCAGAGGCTGGAAACGAGGTTTTAGAGGATGTTTGAAAAGTATTGGGCGAATAGAATTCGCTACTACACAAACGAAGTCCACCTCCGTGGACTAAGTAAGGAAAAATCAAGGTTTTTAACCCACGGAGGTGGGTTTTGTCTGTGTAGCCGCGAATTCTATTCGCCAGGGCTAGTAATAAATTAGACTTTTCAAACAACCTCTTAGAGCAATACGCTTGGGTTAGCGTCAAAAATCTTAAACTGCGTAGGTTGGGTTGAGAAACGAAACCCAACATTTTCGAGGGTTTGTTGGGTTTCACTTCCCTACGGGACGCTGTTCGCCTTCGTTCAACCCAACCTACGATTATCCTTAACCCAAGCGTATTGGGTTTTAGAGGGGTTTTTGCTTAAGTTGACACCAATGCACAGCTGTGGGCCTCTACTATTACCAATTACCTGATTTAAAATCATTAAGTGTTGTCGTGTCTATAGTCAGCATCTAACCAACAGCGTGGTAGAACTTCACCTGAAGGAAAAATGAGATTTTCTTTTTTAAAAGTTTCAGGTTGCTGTTCTTCTTGACCTTCTTGGTCTTTTGCGTGAACAACATCACTATTAGGGTCAAGTAATTCCTGAATTTCAAGAATTTTAACCAATTCTCCACTATCTTTGACTTGTAAAAGCATAGAAATTGCCTCAATGAGTTTGTATGAAAGTTCAAAGCGAGTCTCAAGATAAACTCGCTTAAATCTGAACCGATTTTGAACGCGGAGATTCCTTAAATTGTTAAAGGAAATTTTTATCAGATATCCACACATAAATTACACAAGATTCATCTGTGTGTGTCTGTGGAGTTTATTTTTATAAAATAGATACAGTAAACATATACCTAATTCAGAAGCTAAAAGCGAATCACGAAATGCTGATTAAGAAAATTGTCCAACTAAGATAATCTTGGTTTTAGCGATTATAAATTGCGTTGATATTTCTCCAAGATATCTACTAAAGTAACCTGGCATTGCAGTGGGAGGAAATCGATTAAAGGAAGTTCGCTTTTACCGCCGCCAATTTTTACTTTAATTGATTTCAAGACTTTTATAACTTGGTCTTCATTTACATTGTTGGAAGTAATTAAGGGATACAACTGTTCAGCAACAAGGGTATGCAGCTTGGCATTAGATAAATAAAGATGCCATTTGGCAATGTCTATGTAGACATTTTCGCCAATTTCAGCTGCTAGGGCTTCCAGTAGTTCTGTGGTGTTAGTCTTAGCCATAAAAATAACCCTACATTAAGAAAGAGCGCGAAATCTCAGGCTTTTCTACATTATCGCTCAATTAACAGGCTAATCCTACTACCACAGGTTACAATCGCCCCAGCATCACCAGTCCGTCTTCAGATGGATTCGGATGGATCGCTGTAGTTGGCGATCGCAGCAATATAAATTAGATGTACCAATAATATTCCTGTCCAACTACCAGTCAACCACGGCAGCCACTCCCATGTAGTGCCTTTCAAGTTGTGGAAAAACCACAAGCCAGAATTAATACTAGCAGCGATCGCCACATGGATGGCAAAATTCATCCGGTCATCTATCTTGCGGAAATCAGCGTCTTTGCGATCGGGTTCGCGAGGCCAACGAGGAGGCATAAATATTTGTTACAGATTTAAATACACCCTAATCATTCTAAGGTTTTTGGGGCATTTATGTCGTGCATCTAGGCTCAATGCCTATTCCTCTTGTGTTTAGTGGGTGTAGCACTAGTGACTTCCAACTCATCATACTTATTGACTTTGTAGATGATGGTCGAAAGTAACCAACTTAATATAAAGATGGCAATGATTAAGTAACCAATTGTGCCAAAGTTCTCACCTAGTTGACTAATGAAATCCCAAAACGGACTTTTCAGTTGTAACTGATCACCAATAATGTTCAGAGCCTCAATTCCGCCAATGACCACAGCAACTAGTACAGAAACAAGGGTGATGGTCATGTTGTAGTAGAGCTTGCGGATTGGTTTGACGTAAGCCCAGCCATAAGCACCAAGCATTAAAATGCCGTCGGTGGTGTCAATCAGGGACATACCTGCGGTGAACAAAGCTGGAAACAATAGAATCGACCAGATAGGCAGACCTTTGGCTGCTTGATTTGCAGAAATCCCCAGCAGTGCTACCTCTGTCGCCGTGTCAAAGCCTAAACCAAAGAGGAAACCCAAAGGAAACATTTTCCAGCTACTATCTATCAACCGAAACAAAGGACGGAAGATGCGACCGAGTAGCCCACGTTGGTTCAAAAATTCATCTAAAGATTGCTCGTCGTAGATTCCACCCCGCTTGACGGTTTGGAAGGTCTTATAAACATCCCACAGCACCACCATATTGATTGCTGCAATTGCTAGTAGGAAAAGTGCAGAAACGCTACTGCTAATTAGCCCCCCAAGCTTTTCCAAACTGGGAAAGTCGTTATGGATAGTTGTAGTGGTTAAGGCGATCGCAACAGAGGCGGCAATTACAACGGTGGAATGACCTAGAGAGAAGAAGAACCCAACAGCAACAGGTCGTTTGTTCTCCTGCATCAATTTCCGGGTAACATTGTCAATCGCGGCGATGTGATCGGCATCTACAGCATGACGTAGACCAAAGCTATAAGCTAATACGGCAGTGCCAAGCAGAAGGGGGTAGCGATGGAATGTAATCAGGGCAACTACCCAGACCAAAATATTCACGCTAATCAGGAACGCATAAATGTTGATAACTTTACGTCTAACGTTTCTGGAACTATCGTTGAAAACACGCGAAAACCTGGATAGCATTTATCACTCCTCATAAAGGCATATTTCGACAAGGTGAAAAACGAATCAGACTCTGTATGAGCCGTATCAGCATACTGAGGCAGCTATTTCGGTTTCATTCATGAAAACTACTTATATTGACATTGACGTAAGGTTTAGTAAAACCTATCTAAATGACAGAGGGATTGCAAGGTTATGTCAAAAGTGTGGCTAGTCGGTCATACTTCATAACGGTGAGCAGCATTGGCAGGCTGAAATATTTATAAATAGGACTTGTCAGCCCAGTAAGAAAATCCCATTCTTACTTCTTTAGGACTTACGCACAAAAGATCCCCCAACCCCATTAAAAAGGGGGCTTTCAGGGTTCCCCACTCAAAAAGGGGTTAGGGGGGATCTAGGTTTTAGGTTTTCAGTTGATGAAGAGTTTGAAAGCCCAACCGATCTCAACAAAGCTATAGGTGAGATAATCTAGGTTATTGCTCTGGCAAGGAGTAATCTCCTGATTTCCCGCCACTCTTACTTATTAAACGAATTGATTCAATTTGAATCGACTTTTCTAAGGCTTTTGCCATATCGTATAAAGTCAGTGCAGCCACAGAAACGGCAGTTAAGGCTTCCATCTCTACACCAGTTTCAGCTTTGGTTTTGACTGTGGCTTGAATTTGATAACCAGGTAATTGCGGATCGGGTATAATCTCGACTGCGATTTTTTGCAAAGGCAACGGATGACACAGAGGAATTAAAGTGGCTGTTTGCTTGGCCGCCATAATCCCAGCCAATCTTGCAGTTGCCAACACATCTCCTTTTGGCACATTTCCGGCTTGAATAGCAGCGAAGGTTTTTGGCAGCATCCGCACTTTGGCCTCGGCTACAGCTTGGCGGACGGTGGGTGCTTTGTCAGACACATCCACCATCTGTGCCTGTCCTTGGCGATCTAAATGGGTTAAGTTGGCAAAATTAGATGGAATATCTTGCGTCATTTAGTTAGAACGTGTTAATATAGATTGTCGGTGAGGGCGTGTAGCTCAGTGGACTAGAGCACGTGGCTACGGACCACGGTGTCGGGGGTTCGAATCCCTCCTCGCCCGTTTTTGAAAGTTAAGAGTTGAAAGTTAGGAGTGAGGAATTAAAGTTCCTCACTCCTAACTTTTAAGTTGTTCAAGGCGTAGACATCTGGAGCTAGACCGAGTGCAAAGCGCAGCGAGTTGGATAGGTCTTTGCTCGACTGCGTGAGGAAGATGACAAGTGCTAGAGAAGTGATCGCAGCACCGTAGCTAAACATATCGCGGTAGCCTACAAGTTCTGCTATTGTACCCAGAAGAGGAGCAGCGATCGCAATCCCCAGGTCAAGTTTAGCTACACATATAGCAAAAATTTTCCCCCGTTCTTGAGGCAGTGAGCGGTCTGCCATCATAGTAATCATCATCGAGATTAGTGTACCACCACCACCACCTTCAGCGATCGCAGCTAGTAAGAACACGATCGCGCTGTCAGCCTGCCACAGCAGTATTAACGCTAAAACGTAGCAAAAAATACCAAAGGTGATAAATAAACCACGACCAAAGCGATCGCTTGCCTTACCAGCAAACACTCTGATACTAAAACTGATATTTGTCCTATGAGTAACGAAAAAGAAAATTGTCATGTTTTAAACAGTAATAGCGAAATTATTTTTACGATTATTTCAACTATTTTTCGGAATAACTCAAGATGAGGATGTAGTCTCTTTAGTAATTAAACTTAAGCATTTTACCAAAATCATGAGTAAGAATTTTAAGCGAGATGATCGTGTAATTGTGTCTACGGGAAAATTTAAAGATAAACGTGGTAAGGTGATTGATCCTGAAATTCTTGGTACTCAGCATGGATACAGTGTCAAGTTAGATGAAAAAGGCACTGAGAAGCAAGACATTCTAGAGAGGGATTTAGAAGCAGAAAATCTAAGTCAGTCTGAAATAGATACCGAAATAACAAAGCTAAAAGAACTGGTTAAAGAAGAAGCTGACAAAATTTCAAACAAAGTAGTAAAAGACAAAGTAGTAAAAGAACTACCCGAACATTTGACATATCTTCAGAAGGCTCTAAAGCCTGAAAATAAATCTAAATCAGAATCTGAAAACGAGTACAAGTACATATCAAAAGAAATGAAAAGAGTATTTGACAGTGAGTTAGTAGAAGAAAATATAAGCTTGAAAAAATTAGAGAATTGCTGGAAAAAGTCGCTCAACTAAAAGGAAATTAACTTATAATTAACTTCAGTAGTAAGTTGACAGCTGGTGAAGCGATTTTTGAACCATCTGAAAAAGTCGAGAAAATGAAGAGTGCTGAGTTCCGAGTGCTGAGTGCTGAGTTAAAAGACCACCCACAAGGGGTGGGATAAGCTAAAAAACATTTAATTTGCATAATCGAATTAAACATAACTCTTGTAGGGTGGGCATCTTGCCCGCCCAGGATATGCAATTTAAATGTCCGACAGCTTATCAACCTTCTCAAGAGTTAAGAAGATTCCGCCCACAAGGGGCCTTGCTCGTACCAAGTACATAAGTGCTGAGTAGTTTTTTACTTGACTCAACTCAGCACTCAGGACTCAGGACTGAGTGTTGTCAAAGTCATCCACCTCAATACTGACGACGACCCACGCAATTTAGAAGGTCGTGCCGGAGTTGAACGCAGAAATAAAGCTTTGCAAGCTAGAACCCAACTTAATGTAGCGCTGCAAGCAGTGACTACTGCTGTAAAATTACTAACAGAAGGTTCTAGCTTACAGGTGATACCTGAAGCTAGAACACTGCTTGAATAAACCTGTATACAAGTTTAATGAAAGTATAATCAGCAAAGGGAATAAGGTATAGAGTTGCCACTCCTCAGATAAGTAAAATAAATCCATCTGACCTGAAAACCGCTTGCTTACGGCATCAAGCGGCTTTTTCATATATAAGTTTTAGTTAATTGATGCGGTTTGTAGCCGGCAATTGTCAAGTAAGTGAGCAACTGTGAGGGTTGCGTGCGTTGTGGGACAATTTGAAGAAATTGCCACAGCTGTAAAAATCAGCAGGTTGCGCCGCAGTTCGGCGTCAGTGGTTCTAACGTGAACACAACAAGCAATCAAGATACTATCAATCGGCTCAAGCAATTTCGATGTATCACTACTCGATATGATAATTTAGCTATAAATCATCCAGTAATGATTATGATCGCCTTGATAAAATTTTTCCTAAAGGCTTTTACTTATGAAACGATTGTTTGCTATTGCTACTAGTATATTTATTTGCTTTTGTTTTGCTCATTTAGCTCAAATATCTCAGGCTGATTCCAAAAACTTTGAGCAAGATAATTGTCCTTCAAGATTATTAACAAGAGGAGAGGGTTGTTTTGTTTATCAAGTTAAAGATAATAATTTGTCTATTCCTGTGTACTATTATCTGCCTAATAAATTGAATTCAAATACTCAAATAGTATTTGCTATGCATGGTGAAAAACGGAATGCTAAAGATTATAGAAATGATTGGAGAAAAATCTATAGCTCCAATAGCGATAGCAAGCCAAACTTTATCTTACTTGCCCCTCAATTTGCACAAAATGACTTCCCAGGATATGCTGGTTATAACCTGGGAAATATGTTTACACAATCTCTTAACAAACTAAAATCTCAAGACCAATGGGCATTTTCAGACATTGAAAATATTTTTGATTTTGTGAAAACAAGTGTGAAACTTAAGTTAAATACTTACTATATATACGGTCATTCTGCTGGAGCGCAATTTGTACATCGAATGATTATTTTTATGCCTCATACACGGATCATAAAAGCTGTTGCTGCGGAAGCTGGTTCGTATACTGTACCTGATAAAGATATGGAGTATCCTTGTGGCTTGAGAAAACAAACTGGAAATCAACTACCACCTGTGGAATTAAAAACGGCATTCAGCACACCAATGACTATAATTTTGGGTACGAAAGATAATAAACCTCTCTCGGATGAACATGATACTTATAGCTGTGATGCAAAACAAGGTTCTAATCGTTTGAATCGTGGTGAATATTTTTACACTCAAGTAAAAAGAATCGCTAATTCTAGAAAAGAGAATTTGGAATGGACTCTTAAACAAGTTACTGCTGCTCACATTGTTGCACATACAAATCCCCCCATTGAAGATCCGATGCTGGTATCTTGTGCATCTCTGGAATTTTTTCCTAACTTAAAAGGTATTAAGTGCAATTGATATTTCTGACTTCTTTACAAAACTTCTACTTTTCTCATTTTTTAAAGGTTAAGCACTTACCCAGAGGGTAATGACCAGGGTAAGCGTACCTGATTTTGTAGCTAAATTTACAGATTATTTCGCACAATTATAGATTTTGAAAACGATATAAGTATTAAAGACGTTCTTTTAATGAATATTTAAGAGGGGGGAAGCGATTGCCGTCGGCAATCGCTTCCCCTCTATACAATGATTATTATTATTGTTTAAGCCTGTACTTTTGATTTTTGTTGAGTAATTTATTCTTTGGAAGTCCTTTATTTAACATTTTTTGCTACCACCTCTCGCACGCGATAGATAGGCCGTCCTTGGGATTCATGGTATGTACGCATGAGCAATTCTGCCAAAAGACCGAAGCAAAATAACTGCACTCCAGTTACTAACAAAAGAACTGCTAAAATTAGCAAAGGGCGATTGCCAATCATCTCACCTAAAGCCAATTTGACGAAAGTCAAGTAAATTCCGATCGCTGTCCCTGAAACCATTGAAATCAAGCCCAATAGTCCAAAAACGTGCATCGGGCGGGTGAGAAATTTTTTCATAAACAGAATGGTTAACAAATCCATCAACACGCGGAATGTCCGCCAAATCCCATATTTACTGCGACCAAAGCGACGGGCGTGATGACGCACGGGTATTTCGGTAATTCTAGCTCCTTCAATGTACGCCAAAGCGGGTAAAAATCTGTGTAATTCCCCGTAGAGGTTCATATCTGCCAACAGTTCTGCACGATAGGCTTTCAGCGAACAGCCATAGTCATGAATATTCACGCTAGTGGTACGGCGAATTAGCCAATTGGCAATTTTGGAAGGAAGTAACCGATTGACGGCACCATCTTGGCGTTTTTGCCGCCAACCACTCACCAAATCGTAACCTTCGTCCAGCTTTGCTAATAACATCGGGATATCAGCTGGGTCATTCTGGAGATCAGCATCTAAAGTAACGATCGCTTTACCGACTGCATAATAAAATCCAGCAGCCATCGCCGCAGTTTGTCCGTAGTTGCGACGCAAAATCACCGCCTTTAAATCAGTGCGGATTTGCGCCTCTTTCTTAAGAAAATCCCCGGAACCATCTGTAGAACCATCATCCACACAAATGATTTCATAATTTACCTGACTAGAGGATAAAGTAGATGCGATCGCTTCTAGTAAAAGCGGCAAACTTTCCACCTCGTCATGTATCGGTACCACTACCGAAACATCTGGGACAATTGCGGAAATAGCCCCATTCTCCTGACTCAACCCTTGATCAACCAACCCACTCCTCATATATCTCTGCACCCTCAGCGTCTCTGTGGTTCGTAACTCTTAAAAACTCTACCAGCACCTCGCAGCTGCTGATAATACGACTGACTAACCGCATCTCCCTGTTCCGAGAGAACATCAATCCCAATCCCATCCCGTCCCTGCTCTTTCCCAGAACTATGGATGTAATAACCATCCGCCAAATAAAGTCCAACATGGGTTGCTTTTTGGCTAGTTCCAAAAAATACCAGATCCCCGGCTGCTAATTCTGCAATAGTAATTGGTTGAGTGAATCCTTCCTGTTGATAGGCATCTCTAGGTAGCCAAATACCCAGCGAAGCAAACGCCGCCTGCATCAACCCCGAACAGTCATAATTTGGCCCAACCGTACCACCCCAAAGGTAATAATTTGATTGTTGCATCGCTTTTTGGGTAAAGGCGATGACCTCTGCTAGGAGTTTTTTAATTTCAGATTCAGAAAATGTTGCAGCCTGATAAGGTACAGTAGCAGATTGTAATGAATCAAAATCTGAAAAGGATACCCATCCCGGATAGTCATCTTCACACAAATACACCTCAACGGCTGAATTTTGATGATTTGATGTTACCCATAAATATCGCCCAGATGCGGCTTGAGTTGCTAAACGCCTACATTCAGGAGAATCATATAAGTTCAGGTCAGCTAAACACTGATATTCCCCTGATTTTGGATTTTGGATTTTGGATTTTAGATTAAAGGACATTACTAGAGAATGATTTTTTTTAATAAAGACGAACAACTCGAAAATCTTGGTAATGGCATTTTAGATGCAACTTGGGCAGCATTTCCGACTTTAGCCCGTAACCAAATTGCCCTGACTTGGGTTGTTTACGATCCACCAGTGCTAGTAAATACTGGTGGGGCGCTAACTCCCAACGCTTTTTGGGATCATCCAGTTCGTGGTTTTACTTACCGTGGTGTTGAGCGGATTTATCCCGCGAGTGTAGTCAAGCTATTTTATCTGGTGGCGGTAAACGAATGGTTAGAAAAAGGCATGATCCAGCAGACTTCCAAAGAGTTGGAGCGAGCCTTGCGGAATATGATTGTAGATTCCAGCAATGATGCTACCAGCTTGATTGTGGATATCCTAAGTGGTACCACATCAGGGCCAGAATTACCAATCGGGCCCTTTGAAACCTGGAAATATCAGCGTAATATTGTTAACCGCTATTACCAATCCTTGGCTTGGGAAGAAATGGAAACGATAAACGTCTGTCAAAAAACTTGGGGTGATGGCCCCTATGGACGGGAACGGGCGTTTGTGGGAGAGTTACTGGAAAATCGTAATATGTTGACAACAAATGCGATCGCTAGGTTACAGCATAGTATTGTAGGTGGGGTGGCGGTTTCAAGTGGGCGATCGCAAGCGATGATGGCTTTGCTTAAACGTTCTCTCAACGATTTGCCCGTTGATGCTGAGGAAGACCAGGTAACAGGTTTTTTAGGTGGTGGAGTGACTCAAGATGCTCAAATTTGGTCAAAGGCAGGTTGGACAAGTCAAGTTCGCCATGATGCTGCGTACATTGAGTTACCAGAACAGCGCCCTTACCTTTTAGTGGTATTTACTGAAGGGAAAGCACAGGCTAAGAGTCGGGATATTTTGCCCTTTGTTTCTAAACTAGTTGCCGATGCGATTAGCAGTCTATAATTCAAAATTGCCTCGTTCCCAGTCTAAGACTGGGAATGCCTACTGAGGGGCTGCCGCCTCCCTGATTAGCGGCAGCAGCCCAATGAAAAGCATTTCCAGGTTACACCTGGAAACGATATTTTCAAAAGTTTTGGCTTAAATTGACACCAATGCACATCTGTGCATCCCTACTATTTCAACTTAAATTCATCAAACTTCAATACCTCCGAATCAGGCTTGCGAGTATCAAAACGATAACTACTTATCGTACCCGTTCCCGTATCAAAGATACTAAAAACCGTAATATCATTACTGGTAATATAAGGCATCGGCTTCCCATCTTCGCCCAGCAAGGGGGAAATTGTTGGCATTATTGGTTCTAAACCATTGGGATCACCAACCTTAACATAATCCTCTTGATATCCAATTGGTACTTCTCGCTTTCTCTCACCCCAAGCAGCACCGTAAGTATTGCCCACATTAGATGTTTCTAGAAAGTGCATTCCACTAGGACTAACAAAGCGGTTCCACAAATGAGAATGCCCATAAAATACCAATTGCACATTAGCTGCTTCTAGTAAAGGCACAACATCGCGGATAATGTAATCTGCATCTTTGGGGTATTCATAACGCACTGCTTTGATATTATTATCATCCCGTTCAATTATCTGTACTGGTTCTGTATAAGCAGGAACTATATTATCACCCAGAGTATGGGGCGGATGATGGAACATCACAACCTTGTATTTTGCTTGTTTAAACTCAGGGCTGTTGAGTTCTGCCTCTAGCCAATTGTACTGCTTGCTACCTTTAGCAATTGGCTCATAAATCAACTGTCCATAACCCCAATTTTCAGGATTATTTAAATCCTTTTCTGCTTCCTGATATCTACCCTTACGCTTTCCATCTAAGCTGGGAGTCCGCCACATATTCGTAGCGGACAGTACCACCAAACGCGCATCACCAAAACTAACTGCATAATACCTTTTTCCACCCTCTTTACTTTTTGGTAAAGAGAAAATCTCTTCGTAAGTATTAGTATTAAAAGAATTATCTATTAAAGATTTGTTCGGGTAGATTTTTTGAGCAACGGCACGGGGAATTGTATCATTAAATTCACCATCTAAACTTCCTGTCCTAGCAAATCGCCCCATCACCTCATGATTGCCAATGCAAGTAAACATAGGTGCATGTTGAATGATTTGTCCACCAGTGTAAGTTGTTTTAACACCGTCGTGTGTCATGTCATATTTAGCACGACCTTGTAAACCGGGAAACAAAGCACCACCGCTATTATCATCAAACCATTCTGAGGCGCGATCGCTAACATTGACCAAATCACCGGCAAACCACACCCCATCGACTCGTCCAACCGTTTCTACCACCTTTTGCAGATTTGCAGATGTCATCGGCTTTAACTGATGGTCAGAGGTCAGCAGAATTTTTAATGGTGTATCGGGTTCTGGAGTAGCTGCGAGGCTAAAAACATCACTGCTAACCCTCTCGCCGTCTTCTTGTACACTCGTAACACGATAGTTTACTCGCAAACCAGGAGTTAACCCAGTCACCTCAGCTTCATGTCGCCAAATATCGCGCTGGACGGGTTTTTGATAAACTTGGCCGTCTTTGGTTTGGTTTGCAACTCTTGACTCTTGGTCTTCACGCGTGCGACTGAGTTTGGTAATATTTGCCTTAGCAGTTTGTTTGAGATTTTCGCCGTAGGTTACTGTGTGATTAACACCAGCAAACTCAGTAAACCAAACTACTCGCACTGAGGTTTCAGTTGGCAGTTGCAAAAAAGGGTCGGTGAGCAGTTGGGGTGCTGATGTCATAATTGTTTGCCCAAATGAACGCACACTTACCAGAGTAAAGCATATAACAAGCACAAGCGTAGCCACTGAGAAGATTTTACGGCGGCTTTTGCGTCTGAACATGAGTAACATACCAAATTTTTTAGGGTATTCACCAACTGAACGCAATTTTATTATTAGCCTTTTTTGCGGACAGGGTTAAAAATTTATCCTCCAAAAAGCCTCTAGTTTTAGCATTACGCTTCATCTGTAGGCTTCTCCAGTTTTATAAAGTTTTAGAGCATATTGTTACTAGTCCAGTAATTACACTGGATGAAATATCATATAAGTCAACTAAATTTAATTTGTATCTTTGTTTAAACAAACTACTTCTAGAAATATATCATTACAGATTAATTAATTGTTTTTATTTTAGAGGTATATAACAATTTAAACGCAGCAGATTTTTATCTGAATAGCGACAATTTTTCATCTTTTAAAAACTTTGAAAATACTGCGAGGTGTAAGCTTCGTGGTCAGAGTTTACTGCGCGGTTTTGGGTAAAAATACACATCTGCCACAAGCTTTATATCTATGTCAGTATTAGAACTACAACAGTCTATCTTAAATTCACTTCAAAACCTTAAAAGTCTTGATACACTCAAAAAATTGTTTTGGAATCAATTGAACTATGAACGAGTGAATAAAGAACTTTCTCGGCGAAAATTGACTGATGCAGTTGCTAATGAACTTACAGATGATCCTTTATTATTAGCATCCGGTGGTGCTAATAATGCTTTTCACATTATTTATGCACGTTTGAGTTCAGAAGAGTTGTCAAGACAGGGTGAAAGAAGAGTTGTCGATTATCTTCTGAAAGAACATCCTTATGCATTATTTGTATTTTCTAATAAATTGCGATCGCAGTGGCACTTTATTAATGTTAAATATGATAACACCCTTCAAAAACAAAAGCTATTTCGGCGCATTACCGTTGGAGAAGGGGAACAATTACGCACAGCCACAGAAAGAATTAGTCTGTTAGATTTAGAAAAACATTCTAATGCTTCAGTGTTAGATATTCAGACACTTCATGATGAAGCATTTGATGTTGAAAAAGTTACCCAGGAATTCTTTAAAGAATATCGTAAAACTTTTGAGAAAGTTGAAGGACTAATAGACTGGAACACAGACAAGGAACGTAAACGATTATTCACCCAAAAGTTATTTAACCGTCTAATGTTTATTGGCTTTATCCAGAAAAAAGGTTGGTTAAAATTCCAAGGAAGCATAGATTATCTATCAACTTTGTGGGAAGCTTATCTAAAAGATGATAATAGATCAAATAAGAACTTTTATAAAGATAGACTTTCTCACCTTTTCTTTTTAGGACTCAATAATCCCCAAGAATATGATATAGCAAATATTAATAATGGTGGTTTACTTAAAGACCTGATTGGTCATGTACCCTACCTCAACGGTGGTTTATTTGAACAAGATGAAGATGACAACGATGATAAAATTATAGTTTCAGATGATTGTATAGACAGTATTATTCATAACCTATTTCAACGTTTTGCTTTCACCGTCACTGAGAGTACACCGCTAGATGTAGAGGTAGCAGTAGACCCAGAAATGCTAGGTAAGGTGTTCGAGGAACTCGTAACAGGGAGGCATGAATCTGGCAGTTATTATACTCCTAAACCGATAGTTTCTTTTATGTGTCGTGAGGCATTGAAAGGATATTTAAAAACACAGGTATTAGGAGAAGCCACTGATAGTATATCAGAATTTGTTGATGAACATCACCCAGATAATATTAAGAATTCAGAAGCGATTCTAGAAGCATTACGTTGCGTCAAGTGTTGCGACTTAGCTGCTGGAAGTGGCGCTTATATACTTGGAATGCTTCATGAATTATTAGATTTGCGTCAATGTTTATTTGCTAACAAAGGTCTAGATTCCAATACTGTCTATCAGCGCAAGCTAGATATTATTGAAAATAATCTTTACGGTGTAGATATTGACATTTTTGCAGTCAATATTGCCAGATTACGGTTATGGCTATCGCTGGCTGTAGAATATGAGGGGGATAATCCGCCGCCACTACCAAACCTAAAATATAAAATTGAAGTGGGAGATAGTTTGATTGCTCCAAGTCCTGCAACCACAGGAGTGATTAGACATGAATTTATCAGCCAATTTTGTCAGAAGAAAGCTGAGTATATGCGGACTCATGAAGGGGGTAAGAAGCAAAAGTTAGAGCAGGAAATTAATGAATTAAAAACTCAAATTGCATTAATTACTCATGGTAGCACTCAAGTAGCAGGGTTTGATTGGGCTGTAGAGTTTGCAGAAGTATTTACAGATGGTGGGTTTGATATTCAGGTAGCCAATCCGCCTTATGTGCGACAAGAATTAATTAAACACCTAAAGCCGACACTACAAAAAGTGTATCCGGCTGTTTATACAGGAACGGCTGATTTATATTGTTTCTTTTATGCCCGTGCTTTGCAACTGTTAAAATCAGGTGGGATGTTAGCATTTATTTCTTCTAACAAGTGGTTTCGCGCTAAATATGGCGATAAGCTGAAAAAGCAGGCTCTTCAGTACTTGTTATGCCAAACTAATAAATAAAATGCCAATTTAATAAGCATCTGACTCTAAAATTTTCAAAGCTTCTAAATCCATAAC
>NZ_JBALCY010000004.1:0-131499 GCF_036917655.1 Nostoc sp.
GAGTGGGGAGTGGGGAGTGGGGAGTGGGGAGTGGGGAGTGGGGAGTGGGGAGTGGGGAGTGGGGAGTGGGGAGTGGGGAGTGGGGAGTGGGGAGTGGGGAGTTAGGAGTTAGGAGTTAGGAGTGGGGAAAAGTATTACTGTTTCATGTATCGACTAGCCATTTGGATGGCATCAGCGATATCGACATCACCATCGCCGTCAGCATCCAAGAAAGAATTCAGTACAGGATTTCCGCCAGCTTGGGGATTTTGAGCGTTTGCACCTGATTGCAAAAAATTCAGCACCAAAGGTACTGCTAAAGGTAGCAATTGTTGAACTATACCAGCATCCAATCCAGTGCGCTGGGCAGCAACTTCAGCTACCTGCTGTTGTACGTCAGGAGAAAACAGCGAATCGACGGCTTGGGGGTTAGGTGAAGTCCCAGCATATTGATTCACTAGAGTTTGTGTGGCTTCATTACCATCTGTGGCTTGCTTGTCTTGTAAAGCAGAACGCACTTGACCACCCACAATTGACAAGACTGATTGAATGGTAGACGGGTCTGCGCCAGTGCGATCGCTCAACTGCTGTACAGTGTTAATAATACTTCCCAGTTGCCCTAAGCTGCCCTGTTGATTGGGATTAGTGACAGCACCAAGAATTTGATCGAAAAGTCCCATAAGTTTGTTTTTCCCTTTGTTCTCAAAAAGCTTGCCAAAACTGACTTGAAGTCTTTTGTGTAGGCGGACTTTCGTAAGTCTACTAAAAAATTAAAACACACGAACTTCATAATGAATGAATAAAATTTCAAAAGCTACTAGCTCAAGGATGAGAAATCGACACAGTGATACCTGCGATGGGCAGAGCGATCGCTCCTACTCAGTTTTCTAATTATCCTCAAAAGCTCCTTCCTAGCACTCTGGTAAAAAATACTGAAACTATTAAGATCAGAAGCATCTGCCTACTGAATACCCACTAATCTTTCCCAACCATGCCTCTGTCACGCATAGTAACGCTGATTGTTGGTCTAATCGTCATTTTGGGGCTAGCCCTATGGCTAATTGATTCCCTATCGCGCCTCTATTGGCAATTGTCCTATTCGCCGTTGCTAGGCAATTTGCTGCTGTTGCTGCTGATTGTCCTCATCGGAGCGTTGGTTGCTGCTTTTGTCTATTATGTATTGGTAATTCAATCTGGAGAAAAGCGATCGCGCCGCAACCCGAAGCGAGTGACTGCGGCGCAAATTCCTGCTGCTAAATCTGACGCTGCTTCTACAACTCTCCAAGCTGTGCGGCAACAGGTAGGGCAGATTCAAGATGAAGTAGCACGCCAGGCTTTATTAAGTCGATCACGAGAGATTGAAGCGAATTTAGCAAGGGGTGAAATTCAAGTAGTGGTATTTGGTACAGGGAGTGCTGGTAAAACTTCCCTAGTTAATGCGATTATGGGACGCATGGTCGGTCAAGTGGATGCACCAATGGGTACAACCCAGGTTGGAGAAACTTATTGTCTGCGGTTGAAGGGATTAGAACGCAAAATTTTAATTACGGATACGCCAGGGATTTTAGAAGCAGGGGTGGCGGGAACGGAACGGGAACAAATGGCGCGAGAACTGGCAACAGAAGCAGATTTACTGTTATTTGTGGTGGATAATGACTTACGGCGCTCAGAATATGAGCCACTGCGGGGGTTGGCAGAAATTGGTAAGCGATCGCTCCTGGTGCTGAACAAAACTGATTTATATACAGATGAAGATAAAGAAGCCATCCTCGCTAGATTGCGTCAACGGGTACGGGGATTTATTGCTACTAATGATGTAGTGGCGATCGCTGCTAATCCCCAATCTGCACAACTAGAAACTGGCGAAACTTTCCAGCCGGAACCGGATATTGTGCCTTTGCTGCGGCGCACGGCTGCTGTTTTACGGGCTGAGGGCGAAGATTTAGTAGCAGATAACATTCTCTTGCAATCTCTGCGATTGGGAGACGAGGCGCGAAAACTCATCGATGGCCAGCGTCGCCGTCAAGCTGACAAAATTGTGGAACGGTTTCAATGGATTGGTGCTGGTGTAGTATCAGTCACGCCTATACCAGTGGTAGATTTACTAGCGACAGCCGCCGTTAATGCTCAAATGGTTGTGGAAATTGGCAGAGTCTACGGCTGTGAATTGAATATGGAACGGGGACGAGAGCTAGCCCTTTCTTTAGCAAAAACCATCGCCAGTTTAGGTATTGTTAAGGGAGCAATTCAATTACTTTCTACAGCTTTGCAACTCAATGTTGCCACCTTTATTATTGGTAGAGCAATTCAAGGCGTGACAGCAGCTTATTTAACGCGAATTGCTGGTAAAAGTTTTATTGAATATTTTCGTCATGACCAAGATTGGGGTGATGGTGGGATGACGGAAGTTGTCCAGCGACAGTTTCAAATTAATCGCAGAGATGAATTTATCAAGGCTTTTATTCAAGAAGCGATCGCGCGAGTAGTTAAGCCGTTAACAGATAAAAGTGAGGCGATGGAGGAACAAGAGAGCAAAGAAGAATCTCCCTAACTATAAACTTTTTATAAATTAGTTTCAGAAATGCTCTTGCAAAAAAGCAAGAGCATTAAAATATTTCTAGGAAATTAGAAATAGTCTGTTGGATAGACACCAAACTAAATTAGTCTATCCAGTTATGGACGCTTTTCGTTTGCGCTTTAACCACAAACCTGCAACACCAGCAACCACTATCCCGCCAAGGGTATGAGGTTCTGGAACAACGGTGGCTAAATGGGTATTATCAATCACATGTTGTTCTGGATCGGTGGCTAAATGGGTATTATCAATCACAAGTTTAGCTAACGAACCATTACCACTACCGGAGAAGAGATAATCCTCTTCAAGATCACCCTGAAGCGCACCTCCAATTGAGAAAAACTGCCCCTTTCTGGTGTTAATATCTGCAATGGCCTTAGAGTTGAGAACAAAACTTAGAATTTGGTCTGAATCGCCAGAACTACTGACCTTAAAAGTTCCATAATTTTTACCACTTCCCAAATCACTATAAATAGTGTTATTGGGGCTATTAACTTTCTTGCTTAGTACATTAGCAGGTGTTGAAACATCAAAAAAACCTAGAGTTTTTGTTCCATTTTCTGAACCATCAAATCGTTGAATTTGCAGAGTTGCTGAGGAGACTTTTGCTGTATTACCAAGATTGAATGTAAAAAAGTCACGCAAATCTGTTCCGCGGATATTTCCAGTTACGTAGTTGGTATTATCGTTAGAATTAGACACATTAAGTCCGCCTTCAGCAGCCCACCAACCTTCATCTGATGCATTTACAGTAAAAGTTGCTGCTTGCGCTGCATTTAGCGTTCCTAATCCGAATCCAACAACAGCAGCCGTAATTGCCAATTTGTAACACTTTTTCATTGGATACCCCTCTAAATTTAAACTGTTTAGGTAAAATCCACAAAACTTTTTCCTATGCAATCACTGCTTTTCACTCTTATGCACTTGCTCTGCATAAGGGACTTCCAGTTAAAAAAACATCCCATCTCCGGGGCGCAAGGCCTTCATGCATATCAACTTAAGCCCAAACACCTTTAAAACCTCGTTTTCAGCCTCTGGCTGGAAATGCTTTTTCATTGCGGCTCTCCCGCAAGTTAAGAGGCAAAGCCTCTCATTAGGCATTCCCAGTCTGAGACTGGGAACGAGACAAGCTCTAAAAGCTTGTTCTAGAAAGGCTTTTCACTTAAGTTGACACCAATGAAGGACAAGATCCCCTACAAATGTACAAATAATTTTGGATAATTTATTTTTTGTCAGTCCCTAAGTGTGATTGAGCATAGTGAAAAATCTTTGGATAGGGTTATTTTGGCACTGGAAATTCTGTATTAACATTGACTAACACTGTTAGTAGCATGATACTATTAGACGCGCTCTCATAAGTGCAAATACATAAAGTTTATATAGAATTTACACGATTTTTATATTTTATTCATTATTATAAGGTTGAATCCTTATAAACAGACAAAACTCCGGCTTAGATTCCCGATTTCTTAGAGAAGCCGGGAGTCTTGTTATTCAAATTTTTTAAGTAAAAGTACTGAAATAAATCAAGTTTGTATTTTAGTATTAAAGTTCTGGAAATCTATTCTTCAAGTAATCCGGAAACAGGTGGGAATGCCCGAAAAACTAAATAAAAGAACTTACTGAGTAACCAGGTCATGACCCACCACATAATCGGTAAATTACTACAAGGGCGTTACCAAATTGTCCAAAGCCTGGGTGCAGGGGTGTTTGGACAAACATACATTGCTGTAGACGTAGATTATCCACAGAATCCCAAATGCGTTGTTAAGCAGATTAAAGTTAGCAGTTCCGAATCCGGCTACTTGGAGATGCTGAGATTACTGTTTCTGACTGAAACCCAAACCCTCAAGCTTCTGGGAAGCCATCACCAAATTCCTGAATTCATCGCCTGCTTTGAAGAAAACGAGCGATTTTATTTAGTCCAAGAGTGTATTGAAGGACATGCACTGACTGCGGAATTGCCCATCGAGCAACAGTGGGGATGTCTGTGGAGTGAAAGCGAAGTTGTAGAATTCCTGATAGATGTCTTAGGTATTCTAGAATTTGTTCACTCTCAAGGCGTTATTCATTGCGATATCAAACCGGAAAACTTGATCAGACGTAATAGCGATTGCAAGTTAGTTTTGATTGACTTTGGTTCAATCCAGTCTATTGATTTTGGCATAGGTGCGGAATTGCCCATTTATAGAATTCCCGTCACTTCATTGGGGTATATACCGCCAGAGCAATTTATTGGAGAAACACAGCCCAACAGTGATATTTATGCTTTGGGGATGATTGCCATTCAGGCTTTAACAGGGTTAGAACCATTACAATTAAAAGCTGATCCTTATACTAATGAAATTTTTTGGCGTTCTCAAAACACGCCAGTTAACGATTATCTAGCTGCTGTTCTCAGCCAAATGATCCGCTACGATTCCCAAAACCGCTTTCAGTCTGCGGGTGAGGTATTGCGGGTACTCAAACAAATAATCTGGGAAACTCAGCCATCACAAATATTAGAAGCAGATGATCAATTTGCCCTAGAAGTGGCGGTTGAAGATGATAATTATCAAAATCCTACATCTGGAAAATTATCGCCGTTATTCACAGGAATGAAAGTCGGACTGGCGGCTAATTCTTTGTTGATGGGATTTGGTGTTTACTCTTTAGTTAATACTTCACCTGCATACTCAGAAACAGATACTTTATATAAAGCAACACAAGAATATCAAGCAGGGGATTTGCAAGAGGCGATCGCACTTGTTAAATCAATTCCCTCCCACAGTAATGTTTATCCAGAAGCGCAAGCCACAATTGAAGAATGGCAAGAGCAATGGCAAGTAGCTGCACAGCAATACCAAATAGCTCAAACAGCTTTTCATGAGAGCAGATGGTCAGATGTTCTTCATGCTGCTGCTAAAGTTCCAAATATTTTATATTGGCAATCTAAAACAAATAACCTAGCTCGGCAAGCATCCGTCAATATTGAAGCACAGACGCAAGATTTATTAGCAAAAGCTTACGAAAAAGCCGAGAGAAAAGATTTTTCTGCTGCATTACAATATCTGCGTCAAATTCCTCAAGAAAGTCATGCTGGTGCTTTAGTTCAAGACAAGTTGGCTGAGTACAATCGAAAGCGGCAGATTAGAGCAGCCTACTTTTTACAGAAAGCCTATAAACAAGCATATATTGGTGATTTTGAACTGGCTCTAAAATTTCTCCGAAATATTCCCAACGATACTCTAGTTTATGCTCAAGCTCAAGTCAAATTGAATGAGTATACTCAAAAACAACGTGTGCTGCCTGACAATCAAAAGGTAGCTTTTGCAAAAAGAACAAATTCATCCGTCCCTAAAAACTCAGTCACTAGGATTGAATATCTTCACGGAGTCAATTACCTGCAAGAAGTTAATATTCGGTAGTTACAGCAATTTTTAGATAAATGGACTTGTTATATACAGCAATTTTAAAATGCGAGTAGGGGCACAATATATTGTGCCCCTACGTGTGTGGTCTATTCAATTGAAAACCGTTGTCAGTTTTAGCCTACCCTAACCTTGATTACTGAATCAATGCTCTAGTATATAAAGAAGGAATATTTTTTTATTGAGTTTGCAAATTCTCATTTATCGGATGGGTAGTTCAATGATAAACTCTATGCCTTCACCTGGTTTGGAATGGTATGTGAGCTTGCCGTGATGATTATTAACCACAATTTGGTAAGCAATAGACAGACCAAGCCCTGTTCCTTTACCGACGGGTTTTGTTGTGTAAAAGGCATCGAATACTTTTGTTTGGTCTGCTTTGTTTATACCTGAGCCATTGTCGGCAACTCTTAAAATAACTTGCTCTCCAATTGCCTCAGTTTTAATTTTAATCAAACCATGATGTTGATAAATTATATCAATGTCTTTATTTTTATATGTTTCTTCAATTGCATCGATCGCATTACAAATTAAATTCATAAAAACCTGATTAATTTCGCCTGGGAAACACTCAACAAGTGGCAATTCTCCATATTCTTTGACTAATTTGATGCCTGGGTAATGAGCATTTCCTTTAAACCGATGTCCGAGAATGAGTAATGTACTTTCTAACCCTTCATGCAAGTTAGCTAGTTTCTTACCAGCTTCTCTGTGTCGGGAAAAATTGTTTAAATATGACACAATTTCTGTAACGCGATCTGTACCAAGTTGCATAGATTGAATAATTTTAGATAAATCATCTAACAAAAAGTTGAGATCGCTTTTTTTAATTGCGGTTTGAATTTCATCTGGTGGATCGGGCAGATATTTTTGATACAGATGTAGTAAAGTAACTACCTCCTGTACATACTGTTCAACAAATTTTAAGTTGCCAGCTATAAAATTGATGGGATTATTAACTTCATGAGCAATTCCTGCTGTCAGTTGACCTAAAGCTGCTACCTTTTCTGCTTGAATCAGTTGAGTTTGAGTTTGTTGTAATTCGGCATTTTTAGCAATCAGGGTTTTCGTCAAATTTCTCAGCTTGAGGTGATTTTCGATCCGCACTAAGACTTCTTCATGCTGAAAAGGTTTGGTAATGTAGTCTACTGCTCCCAATTGCAAACCTTTGACTTTATCAGCAGTTTCTGATAATGCTGTCATAAAAATGACTGGAATATCTTGGACACGAGGATTGCTTTTTAGCTGTTTACAGGTTTCAAAACCATCCATACCGGGCATCATCACATCTAGCAAGATTAAATCAGGTAAATCATCATTTTCTAATCGCTGAAGGGCTTTTTCACCGCTGCGTGCTGCCCAAACTTCAAAGCTAGACTGATCCAGAAAGCTGGATAAAACTTGTAAATTGGCAGGGTTATCGTCAACGACTAAAACAATTCCCCTAGAAGGAGCGTAATTGATAGAATTTTTTTGGTCTTCAATAGTCGTTTTCATACTGTTTCCACCACATATTGAGTCAAGAAACTAAGGATTAAATCTTCATCAAATTGCCTTGCTAGTTGCCGTAGTTCGTTAGCAAATGGTGTGAAGGTTGTGTCTGTTTCCTCTAGATGATCGGCCCACTTGAGAATGGCATTGAAGTTACCTTTACTGACTAAGGTGACTAGTTCCTGCAACACTTCGGGGGAAGGAGGGGTTAATTGAGCAGGTTGGCTATTTGCTGTCGTTGCTTTTTTAGCTTTTTCTCCATCAGGTTGAGATTGCTTGTAAATCCATACCAAATTTAAGTAGCGTTCTAGTTGATGTAATAATTCATCTACCTGTATAGGTTTGGTGAGGAAGTCGTTACCTCCAGCTTGCAGACTGCGCTGTTGATCGGCTTCAAAGACACTAGCGGAAGAGACGATAATCTTGACATCCTGAATGTCTGGAGTGTGGCGTAGGTGTTTAATTAATTCAAACCCATCCATTTCTGGCATCAGTAAATCTGTGATGATTAAGTCTGGCTTGAGGGCGATCGCTATTTCTAAACCTTCTTTACCATTGCTGGCTTCAACTACATTAAAACCCAGTGGTTGCAGTAAGTTTGTAATCACTGTGCGATTCTCCCAGCGATCGTCAACCATCAGGATGGTGTAGGGGCTACCCTCAAAGCCAATGATTTGTTTCTCTGATGCAGTCATCGCAGATTGTACCCAGTCAGTCGCTTCGGCAATCTCCAATTCAAACCAGAAGCTACTCCCCTGACCGATCTGACTGTTAACATGGATATCGCTACCCATCATCTCTACTAACTGCTGAGTAATAGCTAAACCCAGCCCTGTGCCTTCAACTTGGCGCTTTTTCTCACCTACTTGTTCAAATGGCAAGAAAATTTTGCTCAAATCTGCGGGAGTTATACCAATTCCCGTGTCTTCTACGGTATAGCGAAGGCGATGTTTCACTGTTTGCCGATCACTGGGAGGTTGATCGATTACTTCAATATTAAAAGTAACCTGACCTTCATCTGTAAATTTGATGGCATTTCCCAACAGATTCAATAGTACCTGACGTAATCTTTTGACATCAAGATTAACCCCTGTAGGCAAGTTGATCGCGGGTTTATAGACAAACAAAATGCCCTTTTGTTTTGCCCGAATATGGCATATTTCGACAATCCCTTGAAGAAAAGATGGTAAATGCACATCATAAGGATGCAGTTCTAGCTTTTTCGCCTCAATTTTGGAGAGATCCAAAATATCATTAATTAAAGTCAGCAGATGAGAGCCGCATTGTTCAATAATATTGACGTGATATTGCTCTTGCTTAGGTAAAGCTGAAGAACGCAGCAAAATTTGGGCACAACCAAGAATGCCATTCAAGGGCGTTCGTAGTTCATGACTCATGTTGGCTAAAAATTCGCTTTTAGCATGGTTGGCTGTATCAGCCGCAGCTTTAGACTTTTTCAGTTCACCTTGTTCAAATGCTTGCACCTGCCACAAGACAGTAATCATGGTAACAGTCAGTCCACCGACAATTAAGGCGATCAAATCGAGGAATTGCAATCGAGATTCGATATTTTGGCGGGGAATCACCAAAGCCACAGACCAATTAGCGACTTGCAACGGCAGATAAGCTACATATTTTTTAGTGCCGTCAATTTCCATTAACTCAATTCCCTGTTGTTTGTTTACCATCCGCTGTGCGATCGCATTTAAATTGCGATCGCCAATTTTCAGCAGGCTGGGTGCAGGTTTTTCTAAGGTTGACATTAACGCCGATTTGGGATGCACGATCGCCTGTCCTTGGGAATTGAGAGCAAAAGCATAGCTGTTCGTGCCATATTGCAGCGAGTTAACAACCTCTCCAATGTGATCGACTCTCACATTACCTTGGAAGGCCCCGATCGGTGAACTACTGCTAGCAGAATTTGACCAGATCGGGGTGGCGATCGCAATTAAAGGAATTCCTGTAGAACGGCTAATAAACGGATCGGAAATGTTGCTCTTTCCTGCAATTGCTTTTTGAAAGTACTCTCGATCCTGAATATTTTTATTTGTTCGACCAACTTTTGTATTGGAATATGAACCATCTGGGTTAGCTATTTGGAAAAGGAAAAATTCATTGATCCGCTTAACTTCTGCCTTTAAATAGGGGTCTGCCACTGACCAGTTTAAGGAGCGGACAGTTGAAGTATTAGCCAGGGTTTGGACTTCAACTTGGCGAATGTCTAACCACTCCTCAATTTCAGCACTCCCTCTCTGTACCTCTAAAAAAGCGCTGTGTCTCAAATCTTTGAGCATCATATTTCTAGCGGCTTGATAGCTGAAATAAGCAGAAATACTTACTACAAGAGTGGTGCCGCCAAGAATAAATCGAATCAGTAAATTTCGCGAGGGATGATTTCCTCTGTCAGATGCCGATAGGCTGGAGTTTTGTTGTATCAAGGGTTAGCTCCTTAATCACATAGTTCGGTAAGAAGAAATTCTAGGTTATCTTTAGATTGCCCAAGAAATTACCGATGCTCACAGCTTTTGATAAAATAATCAAGAAATTTATAGTAACATCGTGTATTATAATTTTTATTTAAAAGTATTCTTTAAAATCAACTAAAATTCTAATTATTGGCTATAAGCAGTGTTGTTAACAATTCGGAATTTGGAATTCCGAATTGTTAATGTACTAGGGTGTCGTCTGCGGTGGATTTGTCGGATTAGGAACTGGGATAGTTGGCACGATTATAGGCTGTGATTTTCCGCCTTGCAGTTGAATTTGGGCTTGATTCCGGGCGTCTATTGCTTGTTGGTAATTAGGCTTGTATTTTATTGCTTGATCGTAAGAAGCGATCGCATCCTGATAGCGCTTCAAATTTAATAGGGCATTGCCTCTGTTATACCAGCTTTCGGAATGGTCTGGTTTATAACGAACTGCCTTATTATAAGATGCGATCGCATCTTCGTATTTCTGCAAAATGTATTGTGAATTCCCCAAGTTATACCATAGTTGATAGTCATTTCGCTTAATTGTTGCTGCTTTATTATAAGATTTTATTGCTTCTTCATAGCGTTGGGTTTGATGCAGCGACCAGCCCAGATTATACCATGCTTGATAGTTACTAGGATTGTATTTAATTACTTGATTAAAAGATTCAATCGCTTCTGGATAACGTTGTAAATTCAAGAGAATATTACTTCTCGCCAACCAAGCTTGATAATAATTTGGCTGGTATTGCACAGCTTTATCATAAGCTGTAAACGCATCTCGATAACGTCGCAAGTTGACTAGGGAATTTCCCCAATTATACCAAGCTTGTTCATAGTCTGGTTTTAAATCAGCAACTTTTTGGTAGGCTACGATCGCTTCTTCATATCGCTTAGAATTCTGCAAAGCTAATCCTTTTTTGTACCAAGCTTCGTAATTATCTGGTTTGAGTTCAATCGCTTTTTCATAAGATTTAATTGCTTGGTCATATTGATTTAAATTACTGAAAGCTTCACCTTTAGCGTTCCAGACTTCTGAGTTATCATTATTTAATTCTAAGGCTTTGTCAAAAGAGGCGATCGCTTCTTGATATCGCTGTAGATTTGCCAATACAAAGCCTCGTCCACTCCAAGCTTCAAAATAATCTGGCTGAATTTGAATTGCTCTATCATACGCAGCTAATGCTTCTTTAGATTTTTTTAATTTATACAGCGTTTTGCCTTGACCATTCCAGCCTTGAGCATAATCTGGTCTAATATTAACTGCTTTTTCATATACTTCTAGCGCATCTTGATAGCGTTGCAAATCAAAAAATGTATTTCCTTCTTTAGATAATTCAATGGCATTATTTGAATTAATGTGATTCAGAATAAATATTGATGCGACTCCACTAACACCAAGGAAAAATATCACTAGTAAAATTTTACCCAATATACCTTTTTTCGGTTGAGGTTTGTTTATATTCTTTGGTGGAGAAATAGGAGTTAAAGCTATTGTCTGGGCGGGTGGCTGTGTTAACTCTTTCAGCGCTTGTAATGCTAACGTTGCCGAAGGATAGCGTTGCCGAAAGTCGTAGCAGACCATTTTATCTAAGAATTGAGCAAATTCTGGCGTTACCGTAGCTTGATTATGCCAGATAATTTCATTAGTATCGGCATCTTTTACTATTTCCTCTGGAGATAATCCAGTCAGAGCTTGAATAGCAATTATTCCCGCAGCATAGATATCACTGCTTAATTTTGGCGTACCATGAGCTTGTTCTCCAGGAATATATCCAGGCGTACCTATAGCAACAGTAGCTTGCGTTTGACCTTGGGGAACAATAACTTGAGTAGCAATTTGTTTAACTGCACCAAAATCAATTAAAATTAATTTGCCATCTGGTTGGCGTCTGAGAATATTTCGGGGATTGACATCACGGTGAATTACATTCTGTTGATGGACAAATTCTAAAATTGTCAAAAGTTCTTGTAAAAGTGAAATTACTTGCTCTTGACTGAGGGTTTTACCTGGTGTTAATTCTTGACTCAAGTCATGACCTTCGATCAATTCTTGTACAAGATAAAATTCGGCATTCTCCTCAAAGTAAGCTAAAAGTTGGGGAATGCGATCGTGAGTTCCTAATTTATACAGAACTTGTGCTTCTGTATCAAATAAACGCCTAGCCGTCTCCAAAGTTACCGGATCACTTGCCTGGGGTTTGAGTTTCTTGACGACACATTGAGGTGATCCGGGTAATTGAGTATCATAAGCCACAAAAGTTTCACCAAAACCCCCACCTCCCAAGTTACTAATAATTTGGTATCTTCCAACAAGTGTGTTTCCCAGCATCTCGTTTGCCTAGTTAAGTGCGATGCGATCTGATTTCAATCTTGCCACACGTTAAGAGGGAATGAGGGAATGGGGAGTGGGGAGTGGGGAATGGGGAGTGGGGAGTGGGGGGAGAATAACTAATAACTAATGACCAATGACAAATGACTAATGACAAATTTATATGATTCCTATTAGTGATAATATACGTTGTCGGAGTAAGCCCATTATTAATTACTGGCTGATTGGCATTAATCTTGCTGTATTTTTATGGGAACTTCAACTAGAATTTAGTGGTGAATTGGGCTATTTTGTCAATAGTTGGGGTGTGATTCCAGCGCAGATTAGTGGGGCAATTACAAATGCACTCTTCTTCAACAACTCTGCTGCTTGGATAGTTGTATTGTGGCGAACATTTTCACTACTTTTTGGGATATTTCTGCACGGCAGCTTTAGTCAAATATTGGGAAATCTGCTATTTTTGTGGGTTTTTGGTAAGACTGTCGAAAATATTCTGGGACATAGACGCTATCTTGGATTTTATCTGGCTGCTGGGGTGATGACAGGGTTAGTCCAAATTCTGACTGAACCGAGTTTGACAATACCATTGATTGGGGCGAATGGCGCGATCGCAGCTATTTTAGGAGCATATGTTATGAAGTTTCCTAAAGCTAAAATTGACACAATTTTGCCGCTAATAGTCTTGTATATCCCTATCGAACTTCCAGCCTTTTTCTATATATTTTGGTGGTTTGTGCAACAATTATTTTATGGTATCGGTAGTTTAAATATTCCTCCTGTTGGCGTAAATCAATCGGGTGTTGTCTTCTGGGGGCAGGTTGTGGGATTATTGATTGGTGCGGGTTTCATGCGTCTGAAGAGATGAGTGATTACTAAATCACTGCTGGATGCAAAGCATCTTGTCGTTAGACATCGCTCTTAATGTTAGAAGATGTCTTTTGCCTAAAACTCCTATGTGCCTTTTGATGGATTGCATTTTTAAGCTTAAAAATCCATACTGCTAAAACTAGGGGATGCCTACTCTTCAAATCGGTATTGTTTAGTTATGAGCGGTGTACAAGATGCCAAATGTGGATAAAATTAATTTTAAAGTCACTGATGAATTAGCAGTTTTGCGGCAGCATGTAGCTGAGTTAGAGCAATCAGAAATATCTTATCAACAAAGGCAAGCAGCGCTTGAGAAGCAATTACGAAAACTAGAAACAAGGCTGGCAATAGCAACACATAATCCCCAGATTCAAGTTATCGAGTATGACATTGAATGGCATCTTGAAGAGAGGACATCCACAGCGTTCATGCCAACAGATGTGGGAGTGACTTTACAGCAACTCCAACAAGAAATTGCACAGCGACAGCAGCTAGAAGTCTCTTTGAGGGAGAGTGAAGAACGGCTCAGGCTAGCTCTCGATGCTTCGCAGATGGGCTTGTGGGATTGGAATATTGTTACCAATCAAGTCATCTGGTCTGAAAATCATGAAGTACTTTTTGGTCTGCTTCCAGGTAGTTTTGACGGCACTTATGAGGCGTTTCTGAAGTGCGTTTATCGTGAAGACAGACAATCTGTAATGCAAGTTATTGCCCAGGCTTTACGACACAAGACTGACTACAACGATGAATTTCGCATAGTTCGATTAGACCAAAGTGTACATTGGATTTCTGCCAAGGGAAAAATTACCTATGACGAGCAGGGACAAGCGGTGCGAATGACCGGCGTTTGTATGGAAACTACTGTGTGCAAGCAGGCAGAAGAAAGGGCTCGCGAACTAACAACTCAGCGTAATTACTGTTAGTCGCGATATTACGGAACACAAACGGGCAGAAAAGTCATTACGTGAAAGTGAAGCGCGATTTCGGCGGTTGTTTGAATCTAACCTAATCGGGGTCGCTTTTTGGAATGTGGATGGCTTTATTGTTGATGCCAATGATGCCTTTCTGCAACTAGCTGGCTACACTCGTGATCAGTTTGCCACCTTAGATAGATTTAATTGGAGAGAACTTACTCCTGTCGAGTATAAGCATTTAGACGATCGCGCCCTATTGGAGGTGCAAACCACTGGAGTTTCCAGAATTTATGAGAAAGAGTACCTCCACCCCAACGGGAAGCGAGTACCAATTGTATTGGGAATAGCCTTGCTGAATGACTCCAAGGATAATGGTGTTGCTTTTGTACTGGATATTACCGAGCGCAAATCAGCTGAGAAAGAATGCTTCCGCCTCCTCGAACGAGAAAGAACAGCACGCCAACAAGCAGAAATCGCCAACAAAATCAAAAGTGAATTTTTGGGGGTTCTCTCCCATGAACTGCGAACCCCACTCAACTCCGTTCTGGGGTGGTCGAAAATGCTGCGGACTCGCAAGTTTGATGAAAAAACCACTAACCACGCCTTGGAAACCATTGAACGCAACGCCAATTTACAAACCCAGCTAATTGAAGATTTATTGGATGTATCTCGCATCCTCCAAGGAAAATTAAACTTGAATATCTGTCCGGTAAGCTTGGGAATGGTGATTGAAGCAGCACTAGAGACAGTACAACTAGCAGCACAAGCTAAGTCAATTCAAATTCAGACGATATTTGATCGCACTTTGCCAGAAGTGATGGGCGACCCAAATCGGCTTCAGCAAGTTGTGTGGAATCTCCTTTCCAATGCGGTAAAATTTACACCAACAGGAGGACGGGTAGAAATTCGATTAGTAGAAGCTGGGAATCAAGCTCAAATTCAGGTCAGCGATACAGGTAAGGGAATTAGCGCAGACTTTTTGCCTTATTTGTTTGATTACTTTCGCCAAGCGGATAGTACAACTACCCGCACATTTGGTGGATTAGGTTTAGGATTAGCGATCGTGCGTAAAGTTGTAGAGATGCATGGGGGAAAAGTTCAAGCCGAAAGTCCTGGAGAAGAATCGGGTACTACTTTCAGTGTTGAGCTACCCCTTTTAGTCAGAAGTGAACATGTTCGGCGTGAAGAGAATGAGTCTTTAGATTGTGAGCCGGAATCCTCGCTCCTCTCAAACACTCAAATTTTGGTGGTAGACGATGAACCCGATATTCGTGACTTAGTTAGCTTTATTTTGCAAGACTACGGTGGGGAAGTAACCGCAGTAGCATCAGCACAGGAGGCATTACAAGCGCTGTCTGAGTCGATACCAGATGTTTTAATTAGCGATATTGGAATGCCAAAGACAGACGGTTATATGCTGATGCGGGAAGTGAGGGCGCGATCGCCTCAACAAGGAGGATTAGTACCTGCGATCGCTCTGACGGCTTATGCAGGGGAAATGAATCAGCAGCAAGCACTAGCAGCAGGATTTCAAATGCATATTTCTAAACCAGTAGATCCAGATGCATTGGTGAAAGCGATCGTTGATTTGATTGAGTCAAAATGATATAGGGAAGCGTCCGAGAGGCTTTCCATAACTTTAGTGTTGTGCCATGTTTACTGATTTCCTGATAGACTCTGGATAGTCCCTATGCTTTCAGGAATTATGGCATCTGTTGAGCAAATCATGAAAGAAGCCTTAGCTTTGCCCAGTGCATCAAGAGCATTGTTGGCAGAAAAGCTGGTTGAAAGTCTTGAATTTGATGTAGACGAAACACTTCAAATGCTGTGGACAGATGAAGCCAAAAAGCGTAGAGATGAAGTCCGAAGCGGTACAGTTCCACCCATTTCTGGAGAGGAAGCGTTAGCTAGGGTGAGACAACTTTTGGAGTAATGAAATACGTTTTTCACCCAACAGCATTAAATGAATACGGCGAAGCGGTCAAGTTTTACGCAGACCGTCGGGTTGAATTAGCACAAGCATTTATTAATGCGGTTGAGGATGCTATTTTCCGAATCATTCAGTCACCGACTCGCTGGGCTGTTGTTGACGAAGACATTCGTCGATGTCTAACGCGCAAATTTCCCTATGGAATTTTATACACCATTGAGGAAGATTAGGTTTTGATTTTGGCGGTGATGCACTGTAGCCGCGAACCGGGATACTGGAAAGAGCGTGTTAAAGAGAAACCATCGGGCGAAGAAACTGAACTTTAGGATGAGTAAATTGAGGCAAACTGAACCAAGTTTGACAGTACGATAAATATAGACAGGATGTAGTTTGAATTTTATCTACCGTTTTCATGGGAATGACTGAGCAAGATGATTCTCAGCAATTAAGTAAACCGACCGATGGAGCCACCACCAAGTCGGTCGATAATTCCTGGACAAACCGCATTGCTGGTGTCTGGAACAACACAACAACACGCTTAACGCAACTCTTACCCGTAGAACAACTGGCACAAACAGTTGTTGAATGGTTTAGTGTGAGCGAAACCCAAGTTGCAGAGATTCTAGACAAAATCCGAGCCGAACTGCCAACCACAGAAGCCCTGGTGATTGGTAAACCCCAAGCTGGAAAAAGTTCAATTGTTCGGGGATTGACAGGAGTATCTGCCGAGATTATCGGTCAGGGATTTCGTCCCCACACGCAACACACCCAGCGCTATGCTTATCCTTCCAATGACCTGCCGTTACTGATTTTTACTGATACGGTGGGACTGGGTGATGTTAAACAAGATACTCAGGTAATTATTCAGGAGTTAGTTGGCGATTTAGAACAGGATACTCGTTCCGCCAGAATCCTCCTTCTGACAGTTAAAATTAATGATTTTGCAACTGACACGCTACGACAAATTGCTCAACAGTTGCGCCAGCAATATCCAAATATTCCCTGTCTGCTGGTAGTTACCTGCTTGCATGAGGTTTATCCTGCCGATACCGCCGATCATCCCGCCTATCCGCCAGATTATCAGGAAGTCAACCGCGCATTTGCCGCAATGCAGCAAGCCTTCGCAGAAATAACTGACCGCTCTGTATTAATTGACTTTACCCTAGAAGAAGATGGTTACACTCCGGTATTTTATGGCTTAGAAGCCCTGAGAGATTCCCTGGCAGAATTACTCCCAGAAGCCGAAGCCCAAGCGATTTATCAGCTATTGGATCGGGAAGAAACTGGTAAGCAACTTGGCAATCTTTACCGGGATGCTGCCCGCCGTTATATTTTGCCATTTGCGATTATGTCTGCCACCCTCGCCGCTGTACCTCTGCCATTTGCCACAATGCCCGTACTCACTGCCTTGCAAGTATCAATGGTGGGTCTGTTGGGTAAATTATATGGGCAGACACTTACGCCATCTCAGGCGGGAGGGGTTGTGAGTGCGATCGCAGGTGGTTTTTTAGCACAGGCTATTGCACGGGAGTTAATTAAATTTATACCAGGTTTTGGGAGTGCGATCGCAGCCTCTTGGGCAGCCGCCTATACCTGGGCACTAGGGGAAGCAGCTTGCGTTTACTTTGGTGATTTAATGGGAGGTAAGAAACCCGATCCCCAAAAAATTCAGTTGGTGATGCAAGAAGCGTTTCAGGCGGCGCAAGAACGGTTTAAGGCGATCAAACGTTAAGACTCAAAATCCTTATCCATCAGGGTTTTTGTAAATCCTGTGCGTTTACCCTGAGAAACTATGGCTTCTAATATTTAGCTGAAGAATTGCTCTGTTCAAGGGCGGCAGCAAAAACCTTGCACTCACGTTGGACTAGTCGAGAATGAACATTCTCTACAGTTGTGGCACTGCTGAGTAGAGTATCGTGTTGTGGTTGGGTTTGAGCCATTTTATAGAGTGTCGGTTGATTTTCTTTTAATCCAATCAGGTAGTCATTGCCACTATTGATGATCAGCGATACAGTTTTTTTTTGGCTTTTGCATTACATCGACTTGTTGCGGAAATCCCTGAGTTGCGGCGTTTAATGCTTCTCTTAAACCCTGGCAATCTAGTGCTGAGTAACGCAAACAGGGTATTTGCTCATCCTGATATTGGTTGACTCCTACCAATATCAGGATGAGCTTTGCCAAGCCGATTTCTAAGGCATGAGTTGAGTGACTAGTACGAACACCGACTGGACACATCTGTTAGGATTCCTTGACAGGAATAGTACGCAGCTTTTATATAAATAGTATCTGATTCTACTGACGTGAAGAGACTGAAGTTGTTTCACAAAGACAAGCGATCGCAATGACAACATTACTGATAAAATATGCAAAATGCGAAAACTTTACCCAGCGATTGAGCCTTACTTAGAAGGTATTTTAAAGGTTTCCGACCTTCATACCATTCATTTTGAAGAGTCAGGGAACCCCCAAGGTCAACCCATCGTTTTGCTGCATGGAGGTCCTGGTGGTGGATGTCCAGCTTTTTATCGGCAATATTTCCACCCAGAAAAATGGCGGTTAGTGATGTTTGACCAGCGCGGTTGTGGTCAAAGTACGCCTCATGCTGAATTACGAGAAAACACCACTTGGGATTTAGTCAGTGATATCGAAAAACTGCGCCAACATTTAGGTATAGAAAAGTGGGCGGTCTTCGGTGGTAGTTGGGGTAGCACTTTATCATTAGCCTACAGTCAAACCCATCCCTCTCGATGCACGCGGCTAATTCTGCGTGGTATCTTTATGCTGAGACAAAAAGAGTTGCGATGGTTCTACCAAGAGGGTGCTAGCTATATTTTTCCTGATGCTTGGGAAGAATATCTTAAACCAATTCCCATAGATGAACGTGATGATCTGATCGCAGCATATTACAAACGTTTGACCGATCCAGATTTAGAAATTCAATTAACAGCAGCGCGTGCTTGGTCAATTTGGGAAGGTAGTACCAGTAGACTGTTTTTAGACCCAGAACTTATGCAAAAGTTTGGCGAGAGTGAATTTGCTTCAGCTTTCGCACGTATTGAATGCCATTACTTTATGAATAAGGGATTTTTGGAAACTGAAGATCAATTACTCTTAAATGTACACCGTATTCGCCATATTCCGGCTGTAATTGTTCAAGGACGCTATGATGTAGTCTGCCCAATGATATCAGCTTGGGAATTACATCGGGCTTGGCCGGAAGCCGAATTTATAGTGGTTCCTGATGCTGGGCATTCGATGAGTGAACCAGGAATTCGTAGTGCTTTGATTGAGGCAACAGATAATATTTAATTGGGTTGAATATTTAGGCTGGGGACGATACCTACTTGTTTAAGGGACTTCCAAGAAATAAATTATCCAATCTTGTGGGGTGGACATCTTGTCCGCCCTTCTCTACGTGCGGGCGAGACGCCCACCCCACAAGAAGTAGTTGAGTATTTTTTTATTTGTCAGTCCCTAATGGTAATTTTGATGCGATCGCTGCCAATTAAAGTTGACATTTCTGATTATTTTCGCAGCAAAAGATAAGGAATTTGTCTCATCTGGCATCACGACCATTCCCCCACTGGGGACCTTCTACTACAATCCCACTGGGCAGGGTAGTTCGCCAGATCAAATTGGAACCCCGACGAATCATACCGTCATCGGTATGAGCACCTTTGAAATAGGTTTGAGCTAGAACAGCGTACTCGAAGGAGCCAATTTGGACTCCAGGGAAGTTAGCACAATTGGCATTCATGTGATCCAAGTTACTTCCTCGCAAGTCAGCGTTATCGAAAGCGCTCCAATCCAAACAGGCGGCACGCAAATTAGCATCGCGGATAATTGCTCCTACCAAACAACAACTTTCCAAGAAAATACCACCCAAATCGGCTCCAGTCAAATCGGCTCCAATCAGATAGACATTACGCAAATCAGCCCCTCGCAAGTTAATATCTCGCAAAACAACACCATCGAGGTCAAGTTTCCTACCATATTTGGAGCGACGAAATCCATAGAGTCCATAATGAGCCAATTTGATTCCGGCAAAGTTACGTTCCCCATCAGCATACCGCTCCAGCAACTCCTCAGCAGTAATTTCCCAGACCTTTATTTACCTCCCGTATTAACTAACAAAGGACTGATTATTGTAAAGACGGCGATTTATCGCGTCTTTTGCCTTAACCGAACAGAATTGCACTCACACTTACACTAAAGATGGTATATAGACAGCAACGCTAACCCTTGTGAAATTGGAAACTTATACTGTATGTAAAGCATCAGTGTAAGTAGTTCACTAGAGACAAAAAATATATGCGAATTCTAATTGTGGAAAGCAGTATGTTGTTGCTCCTGACTGCGGTGACAACTGGCTGTGTCGGTTCTTCCTCTGTTACAAAACAGCCGCAAGCCTTGCCAGTAAACACTGAGCAGGCGACCAAGGAAACTGTGTTGACCTCAACACCGATACCGACTGCAAAAACTATAGAGCATTCTACCCCTGAAGCAACTATTGCCACGAATCCGACGCGCTGTGAAACTAGCCAATTGTCAGTGCGCCGAGTCTCCGAAGATGCTGGCGTTGGGAATGTTGCCCTTACCTACGCCTTCACCAATAACGCCTCATCGCCTTGCACCCTCAACGGTTATCCGGGATTGGCACTACTGGATGCAAAAGATCAGCCTTTGGAGGGTATTAAAGTTATCCGCTCTAAAGACACTTACTTTTCGAGTCAGCAACCTCGACAACAAGTAACTCTAGCTCCTGGGAAACAAGCTTCATTTCAGATAGCATATAACCACATTAGTTCCCCAGAGAAACACTGCCCAATGTCTAGTAAAATTGAAATCACACCTCCTGGTGCTTACCAGCACTTTACCCTCACAGAAGAAATCAAGCCTTGTACGGGCAAAGTTAGAGTGACCCCGGTGCGATCTGTTGACACTAAACCCTAGTAAATTTCTGTAATTTACTCAAACATCCAGAAAAAGCATAAATTTGATCAAAGCCTCTGATAAGTTCAGCATTGTACTGTATAAAAAGGTTAAAAATTTTATGGAAGGAATTGATGTTGCCGATCAAGACGGCAGAGTAGATTGGACAGCAGTAAAAAACTCTGGTAAAACTTTTGCGTTTGTCAAAGCCACAGAAGGAGTTAGCATCAAAGATTCTGCTTTTGCTCATCACTGGCAGACGATGAAAACTGTTGGTATTATTCGGGGTGCTTATCATTTCTTTCACCCCCATTCATCTGACCCGGTTCAGCAAGCGAAGGAATTCTTAAAAACGTTGGGGAAATTAGAACCAGGAGACTTACCACCAGTTCTGGATGTAGAGGTAACTGACAAAGGAAGTAACCAAGCTGTAATTAATGGAGCGAAGCAGTGGTTAGCAGAGGTGGAAAAAGCCCTTCTACAACAAACAAAAAAACCAATCAAACCAATCATTTATACCTTCCCCAGTTTCTGGACAGAACTTGGCAATCCATCTGATTTTGCTAGTTATCCGTTATGGATTGCCCACTACGGAACTCGGAACCCAAGTATTCCTAGCGCTTGGCAGGGGCAATACCTAATCCATCAATATGAAGGTGATATATCTGGTGTAGCTGGTGTTAGTGGTCGAGCCGATTTGAATAGATTTAATGGATTGCAGCTAGGAGATTCTGGGCTAAGAGTCAAACAATTACAACAGCAATTAAAAAATATTGGATTATATACTGATGCCATTGATGGGCAATTTGTTGAGTCAGTTAAGGATGCAATTGTTAGTTTCCAAACATCTAAGGGATTGCAAGCTGATGGAATTATCGGTATAAAAACTTGGGTAGCTTTACTGTGGATTTAGAACGGATTGTACATTCAATAAATAGACCCATACTCATCATCAAATGAATATAAATATGGGTGATTTTTTACATCTAAGGTTTACTTGTTTTAATTAGCGATCGCAGTTGTTTGAAGTATAGCTACTTCTAAAAAAGCCCTCACTTTGCTCCGAGGGCTTTGCAATAATGTGTATTTCTATATCGTCTAACATCGAAATGCACAAAAGTTAAATTTGACCTGGAAAAAACCTTTAAGGATTCGTTTGAGTGAATTAAACTTAACTCGTCTGATAGCTTTATTCACTTCTACCCACTGCCGTTTTCTTTTACTTGCTTCTGGATAATCTTCACTCAGCATCTCTACTGGTAACAAATACATCTGGACCCGGTAAATTTTGCCTCGTTTGCGGTACTTGTAAGTGCCCAGTTCATTGGCGTCTACCTGTCCAATCACCCCTGCTTCTTCCCACGCCTCTTTGGCCGCTGAAGCGGGCGGACTCATACCATTAGGAATATCTCCTTTCGGAATCACCCAGTGTTGAAAGTTACGAGTCGTGATTAGCAAGATTTCGACTTTACCGTTGTTCACTCTATAAGGAATCACCCCAGACTGTTTAAACACTTTGCTGACTTTTCGACTCATATAATTTGCATCCTGTACGGCCTAGCTTTTTTGTACAATGTTTATTTCAGAAAGTCGAGAGCTGATACTGGATAAATTTCGGTTAAATTCAGATTATGAAAAGGTTAAAAATGTTTTTCTCCATAAGAATTAATTAATATTAGTTTTTTATTAATCTCGTAATATCGTTTCCAGGTAAAACTTGGAAATACCGAAAAAGTAAGTGGGTAAGAATAAATCAAACTATGTTACACAATATAAAATTAATTAAATTGGCTCGTAGTAAGCGGCTCTAGCCCTGATCGCAAACCTTTAATTATTCATGCCCATTTATTTGGTGCCGCTTGAACGAGAGGCGGAACCTCCGAGTTGCATTCCCAGTCATAGACAGGAAACGAGATTACGAAGTTTTTAAAGGGTTAGGCTGAAGTTGACGCAGATGAAAAATGTTTTGTCCCTACCACGTGTTGCATCTATACAAAAATTGCAATATCTGTGGTTTTAATATAAAGTCAACTCACTTAAAATGTGTATTCCTGATGGCTGATTGACAAATGCAGCACTAATCAAAACATCATATGTTCTAGATTAATGTCAGAATATATGCCACCAATGTAACTAACTTGGCTTTTTCAGATTTTGATAGATATACAGCGAAGATATTGTATTTAAATCTACTTTTTTCTGGTCATCTTCATCTTCATTAGTATTTTTAAACAGGACTGTAAACGCACCAGCCCCTAACCTATCCTGAGGAAACATCCGATAACAAGGCATTGTAGTTAAATGCGACTGATATTTAGCTAAATTACTAATTACCATCGCCTGAAACTGGGGAAAGCGTTCCAAGAACCATTCACAAACCTGCTCATTTTCTTCGGGTGAATATGTGCAAGTCATATAAGCAAGATAGCCTTGTGGTGAAACAATTTTAGCAGAGTTAGCTATAATGCGTTTTTGCCGATTTGCACTTTTATTAATAGCAGTTGGGTGAAAACATCCGGGTGCTTTTTCACCTTTAGCAAGTAAAGATTGTCCAGTACAAGGAGCATCTACTATTACTAGATTGCTAGAGCCGGGAAACATTTCGGCAAATATACTCGAATCTCTATTAACCACTGCACTAGGGGTGATCTGGCAACGCTTCAAATTAGAAATTAGCATTCCCAGACGTTTGCCAATTACTTCATTACTGATGAGTAAGTCAGTTTGTAAAGCTTTCCAAGCGAAGATACTTTTACCTCCTGGTGCGGCACACATATCAAAAACTAAATGCACTGGCTGAGGAATAGCTAACAAAGTAGTAGCTGCAAACACCGAAGAAAAATCTAAACAATAGAAATATCCTTGTTGATGCAAGGGATGCTGACCGGGTTTTTCTCCCAGGTATAAGCGGTCTATAAATTGTGGTTGCCAATAAGTTGGTGTTTCCACTGCAAAAGGCGAAATCTCTGGTTTTTCTTGACACCAAAGAATACTAGGTGAAAAAGGCTGAGGATTCATTAAAGCCTCGATAAATTTTTCTTGCTCATCTAGATTAGTGAACAAACGCCGCGAGACTTTAAGTAATAAATTAGAAGGTTTTTCCATGTGGATATATATAATACAAACTTTAAATTATATGGAAAACAAGATGTAATCTGACTTTCATAATTATGAATTAAAAATTACGAATTGCGTTGGTTCAAAATCCAAATCAAACTGTTACACAAGAACAATGTAATTAAGGCTTTTGGCTTCATACTCAAAATATAATGACCGCCATTCAGAACGCAATGGCCAAGCTACCCACTGCACCGGAGAAGGTCATGTTCTTAGATAATTTCCAGCAAAAATTACGCAAAGAAGCACAACTATGGAGGGATGAAGGATTAATTAGTTCTTCGCAGTATGAGCAAATAGCAGAACGTTATCAATTTAAAAACCTGGAAGCTGCTGCACGCGATCGCAATAAAGCGATCGCGATTGCTATAGGCAGCATACTTTTATGCTTAGGCATAATTACCTTTGTAGCAGGAAACTGGCAGGGAGGATCACGAGAAGTCAAATTTATTCTACTGATGAGTTTGTTTTTTGCGATCGCTATCACTGGTTTTTACACCTGGATAACACCTGAAGGGAAGAAGCCGCAAAAAAGCAAACGTTTACTGGGAGAGGGGTTGCTAATTTTAAGCGCCTTCATTTTCGGTGCAAACTTACTGCTGATGGCCCAGATGTTCAATATTGTCGGTTCAACTTCCCAATTGTTTCTCGCCTGGGGGTTGGGTGTTGTGGTGATGGCCTTCAGTTTGTCCTTAAATTCTTTAGGAATTCTATCAATTGTCCTCGTGGAAATCGGGTATTGGACTGGACTAGAAGACTTATGGTACGCTTCCAGTGAGTTCACTTGGTCGCGGCTATTGGTGCAGCATATGCCTTTGTTGGCATGGCTGGTGTTTGTACCCTTAGCCTACTTCTGTCGATCACGTTGGATTTTTGGTCTAGCAGCCTTTGTCTTTGCTAGTTCCTTACAAGCCAACCTCAATCCCCTGCCACTGCTGAATTATGCTGATATAGCCCCTTGGGTGGCATCTTTTGCTTTTGCACTCCCACCTGCATTATTCTGGAGTTATGATGATTTACTATTTCCAACCATAAATTACAGGTTGTTTCAATCCCTGGCCCGTAATTTAGCGTTGGTAAGCTTCGGCATTGTCTTTTACATCTTGTCTTTTCGTTGGGTCTGGGAATCTCAAAATTATGGTTATAATCAGCCAACGAATGTAACAAACTTGTTCGAGTCTCTGCCGATTATCGATTTGGGGATTCTCAGTGGCTTGGCGGTATTGCAATGGTTGTTTCTACTGCGTCAAAGAAATAACCCTCCGCGTCGGGAAGTGATTTTCACGACTGCTGTCATTAGTACCTTTCTTGTCTTTATTACCTTAGTACCTTTTTGGCATCAAACTATCAGCCGGATTGATGAACTTGGTGTTTTTATTTTCAATGTACTTCTAGCAACATTAGCCTGGGGACTAATTCAAGAAGGATTGAAATTAAGCAACAGAAATTCCTTCTGGGGCGGTATGCTGTTATTAACACTGCAAATTATCAGTCGCGTGCAAGAGTACGATACGGACTTACTTTTTAAGTCGCTGGTCTTTGTCTTGTGTGGTTCTGCTTTAATTAGCGCTGGACTCTGGTTTGAACGCCGCCTACCTGGTGGTAGCTCTACAAGTAAGAAGTAGTGCAAAAGATGAAAGAAGTCATGCCAATTTTAGATTTTGAATTTTGAATTTTGGATTGAAGGAAAAATCTAAAATCTAAAATCTAAAATCCAAAATTCTGAAATTTGTCCATCATCAAAATCTCTGTGCGTCAAAATTTTTAAAGTTTCTCTGCGTCAGTCCTAATCTCGTTACTTTTGACCTCCTCAATCCCTCTGCTTTTTAGGACTACGCTCATGACTAATAGTTCTCCTGAATCTAAAAATAAACCCTTGTCTCCCGAAGCCGAATTCTCCAATAAGGTGACTTTTCGGGATTACTTGATTGCCACTGAACAAAAATCGAATAAGCCCTTACCTTTTTGGCGGTTACTAGCGCCCTTGGCGGTGCAAACCGGGCTAATTATGGCAGTACCAGCCCAAGCGCTTTATACAGACGTGACAGGTAAGACGGTGATTTTGCAAACCGTACCTGTAGACCCTAACAATGTGCTGGATGGTAACACCTTAGCGTTAGACTACAATATATCCCGTACCGCAAATTTGAGCAGACTGCCTGGTTGGCAAACATTAGTCAGCAAAGGTCGGGGAAGTGGCAGAAGATTGCCTGAAGGAACCAACATCTACGTGATTTTGCAAGAGCAACTATCCTCTGGTCGCGGTGTTCCTACAGCTTGGAGACCGTTACGAGTAACTAGCGATCGCCCCACAACTCTTAGAGCCAATCAGGTAGCCTTAAAAGGTGTTTATCAGGATGGCTCTGTTAACTACGGCTTGGAAACATATTACATAAAAGAAAACCAACGGCGGCAGATTAGGAACGACTTACAAGCCCAACGCGCCCGCAGAGGACAAGTCCCACCGATTGTGGTGAAGGCAAAAGTAGATCCACAGGGTAAGGCAGTGCCAGTTAGTATGTGGGTGCGCGATCGCAACTATCGTTTTTAAGCTGTCATATTATGTCCGCTTGATTACTTGTTCAACCTCAAGAACACCTCCCCGCCTGCTACGGTGTACACACATCTCTGTACAAAACTAAATCTCAGTACGGTTCGGTTAGGTTTTATGGCGGTGATTTTGGGTGTGTAGAGACGCGAAATTTCGCGTCTCTACATGGATAGCGGATATTAGAGTAAGATTATCAGCAACTAAAACTTGCTGATAACATATGATTTGGCGTGGATTGAGTCGAAAAGTCAGGCTACTATTTACGATATTTTTACTGCTAGTATTCATAGCAGTAATTGCGGCGTGGCAACTCTCCCCAAGACAAACCCCGCTAGGACAACAAGAAAATAATTACGCGATACATATTCGACAAAATTTTAATCAATCTAGTTTTTATCCGATTGCACAAATTCCATCGGCAAACGTTTATAAACCTATTGCCGACTGGGTAGGAAGGTTAATTTTACCAACGAAACAGCAATTACAAGATGGTTTGGATTGGGTATGGATGGAAGTGCAATATGCACCACCTACAGCACAAAATTTAGTAGGCAATATTGTGCGTTTGGAGTGGAAAAAGAATGAAGATTTGCTTGCTTACGTTCAAGCTGTAACGCGAGATATAAATTTCAATTCAGAAGTGATTAAAAGTCAAAAAGAAGGGAACATTCATCCTTTTCGACTAAATGGAGTTCGTCAGGTAGGAATTTTACGTTCTTTGGCTGGTGCAAATCCTCTTGATGATGCAATTGTTGCTTTAGATTCAAGTACAATCATTGATGCAAGTCAAGAAAAATCTATTTTGCAAATTGAACGTGAACCTATTTTGGCAACTGGTAGATTTTATGGGTTGGTAAAAATAATTAAACCGATTAAATATAGCGACAAAACTATTTTATTTCCAGAAGCAAAGCAGGATAGCGATTATTTTTTGGTACAGCATTATAACCCTAATTCAAATAAGTTTGATGGTCTTAAAGAAACTATTCGTATTCCCCAACAAGCAATAGATACGCGAGATTTTGCTCCTTCAAGTTTGCAGCAAATCGAAAAATCTCCTGCGGGTGAGGATGGGTGGTATATTTATGGTGCTCCCGATGCAAAGGGCATATTTACGGTAGGCGCACTTGCACCTCGTTCTCTGTTTCAAATTCAACCCCGTCAAATCATTACTGGTGAAGAATTAGGGCTAAATTACATCCAAGAGGAAAATTGGCGAAATACCGATAAAAATAAAGGTAAATTCAATACTCTACTGTTAAAACCTGTAGAAACACAAAATTTAGATACACAAAATTCACTTAATCAATCTATATCAAAATGGCAAGAAGGCAATAAAGCTATTGTACTACACCTATTTGGTGGAATTGGTGGACGTAAAGCTGAACCAGTCGGAGTACCTTATACTATCACCGGACATTTTGCTTTTGGAATCGCAGAAGTTGTCCGCGACGAGTTTACTAACGAATTACGCTTCGAGACTAAATACCACCAAATTTATGCCCATAACCCTGATGGAATTATTGCCGGAACGCATACATGGGCTGATTATATGGGTAATTTACAACGTGGTTGGCTGGCAACACGTCCAGTATCAGATATTCTCATTAAATTCGACCCTGTAACGCAGGATTATGATTTTGATGGTGTTAAACTTTCGCCTTTAGAGCAATTCCAGCAACAATTACAGGTAACAATGGCCCGTTATCGGGTTGGCGATGGAACTGGTGGCGCAATGGTATCACCTGCTACCTCATGCGTCCAAGACTCAAGCCAAGCACTTTATGCTGCGATACTGGCAATTAAAAACCAAGTTGCTACAACTCCTCAAATTCAAACTTGGGTACGCGCAAACCCCAATCACCCGCAAGCATTACGCTTTCAGCAGCTAGTTGAATTAGGTCAATCTTTGGAACAACAATTAGCACCCTTGGGGATAGTTCGCGCTGATTGGCAGAGTCAAGCAGGTAGACTCGCAGGTACGGGAATAGGAAAAACGACGAAACCATTTCAAGATCGTAGTATTTGGGCTGGTTTGACAACATGGCGAACAATAATGCCTAGACTTGCACACGACGACCTCGCCGCAATATTTTTAAAACATGGTGCAACTATGCAAGTATTGCGAACCAATCAAGTAGGTGGTTGGCAACCTAATATTACACCCATTGCACCAACAGTATTTTTGGGACAAATTAAGATTCCCTTTACCAATATTTCACCGCTTTCAATTCTTTTAAATCGCGTTTTAGCGTCGTTAGCAGTTCCAACACTACAAGATTGGTTAGTTATTGTTTTACTGCTGCTAATTTATAGTATTATTGCCCTACCTTATGGCTTGAAAACGGAATTTTTAAAGATCCAATTTTGGTCTGCGAATTGGATTGATAAAAGCTTGTTAATATTGCGTTGTTTATTCTTACCTGCGATTGTTGAAGAACTATTTTTTCGCGTTTTTTTGCTTCCTCATCCTAGCGAAATCACCAATTCGTTTAGATGGGCTTTCTGGGCAATAGTGAGTCTATTATTATTTATTTTGTATCATCCATTGAATGCTAAAATATTTTTTAAAGCTGGAATTACCACATTTTTCAATCATGTTTTTCTGGTTTTAGCTTCCTTGTTGGGAATTATATGTACTGTTGCATATGCCCTAACAGTATCTTTCTGGGTAATAGTTTTAATTCACTGGGTTGTAGTAGTAGTTTGGTTAATTGTTTTTGGCGGAATCACAAAATTAGATAATCAAAAAGTTCATAATACTAATATCGATTCTGTATGAAGATGTGCTAAACCATATTTAAGTACAAGGAAGAAAAACGAACCACAAAGAAAGAAAGAAATGGGATTTTAGATTTTGGATTGATTTCACAGATAAATCTGCTTGCTCTGTACCATCAAGGAATTATTCGTCAATCTAAAATCCAAAATCCAAAATCCAAAATTGTTTGACCACTACTAAGGCACAATCAGCACTGGGCAAGGGGAGAGATTAATCACGCGAGTGGTGACACTATCATCCGCTCCCTCTTCAGTCAAGCCTAGCCCCCGACAGCCCATGATAATTAAATCGGCCCCGATTTCATCAGCGACATCACAGATAGTAAAAGCTGGTTTGCCTTGCCTTTCCAGGGTTTCGGATTGAATTCCTTGCCCAGAAAATAAAGCTTGGGCATTTTCCAGCAGTTTAGCAACTACCTCTGGTGACACCATCGGATCGGCGCTAGGCGCATCTTTTGGTGGTTCTTCTACCACAGATAGCAGCACCAAGCGACTGCTGTACTTTTTGACTACGTTGGTAACAACGTCAGCAGCTTCCCGCGTTTCCCGGCTTTGATCAATAGGAAATAGTACTGTCTTAAATATATCTGTCACTTGGACACCCCTGACTCCGGTAAAATCTTGATGGTTCTACTTTCAAAACAATAACAAAAAGGCAATCAGGAGAGTTTGGTGTGTCCAAAAAAAGTTTAGCAAGTTTATCTTCGGCTGATATCTCTGGGAAACGTGCCTTAGTGCGGGTTGACTTTAATGTGCCTGTGGACGATCAAGGCAACATTACCGACGATACTCGCATTCGCGCGGCTTTGCCAACCATCAGAGATTTGACGCAGAAGGGAGCTAAGGTCATTCTAGCCAGCCATTTTGGGCGTCCCAAGGGTGTGGATGACAAATTACGCCTAACTCCCGTTGCCAAGCGTCTGTCGGAGTTACTGGGGCAAGAAGTCATTAAAACTGATGACTCTATTGGCGATGAAGTTGCAGCTAAAGTTGGCGCGTTGCAAAATGGCCAAGTCCTGTTATTGGAAAATGTCCGTTTTTACCCAGAAGAGGAGAAAAACGACCCAGAATTTGCGAAAAAATTGGCAGCTAATGCTGATTTTTATGTAAATGATGCTTTTGGTACTGCACACCGCGCCCATGCTTCTACTGAAGGTGTGACTAAATTCCTCAGTCCTTCTGTGGCTGGATATTTGGTTGAGAAGGAATTGCAATATCTGCAAAACGCCATTGAAAATCCCCAACGTCCTTTGGCGGCAATTATTGGCGGTTCCAAGGTTTCCAGCAAAATTGGTGTGATTGAAACGTTGCTGGAGAAGTGCGACAAGCTGATCATTGGCGGTGGAATGATTTTTACCTTCTACAAAGCCCGTGGTTTGAATGTCGGTAAGTCGTTGGTGGAAGAAGACAAGCTAGAACTAGCAAAGTCTTTGGAAGCTAAAGCTAAAGAACGGGGCGTTGCTTTATTGCTTCCCACTGATGTGGTAGTAGCAGATAACTTTGCCCCAGATGCCAATTCTCAAACCGTTAGCATTGAGAATATCCCCGATGGTTGGATGGGTTTGGATATTGGCCCAGACTCGGTGAAAGTTTTCCAAGATGCCCTTGCAGATACTAAAACGGTAATTTGGAACGGGCCGATGGGTGTGTTTGAGTTTGATAAGTTTGCGGCAGGTACGGAAGCGATCGCTCATACCCTCGCCGAAATTAGCAAAACTGGCACAACTACCATCATTGGCGGCGGTGACTCAGTAGCGGCAGTGGAAAAAGTTGGTTTAGCCGACCAAATGAGCCACATCTCCACCGGCGGCGGCGCTAGTTTGGAGTTACTTGAAGGTAAGGTATTACCTGGAATTGCGGCTTTAGATGATGCTTAAGAAAATTAGCTCTTAAGCTATTGTTAACATCAGCTAATTGATTGCAAATTTAGTAGGGGCACAGTACACTATGCCCTTGCTATTTTTGTTAATATTTCTGCAACCATGCGACCAAAGTTATGGAAGTGATTTTTTAATGGCAAGAATTGAAGAAATTTCAGTCAAAAACTATAGAGTTCTCCAGAATATCACCTTAAAAGATATCAAACCTTTTTCCGTTTTTCTGGGGCCTAATGGTAGTGGCAAGACTACTTTTTTTGATGTGATCGGTTTTCTTTCAGATTGCCTAACTACTAATGTTCGCAAAGCGTTAGAAAAGCGAGGAAGATTTCAAGAAGTTATCTCCCGTGATTGTCAAGGTCAAGAAATTGAAATTTCAATTAAGTATCGTGAAGATAATAAATCTCCTAAAATTACCTATACAGTTGCTATTAGTTTACAAAATGGGGCGCCAATTGTTTCAAGAGAAACTCTCAAATGGAAGCGAGGTTCTCGTGGACAACCATTTGATTTTCTGAAGTTTGAAAATGGTGGAGGTGAAGTAATTAGTGGTGAAAATCCAGAAATTAATGATAAAAGAATTCACTATCAAATGGATGACCCCAGTTCTCTGGCTATTAAAACTATAGGTCAATTATCAGATAACCCACGCATTGCTAGTTTGCGTCGTTTTATTGAGGGATGGTTTCTCTCTTTTTTCATACCAGATCAAGCTCGTCAGCTAGCAACTGCTGGTGCAATGGAACATCTATCTCGTGAAGGAGACAATATTGCCAATGTAGTTCAATACCTTGCTGATGAACATCAAGAAACTTTATCCAAAATTTTGAAGTTACTGGCTAGCCGTGTTCCCCAGTTAGAAAAAGTGGAATCGGAGCAAACAATTGATGGCAGACTAGCTCTTTTATTTAAAGATGCACCTTTTAGTAAACCATTCCTAGCAAGGTTTTCCTCAGATGGGACACTAAAGTTACTGGCGTATTTGATATTATTAAATGACCCTAATCCGCCTCAGCTACTTTGCATTGAAGAGCCAGAGAATGGACTGCACCATCGACTTCTTGATTCTTTAAGTGAGGAAGCTCAGGCTTACTCGCAACGCTCACAAGTATTTGTTTCTACACACTCAACATTTTTTGTGAATACAATCAAAGATGCTGGACAACTTTGGATTTTTCAACGTGATGATAAGGGTTATACAACTGTTATAAGGGCTGATCAAATCGATGATGCTAAACCTTTTATAGAATCCCAAGCAGGCTTAGGTGATCTCTGGTCTGAGGGATATCTTAGAGGATTACCTTACTAGTAGTAGCAATTATGCATATAGAGTTTTTAGTAGAAGAACCTTCGACTGAAGTTGCTTTAAATTTTATTGTCCCTAAAATCATAGGTGATACTCATACGCTGAAAATTCATAACTTTCAAAATAAAGATAGACTTTTAAAAAAACTGCCTGATCGGATGAAAGCTTATGCTAACTTTGTGCATGATGACTGGCGAATCGTGATTCTAGTAGATGAAGATAGATCTGATTGCCAAGAATTAAAGAAGAAACTTTGTGATGCCAGCAGTGTTGTAACTAAACACAAAGGAAATATTGTTCTCCATAGAATTGCTGTAGAAGAACTGGAGTCATGGTTTATAGGTGATGTGACAGCAATTAGGGCTGAATATGAAAAGATTCCTGTTTCTTTATCCCAGCAAGCCAAATTTCGTAATCCAGATACTATCAAAGGTGGTACATGGGAGCAACTAGATAAGATCCTAAAAAAATATGGCTATGAGACAGGTTTACAAAAAATCGACTTTGCTGAGAAAGTTTCTCCCCACATGGATGTAGAAAACAACCTCTCTAGAAGTTTTCAGATTTTTCGAGATGGACTAAGAAGCATCGTCAAATAAAATTTATTAATTAGGTACTAGCTTGCACTAACTTACGTAAAATAGGGGAAAAATGTGGAAACCAAATGGCTGGAATGGGCGCGAAAGTTACAAGCGATCGCTCAAAATGGTTTGACTTATTCTGAGGGTGTTTTTGATATCGAACGCTATTAAATAGTCTCTTGTCGGGTAAGGGGGGACACGTTGCCGTGTTCCCCTAGCCAGCAGGAAAAGTATCCTTGAATCTATCTTCTGATGTCAGTACTTTCTTAAGTTGATAACGTTCTTATTTAAAACTGACTCCTAGCGTATAAGAAAAATCAGGTTCAGAACTGATACCAAAGAAAGTTCCATTATTTTGAGGCAAGAAAGAATCTTTACTCACTGAAATGGAGTACGTACCTGCACTCAAGAAACCGGTGATTGATGACGATTTTTGACTAGTCACTAAAGTCCCATAATCCTTAAACAGTCCGATAATTGCCTTTCCCGATGTCACTGTGTCGATAGTGATGGTTCCTGAATTTGGTAAATAAAATGTAAAAAAGTCAAAATCGGGATTGCCCCCCGATTGAATTGTTGCTAACTGACCTGAAATATTAACTTTTGAGCCTGATGATAAGGAACCTAACCCTTCAGCGCTTCCCAGTGTGTTGTTTGTACTTTCTCCAGCATTTTCCCGCTCATAGAAAAGGAAGTCATCACTACGAAGTTGGAGATTGTTTCTCCCCTGCACAATACCTATGATCTCATCTGCCTGTCCCGGTTGCTCTGAGAATATTCGTGTGTTGCCTCCAACAACTTGCAGGCGGTAGTCCTGTGGAGTTCCTTTAAGTTGAATTCGATCTTGGTTAGAGTCGAAGTCAGTAATAGTAGCGAAGTCCCCAAAACCAGGATTTGTAGTGTTGTTATCGTCGTAGAAAACATTTACAGCGTCCCCCAAGACAAATGTATCTGCCCCAGTTCCGCCAGTTAAGGTATCAGTTTCCCCTAATCCAGGTGGAAGCAGACTGCCAGGAAAAACACCGATGAGGATGTCGTCTCCAGACCCGCCATTGAGTATGTCATTGCCGGGTCCGCCTTGTAGGCTATCATTGCCGTCACCACCATTGAGGATATCATTGCCTAAATTACCGTCTAGTGTGTCATTGCCTGCTCCGCTATTCAGAGTGTTGTTAGCAATATTACCAAAGAGGAAGTTATTAAGACTGTTACCTGTCCCGTTGATGGCGCCAGTTCCGGTCAGCTTCAGGTTTTCCAGATTTGCGCCTAGTGTGTAGGTGACAGAAGACCGGACAGTATCTGTGCCTGAATTCGCAGCCTCCGTAATGGTATCAACAGTACTGTCAATGATATAAGTGTCGTCGCCTACTCCCCCATTTAGAGTGTCAGTACCCAAGCCGCCATCGAGTGTGTCATTGCCACTATTACCGAATAATTGGTTGTTTTGCTTGTCGCCAACAATGCTGTCATTTGCATTTGTGCCAATGACATTATCAAAGTTGACTGCGGTAAATGACAATGTTCCCAAAGCAGGAACGTTATTGGCAACCAAATTTTGTGTTTGCAAGTTAACGGTGATAGATACCCCAGGCAAAGATTGAGATGTATCTATGGTGTTGTTGGCAACATTAGCATTAGCAATAATCTTTTCTACTTTAAAGACTTGATCTTGCCCCAATCCCCCAGCTTTTTTAATGGTTCCAACACCTGACAAGGTAATGCTTTGACCTAGTTGACTGTAGTCTACGGTATCAATGCCATCTCCACCATTAATGCTGTCGTTCCCCCGACTGCCCTTGAAGGTGTCATTGCCTGCAAGACCGTTTAGAGTGTCGTTTCCTACGGTGCCGATTAGAGTGTCGTTTCCTGTAGTGCCCAAAATAAATGCCATTTTATCTCTCCTGAATTTCTCACTAATACGTAAGTTCAGCCTCAGTCAAAGAACTATTCATCAGTTCAATGCAGATTACTTGCCATTTGCGTAATCTAAGTTAGAAAACATTAATTATTTGGTTAGGAATTTCTAAAAAAAATATCCAACTACTTATTGTGGGCTGACCCGAAAAGCCCGCCTTTGCTTGCGGGCGGGCGAGACGCCTACTCTATAAAATTAGATAATTTCTTTCCTGAAAATCCCTTAATTGATTAGCAAAATGGTAAGTAATTAGGTCAAATATTTTGGTTCTTTTTCCAAATTTTTTTGAACCGACGCTGTAATTATTTAATTATCATGAAGTACAAGGTTACATCAACTTCTTTATCAAAACTTTAAAATATCAATAAGTGCGATTGATAATACAATCAACTACATCTGTAAATTTTAATTAATTATTGTTTCAAGCGCCTGACTTTTTTTGGTGAATATTGCGAGATTTTTCAGACGAACATGGTATCGTTGTTAAGTTAAGTTTCACAATCAGATTTTTTGGTAAAAAATATATTTTTTTAATAAAGAAATAATTTGATATTAAAGAAATGCATTGTCAAATGGATAAGTTTCATTGATATATTAATCCAGAAATTTTTGCGCTTAATAACACTTCAGCTTTACATAAATTTTATATAGTTATTTGATCTCGGAAAATTACCGATGCCTGCGGCTGGCTATTCGGCGTCGCATACCCACAGAAACCGTCGAAACAAATCTCAATGAGCAAAAGTCTATTTAAACTAACGTTTTAGATTTTGCTCTGACGAGAGTAATAAAGGAGTGCTAATTAACGAGGGTCTTCCAGTCCAGCAAAGACTTCTATAAATTGCGATTTTCATGTTTATCAAGAGCGAAAAGCTTGGATAATATTTGGGTTGCCAGTACTTAACTATTAATAGTCGCCGTAGTTCGCGTTTAAATGTTTTAGGAATTCTGAATCGAAATAATCATCTTGAAACTTATGTTTCATCTCAAAGTATTAACTCTGATGTGATTATTGCTTGCATTGATGCTTTCTTCTCTAAGGTAGATAAACCGACAGTGATTGTTGTTGATCAATCCTCTATTCATACCAGTGATGTTATTCTTGATAAAATTGAAGAATGGAACGAACGTGGTATTACCATCTTTAAATTACCCTGCTATTCACCTGAGCTAAATTTGATTGAAATTTTGTGGCGGTTCATTAAGTATCAATGGATTGAAATAGATGCTTACAGAAATTGGCAAACTTTTGTCGCATCTGTTGAAAATATTCTCCAAGAATTTGGTAAAAACTATGTAATTAATTTTGTTTAGCTACTTAAAGATGGCGTCCCCCGCACAGAGGGACTGGATATGAACGCACTATATGTTGTCATGCTTTATGGTGTGGAAGTGCCTGCCGAAGATGTAAATGGGCAGCCTCACACCACAGAATTCTTCGACATGATAGAGGCTTATAATAACCTAGATCATCAACATCAGCAGCAGTTAGACTGATGCATTCGCGGAGCGTAGCTTGCTTCACCGTAGGAGGACGCGGTTCGTTTTTTCATAACTTTGCGTAAGTCCTGTTTTTATCTCACGTAGAGACGCTCCAGATGCAGAGAACAACTCTCTACTGAGGCGTTGTCTCTTGCGTCGGTATCGGTGTCGGAATGGCGGTTTCTGTGGGAGTTGGTGTAGGAGTTGGCGTAGGAGTTGGCGTTGATGTTTGCGTGGGAGTTGGCGTTGATGTTTCCGTGGGCGTTGGTGTTGGCGATGGGGGAGGAGTGGGATTTTCCGCTGTAATGCTGAGTTGATAATCTAGTGGTTTCGATGCTGTAGAAACCACGACAAACTCGTAAAATCCTTTTTCTGGTAATTTAGTTGACCAACTGCGCTGGGTAGAATCTTCTAAAAATTGAATTTTGCCAGAGGGTGAATAGACTGATAACAAAACTTGGGAATTTGCTTGTAGCTTCAATTCCAGAGATTGCTCTTTAGCAAGTCCAGCAATGAATACTTTACCACCACCAGGTTGAAGAGTACCGCTGACTATTTTGCCGATAGCGCCCGAATCAAAGACAAGTTTCTGGAAAGCGCTACCGTCGACGATCGCACTGAGTTGATCGCTAACAAAACCGTACCAAACTTGTCCAATGGGCTGATCTCGGAAATTTTTACCACGCTGCTCAGGGAATACATTGAAGAAAGCAGCATCTCCCAAATCATACAAAGAACGACTACCAACGTTAATTTTGTTGACTTCCACTTTCCAGCGATCGCGTTCAGCAGTTGTATAATTTCCAAGTTGCTGACGTGTTTTTGAACTCAGTGGTGCTAGCTTTTCCAGCAATTCTAACGCTGTTTTATCCCATTCTGCCCGCAAACCCTCATCTTCAGGGCCATCGCTGAGAGTGCGTCCTCGTAAACTGGGATTTCTGTCCCAAAAAACTTGATTCACCAAGTTAATATAAAATTTCTCATTAATACCCAACTGTTGACGGCGATCGCTTAATCTTTCTTTACGCTGCCGTTCGGCTGGTGAATATTGCGCTAAGGGATCGGTTGGTTGTTCACTGGTTGGACTTGGGCTGGCTGTAGGAGTAGGTTTGACTTCCCCGACATCGCGCCTACTATTCATTCCCCACCAAATTAATCCAACACTACCAGCTACCGCCGCCGTCACTAGGAAGGTTTTTATTGGTGTCCACCAGGAGGGAGGGGGGGAAGATGAGTGGGATGGCGGAGGTGGAGAGATGGCGAAGGTGGCAGATGTGGGATCTGGTGGAGTGGGGTATTGAGTTGGGGGATAGTTAGCTGGGGGCGGGTTGAGGGTTTGGAGGACTTGACGGGCTGATTGATAGCGATCGCTTGGTCTGGCAGATAGCATTTTATCTAATACCTGTGCCAAAGTTTGACTTACGCTTACTTCCCGTCGCCACTGCCAGGTAAGATTGTAGGCATCAATTAATTCCTGGGGTTGTTTTCCTGTCAGCAAAACCAACATTGTTGCTGCCAAGGCATACAAGTCGCTGTGGGGAGATACTAACCCAGTTTGCATCTGTTCTGGGGGAGCAAATCCGACTTTACCCAATAGGGTTGGTGCTGGGGGGGGTGCAACTGCGCCGGGTTGGTAATATTGGGAAGCAACGGCTGCTACTACTTGTTTGACACCGCCAAAATCAATTAACACTGGCAGTTGATCAACAGTGCGAAGCATTAAGTTATCTGGAGAAATATCTCGATGAATAACGCCTATGGAGTGGATGTATTCCAACACTGGCAAAATTTGCTGCAACAATTGGCGCACTTCCGCTTCTGTAAAGCGTAAACCCTGGTGTAACCGGGAATTTAACAACGAGTTATAAGTTTCCCCTTCCACATAATCTTGCACCAAAAACAGATATTCTTTACCCCCTAAGTTCAGGCGAAGCAGTTCCCGGAAGCGGGGAATTTGGGGATGTTGCAGTTTATAAAGAACACTCGCTTCTCTCTCAAACAGTTCTTCAGCTTTTTGGACAACGTAAGCGGTTTGAACTTGGGGAGAAAATTCTTTTAAAACACAAAGTTCGCGGAAACGGTTGACATCTTCAGCTAAATAAGTGCGTCCAAAGCCACCCTGGCCAATTTGACGCACAATCACATAGCGATCGCCTAAAGTTAGTCCCGGTTGGATACTATAACTCATGGGCGTATCCAACAATTTTTCACCACACTGGAGACAAAAGCGACTACCTGGGGAATTTTCATGTCCTTTAGAACAATAGATTGAATTCATTGGAAAGTGAGGATTTAGGAGTTATAACTCCTAACTTTATCTTTGGACTTTACTGACTTGATCGGCTGCGATCGCATACCAAATTTGACCGAAAGTCTGTTGATTCAGTTTCCCACGCTGCTGACTAGGAAACAACTGATCAAATTTTTCATTTGTGTCTTTGTTCAGTTGATCAATTGTATAGTTCCCAAACTGCCCCGATCGCGCTTGTCGTCTCCATGTTTCGTAATCTTGTGCGGTATATTTACCCAGTTTTCGACGAACTGCTGGACTGAGGTTAGCCTGTTCTAGTTTATTCAATAAATCGTCAGCGATCCCAGACCATTCATCTCGTAAACCACCATCTTCAGGTTTAGATGTCAAGCTACGTCCCTTTAATTCTGGTTTTTTTGTATAAAATAAATTATCTACAAAGGGAATAAAAAATCCTTCAGTAATTTCTAGCTGTTGGCGACGACTGATAATTTCCTGGAGATCGCTATTTTTTCCTTTGTCGCTGGCTGGTTTACCGAGGGGATTTGGGAAGTGGGGAATTTGCGGTAACGAAATTGATGGAAGGGTGATTGAAGATACACTGGCAATAACTGTATTGACCACCGCCAAAGTTAAGCCAATTAAAGCTGTTCCCCCTAAACTGATCACAAAAGGGCGAATCCAAACAGGCCAAGATATCGGTTTAGCAATCGCTTGCGTTTTGTTCTGGAATCTACTCACAACAGCACTGGCGCGTTGTCTTCCCGGAGCAACTACCATCGTCTTAATCTTGGTGGTAATATAATTACCTGTGGGTTTAGTAGCAGTTGAGGATGGTAAATCTTTGAGGATTTGCTCGGCTCGTTGATAGCGATCGCTCGGTTTATAAGCCAGCATCTTTTTTAACACCGCTTCCAGTTGGGGACTAACTTGGATTTCCTTTCCCCATGCCCAAATTCCCTGATAGCTATCGTATAATTTTTGCGGTTCTTTACCTGTGAGCAACACCAATGTCGTCACCGCTAAAGAGTATAAATCACTACTTAAAAATACTTGTCCTTGTCGTAGCTGTTCCTCTGGGGCGTAGCCTTTTTTACCCAGCAAAGTGTTATTTCCAACCAGCTTAGTCCGCCAAAAACCTTGAGAAGCTGGCAATTGCTTGACACCACCAAAATCAATCAGCACTGGCAGATTATCAGAACGCCGCCAAATCAAATTATCAGGAGTGATATCGCGGTGAACTACATCTCGTGAGTGGATGTAAGATAACACGGGTAAAATCTGTTGCAGTAGGGTGATTACTTCTTCTTCGCTGAAGGTTTTTCCTTGACTCTCACGTTGTTCTAATAATTGGTAGTAATTGTCACCATCCACATAATCTTGCACTAGAAAGAAAAAATCTTTAGCGCCTATCTTCACTTGTAGCGAGGCGTGAAAACGCGGAATTTGTGGATGCTGGAGTTTTTTCAGAACATTTGCTTCTCGCTCAAATAACTCTTTAGCTTTTTGTAAATCTTGTTGTTCTTGTACTTGAGGTGCAAATTCCTTCAGCACACACGTTTGATGGGATTTATTTCTATCCTCCGCCAAATAGGTGCGTCCAAAGCCGCCCTGCCCTAAATGACGGATAATTTGATAGCGATTATCCACAACCTGTCCCACAGCAAGAGGTAATGGCTCACCACAATGGGTACAAAAGCGGTTACTACCATTATTTGTGTGTTGTTTACTGCAATAGAGCTGCATGGTGCTGAAGGATAAATTAAGGTTTTATTGAGTGACTACAACGGGCATACCCTCATTTTCGGATATCTTACGAAATGTTAGGAACTGGGTGTTCTTAATATTAAATCCGTGTTGGTAAGAATCACTGGGGGTTTGAGGGTATTAGATAACAGCTAAAATACTGGCAGCAAGTAACGGTGTTGGTTCTACTTCAGGATAAACAACAAGCGTCATGAACTGCAAATCACAACAGCAGCGAGCAATTAAAGCATTTGAAGATTTTTTGTCTACCCCCCTAGAAACGCTACTGCAACGGCATCTCAACACTCAAACTTCGGCAGCTTTGAGTTTATTTCACGATGTGGCGGCTAATGTACCAGCCTATAAGGCTTTTTTAGCAGAAAGGGAAATTAATCCCGCGACTATTCAAACCTTAGAGGAGTTTCAAAAACTCCCAGCGATCGCTAAACAAAATTATATACTGCGTTATCCTTTAGCTGACTTGTGCCGCAACGGGCAACTCCAAACGTGCGACATGATAGCTGCTTCATCAGGTTCTAGTGGAAAACCGACATTTTGGCCCCGTTTTTTCACGGATGAACTCCAAATCGCCACACGCTTTGAACAGATTTTTCACGATAGTTTTCATGCAAATACTAGACGTACCCTAGCTGTGATTTGTTTCACTTTGGGCACTTGGGTAGGTGGAATATTTACTACTAATTGCTGTCGTTATCTTGCTAGCAAAGGTTATCCCATCACTGTAATTACTCCTGGTAACAACAAAGAAGAAATTTTGCGAGTTGTCCAAGAACTAGGTTCAGAATTTGAGCAAGTGGTGTTATTGGGATACCCGCCGTTTTTAAAAGATGTGATTGATACTGGTATCGCCCGTGGTGTGGAGTGGCAGCAATATCAGATTAAGTTAGTTATGGCGGGAGAAGTATTTAGTGAAGAATGGCGGAGTTTAGTTGGCGAAAGAGTTGCTTCACAAAATCCTTGCTATGATTTTGCATCACTCTACGGTACTGCGGATGCAGGAGTTTTGGGTAATGAAACACCGTTAAGTATCTGCATTCGCCGTTTTCTGGCAAAAAATCCCGATGCAGCTAGAGCTTTATTTGGGGAATCGCGTTTACCCACGCTAGTACAATATGATCCTTGTAGTCGCTTTTTTGAAGTTCAAGATGGCGGATTGCTGTTTTCGGGAGATAACGGTATTCCCTTAGTGCGTTATGACATCTTGGATACTGGCGGGATAATTAGTTATGATGCAATGTTGCAATTTTTAGCAGAATGGGGATTTAATCCGCTCGAAAATCTCCGTTCTGACACTCAACAATCACCTAGAGGTATTCATCAGCTACCTTTCGTTTATGTCTTCGGTCGTTCTAATTTTACAGTTTCTTACTTTGGTGCAAATATTTATCCCGAAAATGTGACGGTGGGATTAGAACAACCAATAATTCAAGAATGGGTGACGGGTAAGTTTGTGTTGCAGGTGAAGGAAGACGCAGACAAGAACCGATTTTTATCTGTGGTTGTGGAGTTAGCACCAGGAGTAGAGGGTAGTGAAGAGAAAAAAGAAGCGATCGCATCTTCTATTCTTTCACAACTGCTACGCCTAAATAGCGAGTTTGCTAATTATGTTCCCGTAGAATATCAAACACCACAGGTTGCATTAGCTCCAATGGGGGATTTTGAATATTTCCCCATTGGGGTGAAGCATCGTTATACGCGTCAATAGGGAATGGGACAATAGTTTTTAGGTAACGATCGCATTCTCATTCTGTTTACAATATCTGTTTTACCAGGGGCGATCGCATTTTCTGGATTTGGATAAATTTACAATACGCACAATACGCACAGGCATAAGACGCGATGAATCGCGTCTCTACAAGGGGTGATGGGGTGGTTGTTCGCGATCGCGTTCCCAATTGATTGGGTTATTGATAATATATTGTCTAATTTTGTTGAGGGCGAATTCATTACGAATTATGTTGTCATGAAACCTTTCTTGCCATCTAAAACCTTGATAGATTTGATTAATTTCAAATGTACATCGTCCTTTGTACCACCTAACAATTTTAGAAAGGGAATTTTTAGACAACATCGGGTTAAATAACCCAGTAACCCCACCCCGTTGCCGATCCCCCTTTGTAGAGACGCGATTCATCGCGTCTTCTTCTCTATTCATCGCGTCTCCTTCCATAAAACCAGTCAAATCACCCACATCTTCTTTACCAACAATCTCCTCTTCAACAAGATTCTCTTGTGTTTGATTAATAATCAGAATCCCGTGAATATGATTAGGCATGACGCAAAACGAATCCATCTGGCAATTAGAAAAATGATTAGGAATCTCGTACCACAATTTATGAGCAATTTCTCCAATTGTTGATAACTGCATTTCACCCTGCACAACCTCACCAAAAAAGCATTTCTTACCATCCGTGCAAATAGTAACGAAATATCCTGCATTGCTAGCATAACTCCATGCTGGTAACCGTGTTGAATCAATTCGATATTTACCTTTGTATTTAGGTTTGTTGTTTTTTGGTTGAGGATCGTAATTATTCATAATTACTTTTATTGATACAAAAACTTATGCAAGTATTGCCTTGCATTTATGTAATTGCCAACCCAAAAAACTCGGAATTATTCCCACCGTGTAGAGACGCGATTCATCGCGTCTAATCGATTCATCGCGGCGATCAAAAAAAGCGATCGCATTCGTAAAGCCACTAAGCTGTTGGATATTTAACTTGCATATTACCTGGAAGTAAAAATCTTGTGGTGTGGGCAACATGAGCGCCCTGGTTATGCAAATTAAAAGTACATTAGCTTATCACCCGGTTAAAATCCACCGCAGACTCAAAAGCGGCCTCTACACAGACGGCGTAACAAGCAACAATTAGGCATCATTACACCGTGAGTGATGCCCATTGCTTTGCGTAGGCGTAGCCCGCCACAGGCATCGCATAATCGCACCTTAGTAGTTAGGCTCGCCAGCAAACAAAATGCGTTAGCGAAGCTCTCCGTTCGCGTAGCGTCTCGTAGAGAAGGAATCGCTGCTCGTCTCTTTTTCGCTTAATAATAAGTCGCAAAGTCTCACACTATAAATGTTTGCGACACATCAATTATTCATAAGGGCACACCAATGGCTACACCTGACTCCCCTATTTATCCCCTGTTTTATTCCTCAATCAACTCAAAATCAACCCGCTCATAAATATCACGCAACGCAATTTGAAAATCGATAGAATCTAAGACTAAAACTGCCTCTTCACTTTCATATTCCTTAAAAATCCATTGACCTTCTGCTTGCTTGGCAAATTGTTCGACAGTAAAACTATACTGGTCAATCATAATATATTCCTGAAAATCAGGAATTGAACGATAATATTTAAACTTATCTGTTTTGTCATAATTTTTAGTTGAATTTGATAAGACTTCAACAATTAACAAGGGATTAGTAATAGTTGTTGTACCTGTTCCCTCGTAAATAGGCTTACCTTTGATGACTATAACATCAGGATAAGTATAAAGGCGATAACGGGGTATCGATACTTTAACATCAGCCATATATATGTCATAAGCTTGACCTTGCACTATCAAGGGAAATTTTATACAAAAATTAAGTGCTATTTTGTTGTGGTTAGTTGTTCCCCCTGTCAAAGGTATAATTTCTCCGTCTTTGTATTCATTTTTATATTCAGCCTTCTCTTCTAATTCCAAATATTCTTCTGGGGTGTAGTAGTGCTTTTCTGTTTGTAAAACCATATTAATTAACTCACAAAATGGCGGAATGGTTCTGTTATCAATAGCCTAACGTACCCTAAAGATAGGCAAAATAAATATTTTTGTTCTAAAAAGATGGTTACATACAATGTAACAATAGCGATCGCAAATCCTTTTAGCCATACCCACCAGTGAACGCCCCTACCAATATCTCTGCACAAACTCAGAATCGCAAAGCCGATCACATTCGGATCTGTTTAGAGGAAGATGTTCAGTGTCATCAAATCACCAATGGACTGGAACGTTATCGCTTCACCCATTCTTGTTTACCCGAACTAAACCACAACGATATTGATATCAGTACAACTTTCCTGGGGAAACACCTTGGCGCACCCTTGTTAATTTCTTCCATGACTGGAGGAACAGAACAAGCCGCAATCATTAACCAACGTTTGGCCGAAGTCGCGCAACACTACAAAATTGCGATGGGTGTCGGTTCCCAACGGGTAGCGGTAGAAAAACCCCAGGTAGCTGATACTTTTGCTGTCCGCAAGTATGCGCCCGATGTTCTGCTATTTGCGAACTTGGGGGCTGTGCAACTTAACTATAAGTACGGTTTAGATGAATGTTTGCGGGTAGTTGATATCCTAGAGGCTGATGCCCTGATTTTACACATTAACCCTCTACAAGAGTGCATTCAATCCAAAGGTGATACTAATTTTCGGGGTTTGCTTGACAAAATAGCTGATTTATGCGATAAAATGCCAGTGCCAGTGATTGCAAAGGAAGTTGGTAACGGCATTTCAGCAGCGATCGCCAACAAACTCATTGCCGCCGGGGTAGCAGCAATTGATGTAGCTGGTGCGGGGGGTACTTCTTGGGCAAAAGTAGAAAGTGAACGAGCCGAAAATCCCTTGCAACATCGCTTAGGAAGGACGTTTGCCGATTGGGGTTTACCGACGGCAGAGTGCATTACAACTATTAGAGCGATCGCTCCAAATGTGCCCTTAATTGCTTCGGGAGGTTTGCGTCATGGATTGGATGTGGCAGCAGCGATCGCTTTGGGAGCAGATATAGCTGGTTTAGCAATGCCTTTTTTGCAAGCAGCAGCAACATCAGAGACAGCAGTTGCCGAACTGGCTGAAGTATTAATCGCCGAAATCACCACAGTTTTATTCTGCACTGCCAACGCCACCTTGTATCAGTTAAAGCACTCTGGCAGTTTACAGCGCGTAGAATAAATTAAGTAGGTCATCAGTCAACAGATTTTGGATTTTAGGTCGCACCTTTGGTGCGCTTTCAGCGCAACTTGGATTTTGGATTGACCCTACCGATAAACTGATGGAGCTAAATCTAAAATTGGCATGGTAATTAGTTCTTTGTCCTCTATTGGTTAGAACCAATGCCCAATGCCCAATGCCCAATGCCCAATGCCCCATGCCCCATGCCCAATGCCCCATGCCCAATAACTAATAACTAATAACTAATGCGTAATTTTATCAAACAAACTTTTGCTAGTTTAGTTGGCACCTTATTAGGACTAATTATTTTCGGTGGTCTAGGAACCACTGGACTGTTCTTGCTAATATTGGCTGCTACCTCCTCTAAAGATACTGGGCCAAACGTGAAAGATAAGTCAGTGCTGGTTTTTGACTTGTCGATGAAAATTACTGATAGCGAACCTAGTTCAAGCGAAGTTTTTCAAAACACAATATCAGGTGTGGATGACGAAAGGGTATCACTCCGCAAAGTTGTGCAAACTTTGGAAAAGGCGCGACGCGATCCGCGAATTGTCGGGATCTACCTGGATGCAACTGGCACAAGCCAAGTTAGTAACGTCGGCTATGCCTCCCTTAAAGAAATTCGGAAAGCGCTGGAGGAGTTTCGCGCTTCTGGGAAAAAGATTGTGGCCTATGGCAGTGATTGGAGTAAAAAGGAATATTATCTTAGTTCAGTGGCAGATTCCATTGTCATTAATCCTCTGGGAATGATGGAAATCAACGGTTTGAGTTCACAACCGATGTTCTTAGCGGGAGCATTACAGAAATATGGCATTGGTGTGCAAGTTGTGCGAGTGGGGAAATTCAAAGGAGCTGTTGAACCGTTTATCCTCACAAAACTGAGTCCAGAAAACCGCGAACAAACTCAGAAATTGTTGGATGATGTTTGGGGAGAGTGGCGCACTGTTGTAGGCGCAAGTCGGAAAATGGAACCGGAAAAGTTGCAAGCGATCGCAGATAGTCAGGCGCTACTGGAAGCCACACAAGCCAAAACTAGCGGTTTAGTTGATCGAGTAGCATACCCCGATGAAGTGGTGACTGATCTCAAAAAGTTGACAGATAGCGATAAAGACGACAAAACATTCCGACAAATTAGCCTGAATAGCTACGCAGAAGTTTCCGGCAAATCTTTGGGTGTAGAACGTAACTCCAAAAATCAAATTGCCGTTGTTTACGCTGAGGGCGAGATTGTCGATGGTAAAGGTGATGATGGGCAAATAGGAGGCGATCGCTTTGCCAAAATCTTCAACAAACTCCGACAAGATAAGGATGTGAAAGCTGTTGTATTACGGATTAATAGTCCTGGTGGTAGCGCTACCGCAGCCGAAGTCATGCAGCGAGAAGTGAAATTAACCCGTGAAGTGAAACCAGTTGTGGTGTCAATGGGTGATGTGGCCGCCTCTGGTGGTTACTGGATTGCTAGCGACTCTAATCGCATTTTTGCCGAACCAAATACCATTACAGGTTCAATAGGTGTGTTTGGGTTGCTATTCAATGGTGAAAAGCTGGCTAATGATCACGGCATCACCTGGGATTCGGTGAAAACTGCACGCTATGCTGATAGTCAAACAGTTTCGCGTCCGAAATCGCCTCAAGAGTTGGCACTTTATCAGCGCAGTGTTAACCGCATTTATGATATGTTTCTGAATAAAGTTTCTCAAGGTCGCAAACTCCCAGAACAAAAAGTAGCAGAAATTGCTCAAGGACGGGTTTGGTCTGGTGTGGCGGCCAAAGAAATTGGTTTGGTGGACGAAATTGGCGGTTTGAATATTGCGATCGCATATGCTGCCAAGGAGGCGAAACTAGGAGAAGACTGGGAAGTGCAAGAGTATCCTCGCACTAACAGCTTCGGAGAACGCTTTTTTGGGCGTGCAACTGAAGAGGCGCGGACTGCTTTAGGAATTGAGGGGGCGCAACTCAAACCATCTAATCCCCTCACCACTGAATTCCAGAAATTGCAACAGGAAGTAGAGATTCTGCAAAAGATGAACGATCCACAGGGGGTTTACGCCCGTTTGCCTTTCAACTTGAAGATTGAGTAGATGCTTTTTTAGGCGTTGCTGAATTCAGGTATGAAAATGATTTTGCGTGATTTCAGAACCCTTAAAACCTCGTTAAAACCTCGTTTCCTGCCTCTGGCTGGAAATGCTTTTCAATTGCTGCTCTGCCGCAAGTCTTGAGGCGGCAGCCCCCCATGAGGCATTCCCAGTCAGAGACTGGGAACGAGACGATCTCTAAAAGCTTGTTCTAGAAAAGTTAAGTGATATCCAGCAGCCAAACCGGATCAAATATCTCAGAAATATTACTGAACCATCAAGACAATAAATGTAACTAACATATACATAAATATTGTCAGGATGCTGAATATGTCAGATTTACCGCTTCAGTGCCAAAATTTAAAAGAGCAGGTTGAGTCGATATTACAACTTTTACAGCAAGAACCAACGCTACGTTCTCAAGATATTACACCTGTACAAACTTCCCTAAGTAAAGCGATTTCTCCCAAGTTTGAGATTGTGTTTGCGGGTGCTTTTAGTGCCGGGAAATCAATGCTAATCAATGCACTATTAGAGAGAGAATTACTGTACAGTGCAGAGGGACACGCTACAGGTACAGAATGCAAAATCGAGTATACAGAAGTAGATAAAGAACGTGTTGTTTTGACATTTTTAAGTGAAGTTGAGATTCGGGAACAAGCAGTTTATTTGTGTCAGCAGCTAGGATTTAAGACAGTACCCAATATTAACCAAGCTGATGTCATTGACTTGCTACGTCAAGGTTCTGAAGTTATTATTCAGCAGGAAGGTGGTGAGAGTAAATCAGAACGTGCAAAACAGGCGAAGGCGTTAATGTTATTGCTAGAGGGATATATAGCAAACCGCGATCGCATTAACACGGTTAATAATGCTACATATTCAATGGAGCAATTTAACTTTTCCAACCTCAAGGAAGCTGCTGGATATGCCCGTCGTGGTAGTAATAGTGCAGTATTGAAGCGAATAGAATATTACTGTAATCATCCTCTGCTAGAAGATGGTAACGTAATTATTGATACGGCGGGTATAGATGCACCGATAGAGAAAGATGCACAGCTAACTTATACCAAAATTCAACATCCCGATACTTCGGCGGTGGTGTGTGTGCTAAAACCTGCTTCTGCGGGTGACATGACAAAAGAAGAAACAGAACTTTTGGAATTAATGCGGGAGAATGGGGGAGTACGCGATCGCGTTTTCTATATCTTCAACCGCATCGATGAGACTTGGTACAATACCGAACTACGGCAACGATTAGATGATTTAATTAGTGGACAGTTTGGTAATTCAAGCAAGGTTTATAAAACGAGTGGATTATTAGGATTTTACGGCAGTCAGATTAAACAGACAAACCAACGAGATAGATTTGGTTTAGATTCTGTTTTTGCAGAAAGTATTAAAGGTTTAGATGGTAAAGAAGAAACACCACAATTTATCTATGCGTTTAACAACTACTGTGTAAATTCAGGAAAGCTGTCTTCCACTAAATTCCGTGTCTCTGTTAACGGCTTTGAAACTCCAAATCAAAATTATGTGCGGATTCTGGGAGATTGGGGAAATGAACTGATAGAAAAGCTCATTCAAGATAGTGGTACTGATGAATTTCGCACAGCTATTACTCGCTATCTTACAGAAGAAAAGCGCCCACAATTGTTTAAAAACCTTGCTGATGATTTGGAAGATGTTTGTATTAAACTGAAAAAACATTATCAGAATATGCAACGTAATTTAGATAGTCAGCCCCAAGAAATCGAGACTATGAAGGCGCAAGAGTTACAACGCCTAAATCAGCAACTCCAGCAAATTGGTAGAGAATTTAGTGAGCATATCACAGAAGAAGTTAACCATATAATTAATAATTCCTGTGATGCTTTTGAAGCAGATTTTAAACAATTGCAATCACGAATGATTCGCCGGTTAGATGAATTGCTGGATAGTTTTTCTGTAGCTTATGCTTATCGACGTGCAACCATCAGCCATCCTCGCAACGCTACTGCACCTTTGATTGCTATTTTAGTAGAAGCATTTTATTACTTAGCAAATCAATTAGAAGATATTTTGGTTGAATCTTCTCAGCAAGTAGTTGCGAATTATTTCCAGCGGTTGATTGAAAAGATTCGCAAGTCAGAATATTATCGCCAATTATATCGTTTATTAGATAATGATGGTGGAATTGAACAAGAGATTAGAAGTTTAGAAAAAGGAGTTACTCAAGCATTAGTGAGTGCAGCTAGTGTAGAGTGCGATCGCTTCGTGCGAGAAAGTCCGAGATTTTATGATGAAGGCACTTTTTCTATATATCAATTTCGCCAGACTTTATTACAAACTTCTCAAGGTTACGACGCTGAAAGTATTGTAGAAGCAGAACCAGCGATTAGGCAATTATTGAAGTTAGATTTTGAACCAAAAGTTTCTCAAACTATTCGTAAATCTTTCCGTCAAACCATGAACCAAACGCTCAAAACTCAGTTGTTACCAATGGCAGATCAGCAAGCCGATGAGATTTTGCAGCAATACCCACAGGCGCGTGCTTATTTAGAGAAAACACTGCAACAAGAAGCTGAAGAAAAAATTGCTAACAATCGCCGATTATTGAATGTTGTTGAAGAAAACATTGCAGCATATAATTCAGCAACTTCTAGTATCAATAGTTGTTTACAGGTTATGCAATTATATGACCATCTTTTGCCTGTAATTGGTGATTCGTTTGACACTGATGCTAAGTTTGCTAATAATGGATTTTTGGTTTCAGATGTTGTATAAGATGATTTGAGATAATTGTAGCTTTTAGTGAGTGCTTAAGCACTCACTAATTACAGCTTTGTGTAAAGTAGAAAAATTTAAAAGGTTGAAGTTGATATGGAAGATGGATTCAAGCCAATAGAGTGTAATGATGGTGATGTTTTGGACTTCGGAGAGAATACATATAAAATTGGTAAATTTAAACAAGCAATCGATACCTCTTTTAATCCCACGCTAGAAGATACATTGAATGAAGAATTAAGTAGGCAAGGAGTAGAGATAAAAGAGTCTCCGAATGTGAATTGGTTTCATGAGGGTATAGATTGCGAAATTTTAACACTAGGTTCTCAAAGCTGGAAAAAGGGGAAAGTAAAAATTAAAATAAGCGTTGAATTTTATGTTGAAGAGGAAGATGTACAAATAACTAACAGCAACAATTCAGAAATCACCGAACCAGACTCGCCTCTTGATGATCTTCGCCGCATGATTCACGAGAAAAATTAGTCAACAAAAATTTACATATAGCAATTCTATTTGATTTGTAAAAATTCGCGGTGTCCAGATCCCCGACTTCGTAAAAGTTGTCGGGGATCTAACTTTTTATGAATGATTTAGGCGTTGGTATAACCTATTAAAATTCGTCACTATGACAATCCCTAATCCCCAACTCAATGGTTATGACTATCAAGCGTCGGGAATTTCTCACAACCTGTGGACTAGCTACCCTAGCCACCCAAATATCATCAGTTACCGCTGAAGGTAAGCCATCTCCAAACACCATCCGCAAGCCGCCCCGCCTGCAAGTGGGCGATACCGTAGGATTAATCGCCCCTGCGGGTATCGTTGACGCCAAAGACATCGAAGCAGCGCAGCAATCAATTTCACAATTAGGGTTAAAAGTCAAGCTGGGGAAGCATATTTTAGATCGTTACGGCTATTTAGCGGGTAAAGATACCGATCGCGCCCAGGATGTAAACTTGATGTTTAGCGATCGCACCATAAAAGCAATTATTGCTATGCGTGGTGGTTGGGGTTGTAATCGCATTTTACCCCTACTAAACTATTCGCTAATCCGCTCCCATCCGAAAATTATCATGGGCTACAGCGATATTACTACGCTGTTGTTGGCAATTAATGCTCGTAGTCAAATGATTACTTTTCATGGGCCAGTTGCCACATCTACCTGGAATCAGTTTACAGTCGATTACTTCAAGCGCATCCTATTTAATGGTGAAGCTGTGACTATGCAAAACCTCAACCCTAGCGAAGTACGGGTAGAGATAATCGCACCGGGAAAGGCGAGAGGTAAACTTGTGGGTGGAAACTTATCAGTGCTATCAGCAATGGTAGGTTCACCTTATCTACCTTCTTGGAACAAAAGCATTTTGTTTGTCGAAGAAATTGGCGAGGATGTTTACCGTGTAGATAGGATGCTGACACAATTAAAAACTGCTGGGATACTTAACCAAATTGCTGGTTTTATCTTTGGGCAATGTACTAATTGTAAGCTTGGGGATGAACCATCATTTACATTAATGCAAGTATTGCAACAACACATACTTCCTTTAGGTATTCCTGCTTGGTATGGTTCAATGATTGGTCATATTAAGGATAAATTTACCTTGCCAATCGGTTTAGAAGTGGAAATAAATGCTGAACTTGGGACAATACAAATGTTAGAGGCGGCTGTCAGTCTTGTTTAACACGAGTTTGACGGATCATATTCTATCTGTCTAATTAGCCATCATAAAAAGACCTCTAAGAGGTTTTACTACACAAAACTGCCCCTCTCTGAATCGAAACTACAGTGTACACACAAGTCTCTTAACTGACAATGCCAATGCTTTGACTGACAATGCTAATGCATCGACTAACAAGGCTAATGCTTTGATTGACAATGCTAATGCATGGACTAACAATGCCAATGCATCGACTGACAATGCTAATGCTTTAACTGACAATACTTTGCATGAGAATAAGGAAAGCCTTATCAAGCTAAGTTTTTAGGACTTGTGTGTACACCGTAGCCAAATTGGAGAGGGACAGACTTAAACTAAAGTTCAAGGCAAGGGAGAAGTTTATCGAACTCACGTTTGTTTGAGCCACGGAAATCAGCCGCACCACAGTGATTTTGTTTAATATTTTGATAGACAGTATGCATTTCTCCTCGCTATGTTACGACTAACAGAAGTAAAGCTCCCGCTTGATCATCCTGAAGATGAGATCAAGTCTGCCATCCTCAAAAAGCTGCAAATCACGCACGAAGAATTGATCAGCTATTCCATCTTCAAGCGTAGCTACGATGCCCGTAAGAAAGGAGAGATCACCCTTGTCTATATTTTGGATGTAGAAACGACTCAGGAAACTCATCTACTCAAGCGCCTGAAAAAAGATCCCCATGTGATGGCCACGCCAGACATGAGTTATCGCCCAGTGGCACAAGCACCCAGCAATTTGGCGATTCGCCCCATCGTGATTGGTACTGGGCCTTGTGGCTTGTTTGCGGGTTTAATGCTGGCACAAATGGGCTTTTGTCCAATCATTTTAGAACGTGGCAAACAAGTTCGCGATCGCACCGTTGATACCTTTGGCTTTTGGAAGAAAAAATCAGACTTCAACCCAGAATCTAATGCCCAGTTTGGCGAAGGTGGTGCGGGTACATTCTCTGATGGCAAACTCTACAGTCAGGTTAAAGATCCTCAGCATTATGGACGCAAGGTGTTAACCGAACTCGTCAATGCGGGAGCCTCACCAGAAATTCTCTATATCAACAAACCACACATCGGCACTTTCAAACTGGTGGGAATCGTCCAAAGTATCCGCGCCCAAATCGAATCCCTCGGCGGTGAAATTCGCTTTGAAAGTCGGGTGGAAGATATCAACATCGAAAATGGACAGGTGCGGGGAGTCACCCTCGCCAGTGGGGAATATATCGCCAGCGATCATGTGGTTTTGGCGGTAGGACACAGCGCCCGCGATACTTTCCAAATGCTATTTAATCGAGGGGTTTACATCGAGGCTAAACCTTTTTCCATCGGTTTTCGGGTGGAACATCCTCAGTCTCTCATCGACCAATGTCGTTTCGGCGCTCAAGCGGGTCATAAGCTTTTAGGTGCTGCCGATTACAAACTGGTTCACCACTGCCAAAATGGTCGCTCCGTCTATAGCTTCTGTATGTGTCCGGGGGGCTTGGTGGTTGCAGCCGCATCAGAACCGGGGCGACTTGTCACCAATGGGATGAGCCAATACTCTCGGAATGAGCGCAATGCCAATAGTGCGATCGTTGTGGGCATCACCCCCGAAGATTATCCAGGTAACGCCTTGGCGGGAATTGACTTTCAACGGCGCTTAGAAGAACGGGCTTTTGAATTGGGCGGTGGGACTTATGAAGCTCCAGGGCAGTTGGTAGGAGACTTTCTCAACCATCGCCCCTCTACAGCGTTAGGTACTGTGAAGCCGTCTTATACACCTGGGATACATTTGGGTGATTTGAGTGAGAGTTTACCAGATTATGCGATCGCAGCCATCCGGGAAGCACTTCTCGCTTTTGACAAACAAATTAAAGGATTTGCGATGGATGATGCCGTGTTGACTGGGGTGGAAACCCGCACGTCATCACCAATTCGGATTAAACGCAAAGAAGATTATCAGAGTTTGAATACAGTCGGACTTTATCCGGCGGGTGAAGGCGCGGGATACGCAGGGGGAATTCTCTCAGCTGGTATCGATGGGATTAAGGTGGCGGAGGCGGTGGCTTTAAGTATTTTGAGGAATTGCGATGCCTACGGCGGTAAACTACGTAGTCTCAGCATCTGATTTTACAGCTATTTTCAGGTAAATAGACCACACAGCAATGCTGTGCCCTGACGACAGATGTGGTTCAAATACTTGAATTCTGCTGTAAGTTGAGAGCGATCGCCTGTTAGCAACTATTGCCAATGTCAATTCTAATATCAAACCCCACCTTGATGTTTTCGAGGCAGGGCTTTTGTTTTTATGGCTGGAGTCTATATAGCGGTTCTCCACAAGCGTGAGGTACAATTTTGACCTCACTTCCATTACTCTCTGTTAAAAGGAGAGAGGCTTTGAATTGTTCCCCCTTCCCGAAGCGGGAAGGGGGTTAGAGGGTTAGGTCTATATTGCATACCTGTACCTCAAGTGATTGAAAATGGCTATATGCAATCATGTATCAAGCGCGATCGCAGTGGGAAATTTATCCGATTGTTAAAGCTGGTTCTTCACAAAAGTTAAATAGGGCTGACTCCGTTTCTGATTCATCTTCAAATACAGCAGAGATGTACCATTCACAGGGCGAACCATTCGTATATTCAGCCCAAGCAATTGTTGCTGTTTCACCCGATGGAATCCCTGAATCACTCAATGTAAATGATGCCCACTCTTCATCATCGACAGATACCCACAACTCTGTGATTGCTTGTTCGCTTTCATTGGTAACGGTAAAGGTGAATTGGTCTGACATAAATAGCCTTGCCTTTTAGTGATAAATAAATTGCAGGTTGTCAGTCACCGATTATACTGCCAGGTTTTTAAAAAGTTTTCATACTAACTGCCAAAATGTATACTCATATTAGGTTTCAAGTTTTTTAGCTTAATTTAAATTTATGAAAGAGTATTAAAAATATCACCAAATAATATTGAGTAGACCTCTTGCAAAAGTTCCTAACACCCCAATACGGTTCGGTTAAGGTGCATAGTCCTAAAGATCCCCCTTAGTCCCCCTTAAAAAGGGGGAAATAGAGCAAGCAATTCTTAGCCCCCCTTAAAAAGGGGGGTTGGGGGGATCAAGTCTTATCCGAACTGTATTGCCTAACACCCCACCCCCAACCCCTCCCCAAAGCTTTGGGGAGGGGTTGGGGGTGGGGTTTTTATTTTAGATTTATGCTAAGAGGTCTAATGTATTTTTTACTGAGCAGAAGTAGTTGAGAGCGATCGCCTTAACGGGACTTAAACAAAAAATAAAATAAAAATACGGTACAATGCGTTACTATCATAGCTTTCACGTTCAAGTAACTCCAACATGAAAGAGACAACCCCCGCAGCCATGCCCCCGTGTTTTCAATCACTACAAAAACTATTTACCTTTGATGAATATTTAGAGTTTTTAGAAACACAACCGGAAAACATTCGTTATGAATTACACGATGGAGATATTATTCAAATGCCGCCACCATCAGGCAAACATGAGCAAATAGTAGCATTTTTAACAATGATGTTAGGGTATGAGTGTCTTCGTCTTAAACTTTATTACGGTATACCTAAAACCGCCACAGTGAAGCCAGAAAATAAAATGTCTGGGTACTATCCTGATGTTTTATTAATGAATTTTTCTAACTTGGCTAATGAACCATTATGAGAGAAACAATCTATCCTTAGTAAACCAGATTCAATTCCATTAGTGATTGAAGTAGTGAGTCAGTGCGTTGCGCGGGTTCCCCGCGTTGAAGCAACTGACGAACCCGTAAGGGTCAGTACTAACTGGAGAGATGATTATCATAAAAAGTTTGCTGACTATGAAGAAATGGGTATTCAAGAATATTGGATTGTCGATTATGCTGCTTTGGGTAGCAAAGAATTGATAGGCGACCCCAAACAGCCAACAATCACAATTTACTCTTTAAGTGATGAGGCTGAATATCGTGGTAAACAGTTTAGAGGAGACGACCCTATAGAGTCGCCAACATTTCCAGATTTAAATCTAACTGTTGAACAAATCTTTTCAGTGCGTTATTGATAAAAACCTATTCGCCGCGCTGATAATCGCCAAAAAGAATGCTGAGGATGATTTGCGATCGCTGCTAGAGAATAGTGCGAGTGAACCCACGCTACTAACGGTTCAATCGGAAAATATACGTCGCCTACGCGAGTTGATGAACAATTCTGAAACCGATAGCGATGACTAGCCAAAAGCCGTTATAATCATATCTAAAAATTCCCTGTTGTGCGATCGCGGTGACGGGGAATTGTCTTTTGTGGGCTTATCTAAGTATAAAAAGCTTAATTTGTATCAGGTTTAGACTTTTTATCTAAATAAAAAGTTTGTAAGCCCTGTAAGCTATACGAACTAAGGTTTTCAGCCGATTGAATGTGAAAAAACGCATTTGTCATTTTGTGACACTTTTTGGATTTGTCTCTAGCCCTCTCATCCAGCAGTTCTTCATAAACCGCAGTCGGAATCAAAACTGTTTCATACAGCAATACCTTCGCCAATTTACGAGGGTTCACCGGCTGTAGAAACATTGTGAATACGACCGAGAGAGGTAAGCTTGGCAAAAATCTGGGCTAATAAAAGTGGATTAGTTTTCAGATTGGTTTATCTGCAATAACAGGCACGCTCAATAGTGATACGATGTCGCGCATGGGCTGTTTGTAGTTTTTGAGTTGTCGTTTTGAGAGACAATAACTCTACTACGGCAGCCCTCTCTCTTCATACTATTTTTTTGGCGAAGGTATTGAAATTATAAGAGGTTTATGTCATGAAAATTGTTGTCATCGGCGGTAGTGGGCTTATCGGTAAGAAACTCGTGAACGGGCTACGTGAGCGCGGACACGAGGCAGTGGCAGCATCGCCTTCTTCGGGAGTCAATGCCGTCACGGGTGAGGGACTCACTGATGCGCTGGTGGGCGCTCAAGTTGTTGTTGATGTCACGAACTCACCGTTCTTCGAGGACGGGCCCGTATTGGAATTTTTCGAGAAGTCATCCCGGAACCTGCTTGCAGCAGAGGCGATCGCGGGTGTAGGTCATCACGTTGCGCTGTCGGTCGTTGGAGCCGATCGCATCCCCGAAAGCGGTTACATGCGTGCGAAAGCTTCTCAAGAGAAGCTGATCAAGTCTGGAGGAGTACCTTATACAATCCTTAGTGCCACGCAGTTCTTCGAGTTCATGGGTGCGATCGCCCAATCTGCCACCGATGGGCAAACGGTTCGCTTGCCGTCTGCTTTTATACAGCCCGTCATGTCAGATGACGTAGCTGCCGCGCTAGTCGATATCACCCTGGGAGAACCCGTGAACGGCATGGTTGAGCTAGCGGGTCCAGACCGATTCCATTTTGACGAACTCATCCGCCGATTCCTGAGCGCAAACCACGATCCCCGTCAGGTCGTCACAGACGCCCACGCCCGCTACTACGGCACAGAACTGGACGATCGCACTCTCATTCCAGGAGACAACTCGCTCATCGGTTCGACCCGTTTCGAGGACTGGCTCAGCCGCTCTTTGGTGCAGAGATAAGTCCGCGGGTCAGGGTCAGTGATGCTCAGATGTAGTTTCCAGGACCTGCACCGAGCTGCATTCACCCTGACTATGGCTCACCGAAGAGGCAGAGGGGAAGGGAGCTCTTAGCTGGGGGAGCAAGCCCTTCGACTCATGGCTTTTCCTCCAGCTTTGTTTCTTGCATTTTAGCAGTTAGATTAGGCTACCGAGAGCGATCGCCTTTATGTAAATCGCAAAATATCACCGATTCTGTCTTAATACAGCTCATATTTCATTAACTGACAAGGCAACGCTCCGTTGTACACCGCAATCCGTTGGGATGATTTCAGTCCAATCGATTGAGATAGTTCCTTATTACCACTCAGCACAAATGCAGTCCAACCTTTGAAGCGTTGTTTTAATACATCGCCCAAAAGTTTGTAAAATGCCCCCAAGTCGCTATCTCGTCCTAGCCGTTCGCCATAGGGAGGATTGCAGAATAAAATCCCACTGTCTGCGGGGGCGACAACATCGGCAAGCTCCATTTGAGAAAACCATACATGGTTATCAACGCCGCAGTTTTGGGCATTGTTAATCGCTTGCTCGATTATATTTTCATCGCGATCGCTTCCCCAAATAGGTGCGGGAAGAGTATCCAGTTGGCTGTCCTTAGCTTCTTGGAGCAGCTTTTCTAAAAGGGATAAATCAAAATCGAGCCAATTTTCAAATCCAAAGGATTCACGAAACAGCCCTGGTGCTATATTAAGTGCCTTTAAGCTAGCTTCCAGGGGTAAAGTGCCAGATCCACAAAGAGGATCGTAGAACATCTGGTCTGGCTGCCAGCCCGAAAGCTGAATCAGGGCAGCAGCCAGAGATTCCTTGAGAGGGGCTGCTCCAACCGCAGGGCGGTAGCCTCGGCGGTGTAGACTATTTCCAGAACTGTCAAGTTTGACGGTACAAAAATCGCGCTCAATATGAACATTGATTCGCACATCTGGTTCATGAAGCTCTACATTTGAACGCTCGCCCAGATTTTCTTGCTGCTGGTCAACGATCGCATTTTTGATCTGGAGAGATGTGAAGTGGGTGTGATTGAGGCGATCGTTTTTGCCTGTGGTAGTCACCGCCAGGGTCATGTCTGGCGTTAAATAGTTTTGCCAATCGATGCTCTGGATACCGCGATAGAGATCCTCAGCATCAAGGCAGGGAAAGTCATGGATATTCACCAAGATTCGGAACGGCAGCCTAGCCCAGAGGTTGACGCGATAAAGTAAGGTGCGATCGCCCTCAAAGGCTACACCGCAAAACCCTGGCTCTACGGAATGGGCGCCGAGCTGCTCTAACTCTTGAGCCGCGAGGGTTTCTAATCCGCGAGCAACCGTTGCAAAATACTGATTCATTCTCTAAACCAAAGCATTGTCTTCACTGCTGACCCATTGACGCACTTTAGCTTAACTCATATCTGGTGACATTCTCTCTCGTTAAGTCTGCGACTATAACGTTAGCTCTCTAATTAAACCTGCTCCCTTCATGGCTGCAACTGAGTAAGAACTATTTCCATTTACAGTAGGGAATTTTTTCAACAGTGCCATCGGGCATAGTGGTATCCCAAATCAAATTGAAATGTCCATTGATGAGCATACCTATAGCCCCTTGGAAGTTAGCGTCAATCAAAACAGCATATTCAAAATAGCCTATGGTAGCACCAATGAAAACAGCGCTACTCGCATTCACCTGGCTCAAATTAGCTCCAGTCAAATCAGCCCCATTCAAAGTAGCCCAACTCAGATTGGCGGAGAACAAATTAGCATCTCTTCAGAATCGTTTTGACCAAACCAGCCCCACCCAAATAAGCCCCGAACAAATCGGCTCCAGTCAAATTAGCCCCACTCAAATCGACATCTTCAAGATTAGCTCCTCGCAGGTTAATACCCCGCAAATCAGCACCTTCGAGTCCAGTAATCTGACCATCAACTCCATCTCTTTCACCCATTTCGCCGATAATTCGCAACAGTTCAACCCCAGCAAAGTTACGCTCCCCAGCTTTGTAACGAGCCAACAGTTCATCAGTAGTTATTTTCCAAACCATGATTTAACCTCCGATTTATTTAGACCGAAAAGTTTTCTGTAAGCCTTACCAACCGTTGATTCGAGCTAGGAAAGCCTTCTAAAATCAATCATCGTTTGGCGATAAGCATCTGGCAAACCTGTATCAAAACACTTACCTTTAACAACATATCCGGTCATTCCCTCTTCTTTACGCAATCTTTCCAGACAGGATGTTAACTGAAATTCGCCTCGTTCCCGGAAATTTTGGTTGATGTGTTCTGCTAGAAAGTCAAAAATTTTCGGAGTAAGTAAATACAAACCAAATATACCTAAAAAATCATTTTCTGCAATTCCCTCTACACGCAAATGCAGTTGTGCATATTCAATAGTAGGTTTTTCATAGAGTTGTGTAACTTTTAAAATCGAGTTTAACTCTTGCCAAACTCCTGTTACACACCCAGCTTTATGAATAATTTCAGATGGCATTGTAGTTAAGCCAACAACGCTTTGATTAACTTGTTCGTAAACATCTAAAACTTGACTAGCACAAGATTTTTCAGTATCAGATGCATAAATGTGGTCGCCCAACATTAGCAAAAACGGCTCATTTTGCACCCAATCTTTGGCACAAAATACCGCATGACCGTAGCCTAATTGTTCCTCTTGCAATAAGATGGTAATTCTGCTACCTAAATCTTCGATATATCGGCTATATTCTTGATTTTGCGATGAAAGTTTCTCTAAAAGTTGTTTTTTGGGTGGGTTTTTCAATAAATCTTCAAATATTTCTTTGTCATCTGGCTGCACCACAATCCCTACTTCTGTAATTCCAGCATTAATTGCCTCTTCAATAATTGCTACAATTACAGGTTTTGCCCTACCATCTCGATCAATAATCGGGAAAAGTTCTTTTTTGACAACTTTAGTAGCTGGAAACAAACGAGTGCCGAAACCAGCTACTGGAATCACAGCTTTTCTAACTTTATTTTTCTGCATAAACAGTTCGTCACCCCAACTTCTCAAACAACTCCGCCAACACCACATTAGAAAACAAAAACCCTTGGGGATCAATCAAACGTAACCTTCCCCCTCCAACTTCTACCCAACCTTTATCAAAATACGATCGCAAACACCTGCAAATCTCCTCCACCTTCTCTTCCCCAAACGCCTCCACCAACGCCGCCAAGCTCAAACCCTCCGCCAAACGCAACCCCAGCATTAACGTTTCTAACAATACTTCCTTTGGGGGAGTCACATCACAATCAATCACACCGCCAGCTTCCACCCACTGGTAATACTCCCTAGTCTTGCGCGGACGAGTGAAGCGTTTCCCGTCAACATAACTCGCCGCACCCATACCAAAGCCATAGTAAGGGCGGTTTTCCCAATAAACTCGATTATGCCGACACTGATGACCTGGTTGGGCATAATTGGAAATCTCATAATGCTCATAACCTGCACCAGTCAAAACTTGCTGCGCCATCTGGTACATTTTGACTGTGGCTTCATCCGTAGGCAAAGGAGTATCACCAGGTTTGTAGTAACGACCAAAGGCTGTACCTGGTTCAATGGTAAGATCATAGATGGAAATGTGAGTGGGTAAAAGCGCCACCGCTTTTGTGAGAGAATCATGCCATAGATCCAAAGACTGATGCGGCAACCCGGAAATTAAGTCTAAGCTAAATTCGGGAATCCCGACTTGGTGGATTAGTTCCACAGCTGCAAAGATATCTTCAACTGAGTGCGATCGCCCCGCCGTTTGCAATAATTCTGATTGAAAGGCTTGTACACCTAAACTTACCCGGTTCACGCCTGCACTGCGATAGCCTGCTATATGGGCTAAATCAAAGGTGGCTGGGTCCATTTCCATAGAAATTTCTGCCCCAAAGGCAATACCAAAATGCTTCTCTAGCTCTCTAACTATCCGTTGTAGCTGCTCTATTGATAGCAACGAAGGAGTACCACCACCGAAGAAAATTGTCTTCAGGGGTTGACCAAAGGCTGGTGTAATGGCAATTTCTTGACATAGCACCTCAACATATTGCGAGATAGTACCAGATGTTTCGCCCCGCAAGCGATCGCCCACAACAGACACCGGGAAATCACAATAAAAGCACCGCCGTCTGCAAAAGGGAATATGCACATAAGCAGAACTCGCAATTCCAGAAATACTAAATTTTTGACTCATTTTGATAAAAGTTTTAAGTTAACCCAACTGCGAATTAGAGACAATGAAAATGAATAGTTTGTTTACAAGTTTTTGTCGTTTTACAACGAAACAATGAAAAATATGAAGATAAAAGCCTTTGGTTATAATAATTGCAGATATTGCCAGCCTAAACCCTTAGTGTAAGTCAATATTGATGAGTTTATCTTACCGATGAAATAAAAAATACTTAACTTTCTCGGTTAACACAGTTGCAGGAAAACAAGACAACCATGCTTGACGCCATTATCATTTTCTCATTTATCCTGGCAGCGTCGGGAATAGGGTTCTACAGCATTGAACTACTACCCAATAGCACACTAGATCAGGTAACAAATATTGAAGCTTTACGCTTAGTTGTTGCCGTTTTTGCCGCGATTATTGGTGGTGCGATCGGGCTGAGTTTCCAGACGACATATCGTCGCCTAGAATCACAAATCAAAGAAATGCCACTCGAAGTAATTTTAACTCGTGCGATCGGCTTAGTGATTGGGCTATTGCTAGCTAACCTCATGCTAGCTCCACTATTTTTACTACCTATCCCGGCGGATTTTGGATTTATTAAGCCACTGGTGGCAGTTGTCGGCAGTATTATCCTCTCCGTCACTGGCATGAATCTGGCAGACACCCACGGGCGAGGCTTATTGCGGTTCATTAATCCCAACACCGTCGAATCAATGGTAGCGGAAGGGACACTAAAACCCGCCAATACCAAAGTTTTAGACACCAGTTGCATTATTGATGGTCGCATTGAGGCGCTGCTAGAAACAGGGTTTCTGGAAGGACAAATTATTGTGCCACAGTTTGTTTTGCAAGAACTGCAACAAGTAGCCGATGCTAGCAAAGACCAAAAGCGGGTGCGAGGAAGGCGAGGACTAGAAATTCTCAACCGCATTAAGGAAACTTACCCCGATCGCATCCTGATTAATGCGCTTGATTACGAAGATATTGCCACAGTCGATGCGAAGTTAGTGCGCTTCGCCCAAGAAATTAGCGGCACACTACTAACCAACGACTACAACTTGTCTAAAGTTGCCAGTGTCCAGAAAGTGCCTGTTTTAAATGTGAATGATTTAGTGAATGCCGTCCGTCCCAGTTATTTACCTGGTGACAACCTTGATTTAAAAATTCTCAAGGAAGGCAAAGAACCCAGTCAAGGCATTGGCTACCTAGATGACGGCACAATGGTAGTCGTTGAAGAAGGCAGCAATTATGTGGGTGGTGAACTGCGAGTAGTAGTCACCAGTGCTTTGCAAACCACCGCAGGACGGATGATTTTTGCCAAACCCCAAGCTTCAGCATTGGCGTGAAGGAAATGTCAGGTGCAATTAAATATAAATTGTGCAATCGGTGCAGTCAACCTGCATCGATTATTTATTTGGAATCACCAGACTCAGTTACCTGTAAATACTGTAACTGCTCAATTGATAACCCTGTCAATCTTGCTATCTGTTCTAATGGCATACCAGTATTAAAAAGGTTGCTTGCCACTTCAAGTAAAGCTTCAGCCTTGCCTTCAGCCTTGCCTTCAGCCTTGCCTTCAGCCTTGCCTTCTTCTAAAATATCTTGGTAAATCACTGACTCGCGCATAATATCTGACCTCAAAACTCGTCTGATAACCTCTTTGTCCAATACTAAACCAGCTAAAATCGCCGTGGAAGCAGCAATATTACTTTGACTTCTTGATTCTGTCATACTATTAATTTCCCGTGCAACTTGGTTAAGCACGGCTTCTGGATCAATTGTACTACTCAGAACCGCAAAGGGTAACAGTCCAGATGTTCTTAAAAATACTTCGGTTGGTTGTTCCCAAAGTCTGATAACTCCAAATTCATGGGTGTTCCAGGAATTGTAAATGTATTTTGTTGCACCAAATTGGAATTTGTCTGCTTGAGGTAAATTACAACTTGATGCATTGCTTTATCTGGAAACCGGCGATACACTCGCAACCGATAGTCAATCATCCGAAAAGGAATTTCCGCATCAGCTTGGGTTTGAAATTCCAAATGTAAGATGTTTTGCTCCGACTGTAGCAGAATTAGGGCATCAGCACGGCAGTCGCCCCAACGGGGGGAACCCCCGCACGGCGCTACCTTACAAATGGGTTCGAGAGATAATTCTTTTGGACTTAATTCGGTTAAAGTGATGGGTTCGCCTAATAACCAAGTGGCGAAGTCGCTGGAGAAGTTTTCAGCTAAGAATTTGCAGATATTATCAAAATTCATAGGTATTTTTCCATTACATAGTTTTTCAACCAAACTCCCCGCCGTTTCACTTGTTGTTCCCTGACTACGCTAAACCCCTTGGGTTCAAAAAATGGCTTTGCAGTAATACTTACTTCTGCATAAAGTCGTTTAATTCTTTGCAATTTTGCAGTATTTTCTATATAAGTTAAGAGTACTGAGCCAATACCTTTTCTTTGGTATTTGCTATGACAATAAAAACAATCAATGTGACCATCGGGTTCTAATTCTCCAAATCCAACTATCTCACCATTATTTTCTGCGATGTAGGGAAGCTTGGCTTGTAATCTTTTGTGCCAAACTTCATAATCCATAGTTTCCGGTGCCCAAGCATTGACTTGTTCTTGAGTATAATCGCAAATATTGATTTCATGAATGGTATCGTAAAACAGTTCCATTATTATCTGAGTATCAGATAGTCTATATTCCCTGATGATCATATTGAAGCCTAATTTTCATAAATCTCTAATGGCAAATTATCAGGGTCTTTAAAGAAAGTGAATTTCTTACCTGTAATTTCATCAACTCTGATATTTTCTACCTCTAACCCTTTTGATTTTAAATAACAAACGGTTTGTTCAACATCATCAACTTTAAAAGCAATATGCCTTAAACCACAAGCCTCTGGTTTACTAGCCCGTTCTGGAGGAGTAGGGAAAGAGAATAGCTCTATTTGAGTATTTTCTGCAACTTTTAAATCTAATTTATAAGAATTTCTTTCAGTACGAAAAGTCTCTTGAATAATCGGAAAGCCTAAAACTTCTACATAAAAATTTTTAGAGCGATCGTAGTCAGAACAAATAATAGCTACATGATGAATACCAGTGGTTTTCATGTGTACTTCTCAAGCTACCAACCATTTACCTTTAGCACTTTTATCAGAACTTTACTAGTACACTGTCGCGGAAGTTTGCCTAGCTTTGCTCACCTTTAAACTAAAGTTTAACTTGACAACGGCAGCATAATATGATTATTAATACGTCTGAGGATTTTATTCTTCTGAGTTCATCAAACACCTGTGTTGCAGCCTGACGGATAGAAATGATAGCGATCGCTAAGCTAATCGGCATTTAAATTGCACAATCAGGGCAGGCAAGATGCCCACCCCACAAGATTTTGATGAAATCGAGATATGCAAATTAAATGTGTTTTAGCTTACGCCCAACCCAGGCATCGCATATTTAACTTAAATTCATATTCAATCAGCAAAAAGGCATATTACCTTACCCGTGCGGGAACCGCTATAATACCTAAATAATATTAATCAAGAATTTGCTTATAAAATTGGGCGCAAGTAAGAAACTAAAATAAGCAATGGCATGAAGCAATATACGATTATAATTTTCGCAAGCAGTTAGGGTTACTTCCATGAAATTAGATCGCATCACCAGCAATCCCAATCGCATGAATGGACAACCCTCTATTCGTAATCTTCGCCTTACCGTTCGTCGGGTAATTGAGTTATTAGCTATTTACCCTAATCGTGAAGAACTGCGCCAGGAGTTTCCCGAATTAGAAGATGAAGATATTCAGCAAGCCTTAATTTTTGTATCGTCTTACTTGGGCGATCGCATCATTGAACTACCTAACCGCTATGAATTAGTATCATTAAGCCAGTTTTATTTAAACCCAACTTTCCCAAAGAAATTCTCGTACTTGTTGCATTCGCTCAAAGTCACTATCACATGAAACGATAATCAACGAGTGACGTAAAGCTGTCGCAGCTATCCAGAGATCATTTTCACTAATGCCAATGGTAGCTAATTTAGTTGTTCTACGTTTACTTTTTTCTTTCGGGCCAAATTGCTTAATAATTTCTGATTTAAAATCACCGTAAATTTCTGTTGTTTCTTTGTCGATTCCATATAAATTAATTCGTCGCAAAAACGCATTTATTTTGATTAAATTAGCGGCTTTTTGCTCTGAATTTTGTGCCATAAAGCGTAGCTCCCCTGCAACAATGACACTAGTTGCTAATTGTACTTGACCAAGCGATCGCAAGTGATTGGCGACACTTGGCACACCTTCCATCAAGAAGGAACAGTGATTAGTATCAAGTAGATACATGATTAAAATTCTAGTGGCATACGACTAGAATGAACCAGTTGCAGACATTCTTTAATGTCCGAACCTGACCAACTTCCCACAAACTCTAATAAATCTTCGGCAGTGGAACCTGTTAAAGTATGCTCTGCTACAAGTGGTTGCTCTGGTTGGTTATTTGCAGATATGCCGATTTGTTGATGTTTGGTTTGTAACAACTGAACAAAGTCTAAAATTTCCTGTAATAGCGGTTCGGGTAATTTGTCTAGTTCTTGGGTAATCTGTTCTTTAATTGTCATTTTTACCTCTGTATTTACACAATTGTCCAGCCGGAAATTACTTGAGCAATCTTTTCCATTAATTTAATTATCGCTTGCCTATCGTTGCCGCGAGGCTGGTATTGAAGTCAGCTATCACCCTCAGATTGATTATTTTTCTCTATGAGTGTGCCGATTTTCGTAGGAATTAAAGAAAAATTAGATTTGACATTACTTCACATCTTTCTTGCGCGATTAATGGTATCTCAATTGCACGTGTGTCTGGTTGCCGATGTAGATAAGCTGTTGCGTATTTAATTTGTATATGCGACGCGGGCAAGATGCCCGCACTACAATAATTTGACGTTTTCGTGTTATACAATTTAGCTGCACATCAGCTTATTACTGAACTGAGATTATTAATGAAACTGAGGCAGGATCAACCCACTCATTTCCTTCGTAGTAGTCAAAGTGGTTATGATATCCTGATTCTGTACTATCGCCAAAATTAAACCAGTCTGCAAATACTTTCAGTTTTTCTGGTGTTCCTTCAATCTTTAAAGAACTGCCAGCAACCATAACTTTGACAGGACAATCACTCTTACGAATTAGCAACAAATTTAAACAAGAATCATAAGGTGCTGGATCAACTTCATTGGCAGGAATACAAACTTGCACATCCTGAGCTTCAAACAATTCAAGAATCGATTGGCCAATGTTTCTTAAATCTCCCGGTGTACCTGACAGATCAATCTCACCGCCATAATGGTTGTTACTAAAACGGATATGAATCATACTTGTCCATCTCAACCATCCATTACCTTACGCTGAATTTTTACTATTCCTGTAAAACGGTCTTTGATACAATCCTAGTTTTCTTGAGGTCTGCTTCAGAAAGTTTTTCTCCGGCTTGCAGACGAGTCGCGGAAGTTTGCAACACTGTCGCTGCACCTTTATCTCCGATTTGTAAAGCAGTTTTAGCAGCTGTTTGTAGCATTGTAGCTGCCCCAGTGCGATCGCCTTGTTGCAATTTCGCCTCAGCTAACTGGGTTTGGCGATACTTCGCTTTACTTGAGGTCGGGAATTACCCGAATCAGTCCAGTCTGGAAGGCTTTGTCGTAGGTGATGACAAGTAAACTTTCGAGTTCAGCCTGAGCCATGATCATGCGATCAAAGGGATCTCGGTGGGCAATCGGTAGGCTTCCTGCTCTGAGGGCATGGGCTGTGGTGATGGCAAGTTCGATAAATTTAGCCTGATGCAATATCTGTGAATATTGCTCAACAAGTTGTTTCGCTTCGGGTAGTTTACCCATGCGGTATTTGGTGGCGATTTCCCAAGCAGAAGCACTACTCACAATAATACGATGATCTGGGTTGCGAATGATGTCTCGGCAATCAGTGTGGAGTTTTGGATCGTCAAAGAGCCACCACAGCAGGATATGGGTGTCGATGAGGTAGCTCATTCCCATTGCTGGAGTTCATCTTCTGGCAGTGCTTCAAAGAAAGCATCGCCGAGCTGTCCTTGCAATAAACCAGGGGTGCGAGGTTGTGTACGTTCTTGACTTAAACCTAGTCGAAAGTAGTGAATTAGATCATAAAGTTCTGCTAGTTTGTCTTCAGGGATGTCTTGCAATTCTTGGACAATCTTCTGGATCAGCATAAGTCAAACTCTTGGGTGGTTGTTAATCAATAAGTTAGGAATATGCGACTACTTTGTTGCTCAATTGAGGAATAAAATATTTTTTCTTGCTTTGCGCGGCAGTCGCTTCAAGTCGGGAAACCCGCCCAACGCGCTGCCTTGCCTTGGCACGAAACTTTCATACCATTAATCAGCAACGCTGGATTTTTACTATTCTTGTAAAATTGTCTTTGATACAATCCTAGTTTTCTTGAGGTCTGCTTCGGAAAGTTGTTCTCCAGCTTGCAGACGAGTGGCGGAAGTTTGCAAGACTGTCGCCGCCCCTTTATCTCCGATTTGTAAAGCGGTTTTAGCAGCCGTTTGTAGCATTGTAGCTGCCCCAGCGCGATCGCCTTGTTGCAATTTCGCCTCAGCTAACTGGGTTTGGCGATACTTCGCTAATGCTAAAATAGACTGCTGTACCTGCGGATTAGACGCTGGTTGATATGCCCTTACAACATCTGCATACACTGGCACAAGGGGCGAAAGTAAACCTTGTTCACTAACCAATGGATCATCATAACGGATTTGTAGATGAGCGATCGCTTGTTTACCTTCTGGCAACTGTCCCAGATAAATGTTAGCCAAAACTACCCGTTCTACATCTTGCATCAAATCTCCCAAACGTACAGCAAAGCTACCATCAACTTCTGGTTCTATTGGTAACTCGATTGTGTCTGGGGCAACTTGGGCAATGGGTTTCAATTCTGCTAATCGCACATTGGGGACTAAAGATAACAGCAAGTAGGCATTAGTTAACCCAATCGACTGAATCCGTCCAAAGAGTCGGCTAAATTGCTCCACAGCTTGTTCAGGACGCTCAATATGGGCTAAAGTCCCACCACCGACATCGGCAATTTTTTCCAGCAAATCCTGATTCCAGCTATTGCCAAATCCGAAAGTGTTGATAGTTAAGTTCAGCTTGGCAGCCTTTTGCGCTAGTTGAAGACAGCGCTTGTTATCATCTCGCCCAATATCCCACTTCCAAATCCGCAAACCGCTATCACCATGCCCATCTGTAAGCAGAAACGCCTGAGAAACAGCGCCTCTTGTACCCTTCATCAGTTCTGTAATTCCCAATTCCAAACCCTCAGCGATGACTGTACCACCGCTAGCAGTCAGTTTGCTTTTAATTTGAGATTTGATGCTTTCGGGGTCTTGGATGACTTGGTTGGTGATAATGACTTCCGCAGAACCGGAAAAAGCCACAACTGAGATGCGATCGCCTACTTTCAACCGATCTATTAATCCTTCTACTGCCTGGATCACCGTTTTAATCGGTTGTCCATGCATAGAACCACTTCTATCCAGAATCAAGCAGAGGTTAAGGGGCAGATTTTGCTCAAACTCACCAGCGATTGCAAAAATCGTCATTGCCAATTGACGTTGACTACTTGTTTGAGCCACATCAACATTATTGTCATTTAACGCCGATAGCAATTTAACTTTCATCTAAACCTGAGTTTACTGCGGAGGGGTATCTTGCAAAACTGTTTTGGAGACCATTCTAGTTTTCTTGCGATCGCTTTCAGATAAATCTCCACCAGATTGTAACTGGGTGGCAGAAGTTTGCAACACCGTCGCCGCACTTTTATCTCCCATTTGCAGGGCAGTTTTCGCAGCCGTTTGTAACATTGTCGCTGCACCACTGCGATCGCCTTGTTGCAATTTCGTCTCGGCTAGTTGGGTTTGGCGATACTTAGCTAATGCCAAAATAGAGTGTTGCACCTGGGGATTGGGGTCTGCTTGATAATTTTTGACTACATGGGCATAAACTGGGATATTTGGTGTAACTAAACCTACCTTGTTGGCGGCTGGATCATCGTAGCGGACTTGCACATTAGCGATCGCTTGTTCACCGGTTGGCAATTGTCCCAAATAAATATTAGCTAAAATCACCCGTTCCGCATCTTTCATTAAATCTCCCAAGCGCACAGCAAAACGTCCATCAGCTTCTTGTTGCAGTGGTAACTCAATTGTGTCTGGGGAAACTTGGGCAATGGGTTTAAGTTCTGCTAGCCGGACATTGGGCATCAGGGACAATAACAAATAAGCGTTAGTCAATCCTACCGTTTGAATGCGGCTGAACAGGCGATTAAACTCATCTACTGCCTCTTCCGGTTTTTGAATGTAAGATAAAGTACCCAAACCAGCATCGGCAATTTTTTCTAAAACATCTTGGTTCCAGTTGTCACCAAATCCCAAAGTGTTCAAAGTCAAATTATAGCTAGCAGCCAATTGGGCGAATTTCAAACAGCGGTTGTTATCACCGTGTTCATTTTCCCCATCGGTTAATAAGAAGGCTTGGGAAACAGTATCTTTTTTTCCCTTCGCCAACTCCTCAATCCCTAAGCGCAGTCCTTCATCAATCGCAGTTCCACCATCGGCGGCTAGGCGATTAATTTGCTGTTTTATTTTCTCTGGATCTTCGACACTTTGACTAGATACTAAGACTTTGGCACGGTGATCGAAAACTACAACACTAAGGCGATCGCCAGGATTGAGTCTATCTACTAGACGATTCGCTGCTTTTTTGACAGTTTCTAGCGATCGCCCACTCATAGAACCACTATGATCGAGAATTAAGCATAAATTCAGTGGCACATTGCGGTCTTGAGTCTCTGCGATCGCCGAAATCGAAATTCCCAACTGACGTTGACTATTCAGTTGATTTGCGTCCAAATTACCATCATTCAAGGCAGGCTGCAAGCTAACCTTCATAACTTAAAGTCCCTATTCAGGATATACATTTTAATAAATAACTTCAAAGCACTACTTTAGCTGAAACTTTAAAGTTGCCTCTCACCTACCCGTAAGGGAGGCGACGAGATGAATTTTTGGGCGATAAAGAGAAGGAGTCCCACCCTACTCCCGCAACGACTATCACTCGTTGCGGGAGTGGGGTGGGCGACGAATCGCCAAACTCCTGATGTATTCACGAATAATATCTGTTTTACTTCTTCCTGCAAGACTCGCATAAGCCTCTAGTGCCTCCATCTCTGTTTGTTCTACGCGAACATTTAAATTTACTTTTACCATTTGTAATGTAATGATATTTACATTACAATAATAGTAGATGGCAAAGCCGAAAATGCTGGTCATATCTTTAACAGAACCTTGAAAACTCCGAGTATGGGGTTCTACCCGGTAACAGACGCTTCGGCGAAGATTCTGTGGGTAGGTAAAACTCTGACAGTACAAAGGATTGAACATTTTTTGCATTGTTCAACTGTGCAAAGGGGCATCTCGTGCAGTCTAAACAAAGCGAGAGTTTTTGTCCGACGGGATACCGGGAGTCACTGAGAAGCCCACACTGTATGCTTGCATCAGGGTGGGAATATGTCACCTCTACCGAAAACCTATCCAACACAAATACATTAATATAATCAGAATATCTTAGAAGCCAAACATTGGCAGATGCAAAGCCGCCTCAAGCATTAGGGAGAAATCCGCACCTTGAGTCAGGCTAGCATCGCGCTAGGATGTATTACAGTTAACGGCATAGTTTCAGGCGATCAGTTGTTATGGACACTTCCCCAATCAAGGCTGTTCAAGCCCCATATTACGGCGATAACTTCTACCGGACACCGCCGCCCGATTTACCTTCCCTCTTGTTGAAGGAGCGAATTGTCTATATTGGGATGCCACTGGTGCCTGCTGTCACCGAATTAATTGTGGCCGAGTTGCTATTTTTGCAGTCCGACGACCCCGAAAAGCCGATTAAAATCTATATCAACTCCACCGGCACTTCCGGTTACAGTGGCGAACCCATTGGCTTTGAAACCGAAGCCTTCGCCATCTTTGACACGATGAAATATATCAAACCTCCTATCCACACCATCTGCGTTGGTTCCGCGATGGGTATGGCAGCGATGCTCCTCAGTGCTGGTACAAAAGGTTGCCGCGCTAGTTTGCCTCACTCCTCGATTATCCTGCATCAGCCCAAGAGTTACGCCCAAGGTCAAGCAACGGATATTCAAATTCGCGCCAGAGAAGTTTTGGTAAATAAAGGGGCGTTAGTTGATATATTGCATCGCACCACCGGACAGCCCCCAGAAAAAATTACTAAAGACATGGATCGGTTGTTATATCTGACACCTTATCAAGCGAAGGAATACGGACTGATTGACCGAGTTTTTGAGAAAGAAGAACTCGCAAATCCCCCACTCCCTGCGAGTGTCCTTTAATTTAGTTATGAGTTATGAGTTATGAGTTATGAGTTATTGAAAACTCCTCACTCCTGTACAGACGCGATTAATCGCGTCTCTTTTAACTCTTCACTCTCCTACCGCCCCCAAATTATTAAGAACGGAGTAAATTATGCCTATAGGCGTTCCTAAAGTTCCTTACCGGATGCCCGGAGGACAATATACAGATTGGATTAGCATCTACGATCGCCTTTACCGAGAACGGATTATATTCTTGGGGCGAGATATTGATGATGAAATTGCCAATCAAATTATCGCTGTAATGCTCTATCTGGATTCAGATGATCCAGGTAAAGATATTTATATATACATCAATTCCCCAGGTGGGATGGTTACATCTGGCATGGCTATTTTTGACACCATGCAACATATCAAATCAGATGTAGTGACTATTTGCGTGGGTTTAGCTGCTTCAATGGGATCTTTCCTGCTGGCCGCTGGCACCAAAGGCAAACGGTTAGCATTGCCTCACTCACGGATTATGATTCACCAGCCTTCAGGTGGTACCCGTGGACAAGCAAGCGACATCGAAATTGAAGCTAGAGAAATTCTCAGGATTCGTCACGAGCTGAATGGGATTTATGCCGATAAAACTGGTCAGACCATAGCAAAGATTGAAAAAGATATGGATCGCGACTTTTTCATGTCTGCTGAAGAGGCTAAAGAATACGGTTTAATTGACCGTGTGATTGAAGAACGAACCTCTATAGTAGCAGGGGAGTAGGGAATAGGGAGTAGGGAGTAGGGGCGATGAGGGAGATGAGGGGATAAGGAAGCAGGGGGAGCAGGAGAAGAATTCTAAATCCTAACTTCTCACTCCCCACTCCCCACTCCCCACTCCCCTTCCTTAAACAAAGTGTCAACATTGAACTTTAAAATAGAAAATTAGCCCTTATTATTAATAGTCCAGGCTTGAAGCTGATACTGACAGATGATAGCCAATAGCTAAATATTCGATAGCTGATAGCTCAAGATGGATCTTGGAGATTGCTACCGTTTACTAGGTTTAAGATCGGGAGCTTCTTTTGCTGACATCAAAGCGTCTTACCGACGACTGGCGCAGCAATATCATCCCGATATTAACCCAGATGACAACAAAGCCAAAGATAAGTTTATTGCCTTGACAGAGGCTTACAAACTCCTGCTGACAGTAGTACTGCCAGAGGAAACTGTCTTGCATTCAAGTCAGGTGTCAACTGGGTATGATGACACCAACGCAATGCATCGGCAGAAAACACCAGTAGCAACGGTGACAAGCCAAGAACCAGGAAAACCAAAGCCGCCTAATCTGTTAGAAATAGAAGAACGGCTGAAGTGGAAGACTTATGAGCAATTGCAGCGATTTTTGCAAGAAAGACGATTTCCGCAAGCGATCGCACTGGCGGAAGCTTTAGCAGCTCGTTTGTCAACAGATGCAGAAGTCCGTCAATGGCTAGCGATCGTCTATCAAATTTGGGGACGGGCGCTAATTTCCGAAAACCAGCTGCTCAAAGCTAGAATTTATCTCAAAAAAGCTTTGAAAACAGACCCCCATAATAAAAGTCTCTGGTATGAGGTGCAGCGCGATTTCCAACGCTTAGAACAAATTTTTTAAAGATTTACAAAATTTAATCAAAATCTGTTTCCAAGTTCTAATAAGGAAATGATCTTCATCAGTCTGCTGCTGAGACAGGAGGCGGGAGCCTCCCAAAGAGCATTCCCAGTCTGAGACTGGGAACGAGATCAACAAATTACGAATTACGAATTATCTCAATCCGCGCAACACTGCCCCTAATGTAGCGATTCCCTCAACAATCTTCTGTGTTGGCTGAAAGCTAAAAGCTAACCTGATGGCATCATCCCCTTGTCCATTGGCGTAGCAGCGAGTCCCTGGCAGAAAAAAAACTGACGCCGTGTTCACTGGCAGCCATTAGAAGTGATTTGGAACTGATGTCTGACGGCAATTTACACCAAACAAAAAAGCCGCCATCGGGACGTAAGACAACCATATCACTGGGAAACTCTTGAGCGATCGCCTCTAACAACAAATTACACTTATGCTTATAGCAGGCGATTAGCTCCTGAATGTGATTATCTAGTTTGCCTGGGCCCCACAGTCCCCTCACTTTTGAACATTGCCAGCCGCTCGATAATCGCTGGATCGCCACAAGCCCAGCCTAGCCGGATACCAGGCGCAATAATTTTCGAGAAGGTACTCACATATAATACCCACCCATCTTGGTCGAGGGTTGCCAGGGGGGCACAGTTTCTCTTTGGAAGCGCAAATACGCTGTAAGCATCGTCTTCCACCACTAAGACGCCATACTCAGCCGCTAGCGCTACCAGTTTTTGGCGGCGAAATAAGGGCATAGTAGTGCCTGTGGGATTGTGAAAGGTGGTGATGGTGTAAATAAACCGGGGTCGGATGCCCTGTTTCTTCAAGTCGCTTAATGTTACTTCTAACGCATCTACATCCATCCCCAACTCATCCACAGGAATGGTAATTACGCGTGCGCCAGCGTAGACAAATCTGGTAACTACTCCCAAGAAGGTTGGCCCTTCCACAATTACTAGATCACCAGGTTCCACAAACACATCTGTGGGCAAAAGTAAAATTCAAAAACTCTTATTTTTTAGTCTTTTGAGATTTTTTTAATAATATGTTGATTTCCATCATAATGTACTAGCTTTATCCTGGGGTTTAGAAGCTGGAAATCTCCCTAAAGTCATTTAATAACGGTAAATTTATCGAGCCGCCGTAGTATTAACTGAGTAAGAACATCTTACACCTAGCTAGAAAAATCAAGAGACCCACTTGGATAACCGTGAATCCTACGAGTTAAAATAATGCGAATTCGACCCAACACCTTGAGCTTCACGCTTCTTTTGGGGGCACTCTCAGCCCTACCGCCCTTATCAATTGACATGGGGCTACCAGCTTTTCCCACAATCGGCGCAGCTTTGAGGGCATCTTCTGGATCTGTTGGACTAACCCTAAGCTTGTTTATGCTTGGGTTTGCTGTTGCCCAGCTGATTTTCGGTCCGCTTTCCGACCGCTATGGACGCAGACCAATCTTGCTTATCGGCTGCGGACTTTTTACCCTAGCAGGTGCAAGCTGTGCTGCCGCGCCATCCATCAATACTCTGATTGCTTGGCGTTTAGTTCAAGGTGCCGGCGCTGGTGCAGGTATGGTGATGACACTGGCGATTGTCCGCGATCTATTTGATGGTTCGGCAGCACGCGCCCAACTCTCCTATGTCAATCTCGTGATGGGCGTAGCACCGATGATTGCACCCACAATCGGTAGTTGGGTGCTGGCAATCGCTGGTTGGCGGACTATCTATGGGACACTGGCTGTAGGAGGGTTCTTACTCTTGCTGTCTGTTGCCCTTGGCGTAAGTGAGTCGCTAGCTAGCCGTGATTTAGATGCGATCAAACCACGTCGGCTGATCAAAAATTATGGGCGCATTCTCAGCAATCGGATTTGTCTCGGCTACGCCCTCGTCAACGCACTAAGCTTTGGGTGCATGTTTACCTATGTCGCGGGATCGCCACTCGTGCTGCTTAATGTATTTAAAGTCCCGACTACAACCTATGGCTGGCTTTTTGCATCGACCGCTTTTGGCATTATGGTAGGCTCATTTCTGAATGGGCATCTGAGTATGCGTGGCGTATCTCCGTCAAAGTTACTCATCTTTGGGCTGGTGAGTGCCGTTGCCTCATCTGTTGGACTTGCGATGGTGTCAGTGAGTGGTGCTGCACAACTTACTACGCTAATGCCTCTTCTAGTACTTAACACCTTCTGCCTGGGGATAATCTCCCCCAATGCAATACACGGTGCCATTCAGCCTTTGCCAGAGATTGCTGGAGTTGCAGCCGCCACTGTGGGATTTCTGCAAATGTTATGTGGCGCGTTGGCGAGTGGGCTAGTTGCTTTCTTCTATGATGGGCGCACGGCGATCGCCATGTCTAGTTTAATGGCAGTGTTTGCGATCGCCTCCTTTGCCGCTTATCTTGGACTCGCACGCCCTGCTGAGCGTCGCTTTGCTCGGACTCAAGCACTACACGAAACGAGAAATTAGGTATTTGGCTAATGACTAATGACTAGAGGGAATTTGATTAACTTTAAGTGGCGGCAACTAATTCTGAGCTTAGGCTGTTTGCTACTGCTCATTGCCTGTAACAATTCTTATCCGACTACAAATCCAGGTGCTAAACCTCTCAAGGTGGCGACAGACCCCACCTTTATTCCCTTTGAAATCCAAACGGCTAGCAGTCACTTGGAAGGTTTTGATATTGATTTGATGAATGCGTTGGCTAAAGTAAGCTGTTGTGCAGTCCAGTTTGAAAGTTTGCCTTTTGATGGCATGATTTCAACTTTGCAAGCTAAAAGAGTGGATGCAGCAATTAGTGGAATCACGATTACCGCCGAACGTCTGAAAACCATTGCTTTTTCCAGACCTTATTTTAAAGCCGGACTAGCGATCGCGGTTCGCGAAGACAACCAAAATATTAAAGACTTCAATAGTCTCCAAGGTAAAAAAATTGCTGTCCAAATTGGTTCAACTGGGGCGGATTTTGCCAAAACCATCCCCAATGCCAAAATTAGTACTTTTAATTCTGGCCCAGAATTTTTCCAAGATTTGCTCAATGGCAATGTTGATGCTGTGGTTAGCGATGCTTTCGCAACTTTGTATGCGATTAAAAATGGCAAACTCAAAGGCATCAGAGTTGTTGCCGATCTGCTCACTGAAGAATACTACGGGATTGCTACACCTAAAGACTCTCCCCATCTAGATGCAATTAACAAAGGTATAGCTACTTTGTTATCCAATGGCACTTACAAGCAAATTTATCAAAAATGGTTTAACGCTGAACCTCTGCAATTGCCAGACTCTTGGCATGGGGCATTGGTTAATAATCAATAGTTCTTCTTCCCCTACTCTCGACTCCCCACTCCCCCATTTATAAGGAATTGGCTGCCAATGTGCCAATATATTAAATATTTATCTAATATGCGTCACAATTAATACTGCCACCAAAATTCATTGATAAACTACAATCTCTTGTAGGTCTACTGTAGTCAGGGACAGCCAATTGTGGCACCTTGGATCTTAGTAGCTAGAAGCACCTTGGAACGGGAATTAAGGAACTTCCACTATGCTGATTTGCCCTCAGTGTAAATTTGAAAACCCCAATAGCAACAAATTCTGTCAAAACTGTGGCACGTCCCTGACTCACAAGGTCTGTCCTGAATGCAGTACCGATGATGTACCGGTGAATGCACTACGTTGTCATAACTGTGGCACGGAATGTGGAACAGTGTTTTGGGCAATTATTGCTAAGGAAATGACTGGGGAAGCTTTGGGAGTAGAGGGGGATGAAGTAGATAAGGGAGGTGTGGGAGTAGAGGGAGATGAGGGAGCAATATCTTTCTCATCTCCTCTATCTCCTAGTTCTCAGATTGCATTAGGCTCCTATTTAGACTCCCAAGAGCGCTATCAATTGTTAGATTCGCTACCTGCCCAAACTGAAACTGCCACCATTACTGATGTAGGTGTGAGAGTTCTAGACTGCCAGCCGTATCAAATATCACCCATTGAGGCAATATTAAGAAGTCAGCAATCAGATTTAGTCACGCCATCAGTGGAAGCAAGTGCAATTCCTCGCCTTGCTAAACTTTATATTGCCTTACAATCCCAAGGTCAGCGGGGGATACCGCCGATTCACGATGCATGGCAGCAGGGTGATATACAGGTAGTAATAATTGAAGACCGCTCGGATTGGCAGCCTTTACTCGACCTGTGGCAAGAAGAAACAACGAGTTCGTTAAAAATTTTACACTGGTGTTATCAAATGACCCAACTTTGGGCATTATTGGAACCAGTAAATTGTCGTCAAAGCCTTTTAGATTTGTCGAATTTGCGATTGGATGAAGACCAAACGCTGGCGCTACAAAGGTTGTATGTGGAATCATCGAATTCTCAGCCCGCTACCGAGTCGCCAGAAGATGCCCAAGCCCAAACATCTGCTATTCCAGAGGAGCCGTTAACTATCCAAGCTTTGGGGCGGGTTTGGCAAGCGCTATTTAGGCAATCTCAACGCACTCAATTTGGCTCTGTAGTCCAGATGTTGGGGGATTTAGATGTAGGTAAGATTCACACGATCGCACAGTTGCGATCGCGTTTGGAGGAAATCTCTGTTGAACTGGAAGCACTAGGAACCGCAACTTTGCCCCCAATAAAGGAGAAAAATACTGCTGTGCCCACTATCCCGGAATCAGATGAGCCAGAAGATATCATTAGCAAAACTGATGATATGCCAACTGTTGTGCTGGCGATGCAGTTAAGTAGCTTGGAAGATGCAGGACGCACTGATGTAGGGCGTCAACGTCATCATAACGAAGACTACTTTGGCATTGAAACCAAAATTCAGAAGTTGGAGTTCCCTAAAAATCGAGTTCTACAAGGGCATAGTTTGTATATTCTCTGCGATGGTATGGGTGGACACGCTGGCGGTGAGATAGCCAGTGAGTTAGCAGTCAACACCCTACGGCAATATTTTCAAGAACACTGGATTGCCAACCAACTGCCAACAGAAGATAGCATTCGTGAGGCAGTGTATTTAGCTAATGAGGCGATTTACAAGCTCAATCAACAAGATGCCCGTTCTGGAGTGGGGCGCATGGGTACAACTCTGGTAATGCTCTTAATTCAAGATACTCAAGCAGCAGTTGCTCATGTGGGAGATAGCCGTCTCTATCGCTTGACGCGCAAGCGGGGACTAGAACAAGTCACAGTAGATCACGAAGTTGGGCAACGGGAAATCACCAGGGGAGTGGAAGCAAGCATAGCTTATGCCCGCCCGGATGCCTACCAACTCACCCAAGCCTTGGGGCCTCGTGACGAAAACTCGATTAATCCCGATGTCGGCTTTTTCGAGATCAATGAAGATACTCTTCTGCTGTTGGCATCGGATGGTCTATCAGATAATGATTTACTAGAAACCCATTGGCAGACTCACTTAGAACCTTTACTTAGTTCTGGCGCTAACTTAGAACGGAGCGTTACAGACTTAATTGAGTTGGCAAACCAACACAATGGTCATGACAACATTACTGGTATACTTGTTCGGGCAAAAGTACGCCCAAATCTGGAAAGTTAATCATAAATGGGGACTGGGGCATGGGTACTAGGGACTGGGTACGGGGTACTGTAAAATACTTCTGATTCCCAATCCCCAATCCCCAATCCCTAATCCCCAATGCCTAATCCTCTTACCTTATAGGTTGTATTGTGGTTAGTCTGACCCTGTTAGAACCGCAACAGAAAACGCCCCTCCAGCAGTGGTGCTTTGAGAACTCCTCCATAATTCGGATTGGTCGAGCGGCAGATAATCACGTTGTTTTAACTGATAGTTTAGTTTCGCGGCATCATCTAGAACTGAGACAAGTCGGTTCCGCTAGGAATGGCGATGCTTGGCAACTGATTAGTCAGGGTACAAATGGGACTTTCCTCAACGGTGTCCTTGTGATTCAGAGTCCGTTACCAGATAATTCCCTTTTGCAACTGGCACAGGGAGGCCCAATACTGCAATTCCAAATTCAGGAGGTAACAGCACTGGAAACTGGTTTGCTTTCGCCACAAATGCAAGGGACAGAAGAAAACGCCGTTGAAACAGTCTACTCAGCCCAAGGTAGAGCAAATTCATTCTCCACTTGCACGCACGAAGGCAACTCCCCGAATAATCTGTTTTGCATCCACTGCGGCCAACCTCTCTCGGTACAACAGAAAATTAGCCATTATCAGGTATTGCGAATTCTCGGACAAGGAGGTATGGGTACTACTTATCTCGCTTGGGATGCGGCGGGTCAGATTGGGAGTAGCCCACAACTGCTGGTGTTGAAGCAAATGAATGCTGATATGGTAAAAATTGCCAAAGCTCAAGAATTATTTGAGCGGGAGGCGTATACTCTTAAATCCCTTAACCATCCTGGAATTCCCAAGTATTATGACTTCTTTGTAGAAGACGGAAAAAAATACTTGGCAATGGAACTAATCCACGGACAAGATTTAGAGAAACGTATCTATACCACTGGGCCAGTTACGCCAAACCAAGCGATCGCTTGGATGATCCAAACCTGCGATATCTTAGACTATCTTCATAGCCAAAGCCCTCCACTGATTCACCGCGACATTAAACCCGCCAACTTAATGGTGCGAAGTTCTTTGAATCGCATTGTGGTGCTGGATTTTGGCGCAGTTAAGGAAATTGGCACAGCGCCCGGTACTCGAATTGGTGCAGAAGGTTACTGCGCTCCTGAACAAGAACGAGGACAACCTTTGACTCAATCTGATTTGTATGCAATCGGGCCAACGCTGATTTTTCTGCTCACAGGGGAAAACCCGTTCAAGTATTACCGCCAACGAGGGCGAAACTTCAGGTTTGATGTGGCAAAGGTTCCTACCATTAGTTCCCAATTAAGAGATGTGATTGATCGCGTTACAGAACCATTGCCACGCGATCGCTATCAAACTGCAAACGAGTTAGCTGCGGCGTTAGCTGCTTGCAAAGTTTAGGGAGTAGTGAGTGGGGGAGTAGTGAATTTTAAAAAACCCTATTCCCTATTCCTCATCCCAAGTTTCTACAGCTAGCAATTCACTAACTGGGTCTTGCATACTAAAGCCAAAGTCAAGCAGTTCCTGTTTCCAGTGCTGCCATTCATTACCGTAGAGCAAAGCGATTTTCCAGATGCTATCGCTTGGCTTGATAATATTCGATTCTATGAGTGATTGCACGTTTCGCTGCAATTTCACCATTGGGTGAATCACTTGCTGAGTCATAACCTCGATTGAATTCAGATTTTGTTGGTAAATGCTTAATTAAAACTGCTTCCCATTCTGCAATTGTTGCCGGGTCGTAGAGTGGTGTAATTTTGGTAAAGCTAGTCTTAACTTTCTAACTATACCATAACAAACTCTACTAAGTTACTGGTAAATTCGGTTTTGTACGGTAATTACCACCACAAAACTCCAATTCCACCAAGTAGTCCTTAAACTTTTTGCAGAAGTTGGGCAAAGATTCAGGGGGAAGAGTTAAGGCATGAAGGGGTAAGGGATGTTTCTATTTCCCCTTTTTTCCTTTAACCTTTCCCGTGAATCTTTCTCCTCTTAACCTTTATCCTTTCTCCACAAGAGTGCAACAGTACCTTTTGTAAGATATCTATTGTGAAAGCCGAGCAGAATAATTAGTCCTTTGGAAAGTTGCACTAAGTAGTGTGACTGAGGATAAGTGGGAAAATTCTATTTGTTTGAATCACGAAAAATATGTTTGCTTGTTGAAGAACCCATAAGACACGGGCTAGTTTGAAAGTTTTTGACTGACAGGGAAATTTGCAATTTAGTAGAAATGTCTACTGTTTCTGTTTCTTTAAACGTTATTTAGAATAGCGCAAACATCAGGCATTAGGCAGAATAATCGCAAATCTTTATATAATTTTAATGTTTGCCTCAGAGAATAAGACCTAGAGGGTTGCCCTGTTTAGGCGCAGGAGAGGGTTTTGCTTTGAAGTATGGGGGCGAGCATGGCAAAATTGTCAGTACAGCATGGGACTACCATAAAGTTCTCTCGTCTTCACAGTCAGCATTTGAATTTTGTGTAAAAAATTTCCAGTCAAGATGTTAGTTTATATTGAGCAGGTGGGTATTCTCAGAACGGGAGGCTTGCTGTTACCTAAGTATTTACCACAGCAAGTATGTGAGGTATGGCTAGTTCAGAGGCAGAATATCTAATTGCTCGTAAAAAGCAGATTGGGCGGCGACAAAAGATTGTAACGATAGTCTCGATGTTCTCGTTTTTTGGATCTACGGTATTTGCAGTCATTCCAGCAATCCAACAGGCTAGTCAACCTAAGCCAGCAATTGCGTCTCCTTCTGCTGAGTCATTATTACAGCAACAGGCGCGGGGTTACGAGCTGGTTTTACAGCGGGAACCAGAAAACCCAACAGCCCTGGAGGGATTGGTAAATGTGCAGCTCAAGTTGAAAGATACTCAGGGTGCTATTCAAGCTTTAGAAAAGCTAGTCAAGTTACGTCCTGATAGTCCGAATTACAAGGTTTTATTAGAGCAACTGAAGAAAGAACAAGTCAACAGCAATTCCCAAACAAATAACCAGTCGAAATCTAACTAATACTCTTTACTTAAGAGGACGTTTAAAAAGTCCTCTTATCGGTAGTAAAACATTCTATATCTCCCTAAATCCCCCTTTATAAGGGGGGCTTTTATTCCGATTGATCAATAAGTGCCTAAAATCACAGCCAACCACTTTTCAAACAACCTCTAAGGGATGAAAATCTGCGCTCAATTAGTTAACTGGGACGTATGCAATAGAAAAATCCGATTTTATTCATATTTTCATAATCTAAATATAGTATTCCTAAATCATTCGTGAAAAGTTAGATAAACGACTTATTTGAGAAGTCAGGTATCTGAAAGGAGAGAACTTTCACAACTCATTTAGGATTGCTATATATAATATATTTACTCGTAATAGAGAATTATAAATTTTCTAGAGAAAATAAAGGAATTTGCCCTACTTGCTGATTGGCAACTATCTGTTTATTTTCATGTTCTAAAACCAATCTGGCATTAATACAAGGAATTAAGCTTTGCCACTGGCTATCAGTCAAATCTCTTAATAAAGAAATTGTCAACTTCTCAGTTATATCTATTTCTTCTTCCATCATAAGATTCATAGCTATACCTTGCAAGAATAAATCAGCCTCTTCTTGTGCAATGCCATTGATATCGATCAGTAGAGTAATTTGTTCATGATTAGGATGGGATGTGATTAATTGAATAACATCCATTAATTCTAATCCTAATTTTTCTTCTTCTGTTGACCAATCTGGAAAAACAATTATGTTAGTTTCTTTGAGATTCAAATCTAAAAATGAGGCTTTAATAAAGGCTATTTTTACAATTCCTGCCATTTTGACCCAAGAAAAATCTTTCGCCTGTTCTAAGCCTGCATTAATTAATAAGTTTCTGCAACTAGGTTTTTGCACTTCACATAAAGCATCAACCATACCCTCAGTATCATCATCTTTGACGTAAATTACAGCATCTCCTCCGGCTTCAGGTAGGGAGGCATTAGGAGTAGTAATTACAGCACAACCACAAGCCATTGCCTCAATTACTGGCATTCCAAAACCTTCATATTGAGAAGGATAAACTAATGCCACTGCTCCAGCATAAGCTAATCTTAATTCTTCATCACTTAATTGTAATCTGTGAAAAGTACATCCGGCAGTATATTGTCGCCATTCGGAAGGTAATTGACTATCTGCACCAGTCGCTACTATATCAAAATTGTGTTTGTTGCTTAGTTGTGCAAATGCTTGAAAAAAGAGAATTGTGTTTTTATATCCTCCTAAGCCACTTAATAGGAAATAGGGTTTATTTATACCATATTTATATTTAAAAGCGTTTATTTCAACTTCAGAAGCAGGGCAAAAAAGAGAATCTACTCCACAATGGGCAACGGTAATTGATTCTAATGGTATATCTGGGAAAAATGTACTTAAATCCTTAGCTGTGTTTTCTGATATAGCAATAAAAGCAGAAGCATGTTTAATTCCGTTATGTTTTTCCCTCCACATAGGTTCATTTAAGTTGCTTCCTAATACTTCTGGTATCATGTCATAAGCCATGAATACAGAAGGGGTAGTAATGGGGGTAGTGTAGTAGCTTGAAATAAATAATTCTGCTCCTTCCTCATCGCAAATTTGCTGAAGAATCTGGCGATCGATCTCAGTATTGTTATAGTCGTAGGGAGAAATAGTACGATAACGAACACCATTGATTTTTGGTGCAGTGTTAGCCCTATCTAATACCAAAATATGATTAGCAAATTCAGTATTTGCCCATTGTTCTAAAAGGGATTTCCAAACTCTAGCAATTCCCGTTTGATAGAGTTGGAAAAATACCCCGTCAATGATAATATCACGAGGCGGTAATTTTTGGCTTTTTTCCTTTGCTAACTCATATATTTTTATGGTTTCTTCAAGATATTTATCCCAGCTAAATTTCTGAGCTTGTTGAAAAGATTTTTTAGCTAAATTTTCTCTATATTCAGGGTCAGAATATAACTTAAATATAGCATCACAAAGCCCTGTTTCATCATGCGGATCAAGCATAATTCCGGCATCTCCAATCACTTCAGGTAAAGAAGAAGTATTGGAAGTAATGACAGGAGTTCCACACTGCATAGCTTCTAGAGGTGGTAAACCAAAACCTTCATATAAAGATACATATAAAAATGCTAATGCACCTGAATACAGTGCAGCTAAATCTTCATCTTTAACAAAACCTGTAATAATAACACGCTGTGCTAATCTTTGATCTTGTTCTATTTCAGCAAATATTTTTTCATATTTCCATCCTCGAACACCAACTAACACTAAATTAATATCGTCTATGTTTCTTTCCTTGATTAATTTTAAAAAACATCTAATTATATGTTCTAAATTTTTTCTAGGTTCTAAAGTGCATATACTTAGCAAATAAGGCTGTTTTGGAATTTTATATTTTTCTAGTACATTATTTATCTTTTCTTGATCATTACAAGAATAAAAATTCTTGGGATCGGCTGCTAAATGAGATACAAATACTAGTTCATCATTCAAAAAACTTTTATTATAGATTAAGTCTTTTTTAGTTGCTTCTGATATGCAGGTAATTATATCCGACATTTCGATGGAATCAACTGTCTCATTCATCCTTATATCATCTGAAAAGGGAGTAAAATTGGGAAATAATATGGGAATTAAATCGTATATAGTTATAATTCTCTGAACATGGTATATATCCTTTGGAAGAGGATAAAAAGTAGAATGATACGCATCAAGAACTATATTTCTTAATTCTGGAATTGTATAAACTTTAAAATTATGACTAGGAAAGTTAGAGTTTAAATAATCTATACATGGTATAACTAGATTAGTTATACTTGTGCAAAAATAAATTTCACACTGAGAATTAACAATTAAACCTTTAACTAAATTTTCTGTTACTCTAAATACTCCAGTTCTTACTAAATTGCTAATATGACCTAAACCTAATACAGCAATATCTAAAGCAATCTTAATAATATTTACCGTTTCTCTATTAAGTCCCTTTTTTGATATATTGCTATCAACAAGTAAATTAGTATTCAAATCAGCATAATAGCTTGAGTAAAATGAGTTCATTTCTATTTGAATATCGATTGCTATATTGTTTATTATTTCTTCTTGATAATATCTATCCAAACAAAATCGTTCAAAATAAAATTTTCTTGCTGATAAATAAAAATCTGAAAAATTTTGAATAGATTTAGATGACTCCAAAGACGACAAAGAGTGCTTTCTTACTCTACATAAAACTAAGGGGTCTGGTATATGCACTACATAATTATATTTATCTGCTATTTTTAAATAAATAAGTAGGTCTAAACCTGCGCCGTGTAATAGCACATTGTTTATTGGCAAAATTTTAGATTCGCTCAAATAAATTAATTCTCGAATAACGTTCAGTAAATCTTCTTTTCTAAATAAAGCACAAGTTGGAGAACAGGGAACTGCTAATGGATGCCAAGGTTTTTCTCCAAATAAAGCTTTATGAACAAAAAACAAAAACGGAATTTTACCAGCAATATTCTTATCCACATACATCAATGCACTTTGTTTTATTTCGACCCCTGAAAAGGCAGCAGTATAAACAAATCCAGTTTCTCGATCATTTAAAAACTTTACTGCTGTTGTTGTGAAATTTGGTAAAACTAAATCATCAGAAAATAGTAATTTTATATACTCACCTTTCGCCTCTTCTATAGAATTTAACCAATTCAAAACTGGACCTATATTATGTTCATTTTTGATAATTTTATATTTTAATTTTCTAGTATGTTCACGCAGAAGTTTTTCGCATATACTTCTAGTATTGTCTGTAGAATTATTATCTGATATGATAATTTCAATATTTTCATAATCTTGATTTAAGACACTATATAAACATTCACCTATAAATTCTTGAGAATTATATGTAGGAATGCAGAACGAAACTAATAGCATACTTTTGTCTCCAATTTTTAAGTTTATTTTAATTAATTTACACCAAAATTATTAAAATTAATCAATCATTAAATTTAACTGAGCCAATTCCAATACTGATTAATTCCCTCTAAAGGAGTAATTTTAGGATACCAAGCAATATACCCATTTATTTTGCTTAGATTACAAACAAAAAACTTTTGATCACTATGTCGCCAAGGAGTTTGTTGAAAATTTAAGTGAATCTCTAAGTTGTCATTTAGAATCTTAAATAGCTCTAGTAAAGACAGACTATTACCAATTCCTCCACCAATATTAAAAATTTCTCCTCGACACATATTAGTATTACTAAAAGTTAATTCATATAACTTAACTAAATCTTCAATATGCAAAACATCTCTAACCTGTTTACCATTACCTGCAATGGTGAAAGGCTTAATATCTATGCCTTTTTCTAATGCTTGTTTTTGTTGTAACGTTTGCAAACAAAACCAGCCTATCCATCCTTGATCAAAAGTAGCAAACTGTCTCCCTCCATAGATAGATGAATGACGAAAAACAATTGTATTTAAGCCATAATTTCGATGCCAATCTCTTACATATTGATCTGCTGCACCTTTTGAACAACCATAAGGGCTAGAAAAATCTAGCTGGAAACTTTCATCAAATCCGTTGGGAAAACCAGGACTAATATAGCGATTTTCTCTTTCTTCTATGTTGATTTCTTTCATTTCTCCATAAACTTTATTTGTGCTTGCATAAATAAAAGTTGCCTGTGGAGAATATTGTCTAGTTGCTTCTAATAAATTAAACGTACCGACTACATTAGTTAAAAAGTCTAAACGTGGATTTTGCATTGATGTTGTCATTGCTACCTGTCCAGCAAGATGAGCAATGCCATCAAAAGGAGCATATTTTTCAAAAAAATTGTTAACAGCTTTAGAATCAGCGATATCAAATATTTCAATCATTAGCTGATTTTTTTTTGCTTTCGATGCTAACCACGTTTTATTTTTTTCACTACCTAATCTAAATAAACTGTCAATAATAAAAACTTGATCTTGTTTATTAAGAGCAGAAGCTGCAAGATTAGAACCAACAAAACCACAACCTCCAGTAATTAATAATTTCATCTGAGTTCTATCCTTCAATTCGGGTATAAATGCTGTAATTCATAATCCATTGTTTTACATAATCCACTTTCTAATGAATATTGAGGCTGCCAACCCATTTTCAGCAATGGTTTAATACTGGCTTCAGAACACATGATTTCTCCTTGACGGTAAGGTAAAGAGCCAAAAGATAATCGAGTTTTTGACTTAGTTAAATTATGAATTAGTTGGACGAATTCTTTGATAGATATGGCTTGTCCACTACCAATTTCATATTCAATAAAAAAAGAGGAATTTAGCTGAATGTTTGACAATAACACCATATAGGCTGAAACTACATCAGCTATGTAAATAAAGTCACGTTTTTGTTCCCCTTGGGTTAATTTTAATTCTTCTACGTTACTTAGGAAACTTCTAATAACATGATTGACAAATTGTGAACTATTATCTCCTTCACCAAATATCTGTTCTAATTTAAGATTAATAAAATGAATTTTTTTAGTGACTGCGAATTGTTTTCCCCAGTCTAAAAAATGTTTTTTAGATAGAGAATAAGAATTAATATATTTAGACAATATAGTGTCGGTATTGAAAAAAGTGTCAGCTTTAAAAAAAGTGGCTATTTCTAGCAATTTTAGTGGAAAAAGTGTATTAGTTTCAAGTACATCTGTTATGCTTTCATTTTTTCTTCCGTAGCAAGTAGCAGTATGAATTACGACATCTATTTTTTTATGATCATAAAATGGTGTTTCTAAGTCACATTTATCAATATCGTATATAGATAGATTTGATAGAATATCGTTAATTCTTTCCGTATTAGAAAAACTGCGCTTTAAAATAATTACTTGATACTTTTCTGCTAACAATCGTTTGACCAAGTGACTACCTAAAAAGCCGGTAGCCCCTGTTACTAAAACTAGCTTGGATTTTTCTTTATTTATAAGCATGAACTGTCAATCTATAATAATGGAAGAAATTAGAATAATGCTGTTGAGTAGGATAAGGAGGATAAACAGATGTGGGAACAATATTCTTGAATCCGGCTGCTTTAAGCATTTTTGCTAAAGCGACTAAATTAGGAGCAAACCAATTACCAACATCATTTCCCATTTCATCACTTTCAAAAAACTCTAACAGAGAAGAACTTTCTTGGTTAACCTCAGGGAAAAATATGGACAAAGTTTCAATTATGGCAATATTTTTTGTCAATAAAGATAAACGTTTTAAAGCTCTTAAAGGATCTTCAAGATGGTATAGAACCCCCAAGAAAAAAACGATATCAAAATTACCTAAGTCTGTAGGATCTATGCTCATAAAATTGCCAACAATCTGCTCAACGCAACTTTCCTTAATGTAATGAACAGTATCGAATCCTATTTTGCCAGGAAGTTCTGAAGGTTTCCATATTCGAGGTATCAAATGATAATGTTGTGGTTTTTTTCCTGAACTCTTATATTCTTCAATATGTTTTTGTTGTTGAGCTAGATTCATACTCCAAACATAATCATCCATCGCTACCACTCTTTCAGCACCCAATTCTTCGGCTTTAAAAGCAAAAAAACCATCCCAACAACCTATGTCAAGTACAGTTTTATTTTGTAAATCAGGTAAAGCCATATTCACTAATTCTTGTTCAAGAAGGGGTGAAGATTTACGACCATTTGTAACTATTTCATCACCGCAATCTATCGAATGCCACCAGAAAGGTACTTTAGAAATTAACTTTAACTTTTCTTGTTTCGTTATCATAATTTATTCCTTATTTTCTTGATTTACAAAGAGTATTTATTTGATTTTTTCTCAACAAAATTTATTATTTTAATGTTTGTATGTTACAACAAATTCTTGTAATTTTGCTGCCATGAAATTTAATTCTTCTTGATTTATGGCTGGATATACTCCAACCCAAAAACTGTTATTCATTACATAATCAGTATTTCTTAAATCTCCCACTACTCGATATTTTAAGCCTTTATAAGCTGGCTGTTTAATTAAATTACCTCCAAATAATAATCTTGTTGCTATTTTATTCTCTTCTAAATATTTCACCAATTCATAGCGATTAAACCTAGCATTTTCTTTGACTGAAATCAGAAAACCAAACCAACTTGGCTCAGATTCATCGGTAGGTTTCGGTAAAATTAATACATCTTGTAAATCTACTAATTTTTGATATATAAAATCAAAATTCTTCCTTCTTTTATGCACAAAGTGAGGCAATTTTTCCAATTGTGCCAAGCCTACCGCAGCTTGCATATCGGTCATTTTTAAGTTATAGCCAATATGGGAATAAGTATATTTATGATCGTACCCAAAAGGTAATTCTCCTAATTGCCAACCAAATCTTTTATTACAAGTATTATCTACTCCTGGAGGACACCAACAACTCCTTCCCCAATCTCTCAAGGATTCTATGATTTTTTTTAATTTAGAATCATTAGTTAATACTGCTCCCCCTTCTCCCATCGTCATATGATGAGCAGGATAAAAACTTGCTGTAGCTATATGTCCAAATGTTCCTGTTTTTTGTCCTTGATATAAACTTCCTAAAGCATCACAATTATCCTCTATTAACCATAAATTATGTTTTTGGGTAAATTCAATTACTGCCTTTAAATTAAATGGATTACCTAATGCATGAGCGATCATTATCCCACGAGTACGCTCTGATAATGCTGCTTCTAATTGAGTGATATCTATGTTATAAGAGGGAATTTCTATATCTAAAAATACTGGGACTAATTGATTTTGAAAAATTGGATTTACTGTAGTAGGAAAACCCGCAGCTACGGTAATTATTTCATCTCCGGGTTTTAATCTTTTCTCTCCTAATTCTGGGGATGTTAATGCGGTTAATGCTAACAGATTAGCTGATGAACCTGAATTTACTAATAAACAGTGTTTAACCCCTATCCATTGGGCAAATTTTTCCTCAAATTCGGCTGCAAAACGTCCGGTTGTTAACCAAAAGTCTAGGGATGAATCTACTAAATACTGTAGTTCTTGTTGATCAAATACCTTCCCAGATACTGGTACAGGTGTTTCTCCTGGTATAAATTCTCGTTGCGGAAATGCTTCTGAGTAATATTCTGCTACTAATTGGAGAATTTGCGATCGCAATAGTTGTTTCTTTTCCATTCATTTTTACTTTAAAAGATTTTGATACCAATTAATGGTTTTTTCTAATCCTGTATCTAGGTCAAATGAGGGATACCAATTTAATATTTTTCTCGATTTTTGACTAGATAAATATTGATTTTTAATTTCATTACTCGCTTGATTTAAAATTTTTGGTTTCAAATCTGAGTTCATCAATGTTAATATTTTTTCTACTAGGTCTAAAACTGTTAATTTTATCTCTAAAGAAAAATTAAATGCTTCGCCAATCAATTCAGGGTGCTGTGATAAGTTTTCTGCTAATAAAATATAAGCTTTTACACCATCTTCTACATATAGATAATCTCTGACAAAGCAACCATTGGATCTGATTATAGGAGCTTTTTCTTTTAAAATAGATTTAATAGTTCCTGGTACAATTCGACTCCAGTTTAAATCACCTCCACCATAAAAGTTACCACAACGGGCGATCACTACTGGTAAATTATAAGTATGGGCATAAGTTTGAGCAATTAAATCAGCACACGATTTACTTACATCGTAGGGATGTATACCTTTGAGGGGAGTATTTTCTTCATAAGGTAACTGTATCTGTTCCCCATAGGCTTTATCTGAAGATGCCACTATAATTTGTTTGACTGTAGAACTATGACGGCAAGCTTCAAGTAAACGCCAAGTACCAGTAATATTAGTTTCAAAAGTAGAAATGGGATTACGGTTAGCAACTCCTACGACGGTTTGAGCGGCTAAATGAATAACCGTATTAATTTCATATTCTTCTAAAATTCTTTGTAACAGAGCTTGATCACAAATATCACCTCTAACAACTTTAACTTTTTCTAAGACTCGACTTTGTATCAAAAAACTTTGAGGAATCCAGTCTCGAACTAAACAAACAATATCCGCTCCAACGGTTAATAGATGTTTAACTAACCAACCACCAACCAATCCTGTTGCACCTGTAATAAAAATTGGTCTATCTTGCCAGAAATTAGAGCTATTACTCATACTTAATTCCACACTTTCCAAGGAGGATTAACACTATCCCATAAATCTTTTAATCTGTATTTGTCTCTTAAAGTATCCATACACTGCCAGAAATCATAATGACGATAGGCAGCTAATTGTCCTTCACTAGCTAGTTTTTCTAATAAAGCAACTTCTAATACTTCATCATCACCCTTTAAATAGTCAAAAATCTTGGGTTCAAAAATTAAAAATCCTCCATTAATCCAACCTTCTCCCATTTGAGGTTTTTCCAGAAATTCATCTACTAAATCACCTTGAAATCTTAAACTCCCAAAACGGGCTGGAGGACGGACTGCGGTTACGGTTGCTAAACATTTATGATATTTATGAAATTCTAATAATTCCTTAATGTTTAAATTAGCAACTCCATCACCATAAGTAACCATAAATGTTTCATTATCTAACCAAGGCTGTAATCTTTTGATTCGACCTGCTGTCATGGTGTCTAATCCTGTGTCCATGAGATGAAGAATCCAATCCTCGGCTGCGTTATTATGAATATCTACATGACCATCTTGTAAATTAATAGTCATACTAGAATTTAAATTGTAATACTCCAAAAAATAGCGTTTAATATAATCGCCTTTATAGCCTAAAGCAATGTAAAAATCTTTATACCCATAATGAGCATAGATTTTCATAATATGCCAAAGTAGAGGGCGACCACCAATTTCTACCATTGGTTTTGGGATGATTTCTGTTTCTTCTGCCAGACGAGTTCCTAATCCTCCAGCTAAAATTACAACTTTCATTTTGTTTTCTCTTTAGCTAATGGACATCATAGTATATAGGTAAATAACAGTTGCCATCAGTATAAATACTGAGAGTTAAAAAATTATAAAATAAGAGCGAAAAGCAATAGACGCTCGAAAATGCCAGCACTATTAAGAATCTAATCGTTATTCTAAAAATTCCTCGGACATCCACCTAAATCCCAATATTTATGGTTTTAACTTGAATCTTGAGGATGATTCTTTGTCTTTTCATGTCTGCTTCAAACTGCTTTATGCCTTATACCAAGTTGCCAAAGTTAGTCTTGTTTGTAACTAAGGTGGCTTCTGAACTAACTTGCAAGCAAATAATACGATCAAAGACAACTTGGTATTAGAAGCTAGCCAGAGTCAGACTTTTATTGATTGCCTTTTATTAGTTCATTTGTTCGCGTTGAAAGAGCTGGTTTCTCAAGCCCTCACTAAAAGCTGATTAAATATCAAGATACCTCTGCCACATCTGCTTGTAAGCCTTCTCCATTTCACGGGTAAACTGCTTACCATTCCATAAGGGTGCTGTTTGTCGAGATGCTTTCAATTTCAAAGCCACCTGCTGGCGTAAAGTCTTATCTTTCCCCAAGCGGACACCCCACTCAATATACTCTTCATCAGTCCAGGCGATGCCTTCTGTAATTCCTGCATTCATCATCATGGTGTAACTATTACGCGCCGCAAATTGTTCGCCAACTCGCGTCACCAAGGGGATACCCATCCACAATGTTTCTAGAGTTGTTGTCGCTCCGTTGTAGGGAAATGTATCTAATACAATATCAGCAATGCCTAAATTAGCACGATGAACTGATTCTGAATGAACTATTGGTAAAAAGCGTAAACGAGAACAATCTACACCTTCTTCTTCGGCAAGTTGGTAAAAGAAGCGTTTAATCGTTTCCTCTTCAGCAAGTCCCTTAATTAAAAAGTAGCTGTTAGGTACTTGTTTGATAATTTGCATTTGCCACTTTGTCGTTTCTGGATGGCGTTTATATCCTCTTTGGGCGCTGAGATATATAACGGCATCCATAGGGATATCCAAGTCATCGCGGCGGAGAGTTGGTACACCAACTTCAAAACCATCTACTGCTATGTAAGTTTGAGGTAATCGCCAGATTTTCTCTGTATAGTAATTTTGTGCATCATCTGGCAGTACATAAGGGTCTGCGATAAAGTAATCAATTGCAGGTATGCCTGATGCATCCCACCCTAACCAAGTAACTTGAATTGGGGCTGGCTTGAGTGCCATCACTTCACTAGTAATATCTAGAGTGATGCTGTCAAGGTCGATTAAAATATCAATTTCATCTTGATATATCTGGTCAGCAATTTCCCAGCCATTCATACCTAATTTACGAGCTTTTCCTGCCTCACCTAAATACCACTCTTGGAGATAATCGGTTGCTAATTTGTAGTTAACAAAATAAGTATGAATATCAAATTTATCTCGATCATGATGTTGAAATAACCAACGAGCTAGCCAACCAACAGAATGATTCCTAAAAGCGTAAGATATATAACCAATTTTTAATTTCTTCGGATGATGTGTTAAAGATTGATGATTAATATTTTGATGAGCATAGTTTTTTGCTTTTGATTGGCCAAGAGCTTGAATATAATTATTATAAATCTCAGCTACCTGATTATGAATAGCTCGAAATTCAACAGGAGCATCTTTAATGTGAGGTATTGCAAAAGCTGGCGTAAGTAACCGTAATATTCTTCCTTCTTCTAAAGGAATTCGTTCAGCTTTAATAAACTGTTGAAACAGAGTTTCCAATTCTTGACAAGTTGTACATATCTCTTGCCAATATCCTCCTGCTGACATTAGACCCCTTAACAGCAAATGGAGTGCAAAAATTTTATCAGCCAAGCTTTCTGATAAGGAATAACACAATCTAGCTGTCTCTATACCTTGAGAATAATTACGAGCATCTTGATAAAAAGTCGCTAAGTGTCGCAAAATTTCTAGATTATCTGGCTCCAATCGTAAATGCAATTTCAGCAGAGATGATGCTAGTAGAGGGTTTAGTAAAGTATGACCAATTTCCATAGCAGCAGGAAGCAGTATAGAAAAGCATTGATGAGGATCAGAGAAATAAGGCAGACTAGCTTCTAGTAAATTTAGATTAATTGGATGTAAGGGAACAGTATTTAAAAATTCTTTTAAAACTTGGATCAATAATTCGGTATTAATTTCTATATTTTCTTTTGCGTTTAAGCTTTCAATTAATCCCCACTCATTCAAATCATCAAGCTCTTCAAATTTTTCCAATTTGATATAAAGGAGAAGAATTTGAAGCAAATTATTTATATAACTAGGATTAATTTCCCGCATATGCTGGCGAATTAACCAAGCTAGAGAATATTCTGCCAGTTTTTCACGCCTTTCAGCTTCTATTTGTAAAACTTGAAATAGTTCATTTGTCCAAATTGGTAACTGTTCTTCATCTGCCTCTGTCATTGGCAGCATCCAAGTCATTTGAGCTTCTGCTTCTTGCCCTTGTAATAGCAATAGTAGCCCTAAATGCCAATAATAAGAAATAGCATTTGGTTCTATCGCTATTCCTTGCTCATATAACTGTGCTGCTTGCAAATATTTTTCTTGAATGAAGTATTGTTCAGCTTGATTTTGCCAATTATATATATCAGTAATCATTGTGATTCTCTGAGAAAATTTTATGAGGAATATAATTGTGAACGACTTACATAATGGAAATAAAGTGGATAGAAGCATCTACCCACTTTGGAAAATATCTAGTTGAGAGACAATTTATATACTCTTTGTCTTTGGTTGGTTACTTAGCCATAGAGATAAACTTGCCGGCGCCGATGCCGGTGTCGGTGGTACAATCAAGTGATCCAGCGTTAAAGACAAATGCAGTGGCAGCAATTGCATTTGTACCACCGGCAAGAACTGTGTCTTTAGATTCACACAAAACAGCGATGGTAGTAGCTTCACTGGTAGCAACTTGGCTTGTCACCTCTACACCACCAACATAGCTTTTGAGAGGCGCGGTAGCAACTAATACTTCTGCTTGGTTGGTTGCTACACTACCACCCGCAGTATAGGCAATATGGTATTTGTAATTTACGGTTTGTGTTGCAATACCAAGTCCTAAACTACCAATTGAACTTGTAAATAGAGTATTTTCTAAGTAAAAAGCTTGCTGCGCGCGGTTCATGGAACCTACGTAGGTTTTAGCTTCTGACTGCTTGGCTTTGTTTGCTTGGTTCAAGAAAGAAGGCAGTGCGATCGCAGATAAAATACCGATGATAATAATTACTACTAGTAATTCAATGAGTGTAAAACCCTCATCTCCCTTCTTCTTGGCAAGGATGTGTTGGAGAAATTTGGCTTTTAATTCGGTTTTCATAAGTGTTTTCCCGGGGGTAGGAAGTGCTTGGGTGTTCTAGATGTAACTTACCCAACTGCGATCGCTTTCCTATCACCCTGAGAAATAAAGTTTGGCGAGATGCGGTTACACAATCCAGAATCCTTGTATCCAAAATGGGACAAACATTAATTAGCCCCTGGTGTAGACCCAAGGGCTAGATTCTCGATTTGATTTGTGAGAGTGCTTTATTCAGGTCAGCTTTAACAAAAGATACGTCAGGCGATCGCAAGTTTCTTTTTTCCGAATCATCCTCTTCTATATTCGGTAGAATAAACCCTGCGCTAAAGCCAGTTGATACGCCCTAGTTTGCGCGACATGACCCAGTTATTTAAGAAGGTAATTAGACGAGTCCCAATTTACTCTGACTTGTAATCTGATGGCCCCATAACTATGATTTTCCCCTCTACCAGCTCCATCTGCCACTCTGGATGCTCGGTTTGTAGCTGCTCTAAGTCTGTAATGGTGAGGGACATAACACACCAAATAACATTTCTCTATCTATCATAGATACCCAAACCTTAGCCCCAAAACTTAGTGATAAAGGTATGAGCATTCAAGAAATAGCAGAATTGCTAGAAATCGATGTTGAAATTATCAGGAAATATCTGCAAGAACAGTCTTAGCGGTTAAGAGGAGGTTTGGCAAGTGTTGAGCGCATAGTGCTGTAGGCATTTTCTGATCGCTTACCATCTGGCGTAGCCAATCGAAGTTTGTTATGCTATATTAAACGTAGTCGTTATGAGTTTATATATGGTCATGACTAACCCCACAGTAGAAAACTTAGTAATTATCGGTTCTGGCCCAGCAGGGTATACAGCCGCCATCTATGCCGGACGCGCTAACCTGAAACCCGTTGTATTTGAGGGTTTCCAAGCCGGGGGATTGCCTGGTGGACAACTAATGACAACGACGGAAGTCGAGAACTTTCCTGGGTTTCCCCAAGGGATTACCGGGCCGGAACTGATGGATCAGATGAAGGCGCAGGCGGAGCGCTGGGGGGCTGAACTATATACTGAAGATGTTATATCAGTTGACTTGAGTCAGCGTCCCTTTACAGTGCGATCGCAAGAAAGGGAAATAAAAACCAATAGCATTGTCATTGCTACTGGTGCAACAGCAAAGCGTTTGGGTTTACCCAGCGAACATGTATTCTGGAGTCGGGGTATATCCGCTTGTGCAATTTGCGATGGTGCAACACCAATTTTTCATGGCGCAGAATTGGCTGTAATTGGGGCTGGCGACTCGGCGGCGGAAGAGTCTATTTACCTCACCAAATACGGTTCAAAGGTAAATATGTTGGTACGCACCGATAAAATGCGGGCTTCTAAAGCCATGCAAGACAGGGTTTTGAGTAACCCAAAAATCCAAGTGCATTGGAACACAGAAGCCGTGGATATCTTCGGTAATGGTCACATGGAAGGGGTGAAAGTCCGCAATACCAAAACTGGTGAAGAGAGCAAACTGCACGCTAAAGGTTTATTCTACGCTGTTGGTCACAGTCCCAATACCTCTTTATTCAAGGGGCAATTAGAACTGGATGAGGTTGGTTACGTTGTCACCAAGCACGGTACTGTGGAAACTAGTATAGAGGGCGTTTTTGCTGCTGGTGACGTACAAGATCATGAGTTTCGGCAAGCAATTACGGCTGCGGGTACTGGCTGTATGGCGGCGATGTTAGCAGAACGCTGGTTGTCATTCAGTGGCTTGATTCAAGAATTCCATCAACAGGCAGAAACAGCAGATAATGAATTAGAACATCAGCCAGCCAAAAAGACTGAAGCCGAGGAAGAAGCTGGATTTAATTTGAATGGGACGCGCCATGAGGGAGGTTATGCCTTACGGAAATTGTTCCATGAAAGCGATCGCTTACTCCTTGTTAAATACGTTTCTCCTGGTTGTGGCCCTTGTCATACCCTGAAGCCAATTTTAAATAAAGTGGTGGATGAATTTGACAGCAAAATTCACTTTATAGAAATTGACATCGACAAAGACCGAGATATTGCCGAAAATGCTGGTGTCACAGGAACGCCAACGGTTCAATTGTTCAAAAATAAGGAACTGGTGAAGGAAGTTAAAGGCGTGAAGCAAAAGAGCGAATATCGTCAGTTGATTGAAAGCAATCTGTAATTATAGTTAGAGACGCGATTAATCGCGTCTGTACAGGAGTTGGGAGTAGAGACGCGATTAATCGCGTCTGTACAGGAGTTAGGAGTAGAGACGCGATTAATCGCGTCTGTACAGGAGTTGGGAGTTATTGCTCTCCCTATCTCCTCCACCTAGCAATATTGCCCACCCTAATTTGTCTCGTCGGATCTTGGCTGGAAATAATCTCATCTGTAAGGTAGGGTTGAGGGTTGTGTTTAGAGTTGACAAAATTACTCTTATAACTCATAACTTATAACTCATAACTCTTAACTTGCTTTATGGCCATTACAAAACGGCGGCTACCGACATTTTTACAGTTTGGCAAAAATCCGAATCTTTCCCAAAAACTCATGCTCATCGGGTTAGCCATTACCCTATTTTTCATCTTCCTGGCATTCTTCGCTCCCGTATTCCAGGCTTGGGGATGGCTGCAAAATCCCAAAGATTTTCTCTCTAACCCAATTCACGAGCCACCCTCAGCTAAATATTGGTTTGGTACTAGTCGCCTGGGCTATGATGTGTTCTCTCGGACATTGTTCGGCGCTCAAGCTGCTTTGCAAGTGGTGATTTTGGCAACGGCGTTGAGTATGATTATCGGTGTGCCTTTGGGGATGCTGAGTGGTTATCTCGGCGGTAAATTGGATAAAGTGTTGCTGTTTATTATGGATAGCATCTACACTCTACCGGGGCTACTGCTGTCTGTAACGCTGGCGTTTGTGGTGGGGCGGGGGATATTAAATGCAGCGATCGCTATTAGCATTGCTTACATCCCCCAATATTACCGCGTTGTTCGCAACCACACCGTTAGCGTGAAAACTGAAGTGTTCATCGAAGCTGCTCAAGCAATGGGCGCTTCCACTTGGGTTGTGCTTTCTCGTTATCTGTTTTTCAACGTCATTCAAAGCGTACCCGTCCTATTCACACTCAATGCCGCTGATGCAATTTTGGTGTTGGGCGGTTTGGGTTTTTTGGGGCTAGGACTTCCCGAAGAAGTGCCAGAATGGGGACATGATTTAAAACAAGCTCTAGAAGCTCTACCTACTGGCATTTGGTGGACTACGCTTTTCCCTGGTTTAACGATGACATGCATGGTGGTAGGGTTATCACTACTTGGTGAAGGGTTAAACGAATTTGTCAATCCCCGGTTACGGAGAGAAAATAGAATCCGGAAATAGTTAGTAAACAGTGGACAGTTATCAGTCAACGGGCTGATCATTGATAACTAGTAACTAATAACTGGTAATTGATAACTGGAGAGATTTGTGTGAAAGATAACCTAACGTTAATTGCCGCCGCTACTGGCGGGTTTATCCTTTCTGTTGCCCTTGCTGGCATCTTAAGAGGTGCGCCAATTACAGCTTGGCAAGAGCAATCGAGTTTCCGCACCACGACTGTTGCTAATTTACAAAGATCGGAGTTGAAAGCCCCGCATCTTCTCCCTTAGCGCTAGCCTCTCCCAAAGGGAGAAGGGGAAAAGCTGCGCGAACAGATCGCGGATGAAAACGACTCGCACCCAATAAAATAGAAAATTTAGAATTTTTTCGTGCCAAAATGCTAAAACGCTGAGGAATTGAGCTTTAAAATTGAAACGCTCTAGGACACAGAAGTTTAGTACGTGGCTATTTTATTGGCTACAAACTTGTGCAAAGCTGTACTACTATGCTTTTTAAGCCGAAAATTTGCTGCTTGGTGTGAGGATTTTAAAGTGGTGAGTTCTCAAGTAATTGGCATTGATGTGGGGGGAACAGCAATTAAGCTGGGGCGTTTTACAGCTGATGGTACTTGTCTGCAATCATTGCTTGTGGCAGCTCCGCAACCGACAACACCAGAGGCTGTGCTGGCGGTGATCGGAGATGCGATCGCCCAAATTGATCCAGATAATCAAACTGTTGCTATTGGTGTTGGTACTCCTGGCCCATCTGATGCAACGGGACGCATTGCTAAAATTGCGATTAACTTGCCTGGATGGCGCGATGTGCCTTTAGCAGACTGGTTAGAAGCTAAAACTGGCAAACCTACTGCGATCGCTAACGATGCTAATTGCGCTCTTTTGGGAGAAGCTTGGCTGGGAGCCGGTCGCCACTTTCAAAATCTGATTCTGCTAACTTTAGGAACTGGGGTTGGTGGGGCAATTATCCTAGATGGCAAACTATTTGTTGGACATCAAGGAGCTGCTGGGGAATTGGGTTTAATTTCATTCAACCCAGATGGGCCAATTTGCAATAGTGGCAATCAAGGCTCTTTGGAACAATATGCCTGTGTTACTGCCATTCGCCGCCGCACTCTCAAGGAACCCATCGAATTGGGTGTTCTTGCCCAACAAGGAGATCCTACAGCATTGACTTTTTGGGAAGAATATGGTAGGAATTTGGGAATTGGTTTGACAAGTTTGATTTATGTCTTAACACCGCAAGCGATCGTGATTGGTGGCGGTATAAGTGGCAGCTTTGAGTTTTTCTTACCAAGTGTGAAGGCAGAAATTGAGAAGCGAGTGCAGCCTTTATCACGAGCGGGTTTACAAATTTTGCCAGCGGAGTTAGGCAATTTTGCAGGGATAGTAGGTGCAGCAAAATTGGCATGGCAACTCTATTCAGGATTTTAAATTATGGTTCAAACAATTCCAGCGAGAGACATTAGTCTTTACGAATTAGAAGAAAAATTTGGTTTGCAACTTGCCACAGACACCAGCTTCTTTACAGAGTGGACAGAAATTTTACCAACTCTGACTGATGCTGAGAAGCAAGCGATTGCGCGAGTGAAAAGCAACTATTTAAACTTGAATAAGCACCGTCTGATGTCAGAAGAGGCGGTAAAGATGGTAGTGCTGTCTCCTTTACTCGATTTAGCTGGGTTTTATCAACTTCCTTTTGAGATTGAAACTGAGACTTCTGTTGAGATTTCTGCTGAAGATGAGAACTTTATCGTTAAAGGAAACATTGATGTTCTTGTCATCCAAAAACGTTTTTGGGTACTTGTGATCGAATCTAAAAGCAGTAAATTTGATGTGATGACAGCCCTACCTCAAGCACTCACTTATATGCTTGCTCGGCCAAATCTTGCACAACCGACTTTTGGTTTACTAATCAACGGTAGGGAATTTGTTTTTGTTAAATTGATTCAACAAGAATATCCTTGGTATGCACGATCTTATGCGCTATCAATTGAACGTGATTCAGAACTAAACCAAGTACTCAGTATATTGAAGCGCCTTGGAGAATTAATTGTCGTTTAGGATTGTAGATTTAATCACCTGCAATATTCATAGAGTGCGTTACGTACCCTCCGGACAAAGCTTGAATTGGTGTCATACTGCACCTTATTACCAATTAATACTAAGACAAAGAATATCCTGTTGCCTTGTGAACGTATTGCACGACTTTTTCATAAGATTCGGGATTACTCACAGGGTTGATGATGATGGGGATAGTGCCATCTGGCAACCAAAAAGTTATCCTGCCGTTCGGTTCATGACAAAAGGAACTGATGCAGTTGAGATTAATTACATATTCGTTTTTTTCATAAAGAATTTTCACCCAGTGGGCATGATCTAATTCCAACCTTGTCACACATTCTAAATAATCGAGAATCTTTTGATAGTCTTCCAGGTTAGTTTGTGGGTTAATTACTATTGGAATGGCACTATCGGGTAGCCAAAAAGTAACCCTGCCATTCAGCTCATAACAAAAAGCATGGACACGTTCAAAATTCACTACATATTCTCTCCTCTCGTAAAGGATTTTCACCCAGTACGCCACAACATCTCCTCAAGTCCGAAATTTACGAATGATGCACCCTGTATGTCCAAATCTACTGAAGCCTTAAGTTAATGTTGCTGTGCGCCAATTCAAAATCTAAAAAATTAATTTTGAATTTTGTTAGCGAGTCCGCGTACTCCTACGGAGAAGCAAGCTACGCGCAGCGTCTCGTAGAGAACGTCATTTTGAATTTTTATGACACCTCCAATGGCGTTGGTGTGCCAGATGTCGTGAGAGAAAGAGCGATCGCTGCTTGAATGAACCCTTTAAATAAGGGATGAGGGGTACTGGGGCGCGATTGAAATTCTGGATGAAATTGGCAAGCAAGAAAGAATGGGTGCTTGGGTAATTCCACAATTTCAACTAAGCGTCCATCGGGAGAAGTACCACTGATCACATAGCCAGACTTTAACAACAAATCGCGGTAAGCATTGTTGAATTCATAGCGATGTCGATGTCGTTCATAAATTACATCTTCTTGATAGAGCTTAAAAGCTAGAGTATCAGGGAGAACACGACAAGGATATAATCCTAAGCGCATTGTACCCCCTAAATCCACTACTTCCTGCTGTTCTGGCAATAAATTAATTACCGGATAAACTGTATGAGCGTCAAATTCGGCACTGTTGGCACCTGTTAATCCCCCTACGTGCCTGGCCCATTCAATCACAGAACATTGCATTCCCAGGCATAAACCCAAAAAGGGAATTTGGCGATCGCGCGCGTATTTAATGGCAGCAATTTTGCCATCCACTCCCCGAACCCCGAAACCTCCTGGCACAACTATGCCATCGACACCCTGAAGATAATTTTCAGCTGGTTCACTTTCCAAATCTTCTGAGTTTATCCAACGCAGACGCAGTTTGCCATAAGTGGAGATTGCCGCATGGTTCAGCGCTTCCACTACAGATAGATAGGCATCACTTAACTGCACATATTTCCCAACAATGGCAATTTCTACCTCGTGCTTGGGACTATGTAACCGTTGTACCAAGGTTTGCCACTGCGTCAAATCTGGTTTACGTTGTTCCATTTGCAGCAAGTTCAGCACTTGTTCTGCCATTCCTTCCCGTTCCAGATTTAGCGGTACTTCATAGATACTTTTGGCATCTTGGGAAGTAATGACGCATTCTTCCGGTACATCGCAAGATCCCGACAATTTTTGTTTTAATCCCTTGGGTAAGGGGCGATCGCTCCGACAAACTAAAATATCTGGTTGAATGCCAATGGATCTCAGTTCTTTAACTGAATGCTGAGTTGGCTTAGTTTTCATCTCACCCGCAGAGGCAATCCACGGTACCAGCGTTACGTGCATATACAGCACATTCTGCCGTCCCACCTCTTTACGGAACTGGCGAATTGCTTCCAAAAACGGCAGTGATTCAATATCTCCCACCGTACCGCCGATTTCTGTAATTACTACAGATGGATTTGTACTTTTAGCAACTCGCAGAATCCGATCTTTTATTTCATTGGTAATATGAGGAATAACTTGTACTGTGCCGCCATTGTAGTCTCCGCGCCGCTCTTTATTGATGACTGCCTGGTAAATCGAGCCAGTAGTCACGCAGTTTAATCGCGACATTGAGGTATCGGTAAAGCGTTCGTAATGCCCCAAGTCCAAATCTGTCTCCGCACCATCCTGGGTAACAAATACTTCCCCGTGCTGAAAGGGACTCATCGTGCCAGGATCGATATTGATATAAGGGTCGAGTTTAAGAATCGACACGGAATATTCGCGCGACTTGAGCAAACGCCCTAGACTTGCTGCTACAATGCCCTTACCAATACTGGAAACTACGCCTCCAGTTACAAAGATAAACTTAGTCATAGTAGTTTGAATTTCTAACAACTTCTAAAAATACATCCCGTCATTGTGCCACAGTTATTGTGGTGTAATCTTCTGTGATTTGCTGTGAAAAACCTTTTAGGATTAGTAATATTAGGCTGTATTCTCACATCCTCCATAGCATTGGCAGAACCATCTCTTGTAGTCGTTTTTCCCCAGACAAACTACCAGACGACTTCCCAGAAAATCTTTTTTCTGGGGACTGCACCACCAGACGGTCAGGTTTTGATCAATAGTAAGCCAATTACCCGCAGCAAAGCTGGTCATTTTTCCCCTAGTTTCCCCTTGCAGTTGGGGGAGAACCTTTTTACTGTGCGTCGCCAGAATCAAGAACTTAAGATTAAGGTGATAAGGCTTTCCACTAGCCCTGAACTACCGCAGGGGGTAGCCTTTGCGAAAGATTCCCTGACTCCCGCAGTTGATATTGCCAGACTACCGGGAGAAGTAATTTGTTTTAGCGCATTAGCAAAGCTTCCCGAAGGAGTCGCACCCTCTAACGCCAATGTCTCTGTAACCCTGGCTAATCAAACTATTGCCCTTTCACCTCAACCTCAACAGGCACAACTACCAAGTAATTTGGCAATTCTGACAGGGCAAAATCAGCCTTATGCCCAGTCTAGCGTAGGCAATTATAAAGGTTGCACCACAGTGGCAACAGCCGCCGATCTGGGAAAACCTCAGTTTCAACTAACGCTCAATGGCAAGACGATAACTCAACCAGGGACTGGTAAAATTCAAATCCTTTCAAGAGCAGAGTTGCCAGTTTCTGAGGTTACAGTAGAGTCAGGCGTTGCTCGCACTGGCCCAAGCACCGATTATTCTCGACTCACACCACTGCCTAAAGGCACACGCGCAACAGTAACAGGTAGGGAAGGTGAATGGTTGCGCCTAGACTATGGCGCTTGGATTAATAGTCAGGAAACTCGCATTCTCCCTGGTGCAATTCCGCCACAAACAATAATTCGCAGTGTCGGATACCGTCAACTCCCTGGTGCGACAGAGATATTTTTCCCCTTACAAGTTCCCGTACCTGTGAGCGTGCAACAAGGTGAGCAAGCTCTCGCTCTCACTCTCTACAATACTACTGCCCAAACGGACATCATTCGCCTGGATGCTGACCCCCTAATTTCTCGCCTAGATTGGCAACAGGAGGCTCCAGAACAAGTAAAATACACCTTTAACCTCAAAAAAGCTCAACAGTGGGGATATAAGCTGAGATATGACGGTACAACCCTGGTTTTGGCTTTGCGTCATCCACCTAAAATCGGGAACACAAGACGCAGGCCTTTAGCTAATCTCAAGATTGTACTCGATCCAGGGCATGGGGGTAAAGAATCTGGTGCCAGTGGCCCAACTGGATATTTAGAAAAAGATGTAAATTTAGTGGTATCTAAGTTGCTGCGGGACGATTTGGTGAAGCGAGGAGCAACGGTAGTCATGACGCGGGAGGACGATCGCGAACTTTCCCTCGCAGAACGTCAGGCAATTATTAGTAAAGAAGAACCTGCGATCGCTATTTCCATACATCATAATTCCCTACCCGATGATGGCGATGCTGAAAAAATCAAAGGATTCGCAGCCTTTTGGTATCAACCCCAAGCCCACAACCTGGCAATGTTTTTACAGAACTATGTAGTCAAAAAACTTGGCAAACCTTCTTATGGTGTGTTTTGGGATAACCTGGCGTTGACACGTCCAGCAGCTGCGCCATCAGTGTTGCTGGAATTGGGTTTTATGAGCAATCCCGATGAATTTGAGCAGATAGTGAACCCAGAACAACAGAAGAAAATGGCTGATGCGATCGCTCAGGGGATTACTGAGTGGTTTAGGAGTGTTCGGTAGATTCAACTACTGCCGTTTGGGATATTCTTTCAAAATTCGTCTCACCTGCTATCACGCCAACCCCCTAAAAGTTGATTGTAGACGCGTAGCCGCTTATAGTCAGCAGTCCATGTGCGGGGCGCACCTCTATGTAATAGTAATCATGAGGAACAAGTCCTTACGAGCAGAGCATCACTGACAATACCTTGCGATAACTTTTTTCAGTGCTTCTACCGTGCCAGAACCACTTTGATTGCGGATAGAAATATATGAAATCTGATATTTTTAAAGCGTATGTGTTTTAAAATAGGCGGCATAGTAGGAGCGATCGCTATTTTATTGAGCAGTGGTAGTGCGATCGCTGAAGGTGTTGGCGCAGCCATCGCCCAAGATGCACAAAGATATATCACTGTAGGGCATGATAAATTAGGAAACAGCGTAGCTCTGGATACAAAAACTATTAAGGGCACGACATACAAGCTTTACGGAATATATGGTGATGGTATCTTCGAGACTACGTTCGATGCTTCGTGCAAAGAATCGCGGCTTTTTCGGAATCGCATTGCCATTTACGGCTCAGGGGGACAACTACTTCAAGAGGATAAGCAGAAGGGAGAAATACCTTTTGCAGCAGATTCTTCACCAGGTAAAGGAATGCAAATTGTTTGTCAAAAGATTGGCGCCCGTGGTTGGTAATTGCTCAATACTTGTTGGTAGAGAGTGGGAAATGGGGAGTCGGGGGAGCCTTTCAAGGGCAGGTTTTTTTAGGCAGAAAAGAAGTTGAGATGAGTAGTCCAAGGTTCAGGGTCAAAGTGACCAAAAGGAAGAGGCTGACCCAATAATAAGGCAACGATCAGCTTGATGAAACCACGACGAAAACAACTGAGAGTGCGTGTGGATTGGAAAGCAGGCGGTAACTTATGTGCCACATGATTTGGGGGTAAATCATCATAACTACAGAAGAGTGTTAGTAGCATCAGCCGCACCACCAACACTGACCAACCATAAAATGGCGATGCCTGCGGCGGTAAACTACGCAATGGCTAACGATCGCTATCCAACTGTTCAAACCTGAATACTCATTCATCACCCACTTTGTGTCACGATGTTTTATCTTATCATTCACCCATTTCTAAAAACCTGCCCTTGAAAGATGATGCTAGTTGGGGCTGGTTTTATTGCTGCTTCAGTTACAGGTAATATTTACTTAGGTGATTTCTCAAAATAATTTTACCGATTTAAGAGGGCGAACAGCCTTTCTCTCCGACGATGGAATGATCTTGTGTGGTAATTTTTATTCTGGAAATCACCTTAGGATTATTCATAGCACTAAGATCAGGAATAGCGATCGCCCCGTGATCATCCTCACGGCAAATTCTGATGAAGTAGTCACCGCCTTGAGTCAAATGCAGACACCAGACGAGATGAATCAAGGCAATGTTTATAAGATTTGCCTACCAAAAAGATTAGGCTATACAATTCAGTTAGATATTTAATACAACGCTGAAAAACCTCTGCGACACTTTGCGTTTAAATAAAAGATGGATTTGCCAAACGTCGAAACTTATTTAAATCCTGAGAATATTCAAACTATCAGCGTTAAAAAATCAGACTATGTGACGAAAGGTAAAATTGTATTGATCTAAAATCGGGTTTCATACTCAACTTGGAATTGACTGTCATCCCCCAAATTAGTTGAGCCTCGCATGAGAATTTCGTCATTGAGTCGATAGAGCAAATTGTAAACGAAAGAGTCATCATTGTTAGAAAGAGCGTGTGATAAAGAAACAGATGCGTTTCTATTGATGTCAAACACACCTTCTGCTGATAAATTAAGAACTGAAGAGATCGCTGCTTTATTAGTATTAGTAGATGGAGTAGGAAATATCCGAAACTCACTGAAACCAATAGCCTGTCCGATCGCAGTGATAGTTCCTTGTAAACTACCTAAAATGGTCGAACTAGCGAAATTAGTCAGCCCTTGTCCTGCATCTGTTTGACCGAAAGAATTCAGAATCGAGCCACCCAGCAGAGCAACTATTTCTCCCTTACTACGGCTAGGTTCACTCGTCAGTTCTAGATTGTCGCTCAATTCACTAGCTGGCCCGTTTACGCTAGCTTGAACGGTAACGGTATTTAAAGTCCCAAAATTGTTTACAGAAACATCGCTGACTTCAGAAGACAATGGTGATTCCAAAGTTTGACTGTTTCTTGCCGATGCTTCCGGTACAATTGCGGTAAGTCGCACATCTAGGGTCGGGTCAAGTCCTTGACTTGGAATAAACCGCGCAGTTTGTTCATAGCCCCGCGCCAAGGTGAACTGAGTGGAAAATAAGCTCAGTCCTCCTCCTGTCAAACGAATGACTCCTTCAGGAAGGGGCTTGGCTAATGTACCATTAATGGTCAAGTCGCCTTTGGCGTCAAAGCTCAATAGGGGCTGACTCAATGCGGCTGCTCCGGGTACAAAGCTCAGTAGGGACTGAGTGCCAACACGAATATTTTTGTCTAAAATCAACTTTAAATCTGCAAACTCTATAGGTAAATTGGGTGGAGTTACTGCGCTACTACTTCCGGTTGCTGTAACTACTGGGTTAGCGTTATTCTCTGCTGTAGCCACTGGGCTAGCGCTATTCTCTGCTGTAGGTTTGACGTTAGGGTTAACCTCTTCTCTGTTTATGACATTAGGGTTAGCCTCTGCTGTCGCTGCTGGTTTTTTATTAGCAGTAGCCGAGTTTCCAATAATTACCTGACCATCACTCAGTTTAATCTCTCCACCAATTACCGGTTTTAACGCTGTTCCGCGAATTACGACATCGCCGCCGACACCGCCTTGATACAATCCTGCAAGTTTAAAATTAAGTTTATCTGCTATTGAGACTGTCAGGGGATTCGCTGCGGCTTGCCCAGGAGTAAAAATTGGCAGGATACCTGATGCAGTCACTTGCCCTTTATTGTAAGTGCCTTGGATACCTTCGACATTCAGTGTATCACCATTAAATTGCACTGTTCCTGTGACATTCGTTAGAGGATCAGATAAAGCTTGAGCGCTAAAAGTTGCATTATTAAGTGTGGCATTGCCGTTGATAATTGGTTCCTTTAAAGTACCCTGAACGTTTAAATCTACTTTTCCTTGACCGTCTACCCAAGCAACTTGATTGTTGGTAAACAGGTTTAACAGTGCCAAACCTTCATTTTGCACATTGGCATTGATGCTGATTTGATTGCTATCCGGTTGCACTTTGGCAGAAGGTAAGGGAGCAGGTACGCTACCTGTAATGGTAACTGGCTGCGTTCCGGTCACGAGTAAAGTACTATCAAAATTCAACCGAGCTTTGTTGTAATCAAAGTCCACCTTTCCTGTTTGCACAGGTTTTTTATTCAGAGTCGCATCCGCGATCGCAACTTGCCCTTTAACACTAGGATCTTGTAAACTACCTGCTAATGTGGCGTCAGCATTCACTTTCCCTGTGATATCTATGGGGTATTTTTGGATAAAAGGCTCTAAAAGTGATAAAGGTAAACTTGCTATATTCAACTTTCCAGATAGTTGCTCAGTTCCTAACTGTCCTGAAAACGCCACCAGTCCTTGATTTATCCCAACACTCAAGGGCGAAAGTGTGACGATACCATCGGCAAAAGTGCCTTGAGCAATAACTTGATTAATAGAATACTCACCCCATTGCCAGTTTGTACCTTGAAAATTAAAGCCGACATTCAACCCAGATTTTAAGGAGCCATTGGCTGTAATTGCTCCGCTCAAAGCACCCGTTAATTCTGCAAGGGTGGGCAAAGATGGAGTTTGTTTTGTCTGTACTTGCTGTTGTTTTGCTGCCAATGCGGTAATTTTTGAGAAATATGCTAACTGTGTTTTCAAATCTGCATTGGGTAAACTGACAGATTCAGTGTTAAGTACTTCTGCTTTAGCCAACTTCGGAGGCTGCAACCCGGTATTAAGGTCTTGATAGTCGAAGATATTAAACGCTTGTAAAAGTCTCTGGATTTTGGCTTGATCAAAATTAGCTTGAAATTGAAATTTCGGGTCATTCCCTGTTTGCACATTTCCACTCAGGGCGATGTTGCTATCTCCAATCCGCAATTGACCATTAGCCAAGCTAGCAGTACCATCGGCATAATTGATCGTACCGCGAAATTCATCTGCTGCAACTCTGGCAACACGAGGCGCTGCGATCGCAACGTCTCCCGCAACGGCATAATTATTCAGATTAACAACTAAATTCCCCGATAATTGCCCCGCCAGTGGCTTCAATTGATTGTTAGGTAAAAAGCCCCCAATCAGAGCAATGGGAAACTGTTGGGCATTGATAAGCAAGTTATCTCCCTCAGTTCTACCTGTAGTAACTGCCCCATCGCGTTGGACTAAAAATGAAGTTGGACGATAATCTGCACCCAGGTTAAGCGCAATCCTGTCTTGCTTCCCAGCTAGTTGTAAACTTGCCCCCTGTCCACCTTGAAAATTCACGTTTCCAGTTAAAAGCGGGTCAAACGCCAAACTACTAACCTGGAAATTCCGCAGCCGGATATTGCCATTGGCTTGAGGTACATCTGGAGTACCTGTGACTTTTCCATTAAAATCAACTAGCCCCGCTACCGCTACGTCACCAGGAATTTGAAAGCCTGTATTTTTTAAGTTGAAATTCTGCGCCAGTACATTTAAATTAAATCCTGCAATTTGGGGTGCGCCAGTTGCTGGAGTTTGAACAGCGATCGCACCATTCGCACTCAATCCTGGGGTACTTGCGTTTTCAACTATAATCTGCTGTCCATTCCACTTAAATTGAGCGGTGAGCGGTTTTGCCAGCAGTGCTACCCCTTGGGAAAGGCGGATTTGTCCGGCGGCGCGAATATCTGCAAGCTGGAAAGATTTTGTTGTGCCTGCTAACTGAATATTGCTATTGAGCCGTCCTCGCAGTTGTGGTGAAAAACGGTTGAGTTGAATTTCAGAAGTGTTGACAACTCCTTGCCAGCGTTGTTGTGCAAGTTGACCTTGAGCCACGATTGTCCCACCTGCCACGTTCAACACCGCACCTGGTAAAAGGATATTCTCTCCTTGTTTAGCAACAACAACTCGTGCTGTAGTGGGATAGGTAGCTTTCGGCGCTTGCACCTGCGCTACTGTTTGCAAGTTGCTCAGAGTGCCAGAAATATCCGCATTTGCCGATACATTCCCAATGGTAATGGAGGGTGAGGATTTGTAGGCTCGGGCGATCGCATCCCCTGGTAAATTTTTTGCTTGTACATTCAACGCCACCCTGCCTTGGGGTGCAAGCTGAAGTTGACCACTGGCTGTAACTTGCCCTCCCACCTCTGGATTTGCCTGAACGCGAGCAATGTTGACGTTTAACGGTCTACCTAGAGAACCAGAAACTTTAGCGTTCGCAGATATACCACCAATATTAATTGGAGTTGAAATGCCGTAACCTTGAGCGATCGCATTTCCTGGGATACCTTGAGCTTGAATATCTACGCTTACCTGACCTTGGGGAGCGAGTTGAATTTGACCATTGGCTGTGATTTTCCCCCCGGCTGGCGGCGTAACCTGAACACTAGTAATATCAAGTTTCAGGGGCTGTTTGCGAAGTGAGCCAGAAATTTGGGCTTTTGCTGAAACATTTCCAACTGCGATCGGTAGAGTAACGCCATAACTTCGTGCTAGTATATCTCCTGAGATCCCATCAGCTTGAGCATTAAATATTACCCCATCTTTAGCTCCCAGATTAGCTTGACCGCCGCCTGTAATTTGACCACCTGCTGCGGGGACTATTTTCAGATTGGAAACAGTAAGTTGAGATGCAGTTTGAGATGCATTCAAGCGGAAATCAGTGTTGATAGTTTTAAATTGAACGCGGTCAACTTGAATAGGTTTTGTGTTGCTTACTGTACCGCTGACGACTGGTTGTTGAAGTGGGCCTAGTACCTGAATATTTGCTTGAATTTCGCCACTAGCTGGGACTGACGAATTTACATTCAATGTGTCTAAGATATTTTTTGCACTAACTGGTTTTATCTGAGCAGAGACATTAAAACCTGTTTGGGTATTAATTGTTCCATTTGCCAGAATGGGAACTTTGCCAAAGTTCGTACTCAAATTATCTAAAGCAACTGTCTGACCCTGAAATATAAATCTCCCATTAAAATTAGAAATCTGCTGAGGAATATTTTGAATTTTAGCAGTTACTTGATTAGCTGTAGCTGTTCCCGTAATCGCTATTTCTGAGAGTTTGGGTGGAATCTGAACCCCTAAGTCAGCATTTAAATACCCTGCTTGCAAGGCAATTGGCAACTGAATTAATCGACTGACCTCTGATACTTGTAAATTTTGTGCTTGCAGCTTGAGGCTAGTTTGTTGAGCTTTTAGTTGTGTTTCGCCAACGATATTAACAGCACCTCCCCTAGTGAGTTGAGCATTGATGTCATAACCGATCCTTTGATTTTGATCTGAAAATCGGGCAACACCACCAACTTGGGTTAATATTACTGAGCCTTTCGGTTTAGTTGGTGCGGCGAATGGCATCAACTCTACATTGGCATCTTGAATTTGAAGTGTCTGCAACTCAGTTTGAATAAAGCCTTGTCCCTCCGCAGCCTTAACTTGGGCTGTAACCCAACGACCATCTTTATCCTGTTGGATGTAGACATTGGGTTGAACTAATATGACATTTAATATTAGTTTTCGGGTGAGGAGAAGTTGTAACGGCGAGAACTGCACCTCCAAAGCTTTTGCTACCACCTGATCTTGATCGTTGGGAGTTGCTGGTATCGATAGAGAGCTAAATCTCAGACTAGAAAGCGAAAAACGTTCAACATTCCCTACTTTTACTGGACGCCCAAGCAATTGCTGAAGATTTTGCTGCACTAATGGTGCTAAATCTTTATATACATAGCTTCTAGCCCACCAAGCACCAGCGGCAATTCCAACCAGCAAAACCCCACCCACAGCCAAACTGGTACGTCCTAAAAGCAGGAGCCACAGACGACGATTAGATGGTTCCTGATTGTTTCCTGAATTTGGAGAGTGCGTCATTATCGTTATCGTTACCAGTACTTTTTTCTGGAGTGAGCCTATAGATAGGCTAGTCGCAGCTATATCAGCAAGTCACAAGCTATCGTTTCACAATATTAGGCCTTACGCAAGAACTTTGCGATAAGCCACTTCTGTTCTGTACGAGAGCCTGCGCCAACGAGACGCTCCGCAAATGCTTCTAATTATTTCATAATTTTGCGTAATTCCTGAATAGATTTCGACTAATAGTTTGTCACCAGACATCAATCTTTTGGCTATTAAACTTGGGAAATATTGCTGAAATTAGGAGAATTATTTAGGATTCTTTCAAGTTGAACATTCATAATATTTATTTATTTTTTATGTTAATTTTGGAAATTTTATAATTTTTCTAATTCATATCTTTAGATAGATTGAATTTACTTAAGTATTAATTTTCAAGAAATCGGCAATAGGTAATATTTGAATATTAAATTACTTTGTGACAACTCCTGTATATACAACCCTAGTAATAAAATTAAACTGCTATAGAATCTAACCTAGTATAGATGACGATGGTAAGTTATTTTAGATTGGAAATATAATTATGTAGAGTGCGTTAGGCTTACTGTATTTAGATAAATATGAGTTACAGCACTGTACCCACATATGAAGGTAAAATGGGACATCCATTGTTATTTAGTAATGGGATGCGATCGCACTTACAAAATATCTGTGAATAAACCTTAGGTTTACGCCAAATTCTCAGAGAATTTTATCCAGTAATTCATCAAGTTAAATTTGAGACTCCGGCTGTGCTATTAGACATCAACACGCCAGAAGTATATCAGGAACAACTGCATAATCTTGGGTAGCAACAGATTACAGCATAAGTTAACGTCAATAACAAAGATTCCCGACTTCTTAAAGAAGTCGGGAATCTGAGCTTTTCTATTACTCTTTCGTGAATCCGTTCAATTCATCATTTGGTTGATCAATCATTTCCGGTACTAAAGCTGGGTTACTCCTACGTTCTTCTGGTGATTGCTCCCGGATAACATCGTCTATTCTCGCAGGGTGTTTGATTTTGTCGAGTACCTCTGGACTTAGTTGCGATGGATCGCCTTCTGGATTCGACTTTTCTGCTTGACTAGGAACTGTTTCCTTATTCATCACTATTTCCCCAAACTTATACACCAAGCTTAAGTTTTTTCGTGGTGAGGTAGACACTATCTTGAGACTTATTTCACATAACGCTAGGTAACAAAGGCGATCGCCGAATAGCCTGCCCTTAGACATCGCTCCTTGTAGACTAAAGATGATTCACTGATTTTGCGATCGCTATCATCTTAGGCAATAACGACATCACTTTGTGAGTCGCTGCATTTAATTTTGTATTTTTTGGCTTGTCCTAAGCCTTCGGTGTCAGGCAAGTCGCGTTTTTTGGCTTCGATGACAGCGAGTTTTTCACCATGATTGATCAGCACGTAATCGGCGATGTCTGATTGGGCGCGTTTACCATTACCAACTAAGCGACCAGGGGCGATAAGTTCGCGGCGGATGCGACTACCTTCGATGATGCCCTAGCCTACGGCTTTTAGTGCGGGGTCAATTAGTTCGGCGCGGGTTTCGGCTGTCATTCATATTTCGTTTGCATCGGTTTGCGTTAAAACACTTTTTTGTTGGTTCTGAAAGGGTTTCAGGCTTTGATAGTTACTAATCTCGGTTTGCATTAAAGCACTTTTTTACTGATTATGTAAGGGTTTCAGGCTTTGATGGTTACTAATCTCGGTTTGCATTAAAGCACTTTTATGCCCAAAAAGGGAGATAGCGAGCATAGCGGGTAGAGGTTGATTCGGATTCGTCTGCTTTGATCAAGCCAGCTTCTTTGGTAGCTCCTATAATCAGAGAAACGGTTGCTGTCCTTGATTCACTTAGACCAAACCGCTCCCGTAGGGTTTGGTTAGACATTTGTTGATTGCTGACATACAGCAGACAGCAATGCTGATAGCAGGCTCGAATTCGGTCTGATTTGCTCATGTGGGCAAAATCTTGATGGGCAAACAGTACTGCTGTGGTACGTGTGTCACCCACTCGAAAATCTGGTGCCGGTAGTTGAAAGTCCTCTGCTGCGCTTATAACTTTGTCAATACCACTGCCTTTTTCTTCACATATACCGAAAAGTCGCATTAGGTAGGCGAGTTGTTCGTTGCGGGATCGATTTTCATCAATAAAGCGCTCCACCTGAATGGGCGGGATGCCAGGATTAGAGATATCAATGCGATCGCTGTACATCTCGATCATCACAGAAGCTCCCGTCGCTAGAAAATCTTGATGCACTAGTGCATTAGCAATAAGTTCTCGTAAAGCCTGTTTGGGGAACATCTTCATTTCTTCCCGCACAACTTCTTCGACAAAGTGATTTTGCGGTGCTGCTGAGTAGACAAAATCCACTAACCCCTCAAAGCCAACCGCATATCCTCGATTATCCGTTTTATCGTCGCGGGTTTTTAGCTTACTGATACCTTCGTAGATCACGACACGGGGTGCTTTACGAGCCAATGCGAGGGAAAAGGCATCAAGTTTTTTTGCCAAAAGGATGGCAGCTAGGTTGGTGATTGTCCAACCTTGGGCTGTCTGTTTGATTAAATCTTGGCTCTGCAATCTTTCAAGGACGGCATCGCCATTGGTAGGGTAGGGAATGCCTAATAGTTCAAAGTAGCTCTGATTATCGAGGAGGGCGATTACATCGTCAGGGCTAGCGTCAGATCGGGCGGGTTGGGAAAACCAATCTTGTTGGTCTTCTGCAAAAATCCGCTTCAGCATATCAGGAGTCATTGGTTGCAGTTCTTCGCCGGCTCTCATCAGATAGGCTCCCTGATAATCCAATGCACGACCTAGAGGACGGGAAGGCACTTCAAAAACTAGCACTCGACCATTTGGATGTTGTAATTCTGTAACTTCTACCCGAAATCTGAATTCATTAACTATTTTCGCCTTAATACTGTTCAGAGCTTCTGCTGTTCCCCAAGCTAGCGAACCTACTACTTGGCGAGGTGGCTTATCGGTAACGCCCAAAACGATATAACCACCTCCTTTATTCGCCAGCGATACACAATATTTCAGCAGCTTAGTCGAATTAAACTGTTGTTTGGCTTCTTTGAATTCAAGCCGTTCTGTCTCTGTCGGTACAAGCAGCTATTTTTCAAGGGTTTCAAGAGTAATCATGCGATGATCGCCTCCTTAGCTGCTTTTGTTGTTGATACTTACAGATAGATTTTTCAATAGGAGGGTTGAAAGGCACGCTTGGTTCGGGATTATTCTGAACTTTTTCAGTATATGAAGTGTAGTGGAATTAATTCCACCTCATCAAAGTAGCGACATTAATTAGCGAATGTACAACAAATCGGGATGACTGGATTCGAACCAGCGGCCCCTTCGTCCCGAACGAAGTGCGCTACCAAGCTGCGCCACATCCCGCCATAAAAATGCCATTGTAAATATAAGAATATCACAACCTGTGCCAAATATCAGAATTACATCTATATATGATCACTTCATCAAAGGCTTTGCTTGCTACGATTAAATTTGTATAACTCTAGTGGTAAAAGCGGATTGTGACTGTAAAACCAGACTGGTTGCGGGTAAAAGCACCTCAGCGTGAGCGCATCGGTAACGTCAAAGAAATTTTGCGGGATTTAGCCCTCAATACAGTTTGCGAGGAAGCGTCCTGTCCGAATATTGGTGAATGCTTCAACGCTGGGACTGCCACGTTTTTGATTATGGGCCCGGCTTGTACACGCGCTTGTCCCTACTGCGATATAGATTTTGAGAAAAAGCCCAAACCACTAGATCCCACGGAACCTTCACGACTAGCCGAAGCTGTTCGCCGCCTGAAACTCAATCATGTAGTAATCACTTCTGTAAACCGAGATGACTTGCTTGATGGTGGTGCATCTCAGTTTGTGGCGTGTATTAATGCGGTTCACTCTGTTTCACCCAACACCACAATTGAGGTGCTAATTCCTGACTTATGCGGTAATTGGAACGCTCTAGAGATAATTCTACAAGCTGCGCCAGAGGTATTAAACCACAATACCGAAACTGTCCCACGCCTGTATCGTCGAGTGCGTCCCCAAGGAAACTACGATCGCACATTAGAATTATTGCAGCGAACTCGCCAAGTTTCTCCTCGCACATACACTAAATCCGGGATCATGGTTGGACTCGGTGAAACTGATGCCGAAATCCGCCAAGTCATGCAAGACTTGCGAAATGTAGATTGCGACATTTTGACAATCGGGCAATACCTCCAACCGAGTCAAAAACACTTGCAGGTAAATGAATTTATCAACCCAGATCAATTTGCTGCTTGGAAGACATTCGGCGAAGAAATCGGATTTTTACAAGTTGTTTCTTCACCATTGACAAGAAGCTCATATCATGCTGAACAAGTTAGAGAATTAATGGAACGTTATCCCCGCAGCCAATTTTAGATTTTAGATTGCTAAGAAGATGGGGTAATTGGGTGATGGGGAGACTGTTGATTAATGACTAATGCAAAATCAGTAGCAATTCTTGGTGCGGGTGCTTGGGGTGCATCTCTAGCAAATCTCGCCGCAGGGAATGGTCATCAGGTGCGCGTGTGGTCGCGTCAAGGTTCCCAAACTCTCCAAACAGTTTTAAAAGATGTCCAAATAGTCGTGTCCGCTATCTCGATGATTGGTGTGAGAGATGTTGCTTCCCAAGTCCAGTCTTTACCCCTTTCTCCAGAGACAATTTTTGTCACAGCGACGAAAGGCTTAGACCCTCAAACCACCTGCACACCGTCGCAAATTTGGCAAACAGTATTTCCTAACCATGCAGTGGTTGTCCTGTCTGGGCCTAATTTGTCTAAAGAAATTCAACTAGAATTACCAGCAGCAACGGTGGTAGCCAGTAATATTCCCACGGCTGCGGAAGTAGTGCAGTTAGTATTTTCATCTCAACGTTTCCGGGTATATACCAATCCCGATCCCTTGGGGGTGGAACTGGGGGGAACACTGAAAAATGTCATTGCGATCGCAGCTGGTGTGTGCGATGGTTTACAACTGGGAACAAATGCCAAAGCTGCTTTAGTTACCCGTGGACTTACAGAAATGGTTCGCGTTGGCAATGACTGGGGTGCAAAGACGGAAACATTTTATGGTTTATCGGGTCTAGGAGATCTGTTAGCAACGTGCAATAGTCCCTTAAGCCGCAATTACCAAGTCGGCTACCAGCTAGCTGGTGGTAAGTCGCTTACAGAAACTCTCACAAATTTACAAGGAACTGCTGAAGGAGTGAACACTTGTCGGGTTTTGATGCAACGAGCCAAGCAACAAAACATAGCTGTCCCAATTACCGAGCAAGTTTATCGGTTACTTCAAGGTGAAGTCACACCCCGACAAGCACTTGATGAACTGATGCTGCGAGATATCAAGCCAGAGTACAACTACTAGCAGTTGATCAAGTCAACTATGCTGGGTAAATAAGTTTGTAGTAAGAATTTTAGTCCTTGTGTTAAGCACTGAAGTGCTGACTACGTACCAGGCTTTCGTTAGCTTGATAGTTAGTAGTCTATCAAGTTGAAATTGACAGGTTAAGACTGACACGGAAGAGGACGCGTTACTCACTCTTCGCATTGATAGAATTTTTGCCGTTAATCCTAATCACTTCCCTGATATCTATTAGTTCTACTTATACATTAATAATCCTGAGAAAAAATTGCTAAATCGTCAGGATATTACTTTTATCGCCATGTAAATGTGACTATGCCAATTATAAACATGATATTCACTGAAGTATGTTTATACTGTGTTACAAAAGTTACTATCAGGAACCTTTAAAGTTGAAATGTTAACTAAGTAGTTGAAATATTGAAAACCTAGCTGCGGATTTGAATAGCTATTGGTTTAATCAAAAGTTTAGCAGCCGATTAAGTTCAGTAATACTGTATCGAATAAAACCTTTACAGTTAATTTCTAAAAAAAATTGTAATGGAACCTTCAACCGTGTTAGTTCATCGTGAATCACGGGAACAATAGCAACAGTTGAATAGCTGACCGTAATCTAAGCTGACCGTAATCTATTGTTACCTGGAGCCATTGAGACAATCTTTATGCCAGCAACATCTTTTTATGCAGATGCCCCCTATAACACCAGAAAGTCCCGCCAGGCTTTGGACTCAGATCTGACGGTTGATGACAGTGAGTTATCGGTAGATGATTTACAGGAGCTGGAGATGGCTTCTGTTGACCATGCTAACTTTGCTGCTAACACTAACCGTCGTAGTACAGACCTAGTACGTCTATATCTTCAGGAAATTGGTCGAGTTCGCTTGTTAGGGCGCGATGAAGAGGTTTCAGAAGCTCAAAAAGTCCAGCGCTACTTGCGGATGCGGATAGTGCTTGCTAACGCCGCAAAGCTTGGAGATGAAGTGATTACCCCCTATCAGAGGTTAGTTGAAGTTCAAGAACGTCTGACCTCTGAACTAGGACATCGCCCATCTTTGGAAAGATGGGCTGCCACTGCTGGCATAATGGTACCGGATCTCAGACCGACTTTGGCAGATGGCAAACGTCGCTGGGCTGAAATCGCCAAGTTGACAGTAGAAGAGTTGGAGCAAGTTCAGTCACAAGGACTCCAAGCAAAAGAACACATGATTAAGGCTAATCTTCGCCTAGTTGTGTCTGTTGCTAAGAAGTATCAAAATCGCGGTTTGGAATTGTTGGATTTAGTCCAAGAAGGCACACTGGGTTTGGAGCGGGCTGTAGAAAAATTTGACCCCACTAAGGGTTATCGCTTCAGTACCTATGCTTACTGGTGGATTCGTCAGGGAATTACACGAGCGATCGCTACTTCTAGTCGCACGATCCGCCTCCCGGTTCATATTACCGAAAAGTTAAACAAAATCAAAAAGGCCCAACGCAAAATTGCTCAAGAAAAAGGTCGCACCCCGACTCTAGAAGATTTAGCTACTGAGTTAGAGATGACACCGACCCAAGTCCGAGAAGTTTTGTTGCGGGTTCCTCGCTCCGTTTCTTTAGAAACCAAAGTAGGCAAGGATAAAGACACTGAGTTAGGAGAATTACTCGAAACTGACAGTGTAACCCCAGAAGAGATGTTAATGCGAGAATCTTTACAAAGAGATTTGCATCATCTTCTGTCAGATTTGACTAGTCGGGAGCGCGATGTAATTTTGATGCGGTTTGGTTTGGCAGATGGTCATCCTTATTCTTTAGCAGAAATTGGCCGCGCTCTTGACTTATCGCGGGAACGAGTCCGACAAATAGAATCCAAGGCTTTGCAAAAGCTCCGTCAACCCAAGCGACGCAACCTCATCCGCGACTATTTGGAGTCTCTAACTTAGTCAATTGTCATTAGTCATTTGTCATTAGAAAACTGCACTTGACAAATGACTAGGGACAAAAGACTGATTTGATCCCCAGGTCAAAAGCCTCTTAGAGGCTTGTAGCAAATAATTTGCATTTAATTGTACAAGAGTTTCCCCAGACCTTTGCTCAGAAATGTTGAATCGGGGGATCAACTAAACAATTCAAAATTCACTCATTCAAAATTCAAAGTTAAGGGATGCAATCGTTACAAGTATCCTAACTATTAGCTGTATGCAAATTAAATGCACTACAGCTTATTACTTGAATTTTGATCAAGATTTAATGAATTATTCTTAAGTATTTAGCAAAAATTATCAATAAGCAATGATTGTTGCAAATCGCTCCAAATATTTGTTATATTCTCAACTAACGAGCTTTGTTGAGAAATATTAGTATGACTGTCTACACAACTACTTCACTCAAGGCAGAACTGAACGAACGAGGCTGGCGTTTAACTCCCCAGCGCGAAACAATTTTACACATTTTTCAAGAACTTCCGCAAGGTGAACATCTGAGTGCGGAGGATCTTTATCATCGGCTAGAAACTGATGGTGAAGGGATCAGTCTGTCAACTATTTATCGGACTTTGAAGTTGATGGCAAGGATGGGACTTTTACGGGAACTAGAACTGGGCGAGGGACATAAGCATTATGAGATCAACCAGCCCTACCCCCATCATCACCATCACCTAATTTGTGTTAGGTGCAACTCAACCATTGAGTTTAAAAACGACTCAATTTTAAAAATTGGGGCGAAAACTGCTCAAAAAGAAGGTTTCCACCTGCTGGACTGTCAAATGACCATCCATGCAGTGTGTCCCAAGTGCCAACGGGCACTGATGCCGCTTTAGCACTTGGGTAGATAACAAAACAAAACTACTCAAATTAACCAAATAAATGGAATTTTGAGCAGTTTTTAATTTGCTGTTATTGGAGGCAAACAACCCGTTGAGGACTGATACTAACAACACCAAAGCGGATGCTAAAAGCGTCCGCTCTTAAGATCCTTGAGGCTAATGCCGTAGAATTCCTGGGCTTGTTTAATCGCTTTTTTGGTGTCATCTGCCATCACACCGTTCAGTTTGCCTTTATAAAAACCCCGCTCCCGTAGTCGCGTTTGGATTTCTAGGGTATTAAATTCGCTTTTGCTAGCAGTATTAACTGAGCTATATAACTTGGCTCGCGTAGTTGGGCCGGCAACGCCACTTGCTGTCAAAAAGTTTGCTGACTGAAATCTCCGTACAGCATCGGCAGTATAGGGCCCATAGTAGCCATTTGGCTCTCCCTCTAAATATCCTGCCTGGATCAATTGTTCTTGAACAATTCTAACTGGCTCACCGCGATCGCCTACACGCAGTTTATCTCGATTGACTACCTTTTTGGGAGCCTCTTCTCCATCACCGATGCCAACTCCCGGCAATTTACGTAATGTTGCTGGGCCAACAATTCCATCAACGCTTAATTTGTAAGAATCTTGGAATCGCTTTACAGATTCTTCGGTAATCGGGCCAAATATTCCTGTGGCGTTCCCGTAATAAAAACCTGCAACTCTTAAGCGTTCTTGCAAAACCCTGACATCTTCACCTTCATCCCCTTTAGCAAGGTAGTTGGGATTGTGGCGCTGGCTGGTTGCTGAACTAGCTGAACTAATAGTGCTGGGCTTTTTGGCTTGTGTACTTACAGCAGTGGTTTTTTTAGCTTGTGTAGCCGCAGTTGTGGGCTTTTTTGCTTGCCAACTTTCTAATTTTTGCAGGGTGCTTGCTCCAACAATGCCGTCCACTGGTAAACCTGCGGACTTTTGGAAGCGCCGCACAGCTTCTTGTGTGGATACGTCATATACTTGGGTAACAGAAGCTTGGTAAAAACCTGCTGTTTTCAACTTTTGTTGTAGATTCCTGACAGAAGGGCCTTGATCGCCTTTTTCCAGTGCCATGACACTGCTGACAGCGCCAAGAATGGACAAGGACAGAGCAAGGGGCAACATATACTTCCAAGCCCTACCAGAAAGCCGTTTCCAGTCTGGTGCAGCTGCTTTGTTAAACAAAGAACTGAAGGAGACCAATTCACTGGGTGTGCTGTCTTCGTAGGCGAAAGCTAGGTGCAAATACGCAAGATTCTCCATATTTCTTTCCTACACCATTGATTTTTCTTCGATAACTGCTTCAGCTTGATGTACTAGGTTCCTCAAAGCTTCTAATGTTCCTATATTTACATCCTCCCACAAATTGCGCTTGTGTGCTTCTAATAATCTTTCAGCAATATCACGCAGAGCATAAGGGTTCTTTTCCTGAATAAATTCTGAGACAACTGGATCGAGCAAGTAAGCTTCTACTATGCCTTGATACATATAATCTTCGACACATTTAGCTGTTGCATCGTAAGCGAATAAAAAATCCACCGTCGCTGCCATTTCAAACGCTCCTTTGTAACCGTGGCGCATGACTCCCGCAATCCACTTGGGATTAACTACGCGAGAACGATACACCCGGGCAATTTCTTCTTTCAGTTGGCGGACTCGTGGTTGGGCGGGTATGGAATTATCACCAAAATAAGTTTGGGGATTTTTTCCCTGTAGAGAACGCACCGCAGCAGTTAAGCCACCCTGAAATTGGTAATAATCATCAGAATCGAGTAGGTCGTGTTCACGGTTATCTTGATTGTGCAGCACAACTTGCATCTGGGACAAGCGTTGCTTGAAGGCTTCGGGGGAGGGGAGGGGAGAGTTAAGAGTTAGGAGTGAGGAGTTAGGAGTTAGGAGTGGGGATTGCGAATTAGGAAGAATTTCTGTTCCTCTACTCCCCTGCTCCCCTGCTTCCCCTGCACCGCTTCCTGAGGAGTAGGCGTATGAACTCCAGTTGATGTAGGCGCGGGCTAAATCTTGGTCATCTGTCCAGTTTTGCGATTCGATTAAACCTTGGAGTCCGGCGCCGTAAGCACCTGGGCGAGAACCAAAGATGCGATAGCGCGATCGCACCACTGCTTCTTCTAAACTTAATCCTTGTTGAGTCCACAACTCAGTTTCTTGGCGAACTGCATCGGCGAGGGGATTTTGTTCTGGCGGTTCATCCAAGTCTGCTACTGCTGATACTGCTTGAGCAAATAAATCAATCAAGTTGGGAAAAGCATCCCGGAAGAATCCCGAAATTCGCAAGGTGACATCTACACGGGGACGCCCCAAAATCGCTAGGGGCAAAATTTCAAAATCCACTACTCGCCGTGCTGCACCATCCCATACAGGTTGAACTCCAAGTAAAGCCAAGGCTTCGGCAATATCATCACCCCCAGTCCTCATAGTGGCAGTTCCCCACATCGATAAACCTAGTGTTTTTGGATACTCACCATGCTCTTGAGTGTAATATTCAACGAGGGTTTCAGCGGCTTTCCTACCGATATCCCAAGCTGTTTCTGTGGGAATGGCGCGAATATCGACAGAATAAAAGTTTCTCCCTGTTGGTAGAACTTCTGGGCGTCCGCGCGTGGGTGCGCCAGATGGGGCACTTGGGACGTATCCGCCATCGAGTCCGTGTAATAAGTGGGTGATTTCTTGGTGGGTTTGTTGTAAAGCGGGAAGTAGGCGATCGCGTATCCAAATTGAGACGCGATGAATCGCGTCTGTACAAGATTCCTGAATTCTGATTTCTGAATCCTGATTTATTAGTTGTTCTACTAGAAGGGCGGCGTGTTCTTCTAGGACTTCGACTATATCGCCGATGGTGCGACATTGTGTGCCATTGACTACTGAGTATTCGCCACTAGGCATTGACAAATCAGCTGTCAGGGGATCGAAGTCTAGACCCCAATCTTGAGCTATGGCACGGGTAATACCTGAAGAATAGCGATTAGGTATGCGAGCGATCGCTACTATTAAATCTCGCAGCTGGCGTCCTTGCGGACATTGCCCAAAAATGTGCAACCCATCGCGGATTTGGGCTTCTTTCAATTCACAAAGGTAGCCACCGATAGAATTAAAAACTAGAGATTCAGAATTAAAAATTTCTGTTTCATTTTGGATTCCCAAATCTAGATGGAGATTTTCTTTGATCACCAGTTCGCGGATGCGATCGCGAATCACTGGCAAACGCGAAGGATCTAAACTTTCCGCTTCATAATACTCATCAATTAAATTTTCCAACTGTTGCAAAGAACCGTAGAGTTCCGCACGAGTCATTGGCGGCGTTAGATGATCTATAATCACCGCTTGAGCGCGACGTTTGGCTTGGGAACCTTCACCAGGGTCATTCACAATAAATGGGTACAGGTGGGGAAGTGCGCCGAGAGCCACTTCTGGATAACAATTGCTGGATAAAGCCACACTTTTACCGGGTAGCCATTCTAGATTTCCGTGTTTTCCCACATGAACTACAGCATCAGCACCAAAACATTCTCTGACCCAATAGTAGAAAGCTAAATAAGCATGGGTTGGTTCTAAATCTGGTGCATGATAATTCAAACTGGGGTCATTATCATAACCCCTTGGTGGCTGAATTCCCACGAAAATGTTGCCGAGTTTAATTCCGGGAACGGGGATTGGGCATTGGGGATTGGGGATTGGGTATTGGGTATTCCTCTTGTCTCCCCCGTTTTCCTTTTCCCCAGTCCCCAGTCCCCAGTCCCCAGTCCCTAGTCCCCAGTCCCCAGTCCCCAGTCCCCACCTTTCACTAATACCCTGCTGCACTGCTGGCGGCAAAGAAGCAAAATACTCTTGATACTCTTCCCAAGAAACACTTTGCTGCACCGGACGCGATTCTCGACCTTCCGGATCATTTGTGACGCCATCTGTCAGCCGTTGAATCAACTCATCTCCTTGAGCAGGTGGATTTTCTACTTCATACCCAGCCAGATGTAGAGCTTGCAGGATTTCTACACAACTAGCTGGGGTGTCCAGTCCCACACCATTAGCGAGGCGTCCATTCCGGTTGGGGTAGTTTGCCAAAATTAGGGCAATTCGCCGTTCTTGGGGTGGTTTGGAACGCAGACGCGCCCAATTTGCTGCTAGTTTAGCAACGAACTCGATGCGATCGCTCACTGGTTCATAAATTACCACATCTGTCTCTAAATGGGGATTACGAGTTTGCACTGCTTTAAAAGACACAGCACGAGTAATGATCCGCCCATCTACTTCTGGTAGCGCTACATTCATCCCGATATCGCGGGGAGAAAGCCCTTGAAACTGTGACTCCCACTGCTCAATTGACCCACCACTGAGGATTACCTGCAACACAGGCACATCTAATTTTTGCCACAGATCGGTTTGGGGTGTTTCGCTTTCCAAGCGTGCTAAAGAAAAACTGGTGGTATTCAGCAGCACAGCTATTGATTCGGCTTCTTTGGGTTGGAAAAATTCACTCAACTCCGCTTGGACATCGGGTTCACGCAATGAGGAAACAAACACTGGCACTGGTTGTAAATTTTTCTGTACCAAAGCTTCGCATAAAGCATCAATTACCTTGGTATTTCCCGCTAAATAATGAGCGCGGTAGAAAAGGATGCCGATTTTGGGGGTGGGGCATTGGGCATTGGGCATTGGGCATTGGAAGCCTTGAAGTTCTGAGGTGGATGAACGAGTATCAAAGGTGGATGAATCAAGTTCTAACACTCCCCTGCTCCCCTGCTCCCCCACTCCCCACTCCCCACTCCCCACTCCCCATTCATACAATCCCACACGCGGAATCGGCCGGGGTAGCGGGGGATTGTATGCAGTTGACAAGCAAGTATCGGAGATAAATTCGAGAGCATTAACGAAATTTTCTACGCCGCCTTCGCTAAAATACTGCCATACCTGGTTAACAACACCCAAGGGCACGGTAGACTGAGAAATTAAATCGGGATCAAAAGCGTCATCCCCTGGCATTACAATCAGGGTTCTACCATTACGTTGCACAATTTCTTGCACTACTTCTAAGCCATAACCCCAGTAAGAACGTCCTCCTAATAGGCGCAAAATAATTACTTGGGCAAGTTCCAAAACTTGCTCTCCATAAGTATCTATGCTTAATTGTTGCTGCAACTGCAACAGGTTGGCGACTCTTAATGCCGGAAAGCTTGCAGGTAATTTTGTCACCGCAGCTGCCAAGGTTTGAATGTCGGTATCAGCAGCCGTAATCAACACGAAAGGCGCTGGAGTTTGTTCTAAAAAAATTAAACCCTCTGACTGATTCCATCCACCCGATGTGCTACTTATACGATGCATAATCCTGTCTTACCGTTTTAAACTGTTGGTTAGTAGATAATTAAAACAAACTTTTTTCCCTGCATTCAGCCCCCTCTTACCAAAATGATTGAAAATGCTTAGTTCTCCTGATTTGAGCTTTTGTCGAATCTTGCCTATTGTTGTATTTAATCAGCTTGGGGAGTTGTTAGAACAGATGGCTCAAACGGTGGGAAGTGCCGCTTTAGTACTGACAGAAGCTGTGTTAGTACGAATTTGTATACCTGGGGAGTGGCAAAGGCAAAGGTTTACACTAGTGGTTTCTGAGCAGTTTAGTACGCTCTTGGTAGGAAACTTTGACGAGGAGCAGGGAAGTTACTCAGGAATCAATGCTCAGTTGACGTTTAATTTGGATGCGATCGCTTCCTTTGTCTACGAATTGAGAGACTTGTTTGAGTGCGATTCTTATACTCACCAAAATCTCGAACGCTATCGCCAAATTATTAGACCTAATGATGCCACCCTCCAAAGTAAATTCTCGCTGTTGTTATTAGAATATCTCCTAACTCAGCCAACCCAAGAAATAATAGCACCTCCAAGCTCAACTGCGCCGGCAGTTTATATTTGTCAGCCAGTGGAAGATGCTTTAAAAAAACAGATTTTCCAAGAGCGGCTGTTGAATCAGGTAACAACGCAGATCCGCAAAAGTCTGGATTTACGAGTAATTATGGCAACAGCAATTACACAGGTGCGTGAGTTTCTGGAATTAGACAGATTAGTAATCTATAAATTTGAAGGTTCCAAAGTCAAGACTCAACAATATCAGTCTGACACTATTCTCTTCAATGGAACGGCACTGACAACAGGCATGGAACTATCGGTTGGGGAACCTTCCAAAATCTATTTTTCTATACACGATGGCAACGGTAAACACTCGCCTTTTGTGTCAATAAATAATCAACCCCTACTAGAAGACTACCAACACTATGGAGGTTATATTGTCTATGAAGCCCGTGCTACAGATGCTATTACATCGGTGTTGAATTACACGGAAAAAAATTGCTTTATCCGAACCTCTCATTCGGAATTTTCTTTGGTGAATGTTGCCGAAAATACTGTAGAATCACTGCGAAAAAAAGCAACAAGCGAACAAATTAATCTCAAACTTGATTTGCAAATCGATCCCAGACGCGATCGCTTTACCGCCGATGCAGAACGAGTAGCACAAATTCTCTGGAATCTGTTAACTAATGCTATTAAATTTACCCCTGAAAGTGGCAGCGTTACTTTACGTCTTTGGGTGGAGGATGATACCGCTATTTTTCAAGTTGAAGACACCGGAATCGGTATTCCCGAAGAACAATTACCATTACTGTTTGAGAAATTTCAGCAACTCGATACACCCTATCGCCGCCGCTACGAAGGCACTGGAATTGGATTAGCTTTAACTAAACAACTTGTAGAACTTCATCGGGGTCGAATTCAAGTAGAATCAACTATAAGTATTGGCTCAATTTTTACTGTATGGATACCAACTCAGGCAGTGAGAGTGCTGAGTTAGGAGTCATTCAATTTTAGATTTTGGATTTTGAATTTTGGATTTTGGATTGATATCATGTCCGCTGAATTTTTTATTTTGAGGCTAGACTAATAAGCATTTTTACAAAAACTTTCAACACAGGTTCCTCACCATTGTCTCTAGTGAAAATACTATAATTGGGACGAGAATTGATTTCAATCAACCAATATTGGTTATCTCGATCTAAGACGATATCTAAACCACCATAATCAATGTCTAATTCTTCAAAAATTGGTTTAGCAAAATTAGCTATCTCTGATAATATTTGTGGATCATTGATATACCTGGCTTTTGCGCCATCCCAGTGCAGAGGACTAAGATTACCCGCAAATTTGGCATCAGTTATATCTTTTTCATAGAGGAGAACTAACTCTTTATTTAAGAAAACGGCTCTATACTCAGATTTAATTTTGATGAACTCTTGAGCGATCGCAACGTAATCATACTTTTTATAATTGATATTGAAAATCTCTTTTAAAGCAGTTTCAATTTCATCTGTATTCTGGCATAAAAAGACGTTATGTCCCCTCGATCCAGAATTCCTTTTAACAATCACAGGGATTTCAAATTTTTCTTTTATTTCTAATATAATATCTTGAAAGCTTGGGAATTTTAAGTAAATCTTATACTGGATGTCACAAAAAGGAGAAAGAAAACCTACTGTCCGAGGAAGTTTAACTTTGTTATTTAAAATATGATAAGTGTATTCCTTATCTTTGAGAATTTGTGCTACTGCTTGATTAATTAACGGAGTGCTATAGTTACAAAAATAATGTTGTTTATTATTCAGTTTTATTTTTACTAAGTTTTCAGCCGGATGAATAATTTCATAGCTGATATTTAATTTTTCACAAGCTTTGAGCAATAGCGAAAGGTTATCTAACATAAATACTTGAAGTTAAACGTTCAAATTAATTTTCTACACGAATTATTACAAAACGCATACTTTGCTTGAGTTGGCATCCATCTATTCAACGCTTTTTATAATGTGCTTTACGAATTACGTTAGCGAGTCCGCGTACTTTTGCAAAGAAGCAAGCTACGCGCAGCGTCTGGTAGAGAGCGTCATTACGAATTACGAATTATTTAACTTGTTGTTTGCCGTTTAAAAATCACTATCTCAGTACCAACAACTGGGTTACGCGCTATCAGCCTATTTTGGGAGTCAATAATTTCTAAATGGGTAAAATCAAGTTCTTGAGAGCGTTGTAATATTTCCGCGGCTAGTTTGTCCTGCTGAGATTCTTTGAGAGTGTACCAATCATCACTAATTTTGACAGTCAGATTGCTGGTGCGGAAGTTGGCTTGAATTGACTTTATCAGACCAGAGGCAATGCGATCGCTAATTTCGGCTACCTGATTTTCAATAGCCGCAATCAAGGCTTGTTCTGGCGTCAATTCTATGGTTGGTTTCGGCGTTGGCGTGGGAATTGGTTCTGGTTTCGGTTCCGGCGTTGGTGGTGGCGGAGTTTGTACTTCTGGCGGCTGTAGTTCTGGTACGACTGACTCCGGTGGAGTAGTTATCGTTGGTGTTGGTACAGGAACCTCTTCAACTGGTGGAACTGTGGCTACTTCAGTAGGTTTACCAGTGAAGACAGTCGCCGTTGTCCAAACGAGAATTACAGCAATTCCAGTCACAATTCCCGTCAAAGCCGTATCTGATAACTTTGTTGACAAATTTGATGGTAAAAACAAGCGGATTGTTCTTAAGAGTCCACCCCATCGCAACTGAAGCTGCTGCAAAAAACTGGGAGTTTGTTCAGTACCAGGTGGGGGTGCTGTCTCCAGTTTGTCCACCGTTGTTTCTAAAACCCCAATCGTCCCTCGGAGAAGTTGGATAATTTTAGCCTTCCAAATTGGCTGAACTCTCTGGTAAGGTTTTTGGGGAGGTTGAGTTACCTGCTCATTCGTCGGTTTTGACTGATTGTCTTGTGACATGGAACTTTTACCAAAAGCAGCGAATCAAAGACAAACAACGTACATTATTACTGTGTGCTGCCTCTTTTGCCTTAATGTATCACTTCATTGCACATTGCTTCCGCTAAACTGACTATTTATTAAATTTGGTAAATTATGAACCTGAAACGCCGTCAATTTTTATTGTTAAGTAGCCTCGGTGCTATTGGTACAGGATTTTTAGGTTGGATGTTAGCTCATCAAAATCATCAAAGTGCTGATATTAGCGATTCAACAACAGCTATAGCCGCCAACCCAGCCAAAAAAGACTTGTTATTACGTTTTGTGTCTGTGGCTGATACAGGGACTGGAGCTAAAGGACAGTATGCTGTAGCTGGAGCGATGAATGCTTATCATAAGAAAAATCCTTATGATTTAGTAGTTTTAGCTGGAGACAACATTTACAACAACGGCGAAATTGAAAAAATCGCCGAAGTTTTTGAGCGTCCCTACCAAGCTTTGCTCAAGCAAGGTGTGAAATTTCAGGCTTGTTTAGGTAATCACGATATTCGTACTGATAATGGTGAGCCACAAGTCAAGTATGTCGGCTTTAATATGAAGGGACGTTACTATACATTTAAACGTAATCAAGTCCAATTTTTCGCTTTAGATACTAACAGTAATGCTGATTGGAAAAACCAGCTAACTTGGTTAGAAAAAGAATTAAGTCTTAGTAATGCTCCTTGGAAAGTGGTGTTTGGACATCATCCGATTTATTCATCGGGCCAGTATGGGAGTAATCCAGATTTTATTAAAACTTTGACTCCTATATTTAAAAAATACGCCGTTCAACTTTACATCAATGGTCATGAACATAGTTATGAACGCACTCGTGCTATTGATGGTACAACTTATTTAATTTGTGGCGCGGGTGCAGGCAATCGTCCTGTAGGGCGTTCTGAGTGGACAGAGTATTCCACCAGTGATTTAAGTTTTGCCTCTTATGAGGTCTATAAAGATAGAATAGAAATAAGTGCGATCGCTACTGATAATCGTGTTTTTGATAAAGGTATCATTCAATAAAAATACACTCTGACCTGTCTCCTTTTAGGAAAGAAGCTTTGAATCTTACTCCCCTCCCCAAGAGCGGCTATCCATTACCCGAATCTTTCTTAACATAGTTCAAAGCAAGTCATAGAGAAGGTTATAGGTAGAATAAACATCTTGTGTATTGACAAAAAATGGAAATGTGCATCGAAAACGAGAAGCGATCGCATACTTCCAAAGTCAACGCCACAAACTCAACCTCGGAAACTTGCTCTGGTTGTGAGTGGAACAATAAATGCTAATCGCTGTCATTCTTGAATTTTGCATCTTTTTGTTGTTTAGAACAGCGATGAACGCAAAAACCCAATGATTTTTTCTGCTTTATACTTCATTTTAGTCATCAGGAAGTTTACGGAAATATATTGAGCTAAATCTCAAGAAGATCGGTAAATTCTATGAGGTTTTAAAGATAAAAGTTAGCTAAACTCACCTGATAAATACGCTCAATTTTTTTGTTAAGTCAAGTAACTTTGTAGTGACTGATCAATTGTTTATCAGCAATTATTGGTCAACATAACTTTATCATCTGATGAGCAACTTGAAGAACCAAAGACTAAGACTAAATTTTCATCGGTTACGTCTGGTTCCATATATAGCAATTGGTTGTCTGATTTTTTATTTCAATTCCAACCTAGATTTTAACTACCTAGTCAAAGGATATTTAGTCTTAATGGAATCTCAGCTATGTATAATCCTTATTTATTTTCTGACAGCAAAATTCAATAGTAAACCACATAAATAATCGGGGAAGCCCAAAACTTTTGGGTGGATTGGATGCCAGCAAATATTTATTAGAGTTAATTAATAAAGGAAATGCCATGAAGACTAAATCTACAGCTATTCTGCTTTGCTTTTTTTGCGGGTGGCTGGGAATTCACAAATTTTATCTAGGACAAAATGTAGCAGGTATTTTGTACTTATTGTTTTCCGTAACTTGTATCCCAGCATTAATAGCCTTTGTTGATTTCTTCGTGCTAATTTTCATGTCAGACGCCGAATTCAATACCCAGTATAATCAGGTTATATAGGAATCCTATTTGATTTTTGAAAAAGATTACGAGATAATACGGATGAGTTGAGAAGTGTAAGAGCAGACAATGATAAACCAGCATCTACA
>NZ_JBALCY010000005.1:0-163526 GCF_036917655.1 Nostoc sp.
GCGAACTCCGATATAGCAAATGCGAACTCCGAAGTAGCAAATGCGAACTCCGATATAGCAAATGCGAACTCCGATATAGCAAATGCGAACTCCGATATAGCAAATGCGAACTCCGAAGTAGCAAATGCGAACTCCGATATAGCAAATGCGAACTCCGATATAGCAAATGCGAACTCCGAAGTAGCAAATGCGTAGCTGGCCGTAGGCATCGCCAAAATAGGAAGCACTCGGTATCTAGCAGGAGTTTTACTTCTCACCGCCCTCAAATGCTGCCAAAATTTCTTCTGGCAAAGGGGCATTGAAATCATCTGACACTACGAAACGCCCTTGATCCCGCCCTAAACTATTGAGTCGATTTGATGAGGAGCGAAACGGAACCAACTTGGCGATCGGAATACCTCGATTGGAAATAATGATTTCTTCTCCAAGTTCTACGCGTGACAACAGCTTTGAGAGATTCGTTTTAGCTTGATGAATATTTACAGTTTCCATAAGATTAAACGTAGATCGAGGAATGCCAGCACGATCAAAATTGATGCGATTATCTAAGTTAGGTAGAGCCATCTATTATTGAGAAAGCTTTGATTTATCCCTAATAGATTTACGTTTTAATGCATATCTAGCTAAAGTTATATCGCTATGATGAATGGCAGTATCGAGCAATTATTTAGGACAATCTAAACGCTTAATAATTTCAAATATCATAGCTCTGCCCATTGAGTAATCTGGATCATTTTTACCTAACTTGTAAAGTATATAAAACTTTTCTTGAGGAATAAAATCATTGGCTTCTAAGAATGCTCGAAAAGCTCCCCATCGATAATGTTCTGTCCTCTGATATTCTCCTTTAATGTATTCCTTTTTTATTGAGGCAAAATTTTCAATAGTTATTATTCCAACGTCAATCCATTCTTTGCTGAATTGAAGTATAACAAAATCTGGGTCTTCGATTATTTGATAGTTCATAATTAACTATTTACAATAGGACTTACGCACTCTACAAATTGATTATCTTGTGTATCAACGATAATGGGTCGTTTCAGGCTTTTATAAATCATCCTTGGATAAATAGCGATCGCCTCCGACATACTACGCGATGGCACAACTCTCAAGGTACAACATTTACAAAATCAAATTGACGAGAGTGATGATCAAAGGTGAATGCCTCAGTTAATATGTTTTTAGCGCTAGTGAGTAACTGGAAGCAGAGTGAGAGATATCTTATGAGTTTGTACACCCATTGGACTTGTTTTAGTTGTCGAAAGAGTTTTCGTGGTTTTTCAACATCCAAATCTAAAGCTGAAGGTTTGATAACAAAACGTAAATGTCCTGAATGCAGAGAGGAACTATACAATTTTGGTATATATTTTCAGCCGCCGCGTCGCCAAGCAAAAAAAGCTTGGGCAATCATAGAAGTACTGGCTAAAAACGGTTATAGGTTTCAAACAGAAGGTAGTACAGTCTATATCAATACCTTTATCTTAGCTGGTAACAAAAGTCGTTATGAAGATGTACGCCAGCGCATTGAATTTGAGAAACAGTCGCAAATTGATAAGCAGATAAAAGCAAAGATTGATTTTTATAAACAAGAAAAGCGTCGTCGTTATTAAAACAAACTTAAGATATCTAATGAAATTGCTACTCGCTAGCTTTTGTGTGGGATGCAATAGCGATTAGCTAATAGCTAACCAGATAATAATTAGCTATTAGCATCTTTTTAAGCAGTCCGAAAACGTGCTAACTCTTCACCAGTCTTAGCATCATGGGCATGAACTGTACACACTAAACAAGAATCAAACGATCGCGCCACATGACCAACTTCCACCGGATCGCTAGAATCATAAATGGGTGTCCCAATTAAAGCTTCTTCAATGGGGCCGCGGATTCCTTCACCGTCACGAGGGCCGATATTCCAAGTGCCTGGGGCAATAACTTGATAATTTTTAATCTTACCGCCCTCTACTTCCACCCAGTGAGATAAGGAACCCCGCGCTGCTTCAGTTGCACCCCAACCGCGACCATCTTTTTCTTTGGGTTTGATATACCAGGGGTCGTTTAACTTAAATTCGCGTAAACAGTGTTCGGCTTGACGATATAACTTGACAAGTTCGTGAACTCGTGCTAGCTGACGCACATGAATACTAGCACCACCCATCTTTTTGAAGACATCAAGAATCAAGCCGTCGTAGTGTTGCCAAGATTCGCCATGTTTACCACCCGCAACTAACTGACGGGCTAAGGGGCCAGTTTCCAAACGTCCGAAGTCTTTGTGAAGAACTGCACTCGACCAAGAGTAGGCGTTATCGAAGTCTTTGGTATTAATTGCAGTCGGTTTAGTGGTGCGATCGCTAGGGTGAATGTCTGCCGTTCCCTCATCGTACCAGGAGTGAGTTGTATTCTCGCGGGTAAATGACTGATCCATTAAGGTGTGAGTGTCTGCGAAGCTGTCATACACTCCACCTTTCATGATCATCGCCGCATTTCGTCCTTCAATAGTCGGCTTTTGGTATTTATCTTCATGGGCTAAATATCCCCAAGTGACATATTTACCAACACCAGCGCCATATCTATCTAGACCGATGTCTAAACCCATGCGCCAATAAAAACCTAAGTCGGAATCTCGATGATTTCGGTCTTCATCTAACCAATTTCTAAAGTCATCATAAGTTTGGATTTGTTCGTAGCGTTCTAAAGAACAACCTAACCACACTGGTTCTAACCAATTGGTGCGGAAATATTCGAGAAGCGCCCAAGCGCGGGTAATGTCTGTAAGGGTTGGGGCGCACATCACGCCACCAGGCACCATATAACTGCTGTGGCAACTGGTGGTATGCTAAAAATGTTCCTGAGTAACTTATTATGTAAAGTGATTTTGCTCGGTAATAACATTTTATTTTCACCATCTCAGTTTATAAATAAGGGAATATTTAGGGAATGAGCGGGCAAAATCAAAATCAGGGTAATTGCGATGGCTACGCCGAGCAAAGCTATCGCCAAAACTTAATATCGGAGACATATCCCCCATCTACAGATGAGGATGCAAATGCAGACTCAAGGGATTTTTTCGCCAATATCTTTGGAGATTTTGAGCCGCAGAACACCACAGACGGTAGCTACAGAGGAACAATGGCGAAAATTAAAGCAACAGAATTACACTATCAAGAAGTTTTTGACCAGAAGTTTGTCGAAGCTAATACTAATTTAAAGAGGGATAGAATTAGAGTTAGCATTAAACAAACTGGCAATTCTCTTCAGTTACGGGCTACCCTACCGTTAAAACCAGGCGATGCCTACGGCGGGCATTCGCGGAGCGTCTCGCAGAGAAGCCAACGCAGCTTAGGTAAGGAAAAAAAGCAGTATGACTTGTCTCTAGGGATACCAGCAAATTTAGAGGGACTGAAAACTGCGATCGAGGAAAGTTACGAGTTGGGTAAATTAATTGCTCGCCATACTTTCGAGTGGAATGAGAAGTATTTAGGAATTAAATCTAGAGAGAAGCAAGAGATAAAAACTATTGGGCAATTATTAGATACATTTGATGAAAAATATTATCAAACCCGTCAGAAAACTATAACTAGTCAAAATACTTTTGCTAACTATATATCTGTAATTAAAAGAAACTTTCCTTTAACAACTTTGGCAACAAAAAATAAATTTGAGGAAATTATTAATTCATTTCAGGGAAATAAAAAAAATGAATTAATTGCGGTAAGTTCTGTTTTTATTAAAACCTTTCAGTTGGGATTTCTACTTGATGTGAGACGGGATCATGTCACTCCTGCCCATCGAGAAATACCTGACAATGATAAAATAGTATCTTCTTTTGACCTATTTGAAAAATTCGCCCTCAATCGCAAAAATACAAATATCACTGATGAAATAGACACCTGGGAAATGTGGCGTTGGGTATATGGAATGTTGGCAACCTTTGGGTTAAGACCAAGGGAATTATTTGTCGAACCAGATATTAATTGGTGGATGTGTCCCCAAAATATCGACCATACTTGGAAAGTGAATAAAAATACAAAAACTGGATATCGAGAAGTTATCCCTTTTGTACCGCAATGGATAGAATTATTTGATTTACAAAATCCCAAACCATTAAAGATTTTAGAAAAAAAGGTGACAAAAATTGCATCTGTGCAAAATATTAATTGGATGCGAAGAGATATATCCAGATGGTTTAGAAAAGTGGGAATTGAGTTTCAACCCTACGATTTGCGTCATGCTTGTGCGATTCGAGCGCATCTTCAGGGAATACCCATCAAAGCCGCAGCAGATAATTTAGGTCATACTGTTGATGAACATACAAAAACCTACCAGCGTTGGTTTGGCATTGAAAACCGGAAAAAAGCCTTTGGTGAGGTAATTAGTCAAAAGTCGTTAATTGAGTTGCAGAAGAATGAAATATTGGCACTCAGGGTGGAGAATGAAAGGTTAAGGTTGGAAGCTGAAAAGTTGAAATTCTCGGAAAATGTCTAAAAATCCAGAGGACTGCGAACAGCTTTATCACCACGGTAAAAACATCCTGAAAATTCTGTCTAATGCCCTAATTAGGATGTTATGCGGAAAATTTCTGGATATCCGGGATAAATATACTGAAAAGCTTGTACTTACGTACAAAATCAGGTAGATATACCGAATAATTCCGTCTATTACCCGGAAAAGAATGATAGCCAGAAAATTTATTGCTATCCACCCAGATTTGGGTATTTATCCAGAAATTTTCTGTATGATAGGTGTATTTTGATGGTCAGTCTACATTTAGCTAAAAATATGCTTGGGCAAAACTATTTTGAGAAACGACTAGGTGATATATATCAATATTCACATATTGCATATAAAAGTGGTAAAGGTAGAACTAATAACAGAGAATATTTTTGGGAGTTATGTGTAGATGCTTGTGGAAATATAATATTCATTCTAAGTTCATGCAACTCCCTTCAAGATTCAAGTAATATATCTAAAATTGAACATTTTTCTGGAGTATCTGATGACGATATTTGGAATTTAAATTGCACTGATATTCATATTTTAGCAAAAGAAGTTGAAGTTTCTGAAAAGCTAGTAAAGCTAGTTCTGTTTTGCCTTCCAAGCTCTATTGTTCTAGCACGCAAGGATCAGTCACCGAGTGAAATCACTTTAGCAAAAGCTTATTTTAGTAATTTCGATTTCTCTGGAGTTGACTGTGAACGAGGATTCTTCATCAACGTTGGTAGTAAAAAGTTTTGTTTCCAAACCCTTGAGGCTAATAAAGAGCTTATTAAACTTATTGAGATTGGTAGAATTCCTAATGCGCTCCTTTGTCAAGTAAGCATCCCGGTTAATAAGAATGACAGTATTTCAGCGATTGAGGACGAAGCCAGTTCGATAAGCTGGTTTTTGAGTCTTCTAAACCTTAATTCGGCGTTTATTCCAATTATCGAATATTCCTCTGATAGTGAGATTCTTCAATATTCTTTGGAGAACACTGTTAAAAATTCTTTTTGTAGAAGCTATATAATCGATAATTTTCGTATAAATGAGGGTATCCCGAAGGCTTTTGAAAGTTGTTATCAAAGCTATAAGAATTGGCAAGCCAAAATAGATATCAATTTTCTAATTGGCTTCTTGGTGGAAATTAATCAACAAAAATATATAGATATAAAATTGGCAGTAATGCTAATGGCTTATGAATACTTGTTGTTTAAATACTTGTTAAATGAGGGACTAACTCAAGATAAGATTGGAGACAACATCCAGAAGAAGCTACAACAAATAAATGGATTTTTGCGTTTTATTCCTAGTGGCATGATGGATGATACCTTGCGAGGTTCAGTGCGTAATCCATTATTCCATCAAGGAGAAATTCCATTGCTAACACTTGCTGAGAAAATAAATTTGTTTAAGGAATACTACGACTTGCTTATAAGAATTATTCTAAGAATTCTTGGTTACACAGGTCAGTATATGTCTGTGGTCACTCATAGCCCTTCCCAACCGTGAAGGCACTACCTAACACTTCGTTGGTGCGGACGGTATGTAGGTTATCGGTAGAATTTCAAGGTTATCTGCCGCCGCACAATTGCACCGTTAGACATCTAAAAAGTCCCTCTCAAGCTTTCTGGTCAGATAGAATGAAGAATAGACAATGCTCAAAAAAGCTCGCAAATTGAGGAATCTAATCACAGTGAAAAAAGATGCGCCCAAATGTTGACTCTCAGAAAATAGAACGACTTATGCAAGCCTTGGGTAGAGAAGCTCAAGGTTCAGGGTGCATTTACTTTACAGGTGGTGCTAGTGCCTTATTAATTGGGTGGCGTAGTTCTACGATTGATGTTGATATTCGTCTAGATCCTGAACCTCTAGGGATTTTCCAAGCGATCGCTTCCTTTCACCAACAGACGAGGAGATTCTCAAATGCCATTAGCTGAACTCATGTCACAAATCCAGAAACTTCCAAAAATTGACAAGCTTCGGCTGATGCAGTTTCTGGCGACAGAACTGGTCAAAGAAGAAGATGCAAACTTCTTTGTTGCAAATCAAGAGTATCCGGTCTGGTCGCCTTACAATTGCTCTGAGGCTGCCAATATTTTGATGAATCTTCTGGCTACAAAGCAACAAGAAAAGAATGGTTGACACTCAAAAATTTCCCTACAAAATTATTGACAGTAGCCTTGGCATGGTTGATAGAATGCCCTATCTGCCTTTGACCCTCGGTTCTAACGGTCATTCCTTGAACGTTGAAGGCTTATTGGACACAGGCGCAAGCGTTAATGTTTTGCCCTACGAAATAGGAATGAAACTGGGATTAATCTGGGAGAACGAGACACTCTCGGTTGTGTTGGCAGGAAATTTGGCTCGATTTGAAGCTCGCGCAGTCGTTGTTGATGCTCAAGTCATTTCATTCCCAACTGTTAACCTGGCATTTGCCTGGACAAAAGCAACCAATGTGCCTTTGATCTTGGGACAGGCTAATTTCTTCTTTGAGTTTGATGTTTGCTTCTTCCGTGCGCGTTCTGAATTTGAAATTCGCCCCAAGCAGGGTGACTAAAACTGGAGATAGAATCAATCGTGAATCTCAATGAATTGCCAGGAGCAGAGATAATCTTGCCTGGATTGAGGGATCTTCACAGTGGTCAGTCCAATACAATTGGAGCATTGCTAGTGGCGATCGCAGCCATTCGTTTAACTGAAGCAGGTTTAGATATCCCCAAAAATCACCTAGTTCTAGAGCCAGAGCTAACTTTATATGCTAGTCTCCAAGATGAACGAGATGATGCTTACCTTTACTATAATGCTTTGCTAAATCTCCTCAATAGCTTTTGCAATGCACTCGAACTCAGTTATAAATATAAGCCGTCTAACTTCACCATTAAACATCTTTGAGAAAAGCGATCGCTCAATATCCAAATAAATCAATACTTCTATACATAAGCTGACCTGTAATTATTTAAACTCAAATATTTCTATTTACGTATTTATATTGAGGAAAACCCGGCTTTATACTTCAATATAAAGAAAATAATTATACTTAACTACTTATCTTAGACTTCCTTAACGGCGATCGCTGCGATCGCTGATCTTGTAGGGTGCGTTAATGAAATGTAACGGTTTCCAAGTCTAAGCCAGATGACTTTTGGGGGATTTCCAAACACTAAACTCAGATCGTGCATATCAGCATCTTTTGAGACGATCATCAAATCATTATCTTTTGCATAATTCCAAACTATCGGGTCTATTGTTGCTTTCATGCCTACATCTCGAACATGAAGTGAGTCTGGAAAAAGATTGCTCAAGCGGGTGGATAATTTAGGGGATAAGTTTTCATCAAACAGTAATTTCATGCTGATAATGGAGAAATCATAATCCGACGTTCACGGTCAGCCGCATAAGCAATACAAGCTTTTAAATCTTCTCGCGTTAGATCGGGAAAATCATCAAGAATTTCTGCTTCGGTCATCTCGGAAGCTAGGTATTCAAGCACCTCATAAACTGTAATTCGCAAGCCACGTACACAAGGCTTACCACCGCGTTTATTCGCTTCGATTGTGATATAGTTTCTGTAATTCATAGGTGGCTTTGCATTTTTGCCAATTCGTGTGATCTTACCATGTATTTCTGCTAAAAACTCAATAATTTCACCGTTAAACATCTTTGAGAAAAGCGATGCCTCCGGCACGCTGCGCGAACGCTCAATATCCAAACAAAGAAATTCACGCCCGAATCACAGTAATCGCACGTTGATTTTCCGTGACCACAACCTGAGTTGACAAACGTTCTTCCATTGGTAGCGCATTTTTACGCCTGTCAAACACAAATAACCAACCAAAATCCAACCCCAAACGACCTAAATAGGATTCTAATTGCTCAATACCCTCAGTTTGGGGGTCACGCTTTTTCTCCCGCCATACCTTTAACTCAATACCTAACGTTACATCTTTGTAACGCAGACATAAATCCATTCTGTCACTACCAATTGCATATTCCCTCTCCAGGGTTCCACCACCGTTAACAACACGATGCAAGAAAGCCATTAATACGATATGCGGTGCGATTTCATGGTAGCCAGTACTACCTAATAACGGTTCCCCGTGCTGTCGCCAAAACTTGAGAAATGCTTCAAGTAACGCATCTATATTTAACTCCCCTTCTGGGGTTAACCAAGTTGGTGCAATCACTGGTAGGGAAGCCATTGGTGTCACAGTTAATACCCTGGGTAAAACTTCCCGATAAATTGGATTAGCAATGGTTAATCCACCTTGGGGGTGCATTTTACACAAACCCAAATCAATCACAAATTGAATATCATCGTTGGGTATATCCCCCAATTCCAAACCCGCTAACATTGGCTCGATAATCGCTTTTATCCTTGGTTCCCGTAAGCGTTCGGCTAAACTATCAAGATGAGTATCTTGACGGGCAATTAATATTTCCTTAGCTTGTAAAATATGTTCTTTAGTAATAGCAATACTTCTATCCTTAACCATTTTTTCCACAACTTCTTTAGCAAGAGCATTAACTAACCAAGGTTGTCCCTGGGTTAAATCAAAGGCTGTGGCTGTGGCTTCTGGAGTGAAAATTTGTCCTGTCTCTTCTGTGTGTTGTTGATATAGTTCTTGCACCTCTACAGCATTAAAATTTCTCAGGGTAATGGAACTGACTTTAATATTAAAAGGACTGGATGTGTTTAATCTGTCACTACCACCCGATGCAACCTTATAATCCCGCACATCGCGTAAACCAATTAATCCCACAGATATGGGAAAATTTTCTGGACGACTGCGATAACCATCACGTAACTGTCGCAAAACCGAAATCAAGGTTTCGTCTTGTAAAGAGTCAATTTCATCAATAAATAATACCAAGGGACGCTCGATCGCTCGTGACCAAGCTCTTAAATTTTCGCCAATTCTCTGACCGGGAGCATTATAAACCCACATTGGGGGTTGTAGTTCTGGGGGTAGGTTATCCTCAATTGTATTCTGCCAAGCTCCCAAAATCGCCAATTCTGCTGCACCTGGGTCATGATTAAATGCACTTCCCACCTCTGCCGATACCACTACTGCTGCATAACTTCCAGTTGCGGTAAGTTGCTGCGCTAGGGCTAACATTGCCGTTGTTTTGCCCGTTTGTCGCGGTGCATGAACGACAAAATAACTTTCTTGTTCAATCATTACGGACAAGTCGGGGAGACGACTTGTTGCTGAGAGGGTATAGTGTTTGTCAGCTTTACATGGACCTGCAATATTGAACCAGCGAGACATGGGATGTTGGCAGTTGGCGGACACTTTGAGTTTAGACGATTTTGGGATTGGGGATGGCAGGAAGGGCTAATTGGGGATTTTTGTTTGTTTAAGCATCGGGTATATATACTGAATCATTCCGTCTATTACCCGGAAAAGGATGATAGCCAGAAAATTTATTGCTATCCACCCAGATTTGGGTATTTATGCAGAGATTTTCTGTATAATACGCAGATATTGACGATATCTAGAAAAGTTCTTGATATTATGACTAAAGTATCTGTAAATCTACAGGAGATTAGCTGGTGAGTGAAGCTGATAAGAGTTACGAACTAGAAATACTGAAGATCATAGTCAACAAGCACTTAGACGAAAGCACATTATTTAATAAGAAAAATATTAATGAATCTGAGACTAAGCGTGACCAATTTGTATGGGATACAGCAACAAAAATTTATCAACAAAGTGGACATAAAGTTGAACTTAGTTTAGTACGAGATATAGTTGATTCTCGAATTAGGGCTATAAAGAATCAACTTGCCGAAGAAGCCCGTTATATTACAGAACAAAAAGCCCAACAAGCATCTGAAGAAGCTCGTCGTATTGCTGATGCGGAAAAAGCTCATAATATTACTGAGTCAGATCCCCAATTTCTTTCCAAGGTGACTGATTCACTAGGGAAGTTCGGAGGTGATGAGCGCAAAGCAAAAGTTTTTGTTAGAGTTCGGGAAGTAATTAGTGAACAGTTATCTGTAGAAGAGAGAGAAGTAAGTTTAGACAGCCATCTATCGAACCATCTTAATGCAGATGGATGTGATTTAATTGAACTTGTGATGGCATTAGAAAAAGAGTTCGGAATCGAGATCCCTGATGAGGTTGCTGAGGACTCCTTGGGTATAGGGATAAATAATATCTTTTCTGGTGGTTCGTGGTGGGGTTCATCAAGTTCATCCCCCTCTTCATTTAGCTATAATGCAGGTGAGCAATGCATAGTCAGAAATTTTGTAGAACTAATATGTAAAAAGCTCAAATAAGAGATTTATATAATTTGAGTTCTAGGCGAACAAGCACTTGCAATGGAACGGAGTTTTACGCTATTGGTCATGATGTAAATATTATCACCGTCCGATGAAGTGCCGGGTGTTAAACACCTTTAAAAAAGCGATCGCTCAATATCCAAATAAATACTTTTATACTCAAGCAAGTATGTAATTATTTAAACTCAGATATTACTATTTGCGTATTTATATTGAGAAAAACCCGGATTTATACTTCAACAGCAAGAAAATAATTATACTTAACTACTTGCCTTGGACTTCCTTAACTGCGATCGCTAATCTAGGGTTAGGGAAAAATTAGGTAATACCTGAGAAAAGCAAATAACTTTTAGCAGAGAAAAATAAATGGATTTACTGCTTGCTATCTTTGCTTATGGCGTAGCTGACCGTGGGTTTATCGCCTAATTTAAGGAAAAACCAGGGAATCATTACACATATCCTGGCAAATCCTTACTATATAAGCAATTCCCTAATTTATTTCCATATAACTGCTGTGAGGCCATTGTCCGCCCAATAGTGCATAAATTTCTACAGGTTTCGCGGAAATTGTGATGCCTAGTTCATAAGATTTGCCTGTGAACGCAGCAAAGCGTTTAACAGCTTCGTCATAAAAGCGACTATGACGGTATTTCTTATTAGTTAAATCAATGGCAAAGAGTCCATAAAAATAGCGGGGTATACTTTGGATTGTTTCGACAATTTGACCTAAATTTCTGGCTAAAATTGCATTGCGTGGAACTTCTGTTTCCCAAGCTGTATCTAATGCCCAAGATGCACAAGTTAGGTGAGAACCGCCGCAAATTCCGCAAATGCGAGGTGTGACAATTAATCCGGCTTGGGGGTCTTTACCGCGTAGGATAACTTCAAATCCTCGGAAAAGTTCGGCATGTGTCCAAGCGTTAACTACCCGCCCATTTTCGATATCAACTCGAACATCTAAATCGCCTTCAACTCTACCTACGGGCGATATATCTAATGATTGAATTCCCATTCTCTTCTCCTATTTTTTATAAGCATTAAAGTTTTGTAGTTTTGTCGGGTGCGTTAGGACTTTAGTCCTAACGCACCTAAAATTTGAGGTGGTGCCGTACTTTCGGCGATAACTACAAAATTTAATGACTAATGACCAATGACTAAACTGTAAAAAAGTCTTCTTCTGCCCAAGGTGGTGCTGCATCCTTGGCGACCATTGTGAGTAAGGCGTAGTCTTTTTTGTTCACCCCTGGCGGTAATTCTTTGGGAACTCCCATGACTGTTTGGGTTTTGAATACGGTTCCCGGTTTGAGGTCAAAGAAAGGAAATTCTGGTTCTGTACAACCTAAACAAGGCATTCCAGCGCGAGTTTTGGAAGAGACGCGGTTCCACAAGATGCGGTTGCAGGAAGAATGGGTCATAGGGCCGCGACAACCCAAGTCATAAAATAGGCATCCTTTGCGCTGACCAAATTCGGCGGTTGAGGCTTTGTAGGCAAAGTGGACGTTGCGGGTACAACCTGTTTGGGTATAGGTGTTGAAGAAGGTTTGGGGACGATTTAGTTCATCGAAAGCAATGTCTGCTATGCGTCCAGTAGCGATCGCAACTAATATCTGCGTAATCCAGTCGGGATGGGCGGGACATCCAGGTATATTAATTACAGGTAATCCGGCTTGCGATACGAAATCTTTCCCTAAAAAGCCGCCTTCTTGACGTTTGAGAAATTGTAAACCTTCCGACTCGCTGGGGTTGGGTGACATGGCGGGAATTCCTCCCCATGTCGCACAATCTCCCACGGCGACGATAAATTGAGCAACTTTGGCGAGGTCTGCTAACCAATCTTTCATGGCGCGATCGGCAAACCGATTCCATTCGCCGGTGCCGTTGGGGGCGTTAACAACACTGCCTTCAAATACTAAGATATCTAAAGGAATTGTGCCAGAAATGCAATCCCGCAGCAGTGTTTGTAAGTTGTTGCCTAGTTCCAGCCCCAAGGATGGATGCCAAAGTAAATTGATGCCAAAGTCGGCAATTAAATCGCAGACTGTCGGTTCTTCAGCGTTGAGAAATGACATGGTGTTGCCTGAACAAGCACCACCTTGTAGCCATAGTACGTTAGTCATCGGCTAGGTGTTTTTCTATTGTTTAACATGCATGATGTAGGTGATAATCCTTGTAAAATCTCACCTGGTTATCAATATTTATTTTTCAATTTTAAGATATTTATTTATTTAATTCACTTTCATTAAAAAAGAATTAATCATTAACAATAGCTGAAATCTCATCAAGATTATTTTAAAGTATTATGTCTGTTAAATATGTTACATATTTAACAAATAAACAATAGTAAAAATAAAATTGCCTTTTTTTAACTCCTCACATTAAATAACCTCGACGTGCTTAATTTATTGCAGTTAAAACTCTGGAATTATTAATAAAAATTATTATCAACTGCTAATCCGGGTGAGGTTATGAGTATTTTAAGCCGTCAGATTTTAATGCAATAACTGAGTAAAATACAGCAAAATGTTGGGGCGCAAGGTTTTGTGCCCCGACTTAGCACCTTATTGTTTTAGGATTTTGGTTGTGCAGCCTGTCTAACAACTTGTTCGTCCAAACCTAACGCTTGAGCTATCTGCTCAATACTTAAACCCAACTCGAATAACTGGGGTATCGTTTCTAACTTTCCTTCTTGCCTACCTTCTTGCCTACCTTCTGCAAAAACATCTTGGTAAAATCTAGTTTGCTTTAACTCATTTGATCCGAACATTTTTCTTATCTCCTCCTGTTTTAGGATTTTGATTGTGCAGCTTGCCTAACAAGTTGTTCGTCCAAACCTAACGCTTGAGCTATCTGCTCAATACTTAAACCCAACCCTAATAACTGGGGTATCGTTTCTAACTTACCTTCTTGCTTACCTTCTTGCTTACCTTCTTGTTTACCTTCTTGCCTACCTTCTTGTTTACCTTCTGCAAAAACATCTTGGTAAAATCTAGTTTGCTTTAACTCATTTGATCCAAACATTTTTCCTATCTCCTCCTGGCTCAATCGCGGCAACTTGTAGATTAATATTGTCTCTATCAATTGTATAATTTCTCTAATAGTAGCGACATTTAGAATTTGCTGTCGGGCACTGTTGACTATTTCTAAAGCTTTTATTGTCGCAGTAGATTCGGGTTCGATGATGAGTTTAACTGTCTCTATGCCAATTGATGATGTCTCAATTGAGCTTAATTCGTCGAGATAGACGCGAGTTACTCGTTATGAGTTGAGTAATTCTGTATATCTTTCGGTATCTCCAGTATCAACGCTGCGGTTGGGGAAGATGACAACACCACGCCAATTATTGGCTAATTCGGTTTTGTCGAGATAGTTAAAGATTTCGGTAAATAAACGTGAGTAGAATTTTTTGTCTTGTTGAAATTGCACTTCGGCAAAATAAATCGGTAAGTCTGGCGTATTTGGCAGGAAGACGCCATCGATTCTAAACGCCAGTTGTTTGACTTCTACTGAAGAAAATTGGTAAGCACTAGCTAGTTGGGGCGGTTGGTTAATCAGTTCAAAGAAAGTACTGGGGATACTCTGAAAGATCCGATAGAAGATACTGTCTGTTTTCAAGGGAGCTAATTTTACAGTTGATGAACATATTTTACACTTCGACGATCCTGTGGCGACTATTTTGAGTACACTAAATATATGTATGTCAACAATTCAATAAATAATATTTAAATTGTATAAGATGATGATACAAAAATTATTTAAAAAATATTAGGTGTTTAAAGCTGACATTAATATTAGCAATTCCCCCCTAGAATTTTAGAAATAGGGTGTTTTATATTTTAGAGATTGGGAATCGGATACTGGGTATTGGGCACTGGATATTGAGTACTGGGTATTGGGCATTAAGTATTTGGAAAACTTTTCCCAGTCCCTAATCCCCAGCCCCTAATCCCTAGTCTCAGACAAAAAGGGGAATTCCGCCTAAAGGACTCGAAGCCTGCGTAAATCAGTATGGCCCGTGATGAGATGCGATCGCGTGTCTTGATCATTCATGGGTGTTGACAGACTCAATTCCCAATTGGCTAGAGTACGGCAGAGTTATGACCCCCAGCATTACAGATTCAGTGGTGAAGGCTGCGTTAGCAGCTGTTGCTTCAGAGTCAGCCACAGCAGAGGAAAAAATCCAAATGCTGATCGAGATAGCACAGGGTTTTCAAAAAAAGCCCAAAGCTGCCCAAGACTTGCGAAATGCAGTTGGGTTATATTACCGGGCCTACGAGATGTGTGGAGAGGAGTATCCCTTGCTAAAAGCCAGGGCCCAGGTGGGCATGGCAGGGACATTACAGGCAATACCGGATGCTGAGTACCAACTGTTGATGCAAGCGAAAGTCGGTTATGAAGAAGCGTTACCGATTTTACAACAATTAGCAACGCCTGAGGAAGTGGCAGAGACACAGATGAATTTTGGGCTGGTGTTGCAGTCGCTAGTGCCATTCAATTTGGCGCGGATAACAGACAGCATCCAGGCTTATCATGAGGCTTTGCGGGTGTTTACTTGGGAGGATTATCCCCAAGAATACGCGATTTTGTATAACAATATTGCGATCGCCTACCTTTCCATGCCCCTAGCATCGGAACGGGAATACTTGCGTCAAGGGTTAGCAGTGCAATCATTTGAGGTGGCACTAAAGCATATTAATCTGATTGATCATCCTAGAGAATATGCGATGTTGCAAAACAATTTAGGTAACGCTTTGCAATATTTAGTGAGTTCCCATCCTGTGGAGAATAATTTGCGTGCGATCGCAGCTTATGATGAAGCCCTAAAAGTGCGTAATTTCAAAGATACACCTCTAGAGTACGCTAACACAATTTCAAACAAAGCCAACGCCCTATTCAACTTACCAGACGATCACGAAAAACCAGAAGCTGGTAATCCTCAAAATCTTTTCCAAGCGCGTATCTACTATCAAGACGCTTTAGAAATATTTACGGAACATCAACAAATTGCACAAGCAGAGGTAGTAACTCAAGCGCTACTAGATGTGGAAGCAGAAATAGGCAATAGAAAATAGGACATTGGGCATGGGGCATTGGGCATTGGGTATTAATTATTCTTTCTGCCTCATTCCCCCACTCCCCACTCCCTACTCCCCTAATTAGGACAGAATAGCATGAGAGATATTTTTACCTACCCAAATGTGATAAATTTTATCACCAGTTTAGCAGATGGTGATCTGAACATAGCAACAGAATTTGTGTGGATAATCATAGCAACAGCTTTGTCTATGGTCGGCGGTGCAATTGGTGGAATGCTATTAGCTGGAAAAGATATAGGCTATAGTTTTTCAGCAATGCTTGGTGCATTATTTGCCCCTGCGGGTGTAATTCCCGCTATCATCTTAGGGCTTGCTGCCTTAAATTTCTTGACAAATTATTAGGAGAAAAATGTTAGAGATCGGATGGTTTTCTGCCAAGTTATTTTTTAAAGGAAAGCTACTACGCGACCCGATGTATTTTGTAAAGCAAACTACTATTGGTATTGCTGTAGGTTTCTTACTGCTAGTGTTACTCGCACAAGCCCCAATTCCCTTCTACTTACCAATAATATTATCTAGCTTAGTGACGGGTATGATTATGCCATTTCTTCTCAAAGATTTCAAAATGAAGTGAATTGTCATTAGTCATTACTCATTGGTCATTTGTGAATAACTAATGCCCCATATCCCTCAATTTTGGATTTTAAATTGTTCAATCCAAAATCTAAAATCCAAAATCTAAAATTCTTCTCCCCCATGCCCAACCTTGAAGAATTAGTTCAGGAAATTAACCGCTTTGAGGCAATTATATCCGAGTGGGATGAAAGCCAACGGTGTGTAGCAGTAGGTCTAAAAAGAGCAATTGAAGCTTTGCATAAAGCTGCACTGACTAGTTTGATTAAAAGCCTAAAACAAGAATCAATGCCAGCTTTGCGTCAGGCTGTTGCGGATGAAGTAGTATATGCAGTGCTACTATATCACGAACTAGTCAAACCACCAAAACCTCCGCTTTCACAACGTATTCAGACAGCCCTTGAAGAAGTTCGCCCAGGTTTAAAAAGCCATAACGGGGATGTAGAGTTAGTGGCAATTAAGCCACCAGATATAGTAGAAGTCAGATTAATAGGAACTTGCAGCAGTTGTCTGGCTTCTACTTTGACTTTATCTCAAGGAGTAGAACAGGCAATCAAAAATCATTGTCCCGAAATTACCAAAGTAGTTGCGGTCAATAACAACTCTACTGTTAACAACGCGAGTTCTGGTTTAATCAGTCCCTTTTCTGCAAAAATAACTTCTACTTGGATCAAAGTGGCGACTATCGATCAAGTTCCTGAATTTAGTGTATTAGCAGTACAACTTGCTGGTAATTCACTAATTTTACATCGTCAAGCTGTTACAGTAACATGTTATCGTAATGCTTGCACTCATCTAGGCTCTCCCTTAGAAAAAGGTAAAATTGAAAATGGTATTATTACCTGTCCTTCCCACGGATTCCAATACAAATTAGAGACAGGTGAATGCTTAACTGTGCCTGATGTTTCGCTTCAGTCGTATCCAGTCAAGATTAAAGACGATAAGATTTTTGTGAAACTGCAAAAATGATGATGCGAAGGGAACATTTCAGCAAATATACTTGGCGATTAGTAAATCACAGCTATTTTGCCTTTTGATTTCAGTAGTTCGCGCATTCATTTTAGTGTTTTGTGCAAGCAAATGCCTGAATGGTTTCTCATTTGTGTAATTCAGTTATTCATTTTAGTGTTTTGAGAAAGCAAAATGACATATTGCTTTCTCAAAATGTATTTTGACTTACTCAAACCCCAGTTTACTTACTCATTTCGGTGTTTTCCGCAAGCAAAAGGTATTTTGACTTACTCAAACCCCAGTTTACTTACTCATTTCGGTGTTTTCCGCAAGTAAAAGGTCTTTTGACTTATTCAAACTCCAGTTTACTTACTCATTTTGGTATTTTCCGCAAGTAAAACGGCATTTGACTTACTCAAAATGCCTTTTGACTTTCTGATTTCAGTACATCGCGGACTCGTGCCAAATATTACTATGTCGCAAAAGTTACTGAAGGTTAGCTGGATTTTTTTAAAATTGATTAATACGGAAGTTGATTAAAGGTTTTAACTGAATTTGAAAAAAGCATAATGCAAAACTGTTACTGTTGTTACACGCTAATCAACATTAATGTTTTTAAATAATTATCAGCGTCTATCTGCGGTTCATGGATATCCCAATCACAATTAATCCCATATCACAATTACCGCCAGAAGCAACAGAAATTTCTCAAAAATTACCTCTATCACCTGAAGGTGCAGAGGTAATTTTAGGCAACATTATTGAACCACAACAATTAGTCATACCTGTAGCACCCAGTCACACAACAATGTTTGGGCCTCGTGCTGCTTGTTTGTTATCAGAAACTGGCCCTTTATGGGTATCAGATACAGGACATCATCGATTATTAGGATGGCAGAATTTACCCACGAGAGATAGTCAACCGGCTGATTGGGTAATTGGACAACCTGACTTTTATCATGAAGGACAAAATGCCAAAAATACACCGGGAAGTGCAACCTTGAGTGTACCAACAGGGATTTGTGCTTGCGGCGAAGGGTTAGCTGTGGCAGATGCTTGGAATCATCGGGTTTTAATTTGGAAAAACTTACCTAAAGATAACAATGTTCCAGCAGATTTTGTATTAGGGCAAGTTAATTTTACCGATAATGAACCAAATCGAGGAAATCAAACAGCATCTGCTAGTACAATGCACTGGCCTTATGGTATTTTCTATCATCAAGGACGGCTATTTATTGCTGACACTGGTAATCGAAGGGTATTAATTTGGCATCAATTACCAACAGAAAATGGGCAACCTGCTGATTTAGTTTTGGGACAACCGGATATGATATCTCGCAATGAAAATGGCGGTGCTTCTCCAACCGCAGCGAGTATGCGTTGGTGTCATGACATCACCTTTTGGGGAGAAAATTTGGTTGTCAGCGATGCAGGTAATCACCGGGTAATGATTTGGGAGGGAATACCAACAGAAAATAATGCCCCTTGTGCGGTGGTTTTAGGACAAAAAAACTTTGATTTTGTGGAAATGAATCAAGGAGTTTATTATCCTAGTGCTAGTAGTTTGAGTATGCCTTATGGTGTAGGTGTGGCTGGGGATTGGTTAGTAGTTGCAGATACTGCTAATTCTCGTTTGTTAGGATGGAAAAAGCCAGAATTAATTTTATCACTGCAAGGTGTAGTGGCAGATGGGTTGGCAGGACAAATAAATTTTCAAAGTAAAGGTGAAAATCGTAACTTCGGACTACCTAAACGAGATAGCTTAAATTGGTGTTATGGCATAAAAATTTGTGGCAATACGGCGGTAATAGCTGATTCTGGAAATAACCGAATTTTGTTATGGCAGTTTAACTATGCCGACTGAAGAAATTAGAGTTCGCGGTACTGTTCAGGGGGTAGGATTTCGGCCTACTGTATATCGTCTGGCTAAAGCCTGCGGTTTACATGGAGATGTTTGTAATGATGGTGAAGGTGTTTTAATTAGGGTATCTGGTAGTGAGGAAGCAATAACCAAATTTGTTGCCAGATTGCAAACAGAATGTCCACCGTTGGCAAGAATTAATCAACTAACAAGAATTATTTATGCAGGTGAATTGAAATTTGATAACTTTGTGATTTCTACTAGTGTCAGTAATGCCATTAAAACAGAAATAACCCCTGATGCCGCCACTTGTCCACAGTGTCAACAAGAAATATTCGACCCCTTTAGCCGCTTTTATCGTTACCCCTTTACTAATTGTACTCATTGCGGCCCCCGCCTGAGTATTATTCGTGCCATTCCTTACGACAGATGCAATACCAGTATGTCTGCGTTTGCTATATGTCCCGAATGTGCAAAGGAATACCACGATGTTGAAAACCGCCGATTTCACGCCCAACCTGTAGCTTGTCATGTTTGCGGCCCCACAGCTTGGTTAGAACGCGCTGATGGTAAATCGGTTACTGCTTCCATGTTCTCCATGCTAGATGATGTTGATGCCGTTTGTACCCTGTTGCAAAAAGGTGAGATTGTCGCAATTAAAGGGTTAAGTGGTATTCATCTGGCTTGCGATGCAACTCAGGAAACTGTTGTACAAAAACTGCGTCAGCGTAAAAAGCGCTATCACAAACCATTTGCTTTAATGGCGCGAGATATTGAGGTAATTGAACAATATTGTACTGTCAACGCCAAAGAAAAAGAATTATTGACGAGTTCCATAGCACCAATTGTTTTATTACAGATAAAAGGGAGAGAGGGAGATGGGAAAAATTTATTTCCCCCTAACTCCTGTAGAGACGCGATTAATCGCGTCTCTACTTCTAACTCTCTTCATGTTGCACCATCGGTAGCATCGGGGCAAAATACCCTCGGTTTCATGCTACCTTATACGCCCTTACATCATTTAATTCTGCGGCGGATGAATCGCCCAATTATTTTAACAAGTGGTAATTTTGCCGATGAACCACAATGTATTGAGAATGACGAAGCAAGAGAAAAATTAGGGACAATCGCTGATTATTTTCTCTTTCACAATCGAGAGATTATTAATCGGGTAGATGATTCAGTGGTGAGAGTTCTCGGCGATAAAGTCCAAACAATTCGCCGTGCCAGAGGATATGCACCAGCACCGATTAGTTTACCACCGGGATTTCACAATATGCCGCAAATTTTAGCAATGGGTAGTGAGTTAAAAAATACCTTTTGCTTATTGCGTGAAGGAGAAGCTATTCTTTCTCAACATCTAGGAGATTTAGAAAATGCTGCGGCTTTCAATGCTTACCAAGACACTTTGAATTTTTACTTAAATTTATTTGAACATAAACCAGAAGTAATTGCCATCGATAAACACCCCGAATACCTCTCAAGTAAACTTGGTAAACAACTAGCGGATACAAATCAAATCAAAATTTATCAAATCCAACATCATCACGCGCACATCGCCGCTTGCATGGCAGAAAATGGGATTCCTTTAGATTCACCTCCAGTATTAGGTATCGCTTTAGATGGTTTAGGTTACGGTGATGATGGTACACTCTGGGGCGGAGAATTTCTTTTAGCAGATTACCGTAGATTTAAACGACTAGCAACATTTAAACCAGTAGCAATGGTTGGTGGTGAACAAGCAATTTATCAGCCTTGGCGTAATACCTACGCCCAATTAATAGCTGCTAACCTTTGGGATGATTGCCAACAACAGTATGCTGATTTGGAAATCATAAAATTTTTGAAAAAGAAGCCACTAAAGCTACTAAATCAACTTATTGAGAAAGGAATTAACTCTCCTCCAGCTTCTTCAGTGGGGCGGTTGTTCGATGCAGTGGCGGCGGCTATCGGTATTTGTCGAGATGAATGTAGCTATGAAGGAGAAGCTGCGATCGCAATGGAAGCTATAGTAGATGTTAGCAGCTTAAATAATCATAAAGAAACGCCAATATATCCTTTTAGTTTTAGCTTTTCAGATAGGATTTATTATATAGACCCGCGTCCAATGTGCCAAGCGTTGCTCAATGACTTACAGCAGCAGATTCCCCAAGCAGTTATAGCAGCCAAATTTCACAAAGGTTTAGCGAATTCGATTGTGGAAATGGTTAAGCAGCTTTCTCAAGAAAATCCGATTTATCAGGTAGCCCTAACAGGAGGAGTATTTCAAAATTGTATATTGTTAGAGGAAATTACCAAAAGATTACAAACCTTCGGAATAAAAGTACTTACTCACAGCTTAGTACCAGCTAATGACGGCGGGTTATCTTTAGGACAAGCAATTATTGCAGCCGCACAATTCATACATGAGTGTTGATATTTTACAAACTTTTCCTCAGAAATAATTCTCTCTGCGGTTCGTTTATCTTAAAGAATAAAAAAATGTGCTTAGGAATCCCCGGACAAATTATAGAAATTACCAACGTTAACCATAAATTAGCCATAGTTAACATTGGTGGTGTTAAGCGCCAAGTAAATATTGCTTGTATCGTAGATGAACAACATCCCCCCGAAGCTTGTATTGGGGATTGGGTGCTAGTGCATGTTGGCTTTGCCATGAATCGAATTAATGAACAAGAAGCCGCGGAAACTTTACAACTATTCCAAGAATTAGCAGCAGCACAAGCAGGGATTATTACTTAAATAATAGACCTTTTTTGTCTTACGTAGAGGCGCAGAGAAAGAGTCTAAAACTCATTTCTTTCTTCCTTCGCGTCCTTCTCTGCGAGACGCTGCGCGAATGCGGTTCGTTAAAAAAACTTTCTACTACAAAAGCGAAATTACCTGATACATAAAACTCACTACTCCTCACTTCCTATGAAATATGTTGATGAATTCCGCGAACCTGAAAAAGCTGAAGCTATACGCCGCGAAATCGCCAAATTATGCAACCAGCTAAAAAAACCCATCAAAATCATGGAAGTATGCGGCGGACATACCCATTCCATTTTTAAATATGGTATCGAAGAAATATTACCCGAAGCCATTGAACTAATTCATGGGCCTGGTTGTCCAGTATGCGTTATGCCAAAGGGGAGATTAGATGATGCGATCGCAATCTCCCAAAATCATAACGTCATTTTTGCCACCTTTGGCGACGCGATGCGAGTTCCTGGTTCCAATACCACTTTACTGCAAGCCCGGGCACAAGGTGCAGACATCCGTATGGTGTACTCTCCCTTAGACAGCCTGCAAATTGCCAAAGATAACCCCCACAAACAAGTAGTCTTCTTTGCATTAGGCTTTGAAACCACAGCGCCCAGCACCGCCTTCACCATTCTGCAAGCAGCAGCCGAAGAAATTCATAACTTTAGTATGTTTTCCAATCACGTCCTCGTGATTCCCGCCCTCAAAGCACTATTAGATAACCCCGATTTACAACTTGATGGATTTGTTGGGCCTGGCCATGTCAGCATGGTAATTGGCACTGACCCTTATGAATTTATTTCCCAACAATATAATAAGCCAATTGTCGTCTCAGGATTTGAACCCTTAGATATTCTCCAATCAATTTGGATGCTATTGCAACAGCTAGTAGAAAATCGTTGTGAAGTCGAGAACCAATATAACCGAATTGTCCAAAAAAGCGGAAACACAGTAGCGCTACAAGCCATAAATAAAGTTTTCGCCGTGCGAGATAGTTTTGATTGGCGCGGCTTAGGTGACATTCCCTATTCAGGATTACAAATTAAATCTGAATATGCACAATTCGATGCCGAACTTAAATTTACCATTCCTAATCTCAAAGTAGCCGACCATAAAGCTTGTAAATGTGGAGAAATTCTCAAAGGAGTCTTAAAGCCTTGGGAGTGCAAAGTATTCGGTACAGCTTGCAGACCAGAAACACCCATTGGTACTTGCATGGTATCTTCCGAAGGTGCTTGTGCAGCCTATTACAAATATGGGCGACTCTCCACCATTGCCAAAAGAACAATCGCCCAAAAACCAAAGATAACTATAACTCAAGAACCTCTCCCCGCCTGCGGCTTCTCTTCCGACTAATACACCTTACAAATACTCCGCGTACCTCCGCGCTTCCCTCTGCGTTAAAAAAAAAATAATATGAATATTCCCCCCCCAAACTCAATACAAAATCCCCTATTTCAAAACATAGAAAAAATCCGCCGTCGCCAAAGTAAAGTGCAAGACACTCATATAACTCTCGCACATGGTAGCGGTGGTAAAGCCATGCGCGATTTAATAGATGATATTTTTATCAGCAATTTTGATAATCCCATTCTCTCACAATTAGAAGACCAAGCCAGCATCAACTTAGCCCCTCTCCTCCAACAAGGAAACAGACTCGCATTTACTACAGATTCCTATGTTGTAGACCCGTTATTTTTTCCCGGTAGTGATATAGGAGAATTAGCCGTCAACGGTACAGTTAATGATTTAGCTGTAAGCGGTGCTAAACCTTTATATCTGACTTGCAGCGTAATTTTAGAAGAAGGATTACCTGTAGAAACCTTACGGCGTGTCGCAGCCAGTATGAAAGTAGCCGCCAAAAAAGCTGGTATTCAAATTGTCACTGGTGACACAAAAGTTGTACATCGTGGTGCTGCCGATAAACTCTTTATTAATACTGCTGGTATTGGTATCATCCCGCGAGGAGTTAACATTTCCGCCCACAATATTAAACCTGGAGATGCAGTAATAATTAATGGTGAAATAGGTAATCATGGGACAGCAATTTTAATTGCTCGTGGGGAATTAGCCTTACAAAGTAATATTGAAAGTGACTGTCAACCATTACATAGTTTAGTAGAAACTATTCTCCATGTATGTCCCAAAGTTCATGCTATGCGAGATGCCACACGCGGAGGTTTAGCCACAGTATTAAATGAATTTGCTCTCAGTTCTAATGTGGGAATTCGTCTCTATGACGAATCTATTCCAGTGCGTGAAGAAGTCAACGGAGTTTGTGAAATTCTCGGTTTAGACCCATTGTATTTAGCTAATGAAGGTAAGTTAGTGGTGGTGGTTCCAAAAGAGAATGCTGACAATATTTTATCCGCTATGAAATTACACCCAGCAGGCAAAGATGCTTGTATTATTGGCGAAGTTATTACCTCACCCCCAGGTATAGTATTGTTAAAAACAGTTTTTGGTGCTGAAAGGATTGTTGATATGTTGGTAGGCGACCAATTACCACGAATTTGTTAATAGATTTTATAGTATGCACGAACTTGGAATTACCAAAAATATTGTGGCAATTGTCGCTGAACACGCCAAAGGCGCAAAAGTGCAGCGAGTTTTATTAGAAATTGGTAAACTTTCAGCTATTATGCCCGACGCTATCCGATTTTGTTTTGATATTTGCACTCAAGGCACAGTTTTAGAAGGGGCGACATTAGAAATTTTAGAAATCCCTGGCTTAGGGCGATGTCGTCAATGTGGTGCAGAAATTTATTTAGATAAACCATTTGGTATCTGTAACTGCGGTAGCGTGCAATTAGATTTAATTACTGGTGAAGAACTAAAAATTAAAGAAATAGAAATAGAGGAATTATGTGTGTAACCTGCGGTTGTTCTGATGATGGCGAAACTAAAATTATCAATCTGGAAATAGATGAAGCTGAACATCATCATACTCACACTTTACCAGATGGTACTGTCATCACTCATTCCCACAGTAACGATACTCATATAGAAGCGTCTCAAATTCATGCCAAAATACACAATACAACGATATCCTTAGAACAGGATATATTGGCAAAAAATAACCTGCTAGCTGCCCAAAATCGGGGATGGTTTAAAGGTCGAAATATTCTCGCCTTAAATTTAATGAGTTCTCCCGGTGCAGGGAAAACAACTCTTTTAACTCGCACTATTAATGATTTAAAGCATCAATTATCTATCAGCGTCATTGAAGGCGACCAAGAAACTGCTAACGATGCCAAAAAAATTAAAGAAACAGGCTCTAAAGTCATCCAAATCAACACCGGAACAGGCTGTCATTTAGATGCATCAATGATAGACAGAGGTTTACAACAATTAAATCCGCCACTGAATTCAGTTGTGATGATTGAAAATGTGGGAAATTTGGTTTGTCCAGCCTTATTTGACTTAGGAGAACAGGCAAAAGTCGTGATTCTCTCGGTCACAGAAGGAGAAGATAAGCCGATAAAATACCCGCATATGTTCCGTGCTAGTAACATCATGATTCTCACTAAAATTGATTTGCTGCCTTATGTAGATTTTGATGTTCAAAAGTGCATAGAATATGCTAAACAAGTAAATCCTAAAATTCAGATTTTTCAGATTTCCGTAACTACTAGTACTGGGTTAGAGAGTTGGTATGCGTGGATAATTGCAAAGCTAACAAGCTTGTCAATACTACTCCCTTAGCGCTTGAAAATAGCTAAATTTTTTTAACGAACTGCCATCTCTACGCGAACACGCAGCGTCTCGTACAGAAGGATGTAAAGAACAAGCGAAATTCGTGAGCGTCTGAGAGTGAATTAGATTCCAATACGCTTGGGTTAAGGATAATTGTAGGTTGGGTTGAACAAAGTGAAACCCAACAAACCACAACAAATGTTGGGTTTGGTTCCTCAACCCAACCTACACAGTTTAAGGTTTTTGGCGCTAACCCAAGCAGATGGAATTATATTCCATAAAACTGGTATTTTGAGAGGTGGCTTTGATAAAAATTACAACACCCTGCACTTAGAAGTAACAGGGTGTAATAAGGATGAATCAGCTATATTTTGTGTGATTCCCAGTTTGCGCCTATTTACCTCAAAGCCAATCTCGATAAGCTGATATTTCATTTACGCTGATTTCAAACGGCATCCCTTTACCAAATGGCGGATAAACGCGGATTTTGCCATTCTTAGCAAACCGCTCTAACCTATTACCTAACTGGGGAATATTGCTGACGATATGCCAGTAAGATAATATGTCAGGGCAGTCAATAATTAATGTTAGGATGCTAGCATTTGTTGTGAGATACCACTGACAATTAGATAACAATACTCGCGTAATGCGATCGCAAGCTTGATAAAAGCATCTACCAGTAGACTGTTCTAGCTCCATTTGCAACATTCCATCCTGTTTCGTTACCTCAGTGGGAGGTAAATCATCGGGAGGAAGCAGGTATAGTTTAGAAGACATAATTTCGCACCTCTTGGTTGTAGCGCGTCAAACTCTCCAGGTTTTTTTGCAGATCCGAAGATGAGGGTTTGAGTGCTAGCGTACCTAAATCTAATTCGTCCTGAAATTTCTTGATTTTGTCTCGACAAGTCTCCACATCACCGATAATTGAGTTCTCAATTAAATAATCTTCATCGAAACAAATATTTGTGCGGTCAAATGGTTTTTGGTTGGGATTCGCACTATTCTGCAATACTTCAGCCGAATTAGCTTTCATTTTCTGGCTAAATTGGCGAACGAAAGGTAACGCTTCACTCACAGCCTCATCAAATGTTTTGCCAACAAAAAAGAAGCGTGCTAGCACGAAGTTTTCCGCACCACTAGAATTTAAGGCTCGATATTTGCCAACAGTATCCTTCAATCTCTCTAGGGAAAATGGCGGCCCACCCATCAAGCTGAAGGAATGTTTTGCAGCAAACTCGATACCGTCATCACCACCAGTAGCAACATACACTGGTATTTTACTCTGCAATGGTTTGGGGTAAATTGTCAGGCGATCGCATTGATAATATTGCCCATTAAATGATACATCAGTTTCATATAAGAGCTTTTGAATTAGTGCGATCGCCTCTAGCATCTTGGGACGGGATTCACTTGGTAGTGTCGCAAAATGCTTATTTTGTTGGGGAAAGGGGCCGCCTTTAGCAACTCCAAATAATAATCGTCCATTGCACAGGTTATCCAGAGTGGCAATATCTTCCGCTACCCTAATGGGGTTATGGAATGGCAGTAACACCGCCGCCGTGCCTAATTTGATAGTTGAAGTCAATCCCGCCAAGTGTGCCATTAACACCAACATGGACGGGCTGAGGTTGGATTCACTAAAATGGTGTTCACTCACCCAGGCTGACTCAAAACCTAAACTTTCTGCCTGTTTTACCAGCGCGACTTGCTCAAAGATGGCACGATGAGCATCTTGGTGAAAATTATCGTAATTGCAGAAAATTCCAGTTTTCATTATTTGCGTTGATACTTTGTACTCACCGTAGGTGCTGGCTATTCTAGTTTGTAGTGTTCGCGTGACGTCTCGTAGAGAGGACTTTAGTGCTTACTACAAAAACATTTACCCCTCTCAATTAATGCGATGAACCACTAAGTTGCAACCCACTGCAACTCCAACCATAGGCGTGGGTTGTTCTGTTTGACCTTCGACATCGGATCGCCCAACAATCGCTTGGCATTCATGCAGACAACTTGGATTAGACCCATATTACCTGCTACTTCTCTGAGTATTTCTTTTTGAGCTTGCACACAGGAAATCATTTCGTCAGAGCAATAAATTCCTATATATTGCAAGCGTCTAGCAGGTCGTCCCCAAAAACAGGTGATGACTTTTACATAACACCCATCCAGCAATTCCCCAACTTGCGGGTAGTAATGGTTGACGACTCTTGTGAATTCTTTGGCTAAGATATCTTCAGCAATCATTGGAACTGATATTTCTGTAGCGTCCATCACGCTATTTAATATAACATATTTTGATCAGTTAAATATGACAAAATAGCTTATTTACTTTAAATAAAATATTAAATATTGCATAAAAAAAGAGGTGTACCTTATTTGGTTTCACCTCATATTTGCGGAAAGCACTTTTCTTGTGAATGAAATATAAAATTATTGGGGTTAAAGCAGAAAACAGTTATCCTGAAATTCCCTAACTTCCAAACACAAATTACATTCAATCGAAAATTATGAATTCAAACTAAGTGCTTTTAAGTAGCACATTTAAATTTTGAATTCTAAATGTTTAATTATTAAGTTTTATTAGCGTGCATTGCGTTCACAAACTAAGACCTCTGCTATGATATCCGGCACATTTATAAAGTCCGTAAATCCTTCAGAACCACCCATCGGTGAAACAAATGTATAATTTGGGTCACACACTCCATTGTCATATACTTGAATAAACCACCTATCTGGAAATCCATCTACACCTAGTTCCACAGTGTACCAACTCTCGCCAATCAAACGAGAGTTAAAGATTCTGAACCACTCTCTGTTCTCTTCTGAAATATTCCAATCTGCCATCAGCAGTTCTAAAGCTATTTGTCCCGCATCCGTTGAGGTCAACAGCATTTTTACTCCTTATTTGCAGCTTCAGGATTTGCAACTTCAGTATTGGGAACTTCCGGGTATAAACCTAATTCTTTAGCTAGCTCACGCGCCACAAAAAATAAAAATTGGGCACCATCTTGATTGCCTTCATGGGCAAACATAGTTGCTACTTGTAACATTGTTTGTACTAGACCAGAATCAATCAATTCTGGCTGAGATTCCAAAATTTCTGGTTCTTGACCATTAGGGCATTTAAGTAACTCATCAATCAGATTAAAATACAGCTGTTCGCGTTGTTCTGTCATGGTATTTTTGTTGATTTGAGTGAGTTAATTGTGAGTTTATTACTGTTCGATACTTTGCTGCCACAGTCTTTCCAACATTTCAACTTGTTCTCTTAAAACAGCCGCACGATGAACAAGATATCTGTCGTAAAAGAGAATTCCTAACCCAACACAAATCGGGGTTAACAAGAAGAACCATTGCAGGATAGTGGCAAATTTATATTGTTCAGCAACAGTCAGCATTTGATCAACCACATTACGGTCAGAGGATTGGATGCTAGTCTGAGAGGAATGTGTACCCTCTTTCTGGGGAGCCAAGGCGGGAGCATCTGTACTAGTCTTGTTGACTTCGTAGGCTAAATTCTGGGATTTTACTAACTCCAGATGTCGCTCCCAAACTATACCAAATACTACTAGTTCTGGAGAAAGCACTGCTAAGGTAACTACGCAAACTGTGAGAATATTTAAAAGTTTGGTTTTCATCTTGGCTCTCCCTTGCTAGGTAGTATGCACCCAGTAAGAAAATATCTTTTGCTGTTTATCTAAAGTAGCTAGATATTTCTACCTCTCAAACAGTTTTGATATTAAAATATGTGTAAACGGTAATTTGCACAATCGTTAGTTATCAGTTGTTTTTCTAATTACCACTGATTACTGACGACTGAAAAGTTACCAAACTTTTCACAAAATTTAGGATTAATCAGTCAGAAATAACGCATTCAGATTCAAGGAATCTGGTTTCATCCTACTCTCAAAAGAGAGATTAAGAAGTCCCCCCTAGTTCACTAAGCTTTCGCTCAGGAATGTTGGGGGGTAGAGGGGAATCTCTGCGTAAATCCTATACGATTTATATCAGCCGCTCTCCACAAAACAGTTTACCCCAGCTCCGTTAAGATTATTAAATTCATTAGAATAGTACTCAAAGCCTGTAATTCCTACCTGATAAGTCTTACAAAAATTCATTGGGGTATGGGTGCTAGTGTTTATAGGACAGGGTTCTAGTATTTACGAGGTGGGGTTCTGGTATTTCTGCACTCAACCTAAAAGCAATGTAGGCAATGATTAAGGACTGTTTTTGATGCAATTTTGGGCTGACAAAACCTGCACTCAAAAGAAAATATCAATGTCTCTTGATCAAGATAGACTAATAAATTAGGAAAAGCAATTAAATGTTTTGAAAGTAAATTATATTTCCATCACAAATAGAAAATATTGAGAATAATATTAAAAATTATGCCTATATACAGAATTATCTAAATTCAATCTCAGACTAAGAGGCAATAGTCAGCAATTACAAGTGGTAAAATAGAAGTATGGCAAACTAGACCTCTGCTGAAGTGAGAATCAATGGGGACATCTGATAAAAGTTCTTCCTAAACTTTCATATTTTGTGGTTTAGTTAGAATACATCGTATATGCACTCATTGAGACTAAACTACAAATTAAATACACAAAAGCTTATTGTTATATAGCGTTTCTCAGTTGGGTGAAATACAAGAACCCCACCCCCAACCCCCTCCCCGCAAGCGATGAGGGGGGTATGATGTACCTCATTTGATTAGGAAAAGCTATAAGTAAATACTCTGTACTAAGATTTGGGATTTTAGGAGTTAAATAATGCGGATTGCTCAAGATGTAACAGAACTTATCGGACGAACTCCTTTAGTTCAACTGAACAAGATTCCCCAAGCTGAGGGAGTAGTAGCAAGGATAGTTGTCAAATTAGAAGGCATGAACCCGGCGGCTTCGGTGAAAGACCGCATTGGCTTAAGTATGGTACTCTCAGCAGAAGCAGCTGGCTCAATTTCCCCTGGAAAGACCATTTTAGTTGAGCCTACTTCCGGTAATACAGGAATTGCTCTAGCGATGGTAGCAGCAGCGCGTGGCTACCGTTTGATTTTGACAATGCCAGAGACAATGAGCCAAGAACGACGGGCTATGCTCAGAGCTTATGGTGCAGGTTTGGAGTTGACACCAGGCGCTGAGGGAATGCGGGGAGCAATTCGCAAAGCCGAAGAAATTGTGGCTAATACTCCCAATGCTTTTATGCTGCAACAGTTCCGTAACCCTGCTAATCCCAAAGTTCATCAGGAAACCACCGCCGAAGAAATTTGGGCAGATACAGACGGGGAAGTGGATATTGTCATTGCTGGGGTAGGTACTGGTGGGACGATTACTGGAATTGCAGAAGTACTGAAAGGTCGGAAAAAGACTTTTAAAGCGATCGCAGTTGAACCCAGCAATAGCCCAGTTCTCTCCGGTGGTGAAGCCGGTCCACATAAAATTCAAGGTATTGGCGCCGGATTTATCCCAGATGTTCTGCGTCTGGAATTGGTTGATGAAGTAATTAGAGTCAGCGATGAACAAGCGATCGCCTATGGACGCCGTTTAGCAAAAGAAGAAGGCTTATTATCTGGGATATCCTCTGGTGCAGCTTTGTGTGCTGCAATTCAAGTAGGTAAACGTCCAGAAAATGCCGGACGTTTAATTGTAATGATTCAGCCTTCCTTTGGTGAACGTTACCTCAGCACACCCATGTTTCAAGATTTGTCCTTAGAAACTGCTGGGGTGCGTTAAAAAGAGTAGGAATAGGAAGCGTAAAGAGTGGAATTTCAGCCTCTAGACACCAACAGCAACGTTCTTGCTGACTTCCTGGCGAAGTGGAATGCGGATTTGAAACTCCACTCCTTCGCCGGGTTCTGAGGTACAAGAAAGTGAACCACCATGTTTTTCGGTGACAATTTGGTAGCTAATTGATAAGCCCATACCTGTTCCTTTGCCCACAGGTTTTGTGGTGAAGAAAGGATCGAATAAGCGTCGCCGAACAGACTCTGGGATACTCAAACCATTGTCTGCAATCCGAATTTCGACTTTATCGGCATCAATTTGTTCAGTATGAATAGTAATGGTTGGAGTTGTTATTTGTCCTTGATTGTCAATTAATGACTCTTCCAAAGCATCGATTGCATTACTCAACACATTCATAAACACTTGATTGAGTTGCCCTGCATAGCATTCTACTTGGGGCAGGTTGCCGTAATATTTCACAAGCTCAATACCGAGACGATCTGACTTTGCTTTGAAGCGATGTTGCAGAATCATTAGGGTACTATCAATGCCCTCATGAATATTAACGGCTTTAATTTCGGCTTCGTCCATGCGTGAGAAAGTTCGCAGGGAAGCGACAATTTGGCGAATTCGGTCTGCGCCAACCCGCATGGAGGAAAGTAGCTTGGGTAAGTCTTCTAGCAAGAATTCCAAATCAATTGCCAGAGCTTCTTCCTGAATCTCTGGATGGGGCGATGGGTAATGTTTCTGGTAAAGTTCCAGAAGTCCCAGCACATCTTGGCTGTAGTTGTTGGCATGAGTTAGGTTGCCAAAGATAAAATTGACCGGATTGTTGATTTCGTGGGCAACGCCTGCCACCAATTGCCCTAAGCTTGACATTTTCTCGGTCTGCACAAGTTGAGCCTGGGTTTGTTGTAGTTTGTGCAGCGATTGTGCAAGTTCTTCAGCTTTTTCTCGCTCTCGTGTTTCGGATGCTTGGAAAGCTTCGTTTTTAGTTTCGAGTTCTTGTGATTTCGCTTCCAGCTGTTGCGAGTAGGTTTGCAGATTGGTGTAGAGACGGGCGTTGTCGATCGCAATCGAAATTTGTGCTATCAATAGACTCAGCACCTTCAGCCGTTCTGAGGTAAAAGCACCAGGAATGAGATTATTTTCCAGGCAAATAATCCCAGTAAACTTGCCAGAGTGAATCAGTGGTAAACACAAAATCGATTTAGATTGATAAGTGGTGATATAAGCATCAGCCGCAAAGCGGGAGTCTTTAACAGCATTGTCTAAAACTAAGTTCTCTCTAGTTCTTTCGACATAGTTGAGTAGAGCAACTGGGAGCAAAGCTGAATCAATTTCATCTTTCGAGTTAACAATAGCAGTAGATACACTAACATCCTGACCTTCAACAATTCCTGCTGCTTCTAGCAGCCACTGATTATCGTGTTTGGCAATAAAGTAACCTTGTTGAGCGCCAGCATTTTCGATGACAATCTTCATCATTTTTTGGAGCAGGTGAGTTAGCTCCATTTCTTCTGACAGTACTTGTGAAGCTTTCATCACTGTCATGAAGTCGAGAATGTGGGAGCCTCCGGTGGTTGTAGAGCTTGTTTGAAGAGTTTGCAGGTAATTACTTTCGAGTTTTTCTGTATTTGATTGCACAATCAATTGCGGATAGCGTGCTTCTAAATGTTTGACTTTAGCAACAGCCCCCCAACGACTATAGGCGTAGTAGGCATTTGTCATGTAGGTTTTAGCAATCGTTTCTTTACCCCATGACAGATAAAATTTGGCTGCGAGTTCATGAGCGATCGCTTCTTCATTGATGTATTCGTTTTCTTGAGCAAGTGCGATCGCCTGATCGTACATCTCGATCGCTGCGATTTTTTCGCCGAAAACACGATGCCGTTCTGCCTCTACTAGATAGAATTTGTGTAAATAATTCATTGGGGCATGATGCGCCCATTTTTGCATTTTTTCTTGATTAGCTTGGACGCGATCGCTAATTTCCTGTTGCTCTGACTGTGGGCGATCAGGATACACCGCTAGCCGTACTAAAGAATCGTAAAAATGGAATAGAGGAACAAGGGGCAATCCTACCACTGCGTCCAAATACTTCTCTGCTATCACGATATTATCAATCGCTTCTGAGTAATTTTCAAACCAGTAACTAAGTAAAAATTTGTTCCAATATATGTAGTAAAGTCCCGTTTTGTCGTTCGCTTGCAGGTGCAATGGCAACCTGATCTGCTCATCGTAAGCTTCACCCTTTAGAAGGCAGGGATTTTCACTCTTTCCGAGCATATTTAAGATAGCTTGCCAATAGATTTCTATATAATTAAGCGCTGTTTCTTGGTTGATTTTATTAGCAACATCTCTGTAGGCTGCTATCTCTCTTTCAAGGACAGTCAGTTCTTTACCACTAAAGTAAGCGAAATAAGAGTACATTAATAGATTAAAGGCAGCAAATTCTAAATCACCTGTGTCCATGCCGATAGAGTAAGCTGACACTAAAGGTTCTAAGGTTTCTCTGAGATGCTCTTTCCAATGTCGAGTAAATATATTTACTATCAGGATTGTCTTGGCTTTGATTTCTTGAGCATTTAACTTTGACAATAGAGTTAAAGCCAATTGACCGAACTCATAACCGGAATCAATATCTCCGACAATGCCACAAAGAAGAAGACCATAATTTGCATAACCAAAGGGAGATATGGAAGCATTGCCATATTGGACGGATAAATCTACTTGTTTGCACAACGTCAAGAGCAACAGTTCTGGGGCTGCAATATATGCAGGAGCAAACAGACTTGATAATATTCTTATGGCTGCTAGTTTATAGCGATCGCTCATTTGAGGCAGATCAATTAAATCCTCAATTTGCATTCCATTCAAAATTGCCGCAGTTTCCCCTAGTGCTTGCCCAATATCTGACGAGTTTGGCTCTTCGGGAAACTCTACCCCCAATAGCTTTAAAACTTGTAGCCCCGTATTAACCCCTTCTAGCAGTCTGTTCTGCCCGATGTAAGCTTGCATCTGAACTTCATACACTTTAATTTTGTCCAGCAGCGTTTTGGCGCAGTTTTGGACTATCTCAACAAATCTCTGCATTCCTTCAAAATCACCGCTCAAAAAAGCTGCCTCTGCTGCTTCTGAGTGCAGTGCTAATGTCAGTTGATATTGATTGTCCCAACTATCAGATGCTAACAGTCCCAAACCAACTTGCAAATATTTGATCGCGGAATCGTGCGCTGTAGCTGCTTTAGCTCTTTGACCGGCGATGAGATTGAGTTCTGCAAGTTCAGATTTTTCTGTTTGAGATGTTAATAAATCAGTCCCGTAATTGAGTTGATTAACTAAAGCAAATACATTTTCTTTGCGTTCTTCTGGTGTAGTATTTTGCAGCAGTAATTGACCAATTTTTAGATGCGTTGCTTTCTTATCTTCATCGGGAATCAGAGAATAAGCCGCTTGCTGTACTCGGTCATGTAAAAATTTGTAATCAACCTTGATATCTGTTAAGGTAACACCGCCAGATTCCTCCTGATTAAATACTAAGGGAATCTTGTAATCCTGATTTAACGGCAAAATCAACCCAGCTTGCAACGCTGACCACAATTGCGCCGCAGTCGTTAGAGAAGATGCTTGATTAACGATCGCCAATACATCTAAGTTAAAAGTATTACCAATACAAGCAGCCAGTTTAAGAACTTTTTGCGTTTCTAATGAGAGTTTCCGAATATTTCTCGCCGTTAATTCAACAACATTCAGGTCGCTAATACCGATCGCTTGAATATGTTGGATATTCCATTGCCACACCCCAGACTCAAAGTTATATGTTAACAAGTCTTCTTGATGCAGGGTTTTCAGCAGTTGCGTTAAGAAGAAGGGATTCCCACCGGTTTTGGAAAATAGTAATTCTGCTAGTGGCTGACTTTGTTCTATGTGATTCAACGTATCGCCAATTAACGCTTCCACATCCGTTATCTGCAACGGTGCCAAGAGGATGTTATCCACCACCGCACCAGAGGATTGAATCTTGGACAAACTCATCATCAGTGGATGGGTGGGCGACACTTCATTATCGCGGTATGCCCCAATTAATAATAAATATTTGCGCTCAGTATCTGTCATCAATAGCTCAATTAAGTTCAGCGATGCCGAATCTGCCCACTGTAAATCATCGAGAAACACAACTAAAGGATGGTCTTGGTTCGTGAATACGCCAATGAATTGCCCAAAGACGCGATTGAAGCGATTTTGAGATTCTGTCGCTCCCAATTGTGTCACCGGTGGCTGAACACCAATAATTAGCTCGACTTCAGGAATGACATCAATAATGACTTGCCCATTTTCCCCCAACGCGCTTAACAGTTTCTCTTTCCACCCTTGGATTTGGGCAACGCTTTCGGTGAGTAATTGCTGAATTAAAGATTGGAACGCCTGAATCAACGACGCATAGGGAATATTGCGCTTGAACTGGTCAAACTTGCCTGCAATGAAATAACCCCTTGCACCCACAATCGGTTTATGAACTTCATTAACAACACTCGTTTTACCAATCCCTGAATAACCAGAAACTAGCATGAGTTCTACCCCCTTGAATCCCCCCTTACCAAGGGGAGCCATTGCGTTGGGCGGCTCTGGCGACTTGAAGCATCTGGCGTGGGATTCAGGGGGGTTAGCCACACGCTCAAATGCAGCCATCAATGTTGCTACTTCTACTTCACGTCCGTAGAGCTTTTGCGGAATCAAAAAATGCCCTGATTTGTCCTGTCTTCCTGGTACAAAGTTTTCAATCTTGCCAGTCACTTGAAGGTGAAACAAGCATTCCTCTAAATCCGCTTTCAGTCCCCAAGCACTTTGATATCTCTCCTCTGCTGTTTTCGCTAATAACTTCAAAATAATTGCACTAATCGCCTCTGGCACATCTTCCAGAACGCGACACACAGTTTCTTGACAGGGTGCGGCGGGCATTTTGGCGATGTGACAGTGGATCAACTCCATCGGGTCAACAGCTTGAAACGGCAGCGTACCTGTCAACATTTCATACAAGGTGACACCCAACGAATAAAAGTCGGTGCGATAGTCGCATACCCGGTTCATTCTGCCTGTTTGCTCAGGTGACATATAGGCAAGGGTGCCTTCAAGCAAATTAGGATTGCTCAAGGTGGCATTTTCTTGATCAAGGCGCGAGGAGATACTGAAGTCAATCAGTTTGACTTCAAAAGATTCGGGATTAATTAGAATATTGTGCGGCTTAATATCTTTATGTATAATTTTTTGGGCGTGCAGTTCTCCTAAAATCTGTGCCAGATTAATCCCCACCTTCAGGAAAGCAATCAGGGTGGTTGTTTGAGTTGCAATCAGTTCTTTGAGCAAGCAACCCGGAATATCTTCCAAAACTAAAGCCAGACTATGTTGATAATTCTTTAACTCGTAGGCTTTAACAATGCCAGGAATTCGCAGCGGCTCAATGATTTGATATTCGTGGCGTAGTCGAGCAATGTCTTCTAGGGGTGGATGTTCGCACAGGAGAGTTTTGACAATGACGGAGGCGTTATCAGTTTCTCGCCGTCCACGATAAATGACGGTTTTACTACCGGAGTGAAGCGTTTCGAGGAGTTGATAACCGGATAAAGTAGCTGTCATTATTTTTTCTTGCAATGTAGGCATTTTTAATATGCCCATGCAAGTTAAACTTTGTAATATCTAATACAAAAGTATACATATTCTTACGAAGGATTACGAATACTAATTTACTCTGAGGTTGTATTTAAATACATAAATTATCCAAGATTGTGGGGCGGGCTTGTCGGTTAAGGCAAGAGACGCGATAAATCGCCGTCTTTACAATAATCAGTCCTTCGTCCTGACGACGATTTATCGCGTCTTGGGGATATATTATTTTCATCAAATAACCTTAACCGAACCTTATTGATTGTGGGGCGGGCATCTTGCCCGCCCCACAAGAAGTAGTTGAGTATTTTTTTTGTCAGTCCCTAAGTCGTGTACTAATGGTTACACTTACCTTGCTTTTTCTGTTGTTGAGAACTGTTACCGTGATTACAGTCACCTTGCTGATTATGCTGCTCATGACTAGGAGTTTGACCGTGGGAGCAGTTTTGCAAATCTTGCTTCATCAGGTTTTCGCTCATTTCCTGCAAGGATTCGTCAGCAGGTTTTAAGCCAATCCAAGCATCAATCTTTTCTGCATCAAATCCTACCTCGCGGCGGTCGCCTATTTCTAACAAAGGACGGCGAATTAACAATGGCTCTCTCAACATCAACTGCAAAGCGGTATCTGCATCAATTTTTTCAGGAACTACCTCACCAGATTTTATCTTGGGGGAGGAAGGATTAAACCATTCGGCTACGGGGCGATCGCCAAAAAATGAACGCAACCGCTCAACTGTCCAAGGTTCTGTGAGCAGGTTGTATGGTATCACCTCATGACCAGCAGCTGTTAGCAAAACTTTTTGCTTAGTACCACCTTGACAGCCTGGTTTGCTATAGAAAATTACTCTTGCCATTTAACTATCTCCTAATTACTCAATTGTTTGTAGTTGCGCTTTAGCGCTAAAGCGCAACTACGAGCCTGATATGACGATTCCTAATCAAAAATTCCTAGCCTGATGGGTAACTGAGTCAAATTCAAATCTCTCTTTTGGATCAGTTTCGCCATAAATGTTAAAAGTCACAGTTGGTTCATCACCCACTGCTTCTACACTGTGAATTGCATCAGGAGTAAAGCTAATAATGTCTCCTGGAAATAGAATTACTTCTCCCGTTGTTTCAATTTTGTCTTGAGATTCTGGGCTATGAGTGCGTCGCCAAAAAGTATTTTTTTCCTGGCCTTTTAACACGGCCACTATTCCCCACGTCCCATGATTATGAATGTTTGATCGGGTTCCCGGTGCAAATGTTACTGTTTGCACTGTCAACGGAAAACCCAATTCATCGTATAGGAGTAAAACAGAGGTTCCCGTTTTGGGCGAAGGCTCTAAAGATTGACTTCCCACCCAGTAGGAATTTACAATCAAGCGCCTTACGAGCATCCGAATTTCTGGGAGACGACTGGCTTCATCATCTACACTATTAAGAACATCTTCCAACTCAGTTAAAAACCGATAAAGACGATAATTCTCTCTCAATAAATCCCATTCTCTCACAGATTTACAGGCTTGATGCTCACCGTCCCCCGTTAGTAGCCAATCCCTACCTTTCATAATTTTCAAATTGATAGCGGAGAAGATTGGATGATAATGATCGGGGAGACATTAGGAATATTACCTACAGGAGCTTTAGTAGGTATGGTAATAGCAGGAAAGATAGAGTTACTATCAGTAGCCGCTCCCAATAGGGAATATGATCTAGTAGATAACCAATTGTTCATGATTGTTCACCAAAAGGGCATTAAGCATTGGGCATTGGGCATTGAGCATTGGGCATTGGTTATTCTCCTTGTCCCCTTATCTCCCCACTCTTTCGCACATCACTTTATAGAGAAGTGGATTGACTAATTAATCATCTTCTTCTGCTGGACGTGTCAAAATATCCAGGAGAATCCCGGCACCAAAATCATTCTTGTCGTCTATCTGTTTGACTCTGGTGCTGATTTCTTTTGCTTGCTCGATTGCTCCTAACTTTGCTAGTACTAATCCCGAAGCAGCATAAGCATTTAAGTACAATCGAATTTGTGGATCTTCTTGGCGATTGACTAATATAGGCTTAAGTTGCTCCCAATCATCAGGCAATTTTTCTACTTCTTTAATTTTATCTAATAATTTGACTGTTGTTTGTAGTGCAAGAGAATAATTATTTTTATAATAGAAAAATCTATATGCTGCTACCAAGACATCTGTATTTTCACCAGTTTGGGCTAAAGCTTGGTGAATATATTTTTCGGATTCTGATGTATTTTCCCAGTTTTGTGCAGCTAAAATTAATAGGTTTTTGATGTCATCTGGAACCTGGAACCATGAGAATTTGTTTGTATCAAGTTGCATAATAAATTAATGAATGGGGAGTGGGGAGTAGGGAATGGGGAGTAGGGGTGATGAGAAGGAAGAATTAATAACTAATGCCTCATGCCCAATGCCCCATGCCCAATTTAAAACAATGTGAGAACGTACACTAGGGTGAATAGAACAATCCAAATAATGTCTACGAAGTGCCAGTAAATTTCTGCCATTTCGATGAAAGTATGATTGGTTGCAGAATATTCACCGGGAAGACGCGATCGCCACAATACACGTAATATCAATAACAGTCCGATAAAAACGTGCAAACCGTGGAACCCTGTCATGATATAAAAGCAGTTGGCGAAGACGTTAGTAGTCAGACCGTATCCTAATGTTGAGTACTCATAAACCTGACCACCTAAGAAAATTGCCCCCATGATTGCAGTAATTGCATACCACAGTTGCATTCCCTTGACGTTATTCTTTTTAATCGCCGTATCACCGAAGTGAATGACAAAACTACTAGACACCAGAATAATGGTGTTAATTGTCGGCACAAGTAGTTCTACTTCACTCCCTTCTGGAGGCCAAACTGCTGTAGTACCTCTAAAAAACAAATAAGTGGCAAAAAATCCTCCAAACATCAGGGATTCAGAGGCGAGGAAGGTCAACAGTCCCCAAACTCTTAAATCTGGATGTTCTTCGTGTCCCGCACTGTGATCTTCGCTTGTCGTTGTAGCTATAGTCATATTGTTTACCCTCAAAGGTAAAGCGTCGGGCAATTCAATTCTTCACAGTCCTAATTTGCTTGTGGGATGGGTGTTTCACTTGTCTTAAATTAAGGCAGGATGCCCAACCCCACAAGAGTTATTTCTTAACTCAGTACAGCATTTCATTAATTCGTAGCGAATTAAATTTGGCAATACCGGACAATGTGAATGCATTGGTCTGCATTGTGAATGCATCGGTCTGCATTGTGAATGCATCGGTCTGCATTGTGAATGCATCGGCTTGCATTGTGAATGCATCGGTCTGCATTGTGAATGCATCGGTCTGCATTGTGAATGCATCGGCTTGCATTGTGAATGCATCGGCTTGCATTGTGAATGCATCGGTCTGCATTAAAAACGCTACGCTTTTACTTACGCAAAGCCGTACTAAGCAGTAGCTTCCGGCGTTGCAGATGGCTGTATTTGAGTACTATGACCATGACCGTAGTCATAAGGTCCATGAGTCACAACGGGCAACACTTCCCAGTTTTCAATTGCAGGTGGTGAGCTAGTTGTCCATTCTAAGGTCAAAGCTTGCCAAGGATTATCACCAGCCAAGGGTCCTTTGAGCCAACTGTAGATCATGTTGATGGCGAAAGGAATTACCGATATCCCCAAAACAATTGAACCAAAGGTACAAATTTGATTGAGGTCGATAAATTGGGGGTCATACATTGCCACGCGTCGGGGCATTCCTTTTAAACCCAACTCGTGCATGGGTAAAAAGGTCAGATTCGTGCCGATGAAGGTGAGAGCAAAGTGAATGCGTCCCCAGGTTTCATTCAACATTCGCCCGGTCATTTTGGGGAACCAGTGATAAATACCGGCGTAGATGCCAAACACGGAACCGCCAAACAGAACGTAGTGGAAATGTCCTACTACATAATATGTGTCGTGAACGTGAACATCAAAGGGGGCTGTTCCCATCGTCACACCACTTAAGCCGCCCATGACAAACATGGACAATAAGCCAATGGCGAAAAGCATCGCAGTGGTGAAGCGGATTTTACCACCCCAAAGGGTAGCAACCCAGGCAAAAATCTTCACGCCAGTGGGAACTGCAACTATCAGCGTGGAGATGGTGAAGAACATCCGCATCCAACCGGGTGTGCCACTGGTAAACATGTGGTGTACCCAGACGAACAAACCCACAACGCAGATGGCTACACTAGAATAAGCGATCGCTTTATAACCAAAGATGGGCTTGCGGGAGTGAACTGGAATTACCTCCGACATGATGCCGAAGATGGGCAGAATCATTAAATATACTGCCGGGTGAGAGTAAAACCAGAATAAGTGTTGATAAATTACAACGTTACCGCCTGCATCTGGTTTAAAGAAGGAGGTGCCAAAGTTGAGGTCAAACAACAGCAGAATTAAACCGGCTGCTAATACTGGTGTGGAGAAAAGTGCTAGCAGGGAAGTTGCCAAGATTGCCCAGCAAAACAGGGGTACTTGATCCCATTTCATGCTAGGAACCTTCATCATCAAAATGGTGATCACAAAGTTCAGCGAACCCAAAATTGAGGAAGTTCCTACCAAGACGATCGCCAGTATCCACATAGTTTGAGCGATGGGTGCTGTCACCAAACTCAAGGGTGGATAAGCTGTCCAACCAGATTGCGAACCGCCAAAAATGAAACTACCTAAAATGAGCGCTCCGGCTGGTGGATTTAACCAAAAGGCGATCGCGTTTAGCTTCGGGAAAGCCATATCCCTAGCACCGACCATCAACGGCACCAAAAAGTTACCAAACCCCCCAATGGCGCTGGGGACAATCCACAGGAAGATCATGATCGTCCCGTGATTGGTCATGAAAGCGTTATACAGATTGGGGTCGAGTACGTCTGATTCTGGTGTTGCTAATTCGACACGCAGAGCGATCGCCATCAGTCCACCGATCAGATAAAATACAAACGCTGTCACTAGGTATTGGATACCAATAACCTTGTGGTCAACATTAAATGTAAAATAGTCTTGCCATTTCCACGCCTTTGGATGCGAGGTGTGGCCAAGCACCAGAGTTTCCGGTTTATTTCCTTCTGGTGGAGTATTCTGGGGAAATTCTACCTGCGTCATATTCTTTTACCACTATGCGCGACTCTTGTACAGACGCGATTAATCGCATCTCTTGTACAGACGCGATTAATCGCGTCTCATGACTACTGACTTTAGAGTTGCTGCACTAATTCCCATATCATGGGTGTGAGGAGCGAGAAACTCTGATGTTGATAAGTCGGCTGGATTAACTGCAACGACTTGATTTAGATTTTGCTGTTGAGCAATCTGGTTTTCTGTCCGCCAGCTATTATATTCTTCTGGTGTGTGGACAATTACCTGTGTCCGCATTGAACCGTGATAACCACCGCATAACTCAGCACAAACTACGGGATATGTACCTGGTTTGGTGGCAACAAATCGTAGTTGGGTAGGGATACCGGGAAGTGCATCTTGTTTCAGGCGGAAATTTGGCACCCAGAATGAGTGAATTACATCTTGTGCTGAAAGGTTGAGTTGCACATCAGCACCGACGGGTATGTGCAATTCCCCGGAAGTAATGCCACTATCGGGGTAATTAAATATCCAGGCGTACTGTATGCCTTTGACATCAACAACTAAATCGGCTGGTTTGTCTAGGGTTTGAGGAGATGCGCCGATGCCAATTGTTGGGGCAATTGATGGGGCAGTTGTTGCTTCAGCATCGCTTAATGTGGCTGCAATAGCACTCCCCGGCATGTGAGCAACATGAGCTGCTGAATGAGGATGACCCGCAGGATCAAAGCCTCCCATTCGGTTAAAAACATCTACACTGTAGATGCCCAAGAGGAGGACAATCACTGTTGGGATTGCTGTCCAAAAGACTTCTAAGGGCAAGTTACCTTCTATTGGCACGCCATCGGTATCGTCACCCGGACGGCGACGAAACTGAATCAAAAAAACTACAATTGTTCCTTCTACCACTAAGAAGAATGCGATCGCAATGGTAAACATGACATTGAAAAAACCATCTACCAAAGGCGCTTGAAGCGAAGCTTGCACCGGCATCAGAGTGTGATTCTGACCAATCCAAATACTGATTGCTGTAACTACTATTCCAGCAACCAGAGTCCATAGTGAAACAGGAACTTGTTGCATACATGCTACCTGCTTTGTAAACCGTCTTTAGAGGTGTTATTTTCTAGGTTTTGGGAATTGGGGATTGTTATCTATTCCCCACTCCCCACTCCCCACTCCCCATTCCCTTTTCACTTTCTAACGTGCAGCCATAAAAAATGGGGGAAACTTCCAGATTTTTTCCATATCTTTCCCCCATAAAATTACAAATTATATTTCAACTCATACCACAAAGTTAGCCCTCTGCTTTCAGAAAAGCTAGTTGTTCCAAGAGGGCACTGTTAGCTCTAATATTGATTAGGCTATATTAGCAGCAAGTTTAAATTTGTTAATAGCTAACATTTTGTGATTTACGGATTTGTTTACTGTGAACTATTTCTTAGTTCTGGTAAATATTTAGTATTCCCCTCAAGTTACCTTGCCTAGCGCATTTGCGCTTTATACAAACAGTGCCCCCTTGAATTAACAACAATTTTGACTAACTCTAAAAACCTTAATTGTTTAATGCAACATGGGTGTAGCAGTTCTTGGGACAAATCCGTGAACACGCTTCACAACCAATACAGTTATCAGGAGAAGTAACTGCCATTACTTTCCGTTCAACTTCTTCATCATCTTCATCTTCTACAAATTCACCTTCTTCATTCAGCGCTTTCAAACCTAGCACATTGTACCCGCAGACTTTAACGCATCTGCCACAGCCGATACATTTTTCTTTGTCAACTTCCTGAGCAAATTTTGGTGTCCAAGTCTTACCGCCAAATGTCAAACCTGTTAGTTGTGCCATGAATAAATCCTCGGCAATTTTGCCTGTCAATCTGTTTGTGCATTAATCATCATATTATCCTAATCTTTTATTCTTTTCTATTCAAAACTTACTTTTCTCTCATCAAAATTCGATGACTTTGAACACAATGCTAAATTATTTTTTATTTCAAATAATAGATGAAAAATATTACCAATAATATGTTTTCCTCGTTCCCATGCGGAGCATGGGAACGCATTCATTGAGTCTCTGACTCAATTTCTGACAGCAGCCCCTAATCAGGCATTCCCATGCTCTCCATAGGAACTAGAGAAGAAAAAATTGGGGTAAAGCCTCCTGTAGATGCAGTTTTATTATTTCTTAACAAAAGCAACTATATTTATAACAGTGATGATATTTTTTTTCAAATATATTTAGGTTTAGGCAAATAAATATAGACTAAAAGTATACATATATACAAAATTAGATGTTCATTAGTTACAATTTGATATATGCAATATGTATTTTATCAAGCAACAATTTTAAATTTATTTGATTCAATTATTTAGATAAATGCTGATAAAAGGAATATTATGATTTCACCTCAATAAGCAGAATTAATTTATGAAGAAACTGTAAACTTGATGGCAGAATATTACCCTACATTAAATACTAAAATTATTAATAAATTAGATGACTTCCAATTGCAATAGGTTTGATTTTTCCTTAGAAACACCTTGAGTAAGCTTTTATAGTCAAATCTAAAATCTTCATTAAGTACCTAAGAAAATAAATGTTAAGATTTTTTCCTAAGCTCAGTACGAACAAATTAATCATTTTTTTCATGAAATGTATAGTTAATAAGAAGTTTTATTAGGCTGATTTTTAAAGCCTTAAATAGCTCCAATTTGATGTGAAGTAAAAATATGGATGTGGGGATTGAGTGTGGTGAGAAAAGGTGATTCTCGCCAGAAAGATAATGTGGTAGCGAGTCATGAATAAACAGGACTCATCCAGGGGAGACCTGAGCCAGACATCTCAACGATTAGAGTGGGAAAAGAGCCAAATGCCTTATACAATTCCTAACAACAGTTGCGTTGGATGTGACAACTGCCGCCCTCAATGTCCTACGGGTGCAATCAAAATAGAGAACAATGAATACTGGGTTGATCCTGGTCTTTGTAATAATTGTGAGGGCTATTATCCAGAGCCGCAATGTGTAATAGCTTGTCCAAGTAATTCTCCGATTCCTTGGCAGGCAAAAAAGGGAAGATGCAAAGTTGAACCGAGAGATGCTACCAGCTTAGACTTGTTTTCTAACGGCAAGAATAACCCATTTGCTTCAGCGATCGCTATTTGGGAAGCTTGTAATGTGCTGGCGCAACGCACATCTCTACATTGGGAAAATGATGAAGACGGTTATCTGTGTTACAGCCGACAAGTCAACCAAGGTAGGGGTGCGATCGCATTTCACATCCAAGATCCATTCAAAGTCAACGACAAAGCCACAGATATAGCAGCAATTGAGGGGCTTGACATCAGAGCCGCTTGCATACATCTGATTTTTGCAGCTTACGCCACAGCCTTAGATCAACCTTGGGAGCAAGAATTTGCGATCGATGAGCGACAAATTGAGAAATATTTGGGGATGGAGAAACGCAAAGATTTGAGCAAAGCTGCCAAGCTAGCTTTAATGAAAAATATCGTTCAGCAAGCTTGCTCCCTGATTATCTCCATTGACTGGCCTCAACAAGGTCGAATTAACGGATTCTCTGTTGTAGGAAGCCGCTTATGGCACTTGGTAGACATTCAGCACCACTTTCAAGAAGACAATCTCGGATGCAAATATCTTATTGGGCTAACTTTTAAAGTCAGAGCAGGCATTTGGGCACAATATTTCTTAAACAAACAAGCATGTAAAGAGCGAACCGCATTCTATCAATACGGCAGTCTCCCCAAAACGCTGCTAACCACAGTTATGAGCATTTGGCAACAACATGAAGGTGCAGTCCGACTAATGCTGTGGTTGCTGTTTAAAACCAAAATGGGCAAAGAACAACGCATTACCATTCCTACCTTGCTGCGTATTGCTTACGGTGAGGAAAAAGTCGCCCTTGCATCCAGACAACGGGAAGAACGCAAACGTCTGCTGCGAACTTTTGAAAGCGATTTGGAAATTCTCAATCACTATGGAATGAAACCACTTTTCGATCCAGTTACTTACCCACCAGAAATTCAACCTTTGTGGGCGAAGTTAATTGATCTTCCCGAAGATCCAGATGAAGCATTAGAATTTTGGACTAACGACGGTGGTGCTGAAACTCGCCTCACAGATACAGGCCCCCGTGGTAAATGGAATCTGCTAATGAATGCGCGGATTTTGGCTTTTGAACTCCCACCAGAATGGGAACAGCAAATTTCAGAATCGGAAAAAAAGCAACGACGAACAGCCAAAGCCAAAAGGAAGCCGAAAGCTACAAATGATTTACTGGGTGAACAGATTTTGCAAGCGCGAAAAAATTTGAATCTCTCCCAAAGGGAGTTAGCAAAGCTTACAGGTAAAAGTCAAAGCTGGATTCGAGATATCGAAAATGGTCGTTTAAAAGCCAAATTAGAAGACCAAGTATTGTTACGAAAAGTCTTAAATATTGGTCAATCTTGATTTTGAATTTAGAATTTGGGTTCTAAGAGACCATTTATAAATAGGACTTACGCAAAACTACACGCGGTAGGGGCAATTCATGAATTGCCTCTACCGGAGAATAAAGGTTTGGGCTATTTTTTGCGTAAGTCCTGATAAAGTAAGCCTTAAATTGTAGGGTGCGTTCAAGCAGCGCGTAACACGCCTGAAAATATGGTGCGTTACGGCTGAATTAGACGTAACGTAATTACCAATTACGAATTGTTAATGTCAACTCTTCGGTAAAAAAAGACGATAGGATTCGCTGTCCATCAAAATTCTATAGCCCAGCCACATTAGTACAAAGGGAAATATCTTACTAGCATAGCGGCTGAGGACTAAAGCAATACCAGGTAGGCGAGTCAGGTTATAGGACATCAATAGCCAGCATAAAACAATGAAATAGCAAACTGGTATGATTACGGACAGATTTTGGATTGAGCTAGTGGCAAATAGGGGAATATAGATCCCCAGATTGTTACCACCGTTGGCAATCGTGACCGCAGAGACGCGATAGGTTTGGGGATCGCGGATTACGTCCCAGAGCGATCGCTTTCTGGAATCAAATCCTCGAAATTTAGAGTTTATTTTCAGATTGGCTGACTTATCTTCATTTGAGTCATGCTGATTAAGGTTGCGTAAATTGTTCAAACCAATGAGTATCGGCAGAACCCCCAGTAGACCAATCCAAGTTGACGGAATTACTAGACCCACTAAGAAACCAACCAAACTTACTATCACTAATGCTGTGAACCCTAGAAGCTCACCAACTACAACGTGCTGAGGCCGAAAAGTCCGATTAACTGAGCTAAAAAAAGCAGTCAGATAAATATTGTCGTCAAAGGTTGTTGCTACAGCAGCAGCTAGCCCGATCTTAATTGTTGCAATTAACCAATCCATCACCATCACTCGCTCAACACCTGTTTGATGACCGAAATTACCACTCGCTCAACCTGAGCAATCAGCCCCGCAATATTGAGAAATAGGGTTTGTCCCAGATTTCCATAAGTCACACTCCGCCGCAGGCGATCGCCAACAGAGGGAATTAATCTTGGCTGTTGGTTCCACTCGCCATCATCCAAAAACCTAAGTTATTTACCAATTTCTTTAACTTCAAAAAAATGGGGTAAGCCTCAGTAATAATATATAAACAGCCCAAAGAAGTATAACACTCTGACTGCATTCTCGTATGTAATGCGCCATTCATTCCCAGCATCAATTAGTAGTGGGGTTTCAGCCCAAATCCTTCACAATCAGCCGCCTAAGCAATATAGATGGTTATTTCAGCCAAGGACTCATAATGATTAGCCGTTTCATTAACCTTCTGCCTAGAGGCACAGGTCAAAAAATCTTACAGTTGCTCAGAGCAACCATTCGTAGATCGGCTGCCTACAGGTTTGCAGCCTTATTTTGCATCGGTCTTGCTGCGAGTTTCGTCTTGCCTCTGGCTTTTGACGGTCATGCTGTTGCCGCTTCTGAATCTGCCAATACACTTTCCTATCTACTAAATCAGTTCAAAATACCCAAAAATTCGACAACTCGGTTACTAGAAACCGTGGGACTATTTGTGGGGGGCATAATTTTTTGTATAGCTTTGGATCGCTGGTTTTCTAACCGTTCTGCTGGATCTAGCAACACGCCCTTAGCTGAACAAGCGCGGCGGCTCAAGCAGCTTAAAATGGGGTATCCAGAGGGGATGACAAATCTGGAAGTTCTCCGAACTCAAGGCTTGCTCGAAACCCGTTTGCGACCATTTGGGCTGAGTGTTACCTGGACAAGCTTTTTATCAGCTTCTTCTCTGATAGAAGCACTAAGCAATGGGACAATTGACTTCTGCGGTGGTGGTGGCACGGCCAGCATCTTCTCTCAAGCAGCAGATCATATATTTGTGCGGGTAGCAAAAGAAAAATATACTGCTCCCAAAGGTCAAGCGATTTTGGTACCGGAAGATTCGCCGATTCAGACACTAGCAGACTTGAAGGGGAAAAAGATAGCTTTTGACAAAGGCTCAAGCGCACATTATGTGCTTGTGCGATCGCTGGCGAAAGTAGGTCTCGATTTTAGCGACATTGAGCCAGTTTATCTGACACAGCCGGAGGCGCTACCTCTATTCCGCCGTGGTGAGGTCGATGCTTGGGTGATTTGGGTTCCTTACACAGCAACTCAGTCCCGAAGCTCTTACCCAGGGCGATCGATTGCCGATCTAGAGAGCATATTTGGTGACAAAGCGTCCATAGAAGTTCCGACTTATTACTACGCGATTCCAGAGATAGTACGCGACTATCCCGACCTGCTAAAGGTGATTTTAGAAGAGGTAAACGAAGCTGGAGCTTGGGCTAAGAAACAGGAATTGGAAGCGGTTCAACGAATGGCACAAAACCATGAAATCGATCCATCGATTCTAGAAACTTTACAGCAACGTAGTGCCGAACGTGCCATCATCCCCATTGACGATCAATCACTCACTGCTCTACAGCATCAAGCAAATGTGTTTAGGGATCTAAATCTGATTCCTGAGCGAGTGAATGTGCAAGATGGAACCTATAGCTTGCAGACTAAGCAAAACTGGACTTATTAATTCGACACTGAGCGAAAAAGAAGCCTGGGGAAGTAGGGGAAGAAAAAAGAAAGTTGATAGTTTTCGTGGATGCAGGGATTGAGTAATTCAAAAAATTAGAAAAACTTAACGTACATTTTTAAGAGCTTGATTCCAAATATTCTCAAACTCATTTTTTGAAATCTCATGTTCTTTTCCCAAATCGAGATATGACAAAGGTTGATCGCACAAAGCTAATCCCCCAGTTTCTGGATGGTAAATTTCGTTAGATATAAACCATTTTTAACTATAATTTTCAACTTGCCTAGATGCTCGATTATCATCAAATTCTAAGTAAACCATTCCTAATCCAAGATTTGATTCGCCTTCATGTTTAAAATATCGTTTCATGGCATTGTTTTCCCATGTCTAATAACTCTATTGCTAATATCTAAATTATCCCTAGTTGGATTTCGATAAATATTTGGATGCGGATTTTCAATAGGCAAATTAGAAATATCGATTTCAAGGCAGTGATCGTTTAGTTTTTGGCTACTCGGCAAGAGTTCCATAGGCGAACGCTTGTGCCAGTTGCGTAAGTCCTGACCAATTAGGTAGATGTATACCCCAGCCTTTTATGTACTATAACTCATGACCTTACTAGAGTTAAGCCAGAGACTACCTACAGCATATTTAGTAACTACCAACTCTTGTTTAGCATTGCATGAACTCTTCAGTTGTTGTGTCTTAGTTTCATCTTTCACAAGATTAGCCTGGTAAGTATAGAGAGAACCAGAAGGTTGTTCAAAACTTAGTTCAACTACCATAGTATTATTGTCTAAACTTTGCTCTAAAATTTTGCCTGCAACTTTGTAATTAAACCAATCCCATCCATTGCAGAGGATTAGTTCTCTTTCCAAAATCTGAAGTGCAGCAGGCAGAATTCCCCAGCCTCGATAGACTTTATGTAAGCATTGAATATCGCCAGTCCGCGTCAAAATCGATCTAAATAAATCTTGATCGAGACGACCGTAGTATCTTCCTTCTGGCAAGTCTATGACTGTTGGTGCAAACCGATGTCCACCAAAGTGCGATGATTTCCAAATTCGCACATTATTTAAGCACAAATCAGCATTACTCGCTGTAACATTGAAGTAAAAAGGAGCGCCATATCTAGCACAGCACTTATCATGGCTACCGTGGGTACAAACTAAAATATCTCTAGTTGCACTGGTTTCTAGCTCAGAATTAGAACTGATACCCCATAACCATTTTTGGACAACTGCTGCTACTTGCTCAATATTTCCTAGCTTAAACTCTTGCTTATGGTATCCATTACTTAGCCCATCTTGTTTTTGATAAATCAAAAGCGTAGTGTGGTTGACTTTGTGTGATCCATCATTAGCAATTAAGAGGAATCTAATCGGTAGTTTAGCACGCTTCACTTCCTCTACTAAAATCCTCAAGTTCTGAGGCACCCATTTGGAATTAAAGGCTTCTGATGTCCAAGGTAAAGGACACTCAACTAAAATATAAGTTTGATAATTAGTGGCGCTACCAATAATATCTTCTCCCGCTTGCTGTGAATCGTCAGAACAAAAAAAAGTATTCATCTCACTGTACTCATTAGCGTATTTTATGGACAAAAGGTATTACAAAAGACAATTGTGTTCTTAGTTACAATATCCTTGGTTAAAGGAGATAAAAAAGAACAATATTCATTTCCCAGTTAAAACTAGGTAGCCACTTTATAACATCATTATTGATCGAGGTCTTTCCGGTTAATAAATTCTCCACAATAAAGATAAACAGTGTCAAGATAGATTTTTCCGTATGAGCGGCGTTAATTTTGTATCTAGTTTTATTGTTATTTGGTATTTTATAAATTTTCACTTGCGGAAACTCAGCTTTTATGAACTTGGTTTCTTTCCCAAAATCAAATATGCTCAATATTGTGCGTAGATGCATTCGCAAAGCGTCTCCAAGAGTTGCAGCTTGTCGTCAGACATCGTTTGGTGAGTAACTAGCAATCAACTTGCTTGCAATGTAGATCTAGCTGATACTACAATCAAAAATATTGCTTGCAGCAACATACTTATTTAAAGTTTTGTTGAAATTATTTACATAGCTAGTTACATACCCTGTTTTTACACATAAAGATATAATTTTGTGCTGTTTTTGTGAGTAATATATTCCTAAAGATAGATGCGGAAACACTTGATAAACAGATAACGCCTTGGTAAACCAATATCGGTTTAAAAATTTTTCCCAACTATCTGCTTTTAATGTATTTATCCATGTATACATATTGCAAATAATTCTCAATTAGTTGAAAAATAAAAACAATTAAATTAGGGGTAAATGCTTTAGTACCCCGTACTTTATGCGCGATAAGTTAATGTTCAAAACTAGTGATTAATTATTAGCCGCTTCACTGACATCAACATTAACAAACCTGTTATTTACCCTTTTACCTAATCTAACTTCCTGAAGCTTATGTCAGGGTTTGATTATATGTATCTGCTTTGACTGTAACTGAACTCAATAATAAATGCAAGTATTTGAGAATCTTTATAATTTCTTTACCGTTTGTCGTCTCTAGAAGGTTGCTAAAATCAAGGTTAACGGGCATTTTATAGTGGAGATAGCTCACCTGAACAAGCATTGATTCTTTCAATACAATAGATAAAGTTTTGCAATTGTGACAAATTGTTGCCATTAGGGTAGCACAGATGTGTTACCCTACTAATCCAAATATCTGTGGCTATGGCGATCGCATATTTCTATTTTCATGCAGAATTGAATTATTTTTTACCACGGCATCATAAGCAGGTGAGAATCTCCCATTTTTTTGAAGAGAAAGCCTCAGTTAAGGACATGATTGAGTCGTTGGGCGTCCCTCATCCAGAAGTTAATTTTATTAATGTTAATGATGAATATGTAAATTTTTCTTACATTGTTTCGGATGGAGATATTATCAATGTTTATCCAATTTCAGCTAGGAGTGTTATAATACCGAGCCTTTCTGTTCTGCCAAAACCGCTCAGTATCATCCGCTTTGTTTTAGATATTCATTTAGGGAAGCTTGCGACATCTCTACGACTTTTAGGTTTTGATACTTTATACCGCAATGACTACGAGGATGAGAAATTAGCCCAAATATCCTACAGCCAAGCGCGGATTCTCTTGACTCGTGATAAAGGTCTATTGATGCGTAGTTTGGTAAAGCACGGGTATTATGTTAGAAACACTAACCCTCAACAACAAATCATAGAAGTACTGCAACGCTTCGACTTATTTGAATTAATTGCACCATTTAAACGGTGTTTGCGCTGTAATGGATTATTAGAACCTGTAGATAAGCAATCGATTATTGAGCAAGTACCAGAAAATGTGCGAGCGCAGATTGATCAATTCCAGCATTGCCAAGACTGCAATCGCATTTATTGGAAAGGTTCACATTATGAACGATTACAACAGGTTATTGATGGAGTACTCAACTCACAAAAAGGTGAGTAAATGACATTAATTTTAGCTCTCGATTTTGGCGGAACTAAGCTAGCAGCAGCATTGGTAAATATTGGTTCGAGAAAGTGGTTGCGTTATGAACGTCGTCTCTCGCCAGTAGGTGCAAATGCTAGTAGTGACTTGGAAATTATGCGATCGCTCATTTACTCGCTGCTGCAAGACACAAAACCTGCTGCGATCGGTGTCAGCTTTGGCGGCCCAGTTGACGCTTCCACAGGGACGGTGCGACTATCTCATCATGTCGCTGGATGGGAAAACATTCCTCTCAAAGGGTTGTTGGAGGATGAGTTTGGTGTTCCTGTTGGTGTAGACAATGATGCCAATATCGCTGCTTTGGGAGAACATCGTTTTGGTGCGGGACAGGGATACGATAGCCTGTTTTATATCACTGTCAGTACTGGCGTGGGTGGTGGTTGGATACTCAACGGTAAGCCTTGGCGGGGTGCTGGTGGGATGGCTGGCGAAATTGGACATATAGTTGTAGATCCGGCTGGGCCAGTATGTTTGTGTGGTAAGCGGGGATGTGTGGAACGTTTGGCATCGGGGCCTTATATGGCGCAAAATGTTAGGGAAATTTTCCAGAACGAATCCCCAAGTCGCCAAAGAGGAGAAGTTTTGAGGGGTTTGGTGGGGGATGATTTAACGTTGCTGACGGGACAGTTGGTGAGTGAAGCTGCGGCTGCTGGGGATGATTTGGCTAAGGAAGTATTGCACAAAGCTGCTTGGGCGCTGGGTGTGGGTATTGGTAATGTGGCGAATTTGATGAATCCGCAGCGCTTTGTATTGGGAGGTGGTGTGACGAAGGCAGGGGAGGATTTTTGGCAGGTGATGCGTCAGGTGGCACGGGAGACGGCTTTGCCGGAAGTTGATTTTGAAATTGTGCCGGCGGTGCTGGGGGATGATGCGCCGTTGTGGGGGGGTGTGGCGATCGCTTTGATCACAAATCCAGAATTTGTAAATGAGTAATGTGTATAAGTGCAAACAGAACTAATTGAACTAATTATCTATGGGTAAGCGGCGATCGGACTAATAAAAATTGTTCAGCTTCTTCTATATAAAATTCTGTACCGACGTAAAGGCTATTATCCTCAAAATAACTATATCCAATTGTTGCTCTATTTGTATCTATCCCTAACAAACAAGCAAGTTCATCGGCAGCATTTTGTCCTAAATATTCTATATCTTTTTGTCTACAATATCCCATGAAATCAGAAATATTTTGCAATGTTGCACTGGGTTTACAGTACTTAAATAACTTATTTGAGTCTCCATGAAACCGATTTATGTAAACATCTCTTGTATACTCATCACCAAATGTTTCTCCATCTGTATCATTATCAAATTCGTCAATTATTTCTCCACCTTCATATAATAAATATACAAAGTTTAATCCTCTATACACCATCAATGTAAATACGGCAGTTGACAGCTTTATTGATAATTGTTGGACAAAATACCGAATGTAATCATGGTTAAATTCTTCAGATGTTTGATCGTAAACTGTAATCCATCCATTCTTGCTAGGTGAAACATAAGCTTCGTTCCTAGTTATTCTTTCAACTATCTTAGCCACATCATATTGTGAAACCCATCTAACTTGATAGTTAACAAATTTTTCTCCCATTTTTGCTCTACAAATTACAGCACTAATATCCAATAATATTAGGTTTCAACCTACTATTGTTGCTGAATTCCCTGGCGAAATTCTCTAATCGCTTCCAAGGGAGACGATAACAAAAGACAACGATTCAGCAGGGATAAATCTAATTCTGCTAGCAACTCACTTTTAACAACTTTCTCATATTGTTGTTCTCGTAAGCAGTAAACTTCAATTGTGCCATCTTCCCAAAACCAAACTTCAGGGACTCCCATTAATTTGTACTTCTGTAACTTTATGGGACTACCGCTAGTAATCACAACTTCAATGCACAAGTCTGGTACAGGTTTGTCTGTTCCAAAGCAATAAGATAAATCTGCTTGATATTCTACTATCTCAGGAATAATCTGGCTAAAACTCCCACTAGGGAAAAATTCAATACCCTGTTCCACGAAATACTGCCCCAGAAGCAGACCCATTAAACACCTAATAGCCTCATGAGATTTACCAATAGTCACTATTTCTAAGACTTCATCACAATAAAACAGCCGCACCCCTGGCACATTTTCAAAGCTGGCTTGAATCGCTTTAAACTTTTCCCAAGTTAATCCATGTCGAAAGAAGCGTTGTTCTTCTGGTAAGTTAACAGCATTTTCTAACGTTTGAGTCATAATATTTCTTACTCTCCCGGTTAGTCGTCACGAAATTTATCTTATTTCCATCCTAAGTCAAAACCAAGTTATCTCGGTGAATAACTGTTTCCACACCCGCATAGCCTAAAATTGTCGGAATTTCTCGTGAATGACAGCCGCGAATCTTTTGCAGATCATTGCTGTTGTAATTCACAAGTCCTCTAGCAATTTCGTTACCGTTGCTGTCACACAATTGCACAGCATCCTGTGTATCAAACTCTCCTTCTACTAGCTTAATTCCAGCTGCTAATAACGATTTTCCCGCTAGAGAAATTGCCGCGATCGCACCTTCATCTAAATACAATTTACCCGCAGGTACAAGTCCGTAAGCTATCCAACGTTTACGCGCAGAAGTTGGTTCAGGTTGCGGTTCAAAATGCGTCCCAATAAGTTCACCTTGGATAATTTTTTCGATATTCCGGGGAAATCGCCCTTGAGTAATTACAGTCCGCACTCCAGCCGCGATCGCAATCCTCGCAGCCGAAATTTTTGTCACCATACCGCCAGTACCCCACCGAGAACCTTGGGAACCTGTTTGGATCTGTAATTCTGCTAATTCCTTAATGCTACTAACTAAAGCGATCGGCCGGGCATCTGGTACGGAACGCGGATCGGCTGAGTAAAGCCTATCGACATCGGTGAGCAAAAATAGCCAATCTGCTTCTACTAAGCTGGCAACCAATGCCGAAAGGGTGTCATTATCACCAAATTTTAGTTCGTCTACTGCTACGGTATCATTTTCATTGACTATAGGAATCACTCCCAGTCTCAGTAGTTCCTGAAAAGTGTTATAGACGTTCAAATAGCGGCTTCGCTGTACTAAATCACTGCGAGTCAGTAATACTTGAGCGATCGCTTGTTGTAAGGTAGTAAATAAATCATCATATATCCGAATTAACCTACCTTGTCCAACTGCTGCTACAGCCTGTTTGAGTGCGATCGCCTTGGGACGTTCAGTTAAGCCCAACCGCGCACAACCCACCCCCACAGCGCCAGAGGAAACCAAAATCACCCGATGTCCTTGGTGTCTTAAATGGCAGAGTGTTTCCGCCAAGGTAGCGATCGTAGAAAGTGCTAATTGTCCCGTTTCTGGTTGAGTTAGGCTAGAAGTACCAATTTTGACAACAATTGTTAGTGGCATCTTTGAATTTTAGATTTTAGATTTTAGATTCAGATTAGACATCTTGCAATACGGTTTGTTTAAGAAAAAATAACTTGTGAGTTACAGGGCAGTCGAGTTAAAATTTTCTGTAATTTACCAGCTATTGCCCTTTCTAAAATCAATCGTAATGACATCAGGAGAGTCAATCAAGATGATTACAATCGAGAGATTAGAAGAAAAATTGCGACAAGCAATGCTCGATAGTGATGTGCCGATCTTAGATGAATTAATTGCTGACGATCTGATTTTCACCATGCATACAGGTCTAGTAGTCGATAAGCAATACGATTTGGATGCACATCGTAGTGGAATGCATAAGTTTACTAAGGTCGAAATTGACGATCGACAAATTCTTAATTATGGTAATTTTGCTGTGGTCGCAGTTAAAACATATCTGGCGGGAATTCACGATCGGCAAGCTTTTTCAGGTACTTATCGCTTTACTCGCGTCTGGGCAAAGCGTCAAGAACGATGGCAAATAGTAGCGGGTCATGTTTGTCAATTAGTTTCTCTTTAATCTAGCCCTTTCAAGGTGGTGAAATTTAGAACTAAGATTGGTTATTTCGACCTTTAAAAATCCCCAAATCTGAGTGGAGGATTCAAGGTGGTAGCACTGGAACAACGTATCTTCGTTTGTCACCTTGAAAGGGCTACTCTTTAATCTTTATCAAAAACAGAATCTCTATCCTAGATTTTGTGAAGCCACATTTGTAAAAATGAAAGCAGAGGTTAAAATAGCATCCATCTTAGCGTAGGCTTAGCCCGCCGTAGGCGTAGCCCGCCGCAGGCATCGCTTTGTCTTGTCTGCCCAGTTGAGCAAATTCATATCTAGCAACCTTTTTGGGCTTTCCTATCCGTCAAACTCACGTTATTTTAGATTCAATCCAAAATCCAAAATTGTAAAGCGCCAATCCCTCTATAGTGAAGGCTGACGCTTTACGGATTTATATTTACTTAGTATGAGTTAAGGTCTTTTTTGGCTGACCCCATGTTATTAATACTTATGATCCCCGATTTTTAGATTCCATGAAGATTCCTTAATTATTTCTTTAGATTTACTTTCCTGACTACTTCTCAACTTTTGTGAATCTTAGTTTTCTTGGGAGTAATAGAGGCTCCTAAGATTTCTGATATCCAAACTTCAAAGTTGCGGACGGGATGCGATCGCAGAGCCGCATCTGCATGAACAATCGGTTCGACTAAAATGGTAAACATTCCCAGGCGATTACCTGCTAAAACATCGGTAAATAAGCGATCGCCTACCATCCCCACTTGATGTACTGGTAGATCCATTGCCCTAAGTGCTGCCCTAATTTTGCGTCGAGAGGGTTTGGCTGCACCCAAATAGTAAGGTAGATTGAGCGATCGGGCAATTCCACCAATTCGCGCTTCACTAAGGTTGTTACTGACCAAACACAATGCAGTACAGGTGCGAATTTGCTCCACCCAATGTTGTAATTCTGGGGAAGCTATCCCTACTGTAAAGGGTACCAAAGTTTCATCCACATCCAATACCAGCCCCTTCAGCCCGTATTGTTGGATCATATCCAGTGTTAGATTTAATACTGAACCTTCTAAAATCAAGTCAGGCTGTAAAAGATTGTTCCAGATCATAGTCAACAGTCAAATTTAAGTAGCTCAGACAAATGAGCATAACCCAATATAGTTTAGTTAGTCTAACTCCATCCTGGAATATCTCCTTGAACATTTTGAGATAAAATCCCTAAAATTTTATCTATCTCTTTGATATAATAATTATTCAAATCAATAAATATATCGTTTTGTTCTAACTTCAAAAACTTCCAAATATCCCCCGTTGTTACAGCACCGGAAATTATCCTAATTTCATTTCCTTCTTGTTGATTAAACAATTGTGCTGCCAACATTGCGACCGCACATTGGCATAATCCGCCTTTAATATTTTCATTTTTTGCTTCAATAATAACCACCACGGGTGCATTAATTGTTAGTTGCTCTTTAGAACGACTGATGATAAAGTCACAATACCTATTCAGACCTTTTTCTGCATCTACATTAAAGTCTGTTCCTGAAAATAAACTAATTGGATAATTAGCCCTGCGTCTTACCTCCAACAATATCGGAGTGATAATCATTTCTGAACGAGCTTTTTCAGTATTAATTGCTAAAGCCAGTTCTGTAGTTTCTTCTAAAGAACTTTTGAGTTTCTCACTTGCCTGCAAAGGTTTTATGTTGGCACATAAATCAGTTTCTTCATCAATGCGGATGCTGAATGACTTTTTAAATTTACTTAATGTAAAGTCGCTATAAGCCATTTTCAGCACCTCATACCAATTTTGGATTTTGGATTTTAGATTTTGGATTTTAGATTGAAAATCCTTGCCAAAATGCTTTTTTCAGAATCTTACAAAATACCAACTATCCTAATTTGGTGTCAATGTTTCATTGCTTCCACATTTAATGAGACCTGGTAAAAGGTTTAAGTAGATTATGCTGACAATGAAAATTCCCAATTAAAAAATTCAAAATGAAAATGTTACATTTTGAATTTTTCATCTTATTCCACTTCATTAAAAAGATGTTCCTCTAATAGAGGTTGCACTTCGCGAAACTCCTCTGGAGAAAGTAATTCAGGTTGACCTGTTTTCGCTATCCGTGCAAAAAACAACAGGGGATCGAGGGGTGTATAAATTGCATACTCCTGATCTTCATCATAGAAGCTAGCGAGTAGCTGTAATTGCTCTGGCTCTAAATCTGCTTCTTCGTCTTCGATTTCTAAGGTGAAGAGTTCTGATTCTTCAACTGGCGGCAAATCACCTGCAACAGTCAGAGCATAGGCTGTGTTCTTCAATATTAGGTTCTGCTCAGATAGTACAGCTTGAGCAGTAGCAAAAATTTGCTCAATGGTGGTGTCGTCTTCTACCAGAACTGCTTCTTCTTCCTCACCGTCACCTTCCCAAGAAAAAATTTCTACAGGTGAATCTACAGGAAGAAGTAAAACGTATTCTTGCCCATCGACCTCTAGGGAATGCTCTACATAACATTCGAGCGATCGCCCTTTGTCATCGGTTAAAGTGATGGAACCCGCATGAGCGTTATCATTTTCTTCAGGAAATGGAGAGGAAAACATAGCCGAAATGTAGAAATTTAATAAATACCAGCAAGTTTGGAAATCGCTTAACTATTTAATGACATATTATGCCAACCAAATAGCTTTACACGTAGATACAACTGCTGGCTAATCGTTTTCAGAATATCATGTTAAAAGGTATCAATATTCAATAGCTGCCACTGAACTGCGGGAGCTAGCACGCTTAACATCCAACCATTGTTGCAAAATCAAAGCGGCTGCTTTGCGGTCAATCAAACCTTTATGGCGTGACGGGGAGCGGTTTTCAGCTATCAGCAGTTGCTCTGCTTGAAATGAAGTTAATCGCTCATCCATATATTCCACAGGCAGTTTCAGTGCTCTAGCAAGTCTTGTAGTAAATTTTTGAACTTGACGCGCCTGAAATCCTAGTGAGCCATCCATTGAATAAGGTAAGCCCATAACCAGGATTTGCACCTCACGTTCATTAACTATTTGTCGGATTTGCTCGACATCCTGCTCAAAAGATGTGCGCTCAATTGTGGTGATCCCCGTGGCAATTAAACCCGTGCGATCGCACCCTGCCACTCCAATCCGCTTGCCACCGAAATCTAGTCCCAACGCTGAAATAAACGGTTTTGGTTGCTCCTGGGATATCACACTAATTCTCCTGCTGTGCATCTGCTGATTCAGGAATCGGCGATGCTTCCATACTAGGGTTTTTTCCCGAAAAGTTAATCGGTTCTGACTTGCTTGGCAGTGATTTATCTGATGATGGCAACTTTCCTGGTTGTACCCATGACATCCCACCTGGTATAGGTTTACGTGCCGGTTGTAAACCTTGCAGCATATCAGTCCACTGGATTCCTTCTAAGGAGACGAATTTAGACTCCCGTAGCTTGTGCCACACAGAGCGAGACATGATTAATGTATGTTCTATGCGTTTTGCTCCAATTCGTTCTAAATACTCTTCTCGCTCTGCCTGATAGTCTGAGGAAGCTAGTTGTAACCCTTGCTGGGGAAAATCTTGGGCAATCCGAGCCAGTTGAGATAGCAATTCTGGATACAGCCAGGTGTAAGCCGGATGAACCGTCAGCGTTGCAGCATGGGGAACTTCACCCTTACGGTCAAGTTGCACCTGAAAATAGCCGATCGCAGCTTTGCGTTGCGGTTCAAATACATAACCACTCACTACTTCTGTTTTGGTTAGCCATTGCTTCACTGCATCAGTTAAAGCGCCGAACAAACTGGTTTTAAAATCGCGGGTGTTGCGGTCAAAAACCTGACGTACCAAAGGTGGCATAGATGCCGTATCTAGCTGATATAGCAATTGGGCATCAGCATTGCTCACTGGCAAGAGGTTGGGCAAGTCTGGCTCTGCTTGTGCCAATTCAACCAGTAATTCTGGCCCAATTTCCCAGTACGTCATTTCTGCCAGACGCTGGAATCCATTTTGCCGATATAGTGCCAGCGCCTCTATGTCGTTGATGTTAACTTCCAGTAGCCAAGTGCGAGCTTCCAAAATCGATTCAAAGCAATGACGCAAAAGTTGCGAGCCAATTCCTTGTTTATCGACACCACGCTCTAGTAGCACTTGATCAATCCGCCAAGTGCTACGTGTCCGGTTAAAGGGTGACACTTGAATCATTCCTAGAAGCATCCGCCCTTGCTCTGCGACATAGGCACAGAGGCGATACTGTAGCGGGTTAGGAAACCAACTCAAAAATTTGAGTAATCCATACCAGCGACGCAGCATGAGCATCTGGCTGATGGCAAAACCTGCTCCCTTGGGAGTGAGGGCTGCGAATGACTCTTGAGTTATGCGCTCAATTCCGTCCAGATCCCGGTATTGGACTGGTCGGATAACAACGCTGAGGTTTCGAGGAAGTAATGAAGTCATTTTTATTCGAGCCGCTATTTAGCCTTAACTAACTGCTCTTCAAAGGAACTGCTGCAATAATATTAACTGCTTTCTGCCCCTTACTATTGTGCTAAAAGGGTAATTTTAGTCACTCAATACTTAAAAAAAGCAGAAAAAGCAGACCTTGTGAGCATACCATTGGCATTAACCCAACAACATCTGCCTTTATTTTATTGGAATTTTGATTAAAATTTATATATATTTACAGCCCTTGTCGAGAAACTAGCTTTTCAAAGTGGGCTTGAGTTTGATGGAGTAATTGCTGGCGACTATCTAGCAGTGTTTGCTTCAGGGATGGAACAAGATTGCGAGCTTGCAGAGTCATGTGAAGTTGCAGGTTGGCGACATATTCACTGAAATCTTGATTCACTTCATCTGCGCCCGCATCTGTTAATAAATTTGATTCCATTGCCACCGTGTTCTCCTGTGTTAATCCTGTGCTGTCTCTCTTCATGACCAAAAATTATCATGTTGTTTGGACTAACTTCTGAATTTGCAATGAAGTTTAATGCTTCTTAGGGATAGCGATCGCTGTCGGGTTTTCATTTGCCCATTAAAATCTCAAACCAACACCACCTTGTACGGAGATAGCTGTACCACTGCTATCTCGGTAGGCATCAAAAGCGATGATGGCGTTGCCAAAAAGGACAGTATTGCTATTTGGGATCATATAATCAATGCCTGGTTGTAAAGCAAAACTAATTTTGTCGCCCACAGGAGAAGATCCACCACCACCAGCCAACACTAACCCAGCACCCAGGTAGGCATCAGCTTGCCAGTTAAGGGGTAAATCGTAAGAAACCGTTGGCACAACTGCCGTATTATTACCAATTAACACTTGAGCGCGGAGTGAAATCGGTGCTTCCAAAAGCTTGTAGCGGCCCGCTATCACCCCCCCGATTTGGATACCATCAGTAAAACCAATAGCGGGGCCTATACCGATATAACTGCCATAGGCTACTTGAGCTTGCGCTGCTTGATTACTCGCCAGACTCAAAACCAAGCCAGCCCCCAAAACTGAAACCAAATATGGAATATACTTCATAACCGAACTCCTCACACCATTTTGATTTTTGATTTTTGTCATTGGGTATTGGGTTAGGAAAACTCTTCCCCAGTCCCCATTCCCCATTCCCCATTCCCCATTCCCCATTCCCCATTCCCCATTCCCCATCTCATTCTACGGGCAACGGGGATGAATGCCTCCTTGAGTACAAATGTATGCTAATTGCTTGGCATCTAAATTTTTGGCTTTAGAAAAATCAACGCCTTGGACTACGGCAGATACTGAGCCTAAATCTGGGGTTTGGACAAATTGATCTGCTGGATCTTGTTTGCTAGGGGCGAGAATTGCCCCCTTAAAATCTGCTCCTGCCACATTTGCCCCTCGTAAATCTGCAAGACTCAGGTCGGCATTTTGCAAGTTAACGTTTTCCATTTGGGCAGAACGCAAAACAGCACCAGTCAGACGAGTAGCGCCGAGATTAGCATTGCTGAGATTAGCACGATCCAAATAGGCTCCTGATAAATCTGACCCTTGCCAATCAGTGTTACTTAAGTTGGCAAAGGATAATTGCGTTCCGATCGCACTGACGCGACCTAAACGCGCAGCGTAGAGATTGGCTTCGTTCAATTTAGCGTCACCTAAATCTGCTCCAGTCAAGCTGGCTCTTTCCAAGACTGCGTTTCGCAGATCGGCTCCTACTAGTTGGGTGCTGTTGAGTTTAGCGTCAAATAGACGCGCGTTGGATAAGTTGGCTCTGTTGAGAGTGGCACGGCTCAAATCGGTACGGTTCATCAAGACGCGGCTGAGGTTAGCATCAGTAAGATCGGCTTGCTGCAACTGAGCTTGGCTTAAATCAGCGATCGCATCGTCGTAGGTATCCCAGCGTCCATCTTCACCCACGCCCCGGAAACGGCTACCCTTCAAACTGGCTTGGTTAAGATTTGCAGATTTTAACTTAACTCCAGATAAATCAACGTTGTCTAATACCAAGTTGAAGAAGGAATTTCCTGGAGTACCGCTTTGACCTAATTGGGTGCCACTAAGGTCAACGCCCTCGATTTTACCGCTGTAAACAGAGAGAATCTTGTTGATCGTCATCTGGTTTCTTTGTAGCCGTCCTTGCCGTAATTCCCGTTCTTGGGTTGCAGTGCTACCCACAGACTCCAGTTCACCTACCAAAAACTGATTCTTATTTTTTAGTTCCGGGATGGCTTGGGGGCCGACAGTTGTCAAAGCTTGTTGAATCGTATCCAGGAGAGTGGGGTTGGTTTCGCTAACTAAGAGATCCGCCAGAAATTTAATGGACTGTGGGTCATTAAGACCACCCATAGCCAGAATTGCACTTTGGCGTTGTTCATTAGTCGCCCCAGAGTTGGGACTCAATTGTTTGACAAGTTCGAGAAACTGTTGACTGTTGATTTGCTTAGTTGCTCGCTGGGATTGTTGAATTTGGATATAAACTTGAGTACCTATTAAAGTTGCCAACACAGCAGTCATACTCGCAAGCCCTACCCCGAACAAAGTCAGATTAGGATTTTGCTGTATCCGCCGCCACAGATTAGATGACTGGTTGGTTTGGGCTACCGCTAATTCTTCTCCCTCCTGCCATTCTTCTGCTTCATTATTATCGCCAGCAGACTGAGCTTGTCTATTGCTAGCTAAGAGTGAGGATTGCAAGGGGCGAGTCGCATCTATTGTATAAGTGCCTGCAAGTTGATCGTGTAGTGCGCGACGCCCCCGGCGCGATGGTAAACCTATCCCTTCACCCACAATCATTAACAAAGACAAAAATGTAAATAATCCTAAATTAGGAAAAGCAAAGCTGTAGCGCCACAGCAGATAGGCGATGGAAATAGGTACAGTCCAACGCCCAACTCCTTCTCTAATCACAACTGCCCCCAAACCGGGCGGCGTCCCTTGCTCGTTGACAACCCGCACTTTTAACCAACGTTTAGGAATTGTGCTACCAGTCTTAGCTAGTAAATACAATTCCCACCACGAGAGAGTTACAGGCGCTAACAGGGCGATTGTCCACAAAATATTAGTCGGCCATGCTACGTTACGGATGCCATAGCTCACAGGCAGAGCCAGGGGTCTTGCGATCGCTCTTTCCGTGACTACTAGCACGGGGTTAAGCGGCACTCGATTCAGATCGCTTCTAGAATTGGCATAAACACCAATGCCGAAGGGAATCAACCCACTGGCAACCACTAGTGTGATTTCAGCCGCCCACGCAGCAAAACGCCTACTTGCTAGCAACAGCGAATTGGCTCTTTCCGGTTCTTTTGACTGACCCGATTGATTACTTCTCCTGACAATTGGTGACGTCATCGGATAATTCCCTTTGATATTATTTCTACGCCGCGATCGGCACAATTAAAATAGACTAAGCTAATCGGCAAAAAGAAAAGCATGTTGAAATAGAATTTAGGAGTCATAAGTCAGGAGCCTTTTGTATTCTGGCTCCTGGCTCCTGACTCTTATAACTACGGGCAGAGTGCAAAGTAAATGCATATCAACTTATTGCTTACGTTGAAAGCTATTAGACACAAAAAATTTGTATCCAACATACACTAACGCTGCCAAAAGTGCCAGACTGATTACAGATGCAACCAGTTTAAACACTGCTTGCAGCATCGCCAAGCCCAATAGCACCGTCACACCCAAAACTACCAGCTTTTTCGCCCTAGATAAGCTGTTGAACCAAATCTGAAATCGCTCCAGTTGCAAGTTCAAGTTAGCAAAAACAGACTGAGGCGTTTGTTTTTGTTCGTGTGGTTGGGAAACCACCCCAGGTGGGGAATTAATCTCTGCCTCTAGCTTATCGAGGCGACGCTGTAAGTCTTCTTCTCTTTGAGGATTCATCAATCTTTTCTACCTCAGCTAGCACACTTATTCAACAATAGACCAACAAAATTCTATTTTTGGTGGTTGTCTTAGTGATTTTAGCTAATGTCTGTGCGTACAAGAACTTTCTGGGCAGATAAAATTTATTATGATGATTTTTAGAATACTAGCGTGTTAGGAATTGAAGTGCGGAATGTCGGGTGAAATATTTTGGTGCAAAAGCGCCACTGAACATAGATAATTTGCACGATTGATGGTTTCTCCACCCATCAAATCTTCACAAAGAATCCTTAAAGGAATGGTATTTGTTTATACGGCAGCTTTTGGAACCAAGACGGTTTGCTGTCGTCGATGAAATCAGACGATATAACAATATTGCTCTAGAAAAAATCTGGAGCATTAATTAAAATGAAAACGCTTAGGCTACTTGCAATTGTTCCCACAGCTTTGGCGATGAGTTTGGTTTTTACTGAGGCTAATTTGGCACAGACACCAACAATCCAAATTAATCGGAATTTCCAACCAGATCCACTGGTTTTGAACGGAAAGTCTGGGGGAACTGTCAAAAGTAATTGTGGCAATATTACCACTGAACCTAATCAAGTTATCCAGGTTACAGAGTCACTACCTTATTTGCGATTAACAGTAGAGAGCCAAGGGAAGCCAACGCTGTTGATCGACGGGCCAGGAGGGCGCTTTTGTGTAATGGCAGATAGCTACTCTGGAGGTAAGCCAGAACTTTCTGGTTTCTGGAAGGCAGGAAAATACTCGCTGTATGTGGGCGAACTATCCAAACGAGAATATAGTTACACCCTCTCAATCTCGCAAATAAATAGTCATTAGTCATTTGTCCTGTGCTAATGACTAATGACCCTTGACTAATCTTCCAGTGATTGGGCTGGAACTTCAACAGCAGTGACATCAATTGTGCCTTCTGGTGTGAAGCGCTGAAAATGACTATTTTGTACTAACAGCGACTCCCCACAGTTAGGACACTGCAACTGACTGTTATTTAAACCTGTAAATTCATATCCACAGACGGGACACTGGTCAGCAACTAAGTTGCGTTGCAGCCACCAACGAAAGCCAAAAAAAGCCACAATGGGTGCCAAAAACAGCAACCCGACAATAATTAGCAATGAATTAACCAACCAACCCAAGCCCAGTGATGCCAGCAACCAAATAACTGCCAGCAGGGTGAGCCAAGGCCGGAGATTTAAAAGATTCAATTGAAATGACTTAAAGCTCATTTTTTAAATGTCGTCCTGCTCTCCTTCTAGGATAGCGATTTTAGTCATTGGTCATTTGTCATTGGTCATTTGGACTTGATTGCTGAGGATAGAAGCGTTTTTTGCAAGTGCTGCTGAAAGGCATTTATGCCAAACAGAGCGATCGCCTGTTCTCGCAGCCACTCTCTATCACATCGCTGGTCATCCCCTTGAAGCATTTCTATACAAGCCGCTGCTACAGCATCAGGACTGCGGTGTGGTACTCGCCATCCGAGTTTACCATCCTGCAAGGGGTCAGCGGAGCCATCGTCGTCACCGGATAACACCGGCACTCCACAAGCCATTGCCTCTAGATAAACAATGCCAAAGCCTTCTTGCGAAGGCATAATATAGGCATCAGCAAGGCGGTAATGTTCCATTAATTCTTCTGTAGCAACGAAACCAGCAAACACAACGCGATCGCTCACACCTAAATATGCAGCTAGCTGCGCCAATCGTGGTTGGTCATCACCACGACCAATTACCAAATATTTGACTTCTGGAAAAACTTGAGCGATTTGTGGCAATGCCCGAATCGTCACATCTACACCCTTGTAAATATCCCCTGACCATAACCGCGCTACTGTCATTAGCACTTTAGCACCAGTTAAGCCATACTTCTGGATTAATTCTGGCTGCTTGGAACCAGGAGTAAATTTATCCCCATCAATTGCACAAGGCATCATCTGTACAATTTTCGGGTTTAAACTATTAGCAACACAAGCGCGATCGCGGCTGTAGCGACTAATTGTCCAAATTCCTTCTGCTGATGTCAGGGCGCGACGTTCTTGATTTTTCAGCGGTTCCCAGACTTCTTTGCCGTAAGTTAGCACGCTGTAAGGAATCCCCAAGGGCTGGCAAAGAGTTTGTACTAATACTGCTAAGTTAATATGACCGCAGAAAACTTGCTGCGGACGGTTTTGCAACAAACACTTGAGTAAAGCTGCTGCCATTTGTAGCCTCCCTATTTGGGGAGACTGATTTTTAAAGTAATGAAATTTTAAGTTTTCGTCTTCAAACGCATTTAAGCTATCTGAACTATCTCGCAGTAAAAAGACTTCTGCCTTATAGTCTTGGCTCAATCCCAGATAGGCGCGAAAAATATCTTTTATATATGATTGAATACCACCTTCGTGGGCAAAAATTTCTAAAAACACGAAGACATGATTAGTTTTTTTGTTAACTTTATCACCTAACTTTAGGTTTTCTGTCACTGTAGTGATGTGCATATTAGATTATTTACACTCGCGGTAAGGGTGCGATGTCTACGACGGGCTACGCCTACGCACCGCTTTGTAACCGCTCTAAATCTGTTTTTACCATTTTTTCTAGAAGTTCCTCAAAGCTAACTTGGGGTTCCCAGCCGAGGTTTCTTTTAGCTTTACTGGGGTTAGCTACTAGTTGAAAATGCTCATCTTTTCGCAATAAGCTGGTATTTAGGACTACATGGTGCGTCCAATCCAATCCTACAGACTCAAAGGCTGTGGCAACTAAATCTTTAACACTGTGTAGTTTCCCTGTGCCAATCACATATTCTTCTGGTTCATCAACTTGCAACATTAACCACATCGCTTCTACGTAATCTCCCGCATAACCCCAATCGCGTTTGGCATCTAGATTACCCATTTCTAAGGTGTCAGTTAAACCCAATTTAATTGATGCGGCTGCCAAAGAAACTTTGCGTGTGACAAACTGAGGTGCCCGTAGAGGAGACTCATGGTTATATAAGATTCCACTACAGGCAAATAGTCCATAGCGCTGTCTGTGATGCACCATCGTCCAGTGGGCGTGCATCTTGGCCGCAGCATAGGGATTTTTGGGACGAAAAGGAGTATCCTCATCTTGAGGCGAAATAAATACATCGCCAAACATTTCTGAACTGCTGGCTTGATAAAATCTGGTAGATAAACCAACCTTTCGTACTGCTTCCAAGAGCCTGGTAGCCGTACCAGTTATCAGATCCAGGGTTCCCAATGGGTCGTTCCAAGAATCGGGTACAAAACTGGGAGCCGCTAAATTGTAAATTTCTTGGGGACGCAGCTGTTCAACTGCGGTCAACAGCGCCGCATTATCCCTCAAGTCAACCGTAAAAATTTCTACCTGATTTGCTAGTGTTCCCAGTTTTGTCAGATTAGGTTGTCGATGTGGGGGTACTAATCCTACAACTCGATAACCACGGTTGAGCAGCAAATGGCTGAGATAGTAGCCATCTTGACCAGTAATTCCTGTAATTAGGGCTGTCTTAGTCATATTTTGTCCCCTATTCCCTCTATCTCTTTAAGCACAAAATGGCACTTGTTGGAGAACAAAAAATAAGGCTCTCAACACTGCTGACAAATCTTAACAAGGGAGCTAGTGTAACTCGAATGCTATCTTTACTGTATTCATTAATTCTTTTTATACAACAATATCCTTTAAGGTTTTACAAAACAATCATCATCACTAAGTAAATTCACATAAAAAAAATATTACCCTAATCCAGATATTATTGAAAAAGGAGTATACTTTTATCAATCAAATGACTATATATTTGAGTAAAGACTTCTTCCACTCGCGCTTTTATTTTAAAGTGAGTGGCTCAAGTTTGGGCAAAGTCTCCTTGCCTTGCGGGTCTTTGATAGGATAAGTTTTGTTTGTCGTACTCCTTAACTATAATCAAGCTACGCGCAGCGTCTGGTAGAGAACATAAGCCCTCGCCCGCTGCTGGTACTTTTTGCCTACGCTCCATCTCCACTCAAAACCTAAAATTGGCATCAGAAGTATTCTTACCTTCCTTATACCCTTGACTGTTTGACTTTTACTTTTGTGCTTCTACAGAGTATTTGACGATGAGAAGGCAATTTCTACCATCTGTACCACGTTCGTATACAACACGGTCAGCCAACCGCCGCAGGAGAAACCATCCATACCCGCCTACTTGTAGAGTACCTGGCTCTGGCTCTGCGATCGCATCAGGATTGAAAGGTTTTCCATAATCCCAAATTCTAATCTCTAGTCGGTCAATCCACAGATAAACGTTAATCTCAATGGTTGTTTCTGGGGGTAAAGCATGATGAGCATGACGAACAGCGTTGGTAAAGCCTTCTGCTAATGCTAAATTGAGGCGATCTAGTTGGGTTTTTGACCAGCCAAGTTGAGACAAATGTTGCAGACAAAATTGCTCGAACCATTCTTGCACCTGGTTTAGGAGACTGAGTTCGCTCTTAACCGTCAGATGGTCTTGCTGCACTATGCTAAGCATTAACTGTGACTTAAATATAAGTAAACCCAAGTTGCTAGTTATTAAATTTGGCGAATAGCGCAAAGTTTATCTGAACATAGAAAAATTAAAATTGAGATATTCTGTTTACCAAAATACAAAACATGATCGATTTTGGCATTCCGGGGGTTGTAACTAGCAACTTACGTTAAGTAAGTGAAAAATGTTTGTATTTGGTGACTTTTGGTGATTTTAGATTTTGGAATAGCTTTTCAATCCAAAACTTAAAATCCAAAATGCAAGCTGGACTATTAAAAAAGAATCTAGAACTCAGCAATCTTTTAGTGGAGGATTTAGACCCGCCACTAAATTGTTTTGTACCAAATTTTCAATTTAGCGTGGTGTTGTACCGCTTATTCAGGAGTCCTTCTCTAGACGTAGCTTGCTTGCCCGTAGGGGTACGGGTGACGCTGAAAGACTTGAAGAGGCTGCACTATCGCCCTTGGCCACTTGCTACAACTTTGGTAACATGAGTAGCGCAGTAGCTCCCCTTGGCTGATGACTCGCTGGCGCAGTCTCTCCAAGAGTTAATGAATTCTTTTTTGTTAAAATTGACGCCTGTAGACTTCTTTCAAAAGCACATCTGCATATGCTCTTGAAACTCACAGGCGTCAAAGCACTTTCTGGTGACTAATTTAGAATAGTCCCAAGGTCAAAGACTTATCCAATGGCAAGGCAGCACCAATACCCAGCCACAGGGTGACAAGGGTACCAAAGAGGAATACTGTGGTTGCAACTGGACGACGGAAGGGGTTTTGGAACTTATTGACGTTCTCAATAAAGGGAATGAGGATTAGCCCTACTGGTACTGAACCCATTGCTAACACTCCTAAAAGTTTGTTAGGAAGCGATCGCAAAATCTGGAAGACTGGATACAAGTACCACTCCGGCAAAATTTCCAATGGTGTGGCGAAAGGATTTGCTGGTTCACCGGTCATAGCGGGATCTAGCACAGCTAGAGCCACAATCGCAGCGAACGAACCCATGATCACGATTGGAAAGACGTAAAGTAGGTCATTAGGCCAAGCGGGTTCACCATAGTAGTTGTGACCCATGCCTTTAGCTAGTTTGGCTCTTAACTGAGGATCGCTCAGGTCAGGTTTTTTTTGTGTTGACATTTTGAAATGTGCTCTCCTGCTTAAGTTAAATTAAAGCATTTGTGAAAGCTATCAGCTACTAGGCAATCCTAGCAGGCGGCAAACAGCGTTTTTCTATTTACGGTCAGCCGCCTGGAGGATCTTTATAGCTTTAGGCTTCAGATACAAGTGTTTGTTTTTTGAAACTTATATGCAATTAATTTTTTGTGTTTCATAAGTTTAGAACAAACAACTTCATCTGAAAACTGATAAATGTTGCCTTTCGCTAATAGCTAAGATTACAAAGGACCGGAAATGCCTTGCTTGCGGATCATCAAGAAGTGAAACAGCATGAAGACTGCAATCAACCAAGGCAGCACAAAGGTGTGGGCGCTGTAGTAACGAGTCAGTGTTGCTTGACCAACACTTGAACCGCCGCGTAGCAGGTCGGAAATCAGAACGCCAACCACGGGAATTGCTTCTGGTACGCCGCTAACGATTTTCACAGCCCAGTAGCCAACTTGATCCCAAGGTAAGGAATAGCCGGTGACTCCAAAGGAAACGGTAATCACAGCCAGGATGACACCACTTATCCAGGTTAATTCGCGGGGCTTTTTGAAACCACCAGTCAGGTAAACCCGGAAGGTGTGCAAAATCATCATCAACACCATCATGCTGGCAGACCAGCGATGGATGGAGCGAATTAGCCAACCGAAATTCACTTCAGTCATGATGTACTGCACTGAGGAGAAAGCTTCAGTGACTGTTGGCCTGTAGTAGAAGGTCATCGCAAATCCAGTGGCAAACTGGATGAGAAAGCAAACCAGAGTAATTCCACCCAGGCAGTAGAAGATGTTGACGTGGGGAGGGACGTACTTACTAGTTACGTCTTCAGCGAGTGCCTGAATCTCCAGGCGTTCCTCAAACCAGTCGGAAACGTTGGCCATACAATCTCAAGTTCCTAAAAGTCGGTTGCGGTTGATAAATCCCGAAGTTCTAAATCGGCGACCAAAATTCTAATGTTTCCTAGCCTGGGCATCCTGCGGTTTGCCTTTAGGTTTTCCCGTTCGACAAAGGGGTTGCCACAGGCTAGGGTAGCAGCAGAATTGTCTACGGACTTCTCATAAGCCGCCGCTCAGACTTCTCTCCCAATTAGCAGTTTTGGGATTTTAGTAAAGGGGAGTTTTTTGGAAAGCTTGTCAGCTTTCAGCGTGCTAAGAGTCTTCAGAAACTTTACACTCTGTAAAGATGGAATATATTGCGATCTCTTTACGCCCCTGCACAGAAAATGGTGGACACAAAGTAGATTTTATCCTTTGGTGAGTGGATACAACGCATCAGTTGAGTGAACAACTTAATGAGAGGAATGCACCACTTCTATAAAAAAAGTAACATAATCGAGAGATAGATTTCATCAACAACAGGGCAAGTGGGCATTTCTAGGCAATTTGGGTTGAGGTGGAATTGATAATGGGGTTCATGAACAAACAAGTCTTTCGGGTTGGATTTTCATTGTTAATGGCGTTTTGTTTGGCGTTGGGTACGCTCACCCAGCCTGCGGTGGCTTTGACGACGGAACAAAAGCTGGTTTCGGAAGTTTGGCGAATTGTTAATCGCACTTATCTAGATGAGACGTTTAATCATCAAAACTGGGCGGCTGTCCGGCAAAAGGTTCTCCAGAAGCCGCTCACCGACTCAAATGCCAGTTATGCGGCGATTGGGAAGATGCTCAAGAGCCTCGACGATCCTTTTACCCGCTTTTTAGATCCAGAACAGTACCGCAGCTTGCAGGTCAATACTTCTGGGGAACTGACTGGGGTAGGATTGCAAATTGCCCTGAACCCTGAGACTGGGAAGTTAGAAGTAGTGGCTCCTATAGCAGGTTCACCAGCAGATAAAGCGGGGATTAGACCACGCGATCGCATTCTCAAAATTGAAGGCGTCTCTACAGAAAATCTCACCCTTGATGAAGCTGCGACTAAAATGCGCGGGCCGAGTGGCAGCCTTGTCACTCTTGTGATCGAACGGGACGGAGAAGCAGAAACGGAAATTAGACTGACACGCGATCGCATTGCTCTTAACCCTGTGGTTTCCGATTTACGTGTTTCCACGGAGGGTAAACCCATTGGCTACCTACGTCTCACACAATTTAATGCCAACGCTTCAACGGAATTGGCGCACGCTATTTCTAGTCTAGAAAAAAAAGGCGCTGCTGCCTACATTTTGGATTTACGAAATAATCCTGGGGGACTTTTACAATCAGGAATTGAAATCGCCCGTCTGTGGTTAGACTCCGGCACTATCGTTTATACTGTCAACCGACAAGGCATTCAGGGTAGCTTTGCAGCCCTTGGGCCAGCCCTGACGAATGATCCTCTGGTGATTTTGGTGAATCAAGGAACTGCTAGTGCCAGTGAGATTCTCGCCGGCGCACTCCAAGATAATGGTCGTGCCCAGTTAGTAGGCGAAACCACCTTTGGTAAGGGCTTAATTCAATCCTTGTTTGGATTATCAGATGGTTCGGGCTTGGCAGTCACAATTGCTAAGTATGAAACTCCTCAACATCGGGATATTAACAAACTAGGTATTAAGCCGGATAAAGTGATTTCCCAAGCAGCCATTAACCGCGAACAAATTGGTACTGAAGCGGATCTGCAATATCAAGCTGCGGTGGAACTTTTGGTTAAAAACTCGATGGTGGCGGGAAAGGCATGAAGAGTGCTGAGTTCAAATTTCCGCCTAGACGCTATCTTCAATATAAGCGATCGCCGTTTTCCAACGGGGGAACTGTCAAACGCCAAAGCGAGGAATCAGGCATAATTAGGGCAGCAACAATTTATTTTTATCCTACAACAACTGCCATTTTCTTGTTTATCATGCGATCGCTGCCGGAATTTCAATGATAAATTCTGTCCCCTCTCCTGGTGTAGAAATGCAGCTTAACTGTCCTCCATGTTTTTCTACCACAATCGAATAGCTAGTTGATAATCCCAAACCTGTGCCACTACCTATCGACTTCGTAGTAAAAAATGGATTAAATATCTTATTTTTTACTGATTCACTTATGCCCACACCATTGTCTGCAATGCGAATCAGTACTTTTTGGGGTTTCAGGAATTCAGTCCGAATCACAATAGTAGGTTGACGAGTGACACCTAATTCTTCCAAGGCATCAATGGCATTATTGAGAATGTTCATAAACACCTGATTCAAAGCAGAAGCATAACAATTAACTAAAGGCAATTGACCATATTCAAGAATTACTTTAATCTCTGGATGTTTGCTATTATTTTTCAATCGATGCTGCAAAATCACAAGAGTGCTATCAATACCAGAATGAATATCTACTGGTTTGACTTCGGCTTCATCCAAGCGGGCAAAATTCCGCAGTGACAGCACAATTTGACAGATGCGATCTGCTCCCACTTTCATTGATGACAGCAGTTTTGATAAATCATCTACCAGAAAATCTAATTCCATCTCGGCGATTTTTTCTGTAATCTCTGGCAATGGTTCGGGATAGAATCGCTGATATAAATTATTTAATTCAATTAAGGACGCAACGTATGCACTCGCTGGTTCTAAGTTGCCATAAATAAAATTAATGGGATTATTAATTTCATGAGCAATACCAGCAACTAACTGTCCCAATCCAGACATTTTTTCAGATTGAATGAGTTGCGCTTGAGTGGAATAAAGTTTTTCTAGTGTTGATTCTAATTGAGTGCAATAATGGTTTAGTTCCTGGGTGCGTTCTTTGACTTTTTGCTCTAGAGTATGGGAATATTCCTCTGATTGGCGATAAAGTTGGGCATTTTCTAGAGAAATAGCGGCTTGAGTAGTGAGGAGATTGAGAACTTGTAAGCGATCGCTTGTAAATACTCCTGCGGTCAGATTATTTTCTAGGTACAAAATACCAATCAATTTTCCTTGGCTGATGATGGGTGTACACAAAAAACTTTGGGGTTGCTGCTGTTGAAAATAAGGGTCAGATACTAGGGAATTTTTAACTATTGGATCATCAATCAGTAGAGTTTCACTGGTACGAGAGACATAGTTAATTACACTTATAGGAATATCTGGACTTAATTCTACGGGTATGGATGGCTGTAAAGTGGTGTGAATTGTTGTGTTACTTGCTTGGGATACAGCAATTGCTTCTACGGTTAAATTATTGTCTTTACATAACATCAAAGCACATTTATCTGCGCCAGCATTTTCGATGAGTACTTGTATCAAAGTTGATAACAGTTGCTCCAGTTGAATTTCACTGGCGAGGGCTTGAGAAGCTTTAAAAATAGTTGCTAAATCTAGGTTATTTGAAATACTTGTACCACTAGAAAAAACAGTTTTATCAGCCAAAGTGACGATGGGATTGTCTAGGTTTAGGCTGATTTGTGGCTGCTGGAGTATGGTAGCTAAGAGTTCGGGATAGCGTTGTTCTAAGTCTGCAACTTTAGCTTTTGCTCCCCAACGAGCGTAACCGTAGTAAGCATTTGTCAGGTAAATTTGAGCAAATTGCTTTTTACCCCAATCAAGATAAAATTTAGCCGCTAGTTCGTGGGCTAACGCCTCTTCGTTGATAAATTGATTGTCCTTAGCCAGAGTTATAGCTTGGTCGTAACAATCAATAGCGGCGGCTTTTTCCCCCAAAACTCGATGCTTTTCAGCCTCCACTAAATACCATTTATGCAAGTTGTTCATCGGGGCATCTTTCGCCCACTGGTGCAGAATAGTTTGATGGGTAACGGCTTGGGTTAGCAGTTCTCCTTGTTCTGGTTCGGGCTGGCTGGGCAATAGTGCTAGGTGGGTAAGGGCAGCATAAAAATGCAAAACGGGAATCTGAACCGTTCCCGATGCTGCCATCAAATATGACTTGAGTTGGGTGATGTAGTTGAGGGCAGCCGGATAATTGCCATAAGTGTAGGCAAGCTGTAGTTTGTAGGTGTAGGCAAAAGCGATACCTGTGAGATCGTTATCCTGCTGGTGCTTTGGCAGCATAACTGTTTCATCGTAGAATTGGCCAATTAAGAGATGGGGTTGGCTCACCGATTCACGCAAATTTTGCACCGTTTGCTGTATTATTTCCAAATAAATACGCGGTGAATCTTGTTTCACCTGCGCCAGAGCAGCATTGTAAGCAGGCAATTCGGCTGATAATCTGTCCAAGTCTACTCCTGCACATAGCTCTGTATGGGCGTACCCTTGGATGCTGTAGCCAGCGTAGAGGAAATCGCCGGTTTCCATCCCAGCCGTGTAGCCCTCTTTCTGTATCGGAAGTACTGCCCTTAAAGCTTCCTGGTAATGTTGGATGAAACTCCCAAACAGGGCATGAGTGAAGCACTTCATACTCTGAACATTCAACCTTTCCACCAACGAGAGCGATAACCGACCAAATCCATAGCCCGTTTGGATTTCCCCCAAAAAGGCACACAGCACCATGCCATGAATTGCATATCCTGCCGTCGAGGCGGGGGCATTACCAAACTGGAGCGACAACCTCACCATCGTGGCGCTCAAAAAAGGCATTAAACTGGGTATTCCCAGAAGCACTGGGGCAAACAACATTCCTAACAGTGACATAGCAGCGATCGCTGTGGGATCGCTCATCACAGGTAGATCAATTAGCCCAGCAATTTCTCTACCTTCGAGTTGCTCCTTCAGTTCTTGCAGGGCTTTACCGATTTGGGCTTCATTGGTTGCATCGGGTAAATTTACCCCTAATTGACTCAGTGCTTCTGTGCCCACTGCGATCGCTGCTAATATTTGGCTGCGAGCCGTTTGTGCTGCGATTTGAATTTCGTATATTTTCACTTTATCTAAAATCGTCTGTGCTTCCTGCAATACCAAATCAACTTGCTGTTGCATCTGCTCAAAATCACCATTCAAATAACTGGCTTCTGTTACTGCCACATGGAGGTTCAAAGCTAATTCGTACTGATGTTGCCAGGAGTCTGGCTGTAATAGCTCAATCCCTGTTTGTAAATAAACCCTTGCTGCCCCATAAGCTGTAGCATTTCTCGCCTTCACTCCAGCTTTCAGGTTCAGTTGAGCTAATTCTTCCTGTTCTTTTGGTTGAGTAATTAACTTTTGTCCTAAATTCAAATGCCCAACAATATCAAATACTTTTTCCTCAAGCTCTATCTCAGAGAAATTTTGCAAAAGTAACCGTCCAATCTTCAGATGTGTTGCTGTTTTTTGCTGATCAGGAATCAGGGAATAGGCAGCTTGTTGAACTCTGTCATGTAAAAACCGATATTTAGCTATTTTTTTATGGCTATTCTCACCCGCCAATATCGATTCTTGCCGATCATCTCCCTGATAAAACTTATAAACATCACTAATCGGTAAAATCAATCCTTCTTGCAAGGCTCTCCATAAATTAGTAGCTGTTTCTAGCTCTAATTTTTCGGAAACAATTGCTAAAGTTTCTAAATCAAACTGATTACCAATACAAGCGGCTAATTTGAGAACATTCTGTGTAGAGGATGGGAGCTTTTGCAATTGCAATGCCATAAATTCAACTACATCATCTGTGAGCGCTTGCTGACTCACTTGTGTAATATCACATTCCCACCCTCCCGTAGCTGTTCCTTGGTAAGGGGGGGTGAATTGAATCAGCTTATCTTGATGCAATGCTTTGAGAAATTGCGTAGTAAAAAAGGGATTACCTTGAGTTTTTTGATAGACTAATTTAGAAAGAGATAAAGCCAAACTTTCTGAACATTTAAGTGTGTCGGCAACTAATTGATTCACTTGCTTTTGACTTAGGGGATCTAAAGTAATTGTCTTAATCGTTGCTTGTGTTTTGGCAATTTCACCCAAAGTCAACATTAATGGATGTGCTGGGTTGACTTCGTTATCACGATATGCACCAATTAAGAAAAGATGACCTGTATCAGCGATTAATAACTGTATTAACTTCAGTGAGGCGGAATCTGCCCATTGCAAATCATCTAAAAACATCACTAATGGATGTTCAGCACTTGTAAAGACTTGGGTAAATTGTTGGAATAATAAATTAAATCTATTTTGTGCCGCAGTTCCTGATAATTCTGGTGCTGGTGATTGCTTTCCAATAATTATTTCTAATTCCGGGATGACTTCAATAATTACCTGCCCATTTTCACCTACAGCATCTAATATTTTATTTCTCCATTGCTGGATTTGGGCATCACTTTCTGTTAACAATTGTCCGATTAAATCTCGGAAGACTTGCACAAAGGCGCTGAAGGGAATATTTCGTTGAAATTGATCATATTTCCCTTTAATGAAATAACCGCGTTGTCGCACAATAGGTTTATGAACTTCGTTGACAACTGCTGTTTTACCAATCCCAGAGAAACCAGCCACCAACATCATTTCTACCCCCCGATGTCCCCTCTTATTAAGGGGAACCAGTGCGTTGCGAGGGTCTTCCCCGTTGTAGCAACTAGCGTGGGATTCAGGGGGGTTAGCGACTCTTTCAAATGCTTGGAGTAACGTTTCTACTTCGGTTTCTCGTCCATAGAGTTTGTCAGGGATAAGGAAGCGATCGCACACATCCCGTCGCGCAATTTGAAAGCTCTCAATCTTACCATCAACTTGTAGTTGATGTAAGCAATTTTCTAAATCAAATTTCAGTCCTAACGCACTTTGATATCTGGATTCAGCATTTTTCGCCATCAATTTGCTGACAATTTCTGAGAGTACAGATGGGATTTGTGGGTTAATTTCAGATACTAAAGGCGCTAGTTTAGCAATATGACAATGTACCAATTCCATCGGATCATTTGACGAAAATGGTAACTCACCTGTAAGTAATTCGTAAAAAGTGACACCCAAAGAATAGAAGTCAGTCCGGTAGTCAATCCCCCGATTCATTCTTCCTGTTTGTTCTGGGGAAATATAACTAAGTGTTCCTTCTAATACATCGGGGTTGATGAGGGTTTGGGTTTCTCGTGGTAGTAAAGACGCAATACTGAAGTCAATTAATTTAACTTGTTTGGTTTCGGGATTAATTAAAATATTGCTGGGTTTAATGTCTTTATGAATAATTCGCTCGCGATACAGTATATCTAAGGCGTTGCACAGTGCGATCGCTATCTCTAAAAACTCCTGTAGAGACGTTGTATGCAACGCCTCTACATGGGTGAAATAATCTTTTAGAGAAATCCCGCCAAAATCTTCCATCACTAACGCATAGCCATTTTGGTAGGGTTCTAGGCTGTAGGTGGCGATGAACAGAGGTGAGTTAAGATTTTTGGCAATGGTATACTGATTGCGAAACGACAAGAGTTCGCTGAAACTGGGATAAGAATTTTTCAGCAGTTTAATCACTACTCTTAATGAATCGGTTTCTCGATCCCCTCGAAAAACCAGAGTTCTAGAACCATTGTAGAGTTCTTCATTGATGCCATATCCGGGAATATTGGCTAGAGTGCTTACCATATTGCTAAATCCTGAAGACTTCTAGATTTAGTATTCCCAGATATCTGAAGCTGTTTACCAAAAGAGCAAAAATCTACAAAGGAATTTCGATTAAAAATTCTGTTCCCTCACCGATAACAGAGTTGAAACTCAATTTGCCACTATGAGTTTCTTCGACGATTTTACGAGCGATCGCCAGCCCTAATCCCGTCCCTTTCCCGACAGCTTTCGTCGTAAATAAATGGTCAAAAATCTTGTGTTTCACTTCTTCGTTCATTCCTTTACCATTATCCAGAATAGCAATTTTAACTAGATCATTTTCGACTGAAGTTGTAATTGTAATCCAGTTAGGATTGGCTTTAATTTCTGCAAAACTGCGACCATTATTTGATTCATCTAATGCATCAATAGCATTCGCCAAAATATTCATAAATACCTGATTTAATTGACCGGAAAAGCAATTAATCGCCGGGATATTACCGTAGTTGGTGACAACTTCAATAGCCGGACGAGTCTCCGAAGCCTTGAGACGATGGCGTAAAATCAAGATGGTGCTATCAATCCCTTCGTGGAGATTGAAGGTTTGTTTTTGGTCGCTATCGGCACGGGAGAAAGTACGGAGACTCTTACTGATAGACTTGATGCGATCGCCACCATCTTTCATGGCTCTAATTAATTTGGGTAAATCATCCCGTAAATATTCCAGGTCGATTGTCTCTAATTCCTCTGCAATGGTGGGGCTGGGTTGCGGGAGTTCCTCTTGATAGAGGTCAATCAGCCCAAATAGGTCATTGATGTAATCTTGGACAGCACTAACGTTGCCAATAATACAGCCGACGGGATTGTTGATTTCGTGGGCAACTCCGGCGACTAAGTTACCTAGCGCCGACATTTTTTCACTTTGAACTATTTGTAATTGAGCATTTTGCAAGTCGGTGAGGGTCTGCTGGGCTTGATTGTAAAGCCGGGCATTTTCTAGAGAAATCGCCACTTGAGTGCAGAGGAAGTCGAGAATAATGATGCGATCGCTGGTAAATACACCACTGGTTAAGCGATTCTTGAGATACAAAATACCAACCAAATGTCCTTGATTGAGAATGGGTAAACACAGGACACTTTTAGGCTGCTGTAGTCTCAAATAATCCTCAATTACGGGTAAATCGGTTTTTAAATCGTCAATGACCACGACTTGTTGAGTGTTTTTGACATATTGAATCAGTTTGACGGGGACATTGGGATTGTTTTCCAGGGGTTCGGAGTAGAGTTTAGTTTCGGTGGGTGTGGCGATCGCCCGCACTTCCCAGACTTGATTCTCGTTGGGTAAGATTAACGCACAGCGATCGCCCCCCGAATTTTGCAGAATAACTTGGGTGAGTTGGTGGAGCAGATCCTCTAACTGAATCACCCGCGAAAGTGCTTGGGAGGCTTTGAGAATGGCAGCAAAATCGAGGGTTGTATTGATGCTGGAACTGCTAGAACTTTTGTGGTTGTTGGAGTGAAGGGAATAGGCGGGAGATGCGATCGTCGCTAATGTGCCTAACATTGTCACTGAGGGATCGGACTGCCGCAAAATCGGGCAAAGCAACTCTGGATAACGGGTTTCCAGGTCATCAGTTTTAGCTTTAGCTCCCCAGTGGGCATAGCAGTAATAGGCTTCTTGCATATAACCTGCGGCAACTTTCTCTTTACCCCAATTGAGATAGAATTTGGCTGCTAGTTCGTTTGCTAAAGCTTCTTCCTGGATATATTCATGTTCTTTTGCTCCAGAAATGGCGCGATCGTACCAATCCCCAGCCTCATAATGCTTTCCTAAAACCCGATATTTTTCGGCTTCCACCAAATCGTATTTATGTTGATGATTCATTGGTGCGTGGTGCGCCCATTGCTGTAAAAGAGTTTGGTTTTGGGTCACGCGCTCTAATGTAGTTGATACTTCGCCTGAGCGTTGAGTCAATTGTGCTATGGTAACTAAAGAATCATACAAATAAAATGCAGGTTCACCAACTGTACTTGCACCTCCCATGAAATAGTTTCTGCACTCAAGTGCATGATTGTTTGCTTCCTCAACTTCCCCAAATAAAAAGCACAGGGTCAATTTATATACGTAAAATATATATAGTCCATGCCAATCATTGGCAGACAGCAACAGGGGAAGAAATTCTGTTTCTTGTAGAGCAGATCCAGACAAAATAGTGGGATACTCCGCAAAACCCAATAAATTCAAAATTATTTGCCAATAGACCAGACAGTAATTAGCTGATCCCAATTGCTTTAGTGCAACTAAAGCATGGTAGTAAGTGCGTGTATTTTGCTCTAAGTCAGAAAGGGGTAGACCGCAATAAAAAGAATTCCGACAGAAACTTTGACCACAATATCCGGCATATTCCAGGTTGCCAATTTCTAGCCCAAGCGTGTATCCCTCCTCCAAGAGGGGTAATGTTTTTTTGATGTGAGATTTGCGGTGGAGAATAAAACCGCCTAGCAGCAAAAATATTTCAGGTTTAGTGGCTTTATCATCGAATTTTAAAGCGAGATTCAATGCCAACTGACCAAACTGTGCCGCTAAATCTATATCTTTTTGGATATTCGAGAGAACCAAACTGTAGCAAGCATAGTTAGTCGCAGAAACAAATGTATTACCGTATTGCAGAGATAATTTGACGAGCAAGGTCGTTAATAATGGATACAAAAGAGAGCCACAGGTGTAAGCTGCTCCCATGATGCTACTAGCAATTTGGGTAATAGCTATTTTGTTCGCATCTGTCATAATGGGGAGATTGGCAAAATCTTCAACTTTCTGGTCTCCAATGAGTTTGCTAATTTCTTGGATGGATTGCTGAACATCTGCCATTGTGGGTGATTCGGTCATCGGTATCCCTAATTGTTGTAAGAGATCCATGCCGATCGCTAGCACTTCATCGAGTTGACTTTGGGAGGCATTAGCTTGAATCCTAATACGGTAAACATTGACCTTTTCTAGTAAGGTATGAGCCTGTTCGATGACAATATTAACGAACTGTTCCATCCGTTCAAAATCGCCGCATAGAAAAGCCAACTCAGTCGCTAATTCATGAAATTCTAGTGTCAGTTCGTATTGCTGCTGCCAAGCTTTTTCGCCCAGCAGAGATAACCCAATGCTGGCATATTCGCGACCCGCTTGATAAGCGGTTGCGCTTCGGGCTTTGCGGGTGGCGATGAGATTGAGTTGGGCAAGTTCGTTGCATTCGGTGAGTTGAGTAATTAGAGAAGTTCCGTGATTTAATTGATTGACCAGTTCAAAAATGCGTTCTTCTCTGGCTTCGGGCGAAATTTGTTGCAGTAGTAGCTGTCCGATATGGTAGTGGGTTATTTGTCTTCGATCCTCAGCAATGAGAGAATAGGCAGCCTGTTGGACGCGATCGTGGAGGAACTTATAATTGAGCGATTCATCTGTTGGGTTTTGCGTTGTGTCCAATTCGCCCACATAGAACTTATAAATTTCACTTTGAGGGAGGATTAGTCCTTCCTGCAAGGCTTTCCAGAGGGCGACGGCGGCATCAGATTCCGATTCTTGGGAGACGATCGCCAGCGTATTCAAATCAAACTGTGCGCCAATACAAGCGGCTAATTTGAGAATATCTTGGGTATAAGAGGGCAGTTTTTGTAACTGTGATGCCATAAATTCCACGACATCATCGGACATGGCCACAGTGCGAATCTCTGCCAGATCGCACTGCCAATGTCCCAGGTTGAGATCGAACTGAATCAATCCATCTTGATACAATGCTTTGAGAAACTGGGTAGCAAAAAAGGGATTGCCTTTTGTTTTCAAGGAAATCAGTTCTGTCAAGGCTTGAGCGGTCAAAATATGGCAGTTGAGCGTGTCAGCGACTAGCTTGTTTAAGCTACCCTGACTGAGGGGACGTAAGGTAATGGTATTGATGGTGGCGTTGGCTTTGGCGATCGCATCTAAGGTTAACATTAAGGGATGCGCCGGTGAAACTTCATTATCTCGGTAAGCCCCGATCATCAATAAATAGGGACTTTCCGACTCATTCATCAAAAGCTGCATCAAATTGAGTGAGGCAGAATCAGCCCACTGTAAATCATCCAAAAACATCACTAAGGGATGTTCTTGAGTTGTGAAGACTTGAATGAATTTTTGGAACAGTAAATTAAATCTATTTTGTGCTGCTGTTCCTGATAATTCTGTCGCGGGTGCTTGCTTACCGATGATGCGTTCTAATTCGGGAATCACCTCAATGATTACCTGCCCATTGTCCCCTAGAGCCTGAAGAATCTGAGTTTTCCAGATGTGTAATTCGGTATCGCTTTCACTGAGCAACTGCCCCATTAAATCACGGAATACTTGCACAAAAGCACTTAAGGGAATATTGCGATTAAATTGGTCATATTTCCCTTTGATAAAATAACCGCGTTGCCGCACAATGGGTTTATGAACTTCGTTGACAACTGCCGTTTTCCCAATTCCCGAAAACCCCGCTACCAGCATCATTTCTGTTGCACCTTGGCTAACACGCTCAAATGCTTGGAGTAACGTTTCTACTTCGGTTTCTCGTCCATAAAGTTTGTCAGGGATGAGGAAGCGATCGCACACATCCCGTCGCGCAATTTGAAAGCTCTCAATCTTACCATCAACTTGTAGTTGATGTAAGCAATTTTCTAAATCAAATTTCAGTCCTAACGCACTTTGATATCTGGATTCAGCATTTTTCGCCATCAATTTGCTGACAATTTCTGAGAGTACAGATGGGATTTGTGGGTTAATTTCAGATACTAAAGGCGCTAGTTTAGCAATATGACAATGTACCAATTCCATCGGATCATTTGACGAAAATGGTAACTCACCTGTAAGTAATTCGTAAAAAGTGACACCCAAAGAATAGAAGTCAGTCCGGTAGTCAATCCCCCGATTCATTCTTCCTGTTTGTTCTGGGGATATATAACTAAGTGTTCCTTCTAATACGTTGGGGTTGATGAGGGTTTGGGTTTCTCGTGGTAGTAAAGATGCAATGCTAAAGTCAATTAATTTAACTTGTTTGGTTTCGGGATTAATTAAAATATTGCTGGGTTTAATGTCTTTATGAATAATCCCCTCCCGATAGAGTATATCTAAGGCATTGCACAGTGCGATCGCTATTTCTAAAAACTCCTGTAGAGACGTTGCACACAACGCCTCTACATGGGTGAAATAATCTTTTAGAGAAATCCCGCCAAAATCTTCCATCACTAACGCATAGCCATTTTGGTAGGGTTCCAGGCTGTAGGTTTGGATGATTAGGGGTGAGTTAAGATTTTTGGCAATGGTATACTGATTGCGAAACTGCACCAGTTCGCTGAAACTGGGATAAGAATTTTTCAGCAGTTTAATCACTACTCTTGATGAATCGGTTTCTCGATCCCCTCGAAAAACCAGAGTTCTAGAACCATTGTAGAGTTCTTCACTGATGCGATATCCGGGAATACTGACCATATTGCTAAATCAAAAGAGGCTTTCAGATTTAGTATTCCCAGATATCTGAAGTTGTTTACCAAGAAGAGGTAAAAATTATACCGGAATTTCAATGATAAATTCTGTACCATTACCTAGAAGAGAGTTAAAACTCAATTTGCCGCTATGGGTTGATTCGACGATTTGACGAGCGATCGCAAGTCCTAATCCTGTTCCTTTCCCAACAGCTTTTGTCGTAAATAAATGGCCAAATATTTTTGATTTGACTTGTTCATTCATCCCCTGACCATTATCAGCAATGGCAATTTTAACTAGATTATTTTCGACTGAGGTTGTAATTGTAATCCCGTTAGGATTGGCTTTTATTTTTTCAAAGCTACATCCATGATTAGATTCATCTAATGCATCAATAGCATTTGCCAGGATATTCATGAATACCTGATTTAATTGACCCGGAAAACATTCGACTTGAGGTAAATTACCGTAGTTGGTGACAACTTCAATCGTTGGACGTTGTTCATTCGCCTTGAGACGATGTTTTAAAATTAAAATTGTACTATCGATGCCTTGGTGAATGTTAAATGGTACTTTATAATCTTGATCAGCACGGGAGAAAGTGCGGAGACTGGTACTGATATTTTTGAGGCGATCGCACGCCATCGTCATGGAATCAATCATCTTCGGCAAGTCTGATAAGCTATAATCCAAGTCGATTTCTTCGGCATGGTCTTTGATTTCATCACTTTTGTTGGGGAAACTTTTTTGATAGAGTTTCAGGTGTTCGATAATATCAGCGAAGGTAGGTTTAGCTTGTTTGAGACTCGCAGCAATAAAACCCAAAGGATTATTCATTTCGTGAGCCACACCAGCAACTAAGTTACCTAATGCTGACATTTTTTCACTTTGCACCATTTGTAATTGGGCGTTTTGCAGATCAGTTAGCGCTTGTTCTAAGTCAAGTGATTTTTGCTGCAAAGCAAGTTCAGCAAGTTTGCGTTCGGCTTCAAGCCGCGCCCTTTCGCTAATATCTCGCATCACAACTACTGCACCAACTTTGTTACCCAAAGGATCGAAGATTGCTTGTCCACTTGCTAACAAAATTCTCGTAGAACCATGCTTCGGCGCAATTACTATTTCGGCATTTTCGACTATTTCTCCTTGCAAGGCACGAAACAAAGGGATTTCCGTTGTTAATAGGGGTGTTTGCCCATCAGGTTGATAGAGTGAGAAGTGTTCTGCCCATTGTTCAGGTGGTAATGATTCTATTGGTAAGCCATGAAACTCACGAGTTGCGTTGTTGAATAAGGTCAACTTGCCACTAGCATCACAAACAACAATCCCATCGGTAATATTGTGAATGATGGCATTCAAAAACTCTCGTTCTTTGGCTAGAGATGCTTCGGCCTGTTTGCGTAAGCGAAGCTCCTCGTAGACATCGCTAATATCAATCATCACCCCATCCCATAAGATTGCGCCATCGGCTTGTCGCTGTGGCCGAGCAAGAGATTGAATCCATTTGACGGTTCCTGAAGGCAGGATAATCCGACATTCTAGGTCAAACGGTGTCAGAGTTTGGGCAGAGTAAGCGATCGCTTGGACAATAGCTGGTTGATCGTCAGGATGATTCATGGCGTAAAGACTATGGGTTCCTGCTATCACCAACTCTGGCTCTAACCCATACAAGTCGAGACAGCCAGAGCTAACGTAGGGTGTTGAAGTTGAACCGTCAGCCGCGATCCGGAATTGGTACACCATACCAGGAATATTATTCGCCAAATTTTGGAAGCGAATTTCATTAGCCTGCAATTTTGCTAGAGATTGTGTTAACTGTTGAGCATAGTTCTGGGAATTTCGATAAAGTCGGGCGTTTTCTAGAGAAATTGCAGCTTGAGCGCAAAGTAAGTTGAGCAGTTCGACGCGATCGCTATTAAAAGCTCCGGTTGCCAGGTTATTTTCCAGATACAATATGCCAAGCAACTTACCTTGATGCAAAATCGGGCTGCACAAAATACTCTTGGGCTTCTGTTGCTGTATATAGGGGTCATTGATTAATTGCGGCTGCACCGTGGCATCAACAATCACTGCTGGTTTTAAGCTGCGTTTAACGGTATTAATTAAGCCAACTGGCACATCAAGAGAGTCCTCAACGGGCTGCGGGTTGAGCAACATTGGGTAAAAATCGATGTGGGCAATTCCCTTGTTCTGTCCAGATGTGACATCAAGAGAAAGCTGTGCTAGCGCCTGAATCAGCAAACGACCTGACTCCAAGAGCATGAACACACATTTATCTGCTCCGGCATTTTCAATGACGATATGCAGCAATACCGAGAGCAGTTTTTCGAGTTCGATTTCTCCAGAAAGGGTTTGAGAAGCTTTGAGAATGGTAGCTAAATCTAAAGCAACAGAGACGGTGCTACTACTGGAAGTGGTGGAGGTGACACTCTCCAAGGTGAAGATAGTTTCGTTAGTTGAGAAGGGAGAACGGGTTTGCTGGAGGATGGGGGCGAGGAGTTGGGGATAGCGTCGTTCCAAGTCGGCGACTTTGGCTTTAGCGCCCCAACGAGCATAGCCATAGTAGGCGTTCGTCATGTATTCCTGAGCAATGCGCTCTTTGCCCCAGTCGAGGTAAAATTTAGCTGCTAGTTCATTAGCCAGGGCTTCTTCTTGGATGTAGCCGTGTTCTTTAGCAAGAGCAATGGCGCGATCGTAGAATTCTAATGCCTCTGATTTATGCCCTAAAACTCGGTATCGATCGGCTTCAACTAAATAAAATTTGTGCAGGTGATTTTCTGGAGCATGGCCAGCCCACTTTTTCATCTTTTCCTGGTTTTTAGCCACCCGTTGCAGAATGTGTTGCTGTTGTGGTTGGGAAACCTGAGAATAGATTGTCAGATGGGCTAGAGAATCATAGGTGTAGCAGAGCGGAACGATGAATAAGCCTGTAGCGCCACCGATATAGTTTTCAGATGCGATCGCGTTTTCCACCGCCAATTCAAACTTGCCAAACATGTAACATAGACCCAATTGGCTGGCATAGAAATAGTACAACGCAGTCTGATCGCCCGATCGCTGGAGGGCTGGCACAATTTCCTCTCGATTAAAGGCATTTCCACTCAGCTGCCAAGGTTCAGCAGAATCGCCGATCATATTCAAAATTGCTTGCTGAAAAACTGTCAGATGACTGGTAAGACCTTCTTGCTTGAGGTGCGCCAGCTGATCTCGGAAGGCAGCGCTTTGTCGGCTGAGTTCGCTTAGTTCTTTGCCCATAAACCAACAGTACGAGATATAAATGAATCCGCAAATAGCCGCTGATTCTAAATCTCCCGTTTCCAATCCAACTTCGTAGCCTTCCCGAAGAAACGGTAAGGTGTTCTTGAGCGGCTCTTTCCAATGCCACACACTGCAATGAATTCCGACATAAACTCTCGATTTCAGTTCTTTGGCATTGAAATGTTCGAGCAATAAAAGTGCAAGTTTTGCACACTCATAGCCAAAGTCAATCTCTCCTACCATCCCACAAAGTATTAGTCCGTAGTAGGCATAGCCAATTGCCGAAAATGAGGTGTTGCCATATTGAACGGATAAATTTACCTGCTCAAGAGTAATAAATGGTAAGAGCGCTGGAGTGACGACAAAGGCAGCAGAAGAGACAGCGGCAAGAATCCGTATAACTGCTAATTTGTTAGGGTTTACAATCTGGGGCAGAGTGATTAAGTCCAACGGTTGCCTACCAGCCAGGATCGATTTAGTCGCCTCAAATGCCTGTGCAATATCCAATTGACTGGGTTGCTCAGGAAAACTCGTTCCTAGACGTTCTACAATCTTCAGGGCAATCTGCACTGCCTCTATAAATTGATGTTGGGCTTGAGCAGCTTGAATTTGAACTTCATAGACCTTGACTGTATCCAACAGGTTTCTAGAGTATTCTGTAATGACTGCCGCTAATTGTGTCATCTGCTGAAAGTTGCCGCTCAGGTAAGCGGCTTCAGTGGCAGCTTCGTAGAGGGCTAAGGTTAACTCATACTGCGTTTGCCACATATCCTTAGCTAACAAGGCAATGCCTGTAGTGCAATATTCAAATGCAGCTGTATAGGCAGTTGCGGCTCTGGCTTTTTGTCCAGCTTTCAGATTGAGTTGAGCGAGTTCTATTTGCTCAGATAGATCGACAATCAGGGATTTGCCGATATTAAGTTGGTTAACAATTTCAAACAGTTTTTCGTCTTGTTTGGCAACGAGCCTATGAGTCAGTAATAGTTGCCCAATTTTTAGGTGAGCGATCTGTTTTTGTTCTTCTGGAATTAGGAAATAAGCGGCTTGCTGGACGCGATCGTGCAAGAACTTGTAAACACAGGTGTCAACCTTCTGTGTTGATGTTTGAACTGTGGCGGCTGATGCTTCAGTTTGATAAAACTTGTAAACCTCATTGATCGGAATGATAAATCCTTCTTGCAATGCTTTCCACAAGTCTGAAGCGGTTTCCGTCTGCAACTTTTCAGAGACGATCGCCAGCGTCGCCAAATCAAACTGATTGCCAATACAAGCTGCCAGTTTCAAAACATCTTGAGTGATGTTGGGCAATTTCTGAAGCTGTTGGGCCATAAATTCCACCACATCATCGGTGAGAGCCAGCGATCGCACTTGCCCGACATCACACTGCCAAAAACCTGCTTCCCAATCAAAGGTAATCAGCCCATCTTCATACAGCGCTTTCAGAAACTGAGTCGTGAAAAAGGGATTGCCTTTGGCTTTTTGATAAACCAACTCTGTTAACGGCAATGCCATTTCAGTCGCACAACTAAGCGAGTCGGCAATTAAATGGTTTACATCTGCTTGACTCAAGGGAACTAGAGTCAGGGTGTTGACGCAAGAGGATGCTTTTTCGATTTCATCTAGCGTTAACATGAGTGGATGAGCCGCAAACACCTCGTTATCGCGGTATGCGCCAATAATGAATAGATAACCGCGATTGCTTACCATCAACAGCTTCAGCAAATTCAGCGATGCCGAATCTGCCCATTGCAAATCATCGAGAAACATCACCAACGGATGTTCTGTTGTGGTGAAGACTTGAATGAAATTTTGGAACAGCAGATTAAAGCGATTTTGTACCGCACTGCCCGATAATTCAGCGATCGCAGGCTGTTTGCCGATCATCTGCTCCAGTTCAGGAATCATCTCGATCAAAACTTGCCCGTTCTCTCCAACTGCCGCTAAAATCTTGCTCTGCCATTGCTCCAGTTGAGTATCGCTTTCACCGAGCAACTGTGCCATCAAATCACGAAAGGCTTGCACAAAAGCAGACAGAGGAATGTTGCGGTTGAACTGGTCATATTTCCCTTTGATAAAGTAGCCGTTCCACCGGACGATCGGCTTATGCACTTCATTGACGACGGCAGTTTTGCCAATGCCAGAGAAACCTGCCACCAGCATCAGTTGGGAGCCACCATTGGCAACATGACCAAATGCCTCCAGTAATGTCTGCACTTCCGATTCCCGTCCGTAGAGTTTTTCGGGGATGAGAAAGCGATCGCTGATATCGCGCTGTCCCAATTCAAACCAGGTGTGCTTGCCTGTTTCTCGCCACTGTTCTACGCAGGTAACAAGGTCATATTTAAGTCCTAACGCACTCTGATAGCGGTCTTCGGCGTTCTTCGCCATCAGTTTGCGGACAATCTCGCCCAGCATCAAGGGCAGATCGGGGTTGAAATCCCAGACGAAGGGTGGTTGCTTTGCGATATGGCAATGCACCAACTCCATCGGGTCACGAGACTCAAAGGGCAGTTTTCCACTCAGTAGTTCAAAGAAAGTCACACCTAATGAATAGAAGTCGCTGCGGTAGTCAATGCCTCGGTTCATCCGTCCGGTTTGCTCTGGTGACAGATATGCCAGCGTCCCTTCCAGTCCCTTGATGCTCTGAATCTCCTGGGTTTCTCGTGGTAAGAGTGAGGCAATACTAAAGTCAATCAACTTGATTTGTTTCGTGTGAGGGTGAATCAAGATGTTGGCTGGTTTAATATCTTTGTGAATAACGCGCTGTTGATGTAACTGGTGTAAGATGTCTAGCAGTTGCAGAGCAATGGGGATGAATTGCTCTAATGTCAGTGTTTTTCCTTGGGTAAATTCCCGCAAGGAAATGCCACCAAAGTCCTCCATTACCAGGGCATAGCCGTTGTTATAGGCTTCTAGGCTGTAGGGTTTGATGATACCGGGAATATCTAGGTTTTTAGCGATCGCATACTGGTTGCGAAACTGTACTAATTCGCTGAAGGTTGGGTATTCTTGTTTTAAGAGCTTGATCACAACTGGTAAGCGATCGCCTTCTCGAACTGCCCGATACACTTGAGTCCGAGAACCTGAATAAAGTTGCTCTATAATTTGGTAGCCAGCGATCGTTAAAGTTCCATCAACATTTGCGCTCATAAATTTTGACGAAAATTCCTATGTACTAAGGTTAGAATTCCCTGGACAATATGTTGGTTAACAAACGTTACAAAAGTTGCATTGGGGATTAGGGCAACAGGGCACCTTCAGTAGATGTGGCGATCGCTTTTTGATGACTTCCCAAAGTAGTATCAGAACTTGATTAACGAGTATTTTAACTGGATTGAGCCACCTAATACCCTGGTGGGCGTTGAAAACAACCAGTTACTTGAGTTAATTTCTGAGCAATTTCTAACAGCTTCATATCACTTCCCCGCCGCCCTACCACCTGCACACCAATGGGTAATCCTTCTTGTGACTGGGTAAAGGGCAGTACCACGGCAGGGTTGCCAGTTAGGTTGAAAATTGTGGTGTAAGCACCTATTGCGATCAAATAAGAGAACTCGTGACCATCTACCTGAATGGGTTCTCCTGGCTGACGATGGGTGAAGGCAGGTACTGGCACCACTGGACACAGCCAAACATCCCAATCAGAGAAGAAGCGTTCCATATTCGCAATCAGAATATCGCGCTCGGCGAGGGCGGTGACATACCGTTGTTGCTGTTGAGTCTGCGTCAGGTCTGGCTGTGATAAACCCAATTCAAAAGCATAAATATTCAGGTAAGTATCCCCTACTGCATTGCTCTCAAAATTCGGTGGCTGGTTGTGTTGCTCTACATAGCACCCTAGTTCGACTAGGGATGATGCTAGTTTCTCTAGAGCGGCCTTAGTTTCGGTTGTTGCTGGAATATCAAAACCTTCTGTCCAAGCGTAGCGGCAGGATTGTAGTGTGGTAACTGGGTTGCCTTGTATGGGTATCGGCAACACTTCTGGCTGGCGCGGGTCTGGGCCTTCAATCAGTGACAGGCACAATTGCAAGTCTTCTACAGAGCGGGCAAGAGGCCCTACTGTCTGCAAGTGCCAGATGGTTTTCGGTGTTCCTGGCAGTTCTGGAATATGTCCAAATGTTGAGACTCGATGCTCGGTTGGTTTCAAGCAGAAAATGCCACAGAAGTGAGACGGAACGCGGATAGACCCACCAATATCACTACCAAGTTCTAAAGGGGATAACCCAGCAGCTATAGCACTCGCCCCACCTCCAGTACTACCGCCTGGGGTACACTCATGGTTCCAGGGATTGTTTGTTCTACCAAACAGGGGACTGTTAGTCTGGAAGTTGTCAGCCAACTGTGGTGTATTCGTCTTGCCCAAAATAATCGCTCCAGCGGCGCGTAGTCGAGCGACAACGGTAGCATCTTGCTCTGGGATATAATTAGCTAGAGGTTCATAACTGCTCGTTGTCCGTAATCCTTTGGTTTCGAGGGTGTCTTTGATAGTTATGGGTACTCCATGTAAGACTCCCCAATTTTCTCCTTGAGCCAATGCTTTATCTGCCGCTTTCGACAGAGCGATCGCATTTTCCGCATCTAAAGTCACAATGGCATTTAGTGCTGGGTTGTGTTGAGCAATCTGACTTAGATAAGCTTCTATTACTTCTTTTGAAGAGACTTGGCGATCGCGGATTGCTTTTGCCAATTGATGAGCAGCTAAAAAGACTAAATCATTCATCATCCATGTTAATTTGAGGTACTTCTTTTAATTCTGAACGCGTCAAGACCTGCTTCTAACTCTATTGAGGTAGCAGTCTTCTCTCATTAACAAAGTATGTTCAGTTTAATTCCCCTGCCTATAGCAGCAGCACGAATTGAATGCCTAATTAAAATCCCCGTCACAAAACGTAATTGCGTTAGCGTAGCGGGGCGCAGCCCATTGCGAATTGCTTTAAAGTAGAGGCTGTATCCGCAGCAAAGCTGGTAAATCAAGAGAGGCGAGGTGTTGATAAGCTTGATTTATGACACGCTTACCTCTGAGAAAGCCTGTATTAGCTCCAGGACAAATATACTGGAGAGTTTCTGGTGTAAAACGTTCTAGTAGTAACTCAACACTTTTAATTTGTCTTGGCCAGTGGAAAGTTTTCGCTGTCCGTAATGGTACTGGTTTACCCTGCTGGTTAGGGACTAAATGCCGACCAGAAAACAATATACCTCCAAGTTCACTGTAGTATAGGCAAGATGAGCCGGGAGAATGACCTGGTGTCCAAATCACTTGTGTTGCGGCATCGAGAATAAATTCCTGCCTAAAGGTAGTTACGGTTAAGCCTGGTAATAAATAAGCTTCTTGCTCTTGAATCAGCACCTCGCAGCCAAAGATTTGCTGAATTTCAGCGGTTTTGCCAATAGTGCCTCGATGGGTGAGCAATAACCAACGCACGCCTCCATGCGATCGCAAAAAATCTTGATTTGTTTGGTCTAAGGCAGGGCAATCTATGAGGATATTGCCTTCATTTCTTACAATAAAATAAGAGGTTCCCCCTAATGTGTCCCGATTGGGTGGAAAGGCAAAAATGCTCTCTTGTGCGAAGTCCGATTGCAGAGAACTTCCGCTAGGAACTTCGTCAGGGAAGACAGCCCGTGGTGGCTTAGTTGTATGACTCGGCACTTGAGGTAAAGGGCACATAATCAAAGAACCGAAACTGAGGAGTTGTGGACAATCTGGTTACAGTGTGGAAATTCTGAAGAATTGAAACTTGAGCATTAACCAGCACTGTTAACCATTGTGAATAAAATTGGGGTTTGAGGTCTGCCTTGTAGTTAATGCTATGGTGCTGAAGCTACTGGTGGGGTGTTTTGTCCAAATTACTGAAGATAACATGGCATTTTGGTTTCTATTTATCCTCCTACTGGGGCTAGCTACTTATCTAATGGTGCAGCACAGCGTCGCTCACATCACTCGGACGCCAGTATGGTTGTTGTGGCTGATTTTAATGACACCAGCATTTCTGTTGAGTGGATGGACGCTGATCTACGGGGCGAAACAACCTCCGCCACCAGCGCTGATCATTTGGTCGTTATTTGTCTGCACACTGTTGTACTGGACATTGTTTCAATGGGGGCGTCAAGCGCCAAGAGATACACCGACTCAAGTTCAAGCTCAAGCCTCAGAATCACAGCCGACTATCCAGCCTATCGCAGAACCAATAGTGCGTCCTATTGAGCCAACGGAAGAAACTCAACTGCGAAATTGTTTTCCTTGGTCTGTATACTACGTTCAAAATATTGAGTATCGACCACAAGCTGTGATTTGCCGTGGTCAGTTGCGAACTAAAGCCAGCAACGCCTACCAGCAGATTAAGACTAATATTGAAGCCCAATTTGGCGATCGCTTCGTGCTGATCTTTCAAGAAGGTTTCAATGGCCAACCTTTCTTTGTGCTGGTTCCCAATACTCAAGCTGCTAAACAGACAAATACACCACGACGCAACCAGGAACGGTTAACTCGCCCAGGATTAGCGCTTCTACTACTAGCAGCTACTTTGGTAACTACTACCTTGGTGGGAGTGCAAAATGCTGGTGTTTCTTTTCCATCTATCTGGGAAACTGGATCTTTGTTCAAACTTCTATCTAACCCAGATGTTCTATTAAAAGGATTGCCTTATGCCTTAGGGTTGATGACTATTTTGGGCATTCATGAACTTGGGCATTATTTGACAGCCAAATTTTACAATATTCGCTCGACGTTACCTTACTTTATTCCCGTGCCTTTCTTCTTGGGAACTTTTGGCGCATTTATTCAGATGCGTAGTCCTATTCCCAACCGCAAAGCTTTATTTGATATTAGTTTCGCTGGGCCAATTGCAGGCTTTGTTGTTACCTTGCCATTACTAATATGGGGCTTGGCTCATTCTGACGTGGTTTCCCTGAGTGAAAAAACCCGACTTTTGAATCCTGATGCCCTCAATCCCAAGTATTCCATCTTACTAGCGCTACTCTCGAAGTTAGCCTTGGGAAGTCAGTTAACGGCCAAATCAGCCCTTGACTTACATCCAGTGGCACTGGCTGGTTTTCTGGGACTAATTGTCACAGCATTAAATCTAATGCCTGTGGGACAACTAGATGGAGGTCACATTGTCCATGCGATGTTTGGACAACGAACTGCGATCATAATTGGTCAAATTGCTCGCGTGCTGTTGCTATTACTTTCTTTAGTTCGGGAAGAATTTTTGTTGTGGGCGATTATCTTATTATTTATGCCGTTGATTGATGAACCTGCACTGAATGATGTCAGCGAATTGGATAACGGACGTGACATTTGGGGATTACTGGCACTAGCTTTGTTGATTGTAATTGTTCTGCCATTACCGCAGGCGATCGCTAACTTTTTACAAATTTAAAAAGTCTCAACGCAGAGAGAGAAATATATCTAAATTTTTTCCCAACTATGGTACTAACCACAGCATGGTATTTTGTGATTGAGATTATAAACAATATTCAACAATAAGTTCTCTTGGAAAATGTCTTTTTGTCCACAACTCAGTTGCCAGCAATTAATATTCCCCCCAGAAACAAGGGGGGAATATTTTGTTATCCAACTAACTAGATACTGAATTAGCCGCCTCCGAAGCCTTCGCGGCTGGTGGTGGAGAACCACCCATGCGAATCTCAGAAGTGAAGGAAGTAATACTAAATCCACCAAAAGTCTTGAGGACATTTACCCGCATTCGCAAATTGGGGCTAGCAAACCACAGGCGCTCCTCAGAACTCATGGTTTCATCCTCTATAGTTAAGATTAAAGCACCATCACTGTCAAATTTATAGTGTCCGGCAACTGGAGTTTTATTGGCATCAACTATTTCTCGTAAGAACTTGCCTTGGGCCGGATTATTCGCATCAGGTACCGAAACTAACACAGTTGAACCACTGTGTTTTGCTTGATCCTTATCCATTGTGCCGTTCCAGGTAATTTTGGTAGCACAGGAAGCAGAACTAGGATTAACTTTGTAATTTTGACACACTTTGATCACCTCTGGATGATCTATTGCCAGCGTCTCAATGATGATGTCTGACTTGCTATTTTCAGATTCGTTAAAAGCCAAATGTTGACTAGTGCGATGAGAAAACCATTTACCAGCACTTAATTGAAAAAACTCTTCAATATTCATGAATGAAATTACCCTGCATCAAAATGCTAAAATTCCCACTTAATTATTATTAAAAGGTCGCAGGAGGCTTTAATATTAAGCTTGATTGCCTATTTCCTCAAGCTTCTTGAGGCCAATTCTGGCTGCCTCAGCAACGTTGAAATGATTGTCTTTTTCCAGGTATTTTAAAGCTGAGATACTCTTGGGAGTGGGAAGATTTCCCAAGGCTTCTGCCAAACGCTGCCTTACTAACCAATCATCTGATTGGGCGAAGCGCAGGATCTGATCGACAGACTCAATGTCTTTAATTTCTCCCAGTGCAGAGATTGCAGCTTGTTGCAACACGACTTCTTTGCTATCCAATGCCTGAAGAAGAATTTCACGGGCACGGGGATCTTTAATGTTACCTAGAGAAACGGCTGCACTAAAGCGTACTAGCCAATCAGTATCTTCATAAAAAGCCCGTGAAAGCACTTCAAAGGCTCTGGCATCACCCAAATATCCTAAGGCACCAGCGGCATCAGCGCGTATACCATAATCTGGGTCATTTACTAGAATTTCCACCAAAATTGCATAACATTCTGGCGTCGGCTTGATTCCAAGGGCAAATATTGCCATCGATCGCAGTTGCAAAGATTCGTCGTCGAGTACCTTTTTAATTAAAGGGACTGCATCTTCAGGAGAAACATGACGCAGATTGGCAAGAGCTACCATGCGATCGCGTAAATTCGGACTTTCTAACTGAGTAGAAATTTCTTGTAAACTTAAAGTTGCCATTTAGTTCAAAGCGTTTTCTTTACTTATCTTAATTTACCTGATCCGTTCATCAGGCTGTCGCCATACTGAAGTAGGAGTTTGGCGACTTTACAAAATGCCTCGATTATGAGTGAAAAATAAACAAATGTTACTTCCCGCTAGATTGTGTGGGTGCTAATAGGTTTCGTTGATTTTGTGTAACCCACTGGTGTAGTGGGCTAAATCAGAAGTGCCTCGTTTGTTTTCTGGTTTGTACGATACCTTTCTTGGGGAACGCTGCACGTAGCTTGCTTAAGAAAAGGGTCACGCTAAGGCACTTTCAAAGCAATTTTAAGAATTTATTTGGAAATATCCTGCTTTTTTTGAACCAGACTATTTGTAGAAGTCTGGTTCAAACTATATATTTAGACTAGGTTTGAAAACGGAGAGGGAGGGATTCGAACCCTCGTTAAGTTTCCCTAAACAGACTTTCCAGGTCTGCGCCTTAAACCGCTCGGCCACCTCTCCAGGTGCCACGAGTTACGATCATACTATAGAATCCCACAAAATGCAAAGATAAAGAAAGATATTTTTAGATTGAATCTGAAAGTCCCAATCCCAAAATGCAAATCCAGATGTCCCGTACATACACAATTAGAGTTCGCGATCGCGCCACTGGCAAAACATACACCCTACAAGTGCCAGAAGACCGCTACATTCTGCACACTGCCGAAAAACAAGGGGTGGAACTGCCGTTTTCCTGCCGCAACGGGGCTTGCACCACTTGTGCGGTGAGAGTGTTGTCGGGAGAAATTTACCAACCAGAGGCGATCGGATTGTCGCCACATTTACGTCGGCAAGGTTATGCCTTGTTGTGTGTGAGTTACGCCCGTTCTGACTTGGAGGTGGAAACGCAAGACGAAGATGAAGTCTATGAACTCCAGTTTGGCCGCTATTTTGCTAGGGGGAGAGTTAAAGCTGGTTTACCGTTAGATGAGGAATAAACAATTCAAAATCCCCGAATTTTTGATGCCTGTGCGTCTTGGTGACTGGGTGCGAAAAATAGCCATTTTGGCTTGCTTATTGCTCTTGGTGAGTTGTCAAGGTAAAAACCAGCTGCCAGACAATCAGGCCCAGGTGAAAGTAGCGCGGGTAGTTAGTGGGCAAAGTTTGGAAGTGTTAGGCATGGCTGAACAACCAAATTTGATTTCCCAAGTGCGGTTAGTGGGTGTTGATGCACCAGATTTGCGACAGCGGCCTTGGGGGGAAGCAGCAAAAGAACAGTTAGAGAATCTAATTGGTGGTGCAGAACAATCGGTAACGCTGGAGTTTGATTTAGAAGCAAAAGACAAAATCGGGCGAACTCTAGCTTATGTGTGGAAAGATAAGGTGTTGTTGAATGAAGAATTAGTCAAACAAGGGAATGCAATGTTTGTGGGGCGATCGCCTAACCACAAATATGACCAACGTTTAGAACGTGCCCAACAATGGGCTAGACTCATGGGGCAAGGAATCTGGAACCCAGAAAAACCCATGCGCCTCACCCCCGGTGAGTTTCGCCGCCAAAATCTTTGAAGAGTGGGGAGTGGGGGGGGCAAGAATTTTAGATTTTAGATTTTGGATTTTAGATTGAAATTTAATCCAAAATTTAAAATCCAAAATCCAAAATTGAATTACCCTGTTTGGCCAATACAACTCTTGGAGAGGCTGCGCCTTAAGCGAAGCTATGCCGCAGGCTTTACGGCTTCTCTACCAGACGCACTCGCGTTCGCTCGGTACAAGTGCCCAATGCCCCATAACAAATGACTAATCTACAAATTTTTCTAGATATTGCTACCGAAGCTGCCTTAGCTGCTGGTGGTATTTTGCAAGGTTACTTGGGTAAGTTAGAAGACGCAATTATTGAAAAAGGACGCCCTGGTGATTTAGTCACTGCTGCTGATAAAGCCTCAGAAAAGTTGATTTTAGAAATTTTGCGTCGCCACTTTCCCCAACATTCTATCCTCGCGGAAGAATCAGGGAAATTAGGTAATCAAGAGAATGAATACCTTTGGGCAATAGATCCTCTAGATGGCACAACCAACTACGCCCATCAATACCCATTCTTTGCCGTTTCCATCGGGTTGTTAATTAATGGCGTTCCACAAGTTGGTGTAATTTATGACCCCTTTCACAATGAACTCTTCCGTGCCGCTACTGACTTGGGAGCAACGCGCAACCGTCATCCCATCAAGGTTTCGGTAACATCTGAACTAAGTAAAAGCCTACTAGTGACAGGATTTGCCTACGATCGCCGCGAAACCTCTGATAACAACTACGCAGAATTTAGTCACCTCACCCATCTTACCCAAGGAGTCAGACGTAGTGGTTCTGCATCGCTAGATTTAGCATATGTTGCCTGTGGACGTGTCGATGGTTACTGGGAACGAGGGCTTTCTCCTTGGGATATTGCCGCCGGGATAATTTTGTTACAAGAAGCTGGGGGCAAAGTTACCGCTTACGATGGCACTCCTGTCAAAATTGAGTCAGGGAGAATTCTCGCCACAAATAGTTATATTCACGACTCCCTAAGTAACGAACTTTTACAAGTTCCGCCACTGTCAGCCTGGGTGTAAGGTGGGGGCTTTCCCCCTGACTTTGGGTAAACTACTAAAAAGAATCTAACTGCTCCTTTGGTGCAAAACGTCTATATGTCTTTCAAAATAGATCGTGGACTATTTAAATATGATTTCATAGATCATCACGCAGTATTGTGCATTCCAGTTGATGCGGATGTCAAAGAGATTCGCAAACGTTATCTAAAAATCGCCCGCCGCTTACACCCGGACAGTAGTTTTACTAAAACTGCTACTCAAAAACAGCTAGGGAACGAATTGTTATCAAAGCTGGTTAACCCAGCTTACGAAAAACTTTCTAGCGATCGCACTCGCGCGGAATATATTCTAATTTTGTCGCAAATTGGCAAGCGCCTAGTACAAGAGTCTACTTCGGTGACTCTAAACACCGATTTGGCTAAACAGTTAGCTGATGCCTCTAATGTCGATCATTTCTATAAAAGTGCGATCGCTAAACTAGCCCAAACTCAATATGATTCTTTAGAGCAAGCGCTACAAGTCATTGCCCAAGTTAGTGAGTTGAATTTAGTGTATTTAATGCGGAGTGCGGGCAAATCATCCACAGCGCCGCCACCAACTGCTCAACCCAAAGTCCAATCAGGGACGCCTCAGCCAAATACACCAAAAAATCCACCACTAGCACCAGCACCACCAAAAGAAGACTCAGCTGTAGAACAGTATGTTCGTCGCGCTCAATCTTTGATTGACAAAAACCAATTGGCCCAAGCCAAAGTAGAGTTGCAAGATGCCTTAAAGCTAGAACCTAAAAATAGTCGCTGCCATAGCTTAATTGCAATGGTGTATTTGAAGCAAAATCAGCTAAAAATGGCAAAAATCCACTTCGACAACGCTCTAAAATTAGACCCTAATGACGAAACAGCGTTGCATTGGAAACCTAAAATAGATAAGGCTTTAGGACAACAACCCAGTGATCATAAGGTGACTTCATCCCACAATAATGGAGATAAGCAACCAGATAAATCTGGTAGTGGTGGTTTGTTCGGTGGTTTGTTTGGTGGGAAGAAAAAATAATGGTGTATCAACCAGCAGCGGGAGCCAGGGATTTATTACCCTTGGATGTAGAGAAAAAACGCTGGATTGAAGATCGGTTACAGCAGGTGTTTCGCCGTTGGGGATATCACAGGATTATCACCTCGACTTTAGAGCGCATGGATACCCTGATGGCGGGGGAAGCAATCCAGCGTCAGATGGTGATTCAACTACAAAATGGCGAAGATGATGAATTAGGGCTACGTCCAGAATTAACAGCATCTATTGCTCGTACTGTTGTCACCCGGATGGCAGGCGTAACTTATCCACAACGGCTGTACTACAATGCCAATGTGTTTCGCCGCACTTGGGAAAGTAGGCATAATCGCCAGCAAGAGTTTTATCAAGCTGGGGTGGAGTTGTTAGGTGCTGGCGGATTGCTGGCGAATGCGGAAGTACTGCTGTTAGTAGCAGATTGTTTGGCAGCACTGGATTTGCAGGGATGGCATTTAATTTTAGGTGAGGCGGGAATTACGCGATCGCTCCTGAGTGCCTTTCCTGCTAATTTACAGGATAAAGTTCGCAGTGCGATCGCCCATCTCGACCGCATTACTATAGATACTTTACCCCTAAGTGACAAACTACGCGATCGGGCCCAAATCATCCTGGATTTGCGCGGGCCAAGTGCAGATGTGTTGCAAAAAGTCAGTAGTTTGGATCTAGATGAAGAACAGCGAGAGGCAGTAAATAACCTCAAATCCCTAGTAGAATTACTAGAATCCGAGAAAAAATTTCCGTTAATCCTTGACCTCAGCCTCATCCAGACCATAGATTACTACACTGGCATCGTCTTTGAGGTTGTCAACGATACCGAGTCCCAAGCCAGGGTTTTAGGGCGCGGTGGTCGCTATGACCAGCTTTTAGGGCTATATCATCCTCAAGGAGAAAACATCCCCGGAATTGGTTTTGGACTCAATATCGAAGATTTATACCAAGTTCTGTTGTCTACTCAGCAATTACCACAAGCAACCCCAGCGAGTGACTGGTTAGTAGCACCAGAGACGCCGAGTGCTAATGCCCTTGCCTTTGCCTACGCGCAAAAACTCAGAGATTCTACTGATTTGGTGCGGGTAGAAATTGATTTGGGGGGAAGGGATGCAGAAGCTATTCGCCAATATGCAGGCGATCGCAGCATTGCCCAAATTGCTTGGATCAAAGCTGATGGCTCACCAACCATTGAATCATTGCGTTAAGTGAGTTGGGAATGGGCCAAACAGGGCAATTCAATTTTAGATTTTGGATTTTAAATTTTGGATTAAATTTCAATCTAAAATCCAAAATCTAAAATCTAAAATTCTTGCTCCTTCCAGTCCCCACTCCCTCAGTCCCCAGTCCCCTGCTAGGCTAGAAATAGCCGATACAGAAGAGAGGGAATCGAGAACATGCCGCACACAATTGTTACAGAAGTCTGTGAAGGCGTCGCTGACTGCGTAGGTGCCTGTCCAGTAGCTTGCATTCATGATGGCCCAGGCAAAAATGCCAAGGGAACCGATTGGTACTGGATTGACTTTGCCACTTGTATCGACTGTGGCATCTGTCTCCAAGTTTGCCCAGTAGAAGGGGCGATTCTTCCAGAAGAACGACCAGAGTTGCAAAAAACTCCGTAATAGTCCATAGTCAACAGTCAATAGTTATGCTTGACTTGACTGTTGACAAATGACCAATGACAAATGACCAATGACAAATGACTATTTACTAGATGTTCAAAATGTCCATGCTGGATACATCAAAGATGTAGATATCCTGCAAGGTGTGAATTTCCGGGTTGCACCAGGGGAATTGGTAACAGTGATTGGCCCCAACGGTGCGGGTAAATCTACTTTGGCAAAAGCAATTTTTGGGCTTTTGATCCCCCACACAGGCACAATTACCTTCAAAGGTGAAAATATCGTGGGGCTAAAGTCCAATCAAATCGTCCAACGAGGAATGTGCTACGTACCTCAAATCGCCAATGTCTTCCCTTCCCTCAGTGTTGAAGAGAACTTGGAGATGGGTGCTTTTGTGCTTAACGTTCCTCTGAAACCAATTAAAGATAAAATATTTACCATGTTCCCCAGACTAAGCGATCGCCGTCGTCAACGCGCTGGTACTCTCTCTGGAGGAGAACGCCAGATGCTAGCGATGGGCAAAGCTTTGATGCTGGAACCTAATTTGCTGATTTTGGATGAACCATCTGCTGCTTTATCCCCCATCTTGGTGACACAAGTGTTTGAGCAGATTAAACAAATTAATCAGGCGGGAACTGCGATCGTACTAGTAGAACAAAATGCCCGTAAAGCTTTAGAGATGGCTAATCGCGGATATGTTTTGGAGTCGGGACGCGATGCGATCTCCGGTCTTGGTGAAGAATTGTTGAATGACCCGAAAGTGGGTGAGCTATATCTGGGAGCAGGTAAGAGACATTAAGTCCTGTGCCACCAATGGGCAACCAAAAAGCATTTTGACGGTAGTGCTTTGGGGCGTGCCGTTAGTGGCAATAACAGTAAATTACCGCGACTCGAATGCATGAATGTCAATTTTGTTGTTAACAATTGCACATCCTGTGGTATTTCGAGTTTTTCCCGTTCAACATAACACCAGTTTAATAAGGGAGCTTTACCAAGCGATAGCGATGCCGAAGGCGGGCTGCGCCTACGCTATCTATAACTAATACAAAAGCTATAATACTTTCTGCCACTGCCGCGACCGTCGTTTTCGATGCTCAAAGAATTCTCCCCAATAATCCTTGCGTTTCTTAATCACATCTACAGCGAGTAGAAAGGTAAAACAGGACATTCATTCAGGAAAAAGTGACCAAAACCTAAATTACCCGGATTTGCCAGAACCCCGATTGAACAGGAAGGCGTACTCAACTTCCTATATATAAAGCTCTGCATCACTTTTTGATGTACTGCTGAGTCACAACAACTCCTGCAAAGCCGCTCCAGAGGAAACCTGGGGCATTTTTTCATGGTATAAAAACGCCTATGTTTGCCCCAATCAAAACTAATTGAGTGCTTTTGGCAATTTGGCATCCAAAATTTTTCTATTGCAGTTTTAATTGATATATCAGCAGGGTTACTGGGACATTGAGAAAATTCTACAAGGGATCGATTCCCGTCTCAAAAATCCCACCCAATGGCCAGTTGTTGACGCCCGCGCTCTGTGAATCACCTTAAATGGTGGTTGCAGTAAACAAGCAGAGCAAGTGTCACCGCTTCACCACAACTGGCTAGAAATCAAACAGAAAACACATAGTTAGTTAGCCAAGTGGATCATACCAAAGCGATCGCCACCATTTATTTAATCTGTAGCTGCCTAAGTTTATTATTTGCCGACAGTAGTAACTCTTGAGCTTTTAGATAGGCTGTTGTGCCATTTTGCACCTTTTCTAATTGATTAATAATACTTTGCAATTGGCTCAACACCCGATTGCGCTCCCCATCATGAGCATCAGTAGGAGTTGAAGCCAGCAACCTTCCAATTTCTTGTTGTGCTGCCTCCAAAGCTTCCACAGCATCTGTTTCAGCTTGCCGCCTTACCCTAACTTGACCTAAATTCGCCTCATAAATTGCTAATAACTTCTGTGCCTCGGTATAACCCGCCACGTCTTTTGAAGGAATCTCTTTGAGCCGTTCAATTGCCTCTATCCACAAATTTTCTATCTGTCGCCATTCAGTTACGGCGTGTGGCGGATTTTGACCAGCTTTGGCAGCTTGCCAGGAAAATTGCCGCGCTGCGGTGATTAAGGCACTGATGCGATCGTTCCCAGCTGCCAATCCAACAACTTCCTGAAACTCACGCTTATAATTATCTAGTTGATTTTGTACAGTTTTTCCTGCCAGAGTTTCACCAGGAATCTGCTCAAATTGATTCAGCGCCGTTTGCCAAGCAGCTGTTGCAGTCTGTTTATCAGTTGCTGTTGTAGCCCGTTCATATTGCTGTTTTGCATTTAATAGAGTCTGCATATCATCGGTAAGCAAAGACTGAGCATTCTTTTCCTGAAAAACCTGAGCTTCTAGCTGCCCAACTTTACTCCGAAATGCATTAAAACCGTAGATGCTAAAGCGCGAGTCATACCACCAATATTTGTATTCAGACCAATCGTTTACAAAGGAAGTTGGTAATTGATCTAAATGTTTTTGTGTTTCTTGTAGCTTCTGTTCTCCCAAAGCCAAATCAGCGGGACTAGTAGCTTTTTCAATCAATTGTTCAGCTTGCTCGACTAATACCAACGCCTGTCGATAGTGACTATCCATACTGATGTAGCTGGGTAGCAACAAAAAAGGCGCATGAAGCATCACCGAATGGCGAATCACTGGGTAAGGCTGGTTCGCCACCCAAATTACACCAACCGGAATGCCTATAAGTATTGCTATCCAAATAAGTCTACTACCTATACCCCGCTTGGCTTTGCTATGCGGTTGCTGAGGGGATGTTTTGAGAACTCGCCTCTCTAGCTCCATTTCATGCTCTAATTTAGCTAGGTTTTTGGGGGTTGATGGTGTTACAGATTGTTGGCTGGAGATAAACGGATCTATCCCAGAGCTATTTGGAGCATTTTTACGTAGCAAATTCCAGTTTATTTTGTCTAAAAAAGGCATAAATATAGTCAGTACTGTGTTAATTATTCCCAAAAAAACACAGGAAATACATACAATAAATAAATAAATAGGCGTAAATAAATTAAAGTTTGTAGTAAGGACTTTAGTTCTGAGCAAACTTGCTATGAGCGATGAATCGCTCACTACGAACTGAGATTTTATTCTATGTTTAATTATGCCTACTTACTTAAGTTCTAAATTACGATGCAATGTGAAGATTAAATGACTCTTAAATCGTGTAAAAGGGTACTCTTGCATCTTGCTTTAATCTGATATCTTCCTGAAAACAGCTTTGTTGTTGTCAGGTAGATTGATGAGTCGAATTAATGGATTTGTAGGGCGACGTGATTTCTTAAAATTCGCAAGTGTGGTAGGTATTGCGGCTACTGCTTTTGGTGATAGCTTTTGGAATCCAGAGCAAACTGCTATTGCTGATATTCACCCAGTTAACCCTAATCCCATTAGTCCTAATCAAGCCGTCAGACGCTTGCTGGATGGTAATGAAAGGTTTATCCATCAAAAACGTCAATATCCTGATCAATCACTAGAACGTCTACAATTAGTTGCTAAAGCTCAGTATCCCTTTGCCGCTATATTGGGTTGTGCAGATTCCAGAGTACCAGCGGAAATTGTCTTCGATCAAGGACTTGGAGATTTATTTGTCGTGCGAGTTGCTGGTAATGTCGTCAGTGACATGGTTATAGGTAGTCTGGAATACTCTACAACAGTATTGGGTTCGCAGTTGATTGTGGTTTTGGGTCATAGAAGATGCGGTGCAGTAGCAGAAGCAATCAAAAATGAACCACTTCCTGGCAGAATTGGTTTGATTATTGAGGGTATCAAACCATCTATAGAAAGGGTAAAGTTAAGAACAGGTGATAATATGCAAGATGCGGTTATTGCCAACATTCAATATCAGACTGAAAAATTGCAGGAAAGCTCAACGATTCTAGCCAAATTACTCCGTGAAGGTAAACTAAAAATTGTTGGCGCTTGTTACGATATTGACACTGGTAAAGTCAACATTATTACTTAAACATCTCACACCTTTTAGGCGGAGGATTATTAGTTTAATGATGTTACCAAAAATCACTAATTATAAAATATTTTTTATTGATAATCTTGAAAATTAATCAAATTCATTGCTCAACTTAGAAAAATACTGCTCATACCATTTCACAAAATACCTGTTATATACAGCAGATTGCAACTTAGTGAGGTACAGATTATTGTAAGGGCACAACAATGTTCATTGGTGTCAACTTAACGTAAAAGCCAGTCTAGAACCAGCTTTTATAGGTTATCTCGTTCCCAGTCGGAGACTGGGAATGCCTAATGTGGGGCTGCTGCCTCAAGACTTGCGGCAGAGCCGCAATGATCAACATTTCCAGCCAGAGGCTGGAAACGAGGTTTTAAAGGGGTTTGAGCTTAAGTTGACACCAATGAACAATGTTGTGCCCCTACCTGTGTACCTCATTTTCCTGACAAACGCTGTATATATTGTTATGAGTGTACATCTGTACGCACCCACATCTCATTTGTAACAAATAAACCTAGCAGGGGACATATAACAAGTCCACCTGCCAGGAAGGTATAGTATATTCTGGCCATGTTTGATTTGGTTAGCACTTATTTATAAAAAATAATTGCGTATCCTCAGATACAATAACTAAATACTTTGGAAAACACAGTTAAGAAAAGTTACTAAATAGGTTAATTTCCAATTAAAACCAACAATTTCCCGAATGGGTAGATGAGGGAGCAGGGGACAAGGGAGAATTATTGAACAAATTCCTTCCTTGTCCCTACCCAATGCCCAATGCCCAATGCCCAATGCCCCATAATATAAGAACGCGCTTCACACTTCTTAAATAATCAGCTTTATTAGAACAATGGCGAGAGACTTGCGGGGATTCATTAAAATTTTGGAACAGAAGGGACAATTACGGCGGATTTCAGCTTTAGTTGACCCAGATTTAGAAATTGCTGAGATTTCCAACCGGATGCTGCAAAAAGGTGGGCCAGGGTTGTTGTTTGAAAACGTCAAAGGCGCTTCCTTCCCGGTGGCGGTGAATTTGATGGGTACTGTGGAAAGAATTTGCTGGGCGATGAATATGCAGCATCCAGAGGAGTTGGAAACTCTGGGGAAAAAACTGGGTATGCTGCAACAGCCAAAACCACCGAAGAAGATTTCCCAGGCGATAGATTTTGGAAAAGTACTGTTTGACGTGCTAAAAGCGAAACCAGGACGGGACTTTTTCCCTGCTTGTCAGCAAGTTGTCCTTCAAGGTAATGATTTAGATTTAAACAAGTTGCCTTTGATACGTCCTTATATTGGTGATGCTGGCAAGATTATCACGCTGGGACTGGTAATTACCAAAGATTGTGAGACGGGTACTCCAAATGTAGGTGTGTATCGCTTGCAACTACAATCTCAGAATACGATGACGGTTCACTGGTTATCGGTGCGGGGTGGGGCGAGGCATTTGCGAAAAGCGGCTGAACGTGGGAAAAAATTAGAAGTTGCGATCGCACTTGGTGTAGATCCTCTAATTATTATGGCAGCTGCCACACCCATACCTGTAGATTTATCAGAATGGCTGTTTGCTGGACTGTACGGCGGTTCGGGTGTGCAGTTGGCAAAATGCAAAACTGTAGATTTGGAAGTTCCCGCAGATTCCGAGTTTGTCTTGGAAGGGACGATTACACCAGGGGAAGTCTTACCAGATGGGCCTTTTGGCGACCATATGGGTTATTACGGCGGCGTGGAAGATTCGCCATTGATTCGGTTTGAGTGTATGACGCACCGGAAAAATCCGATTTATTTAACAACATTTAGCGGCCGTCCACCTAAAGAAGAAGCGATGATGGCGATCGCGCTAAATCGCATTTATACCCCCATTCTGCGGCAACAAGTATCAGAAATTGTCGATTTCTTCCTACCAATGGAAGCTTTGAGTTATAAAGCGGCGATTATTTCCATTGATAAAGCATATCCGGGACAAGCGCGACGGGCAGCTTTAGCATTTTGGAGTGCTTTACCACAATTTACATACACAAAATTTGTAATTGTTGTGGATAAAGACATAAATATTCGCGATCCGCGTCAAGTTGTATGGGCGATTAGTTCCAAAGTTGACCCAGTGCGGGATGTATTTATTTTGCCGAATACACCTTTTGATACGTTGGATTTTGCCAGTGAAAAGATTGGCTTAGGTGGACGCATGGGAATTGATGCAACTACAAAAATTCCGCCGGAAACAGACCATGAATGGGGTTTGCCTTTGGAATCTGATCCAGATGTGGCGGCGATGGTAGAGAGACGATGGGCGGAGTATGGTTTAGCAGAGTTGCAGTTACCAGAAGTAGACCCAAATTTGTTTGGTTATGATATGAGGTAACGGGTTAGATAGAAACTGGTAAAACTCTATGTTGGCTATCAGCTTAGGAACGTAGATTTAATAACTTACAAATTTCGTAGGGTGCGTTAGTAACGCACCATTGAATATGGTTTAGGTGCGTTACGCTGTCGCTAACACACCCTACAAAAGATAAGTTTTCTATTCTGCTCAATCCATGTTCCTTATCTAACTTATATCAGTAAAACTGACCAATAATTAACACATTTAGAAAGAAAAAGCTGGGGAACATAGCCTGATATAAATATCTCTTTGATCATCAGTAAAAGCTCTTCTACCATGAAGTATTCTTGTATTATCAATCATTAAAATATCGCTTTTTTGCCAAGAAATTTCTGTGGTGATTTTTTCAGCAATTTCATTAAGTTCAAAGACAACCTCATCAGAAATTTCTGAATCATCCTCAAAGTTAAGAATCTTTGGATTTAACTGCTTTGTGGGCAATAGACTATTAATAAACACTTGATATTTTCCACATCTGCTAGGGATAATGCCTGGACAAATGTATTCAAGCAGAATCGATTGATCATCATTTATCGTTAGATGCGTATTATTCTTCTGACACATTTCTTCTAGTGTATTCAAGTTATTTGTTTGGTATTTTTTCTGCCAGTCCTCTTTAGATACCCGAACAGTAAATTTTAACTTATTTTTGTTGAATAACTCTTTGGTTGAACTACTAATTTCATTAAAAAATTGTCTGCCATCACATACTGTAGTTTCACCATCTTCTAATGGCGGATTAGCACAGAAAAACCACAACATAAGTGGGATATTTTTCTGATAATACATTTCGCCGTGCAACTTAATCTCAGACTTAAAATCATTTACGCTTAAAATAGTCTGATCTCCATTAATTACCCTTCTACTGAATGCACCACCAGCATAATTTCTAAAATCGATACTCAAGAGATTGGTAAATTCTTTAAAAATGCCAGTATCAACATCAAATCCTCTAAAAAGTAAAATTCCATTAGATTTAAACAGGCTAATAATTTCTTCTTTGTCTAATTCTAAAATACTGACATTATCGAGATTAATAATCTCTTTAACTATGCTATCTGATATGGGCTGTATGTTGATATTCATATAACTTAATAAAAAGTTGTCAAAATTTGAACTCACTGTTGGCGTTAACTACACCATATACTGATATTTTAATACTCAATCATGTCGTTGTGTTGCATCCATCTGCGTAGGCGTAGCCCGTCGTAGACATCGCAGGACTAAATTTTGTAGAATTAAAAGTGTTATTACAGTACTAAAATCCCTTTTAGGCAACTACGTTACAAAGTTAACCCTAATTTATTTGGGTAGATGATGAGATACAAATAAGACTCCAATCTTAGGTACTGATGCCAGAAAATTGAACCAATTATGACAAAAAAAGTGAAAAATCCAGCATCAAAGTTACTGATAGGATTGGCATTCAGTTGTATTAGTGTGATACTCAATACAGGTATAGCTTATCAAATAGCTTTAGCGAAATCAACTAATCCTCAAAAGTGCGATATTCTTGCCTACGTCACCGATACAGATTCGCAAGGTTTAAATGTGCGGAGTGGTGCAAGTACAAACAACACAATTCTAGGACAAATACCTATTAACGAAACAGTTCAGGTTATTGGTGCTGCTGGAGATTGGGTGCAGATTACTAATGCTAGTGATGGTTTTAAAGGAACTGGATGGGTATTTGTGCCAAAGTTAGGCTTAACAACGCGGGGCTACGGTACTAATGGCGTGCATTTATATGCTAGTACCAGTCAACAAAGCCGAAAAGTGGGAAGAATTCCTGCTAATACGCCTGTCAAATTGTTAGGCTGCCAGGGAGATTGGGCGCAAGTGGAATATCAAGGTGTTAAGGGTTGGTTGACAAGGGAAGATCAATGTAGTGCAGCCCTTACTAGTTGTTCTTAGAACCCCACCCCCAACCCCCTCCCCGCTCTTCGAGAGGGGGCTATGAGAATTACTTTTTAAGATCCTGAATTATGGCCAGGAGTACATGGGAGACTAATAACCCGCAACTTGGGTAATAATCAGCATTTCCAGCCAGAGGCTAGAAACGAGGTTTTAAAAGGGTTTGCGCTTAAGTTGACACTAATGCTTCTAGTCCCCCTTCTCAGATATCCTCTAGGCTTCTAAGGCTTTATCCCACTCTAATTGATGAGCTAAACCATACTTGATAAAATCTTCTTCTTTAGCTTTATCGCTTTTACCAAAAACACCTAAGCTATAAGGATTATCTTGCATCCGTTGTGTGACTTGCTCTTTTTCAAATTGGATAATTTCTTCTCTAGGTTTATCCGGTTTAAAAAAGTCTACAACCAAGACAGTTCTGTCATAATTGGTATAATTGTGCGGGCAGTGTGGATAGCTGTGATCTAAAACCAGAAATTTTCCTTCATGCCAATAAAGCTGCTCATGGCATATTTTCATAGCCACATCCCCCTCTGGTACAATCAATCCTAGATAGCCACGATTCATATGAGGGTTATAGTTCACATGCAGCTTGATGTCCAAGCCGGGATGGAATGTACCAAAATACACATTTCTGATGATCTCATCATCGATAAAGTTGACTTTTCCTATTACTTTAGCTAAGTTTGGGAAATATTTATCTCTTAATGCAAGTGCTTTTTGTGATGCATCATCTGGCCCATAATCAGGATATTGTATTTGATGCGCCTGAATATATTTTTCAATAAAGTTCCCTTGAAATAAGATACCAAAAGCACTATATTTTGCATCACCTTTGGTTTTAATGGTTTTACTTTTAGGCCCCAAAATATCATAAGTCAGTTTTAACTCCTCATTAGATGCCTGCTTAATAAAGCGTGTAAACTCATCTCTAATCACTTGCCAGTTATCTTGAAAAGTTTTGAGAAAAGTAAATTCATTTGGGTCTAGATGATACTCATTAAAACTTTCCATTGTCTTTTCTCCTGAAAATGATTTCCTAAAAAACCGTTATATAATCATGGGATTTGGTCTTCGTCCCGATTCAATGTTGGAATTCCTGACTAAACCAGGGCATTCATCCATCATTAGCTAAAAACAAGTGCCCAGAGTTCTGGATCTGAACTTGTAGAATGGTTGGATGGAATAATATCATCTGTGTTGATATCATTTTTTAGCATTAAAACTTTGGGTTATGTACTCATTTTAGTGTGAGGTCTACTGTGTCTGAAACTCCCCTATTAGATCAAATTATCAAAAATGTGCGGGTAGTTCGTCCCCATCAGGATGTAATCGAACTACTTGATTTAGGAATTCAGGATGGGAAATTTGCTCAAATCGCCCCTAATATTAGCCCAGACAGAGGCAAAGAGGTATTTGATGGCAAAAACCTGCTAGCCTTTCCTGGGGTTGTGGATGCCCATATGCACATCGGTATCTACCAATCCCTCGACAAAGATGCTGTAACTGAAACCAAAGCAGCCGCGATGGGAGGCGTGACTACCAGCTTAAATTACATCCGTACAGGGCAGTATTATCTTAACAAAGGCGGCTCCTACCGCGATTTTTTTCCAGAGGTGTTGTCCTTATCCGCAGGTAATTTTTTTGTGGATTACAGCTATCACATCGCACCTATAGCTAGCCAGCATATCGATGAAATACCTCTAATGTTTGAAGAACACGGTGTCTCTTCGTTTAAAATCTTTATGTTTTATGGCGGCTATGGCTTGCATGGTTTGTCAGACCAGCAAAACCTTTTTTTAATGATTAATAAAGAGGAACGGTACGACTTCGCCCATTTTGAATTTATTATGCGCGGTCTAACTCGCTTGATAGAAAAACATCCAGAAGCGCGAGATACTATCAGCTTGAGTTTGCACTGCGAAGTTGCAGAAATTCTCAACGCTTATACCAAAATAGTTGAAAACGATTCTAGTCTTAGCGGATTACACGCATATAGTGCAGCGCGTCCTCCTCATTCTGAAGGTTTAGCAATTTGCATTGCTTCTTATTTGGCACATGAGACGAACTGTGCAAATATCAATTTGTTGCACCTGAGTTCGCGTAAAGCAATGGAAGCAGCTTTGACTATGCAAACTGCTTTTCCCCATATCAATTTTCGGCGAGAAGTCACTGTTGGACATTTGCTATTAGATGTCGATACTCCTAATACAATTTGGGCAAAAGTCAACCCTCCTATTCGTCCCCGTGCTGATGTGGAATACTTATGGCAAGCAGTACTTAACAATCAGGTAGATTGGATAGTTAGCGACCACGCTTGCTGTTCTGCTGAACAAAAAAGAAGTGCTAAAGACCCGAATAATATTTGGTTAGCAAAATCTGGTTTTGGCGGTACAGAATATTTACTTTCTGGTGTATTTAGTGAAGGTAGCAAGCGAGGAATGTCCTACAACCAAATGGCTAAGTTGCTATCTTGGAACCCATCCCGGCGCTTTGGTTTGTTAGAAAAAGGTGATATTGCCATTGGCTATGATGCTGATTTGGTGTTGGTAAACCCCAATGAAACCTTTGTGGTACGTGCTGCTGAGTCGGAGTCACAACAAAGTTACACACCCTTTGAAGGAGTGGAGTTAACTGGGCGAGTAAAGAGTACCTTTTTGCGGGGAAATTTGATTTACAACAATGGACAGGTTTTGGGTTCTCCTACTGGGCGCTATTTAAAAAGAGGATAGAGTTTTAAACATTTGTATTGTCCAGAAACTCTATAACTACCTTTGATATTTCTTCAGGTATTTGGTTCATCATGCAGATGGTTCCATCTTGTAACTCCACAACCTGAGCGTGGGGAATTGCTTGTGATAAGAAATATCGGTCTTTTGCCAGTGCTAAACCTAATTTTTGGAATTCTTCTACATCATCAATTCCCCAGACTATCAGTGTGGGACATTTAATTGAAGTAAACCTTTGGGCGGCATCTATACAGTAATTTCCTACTGCCCAAACTGCGTACAAAGGATAGCCAAAGCATTTCAAATCATCTAAAACCCAACGATGATTCAAATCAGCAGAACCCACATATCTAGAACGGGCTAACCATCTTTCCATTAGGTGCGAACCGTCTTCTTGAATAACAAAACCTTCCTGAAACCGCTTCATTAAATCTGCTTTTCCAGCTTCACCAAAACCAGCAACGTTACACAAAATTAAATTATTTACCCGTTCTGGATAAGCTGCGGCTACTTCTCCAGAAACGAAAGCGCCCGTATGGTTCCCCAGAATGTTTGTTTGTTCAATACCCAACTCATCCAACAGGGCAATAACAGTTTTAGCGTAGTCCGCCACTGAATACAATTTTGGCGGTTTATCAGACTCACCAAAACCGATGAAATCCATCGCTATCACGCGGTACTTTTTTACCAAAATGGACATTAATTCCCGATATTCGTCGCTACTGCGGGGGTTCATATGCAGTAGTAACAAAGGCTCTCCCTCACCACCGATTCGATAAAGAATCTGTCCATCTTCAGTGTCTAAAAAAGCTCGCTTGATTGGTTGATTCATAGTACCCTGATAAATTTAGGATTTATATCAGCCTTTATTTAACTTGTTCAGTAAAAAATTACCTTTTCTGTGCTATGTTCTGTAGCCATTCAATTAGGGGTCTTAAGGTTCCTGGCAATGCTGACTCACTGACAGTCACTGTATGCTGCTTACCGTTATCTTCTACTGTTAACTTATACTGAAAGCGATCGCTCTGGGGATTTGGCGAAGTAATTTGTTCAGGTAGTCTAAATAAATCAGCAGCTTCCACCAGTCGGGGAAGTGTGGCGGCTTCATTTGGCGGGAGAGTGTCTGTATCAACGGTTGTTTTCTTGGTAATCCCAGCAAAGCCGCCCGTGCGTTCAAATGATACCCGCATTTATTTGCTCTCCGTTGTATTATTTAGTTGGGATAAATACAAAAACTGGGAGATGATAGTTTTCACCTCCCAGTTTAGCAATAACAAACAATACATCTAAAAAGTTACAAGTTAAGAAAAAACAGACGCGATTAATCGCGTCTCTCCTGTAAAGACGCGATTAATCGCGTCTCTAAATAACTCCTACCTTTTGCCAAGCGTTCTGCACGGCTTTCTCCTCATTACTACCATTACCGTAGAGTTCGCCAGCAATTTGAATGGTGACGCTGGCAGCTTTTTTAAAATCTGCTTTGGCACGCAAGCGATCGCGTAAAGCTATGTACCAGATTTTACCAGTTTTTTCCCAGGCATAACCTCCAATTTCCACAGCCGCTAGATAAAAAGCATAGTTAGGAATTCCTGAGTTGATATGCACTCCGCCGTTATCATCAGTACCAGTATATTTATCTTTTACATGGGCTGGCTGGGGATCTTTACCCAATACTGGATCATCATATGCTGTTCCCGGTGCTTTCATGGAGCGGAGGGCAACACCTTTGACAGTGGACGCTAAAAGACCTTGCCCAATCAGCCAGTCTGCCTCTTGTGCAGTCTGATTTTTGATCTTCTGTTTCACCAGAGAACCGAAGACATCAGAAAACGATTCATTCAGTGCCCCTGGTTCGCCAAAATACTGTAAACCAGCTTGATACTGGGTTACACCATGAGTTAGCTCATGCCCAATCACATCAATTGACTTCGTGAAGCGTTGAAACAGTTCTCCGTCACCATCACCATAAACCATCTGGTCGCCGTTCCAAAAGGCGTTATCGTATTTGACGCCATAATGCACGGTGGAGTCTAAACGTAGTCCTTTGTCGTCAATGGAATTGCGATCGAATATCTCATGAAACAAGTCATAAGTAGCACCAGCCGCATCGTAGGCTTCATTCACTGCTACGTCACTGCTGGGAGGGCCTCCCTCACTACGCACCAGCGTACCAGGGAGTTGCTGGCCATATTTCGCATCGTAGATGGTGCGGCGCTTTTCACCTGGAGAAGGTGCAAATGAGATATTACCTACGACGTTTCTCCGTCCCAGAAATTGTGCCGAAATATTTAATGTATGAAAAGCCCAAGTCCGCTGCTGGGGATTGCCATTCACCACGACATTTTTAAGCATGTGGGGCGGGACAATACAACAAATCGGGCATCTAGAGTCAAGTTGATGCTCATACTTGAACCCGGCTGATTTCTTTTTATTTCGAGCCATCCAAGATATTCTCCTTTTGAAACTAAGTGATGGCAAACAGTGGCTTTAACTCCACTTTTGAAAGGAGCAGAAAAACGAATCAAAATTGCGTGCCCCTGATTTCTTTCTGAATAAAACTTTCTACTCTGTATTTTCGGATAGGTCTGTAGAGGATTGATAGTACCCTCACGGGTACTTCTGATGTGGAAATATTGCATAAAAATACCAGGACAGCTTAATTATCGCAAGTTTTAGCCAAAATCCTTGCGTGAGTTAGCAAGACCTCCTTTACAGACCCAATGCGTTTATATATTAGTTCTTATCACGGGAAATAATCTTATTTATTGCTGTTTTGTTACTATAAGACTGCTAATCTTATAAATACCGATTGGGGACAGCTAAGTTCCAAATCTAGGTATCCAAAACCTAAAATTTTCATAAGCCACCAAACACCGCCAGACCATAATATTTCCGTGGAGTCTTATGGCTCTTTAGATGCTTTGCCTATTGTGTCTTTTTTATATATAGATACAGAGCAGAATGCCAAAGCTTCAGAAGCCCAAACTGTTCTCAAGCAAAATATTTTTCTTAGACCTTCTGAGCAAGTCTGGGCTAAGGTAGAGATTGCCTTGGCAATGCTCAATCAACTGGGAGCATCCCGCTTTTTATTATTCCGATAAATAAAAATTAAACATGAGATGGTAGAGGTGTAATCCGTGCGATCGTTTTGATGGGATTGCACAACCTAGCTGCGATCGCTGCTTCATTCCAAGAAAATAGTATCGTAATCAATTGGGTAAATAATCAACCTCTAGCTCCCATACTCACTTGTCTTGGAGACGGACACGACGGAATTTGGAATATTATCCGTGAGTTTACCCCAGAACATGAGCGCCGTGAAATACAATATTTGTTCCATTTCATGGAAAATCTACATAAAGTTGGTGGTTCAATTCAAAGAGTTAACAAGGCAAAAAATCTCCTATGGCAAGGGGATTGGCACTCTGCGGTCTAAAACGTATTTATATTTGAAAGTTGCATATTGGCTAACTAAAAACTATAGTTATTACTCTTCATGAGTGGTAATCTGAAAGCCTCGATCAACGATTCAATAGCGAAGCGATCGCTTTATTGATAAACTTTCACCCCTGCTTAACTTACGCTGTGTTAAACCAGCCTGATGAAAGATATATTCTGGTTTTGGGAACACTAGATTTAGCACCAGACTAAACAGGAAGGATCTGATGTCTAAAGGCGAATGGAATAATAGATCGAAAAATACAGTTCCCCTGCAATTACCCATAACATACTTAAAACCAGTGAAGCGTAATACAATTACCCATGAATTTGACTCTGGTTCACAAGCAGAAATACTACCTCCACAAGAAAGTGACGACAATTTATTGGAAGCGTCCAAGCTATTACGGCAAGGAATTCAACAGCAGCAAGCTGGTGAATTAATAGCGGCGATGAAGTCTTTACAACAATGCTTGGGGCTGTTTCAGGCAGTTGGGGATTTGCAAAAACAGGCACAGGTACTTTCTTTTTTAGGATTGGTAACTTACAGCGCTGGAGACTACAAAGGTGCTATCTCCTACTCCCAACAGTGTTTGTCTTTGCTCAAGAACACCTCAGATTTAGCAGTGCAAATGCAAGCATTTTCCCATTTAGGCAATGCATACCGTCACTTAAATGACCATAAAAAGGCAATTGAGTTTCTAGAAAAATGTTTGAAAATAACCCAGCAACTGCAAGACAAACGGAGTCAAGTAGCAGCACTGAATAATTTAGGATTGGTTTATAAAGCTTCCGGCAACTTTACACAGGCAATTGAGTATCAGCAGCAAAGCCTAGAAATTGTCCGGGAACTCAAAGATAATTGGGGCGAGGAACAGGTACTTAAGAATCTGGGTAATGCTTGGTATGCTTTGGACAATTACCCAAAAGCGATCGCTTATTATGAGCAGTGTGTAGTACTAGCACGCTCCTTAAAAAATGTTCGCAGTGCTTCTCAGGTGTTAAAGAATCTGGGGAATGCTTGTTATGCCTTAAGTGATTATGCTAAAGCCATTAAGTATTATGAAGAACGGTTGCAATTAGCCAAAGAAATTCAAGACAAGCGGAGCGAGGAACAGTCTTTAGGTAGTTTAGGAGTTGCTTGTGAAGCTTTGGGTGACTATAACAAAGCAATTAGATATTATGAAGAACGTTTGCTGTTAGCTAGGAATATCAAAGACCGTCGCAGTGAAGAACAAACTCTTGCCAGTCTGAGAGTCGCTTGCTACGCCTTGGGTGATTATGCCAAAGCTATGCAATACCAGCAGGGAACATCTCCAAATAGTTAAAAAGCAAGAGAAGGAAAACAATTTAAAATTACTCGCACAGGTCAATTTCTCCCATTGTCTTTTGTTGCTGGAGATATCTGAGAACTTCTAATGTATCTACTTGGGGAAATTGGGCGTAAAAATTACTCACACTCCAGAAGGGTTCCGGTGTTTCCAAGACAATTGTGCGATCGCCCCACTGTTCTAACCAGGGTAGCAATTTTTGTGGTGCTACTGGAGTACATAGCCAAACTGCTGCTGGAGAAAGCGCTTTGATGGCAGTTGCCGCTACCGCTATTGTCATACCTGTAGCAATGCCATCATCAACTAAGATCAGCGTAGCATTCTTGGCATTCACCTGCGGACAAGCAAGAATTAATTGAGCCTCAAGAGACTTAGCAAGGTTTATCGCTTTATTTAAAGCCACTTCCCGCCACCGCGCATCATGTTTAGACCAAAATAGCTTTTGATCAGTCCAAAGAACATTTCCCGAAGTAGTCACCGCACCAATTGCTAACTCTGGGTTTTCTGGATGGCTAATCTTTTTCGCCACAACAATTGTCAACGGACAATCCAAAAGACGTGCTATTGGTGCTGCTATTGGTATACCCCCTCTTGGCAAAGCATAAACAATTGGTACAGGCTTTACCCCAGAATCAATAGTTTGCTGAGTTAAAACATCATGAATCACTCGCGCCAATTCCTCACCCGCATGGGTGCGATCGGCAAAAAGTGGGGTATGTGGCATGGTTTCCCCCAGCATCTTAGGACGGCACTGCTTTTATGATGACTGAATTTTGTCTCAAATTAACTGATACAATAAGATTTGTATAAATAATAAGTATTCAGCAAAAGTCTATTTATTCTGATAAATCTCCAACCAGAGTAGTATTTAACTCAGATAAGACAGCTGGTGCTGATGCTAAAATCCTGATTTTCATGAGCAGCGAAACCCAACTCAGTCTCTTCGACGACTCAACCTTTAACCAACGAGAACTAATTCCCACAGACGCGAAAATTCCGATCGCTCCCGGAACTTATCCTACCATAACGGAGTTGACACAGCATTGCGATCGCTGTCACCGTTGTCCATTGGGAGACACTCGGACTCATGCTGTTGTCGGACGTGGCAATCTCAAAGCCCCAATTATGGTTATAGGGGAAGCGCCTGGTCAAAATGAAGATGAAACGGGTTTACCATTTGTCGGCAGATCGGGGCAGTTGCTGGAGAAAATTCTGGCATCTGTGAATCTGACTACTGACCATGATGTATACATAGCTAATATCAACAAATGTCGTCCACCAGATAATAGAGTTCCTACTCCTGTGGAAGTGGCGGCTTGTCTACCCTACTTATTAGAACAAATTCGCCTAGTTGACCCCAAAATAATCCTGTTAACAGGTGCAACTGCTGTCAAAGGGATCACTGGCGATAAGCGAGGGATTACGAAAATTCGCGGGCAGTGGTTGGAGTGGGAAGGGCGTTTATGTATGCCAATTTTTCATCCTTCCTACTTGCTGCGTAACCCTTCTAAGGAACAAGGTGCGCCTAAATGGTTGATGTGGCAGGATATCCAGGCAGTGCGGGCTAAGTTAGACGCAATCCAAAATAACAGCTAGTTTGGTAGAATTATCCAAAATATCCTATATCGTATTTAACTATAGCAATCCGATTTGATTTCTGAAATTATTTGCGTAGGGTGGGAATGGGGAGTGGGGAGTAGGGAAGAAGCCTCTTTGAGTTGTACTGAGTTTTTTCAAAAATCAAATATGAGTTCTATAATTGCGATCGCTTGTTTTGATTGAAGTGGAAGCGATCGCATTTACGCTCAATGCTGAATTTAGGGAAGACCAAAAAATAAATTGCCCAGTTGTTGTAGTTTTTATAATGTTTTGCCATGTCTAAATTCTTGTCGAGCAAAGCTCTGCACTATGTTCACTCTGTTGAAACTGCCTCGCCCAAGGAACTTCAACAAGGGAGCATCCCACTTTTTATTTAGTGAGTAAAGATTGCTATCTACGTGAAAACTAATAATTAAGGAGTAAGGTAAACCTAAGATTTAGATATGAACGCAACAACCTACAGAAAGTTAATAGCAAAGCAACTGAATCCAGATTTTAAATTTGCTGTTGAAGTTGTCGAGATTCCTATTTCACAACCTGCTGGTAGTCAACTTTTAATTCAAAACAAATTTGCTGGCGTTAACGGTGGTTTTGATACCTTACTTTGTCGTGGTGATGTTCCCTATATTAACTCAATTCCTCCCTTTGATTTAGGTGTGGAAGCTGTGGGAAAAGTTGTCGCTATCGGTGAAAATGTTAAAGATTTTCAAATAGGTGATGCTGTCATAACTACATTACGTGGTGGCGGTTATCGAGAATATCAGGTTATCGATGCAAACTTAGCGCTGAAGGTGCCAGAAGCAACACCAGAGTTGCTAACACTAATACCTACAGGTGTATCAGCTTTGGTTGCATTGGAACAAGTCGGGGAGATGAAAAGTAATGAAGTGGTTTTAGTGACAGCAGCAGCAGGGGGAACTGGCCATATTGCGGTGCAATTGGCAAAGTTAGCTGGTAATCATGTCATTGGTACTTGTAGTTCTGAGGCGAAGGCAAAGTTGCTGAGAGAATTAGGGTGCGATCGCATTATTAACTATCGTACAGAAAATCTCAACCAAATCCTCAAGCAAGAATACCCTAATGGGATTAATTTAATTTTTGAGTGCGTAGGTAAAGCCGTATTTGATACCTGCGTTGAAAACTTGGCGGTGCGGGGACGGTTAGTAGTGGTTGGTTTTATATCAGAATACGCAAATAATGTCGAACAAATTACACAACCACGCCTTTATTACCAGTTATTTTGGAAAGCAGCTTCTGTGAGAGGCTTTCTCATGCCTCATTATAAAGAACATATCCCAGAAGCACGCGATCGCATCTTAAACCTCTTCTACTCTAGGAAACTCAAAGTTGCCGTTGACCCAACCGAGTTTAACAGCATAGAATCCATTCCTGCTGCTGTCGAATATCTGCTTAGTGGCAAAAATTGCGGTAAAGTAGTTGTCAGGTTTTAGCTGTCAACAATTGCTGTACACTTAATCTCAACGATTAGTCCTGGGGTAGATAGTCCGACTACCCCCACACCAGTCCAGGTAGGAAAGTTATTGCTGAAATAGCGGTCTTTTATCTGCATAAAAATTGGCAAAAATGGAATGATATCAGGTGATTGACCAGAACCTATTGCTTCTTTTTGAAGTTCCCCTAGTCCGGCTCCAGTGACATGGTATGTAATCATCTCAACTACATTATCGAATGTAGCTCCTCCTGCTTCTAGCACCTGATTAACATTCTCAAAAGCCTGAACAAACTGGGCTTCTATTCCCTTAACAACTTGCAAATTCTCATCTCTGCCTACTTGTCCTGAAATATATAAGGTATTCCCAACTTTAATACCAGGACAATAATGAAACTTTTCAAAAAGAATTTCCATCCCTTTTGGGATAATGACTTCACGAGAGGACATCATTCATCTCCTTAATTTGGTAATTGACAGACTTTCAACAACACAAATACTTTTACGATTAATTAAATTATGTATAATTTTTGCAAGATGAATTAGGAAAACTCACTAATGGTAGTAATTTTACAACCTCAAAAGCAAAATTGTATAAAAGTTGGATATTAAAGGGGAGCCATAATGACACAAGAGTCAGAAAATACTTTAAAAGTTGCTCGGCAGGCATTTGAGAATCTTACGCATGGTATGGCAACAGGAGAGTGGGAACCATTGTTAGATATGCTCACAGAAGATTTTACCTTTTGGTTTCCAATCGGTAAATTCCACGGTTTGAATGTGGGAAAAGAGCGATCTAGAGAATTTTTCGACTACGTTTTTGAATCCTTTAGTCCTGGTTTGAATTTGACTGGTCTAGACCGTGTTACTAGTAATGAAACAACGGCTGTCTTTGAGTTTCGGGATGAGGGACTTTTGTTCGGACAGCTTTACAAAAATCGGGTAGCGGTTTCCTTTGATGTGCGTGGAGACAAAATTTGTGGCTATAGGGAATACTTTGGCAGCGATGGGAAATCATATTAAATAATTCGTATAGCGGTTCTCGGTTGAGTGAGGTACAAGAACCCCACCCCCAACCCCCTCCCCGCAGGCGAGGAGGGGGCTATGATGTACCTCATCTGATTTGGAAACGCTATAATTACGAATTACGAATTATTTAATTCCCTCTCCTTAGTTAATCTCAGGGTTGAGTTCGTTGATTTCTCGGCACTTAGCCTCTGCGGCTTGATATGCTGCTAAATAGTCTTGACCACCCAACATTACATCACCGTAATATTCATAAGGTGGATCACCATAGATTGGCAATGGATCATCTTCTGGATAATCTTCTTTCGATTCTTCAATCATGGCTTTCAGTTTTTTAACGGTTAGCCTTTGTGCTGCAAAATACCAGAGTTCTTGGGGATTTTTGTTCAGATGCGGTAATGTGGGATCGACAATGCGGACAAGGGAGTCATTGTCTGAGGTATCGCCTAGCTCAATCCAACTGTGTTCAATCGGTTTGTATGGCTTCCCAGCAAAAGCTAAAAATCCCTGAATATATCTTGCTCCCTCAGTGGACAATGCTGCTTTGTAAGCATTATCAAACGGAGTACTAGCTCTGCTGTTTATTTCTTCAGCAATTTTGATTGACAGCGTTTCATCCAATAGTTTGTTCATCAATAGCAAGGATTAGAGCAGCCGTGAAAATATATTATCATTGCTCTTACCGTCTTGCTTGGAGATTCAAAATCCAGAGGGAGAACGCCCAGCGATATAGTGATACACCCAATTCAAGTAAGAAATAGATTACTACATTTTGACATTACTGGGATAGTCTCATGTTTATCTATAAAATCATGGGTTTGTGGGGGGATCAAGTTTTATGCGAACCGTCTTGGGATGACAGGGGCTTCCCCAACAAACCTGTCCAGAGGGCATATTAGTAAAAACACTACTACGAGCGCCAATCACAGCATTAGCCCCGATTTGCACTCCCGGCCCAACGAAACAATCTGCCGCCACCCATGCACCATTGTCAATGGTGATACTCGCTGTTTTCAACCCAAAGGCAGGGTCTTGGAGATCATGACTACCAGTACACAGGTAACTTTTTTGGGAGATTACGCAGTGTTCACCGATGTGGATCTGATCGAGGCTGTATAAAACTACGTTATCTCCAATCCAACTGTAGTTGCCAATGGTAACTTTCCAAGGGTAAGTGAAGCGGGCGGTGGGTCGAATTAATACGCCTTTGCCGATACGAGCGCCAAATAGTCGTAGCAAAGCGCAACGCAGAATATTTAACGGTTGAGGAGTGAGGGGAAAGGCGATCGCTTGTACAAACCACCATAATAAAATATACCAAGCTGGACGACCCCGGTCAAACCAAGATTGGTCATATTTGCGTAAATCTACGAAAGGTTGATCATTTGTCATTCAATTTTAGATTTTAGATTTTAGATTTTAGATTTTAAATTTTTTCTTCAATCCAAAATTCAAAATCTAAAATTGGCAGAGTTAGGAGTCAATGGTCAATAGCTTTCCCTCTGCTCCCCTGCTTCCCTGCTCCCCATCTCCCTCCTTCGGGGTAGTTGCAGTATTTAAGTGACCACCACAATTGCGTAACTCGTAAAGTTTAACCCCAATTTGATATTCATATTGACTCAGCAAGCGGGCATATATATATCCTGCTTTGCCATCCAAAAAACCGCGTTGAATAATATAAAACAAAACAAACCGCAAAATGGGTTTAAATGGCAGATGTACCCACACTTTTTTCAAAAATCGCTTGCGTTGCACGGCATCACCAAATAGATTGGCACCGATGGTACCGCTATCATCTTTACCTGTGAGAATATTAAAGTAAACACTAGCTTCCCAGTTGGAATAGCGGTTGTGTCGTTCTAACCAGTGGTAAAGGTCGCGGAAGTCCTCGTGCAGCATATCATTTTTGAGATACCCAACTTTTCCCTGCAAAATCACATGTTCGTGAACTTCGTTATCGCCAGTATTAGGAATATCTTCAGTATGTAGATTTTCGTAGCGACCATTTTTATGTTGAAATAAACGGAGATTCCAATCGGGATATTTCCCACCATAACGAATCCATTTTCCTAAGAAAAATACTCGGCGGTTGAGATAATAACCTGCATATTCCTTGTTTTGAATTGCTTGGTCAATTTCTTCCCAAAGTTCGGGGGTGATGCGCTCATCGCAATCTACAATTAGCACCCATTCGTTGCGAAAAGGGAGATTATCTAAAGACCAATTTTTCTTTTTAGGCCAGCGGCCATTGAAGTTGAATTGCACGATATTTACACCGTGACTTTTAGCAATTTCAACACTCTTGTCGCTACTTTGAGAATCTACTACAAATATTTCATCTGCTCTACTTAGACTGGCGAGGCAGGCAGGCAAGTTTACTTGCTCGTTTTTTGCCGGAATTAGTACTGAAACTGGTATTTTAGATGACATATGATTATAAATTATGTTATTGATTATTTCTTATTTGATGTGGATAAAAGACCTTGAATAGCAGCATTTAAGTAACCAATCTGACCGTAAGCATAGACAAGTTTGTCAAACCGTTCTGCTGGATCAGAGAAATATTGTAATGCCTTATACAAGCCGCGCACAAAGCGTTCGCTACCTCGCTGCAATTGAGCGATACCGGCTTTACCAGCGAGTTGTTCTCGATAGCACTCACTGATCCCCTGCCACCAGCCTCGGTTTAAAAACCAGGAGCGTTGGAGACGCTCTGGAGCAACATTGTGAGCGACTAGTGCTTCGGGAAGATAAGCGACTTGCCAAGCACGCTGTAGGGCAAATTCAGTCATTTGCAGTTCTTCATTTGATAATAGATTTTTCCCCACTCGACCGAGATGAGGATCAAAACCGCCAATTTCTTCTAGAAAACTGCGACGGATGGAGTAATTTAAGCCTCTGGGTGTTGAGCCAGGTTGCTCAATATAGATGTTACTGTCACCCAAGTCGTATGCACCCAGATTTGCAGCTAGCCCTGGAGATAGCCACCGTGGTTGTTGGATTCCTGGGGGCCAGATGAGAGTGACTTTGCCACCTGCGATCGCAAGTTTAGAGTTATTGTAATAGGCAAAATATAAAACTTGCAGCCAGCCCTTGCTCGCTACGGCATCGTCATCCAGATAAGCAAGAATATCACCACTGGCTACTTTTGCACCCGTGTTGCGGGCGACAGATAAACCAATGGTGGGTTCAAATACATACTTCAGGCGCGGATTGTGGGCCCTTTGTTCTACAACCTCACGGGTGCGATCGCTAGATCCATTATCAACTACCACAATTTCAAAGTCAGCAGCAAAATCCTGCGCTAAAAGACTATCAATTGCAGCCCCTAAATAGGTATCTCGATTGTGGGTACAGATAATGGCAGAGATTTGAGTGTCTGGCATAGATTTAATTTTGGATTTGAGATTTGGGACTTTGGCTACGCTCAGTCGAACGATTTTAGATAAAAATCTTAAATCCAACGCATACCTGCTGAGAGTTAATCTAAACCAAAAATTACCGACCCACCAACCGCGTTTCTTCGGAAATAATCTTTAAAACTTCACGATTGTTGAATATGACTGTGTAAAACTACAAGAGTTTGGGCCAGTTGACTCAGACGAGTTTCCAAAGATTGCTTCCGCCCCAACAGTTGACGTAACTTTTGGTAACGCGCGATCGCCATGCTAACATTGGGAACCTGATCTGATGGACATGGCCGCGACCAGACTTTACCAGTATCGTCCACACCACAGAGGCGGTAGCCAGTAATAGATGATTGATAAGATACTTTCCCACCAGTGGCGCAAATTTCTTCTACGTAGTTCATCAAGCGGTCAACTTCTGCATGGCGCAGGGTTGCGGTTCCTGCCGGTTCTGGTTCTTGGGGATTGGATTCTAACCAGCCATTGACAATTGGGCCTTCTAAGTAAATATCCTGAATTTGCTTCAAAATATTTTGCAATTCTATTTGCCAACCGGCGACTGTTTCCTGAATTTCTTGCAATAGATTCATCGCCAATGCTGGATTAGCACCGTGGCGATGGCTACTAAAGCTTGGAGTTTTTAACTTGGGTAGGCTGGGTGTTTTACTACCATTCTCTTCTGCTTGAAAGGTCTGCACAGAGTCATGGTGAGGAAAGAAATTTTGCTCATGAGGATAATCACTCTCAGTATCTACGCCCAAGTCAACTGTTTGTCCTTGTGTATTTAGTTGCCCATCCTGAGAAGATGGAGTTTGTGTACTTTCTGTGGGTTCGTTGGCTCCGACGCTGATTCTAAAAGAGAAAGGCCGTTTTGTCGTCGAATCAGCTGTTTCAGCGGCAGAGGCAGTGCCGCGATTCCCTAAATCGTGTAGAGTTGCTTCAATGCGTTTTAAGCCTGCGTTCATAAAGACATCCTAAAGTTTACTGTCCCCAGTGGTATTGAATAATTACTCCGTTCCCGCGATCAGATTACCTATTTCTTCTTCTTTTCCCTGCTTGGCGTCCTTCTCTACGAGACTAGAGAGGTTCGCGTAACGTTCCGTTGGCGCAGCCTCTCCAAGAGTTGGAAAGGCGGTTCGTTAAAAAAACTTAGGTATTCTTCCAGCCAGATAGGAGTAAGAATGGGGTTGTTGGGATTTTCGGCTTTTGCCAGTTGTGGCATCAATGATGCTGGTGCTAATTTTATCCCTTAAAAGTTATTTGAAACCAAAAATCTCACCCATGAAGGATGAAGGAAAAAACTGCGGTGATAAATTACAACCGTAGGCATATTGTTAAAATACTCAGAGTTAAAATACTCAGAAAACAACTTTGGGTAAAATCATTTTAGTAACAGGGCCAGCCCGATCTGGTAAAAGTGAATGGGCGGAGACTTTAGCTATGCAGTCAGGAAAAGCAGTTGTTTACGTCGCAACAGCCACTGATAATCTAGATGACCAAGAGTGGCATCAACGCATTTTAGAACATCAACAACGTCGTCCCCAAGACTGGGTAACTCTATCTGTACCTGTGGAACTGTCTGCTACCCTCGCCGATGCCAAACCCTATACCTGCCTTTTAGTTGATTCTTTAGGAACTTGGGTTGCTAATCTCTTGGAACAGGATGAATCTAGCTGGGAAAACATCCTTGCAGAGTTGTTAGAGACAGTGGATTTGGTTGCTGCTGATATGGTGTTTGTCGCAGAAGAAACGGGTTGGGGTGTAGTACCAGCTTATCCCCTTGGGAGGACATTCCGCGATCGCCTGGGTTCTTTAGTGCGCCAGCTAGGTGTACTCAGCGAAACTGTTTATTTAGTTACTGGTGGTCATGTTCTCAATCTGGGCGTCCTTGGTTCGCCATTGCCAAATAGACGGGAAGGAGAAGTGAGGAATCAAGATTCTTAATTAGACTTCTTGCATAAATCAATAAATTTGAACCCCACCCCGCCAAAGCTACGCTTTGTCTCCCTGCCCCTAATCCCCAGAGGGGGCCCCGAGTTCCCCGCAAGCGAGGAGGGGATTAAAGCTGGGGTGTTTGGGACTTTTGCAAGAGGTCTATTAATTTAAATTAATCCAAAATCTAAAATCTAAAATCTAAAATCTAAAATCTAAAATCTAAAATTGTAATATGGCAACCAAACAAGAAGTTAGAGGATACCTTGCCTACTGGTTTCAGTTGGGTAAGAAAGTGATTACGGGCAACGGTAAGGCAAGCTTTTTGCCCCAGTCGGTGCTAAATGGCGATCGCTATAGTGAAGAATTTGAAGAGTGCTGGCAGAAAATTATCTCACCGGAATCGGGTGATTGTTACCTGGAGGGTACACATGAAACCATTGCTGAACTGTTGACATCAGCATGGGAGATGCTACCTTGCAGCCGATGTAGTATGCCAGTAGCCAAGCGAAACGTCGGGATGCCGGCGTTGTTATGCCCCTGCAATGATTTACCTAACTGGCCTAATACCGAATTACCAGCACCGCGAGAGCCAATTAACACTCAAGATCAACTCCAAACAATTCGCGATCGGCTTGTGGATAATATTGCATAAACAAACAATTTGTAAATCTGACAAGTTTTTTCTAATTATTTGATTATTTTAATTTCTCCTGTAGTGGTTTTTAGTCTCACCACAGGTTTTTTTATGGCTGTGTTAGGGGCGCAGAACTAAACGTCACTATAGCGGCGCTTAATGACTTTTATAACATCTAGCGTTCGCGAATGGGTGATGATTAAATTGGTTGCTGACAAGTTTTATTTAGTTGAGAAAACCAAGAATCTCTGACTACTGCTAGCAGATTTTCTCCTCAGCACTACCCTTTCATTAAGAGGGATAGCGTTGATTTTAAATGCTAGATTGCTATTATTATAATTAAGCATCCAATTATTCAAATTTCCTTGATAAGCAGCATATGATGGTATGCCAAAAGCTTGATCCGTAGTTTCCCAAAAGATATTTTTTAGAACATAAGTATTATTCAAATGAATACCTAACCAATATTTTGTATTACCCTTTAATTTAACTGGAGTAGGAAAAGTGAAACTAAATTGATTTTCTGTAAATGTCTGTAGAACTTTTTTACCAGTATTTTTCACACTTATATTGAAAACATTTGCCTGGTATAAAGGAACCGAACTAGGTTTACCATTTACGTCAGAAAAGATGTAGTATTTAAGACTACCATCCCATCCGCTTAAATTGTTTTGGTCAGTCGTCCAAAAACTAACTTTTTGTAAGGTAACATTTTGGGGAAATGAAAAATCATCTGCCATTATTTCAAAAGTTGTATCATAGCCATTACCATTAACTGGCGTTGGTGGAGCATTAAAAATCAGCAACGGTTGGAATTGTGCTGTACTTGGGATACTTGTACTTAACAATAAAATTCCTGAGTAAAAGAATGACCGTAATCTTAGCTTCTGCATGGTTTTAACTCCTGAAAATCGAAAAAAATTATGGGTAAAAATTAAATGAAGAAAATGTGAATCCATTCTTACATTTATCCCGACTCAACGCAATTCCTACTAATATGTTTTATAAGCTAAAGCTTTTCCAAAAACCTAGAGTAGTTTAGCTGAATTAATTTAAAATTTAGCTAAAGTTAATGACTATTCTTAAGTATTAAGAGTACGGTTAATGTAATTTTTTACACTTAACATGCACTCAACCCCCATAGGCGTAGTGGCTACCACGGCTCAACGGGAATTTTTGGATTACAAAAATTATATCTGCAATAAACCTGTTACCATGTATTGCTTATTTACTTGCTTACTTGATAACAGCTTTATGGATAGCCCTGCGAAGGGGGGCGCGGGAAGAAAGATCCCTATCAATCCACTCATTACCCGATTGCCTGTACTTCTTAAACCACTAGTTGAAGAGATGTCCGCTAATTACCGGGAACTGGTGACAGACTTTGAGTAAGCTAATGAGCATTTAAGTTGCATAAAAGCACGGCTGGAGACGCTTACTACAAACGAATCATTCTGGAAAAATGAATGACGATTAACTTAGTAAATAAGTAGCGCCATCACACGTTGCAATTGCTCAAAATCAGATTTAAAATGCTGCTTTTGAGTAGCATTTGAGAAGTATAACTATAAAAAGTCTGTAATAGCTTGTAATAAAGCAATTAACGAAATTAATCAAGAATTTACCTTAAGCAAGGGTATGGTAGTTAGTGGGTAACTCTGAGTAAAATCAAGGCTTAGAAATGTTTTCTGATCCAACAAAGTGGAATCTGAACATTTTAAGCGTCGAATGGACACGCTAGACATACCACTGGGCGGTAAGCGTTTTTATCTAAATTAGTAAAAGCTTTAGTGCTGTTTATCCTTGATGAACAAGAGTTTCAGAGGATAGCGTTTGCTTCAATTAGGCAAGAATTAGTCAAGGATAAATTTGTCGGGCTGAAAAGGTGGGTGACGAGGGATTTGAACCCGCAACCAATAGATTAAGAGTCTACTGCTCTACCGTTGAGCTAGTCACCCACACCAATAACAATCATAGCACAACTTCTGACAGATTTGCTAGTGCCGCGCCCAAAAAAGGAATTAAATGGGAAAATTGAGGGTGAAGGTGGTTTGACCGGCTCCACTCTCTACATAAATTGAGCCGCCTAAATGTTTGACCATTTTCTGCACTAATGCCAATTCCAGTCCAGTGCCGCTATGTTTCCAAGGATCATGTTTGGAAAGGTGATAGAAAGGCTCAAAAATCCGTGACAGTTCGTTGCTGGTAAGCTCTAGTCCAGAATTGCTAATGTTAAGCTCTACTACGTCTGCTATCAGGTGAGCAGAGACTGTGACGGACTCACCTGCTGGGGTATATTTGCAGACATGGTTGAGGAGTTCGGTGATAATCCTCTCCATATCTGTGATATCTGTCTCTAAAGGTGGGAGTGCATGATCAATACTCAGGTTTAACTGCTGTCGCTGGCAGTTAGTGAGATCCCGAAAAGACTCGACAATGGGGTGAAGCCAGCTTTGTAAGTCAATGGCAATCAAAGTTGGGGGATCGGGTTCGGCTTCGAGATATGTGAGTGTCAGTAGATCGTTAATTAACTTGCTTTCTCGCGCACACTCGTTATGCAGAATCTGCAAGAGTTGTGGAACTATTTCTATATCTAATATTTCTTCTGGTGCGAGGACACTTTCGAGGGTTTGGACTGCAAGGCTAATGCTAGTTATTGGTGTTCGTAGTTCTTGGGACAGGTTTCGGAGAAATTGGTTTTTGAGCCGATCGCGTTTTTCTAATTCTTTTACCTGTGCCTGGGTTTGTTGGTAAAGTTGAGCTTGACGAATAGCGATCGCACATTCATTTGCAACTTGCTGCACTAGGTCAATTTCAAATTCATCAAAAGCCTCTTGTGATGGTCTTGTCAACCAAATATTTCCCAAAAGCCCTTGAGTATCGAAAATTGGACAAGCCATCTGGGACATAACCAACAACTTTGGTTGCCATCCAGGCACAATTTCCAAAAATTGCAAAGGTTGTTTTTGCAACAGCGGCTGATAAACTTCAAGACGGTCTGCAATCTGTCTGGTCAATCCTTTACACTGGGGTAGGTTCGTGCTGTATTCGTAGGTAATAGTAACCAGGGTTTCGCTGTTGCTATAGAGTTCGATTTGGCAACGATCAAGGTTCAGTAACTCTGCTAATTCCTGAGTCACTGTCTGCAACACCTGAGTTTCATCTAGACTGTCACGGATTTGTTCTGTCATCCGTCGCACCAAGGCTTCAAAGTTTCGCACCTGCTGCAACTGATTGATGTGCTTCTGTTTTTGCAACTCCAAGTTTGCTTTGAGATCCTTGAGTTGCTGACGAAGTTCTGCCTGTTGGACAGCAATGCCGATTTGAGCTGCCAACTGTTTGAGTAAGTCAGTTTCTGTTTGCTGCCATTGACGCGATTCATGGCAATGCTGGGCAATCAATAGCCCCCACATATCTTGCTCTTTGAAAATTGGCACGACTAGATTGGCTCTGATCTGCAAAGATGCCAGAAAATCTATATGGCAAGGATGCAACCCGGCTGCATAAATATCTTCGACAACTTGAATGCAACCTCGCCCGTAGTGTTCTCGATGTTTGCCACTGAAGCAGGGATCGGTGATATTTTTTCCCAACAGTGGATCACCGGCAGCCACACTTGATTCGGCAATGATTACTCCACTGCCATCAGCCTGGAAGCGATAAATTAGGACGCGATCGCAATTCAAAAACTGCCGAAGTTGTTTTGTTGTCTGATGTAGAATTGTCTCTAATTCTACAGATTGGTGAATTCTTCCGGCGATCGCTTCTAGCAGTTGCTCTCGTTCAACCTGGAGTCCGACTGCTTCTTCTGCTTGCTTAACAGGGGTGATATTGCTACTAGTACCAATCAGTCGATAAATCCTAGAGTTAGTATCCCTTAATGGGGTGAGAGTCGTACTCCACCAAGTAGGAATTCCTTGGAATTGCAAACATTGTTCGTAAGAAATAGTTTCGCCAAATAGCACACAGTCAGTATAATGCTGACGCACCCTAGCAGCATCGATGGCAGAGAGAATATCCTCTGGTTTTTTGCCCCGAAGATCATCTGAGCGAATGCCTATCCACCGCTCATGAGTGGGATTAAGTGCCACATACTGAAAATCTCCATCCTCTAGAACATCTACTACAAATATTGATGCCTGCACAGAATCGTACATGCTCAGTAGAAATTGCTCACTACTACTTTTATCATCTACTCTTGTGCCGAAGAGAATCTGAGGAGGCGATAATTTTGTCAACTTCATAGTTGATTCTGCTGGATTTATATTCATGCGAGAGTCCCTTTCTGGTATTACTGACTCTTCTAGGCGCTCTCTTGTAGTTATGCTTGTAGTAGATGCACTTTAGCGCCTATAGCAAAGTCTTGTCAGCTGTTGCTCATCGAAATTTGGATCTTTCTCTACTTCTGATCAGAAATCTAGCAAAGCTAATAGGAGTCAGCTTAACAAATCCTGCTTTTTGAAGGCGAAAATACATTTGCAGGTTAGGGCAAACTTACTAAAATTTATTTTTAACAGTTTTTTAAGATGTTTGCATATATCTAAGTGCAACAATTAGTATACATCAATTAATTTTATAATTCTTAATAAGTTTTTGTTTAATATTCCGAGGAAAGGAGCAGGGGAGTGGGAAGTTACGTAGGCGTAGCCCGCCGCAGGCATCGCAATTTATGAGCATTCATTCCGGTGAGGATACCAACTAGCAGCCAAGTGATAGCTAATCCCATGACTTCGCCGAAGAATAACTGCGTCAAGTGGCGCAAGATCATCCCTACAGCAGAACCCACGGGGACAGCAACAGCCCAACTTACCGAAGAGACAAATATCCATCGCCACGCCATAGGCTGGGAAATTGCCAACCATTGTGCCAATCCAATCCCCAAGCCGCCAAGCGCTCCATAAATCACCCCAGACAGGATTCTCAGCGGAAGAATGTGAGTGCTAGGGACAATCCAACCCACGGCACCAATACCGATAGCGGTGATCACACTCCAACCCAAAAGACTTGACAAAATCCACCTAATACAAAATATAGGTTCTTTAAGAAGACAACCTTGAGGAAGTGCGATCGCCAATCCGCCGATAGCTGCTTCTACTACGCCAATATCGGGCTTTTCGCCGACTTCAATTAAGAGTAAACTCAATAAAAAACCGCCAAAAGTAGCTAAAGTCCACAGCAATGTAAAGCCAAATCTAGTATTTGCAGGCGCGAATGGCATCAAAGTTTCTTTGTTTGTAATAGTCTGACAGTTTTAGCATTAAACATCTCAAAAAAAGCTTTGCGTCGCTGTTGGGGTGATTCCGGTACGATGTAACCCCACAGACTCTCCCAGTAGAAAAAGGAGATCCCATCAAAATGGCGATCGCGCACTACCTGAACCTGTTGTCTAATCTGTGGCATTTTCACAGGATGACGCACCGTTCCCGTTGATATACCAATTCCTACAGGAATTAGACTTTGAGCCAATTTCACAGATGGTTGTTCCAGTTGACTGATAAAAGAGTTTTTGTCATTTCGATATATCTGCAAAATTAACTCATTGACTAGACCTTTTTTTACCCAATTTTCCCAATCTTGCAAATAGTATTTGTAGGCAAAAGCTTGATAGTTAGGAGACAAAGATATTTTGACTTTGGGTTTAACCGCCTTGACAGCTTGATAGATTTCTGCCATGAAATCAGTAATTTTGTCTGCTCGCCAACGCATCCATTCTGAGTTAAAAGGGTCGATAGGGGGACTTTTGCCTTGATGTTCTTGCTGGTAGAGTTCAATAGTGAAGCGATCGTAGCCAAACTGTACAGGCATCCCAAAATGATCGTCAAGTTGAATACCATCCACATCGTAATCTCTGACTACTTCCAAAATTAGCTCTTGAATAAACTCTTGCACTTGCGGATGTAAGGGATTCAACCAAGCCAGTTTACTTACCAAAACATTATTGATTTCTTCCGGTGGGGCATCTTGGATAGAGTTTATACCTTCTTGGCCAATTGTTAACCAGTCGGGATAACGCCTTGCTAATTGTGAATAATGCGGCGTCATGAACCCATATTCAAACCAGGGGATGACTCTCAAATCTTTCTTTTTGGCAAGTGTCACTATCTTTGCTAAAACATCCTGTCCACCGTGCATGAAGTTGAGCAAAGGTTGAGTATCCGAGCCTGTAGTCATTTTAGCTACAGCACTCTTATAAAAAGTATGTCCTCGGTTCCAAACTACAGGATAAATTGTATTAAAGTTGAGAGCCGATAATTGATTTATAGCACGGTCAATACCCCAAGGGACAAATAGTACACCACTAGCAACATTAGTGAGCCAAACGCCGCGAATTTCCGTAGTTAAAGGACTTGTTTTTTGGGAATAAACTGGGAGTGAAGAGGATGAAAAAACTGTTAAAGTGACTACTAATCCCAAACACAGCAAGTAATAAACATAACGGCGAGCAACCCGATTCATTTGTAAGTGTGACCTAGTGCGATCGGAATATATATAACTACAAAATAAAGTTCTAATCCTCCGGATGATGTAAAGAAATGATGATTTTAAGCCCAAGTATAAATTAATAAATGTGCCTTAGCAGACTATTCTCACTATTTTTAATTCTCTGAAATATAAGAGGCCATGATGTGCGTAGTTTCCCACGTTCGCAAGTTCTCGTTCCCAGTCTCCGGCTGGGAATGCAGGCAATGAGGCTCCGCCTCCTATACTAACTTGAGGCAGAGCCTCATATAAGTGCATTCCCTGGCAGAGCCAGGGAACGAGAGTAACTGCAAATGCACCTTTGCAGAAAATTAAAATCTTTCCACACCTTCAAATTGCTTGATAGCCGATGCATTTGCTGCCTCTCCACAAGTTCGTGGTGTCGGGAATATCTTTTCAGGATTTGCTAACCCTTTAGGATTAAAAACTTGCCGCACCCATTGCATAGTTTCTAAATCAATTTGGCTAAACATCTGTGGCATATAGCACTTTTTCTCTTCACCGATGCCATGTTCGCCAGAAATACTACCACCGACTTGGACACAAAGTTTGAGAATTTTTCCACCCATTTCTTCTACTTGCTCTAATGCTCCATGCACAGAATTATCATAAAGAATTAGCGGATGGAGATTGCCATCGCCAGCATGAAATACATTAGCAACACGATAACCGTATTGTTTACTTAATGTCTCAATTTCGTGCAGAACATAAGGCAACTGAGTCCGAGGAATTACACCATCTTGTACATAATAATCTGGACTTAAATGCCCAGCGGCAGCAAAAGCAGCTTTGCGTCCTTTCCATAATTTCAATCGGGTTTCTGGGTCAGTAGCAGAAGTTACATTACGCGCCCCATTCTTTTTACAAATTTCGGTAACTCGCTGCTTATTTCCTGCAACTTCCACTTCTAAACCGTCAATTTCTATTAGTAAAATAGCAGTAGCATCGCGGGGATAACAATTAGTTGCTACAACATCTTCAACTGCATTGATGCTGAAGTTATCCATCATTTCCATCCCAGCAGGAATAATTCCAGCGCTGATGATGTCAGAAACAGTTGCTCCCGCAGCTTCAATGCTAGTAAAATCTGCCAACAGCACACAAATTGATTCTGGACTTTTGAGAATTCGCAAAGTAATTTCTGTGGCGATTCCTAAAGTGCCTTCAGAACCAACAAACACACCTGTTAAATCATAACCAGGCATTTCGGGAATTTGTCCGCCTAAATCAATAATTTCCCCTTCTGGCGTGACAATTTTTAATCCCAAAACGTGGTTAGTGGTGACGCCATATTTGAGGCAATGTACGCCACCAGAATTTTCGGCAATGTTGCCCCCAATAGAGCAGATAATTTGACTGGAGGGGTCAGGAGCATAGTAAAAACCAGCACCACTAACGGCTTGTGTTACCCAACTATTAATCACTCCTGGTTGCACAATTGCCCGTTGATTTTCTAAATCAATGCTAAGGATTTGCCGCATTAAGGAAGTGACAATTAAAACAGAGTCTATCACTGGCAAAGCCCCGCCAGATAGACCAGTGCCAGAACCGCGTGCTATGAAGGGTATAGAGTATTGGTTGCATATCTTCACAACTTCTGCAACTTGTTCTGTAGTTCTGGGTAACACCACCACAGCCGGACGTTGACGATAACCAGTTAAACCATCGCATTCATAGGTAATGAGTTCTTCACGGCGTTGCACCACACCATTTTTACCAAGGACAGCCTCGAATGCTTTGATAATGGGTTTCCAGTTGCGTTGCTTTTTATCTTGGGTAAGCATAGTTGTTTAAAGTTCAAGGTAGATGTTTACAAGTTGCTTAAAATTGAAATTACTTCTTCTGCTCAATGGCTTGAATATAGGCTTGGATTACTCTAACGACTGTGTGTGTCATGGCGGATTGCAGGCTTGATGGAATGGATACAACCCATTGTTGCAAGATTTAGGGCTACTTGATTAATTGTAAACACACTCTACAAAATGGGCTATTTTACTACAAATAATATCAGGCGCTCGTACTAGTTATACTAAAGGAGTAAAAGCACATTATCTACTGAAGATATTATGTTAATTGCGATTCCTGTCCTACCTCTTAAATGAAACTTTATACAATTTAAACTGAGATATGAGTTAAGCAAACTTTCAATTACAATAGATAAAGCTATTTTGCACCCTCTTAGCTTGAATCAACTAATCTAGAAATAACGCTCTCAAAGACTTGATCAAATCATGGTTCAGCAAGTTCTAATCAATGATGATGATTACTATGTCCCAGATGCCAACCAGCTAGTCACTGAAAATGATACACCTGTGGATAATTTTGCATCTGCTAAACAACAACGCCTTTTAGTGAGTTCTCTTTACAGTTCTCTACAAAGCCAGACTTTTTTAGCTGAAGCTAATGTGGGCATTTACTACACAGACCTTCAGCCCCCCATTGTACCTGATGTTTTTCTTAGCTTCGATGTTCAAGTACCTGAAAATTGGTGGGAAAAACAAAATCGTTGTTATATGGTTTGGCGTTTTGGCAAACCTCCAGAAGTTGTACTCGAAATTGTCTCTAATAAAGAAGGTGATGAACTGGGCAAAAAGCTGCAAATTTATGAACATATGCGGGCTAGTTACTACATCGTATATGACCCAAATCAGCAGTTAAGAGAAAAAGTACTGCGTGTTTATGAACTTAGAGGAACACGCTACTTTGAAACTTCAGAAAATTGGTTAGAACAAGTTGGTTTAGGTGTAACTTCGTGGGAAGGTGAATTTGAAGGCAGACAGGATCATTGGTTACGCTGGTGCTACCAAGATGGTAATGTTTTGCTGACTGGAGATGAACGTGCTGAACAAGAACGACAACGTGCCGAGCAGGAACGACAACGTGCTGAACAAGCCGAACAACGCACCCAATTACTAGCAGATAGGCTACGGGCTATGGGTGTAGATCCCGACACTCTCTAGAAGACTCGCTGTAAAGACGCAAAGTTTTTTTACGTCTTTACATGAGCAAAAAATTCTCACCTATTTGTGCAACTTATGAACTCATTTATCCGATGCGAAACCTTCTCTAATAACTCAGGATTCTCGGCATCAAACCACTCAATTTTGGGATAGCCTCGAAACCAAGTGCGTTGTCGTTTGGCAAATTGCCGCGTATGCAAAATTATTAATTCTTTCGCTTCATCTAAGGAAATATCCCCAGCCAAATATTGCTTGATTTCTTGATAGCCCAAAGTATTCAACAAAGACAAATTAGCGCCATATTTTTGACAAAGATACTCCACCTCAGCAACTAAACCATTTGCTATCATTTGCTCAGTCCGCTGTTTAATCCGATTCCTCAACTTTTCAACATCGCAATCCAAACCTATTTGCAAAATTGGATAATTTGGTGGATTCTCCCCTTGTTGTTCTGAAATGGGATATCCAGTAACATAATATACCTCTAATCCTCTTAAAGTTCGTACTGAATCATTAGGATGAATTTTTTGTGCTGCAACAGGGTCAACTTGTTGTAACATTGCGTAGAGTTGAGGCTGACCGAGAGATTCAAGTTGCGATCGCAATTCTATTTGCGGTGCGACTCTAGGAATTCTCATGCCTTGGACAATGGAACGGATGTATAAACCAGTGCCACCAACCATTAGAAGTGGGAGAGATGAGGGAGATAGGGGAGAATTAATTAAGGCTTGTGCTTGTTGTTGATAGTCTGCTACCGTCATTGTGTCTGTTGGATCGCAGATATCTATTAAATAGTGTGGCACCAATTTTTGTTCAGCCACAGTTGGTTTCGCTGTCCCAATATCAAACTCACGGTAAACTTGACGAGAATCAGCACTGAGAATTACAAAACCCAACCGAATCGCTAAAGTCAAAGCTAAACTCGACTTTCCCGTTGCCGTCGCCCCACAAATCACAATTAATTTAGTCATTTCTTGCCCATATCCCTTATCCCGCTCATCTTCCCCTCTTCCACGGTACTGCAACCCCAGTATAAACTTCTCTTGAAAATGCCCTACAGACGCCAGCAAGGCTTTTGTGTTACAATTTTGGAGTGTTTTTACTTTTGTTTGCCTTTCGGCGACTTCAACCCCACGCATCAGGAGAGTTTACATGACGAGCAGTTACAGTGCCGATCAGATTCAAGTTCTGGAAGGTCTGGAAGCCGTCCGCAAAAGACCAGGAATGTACATCGGTACCACTGGGCCGCGAGGACTCCACCATTTAGTTTACGAGGTGGTAGACAATTCAGTTGATGAGGCTTTGGCGGGTTATTGCACTCATATAGAGGTGGATATCAACGCTGATGGTTCGGTGACTGTAACAGATGATGGTCGCGGTATTCCCATCGATACTCACTCGCGCACCGGGAAATCGGCTTTGGAAACCGTGATGACGGTACTGCACGCCGGTGGTAAGTTTGGCGGCGGTGGCTACAAAGTTTCTGGAGGATTGCACGGGGTTGGTATTTCTGTTGTTAATGCCCTATCTGAGGTTGTAGAAGTTACAGTTTGGCGAGATAAAAAAGTTCATATCCAGCGCTATGAACGGGGTATCCCAGTTACTGAACTGCAAGTCAAGCCTTACAAAGAAGCTAGAACCGGAACTTCTGTTACTTTTAAACCAGATACCCAAATATTCACTGTTAGCATTGAGTTTGATTACATCACTTTATCAGGTCGCCTACGGGAATTGGCGTATCTGAATGCAGGTGTCAAAATTACCTTTACTGACCACCGTTTAGAATTACTAAAAAGCGATACGCCCAAGGTAGAATCCTACGAGTACAGGGGTGGTATTAAAGAATATATCGCCTACATGAACCGTGAGAAGCAACCCCTGCATGAAGAAATTATTTATGTGCAGGGGGAACGCAACAACGTACAAGTGGAAGTTTCCTTGCAATGGTGTACTGATGCTTACACAGACAATGTGCTGGGTTTTGCTAACAATATTCGCACCGTGGATGGTGGTACGCACTTAGAAGGATTGAAGGCGGTTCTGACTCGGACATTAAATGCGATCGCCCGCAAGCGCAATAAAATTAAAGAGAATGAACCTAATCTCAGTGGCGAACACGTCCGCGAAGGTCTGACTGCCGTAATTTCCGTTAAAGTCCCTGACCCAGAATTTGAAGGACAAACCAAGACTAAACTCGGTAATACCGAAGTGCGGGGAATTGTTGATTCTTTGGTGGGAGAAGTCCTCACCGAGTATCTAGAATTTCATCCTGCCATAGCAGATTCAATTTTAGATAAAGCTATCCAAGCTTTCAAAGCCGCAGAAGCAGCCCGTCATGCGCGGGAATTAGTTCGACGCAAATCGGTACTGGAATCTTCGCCACTACCTGGTAAATTGGCAGATTGTAGTTCTCGTGACCCCAGCGAATCTGAGATATTTATCGTGGAAGGCGATTCCGCAGGTGGGAGTGCAAAACAAGGACGCGATCGCCGCACTCAAGCGATCTTGCCTCTACGTGGTAAAATTCTCAACATTGAAAAAACCGACGACGCCAAAATCTATAAAAATAACGAAGTTCAATCGTTAATTACAGCACTTGGTTTAGGTGTTAAAGGTGATGAATTCGATTCCACTCAGCTGCGCTATCACCGGATAGTCATTATGACGGACGCTGACGTAGATGGAGCGCACATTCGGACTTTGTTGTTAACATTCTTCTATCGATATCAGCGAGCGCTCATCGAACAAGGCTTTATTTATATTGCTTGTCCCCCACTGTTTAAGGTAGAACGGGGACGTAATCATGAGTACTGCTATAGCGATCGCGAAAAAAATCAAGTAATCGCCAAATTTCCTGCTAACGCCAACTATACCATCCAACGCTTCAAAGGTTTGGGTGAAATGATGCCACAACAACTCTGGGACACCACCATGAACCCAGAAACCCGCAAAATGAAGCAAGTCGAAATTGAGGATGCCGCAGAAGCCGATCGCATTTTCACAATTTTAATGGGCGATCGGGTCGCACCCAGACGAGAATTCATCGAAACCTATGGTTCTAAACTCAATTTCACCGATTTAGATATCTAATATCAATTCCCTGACAGTAATCCAATAATTTGTGATATAGGTAATGGGTAATACGTTTTCACCCATTACCTTTTTTATATCCAAAATTGCTATATAAAATACCTCTTTTGGCTGATGACCAACTAAGAAATTTATAAATCTTTTGGATTAATATTTTTCATCCTATAAAGGATGTCGTTAGATGAGTGACTATATCCATAAATTTATTAACTATTGTCAATAATTCCCTATTTAACTGAATTCTACACAAAGCTATGAAAGCGAGTAAAGGCATAGTAGAAAAAGTATTGTTTAATATTGTTGGCATAGGTAGCTTGGTTGCTCTGTCTGCCTGCGCTCAACCTACTACACGAAACTCCTACAGCAACTGTCCCTCGCGTCACGCCAACTCCTAGTAGCACAATTGCCACCCAAAATTTAGCAGAACTGGCAAAATCAGCAGCTAGTCATAGGACAGTTTAAAACTCTCATCCTAGCAGTGCAAGCCGCAGGCTTAACTGAACAATTGGCGGAACCAGGCCCTTACACAGTATTTGCACCTAGTGACGCCGCTTTCTCTGCTTTACCAAACTAGGGGTAAGTTTGAAAGCCACCCTGACTTTGAACTTGATGTTAACAATCAATTAAAAAAATTTAGGTTGGCTTACCACACAAGTGGTAGGTCAGTGCTACATAACTACAAAAATTCTAAATTTTTCAGTTAGCGACAATCATATAATTTGCTTATTGTCAATATTTTACAAAAATTCAATATTTTATTGTTAGCAAAACTACCAACCTTATTGGAAATTTAGTTAAGATAATATTCTTTGCACTGACTGGCGAATTAATTTTGCCCACCAGCTAGAAACACATTTGTTATGCTTTAACCAAATAACTAAATATCATCTATCAAACAGTAATTAATAAGTATCTTGAGGATTTCTCATAATAAGATGACAAAAACTTACCGAAATAAAAGTATTGAACTTTACAAAATACTTACGCAAGTCCCCTTTGTAACCAAATTATCAGGCAATCTCCTGGCTTCTCTTTATTCGAGGTAATGCCTACTGGAAGCAGACACCATCAGGCAGCAAACTTGTTAATATCTTCATGAACTGCCGTGGCGATCGCTATTGTATCGTATATATCTAATGAACTTTTGCCTTAAATATGACTACATTGGCAAGTTCGCAGGGCAAATTGTTTTTGAATTGATTAAAATATCCTTGTATACAATAAGAAGAGTTTGTCAAGTTTCATAGGGCTGAAATCGCCACAGTGCGCTAACGTGTGAATAAGGCCAAATTAGTTAAACCTAAATCGGTCTGCTATCAGATCGATTCTGCCACAGCCTCAACTCCTCAGTTAAGGTAATTAGTACGCAGAAGGCTAACTCCTTTAAGGCAAGCACCATCACCCTTGTTGTATTTACCCAAGGTCAAGACCTGCTTTAGTCTAAGGAATGCGTAATTTATGAAGGAAATGTAAAAATGGGTAGATTAAGACTAATCGTCTGAGTTAACATACAATGCACTCTTTCTAAGTAATTAAGGTTGTGTAAAATACATGAAATTCGGCAAAAGCAAGCGTACTTACTTCGTAATGTAATAAGAGCGTCACTGCTATTCCGAAAAGTAGAGAAAAATTTTCAGGGTATAACTCCCGTTTTTAATGTCTTTTTGGTAATGGTGGCTAACAGTTGCTGTGGGAGTTCATGATTAATACACAAAAAGAGTGCAATTTCTGTGAAACAGGCTACAATCGGAAGAGTCTTTATAGGAAAATCTGCCAACAGTCTGAATCTGTTTGTATAGAGTGGCAAATTTTTTGATAAAGGCGAGTCTTTTTTTTGACCAGTTAGTTGAAAGCAAAATGTGATAGCAACACATATAACATTTACTAAGGTGAGCAAGTCACTTTTAGTAATCGCTTAAACTAAAGTAAAACCCTCCGACCGGAGGTGTAAAACGTCCGAAAATATCTCTGGCAAATCTGCCAAAAAGCTTATTTTCGGTTGACAACTAGCTCGTTTAAAAGAGCAGTAAACACATCTTGAGTAATTGATTCTGCAAGGAGCATGAGGAACGCGGCATGAACCAGGCTAACAACGTACTCGAAAGCATATATCAGCCTGACCTAGAAATAATGAATCAGCCTGAGCTCGAGTTAGAAGAACTCTTAATAGACGATGAAGAGGACTTGCTGATCATCGATGAAGGTGACGAGGAATTTTTAGAGCCTCAGACTGATGAGGACGACGCAAAGTCTGGAAAAGCCGCTAAATCGCGTCGTCGGACACAAAGCAAGAAAAAGCACTATACCGAAGATTCAATTCGGCTTTACTTGCAAGAAATTGGTAGAATTCGGCTGTTGCGGGCAGACGAAGAAATTGAATTGGCGCGGAAAATCGCCGATTTGCTGGAATTAGAGAGGGTGCGGGAAAGACTCTCAGAGCAGTTGGATCGCGATCCTCGTGATAGTGAATGGGCAGAAGCAGTACAACTGCCACTACCAGCCTTTCGTTATCGCCTCCATGTTGGTCGCAGGGCCAAAGACAAGATGGTGCAATCTAACCTTCGTCTTGTGGTTTCAATTGCGAAGAAGTACATGAATCGTGGTTTGTCGTTCCAAGACTTAATTCAGGAAGGCAGTCTCGGTTTGATTCGTGCGGCTGAAAAGTTTGACCACGAAAAAGGCTATAAGTTCTCTACATACGCTACATGGTGGATTCGTCAAGCAATTACCCGCGCGATCGCCGATCAATCCCGCACGATTCGCCTTCCAGTTCACCTTTACGAAACCATCTCTCGGATTAAGAAAACTACCAAGCTGCTATCTCAAGAAATGGGTCGCAAACCCACTGAAGAAGAAATCGCTACTCGCATGGAAATGACCATTGAGAAGTTGCGATTTATTGCTAAATCCGCCCAGCTACCTATTTCACTAGAAACGCCCATTGGTAAAGAAGAAGATTCTCGATTGGGCGATTTTATTGAATCCGATGGTGAGACACCAGAAGACCAAGTTTCCAAAAATCTTCTGCGCGAAGACCTCGAAAAAGTCCTCGATAGTCTCAGTCCTCGTGAACGGGATGTTCTTAGACTGCGTTACGGCTTGGATGATGGTCGGATGAAGACCCTTGAGGAAATCGGACAGATTTTCAACGTTACCCGCGAACGGATTCGTCAAATTGAGGCGAAAGCACTCCGCAAGTTACGACACCCAAATCGTAACAGCGTTCTCAAGGAATATATTCGGTAGTTATTAGTCATTGGTCATTGGTCATTAGTAAATAAACAAAGGACAAATGACAACTGACTAATGACAAAAAATAAAAAACCTGGTAGTGAATTAGCACTCCAGGTTTTTTTATTTATAGGTCATCTTAGATATAAAAACTTACAGGATACCCCAAAAATGTAGGAAGCCTTGACCAGAAAAAAGCTCAACCAAAATGGCTGCTGAAAAGCCAATCATTGCCAAGCGACCGTTCCAAATTTCTGCTTGTGGGGTAAAGCCCCAACGCCAAGCGTTGCGATCTTCAATTACGGGAGTAGTAACTTTTGTTGTGCTTACATTTGTCATGGTTGGGACTCCAAATTTAATTGTTAAGGTTTATTGCCTTATGTAAACTAATATAACAAATATTTTTTTCAATGCAACATTTTTTATACTTTTGTTTCCATACCTTGACATAAATAATATAGATAGCTATTTATACACATTAAAACATCGTCCTGAAGTTAGATTTACTGAGGGAGAAGAAATATTATCTAGATTTATAGCGTTAAAGACAATATAAGCTTATTGAAATTAATTATCAACTGGTTATTTGCATTGCTTTATCTTCCATAGAGTTTGTTATTTTACGATTAAAAATTATTGATAATTAATAGAGATATTCAGAATCTAAAACACTTACTTAAGCTGCCTTTTTATGAGGCTCCGCCTCATAAAAAGGCATTCCCAGTCTGAGACTGGGAACGAGATAAGCCCTACATAATTTACGATCGCACTTCGGCAACGGTGATGATTTTTTCATCGCGGTTGAGTTGGAGAATGCTTTCACCTTTGGCATCTTTACCTAAGAGCGGCACTGTTTCCACAGGTATCCGCACTACTCGCTCTTTATTCGTCACTAAAGCTATTTCACCAGATGCGTTGGCGTAGCCCGCCGTTCGCGTAGCGTCTCCAAGAGTTGGCATCGCTATGACCATACCAGCTAAGTTGTCAGTTTTGCTGGCAAATTTCAGCGCTTGCGTGCCTAAATCGCCGCGATTAGCCGCTTTCAACTGACTCGCAGCCATCCGCTTGGCATATCCTTCTTGAGTAACTAGCAGCAGTTGGTCATCTTTACCGACAGTGACACAGCCAACCATTTGCTGATTTTTCAATAACCGAAATGCTTGTAAACCCATTGCTGTGCGACCCATAATCGGTAATTGTTGATCATTGATTGCAAAGCGCAACAGTCGCCCACCGGAACTAGCTAAAATCAGATGCTCCCCTGGAGCGGTGAACTGGGTAAATGACAATTCATCATCCTCTTTCAGCTTCAAAATCGTGATTCCGCGCCGAGTCAGGTTAGTAAATTCTTCCAAAGACAGACGTTTAATTCTTCCTTGTTTTGTTACGAGAATCATCTGCCTAGTTTCGAGATTTTCCGGCAGCAAAAAGCGGCTGACCACAGCTTCTTGAGCGCCTTGAGCAGTACTACTGAGCATAGTAATCAAAGGTTTTCCCCGTGGAGAACGTCCAGTGGTTGGAGGAATTTCTCCCACATTCACCGGATAGACTTTGCCGCTAGCGCTTAGTATTAGCAAATCTTTTTCGGTGTTGGTCAACACAGTTTGAATAATGAAGTCATTATCATGCAGACCATTTTCACCTTTTGACTTTCTCCCAGATGGCTGGATGCGGCGGACATAACCCCGTTGGGTAAATTCTAAAACCGCTGCCTCTGCTGGCTGTTCTAATTTTGGATTTTGGATTTTGGATTTTGGATTGTCTTCATCATCCTCTGATCCTCTGTTCTTGTGATCTTCTGCTTTAGATTTTTGCTCCTCTCCGATTTTTGTCCGCCGGGGATCGTTGTACTTGCGCTTGAGCGATCGCAAATCTTTTTTTAGCGCCTTGAGTAATTCCCGGCGATCGTTGAGTAATTGCTCCAACAAATTAATTTGTTGACTTATCTGCTCAAATTCCTGCTGCAAATTTTGCTGTTCTAAACTGGTGAGGCGGCGCAACGGCATAGCCAGAATTGCATCTCCTTGTTCCTCACTCAAATCTAGTTGGCTACAAAGGTTAATTTTTGCCGTACTGCCATCGGGAGCTTGGCGCAAAATTCTAATTACCTCATCCAAATTAGACAACGCTTTCAGCAAACCTTCTACCAAATTCACGCGACTTTGAGCCTTACCCAACTCGTAATTATAGCGACGGTTCAGCGTCTGTTCTCGGAAACTCAAAAACTCCTGCAACACTTGACGCAAACTTAACTGGCGGGGTTGTCCATCCACTATTGCTAGGAGAATTGCCCCAAAAGTCATTTGTAAGGCAGTTTGGTGATATAAATGTTGGAGAATTTCTTGGGGATTGGTATCGCGTTTGAGTTCAATTACCACTCGCATCCCTTCGCGATCGCTCTCATCCCGAAGATCAGAAATTCCTTGCAAACGACCTTGATTTACTAAGTCCGCTACCTTCTCAATCCAGCCAGCCTTATTCACTTGATATGGCAATTCTGTAATAATAATTGCCGTCCGTCGCTTGCTTCCCCTGCTAGCTGGAATTTCCTCCAGAGTCGCAACTCCCCGCAGCAGAATCCCACCTTTACCTGTGGTGTATGCTTCCCGAATTCCCACCTGACCAATTATTTCTCCACCAGTGGGAAAGTCTGGCCCTGGAATTAACTCGAATAATTTTTCATCTGGCAAATCTGGGTTGTCGATTAAGGCAATTAACCCATCGACAATTTCCCCCAAGTTGTGCGGTGGAACATTCGTCGCCATTCCCACGGCAATACCAGAACAGCCATTAAGCAACAGAAACGGCAATTGAGCAGGTAGCACCGTTGGTTCTTGCTGGGAATTATCGAAGTTGCCGACAAATTCCACAGTTTCTTCGCCAATTTCTGTCAGCATTCCCTCATGGCTGATGGGTGCGAGGCGTGTTTCTGTGTAGCGCATCGCTGCTGGCGGGTCATTATCGACGCTGCCAAAGTTACCGTGTCCTGCTAGTAAAGGATAGCGGCTAGAAAAATCCTGCACCAGCCTCACTAAGGCATCGTAAACTGATTGGTCGCCGTGGGGATGGTATTTACCCAACACATCACCCACTACACGGGCACATTTCCGATAGGGTCTATCTGGTACTAAACCGAGTTCGTGCATTGCATAGAGAATGCGGCGATGCACTGGTTTTAAGCCATCACGCACGTCTGGTAGCGCTCGCCCGACAATCACGCTCATGGCATATTCAAGATAAGACCGTTGCATCTCGGTGTGCAGGGCTGTTGGAATTACCTGTCCCGTTGAGAGCAGGTTTAACTGTTTTGCCATGAGTTTTTTCCCTGAAATTTAACTACACAAAAGCCGATGGAACTCAACACTGCGGCAACCACAGCATAACGGATCAAATAGGATTCATAACAAAATTTTGATGGTCATAGAATAAAAAGCAGTAGTATCATCCTTGATAACGAGGATGCACATTCACTATTAAAAAGGATGCAGACGACTATAATCTACATAAACTTAGTAGCCATGATACGTACCGAAGAAGAATTCAGGAGACAGAATCCATTCTGGATTCTGTGGGACTGGATAGAGAATCGAAGTTTAGAGCAAGCGATTTTAATCATGGAGAAGAAAAAATTCTTTCCGTGACTGTTACCCCTGACTTGACTGCTGGGGTATTCTGAATTCTGAATTCTGTCTTCTGACTCCTTCTGATCATGATTGCATTTGTTAATTTTGAATTCTGCAATTCTTGAATCCTCTCACCTCTATAACTAAAATTCTCATGAAAACTGTTTTAATTGTCGAAGACGATCTAATTAATGCTCGTGTTTTTTCCAAAATTTTGTCCAAGCGTGGTGGCTTGGGTGTGAAACACACTGAAAATGTCGAAGAAGTCATAAAAATTGCCCAATCAGGAGAAGCAGACCTGATTTTGATGGATGTTTCTCTGTCTAGAAGTGTTTATCAAGGTAAGTCTGTTGATGGAATCAAGATTACACAAATGTTAAAATCTGATCCAAAAACAGCAAAATTACCTGTTATTTTGGTGACGGCACATGCTATGGAAGGCGATCGCGAGAATTTTCTCAAGCAAAGCGGTGCTGATGGCTACATTTCTAAGCCAGTTGTTGACCATCAACAGTTTGTTGACCAAATCATCGCACTTCTACCCACAGACGACCATTGAGAATTAACGACTTATTTCAGGAATACTCGCCCGCCAATGTTTTTGGGCGACTAGTTCCTGTATTTATTTAGTATATATGTACTACGAAAAGGTGCTGTTAGGCAAGAGGGGAGTGGGGAGTGGGGAATGGGGAATGGGGAATGGGGAATCAGGAGTTGAGAGTTGGAAAAATGAAAAATTACCTCTTTCACCTCTTTCCCCTACTCCCCACTCCCTACTCCCCACTCCCTACTCCCCACTCCCTACTCCTATTGAGTAGGCTGTTTTCCAGGGGCTGATGATGAATTTTCTCGTTGCTGGAGGGCAGCTTGAATACGGGGTAATTCTAGGAATTTTTTCGTATCAGACAGTAGACGATCGCCCCAGAGATTTTCTTTGAGGAAATCCAAACTAGCATAGCGTGAATCGATGCGGAGTGCTGCTTCTCCGAAGGTTAGTGCTTGTTGGCGATCGCCTTTAGTATACAGTGCCACTGCCAAGGCCAATAAAGGTTCTGCGGCTTGCTTATCAAGGATTACAGCAGATTGCCATCGCTTAATCGCTTCGGGGATATTACCCTGTTCGTAGTTGATTAAGCCAATATTGTTGAGCGCCGGCCAGAATTTTTTATCTTGGGAGACGGCTTTATCGTACTGCGCGATCGCATCTGGCAATTTACCCAGCAGAAAGTAAGCATTCCCCAAATCAAACAACCCCTCTGGATCATTGGGTTTTAACTTCAAACCATCTTGGTAATTGACAAGAGCAGCCTGATAATTTTTCTGCTGAAAATTCGCTGAACCCAAAGCAAACAAAATATCACCATTTTTGGGGTTGATAGATTGCGCTTTTTTCAGGCTAGCGATCGCTCCGTCAAAATCTTTGGTTTGCAGTTGCAATCCACCTAAGAGCAACCACACCTTATCATTCCCAGGAGCCAGTTGACTAGCCAGCCGCGCTCGTGGCAAAGCTAAATCAACCTGTTGAAACTGAGCTAGTTGAGCCGCCTCTTGTGCCAAGCTCAACCCCTGCTTCTCTAACTTTGTCGCATCTAGTTGCAATGTATGGGGTATTAATGCCTGCGCGTTAGCGGCTTTTGGCATACTCCACAAACTACAAACCATTAGAAAAGAAATCAAACGAACATATTTAGGCACACTACCGCCTTTAAGCCACTAATCAAAGAATCTTTCAGCTAGCTTAAACGATCTCCGCTCTTGACGGTAGCAAAATCTGACGTGATTAGCTCTTGACATCCCCATCACAAGGGCAATATATTAATAAGTATCCACTTACTTATTTATGGCTCGTATACCCAGAATCACCAATCAGCAAATCTTAGAAGCGGCTCGTCAAGTTTTCCTACAACAAGGATTTGGTGCTTCAACCTTAGAAATTGCTCAACAGGCTGGTATTTCTGAAGCTTCAATTTTCAAGCGATTCTCAACGAAAGAAGAATTATTTTTTGCGGCGATGGGAATTCCAGAAAAACCCCTCTGGGTAAACGAGTTGGAATCTCTCTGTGGGAAAGGCAATCTCAAAGAAAACCTGATCAAGGTCTGCTTTGAGATTATGGAATTCTATCGTGAGATATTACCTCGAATCATGATGCTGCGATCGCGAGGCAATGCGATGCCAGAATTTGGAGGTAAAGAGTCAAGACCGATGCTAGATGTCAAAGTAATGACTGCTTTCTTAGAGCGTGAGATCAACCAAGATCGCCTTCGCCCTTGCGATCCCCAGACAGTGGCTCATATCTTAGTAGGATCGGTGATGAATTACGTTTTCTTAGAGCAGATGTCGTCCCAAGTCAGTATGCCAACTGCCGAATCAGGAATAGGAACTTACTTAAATTATGGAGATCCTGCCACGGAAATATCAGTATTTGTACTTAATCTAGTCGATATTGTCTGGCAAGGAATTGCACCAAGCCAGGATTAAGTAAACTGACGTGGGGAGGCTCTTACACGGAGAAGCAAAGAGATTTTTAGAAATATTTACCCGCTTCTAGCCTTCCCCAGCAACCATTATAAAAACTGATGACTTTGGCCATACATCAGTCTGGAATTACTAGTGACTTTGGTCATACATCGGTTGGGAATTTTTGAGCCATAATTAGAATGTACGAATTTATACGATAGCGTAAATATTAGACATCTTGATGCCAAAACAAAAGCAACTGTCTAAATTACTAAATCCGAATCTAAGCAGAATAGAACTTTAATCTAAACAAGGAATCAATTATATGCTGAAACCAAACCGTGTATCAATAGTCTTAGCTGCTGCTGCCCTGATCATTGTTCCCGCTCTCTTGGCTGCGCCTGCAAATGCCCAGACGCCTTCAGGCGATCGCAATTGGGATCGCGACGGCAGAACCAATACTGGAGACGTTAGAAACTCTAGCGATCGCAATTGGAACCGCGACGGTAGAACCAATACTGGAGATGTTAGAAACTCTAGCGATCGCAATTGGAACCGCGACGGCAGAGGCAATACTGGAGATGTTAGAAACTCTAGCGATCGGGGTAATTGGAACCGCGACGGCAGAGGCAATACTGGAGATGTTAGAAACTCTAGCGATCGGGGCAATTGGAACCGCGACGGCAGAGGCAATACTGGAGATGTTAGAAACTCTAGCGATCGGGGTAATTGGAACCGCGACGGCAGAGGCAATGGCAGAGTAGTCAGACTTGGTAATGGTGACATTAGATATCCCAATGGGCAAATTATTCCTTCTAGGAACATAGCCAGATTGCGTAATCAAGGTTACTTCAGACTTCCCAATGGAGATATTCTTCTTCCCAATCAGGAAATTGTTCCTTCTGGAAGATTAGTGAGAGTGCATGATGATTACTTCAGACTTCCTAGTGGACTGGTGCTGCAAATAAACCTTTAAACTATCGCCCTTGATGTCTCCCCTTCTCCTAAAAAAGAGGTCAATCAATTTTGGATTTTAGATTTTAGATTTTAGATTGACCCCATGCCTAAAGTCAGAGGCTTGTCAAGTAATTTTGGATTTTGGATTTTAGATTTATTCTCACGTTTAAATTCGCTTGCTAAGAGACAATGCATTAAATTTACGATGTTTGAATTTTCTTTTCCATTATCCAAAATTTAAAATCTAAAATTCGGTGAGATCGCCAAGGGAGAAGATCGGACTGGCTCTTTCTGACCGGAGCAACAGAAACGTCTCCGGCTTTGCTCCTGAATTCTTTTTTGTGAAAACACTAAATCAGTATAAGGCTACCAGGCTATAGTTTTAACCGTGAATAACTAGCTCGGTAGCCATTCTTTTTAGACAAAGTGGATATGAAGATTGATACACCAAATACCGTAGATTCATCAATTTCGCTTCCAGAGGTAAAGAAAAAAAAGGTCAGACGTAATTGGCTCTCTTGGCTAATTGCTCTTTGCCTTTTGGGTGGAATTGGCTATGCAGTTTATTACCAAGTAACGGTTGTTTCCCGTCAACAAGCTAGTCGCCGGGTGCTGACAAAGCCTGTAGAAAGGCAGAGTTTAACAATCACAGTTTCAGCGAACGGAACGGTGAAGCCTGAGCGGTCAATCAACCTCAGCCCGAAAAATTCCGGCATCCTGAAAAGCCTGCTGGCGAAAGAAGGGGATCTCGTCAAACAAGGACAGATTGTCGCTTACATGGATGATTCCAACCTGCGGGGGCAACTCACCTCTGCTCAAGGACAATTGGCACAAGCCGAGGCGAATTTGCAAAAAGCGATCGCAGGTAATCGTCCTCAAGATATTGCCCAAGCACAAGGAGTATTAGACGAAGCCGAAGCGAATCTGCAAAAGGTACAAGCAGGTAATCGCTCTCAAGATATTGGCCAAGCACAGGCACGCTTGCAAAGCGCTCAAGCCACCCTTCGCCAAGCAGAAGATGATTTTGTTCGTAATCAACAGCTTTATAATGCAGGCGGTATTTCCCTTCAGACCCTTAACCAAAACCGTGCCACTCGCGACAGCGCCCAAGCTAGTGTAAATGAAGTACAGCAAGCATTGGGGTTGCAAAAAGCTGGGTCACGTCCAGAAGACATCCAGCAAGCAAGAGCTGTGGTGAAGCAGAGACAGCAAGCTTTGGCACTTCTGAAAGCCGGAACACGCCAAGAAGATATTGACGCAGCCCGTGCCCAGGTAACATCTGCTCGTGGTTCGCTGCAAAACATCCAAGCCGAAATCAATGACACGATCATTCGCGCCCCTTTTGATGGTGTGGTGACAAAGAAGTTTGCCGATCCAGGCGCTTTCGTGACACCGACAACTGCCAGTAGTGAAGTAGCTTCTTCTTCTTCTTCTTCAATCTTGTCTCTAGCTTCAACAAATGAAGTTGTCGCAAGTTTGGCGGAAACAAATATTTCCAAAATCCGCCTTGGTCAAAAAGTCTCGATTCAAGCAGATGCCTACCCAGGAAAAACCTTTGAAGGTAAAGTCCGCCAAATTGCTGCCCAAGCAGTAGTAGAGCAAAACGTCACCAGTTTTGAAGTGAGAGTATCACTTTTGGACCCTCAAAGGCTACTGCGGTCTGGGATGAATGTGGCAGTTGATTTTCAAGTCGGTCAAGTTGAAAATGTTTTAGTAGTGCCAACGGCCTCAGTGGTGCGGCAAGAAAATGCCACAGGTGTGTTTGTGGCAGGAAAGAATAACAAACCTGTGTTTACTCGCATCGAGACTGGCGTTACCGCGAATAACTTTACCGAAGTTAAGTCTGGATTGACAGGAAACGAGAGAGTATTACTCAGTTTCCCACCAGGATCACGTCCGCAATCAACACCAAGAGGAGGAGTTTTTCCTGGTCTAGGAGGAGGCGGGGGAGCAGGTGGAGGCGGCGGTGGCGGTCGTTCAGGTGGTGGTTCTGCTGGTGGTCGTTCCGGCGGTGGTTCCCCTTAAAGTTAGTTTTAAATAAAACCTTATGTTTAAGATATTTAAGGGCTTTTACAAAGCTAAGAATACCCGCACAGTACCGTTGCTGGAAATCTTGACAATGGCGGCAGAGACTTTGTGGAGTAACAAATTACGCACGGGTCTAACTATGTTGGGCGTGATTATTGGGATTTCCTCAGTCATTGCGATTACTTCTGTCGGTCAGGGAGTGCAAAAGGGGGTTGAGCAACAGATACAAGCATTGGGTACAGATGTGATCCAAATCTTAGCGGGTGCTGCAAGAAGCGGAAATGTCCGTCAAGGAGTAGGTTCTAGCAGCACCTTGACTTGGGAAGATGCTAACGCGATCGCTACACAAGCGCCATCAGCCCAGATGGTTTCGGCTTATCTTCAACGCAGCGCCCAAGTTGTATATGCAGGACAGAACACCTCAACAACCATTTATGGCACAGATTTAAATTACCCAGAAGTCAGAAATACCCATCCCCAGCAAGGGAGATATTTTACTCAGGAAGAACTAGATATTGCTGCACAGTTTGCCATTCTTGGCCCCACAGTCCAAACCACACTCTTTGGAAAGGGTGTAAATCCGATCGGCGAGCGAATTCGGATTCAGGGAGAGGCTTATGAAGTAATTGGAGTGATGGAACCTAAAGGCGCTCAAGGCCCGATGGATCGAGATGACCAGATTTTCATCCCTCTAACTACTATGTCGAAGAGACTGGTTGGTAACAATGCCCTGGTAGGCGTTTCTGTAAATGGAATTTTAGTCAAAGGCGCGAATCAGGAGCAGTTAGAAGCCGCTCAGTTTCAAGTCACCAATCTCTTACGGCTGCGTCACAACATTTATCCGCCGCAAGCTGATGATTTTCGGCTGACTAATCAAGCTGATATTGTTAGTACCTTCACTAGTATTGTGGGTTTATTTACAGTAATGGTGGTAGCGATCGCCGGAATTTCTCTGGTGGTTGGTGGAATTGGTATTGCCAATATTATGTTAGTTTCCGTGGTTGAGCGGACGCGAGAAATCGGGATTCGCAAAGCCGTAGGAGCCACCAATTCGGCAATACTTAATCAATTTTTAGCCGAAGCGATCGTGATTTCCATTGTCGGCGGATGTATTGGGATGGCGACTGGTATTTTATTAGCCTTTGCAGCTGCAAACATTTTCAAATTTCCCTTTGTAATTTCTTTCTTGTCGATCATTGCTGGCTTTGTACTCTCTTTAACCGTTGGCTTAATTGCTGGGGTGATTCCAGCACGGAATGCATCTAAATTAGATCCAATCAACGCTTTACGAAGCGACTAAATAATTAAAACTGGAAAATTTAAAATAGGACTTAAGTAAGTCGGTGATAATATTTCAAGTTATGTTAATAAATTTAAATGTAGGGTGCGTTATCGCGCAGCGTAACGCACCGTCAACGATTCAAGGTGCGTTAGCCTACGGCGTAATACAACGCCACTTGCTTCAACGCGGGAAACCCGCGCAACGCAGTGCATGCGTGTCAACTTAAGGTAAAACTCCTTTAAACCCTCGTTTCCAGCCTCTGGCTGGAAATGCTGCTCTTGGCGGCTCTGCCGCCAGCGAGGGAGGCGGAGCCTCTAGAACGGCATTCCCAGTCGGAGACTGGGAACGAGATAATCTAAAAGCTGCTTCTAGGCAGGTTTTCAGGTTAAGTTGACACCTATGAACGCAGTGGCTCCCCTACTAAGAATTTAGATTTCTTCATATACATTGAATTTTTCTCGCCGACTTACTTGTGCAAAGCTACACGCTGTAGGGGCAATTCATGAATTGCCCCTACGGTAAATCAATTTCGGAAAAATTAACAACTAACAACTAATAATTTATTAAGGCAAAATCAATATGCCAACGATGATTTGGATGGAATCTATTACTAAAACTTACTACTTGGGAGAAGTTAGTGTTCCAATACTCAAGGGAATTCAACTTTCCATTGAGGAAGGGGAATATGTCTCGATTATGGGTGCGTCAGGTTCGGGTAAATCCACGCTGATGAATATTTTGGGATGTCTGGATCGTCCCACAACTGGAGACTATATTTTTGAAGGCAGAAACTTGACGACTTTTGATGATGATGAATTAGCCTATATCCGCAACCAAAGGATAGGTTTTGTTTTCCAACAATTTAACCTATTGGCACGGGCGACAGCACTAGAAAACGTCATGTTACCAATGGTTTACGCTAACTTGCCTAAGCCAAAACGCCGTGAAAGGGCATTAGAAGCCTTGGAAAAGGTAGGACTGGCGGAACGCATAGCTAACCGTCCTAGTCAACTGTCTGGTGGACAACAACAACGGGTAGCGATCGCTCGCGCTTTGGTAAACCGACCTGCGTTAGTTTTGGCAGATGAGCCAACAGGAGCTTTAGATACTGAAACTTCGCGTGAGGTGATGAGTTTGCTGACAGAACTTAATGACCAAGGGATCACGATTGTGATTGTCACCCATGAATCAGATATTGCTGCTCAAACCAATAGGATTATTCGAGTTCAGGATGGCTTGATCGTAGGTTAATTTGTTAACATCAACCACTTGAGGAGGAATTTAAAATTTAAAGCATTGTCAGGTCAATCAGGATGAAAACTTTTGATTGTATCCTCAAAGAAACCCGATTAATGACTACATCAATTATGAATTTCAGCTTAATCTTCGTGCATTCTACCTGGGTTAGCGTCGCGTTGGCGGTAGCCTTGCCGTCAGGCATCGCTATTTTTTTTCCAACTTTAGCAAGTGGAGCAACTCCCCTAAAACCGCAGAATTCCTCAAGCTCTGTACAGGTTCCCGATTATCTCAACCCCAATCCCAATCCTCTGCAATTTCCTACCAAACCGGAGGAAGTAAGGATTCAGCAAACTGTGCCAATCAGTTTGGCACAAGCTTTGGAACTAGTACAACGCAACAATCGAGACTTACAGGTAGCTATATTGCAGCTAGAACGCAGTCGTTCAGCCGTACGTCAGTCTCAAGCTGCCTTATTTCCTACTCTGGGAATCAGCAGTAATGTGACTAATAATGGCAATGGTTTTAGCAACAGTTCATCTCAAAGCAGCAGTTCTTTCAATGGTTCAGCACAACTGAATTATAACCTCTATACCTCCGGGAATCGAGAGGCAACTATCCGAGCTGCTGAAGAACAACTACGTGTGGATGAATTTAATGTTGAAACTCAGTCTCTTACAATTAGGTTGAATGCCACGACTCAATACTACGGTTTGCAACAAGCCGATGAACAAGTAAGAATTAATCGGTCTGCTGTGGAGAATGCCCAGGCTAGTTTGCGGGATACTCAAGCCAGAGAAGATGCTGGAGTGGGTACGCACTTCGATGTGCTGCAAGCTCAGGTGAATTTAGCAAATGCCCAACAACTCCTAACTAATGCGATCTCGCAGCAGCTAATTGCCCGTCGTCAGCTTGCAACTCTGTTAAGTTTGTCGCAGTCAGTTGATATCACTGCCGCAGATCCTGTAGAATTAGCGGGTCTTTGGCAGCCAACACTGGAAGAAACTATTATCAAAGCGTTTCAAAATCGTCCAGAATTGCCACAGTATTTGGCACAACGTAATATTTACGAGCAACAGCGACGACAGGCACTTTCACAGCTAGGGCCGCAAATTAGTTTGGTAGGCAACTACAACCTGCTAGATCGGTATAATGATGGCGTCAGCGTTACTGATGGGTATTCAGCAGGAATTCAAGGAAGTCTAACTTTGTTTGATGGGGGCGCAGCAAGAGCGAGTGCGGCTCAATCGAAAGCTAATATTGCGATCGCAGAGACTCAATTTGCTAGCCAGCGCGACCAAATTCGCTTTAATGTAGAACAGTACTATTCTCAGTTGCAATCGAATTTAAATAATGTGCAAACTTCCGGTGTGGCTTTAAATCAAGCCAGGGAAGCTCTGAATTTAGCAAGGCTGAGGTTTCAAGCTGGTGTGGGCACTCAAACAGAAGTGATTGCTGCTGAAAATGACCTGACAACAGCAGAAGGTAATCGAGTCACAGCTATTTTGAATTACAATATCGCTCTAGCTAATTTGCAAATATCAGTCACTTACAGGGCTTCGCGCTAAGTACAGCTTTGTGTAAAAATGTAGTTTTTTAATGCAGAGAAACGCATTAACATTGCATCGGGATGCATTGGCATTGCAAAGGGACGCATTAACATTGCATCAGGATGCATTGGCATTGCAAAGGGACGCATTAACATTGCATCGGGACGCATTGGCATTGCAGGGGAACACATTAACATTGTATTGGGATGCATTGGCATTGCAGGATATTGCAAAATTTAATTTGCTACGAATTAATGAAATGCTGTACTAAGGAATAAGAATTAAATAACATCCAATTTATATCCCTGGCTTACCTCACCCTCAATCCCTCTCCTTATAAAGGAGAGGGATCGTGAGATAGGATAAAGTTTTGTATTTTATTTAATCCACGTTCCTAAGGTCAAATCATTAAAGAAAAGTTTGCTTAGATTCTTAGATTGGTGAACTACGTGAGTGTCGCTATATTCAAGCAAACTAAATGCATCTAAGCTGAGAACGACTATGGCGTAGTAATTACCGCTACTGGGCAATGTGCTCTATTCAAAATTGCATCGACTCTGTGACCGAAGAAAACGCGACCTGTAACCATTCGGATACTACTTCCGAGAATAATTAGGTCAACTTCTTTGGTTTGGGCAAACTTGAGGATTTCCCTTTCTGGGCTGGTTCCTTGCAGAATATAGGTTTTGACATCAGCACCCAGATTGCGGCCAATTGCTGCTTGCTGTTCGAGCAAATCATGGGCAATTTCTTTCACTGGAGCTAGCGATCGCTGTTCGTAAAGAATATACTCAACCTGTGGCAAATTAATCACGTTAACGATCATCACTAATGCCCCTGTTTGAGCCGCGATCGTACTTGCCATCTCTACAGCATTTTTGCTATATTCTGTCCCAACCGTTGGCACCAGAATTTTTTTCAGCTGTTGTTGAGCGATTTTGCATATCTCGCCTTTGGGTTGGGGTAGGTGCGACTTCACCACCATCGTTGCACAAGGCGCTTCTTGTACTACCTTGTCTACAAGCAAATTGAACAATGCTTTCTGGGGGCGGATCTGTTCAGAAGCTCCCAGTACGATCAAGTTATAGCCTTTGTTCGCTTCATTCAGAATGACCTCCGCCTTATTACGCCCAGACTCCGTTTTTGTTTGCAAGATGGTATCAGCAGGTAGCTGCATTTCTTCAGCAACAGAAGCCAGAGCTTCCTCGGCGGCGGTGTCTTTTACCTGGGTTGCCGTTCGACGGGATTTTTTTTGGGGCTGCTTGTCACTCAGGGCATATAGAGATGTAACTTCTATCGAGTTTTGGTGAGCCATGTAACCCACTAGTTGCGCCGCGAGTTGGATGTTGGGACCACCGCTAGTGGGTATTAAGACACGCTGGATCTGCTTGATAAAGCTTTGGCTATCTTGTTCTTCTTGTTCCAAACGTCGAGCTTCCTCTTCACTCATAACCACCTTCGACAAACACCAGCGCAAAAGAGGTGGAGCCATTAAGGAAGTTGCGATCGCTACCATGACAATAATCGAGTACATCTGGGGATTCAGCACTCCCAAAGATAAACCAATGGTGGCAACGACAATTTCCATCGCCCCGCGAGCATTCATCCCGGAACCCATCGCCAAACCTTCCCAATGACTCAAGCCGCCGACGCGAGAACCAATGTAAGCACCTGTAAATTTACCAATACAGGCGACAGCGAGAACAATCAAGCCAAATATCAACGTCTGGGGGACTAACAGGGTTAGCAAGTTAACTTTCAAGCCAGCTGAAGCAAAGAAAATTGGCGCTAGAAAGGCTGCTGTGAAGACTTCTAGAAGATGTCCAGCTTCATTGCTAAAGCGGCGGGATTGACCTGCCAGAATCCCCAGCACGAAAGCACCTAATGCTGCTTCCAGACCTAATGCGTGGGTAAGTGCTGCTGCTGAGAGCGAAAGAATTAGCACAACTGATATACTAGCGGAGATTCCGCCAACGTAGTCATCAACCCAGCGCAAAATCTGGTCTACGATGGTACGCCCGATTGTGAAAGCGATCGCTAAAAACAATACTGCCGCACTCACGGAGTGAAAAACTGTCCCAAAGTCAAACTTGCCGCTAGTAGCTAAACCTGAAACCACAGAAAGTAAAATCCAGCCGATGGTGTCGTCAGTCATCCCAGCTGCTAAGGTGACTTGACCTATGTCACGGCGAATCAGGTTTAAGTCCATCAGCACCTTAGCAATCACTGGTACTGCCGAAATACTCATTGCTGTGGCGATAAACAGACTGAATACCAGTCGCTTATCTGGATCGGCTAAAAAACTATCTGGCAATAACCAGCCCAATCCGAATCCGGTGATAAACGGGACAATAATTCCGCCCAGTGATATCAGCAGAGCCGTTTTACCCTTACGAAGAATCAGCTTGAGATCCGTCTCCAACCCAGTCACAATCAGCAAAAATAACACGCCTAACCAAGAAATCACCGAAAGTAGATCCGACTGATTTTGACTTTTGGGAAAGATGAGCGCCTGTAAGTCTGGAAGAAGCAAACCAAATAGAGAAGGGCCAAGCAACACACCTGCTAGTAATTCCCCAACAACAGGCGGGAGGTTAATCCGGCGCATCAACTCACCTAATCCCCGCGCTACGAGAAGCAATAGTGACAGTTGCACCAGCACCAACAGCAGCTCATGATGACCGAGAGGTTTAATTAAACCGTCACCTGCTGCTTTCTGTGCAGCGAGTACAGGCATTAACATCAGGGACAGGTTTTGCATATAAAGGTTGGATTATAAATTTTTAGGGGCTGTTCAAGTAAATCCTGAAAATATTTACTTCCACATCGGCCTAGGAGATTAAACTGTCATTATCAACGGCAAGATTATCATGCGCGATCGCCCGAAGCTGTCAGTTCAGGAGTAAAGCTTTGCTCATCAACTTATTTTCGAGCGCGAACAAAGAATTTTGTAGTGTCTTCCCAAACACCTTGAGCAGTTGCTAGTTTCTCAATTTCTGTACTGTACTCAACTTGCAACTGATTTAATTGTTCTTGTGATAATTTTGACAACAGGGGATTACCTTTAAAATTTATATTAATTATTGTTCTAGATAATCTGCTATCCCTAAGAGGGCGATAACGTCCTGATGGCTCAATCTTAATTTCGATATCTCTAAAACCTGCCTGATTGAGCAAATTTCGACATTTTTCTGGAGTTCCAAGTGGTTGAAGGATATGTGGTAATGATACGCCCAAAACTCTAGCAAAGATCCTTTGCTGAAGAGATGCCATAAAAGCAGTTTCGGGAGGACAGGTAAATGCCACAAACCCTCCTGTTTTCAAGAAGCGATACCACTTTTGCAAAGTAGCAAGGATATCAGGAAAAAGTACAATTGCCTCACAGCAAAAGACAACATCAAAACTACTATCACTAAAGTTGAAATCTTCTGCATCTGCTTCAATCAACTCGATGTTTTGTAATCTTGCTGCTGCAATCTTAAGTCTTGCTTGATGCAACATTCCACGGGTCATATCAATCCCAATCACATAGCCCTCTGAACCAACTTTTTCAGCTGCGGGTATTGCAACTAAACCTGTTCCAGTCGCCACATCAAGGATTTTCTGTCCCGAATTTAGCGGCACAAATTCAAGTAGAATCTTCGCTTCTAGAGGATGGCGAGTACCTTCCTCATGGTCATAAGTTGTTCTACTACCATAAAATTCTCTTAGTTGCTGCTTATAACTATCCTGATCAGTCATAACCAAATGTCAAATTTTCTCCACTTTATAGTAACTCTTGTTGTGATGTTGAGTTGCTTGCTGCTGAATCCAACCCTGACAGCACAAGCTGCGTCTTCATCCACCACAGTTTACGAACAACGGATAATCCATAATCCAGATGGGATCGGCAAATATTACATGGGGCGAGAAATTGCCAAAGTTATGGGATATACGGGCGCTGGCTGGCTAGAACGTCCAAGCCGAGAGGGAGAGGAACAGCCAAGTAAGGTAGTTAACGTCCTCAATTTGAAACCTAATGATCTGGTGGCGGATATTGGCGCTGGTACAGGTTACTTGAGCTTTCGCATCGCGCCGCTATTAACAGCAGGTAAGGTGTTGGCTGTAGATGTTCAGCCAGAAATGTTGGAAATCATTGAGTTGTTCAAAAAAGAGAAAAATGTCACCAATGTTGAGCCTGTTTTGGCAACCCTTACTGACCCAAATCTACCACCTGAAAGTGTCGATTTGGCGTTGATGGTGGATGCTTATCATGAACTTGAGTATCCCCAAGAAGTGATGCAAGGAATTGTCAAAGCACTTAAACCAGGTGGTCGAGTGGTGTTGGTTGAGTATCGGGGTGAAAATCCCTTTATCATGATTAAACGTCTGCACAAGATGACTCAAAAGCAAGTCCGTAAAGAAATGCAAGCTGTTGGTTTGGTTTGGCGGGAAACTAAAAACTTGTTACCTCAACAGCATTTAATGGTATTTGAGAAACCTGATTCTAGCGCTTCTAGTTTACTCTGACCTCACTTCCATTCCTGTCTCCTTGCATGAGAGAGGCTTTGAATACTCCCCTTCCCTACAAGGGAAGGGGAGTAAGATTTTTTGATATCAGTCTATTTTTTGGGGATGAGACTGGCGCTTTTGGTTGCACTATCCCAAACAATCCAGCTAATAGAATCATCTAAATCATCGGGGCTATTTGAAACTTTAAAATATAGCTTTTCTTCGCCCTTTCTTTCAATAGCAAAGTCGGCATTTTGAGCATAAACGACTATAAAACCTTTGTCGCGCAAACAATACATCGCCCAAGCTTTCAATGATTGCCTGTATGGTTCGTGTGGAATTGGCGGTTTTGCGATCGCATCTTCGATTACTTTAAATATTTGCATGAGTTTCGCGGTCATAGTAGATTAACTAGTATCCTTTTAACTACCGTGTGTTCTATCCATTCGGGCATTTTTAAACATTATTATCCCCAAATTTTTTTGAGGCTGAGTACAAAACCAGGTAAAACACTTTCTCCAGAAATAGTTTGAGGTGATTTTAAAACTTCCACATCTTGTCCAGAACGATAAATTTCAATTTCCTGTTTTTTTCGATTTATCAGCCAACCTAAACGACAACCATTTGATATATATTCCTGCATTTTTTCTTGAACTTTTTTCAAAGTGTCAGATGGCGACATTATTTCAACTGCAAAGTCAGGACATAAAGGAATAAATTTTTCTCTTTTTTCTTGAGTCAAACTATCCCAACGAGATTTTTCTACCCACGAAACATCAGGAGAACGGTCAGCACCATTTGGTAAAGTAAATCCAGTGGAAGAATCAAAAACTTCGCCTAGTTGCTTTTGTTCATTCCATGATGCTAATTGCAGAATTAAATTAACGTTACTTTTTCCAGTTTCTCCTCCCGTTGGTGGCATTATGATTAATTCTCCTTGGGCATTGCGTTCTAGTTGTAAATCGGGGTTTCCTTCACACAGCTGATAAAACTGATCTGTTGTCAGTTTAAGAATTGAATTAAGGTTTAATGTCAGTGCTGTCATAGAAGTATTTCCGGTTTTTTGCTGACAAATAATTATTTAATGGACATCTGGATCGCAACGAATTTCAATCATAAAGCCATCTGGATCGTAAAAATACACACCTCTACCAGTAGGACGAGTGACTGGGCCATGTGCGATCGCTATTTTATTTTCTCTGATCACTGTCACCGCGCGATCGAATAACTGCTGATCTATGTCAAAGGCTAGATGGTAGGCTCTAGTAAAAGTCTTTTCTGGATTGGAATCTGGTGGTGATAACTCTGGTTCCCCAAATAAATCCAGTATCGTCCCATCCGGGGTAATGAAATTGGCTACTTTCCCAGATGCGACAAGTTCCACCAGAGTTGCGGGTACTTCGTCGCCTGTAAGTTCATGCAAACCCAGGATTGTGCCATAAAAATAGCGGGAAGCTTGCATATCCTGGACGTTGAGGGCAATGTGATGCACTTTACGCAGATTGCCCGGAGCAAGGACACTGTTCACGGTTTGGGTGCTAGATAGCATAATAAAATAAAATTTCCCTACAGAGATAGAAGCTCGACTTTTTTATTAAAGTTTATTATTCATAATAAACACTTCGCATGGCATTTGATTATTCTTTAGACTTTAAAATTATTGATTTTCGCCAACATCCTGAACTCTATCGCGTTGGCAAGGGTGAGCAGGGTGTACTTTTGGTTGAACCATACAAATCAGAAATTCTTCCCTACTGGCGGTTTAAAACTCCTGATATTGCTAGAGAGTCGAGCGAGAAGATTTACGAGCTTTTTCTTGCATATCTAGAACAAGATGATTTTGTCGGCGCAGATATGGCACGAAAGTTTATCCAAATGGGCTATACTCGCTCCCGCCGTTATGCTAATCATAAGAGTGGCAGGAAATATAAACAAAATTCAGATACTTCAGGTGATAAAAAAGAGATTCTTCCTTATGAAGTAGACTCAGTGAAAGCGGAATCAGCAGCAATATTTAAAGCCAAGTGGGTAGAAGCGAAGACAAACGAGAAATATCAAGAGCTTTTAGCCAAACATAAACAGATGTATGAGAGCATCTCACCATTGCAAATAAATATACCTGGCGATTAGAAATCGCGGCTACACAAACTAAGTCCGCCTGCGCGGACTCAGGAATTTGAAACCCATGGAGGTGGGTTTTATCTGTATAGCTGCGAATTCCATTCGCCAGGGCGAGTATCTGAGGTGGATGAATGAGTCTTTGATACTCGCTGACGAGTCTTTGATATTCGTGAATGAGTCTTTGATATTCGTGAATGAGTCTTTGATATTCGTGAATGAGTCTTTGATATTCGTGAATGAGTCTTTGATATTCGTGAATGAGTCTTTGAT
>NZ_JBALCY010000006.1:0-2857 GCF_036917655.1 Nostoc sp.
TTAATATATATGTGCTTCTCCCGTTCGGGAATGGATTCGTCGCACTTAAACAACTTCATTGGCATGGCTGATTGCTCCTTGTGCAATAGCTGATATCAAGAAATCTGCTTGAATATTTGTATTCTCCGAAGAGAACTTCTTTGACTTCCTTGATTTCAAAATCCTATCAATCTTTTTAATTAATAATAGTAACTCTGATAACAATAGCAAAAATTAATATTGAATAAATCGCGATGAATCCATTAATAAATAGACAGTTCTGTCTAGATTCAAAAGCATGGCTATTCATATATATATCATAGGTTTAGCAATGTAAATAGACAGACCATTCTAACTATAAATCCAGAGATAAATAATTGAGTTTATATCTTATTTATCGATGTTCCACTTGGATGAATCGGCGATATTTGCTCAACTCTAAACAACAGAATAACGCAATTATCGGCTTTGAAGCTCTCTAGCTAAGGCAGTCTGGTCTTGCGGGTTTCCCCCAGGAAGAACTGCCGTGATGACTAATTGTAACCACGAATACTGTTTGTAAATTAATTGGTCAGCGCAAGTAAATCGGCCAGATGTATGATATTCTTGATTTATAGGGAATCTAAACCACTTCACGCACAAAGGATCTCCAAGCACTTGCGCTGTAGTGATGAAACCAAATCCCATAAGTTAACCAATTGTTTGATGAACTGATGGTCTTACTCCACAAGTTTCTGGAGGATTGTGGAAGTACCTGATCTGTAGCAGTTCTGGAGTTCGGGGGGACTTTGGTCTGCTTGCAGTTCATCAATCACTTTTGGGAAAAACCGTTTATTCTTTACAGATAGTTTTTTCTTAAGTCCTCAGAAAGAATCGAAGCTTTGGCGAATGAAAAAATAGAACAAGCAATCGATAAATAACAGTATTTGCGATTTAAGCAACTGGATAAAACAAACTTAATTCAACATCCAGATGGATGAAATAACCTGGTGTTTAAAACGAATCGAATAATAGTTAAGAGTGTTTTTTTAATTATTGTTATTTTCTGCTGCTGATATACATTGTCGCAGAGAGTTAAAAAATATAAGACTCCTATCTGATTTTTGAACAATATTTTAGATAAAATTGGCTTTTCAATCTTAGTATGTTTTCAAAAATCAAATCAGAGTCCTATATTTTAAAACCTGAGTATAATGACACACTTGTTTTGATAGTTACAGTGTATACAATAGCTCACTATAAAAAGCTAGTTTAGCTTGAAGTTTAACCAATCTTTAAATTGGGAAAATCTTTGTCAGTATTATTGATGAAGTATTTAAAAGTTACAATTTATTCAAGGATGCGATCTAAATGACTAAACCGAAAACAACCCGTAAATCTGTTCACGATCGCATCCTAAGTACAGCATCGGGCTTGTTTTATCGAGAAGGAATTCGCAACGTTGGCATTGACAGAATTGTTGCGGAATCTGGTGTTGCTAAAATGTCGCTCTACAATCATTTCAAGTCAAAAGATGCCTTGATTGAAGCGTGGCTGCGACAACAGGATCAAGAATGGTGCGAATGGCTCAAAACCACGATTGAGCAACGAGCTTCTAACCCATCCCAACAACTATTGGCAATATTTGATGCGTTACGGGAATGGTTTGAGGGGCCAGATTTTCGAGGTTGTGCATTCATTAATGCTTCAGTGGAACTAGCCAATGCTGACCATCCTGGACATCGAGTGGCATTGGAGCATCAACAATCGATCTACCACTACATCAAGAGCCTAGCTCAAGCCGCAGAAGTTTTATCACCAGAACAGTTAGCGCGACAACTGCTTCTGTTGGTGCAAGGTGCGATCGTGGTTGCCATGATGGAAGGAAGTTGGTCAACCGCTTCACAGGCGAAAAAAGTGGCGGCAATGTTAATCCAGGCTGCACCAAAATCCGGCGTTACCGAAACAGTGCTGATTGAGAATATGAATTTATCTAATGCAGAGACGCAGAGGCACAGAGAGAATGAGGAGTTTTAAATTTTAATAAATAGATATCATCTGTTGTTTGTACAATGCCAAATCGTCTATGTTTTTTAAACAAAATGTGCATCTTTAGGATTGTAGGATTGCGATCGCAGAACTTTTCAGTCTACTGAAATTTTGCTCATTTTTTGGTAAAGCTAAACGAAATTCTTCTGGAGTTGGTTCTTCTAATTTCAACGCTGCTAAAAAAACCGTACGAGGGGTAAATCAACATTTTGTCGGAGTCTATCTATTGCAGCCACTACATTCTCTAACTGATAAAGTTTTAATACCTCTCTAATTACACGACTTTGACGGCTATTGACTCTCACCCAAAACTTAACACATTCAATAATTAACGCCACCGCCAATATAGAAAATACCAATAGCGGCCACATAACTACGCCACCAGCAATGAAGAGTGCTGAGTTCCGAGTTCCCAGTGCTGAGTTAAAAGACCGCCCACAAGGGGCGGGGTATCAACCAACTCAGGAATACAAAGATTCCGCCACGCCACTTGCTCTACTTGGCTACAAGCCAAGTAGAGCAAGTGGCTCCACAAGGGGCAGGGCTTTTACCATAGTGCAAAAGTACTGAGTACTCTTCTTACTCAGCACTCAGTACTGAGTATGGTAAACAGATTTTTAATTCCCATCTAAAATATGGCGCAGAGACTCCTATGACATCACCTCAGCGATGTTGCCGTAGAGGAACGCCGTCCTCCGATAAAATTTACAGTTGAATGATTCCCGCTCAAATCGCTAATACTAAAAGAAATACAGCTATAGGACTCCTATTTGATTTTTGAAAAAACTCCGTACATCTGGAGAGTAGCGAAATCAAAGGTAGTGTGTCGGATAAACCACTCAAACATCCA
>NZ_JBALCY010000007.1:0-3122 GCF_036917655.1 Nostoc sp.
TTGAATATTTAATTCTTGATAAGTTAATTCTTGTTTTTCAAACACTACAGCAACTGCATCTGGAGTCAGTTCTACTTGCTTTTCAAATAATTGATCAATACATTTATCTTTTGGATATTCACTCTCCGTTTGATTCCATTCTACTAATAATTGATGCCGTTCGATTTCACTCAATAAGGGTAATTCATTTACAGTCATTTGAGGATTAACCACAATTGCTGATAATAAGTTCTCAAAATGTGCAGCTATTCCCTCAATGGTTCGGCTATCAAATAGATCAGTGTTATACTCCCATTCTCCTTCTAAGCTTTGAAAAGTTTCTGATATTGATAAGGTTAAATCAAACTTAGCTATTGGGAAGTCTTGCTCTAACTGACTCAAAGTCAACTCTGGTAGTTCTACAGAACCTACTGGGGTGTTTTGCAGAACAAACATAACCTGGAATAAAGGTGAATGACTTAAAGACCTTTGTAGTTTTAAGGCTTCTACAACAAGTTCAAAAGGCACATCTTGATGTTCATAAGCTTTTAGTGTGGTTTCTCTGACTTGGTTTAGTAATTTTAAGAAACTGAGATTATCTTTAAAATTACTTCGATAGACCAATGTATTCACAAAAAAGCCGATTAATGATTCTATTTCTTTGTAATGGCGATTAGCTATTGGTGAACCTATTAAAATATCTGACTGTCCACTGTAACGATATAGTAGGGTTGCCAATCCTGCTAACAGGGTCATAAATAATGTAGTTCCCGACTCTCTTGAGAGCTTTTGCAATTTCTGGGTTAATTCCTGCTTTAAACTAAATCTATGTCTTTTACCTTTGTAAGTTTGGATACCAGGCCTTGTCCTGTCTGTAGGGAGTTGTAATAGTTCTGGTGCGCCTGATAGTTGCTGCTTCCAGTAATTTAGTTGGTTTTCTAATATTTCCCCACTTAACCATTTTCTTTGCCAAATAGCGAAGTCTGCATATTGAATCGGTAATTCTGCTAGTGGTGATGGATTTCCTGTACAAAAAGCTTGATATAAACTGGATAGTTCTTGGCTAAATATCCCCATTGACCAGCCATCGGATACAATGTGGTGCATTGTTAATAATAATACGTATTCTGTGGCTGATATTTGTAAAAGACTACATCTGATTAAAGGTGCTACTTCTAGGTCAAAAGAGGTAGAGGCTTCTTCTATTATTTGTTGCTTTAAAAGTTTTTCTCGTTCTGTTTTTTCTAAATGTTGTAAGTCTATCACCTTGATATTTAAGGTGATTTCTGGATCAATTATCTGTCTTGGTTTACCGTTTATTGTTGAGAAGCTAGTTCTTAATACTTCATGTCTGCGTACTATTTCTATGAGAGTTTGTTGAAAGGCATTCAGATCTAAGTTACCAGTGAAACGAATGGCTGCTGGCATATTGTAGGTGGCTGAACTCCCTTCCAGTTGGTTGATAAACCATAATCTTTCTTGGGCAAAGGATAGAGGTAAGTCTTGGTCTTTAGGAATAGTTTGAATCGGTGGAATAGTAGTAGATGAGACTCCAATAACTTGTTGTAAAAATGTCAGAATTTCTGTTTTGTGTTCAGCAATTTCTTGACTAAGTGCAGACGTTAAAACTCCTTTAGGAGATTTACAATGTAATTTTTCTCCATCGACGGAAAGTTGAATATTTAGTTCATTGAGTTTAGAGAGGAATTCAATCAAGTTCAAGTTTGTCATTTTCAAAATTCCATTTCCTCGATGTTTGCTTCTGATTTTTCTTCAAAATTTTGTTGTTCGCTGAGAACCGCATCGATAATAGTCCGGAACTGAGTTAATTTTTGATCTAGTTCTGCTACTGTTGGAAATTCAAAAATTGTTCTTAGAGGTATTATTTCTATTTGAAAAGTTTCTCTGACTCGGGATATTAATTGGGTAGCAAGTAGGGAATGTCCGCCTAAGTTAAAGAAGTTATCGTAGATTCCTACTTTAGTTACTCCTAAGACTGATGCGAAGATGTTGGCTATTATTTTTTCACTTTGTGTTCTTGGTGCGATGTATTCGTCTATTCGCGCTATTTCTCCGTCTGGTGCTGGTAATGCTTTCCGGTCTATTTTGCCGTTGGGTGTTAAGGGGAGGGTTTCTAAGAAGACAAAGGCTGATGGTACCATGTATTTTGGTAGCTTTTGTTTTAAATCTTCTCTTAGTTGATTACTGTTTAGGGATTCATCTAAGGTGATGACATAAGCTACTAAACGTTTGTTATCTGCAATGTCTTCTCTGACGATAACTACTGCTTGTTGAACTTGAGGATGGTTGTTAAGAACTGCTTCTATTTCTCCTAGTTCAATGCGGAAACCTCTTATTTTTACTTGATTATCGATGCGTCCTAGAAATTCTATGTTACCATCTGGGAAATAGCAAGCTAAGTCACCTGTTTTATAGAGACGACCTACACCAAAGGGATTAGAAATAAATCTCTCGCTTGTTAATTCGGGGCGGTTGAGGTAGCCTCTGGCTAAACCATCTCCACCGATGTAGATTTCACCTGGTACACCGATAGGTGTTGGTTGAAGATGGTTGTCTAGGATGTAGATTTGGGTATTGGCTATTGGACGACCTATGGAAATTTTCTCGCTCCCATCGTTGATTCCTACCGTAGCACAAACAGTAGACTCGGTAGGACCATAAGCATTAAAGAAACGACGACTAACAGACCATTGATTTGCCAATTCAATTGAACAAGCTTCTCCTGCCACAATTATCTGACCCAAGGCTGATAATTCAGGAGGGGATAATACAGCTAAGGTAGACGGAGGTAATGTTACATGAGTTACAGAGGACTGTTCTATTATTTGTTTTAAATCATCTCCTGGCATTAATTTAGAAGCCGTTCCTAAAACTAACATGGCTCCATGAGTCACTGCCATAAATATTTCCCAAACAGAAGCATCAAAACTGATCGAAGCAAATTGTAGAATACGACTATAGGGTTCGACATCAAATAAATTTTTTTGTATTTGAGCTAGGTTACACAAATTTTGATGTTCAATGGCAACTCCCTTGGGTGTCCCTGTAGAACCAGAAGTATAAATGACATAAGCCAAATTCTCGGAATTTACACCTGTATTTAGATTGAATTGACTCTGTTG
>NZ_JBALCY010000008.1:0-32777 GCF_036917655.1 Nostoc sp.
GTCCCTCCTCCAGAGTTTTACTGTTCCATCCTGACTGGCTGAGGCGATAGTTTGGCCATCAGGACTAAAAGTGATGCTGTTGACTGCACCAGTATTCCCCTTTAACGTACTGATTAATTGACCTTGAAGGTTCCAGAGTCTAACCGTGTTGTCCTGACTGGCTGAGGCGATAGTTTGGCCATCAGGACTAAAACTTACACTGTTGACTGCACCAGTATTCCCCTTTAACATACTGATTAATTCACCTTGACGGTTCCAGAGTCTAACCGTGTTGTCCTGACTGCCTGAGGCGATAGTTTGGCCATCAGGACTAAAAGTGATGCTGTTGACTGCACCAGTATGCCCTGAGGAAGTTGTAAGTAATTTTCCGTCCCTACTCCAGAGTTTTACTGTTCTATCCTGACTGGCTGAGGCGATAGTTTGGTCATCAGGACTAAAACTTACACTGTTGACTGCACCAGTATTCCCCTTTAACGTACTGAGTAATTGACCTTGAAGGTTCCAGAGTCTAACCGTGTTGTCCTGACTGGCTGAGGCGATAGTTTGGCCATCACGACTAAAACTTACACTGTTGACTGTACTAGTGTGACCTTGAAAAATATTACTTTGTATCCATAAAATATTTTCTTTTGAAACTTTTTGTTCCTGATTAAACAAACTATTCCATAGCTGCTGAACCCCAGTTGGATTAAGCTGTTGCGATATCAAGGCTCCGATTGCGACAACAACTACTGTTACACTAACCCCAATGAACCAACGATACCTTTTTGTTGTAAGAGAAACTTTAGGTAAGGGTTTGGGTTTAAGTTGGTTTGGAATTAATAAATTGACTCCAGCAACCTGAATTTTGTCTTTGGAGTCCATAACTTGACTGAGGAGATTTTTTGCCTCACTCACATTACCTCTGGCAAAGCTTTTCATCCCACTAACGTATACTAGCAGAGGTTCATAGCCTGCTAAGGGTTCTATAAGTGTTTCTACTAGCGAAGTGAGGCGTATCCATTCTGACCCAGCTTCAACATTCAAGCTTGCCAAGTTAGAAGCAATTTCACGGGCTGCTTCATGAGGTTGAGCATAGGCTAAAGCTGTCCACTTTTGAGCTTGGGCAAAGTCACGAGTGTCAGGATTTGAACTATTAAGCTGTTCTTGTATATAAGCAAGAAGAAAGTCTGAGAGTTCTAAAATTCTTTGCTGACCAAAGCACGGATTATTCTTTAGTTGGTTCAAAAGTTCATTGCGGATTGCCCAATCTATCTCGTAGAGTTCGTAACCAACTTCATTACAAAGGTTAGACAGCAGCAGGTCTGCGACAGCAATCCAGGGAATATTTAGCATATCACTGTTAACATCTTGCTGGAAATTAGCCCACAAGCGATATAGCAAATCAGGAGTTAATGCTAATGGGAAAGCAGCATGGCAAGCTAAATAAAAATGTGGTTCGCCAAAGCGTTTACTAAATGACTCAATGCGCCGTTTTGCAATTCTATACCTAGCTTCATTTGAGGATGCTGCTGTGCGAGTCATTTTACACCTTCTAAAGGTTCTACAAACTGCTGCTGACGACCTCGCAGAGCATTAATGGCACTATCTAACCCCTCGCGGGTTGCCTCAAACATGGGAACCAATCCAGCAATTTCTCCAGCAGTTGTACCCAGCCAACGCTTTCTTGGTAGAGGATTCAACCATGCAACATAACGAACATGCTGTTTTAACTGTTTGAGAAATGCCTCTGTCAACTCTATCCTCTCTGAATTCAGACCACCACGAGCAGCACCAGCATCACTGAATACGAGTGCTACTACTCTATCCTGACGCAGGCGAGCGAAAACATTCTCAATTGGCTCTGCTTCTTGATGCAGTGGATCATGGTAGAGATACCCAACTGGACAATTATGAAAATAGTAGATGCCAGATGCACCTAATTGCCCACCCCGCGAGGCACTGTGACCCAAACGAACTGACAGAGAATGAAAAGGAACCATTGATCCGTCTTGGTCGATCAGCAATAGCAGTTCTGTCCGATTCACCCGTGCTGGTGACAACACAGGCTCCAGCATCATTCCGTAGCGTCCAATCTGGTTAACTGTCGCCTCGATATCCAATTCTGTAGCAATTCCCTCTTTAGTCAAACGGCGCAGGTGTCGCCACATCTGTTTCATTTGCCTTTGAGTTACAGGCAAATAGTCTGTAGAGAAGAGAAAGCGATCGCCTAACACCTCCCCTCCAGTAGTCACCTGACGTATCGCTTGGGCAACTTGTACTTCATCTTCAATATTACGAAACGATTCTGAAGCTAGCGTAGCAGTAGGTATGGGCTTAGATGGTTCTGTCTGTAAGTGATTATTTTGATCGCGACGCTTCATCAACAACCTTAGCAACCACAAACACCCTGAACTTACTGCCAAAATGAGCAACAAAATCAACCAAACTGGCCAATTTATTTGATTTTTATTTTGAGTAATTTGTGCAGTTGGGGTCGGTGCAACTGGTTGCTGCACTGGTGAAGGTAATTCCTTTGGCACTGATGTTGGCAAAGATACCGTAGGAGAAGGTACACTCACTTGATTTTTTGGGCGTGTAATCCATAGCGCTAACCCTACACCTAAAACCAACACTCCCACTAAAGTTGCAAACCTAATAAGTTGAGTAGTTTGACTTTGGTTTATATCTGAAGCTTGAGTTTGGGGAACAGCCTCACTACCAATTAACTGTTCAAAGTGATAATCAAATATATATTTTTCTTCAGATGATTTAACCCAAAGTAATCGGCATAATCGAGCTAAAGCAGCTCTATCTGGAAGACCATAACCAGCTTGCAAAGCCTGCAACATCGACTGATAATCATCCACACCCAAAGGTAATCCTGCCTGTCGCAGTCGAGTAAACAATTCCAGTAGGGGTAAATCATCCATTATTTTTCAACTTTAGATAACGGATGTGATCTTCCCAACTCTTTAACAACACACCAGGGTAAGGCAACTTACCATTTAGTTTTGCCAAAGCCTCATCTTCTGGATAGCGACGCAAAGCCTTGAACCAGTCAATCAACTCACTAGTGCTGATTTTCTTGCTTGCTCCACCTTGGTTTTTTTTCATTTCTTCCCGCAGTTCCCAAAAACGCTCTACAGCTTGGTTTATCAAAACCTCTGATGCTTTCGGAAACAAAGCATTCATAATTTGGGTCAATCTTTCACGGCTAGGAAATTCCACATAATGAAATAAGCATCGACGTAAGAAAGCATCTGGCAAATCTTTTTCATCATTACTAGTGATTAAAACAATGGGTGCTACCTTGGCTTCAATCTCCTGCCCCGTTTCCTCGACAATAAATCGTTTTTGATCCAGTTCCAGCAGCAAGTCGTTGGGAAAGTCAATGTCAGCTTTATCAATTTCATCAATCAGCACCACTATACGTTGCTCACTCTGAAATGCCCGTCCCAGAGGCCCCCAGCGCACATAGGTAGTTAGGTCATCAATTCGCTGGATTTGTTGTGCTGTCAGGCGATTGGAAGCAGCTAGCTGGGCATCCCGCAACCGTCCAACAGCATCGTAGTTATACAAGCCATCCCTTCCCCGACTAGTGGATTTGACATACCAAGCTTCCAAGTTCAAACCTAGCTCGTAAGCAACTGCACTTGCAAGTTGAGTCTTACCGCATCCCGGTTCACCTTTCAGCAGTAAGGGACGTTCTAAGTAAATCGCTAAGTTGACTGCTTCTACCAGTTCAGGATTAGGCAAATAGGGATATAATAGCTGTCCGTTTGCCCCCTTTTCTCCTAGCTGGGGTTGCACTTTACCTGTATATTCCAAAAATTTTCCACCTACAGCCTTAACCATTTTTCCTCTTCGTCATACCAATTACAGCCAGACAGCTGACAAATTTCGCCCAAAGCGGGTTCTGGAATGCCATTATCACTATTTTTCAGTATTGTTTGTACTGTTTCATCTAACTGATCTATTAGTTTAGTCGGCAATTCATCTGCTGCATACTCTAGCCAGTTAGTCAGTTCATCGTCAGAAAATTGGTTAATCTCAGGCAGTTTCACAGGGTTATCTGGCTTCCAGGTAGAGTCGAGCCGTTCTACAAAAGGAATATTCCAACTACCTACGCAGCCATCATAATCTACTAGGAACATTAATAATTTGAATTGACTCGCTTGCGGGCTAGCCGCCTTAACTTTAGTCGCTAATAGTAACCAGAAATCTTGGATCAGCTCGTGCAAAAAAGTTTCTGAAAGACAATCGACATCGTACAAAATTAACAAGACATTCTGAGTTCGCCACCATTGATAAACTCGTTCGGCAATTTCAGGAATTGAGCTTTGCCTACCCAGACCAACTCTACCACCAAGTTCACGCCATAAAGCAGCACTGTCACTCCTCCGAGCAATGCGACTGAGTTCAATTCGCACAACCTTTCCCGTCATGATATTGGGAACATTTTGTACTACTAACCGATTCAACAACCAGCGTTGACCATAATACAGTGAACCGTGAATTAAAAAGGCTGCTACTGAATGAGTCTCAATAAATCTCCGAAATGCTCGCGTCTGCTCTCGATAACCCAATTTCATCAAAGCACGATACACTCTTCCACTAGATAAAGCTCGTTCCAGAACATAAAGCTGCTGATCTAATTCGTGTAGTTCAGCTTCAGTTTGTTCAATTTGCTTTTCTAATTGGAAGCGAATGAGAGTATCTGCTGCGATCGCATAATCACGACGCAACCTTTTTAACTTCTCGGCTAGCAGGTCATAATGTTCCTGTAATGCATGGCGTTTGTGCTGTAGATGCTGCTCAGAGGACATGCAGGTACTTTTTGAGTCAATAATCTTTACTCAAGACGACTAGCCAGATTATCGATCTAGCAATCTGGTTTACTGTGTTTGGTTTCAATAGCTGAAACATCATTGCGACACGAGATGTCACTTGTATAATTTCTTCTGTCAGTAATTTACCAGTTCTAGACTTAGTATAAGAATGTTGTCTCCATAGTTCCTCTACGCTCTAGCAGCAAACTAGATGTTTAGCATACCACTACTCACTTGGGTTCAGTACAACAATAATTTCTGCTAACCTAATTCCCAGAGGTTTCCAGTGAGGATTGCTGGAGGAAAAAGTACTATCCCCAGAAACTGCTTGGTAGTCATTGGGGAACTTTTCGTAAGCATTGGGAGCCGTGTCTACTCGTAGAATCAGTTTGCCTTGATACCGGGATAATTTACTACTATCTAACAAAATAGTACCGCCGTAGTCCCACGCCAATCCATAAAGTTTAAAGTTACCTAATTTCTTGCGTAACTCGCTCAAAAGGGTTCCCACTGCAATACCTTCGCGGGTTTTCCAAGCTGAACCCAGGTTACGCACATCTAGAGGTTTAGTACGAGTATTATCACTCCATACTACTAACAGAGTAGATGCGGAGCAGCTTGTCGTTAGACATCGCCCCTGATTTAGGTTTACCTGAGTAGCTGCGAAACTACCAATTCCTTCAGCACCCGAAATGGTTTTATCAACGAGACGAGACGCGCCAAACAGCTTGACTAAATCTTGTTTGGTGGTTGTGCGTGTTATCGGCCCCACTCGTTCGCCAGGAACGATTAAAGTGTCTGTTAATGGTTGCGATTTAGCAATAGTAACTGGATGATTGATTTTCTGGGGTAGTGCAAAGGCTGGGTTTGCTGAATAGTTTAGCAGTAAAGCTAAAGTAGCTGTAGCAATGCCTTTGATTGATGAATTCATAGGTTCTATTTGGGGTAGCAGAATATGAGTAAGAAGCGTTAAAGAAATAACTCCTTACTCTTCAGTTTTAACTACTACAATTTCCCAATTATAGATTCCCGATTTTCCAGAAATTTTATTTCATCGCTCTAGTTGCATTTAAAATTGCTAGTAAAGCTACTCCAACATCAGCAAAGACAGCTTCCCACATTGTCGCTATACCTAAAATACCCAATGCAATAAATACACCTTTAATTGCTAAAGCAAACCCAATATTTTGCCAAACAATTTGCCTTGTTTTTCTGGCTATTTTTATTGCTTCTGCCACTTTTAATGGTGCATCTGTCATGATCACGATATCGGCAGTTTCTATGGCTGCATCTGAGCCTAACCCACCCATTGCCATACCAACATCTGCTCTAGCAATCACTGGCGCATCATTAATGCCATCCCCAACAAAGACTACTTTACCATGCTTGCCGGCGGTGCTGATTAATTTCTCAATGGCATTAACTTTTTCTTCAGGTAATAACTCTGCTTCGTAGGTATCTATGCCAAGCTGTTGAGCAATCCGGGATGCGATCGCTTGATTATCTCCTGTCAACATTACTGTTCTCTCTACACCCATTCGCTTGAGTGTTTGAATAGCAAGTCTTGCATCTTCTTTGAGTTCATCAGCGATGATAATATACCCAGCGTAAATATCATCAACTGCTAGATGAATAACTGTTCCCTCTACAGAGCAATTATCATGAGTAATCTTCTCTCTATGTAATAGGCGATCGCTTCCCGCTATCACTACCCTATTTTCAACCTTGGCTCTAATTCCATAGCCTGCGATCTCTTCATAATCTCTCACCTCAAATTCATCGATTTTTCCACCATAAGCCTTGCGGATAGATTGAGCGATGGGATGATTTGAGTGCGATTCTACTTTGGCAGCTAATTGCAGCAGTTCTTGTTCATTAAAGCCATTTAATGCTACTATTTTTGCTACTTTAAACACCCCTTGAGTTAACGTTCCGGTTTTATCAAAAACAACTGTATTGACTGCATTTAAAGTATCTAAAAAAGTAGATCCTTTAATCAAAATACCACGTTTAGCAGCACCTCCAATCCCTCCAAAGTAACCTAATGGAATACTGATAACGAGTCCACAAGGACAGGAGATAACTAGTAAAATTAGGGCCCGATAAACCCATTCTGAAGAAGTTGCACCCGAAATGAATAAAGGAGGTAATAGGGCAACTGCTAGAGATGTAAAAACTACGATTGGCGTGTAATATCGGGCAAATTTAGTAATAAATTTTTCTGTTTCTGCTTTTTTACTTTTGGCATTTTGTACTAAGTCTAAAATCTTAGCAATGGAAGATTCATCAAAAACTTTTGTTACTCTAATGCTGAGAACCCCCATTTTATTGATCATCCCAGCCCAAACTGTCTCTCCCATTCTCACCGTTCGCGGCACAGATTCTCCAGTTAATGCAGATGTATCAACTTGCGAATTACCATCTATAATTTCGCCATCTAAGGGAATCTTTTCTCCGGGTTTAACAACGATAATTTCCCCAATATTTACTGTTTCTGGCGATACTTTCTTGAGTTCTCCCTCTATTTGGAGATTTGCATAGTCTGGGCGGACTTCCATTAATGCTTTGATGGAATTACGTGAACGACTGACGGCAATATCTTGGAACAATTCCCCAATTTTGTAAAATAACATTACCCCGACAGCTTCGGGCAATTTATGAATTGCGATCGCCCCTAGTGTCGCTACTGTCATTAAAAAAGTTTCATCAAATACTCTCCCTCTGAGGAGATTGCGCCCAGCAGTTTTTAAAACACTCCATCCACTTAATAAATAGGCAGGAATGAAAAGCAGATATTCACCTATCGAGTAGAATGTATTGTGTAATTGATTTTCAAAAATTACACCAGGCGCATATAAACTTAAAATCACTACTAAAGGCAATACCTCATTTTTCAGATTGAATTCTCCACCGTGGTCGTGATTGTGGTCATGGTTATGATTCTCATCATGATTGTGATTATGAACATGATTATGATTCTCGTGATGGTCATGTTCACAGTTTGAACAACCTGAAGATTCTGAATGTACTTTCCGCTTCATTTTTTCTGTTGAGGCTAGTAAATTACTTGATAGATGAGCCTTTTTACAAATGTAATGAAAAAAATAAGTTTTTACAAGTTAATAATTTAAGAATGAGAATCTATATCAGATTTGTTGTTAAATATTTATGCTATCTTTTGGTTAAAACTAAAATTTATAATCTTGTAAAGATAGCTATAGCAGTTCTCAATTGTATAGAAGAATCTAAGATTAAACTTTTGTTCGTAGTGAGCGATTTCTCGCTCTGCATAAGATTTCAAAGGGTTAGGTCCGCTGACTACGAGCTTTAATTTAATTAAGTCATTATACTTACATCAAGCAAACAATCACTATCTTAGGAATATAAGTCAGTGAGCAAGAATAAATCAAACTATGTTACACAAGATAAAATTAATTAAATTGGTTTTTAGGAAGCGGCTTCAGCCCTAACTACAAACCTTTAATTATTCACGCCCACTTAGTTAGAGCAGATTTAAACTTGGTGAAGTATAAAACTTAGGACTAAAAGCCAGATAGAAAGCCTGTTTGACTGATGAATTCTGCTGTAACAACTAATTTGTGGTCAAACTGGGTAGATATGGAACTTTCTTGGCTAACCAAGTGTCAAGCTAGCTATTCTTAGGTAAAATTCACTTGTAGTTTGAAAGTGAATCGAATACCCTAAACTAGTAGACAATTTTATCAAGGAAATCTATGAACAAAAAAATTCTTCTGAATTTGCTTTCCACTTCCTCAATCTTTGTGTCGATGATGTCTACGCTGGTGGCATTTCATCCTGCCCATGCTAGTGGCAGTATTACACAGCGATTGATGCACACACAAGACGGTCGTACCTGTATCACTAACCCACATGGTGGAACAGATTTTGTGTGCATTCGAGATTCAGAGAGAAAGCAACCGTATACCTCATCTACACGTTCCTCGACCATTGTCACATCAGTATCAGATCAGAATGTTGCCATGTTGAACTTTACTGACGAGGAAAGCGATGCTGCAATTAAGTTATTTAAATGTGACTGTCCGTTGTGTATAAATTCTTTGCGTCAGTTGCGCGGTACTGGAAACTTGGTGTACTAGGATTCAAAAGCTTTGACAGTGACTATAACTTCTGTTAGATACAGGTGATTAATCACGTATAGAACATATACGAAACCAAAGAAGCATTTTTAACCACGTACCACTACATTATTTGGCCAAATGTAAATTCATTGTTGGGAAGGTTTGTAATACTACTCCAAACCCTTGAAATTAATGTTGACGAAGAGGATGCACAGAGAGGAAAAGACGCAAAGATGGACAGACGCTTTTACGCAAAGAAATTATTAAATACTCTCTGTGCGTAAGAGCGTCCTGTTCATTCAACCACCTCATTCACAGGGAATCTATCAATCAACTGCATCGCCCGATAGGCATTACGCTGGAAAGAGTCTGGCAAATGGGGAACGTGGGGTATTTGCGATAATAAATCCAACGTCCGCCGTAAAATTCTCACCACATCCCCTTCATCCAAGGTGGTATTCTCGCAGAGTTCTATCCACTGCATTCCTAGCGCCCATTGTTCCACTATGGCAATTAACTCAAATTCCAACCATATAGGCAACGCTACGTTATACCGCCGTTGTACTTGGAACATTTGGCGGCGAATTCCCTGCAATTTTTTCAAGGCTTCTGCCACTTCATTACTAAGCTCGTAGTTAACCTTGCTATCAGGGCGAGGCGTTTCCATCACCAAAGCCGCTGCTGCTGCTGCTAAATGATGTGGATCTAAGTTGCCCAATTCACCACTAGCGAATACTAAACCCAACCACAATTCATTTTCACCTCGAATGGCAGCAGCGATTCGCCCTAATTGTGTGGGGACTAAGTTATCTAAAGCGCCAAAGTGTTGCAGAATTGAGATTAAACTGAGAAATTCTTCCCAATGACGTTGTGACTGTTGCTCTACTTGCCCTTGCAACTGTTCGAGTTCGGCTTCTAGTTCGACATAGCGGGCCCGACGCTTGAAAAGCGTAGCAGCATTGCCTGATTGATGTAGAGGATGAGCTTCTAATTGCTCTTGGACGGCAGCAGTGCGACTGAGTTGTTCTGCTACTTCTGGTGCCAGATACATAGATTCTACCGGATCGGGAATACGTCCAGCGATCGCAAATGTTTCTTGAGTACCACGGCGCGACTGTCCTGGTTTCAATGGCATCTCTGGCGGTGGTAGTACTTCCGGGGGCACCTCAACTCGCGGCAGTTCGGCATACAAATCGACTACATCCGCTGTGGTTGCTACATACCAGCGGTTATCATGTCCCAAGCATACCAAGTAAGGAGCTTGACCAGAACCCGGCGATTTTCCCACTAACACTGCGGTTACGGGTGAAGAAACTGTGATATTTTTGCCCTTGAGACTCAGCAGAGTTCCTGACACTGCAAAGCCCAACATCATCCCCAACTCTTCTTGTCTATCATCCTGCGCTTGTTCTTGCAGGGTTTTCAATATCTGGCGTTCCACTTTCAGGCGTTGCCGCAATTTCTCATAAACAGCCAGTTCATTTTCATCAACTGCGGCAATTTGCTCATGAAGTTGAGCTAATTGTGTTTCCAGTTCGGCAATCTCATCGTATTCTGGTCTTAAATGCAAGGTGGCCATGTACTGCCCAAAACTGCGTTCTATCAGTTCCCTGGTTTGCTCTAGGGTGTGGGTTTGCAGTAAGTTGAGCACCATGCCATAACTGGGCGTAAACTGGCTTACTAGAGGGTCTGGCTTGGATGTTCCCAAATACGCGGCTTCTTTGGCTCCTTCAAAGGGAGTTTGGACTGTTACCACATGACCTTGTTTATCCATCCCCCGGCGGCCTGCCCGTCCCGCCATTTGCAAGAATTCGGAAGCATTCAACAGGCGGTGTCCAGTGTCGGTACGCTTAGAAAGGGTGGAAATTACCGTTGTCCGGGCGGGCATATTAATTCCCGCTGCTAGTGTCTCAGTGGCGAATACTACTTTAATCAGCCCTTGCTGAAATAGTTCTTCTACTAGTGCTTTCCATGCAGGCAGAATTCCGGCGTGGTGGGCAGCAATTCCCCGGTACAGGGGTGCAATTTGTCCAGAACGCCCTGCTTCGGGATTGCGGGCTAAAAAGTCATCAATCTGTTGCCGCAAAATCTGGGACTCTTCATTATTTACCAGCCATAAATCACCCACTTCTGCCACCGCTTTATCACATCCCCGGCGGCTGAAGATAAAGTAAATCGCTGGTAGCATATCTCGTTGCTCTAACTGGCTCAAGGTATAAATTATGCCAGGAGCCTCAGGTCTACCACTTCTCCCCTTCTCCCTTTCTCCCCCTCTCCCCTTCTTCTTCTGAAGGCGGGGGTTAATTTTGGTTTTGCTATCATTTAGCAGGGGAAATAACCCTTTGGGATTGCAAAAGTGAAATTCTAAGGGGACTGGGCGAAAATCGGAGTAAATCAGGTCTGTTGGGCCGTGAACGCGATTTAGCCAATCGGTTAGTTGATCGCTGTTGGCAACGGTTGCTGAAAGGGCTGCCAGTTGCACTTCACGAGGACAATAGATGATTGATTCTTCCCAAACTGTACCGCGCTGGCGATCGTTCATGTAGTGGCACTCATCAAGTATCACCGCTTCAACGTCTACTAATGAGATGCCAATTTGCCCAATGGGTGTGCCATAGAGCATATTTCGGAAAATTTCGGTGGTCATCACCAAAATCGGTGCATCCCTGTGAATGGAAGCATCTCCAGTTAACAGACCAACTTGATCAAACCCGAATTTTTCTCGAAAGTCACGTAATTTTTGATTCGACAGCGCCTTCAGGGGAGTAGTGTAAAATACACGTTTTCCTCGCGCTAGGGCGCGATAAATGGCGTATTCCCCGACTAATGTTTTGCCCGAACCTGTGGGCGCACACACGACTACGGAGCGTCCGGCGTTTAGGGACGCGATCGCTTCTTTTTGAAACTGATCCAGTTCAAAGGGAAATATAGACCCTAAGTCAAGTTCTGGAGACGGCGCAGGATAATTCACTCAATCACATTTGCAACCAGATTGTTTACTATACTAACGAGTCTTTTGTCAACTTCGTTAGGGGAAATGGGGAGTAGGGAATAGGGAGTAGGGAGTAGGGCACTAAGAATAGGATCGATTTTATGGAATTTTCCCCACTCACCACTCCCTACTCCCCACTCCCCACTCCCTCATTGTCCCAGTTCTTGCGATCGCTCTGTGGCAGCTTTTACTGCTTCAATTAAAGCTGAACGAAATCCTGCCTGTTCTAGCTTGGCAATTCCTGCAATGGTTGTACCGCCGGGACTGGTAACACGATCTTTGAGTTCTGCTGGGTGCATTTTGGTTTCATGCAACAGTTTCGCTGTTCCCAGTACGGTTTGCAAAGCTAGTTGATTAGCAATTACTCTAGGTAAACCTGCGTATACTCCGCCATCACCAAGTGCTTCTACTAACAGCGCCACGTAAGCCGGGCCGCTACCAGATAGCCCTGTGACTGCATCCATCAGCCCTTCTGACACTTCCACGACTTCCCCCACAGCAGAAAAAACTTGCTGTGCTATTTGATGGTGCTTGGCATTGGTATATGCACCTAAACAAATCGCGGTAATTCCCGCTCCCACAGTTGCTGGGGTGTTAGGCATTGCTCTAATAACTGGCAATCGCACAAATGCAGCTTCTAGCTGACTTAAAGGTACACCCGCCAAAATGGAAATGATCAGGGGTGAGTGTTCTGTATTCAGAATATCAATATCTGCTAATTCTTGAGCGATCGCGCTGAACACCTGCGGTTTCACTGCCAAAAAGACTACTTCTTTTGCTTGGGTGAAAACCTCGCTATTATCTGTCGTCACAACAACATCGTATTGCTGTTTTAAAAAATCTAGGCGCGAAGGTAGCGGTTCACTAATTATGACTTCTGATGATTGATAAATTCCACGCATGATAAGGCGGGATAAGAGCGCTTCTCCCATTACCCCACCACCAATTAACCCAAATTTTATAGTCATTGATCATTGATCATTAATCATTTGTCATTAGTCGTTTGTCGTTTGTCATTTGTCACTTTTATCAAAACCCAAGACAAATGACAAATGACAAAGGACTAACAACTAATTTAACTTTATTGTGCCATGCGGTTAGTTTCGTTGCCCCAGGTTTGATTTGGAGAACCTGTAGGACGAGAGGGACGGGCTGGCGGTTGCGGTACTTCATGGAGAACGCCACCTTGGGTACTAACTTGCACACAGCTTGGTGTAAACAAGAAGATGCTCTCACCGATGCGCTCTTGATGTCCATCTAGTGCGTAAGTACCACCTGCAACAAAATCTACTGCTCGTTGAGCTTGATCTGGGTCCATGATTGTCAGATTTAATACCACTGACTTGCGTTCTCGCAACGCTTGAATTGCCTGGGGCATTTCTTCAAAGGTGCGTGGTTCGAGGACTAAAACTTCCGAAATTCCATTAATTGCTCCTGGCATACCAATCACATTCCCCATTGGCTTTGAACCTGCTGCGATATCATCTCCCATTGTAGGCACTGGTTCCCGCCAGCGTCGATTTTGAGCAGTTGCGCTCTCTTGTGGGGCTGGTTGGGGATTTTCTTGCTGATACAGATTTTGGTAATTATTAGCTGTTTCTGGTTCCTCTTCGTAATACTCGTATTCCACTTGCTCATTTAGACCCACAAAGTCTCTGAGTTTGGAAAAAATGTTGTTCATTGTGTGTGTACTCTCCTGGTGCGAATAGCCTGTATTGACTTGGGCAATGGATTGATTGAGTAGGAGCGATCGCTACATCGGTGGATACTTCAGCAAGTCTATTGTTATTTGTAGCCCATACTACGGGTTTTGGCGATGAACTGACACTTATTTAGAAAGGTCTGTGCATCGCCTAAACATAATAATGAGTCAAGATTATATCCTAAGGTTTGTCCGAAGGAAAGCTCTTTCTACCCCATTTTCCCTTGGCGATTGCTCTTGTCAATACTATATCCTTTGTTTCCAATTGCACCAGTCTGTTACAAAATTCTTGTCATTAAATCCTGATCTCTATTAATACTTACGTGCGAGGCGGATGATCAAAGGCTAAGAGCGATCGCCAAACAATATTGTTCCTAATCGTACCATCGTTGCGCCTGCTTGCACTGCTAGTTCGTAGTCGCCTGACATACCCATAGATAAGTGCTGCATTTTAATGTGCGACCAGTTTTGATCCTGGATGTTCTTTGCTAGCTCACGATTGAGATTAAACACATTCAAAATTTCCGGATCATTTAATCCTGAAGGCGGAATTGTCATCAAACCTTGAATTTGTAAAGTTTTGTATTGATTGAGTGTGGGTAAATCAGCCAACAGTTCTGGCACACTCCAACCAGACTTGTTGGGATCGGGGAGAATTTTCACTTGCAGGCAAACCTGGGGACTCACTCCTAGCTGTTGCGCCAATTGATCTAAGCGCTGTGCCAGCTTCAAGTTATCGACGGAGTGAATCCAAGGGAATTGTTCGATGGCTTTTTTGGCTTTATTGCTTTGTAAATGTCCAATAAAGTGCCAGGTAATATCCGGTAAGTCTTGCAACTCGGCTTGTTTGCTGGCGGCTTCTTGGATACGACTCTCCGCAAAATCACGAATTCCTGCATTGTAGGCAGACCGAATGGCCTGGGCAGAAACTTGCTTGCTAACAGCAATCAATTTGACTGAAGTTGGCAGGGAGGAGCGAATGGAAACAATACGTTCGGAAATCGAACTGCTCATTGGAAGGTGCGTTGGAAAACACTCTGAAGCTGATCGTACTCCTGAGATTGTCCACTGCGCCGCAGGGTACGTAAGCGATTTTCCAACATCATTCTAGCCTCAGTCCGTCCTAGAGACTGGAATTTAACACCTTTAACGTCATTTGCGACCAAAAAAAACAAGCGTTGGGCATAAAGTGTGGTGAACAAATCCTGGTTTTCATCAACCATACAGATTTTGTAGAGTAAACCCCAAGTTGGATGGTTTATGTAAGTTTCTGCGTTTTCTGGATTCATTTAAGAGTCAAGGTGTAGTCAAGGTGGGAGTATGTATATCTTTTCGCAGTGAATTCCAAACATTCAGACGATAATAACTTTCTTTCGCCAGAATATTTGCTTAAAATGCAAAACTGCGGTTACGAAGACCTTGATCTAGTTTCTAATGGGCAGATGAAGCTAGTGATAGTGAGGCGAAATGGTACAACAGAAGCCGCGAAGCATAGATTTAGAGAGTAGAGGCTGGTCGATAAACATCACCATCTGCTTTGGTGACTTCAATTTACCAATCTGTCGGGACAAGGTACAAAATAGTCCCAATCCTCTTGCCGAAAGTTCAGTGTGGCAAGGAAAAACACCCTTTGAAGTTTCCAACGGCAACAGCGAACTTTTCAACTTCTTTCCATAGTGCCACAACTGTCGCCCAATGGCGCAAAATTGCTAAAGGAATAGGGGATTAGGGATTGGGGATTGGGGATTAGGGATTAGGGATTAGGGACTAAAAAGAAAACTTTGCCTATTGCCTATTAATTATTCAGCATTTTCAGTGCTGCTAGTTGTGCCTGAGCTTTGTGCAGAGATTCATACCATTCTCTCTCAGGATCGCTGTCTGCGACAATTCCTGCGCCAACTTGTCCCCAGACAATATTGAGTGCTGAGTCCTGGGGGATGAGTTTTGAGTGGGGAGATGAGGAAGATGAGGAAAAATTTACTCCCCCTGCTTCTCCTGCCTCCCCTGCCTCCCCTGCTTCCCCAGACATGGGAGCTAGTAGCAGGGTGCGGATTAAGATATTTAAATCTAAATTACCGCGCCAATCTAAATAGCCACAGGAACCGTAGAACAAGCTACGCCGCACGGGTTCTAGTTCTTCAATAATTTCCATACAACGGACTTTGGGACAACCTGTGATTGTGCCACCTGGGAACGTGGCGCGAATCAAATCAATGGTGGTGTATTCGCCTTTTAAAGTACCTTTGATGTTGCTGACAAGATGCATCACATGGCTATATCGCTCAATTGTCAGCAATTCATCAACTGTAACCGTTCCCCATTCACAAACTCGCCCTAAATCATTGCGTTCCAAATCCACTAGCATGATGTGTTCTGCACGTTCTTTGGTGTTGCTGAGTAAATCTTGTGCCAGTTGCATATCTTGTTCTAGTGTGACACCACGCGATCGCGTCCCGGCGATCGGTCTGGTTTCGGCTTGCTGATTTTGCAACAGTACCAATCGTTCCGGCGAACAACTGATCACTTCCCCCCAAGGCGTCTGCCAATAGCTAGCAAAAGGAGAAGGATTGATTTTTTGCAAGGCTTGGTAAATTTCCCAACCAGAAGCCGATGTAGACGCTTGAAATCGCAATGAAAGATTTGCCTGAAAGATGTCTCCAGCTTGAATATATTTTTTCGCATGGTTTACAGCTGTTTCATAATCTGCCTGAGATGTCAAAAACAGAGGGAGCGAAGAAGACACGGGGACGAGGGGAGAGGGAGACACGGAGAATTCTTTCCCCGCGTCTTTCTTTGCCAACTTCTGCTGTAATTCATCAAGTCCACTTGCATCACTGGCGGCTAGCCAAAGAATTTGTTGCGCGTGATCTAAAACAGCAAAAGAATCTGGTTCGTACCAAAAAGCTACGGGAAATGGCAAGGGATCAATTTTATGATGGGGTAACTGTTCAATTTCCCATGCCACATCGTAGCCTAGCCAACCTAACCAACCGCCGGTGAAGGGGAGATGGGGAGGTGGGAGAGATGGGGGAGCAGGGGGAGAAAATACTACCTCATCCTTATCATCTTCCCCAATCCCTTGCTGTAACAACTTTTCTAGGAAGGGAAAAACCTCTCCTACTTCTGGTGTCCACATCTGGGGGATACCATCAACTATGCGAGGAACGCCTGCACAGATAGAATATCGGCTGAGTTGGGGATGGTCGATTGGCGTTGGGTAGGGACTTTCCAGTAGGATAGCAATTCCGGGTGCGGCGGTGGGGCGAAACAGAACAGCAAAAATTTCCGAACCTGTGCGCTTTTCTAAGGGTAGCGATCGCCAATACCAAGTCTTGGTCATACTGTTTATAAATGTTGTCAATAGTTAGTTAACAGTTTTCAGCAGTAAGTACAAATAACTACGACTACTACCACTGACAATATGCAATTACCTATTACCATTTTCTCGGTGCAAAATTAGACCTGAGTTCCTATAGCTAGCCGTATTCCCCAGAATACAATTAAAGTCGCAATAGCAAGCCAGTCACGCCCTTTGAATCGTAAATCGTGCCACTGGACTCGATGCTCGTTGGGACTGGTAAAACCCCGCACCATCATTGCATTCGCCATTTGATCAGCTCGTAAGAGCAGATTTTCTAACAATCTCTCTGCGACTGTCATCCAAACCTTGAATCCTCCTTTCAATCCCAGCTTTTTCCAATTAATTGCCCTTGTCATCACGGAGCGAAATAAGTTTTGCACTTCTTCTAAAACCAGGGGAATAAAGCGCAAGGACAAGGTTAAAGTTAAAGCAATTTCTGTGACAGGCAACTTGAAGCGTCGTAGGGGTTGCATTAAGCTTTCTATACCAGATGTGATTTCTTCTGGGGCGGTTGTCAGCAGATACAGGTTAGTGCTGTAAATGACGGTAAATATAAGTGTACTCAGGCGTACTGCCAAATCCAAGGAGTAGCGAGTTACTTTCACTGGGCCTTTTTGAAATAGTACGTAGCTGTATTTTTTTTTCTCAACTACTTGCTCTTGAACAATATTATTGGAGTTTGATGGCTGGGTTAATATTTGTTCATTAGCTGGCAGGCGTGGCTGATAATCTACACCCATTCCATCAGGACTGATGGCTCCGATCGCTAAGACAAAAAACGATAGCATTAATAACCAACCCATTTGCTGCTGCCATACTCGTCGAGGAATTCTAGCAATTAAGGTGGCAACAATCAACAATACTACCAGCAGCACACGCCAAAAGTTATTAGCCAAAACATAGCTTGTTAAAAAGCTCATCAACCAGGCGAACTTGACTCGCGGATCAATTTTATGCAGCCAAGTTTGGGGTTGTTCTAGATAAAGTCCAAGTGGCAGCGATCGCAATAAATCCATTATTTTAGAGTTAGGAGTTAGGAATTATGAGTGAGGAGTTAAGAGTGAGGAGTTAGGAGTTTTGACTTTAACTCATAACTTTCAGCTTGTACCGCTATCAAACTCAAGTCGATAGGGTTCTATAATTAGCAATTTTGACTTTAACTCATAACTCCTGTAGAGACGCGATTAATCGCGTCTCTACTCCTAACTTAATTTGACGCGAGTGGCTCTATTAACATTACCACTTTCGGCATCACGGACTTTTTTACTCCGCCATAGTAAAATAATCGGGGTGCCTTTAAATCCTAGTTGTTGCCGGAATTGGCGTTCAATGTAGCGGCGGTAGTTGTCGTTGAAGCGTTTGGAATCATTTACAAATAGAGCGATCGTTGGTGGTTGGCTACTTACTTGTGTACCATAATAAATCTTGCCCTGACGCCCACCACGAGATGCTGGTGGTGAATGCCAACTCACAGCGTCTGTTAAAACTTCGTTAATAACTGATGTGCTAACACGGCGTTTGTGTGATTCAGCCGCCGTTTTCACCAACTCTAGAATCTTTTCTACCCGTTGTCCTGACAAGGCACTCACAAAAATTGTTTCTGCCCATTCGGTAAAATGCAACCGTGATTGCAGAGTTTTTTCGTAGTCGTAGATTGTATAAGAGTCTTTTTCGACGACATCCCACTTATTAACGACCATGATGCAAGCTCGACCTTCTTCCACAATCCGCCCAGCTAATTTTTGGTCTTGCTCAGTGACTCCATCTACAGCATCTAGTACTAATAAAACCACGTCAGCGCGGCGAATCGCTTTAAAAGCACGGTTAATACTAAAGAATTCTGTGCCGTATTCTATGTGTTTCTTTTTGCGAATGCCGGCGGTGTCAATCAAGCGGTAGGTTTGTCCGTCTCGTTCAATGACGGTATCAATAGCGTCGCGGGTTGTGCCGGAAATTGGGCTGACAATTGCCCTCTCTTCGCCGACAAAAGAATTGAGTAAGCTCGATTTGCCCACATTCGGGCGTCCCACAATTGCTACTTTGATTTCATTAGTGTCTGGGATGTCTTCAACAGCAGGTATGTGATTAATTAACTCGTCGAGTAACTCTCCTGTGCCACTGCCATGAATCGCGGAAATGGCGTAAGGTTCGCCCAATCCCAATTCCCAAAACTCGGCAGCTTGCATTAAGCCTTGTTCTGGGGATTCACATTTATTTACAGTTAGTAGCACAGGTACGGGTTGTTGGCGCATCCATTCGGCGATTTCTTGGTCTGCCGATGTGGGGCCTGTTTGACCATCTACTACAAAAATAGCGGCACATGCTTCTGCAAGCGCTGTCATTGCCTGCTGGCGAATCAGTGGTAAAAATTCGGTATCATCATTAAAGACTAAACCACCAGTGTCTACGACTAAAAATTCGCGACCATTCCAGAAAGCTGGCAGGTAAGTGCGATCGCGTGTCACTCCCGGTTCATCATGGACAATCGCCGTTTGTTCCCCGGCGAGTCGATTAACCAGGGTGGATTTGCCCACATTTGGGCGTCCGATAATTGCAACAATTGGCAGTGCCATAAAACCAGGGTAAGTGAGAGCCGTAGTATATCACGTACTTACATTTTACTCACTTTAAACTAGAAGTTTTAATATAATTTTCCAATCATCTGAGGCGATGTCTACGATGGGCTGTGACGCTCTCTACGAGACGCTCTTGCTAGCTTGCTTCCCCGTAGGGGTACGCTATCGATGACGCCATACTTTTAAAAAATAAAAAAGGTAGGAAATCCTACCTTTTACCCAAAAAAAGCATTTTGTAACCAAATACCAAATTCAATATCACACAAGTTTTTGACAAATCTATTGCAAAACTATGACGAGGATATGACACTTAATTTGTAATTGACTTCGCTATTCCTGCCAGTTGCAACCCAGACGGATAGCTACCTTCTTCTTTGATCCGCTTAATTTCAGCATCCGTTATTCGCAAATTTAACTTTTGTGCTAGCGTTCGCACAATATCTCCCCGATCAATTACACCAGCTACAGCGCCAGCCGGAGAAAGTACGGTAATTCGAGGTAACTGCTGATTTTCCAGTTTGTTAATTACCTCAGCTATCGATGTTGCTTCAGTAACAGTGGGTATTTCTGTCAGGGGATGCACAATGCTGTGTAAGGTTTGGGTTTCCCATTCACTCCTTTGGGTTAAACGAAAATCGTCAATGGAAACTAGACCCCGATAACGTCCATCAGAAGCAGCAAAATAAACCTGTGAGGGAGCGGTTTCCAACAAGTATAAATCGGCAAAGGAGCGCAATGTCTGGTCAGCATCGACAACCCGAAAGTCACGAGTCATCGCATCAGCCGCCACCACTTTGAGTAGGCTTTCTTGCAATGTAGTCACGTTGTCATAGCTGCTGGCGTTGCGGACAGCAAACCAACCTAACAGCGCAATCCACAAACCAAGTACTAACTCCCTTGTCAAGAAATCTACAACAAATCCTAAGGCGATCGCACCATAACCCAAAATTTGCCCCGCCCTAGCAGCCCAGTGTACGGCTTGAAAACGATTACCTGTTATTTGCCATAATGCTGCTTTTAACACTTGTCCTCCATCTAGAGGTAAGCCGGGAATCATGTTAAATAGAGCCACCACCAAGTTAATTCTCGCTAAATCTCCAACCATAACACTGACTGGGCTGGTATCAGGGATCACAGTAGCTCCCAGACGGAGTAGGAAAAATAGGATGATACTCACCAAAGGCCCAGCGATCGCTACTTGAAAGGCTTTGAAAGGAGTTTTAGATTCTTCTTCAATAGCAGCAATCCCGCCAAATAGAAATAGGGTAATTGAATTAACTTTAATACCTTGCGATCGGGCTACCAAGCTGTGACCCAACTCATGTAACAACACCGAACCAAATAGCAGCAGTGCCATAACTATTCCAGCACTCCAAGCTATAACAGTCCCCCATTCTTGATAAGCTACCCCAAAATTAAGGGTTGCCAACCCTAAAATCACAAACCATAACGGGTCTAAAAACAGGGGAATTCCAAATAAAGACCCAATTTTCCAATTTGTTTGCATTACATTGTCCTAAAACTAGATATCGCCAGTAGTTCCTATACTGCAATATTTGCGTATATCCTTATACACATATTTCTGAGCATCAATTCGGTACTGCCGAGTTACGAAATGCTCCTATTTCTAGAATAGACAATTAATGACTGTGAGCAAAACTCTGGAGTAGGGCATTGGCCAAACAGGGCAATTCAATTTTGGATTTTGGATTTTAAATTTTGGATTAAATTTCAATCTAAAATCCAAAATCTAAAATCTAAAATTCTTGCTCCCCTGCTTCTCCTCGTCAGATGGAAAAAATCAAATTTAGGAGTTTTGTATTTATCGCGGCGTTACAAGTAACGCCGCTCTCATTGCAAAACTACAGACGACCGATGTTAGTCAGTCCTAAAACGATGCCAACGCCAATAATATGACCAAAAGCCATCGCAGCAACGAATGTTGGAATACTAATCGGCAGGATAGGGAACTTGGGGCCAACTAGGGGTTTTTCAATCTTAGTACTTAGCAAAACCACTACTAAGCTACTGACGCTGATGATGATTGCCACTGTAGGATTCCACGCAGGTGTTGCGGGAACAGATGCAGCTACTGCTAGTAAAATAGAGGAAATCAAGCTTTTGTCTCCTAAATGGAAAAGTTAATCTAGACCTACAAGATTATAAAATTACAAGGCCGCAAAAGTTTTTTAGATAGTTTAGAGTTTTGTGATGATTATTTTAAATTTGTCAGATTTTCATGCGCGTTAAAATTTGCGGCATCACTCAACCACAGCAGTCTATAGCGATCGCCTCTCTGGGCGCAACGGCACTAGGATTTATTTGTGTGCCAACCTCACCTCGCTACGTGACTACATCCCAAATTCGGGCAGCAGTGGCAGAACTCCCGGCAAATATTGACACAATTGGTGTTTTTGCCAACGCTAATATCCCCGAAATCAGTCAGATAGTTGTTGATTCTGGGTTGACTGGTGTCCAGTTACACGGAGATGAATTACCCAACTTTTGTTACGAATTACGTCAAGCTTTACCCAATGTCGAAATTATTAAAGCATTTAGAATTCGTAGTCTTGAGCATCTTGACACAGCGCTTGATTACATTAAATACATAGATACTTTACTACTTGATGCCTACCATCCCCAACAACTTGGTGGTACAGGCAAAACCTTAGATTGGACAATGCTAGAGCGATTTAACCCCAATTGCCCTTGGTTTTTAGCTGGGGGACTTACAGCAGATAATATTGTGGAAGCTTTAAGTCAGGTTAATCCTAGCGGCGTTGATTTATCTAGTGGTGTAGAACGGACACCTGGAGATAAGGATTTAGACAAGGTTGCCAAGTTGTTTGAGAAATTGGGGAGTGGGGACTGGGGAGTAGGGAGTAGGGGGAGATGAGGGAGTAGGGAGCAAACAAATAATTATTATTCCCCCTCATCCCCCTTATTCTCCCATTCCCCACTCCCCATTCCTTAAAAAAATGCTGATTGGTGGCGAATCAAGTTAAAAAATTCTTCGCGGGTTTTGTGTTCCTCTTGGAACACACCAACCATTGCGCTAGTGACAGTCCAAGAGCCTGGTTTCTGGACGCCCCGCATCACCATACACATATGGCTAGCTTCCATCACAACGGCGACGCCTTGAGGTTCCAGAATGGTCTGAATTGCTTCGGCAATTTGGCGGGTTAACCTTTCCTGCACTTGCAAGCGACGGGAATACATCTCAACAATGCGGGCCAGCTTACTCAGTCCTACAACTTTTTGGTTGGGGATATAAGCAACGTGTGCTCTACCCATAAATGGCAGCATATGGTGTTCGCACAGACTAAAGAAATTAATATCTCTAACTAGTACCATCTCGCTATGTCCTTCATCAAAGATGGCATCGTTTACGAGTTCTTCAAGGGATTGGTTGTAGCCGCTAGTGAGAAACCGCATTGCCTCGGCTACTCGCTTGGGTGTTTTGAGGAGTCCTTCACGTTCAGGGTCTTCCCCAACTCCCAATATTAGTGTCCGCACGGCGTCCTTCATTTCCTCCATCTGTTCCTCTTTTGGCGGGGACACATCCGCTTGTCGCCCGTTGTGAGTATTGCGATCGGGTCTAGGAGTTATGGCTTCTGCCAAGTCGGGAATCAGAGGCGATTGAGAGCTATTGGAACCGTTTGAACTAGCAATAGTCATGATTCAGTCTTGGTTATGGTTTGAATTTAGTTATGAGTTATGACTTATGAGTTAAAAATTCTAACTCCTAACTCTTAATTCCTAACTCCTAACTTCGCAATTAGAGTGCGCCAGCACTGGGCATTAGGGTCAATTCATTAATAACTGCCTGTTGTGGTAACAGAACTGTGTAGAGAATTGACTGAGCCACAATTTCCGGGGTTAACATCTTGGAACGGTCTAAGTTGACATGGACTGTCTCTGTGTCCCAAAGTTCGGTATTGACTGCGCCCGGACAGATAGCTGTGACACGAATACCGTGGGTGCGTTCTTCTTGTGCCAGAGTTTGAGAGAGGGCAATCAAACCAGCTTTGCTGACACTGTATGCTCCCCAACCGGGAAAGGGTTGCTTGGCGGCAATTGAAGCGACGTTGATAATTGTGCCTGTGCCCCGATCGCGCATTGAAGGTAAAATCCCCACAATGCACTGAAACACGCTGGTAAGATTCAAGTCAATTACCTGCTGCCAGTCCTCTAGAGGAGTTTCGGTCAAAGTAGCTGTATAGGCTATGCCAGCATTGTTTACCAAAATGTCTATATCACCAAAGTCAAGGGCGATCGCTTGGATCTTTTCTTTGACTTCAGAGATCCGCGCTAAATCTAGAGCGTAAGCTTTTGCTTCCACCCCAGTATGCTGTACAGCTTCTCTTACCGCCTCCAACTTATCCAAAGAACGGCTGACTAAAGCGACATCTATTCCTGCTTTCGCAAAGGCTAAAGCCGTTGCTTTCCCAATTCCACTACTGGCCCCAGTAATCAGGGCGCGTCGTTTTTGCTCAACACTCATGGTGTCTCCCAATTTTTTGGCAGTTCCCAAAGCCTATTACCACGCCATTATTCACACTTCTCGGTTTGGATAGATTAAAGGAATCTAAAAATCTGATGATTTCCATTAAGCAACTGCTATAATGCAGTGCAATAGTCGGTATATTGTGGGTTTCACCAGTGAAGACAACAAATCGTCGCCTGGAAAACCACGCCGTCCACTCAAATTAGATTACTTAAATAATACAAAACCCACTAAACCAAATTGAGTACATTTGCTAAACATGCAAATGCCTATGGCTAGATTGTTAAAAATCTTTAAGCACATAGGCAATTATAGCATTGCTATTCGGCTAATCAATCATTATGCAATGCCGTTAGTGGGCAACTTCTGTAAAAACACCAATTTTGCGGAATTTTTCATAGCGCAGTTGGCGGCGTTCTGGAGCGGTTAAACGATTGAGTTCGTCCAAATTTTCTAGCAGCACTTGCTTGAGAGTGGTAGCGGCTTTTAATGGGTCGGAATGAGCGCCACCAGTGGGTTCAGGCAGTATTTGGTCGATAATTCCCAACTTTTTCAGGTCGTGGGAAATAATTTTCAGAGCAACGGCGGCTTGGGGAGCTTTACCAGCATCTTTCCACAAAATGGCAGCACAGGCTTCAGGTGTGGCAACGGTATAAACGGAGTGTTCAAACATGAGTAGGCGATCGCCTACGCCAATACCGAGTGCGCCACCGGAACCACCTTCACCAATGACTGTGCAGATAATTGGCACATCTAAGCAGAACATTTCTCGCAAGTTGTAGGCGATCGCTTCTCCTTGACCTTGGTGTTCTGCTTCTACGCCAGACCAAGCTCCTGGCGTATCGATAAAAGTTAGTATTGGCATACTGAACTTGTTGGCGTGTTCCATCAACCGCATCGCCTTGCGGTAGCCGCCAGGGTAAGGCATTCCAAAGTTACGGGCAATATTGTCTTTGGTGTCACGACCTTTTTGATGACCCAACATCACCACAGGTTGCCCACTTAAACGGCCGACACCACCAACTAAAGCCGGATCGTCACCACCACAGCGATCGCCATGCAATTCCATCCATTCATCACTAATAGCCTGAATGTAATCGAGAGTACTGGGGCGACGCGGATGACGAGCGACTTGCAATCGCTGGGACGGGGATAGACTAGTGAAAATTTCCTCACGCAGTTGCATGGCGCGTGTTTCTAGTTGACGAATTTGACCAGAAACATCGACGCCATTTTCTTCTGCAAGTTGCCGAATTTGATCGATTCGGGTTGCGAGTTCTGCTAGGGGTTTTTCAAAATCTAACAGTAGCGGTTTACGCTCGGTAGTTGCCATCGTAGGGTTTATAAGTTACGAGTTATAGGTTTTTCAGAGTGAGGAGTGAGGAGTTAGGACTGAGGAATTAGAAGATGTGGACTTATGAAAGTTATTAACTCTTAACTTTTAACTCCTAACTTTTAACTCCTAACTCCTAACTCTTAACTCTTAAACCAGCAGCGGTCTAAATCCATGTTTCACTGATACCCGACCAATCTGCTCCATTTTGTCTACGGTAATCTGATTGCGTCCCCACGAAAAGTTCGTGTATAACTTCTCAAATTCCAGCAGCATTGATTCGGCAAAACAAGCAAACAACTGGCGGGCTGGCACGTCCATATTGACGATTTTCATAATTTTCCAGTCAATATCCAGGGAATGCTCTACAATTCCACCGTTTAGCACGTGCACACCAGGATGCTGAATTTTCGTCGCTAAGTTTTTAGGATAGCCACCATCAATCAACAAACAGGGTTGTTTCAAAGTGGTGGGGTCAATTTCCACGCCTTTGGGCATACTGGCAACCCAAACTACAACATCAGCTTGGGGTAGTGCTTCCGTCAAACCCATGATTTTTCCCCGCCCCAGTTCGCCTTGCAACTCTTTGAGACGTTCTTGGTCACGGGCTATCAGCAAAAGTTCTTTGACATCTGTTCTCGCATCTAGCCAGCGTGTAACTGCACTACCAATATCCCCAGTTGCTCCACATATCGCAACAGTCGCATTTGATAGATCAATTCCCAGTTGTTTTGACGCTTCTTCCACCTGCTTACAAATAATGTAGGCAGTATGCGTATTTCCTGTGGTGAAGCGTTCAAACTCTAGTTTGATGTTGCGGACTTGGCTAAACTGCTCTAACTTAAAGTTTTCAAAAATAATCGAGGAAAATCCGCCTAAAGCTGTGATGTTAATACCGTGCTTCTGTGCATGGGCCATGGCGTTGAGAATTTTCCGCGTTGCGGCTTTGATGCGGCGACTAGCTAGCATTTCCGGCAAAAAGCAAGATTCTACATACCTTCCTTCAATTTGTTGCCCAGTGACACTGGTGACAATAATGCTATCGACAATTTGCGGCGGGGCGCTGCACCAAAAGTCTAGCCCTTGATCGGCATATTCTGGGTATCCCAATTCCTTAGCTACGGCTTGAGCGTGTTCTAAACTAGTCAGATGTCCAATTAGACCAAACATGTAGTGATTATTAAGCTTATGCTATCTTGAGCGCGGGGAATATGAAGTGGTTTAGCAGTCCTGAGTTCTAAGTCCTGAGTTCTGAAGTTCTGAATTTAAATTTGAACTACTCAGCACTCAGTACCCGTTACTCAGCACTTTTTTAAGCGGCTATGAGTCCGTAGGCTGACAAGCGCATAATATCGCGAGTCGTGAAACCAATGTTACTCAATGCTTCACCATACTGAATCATAAAGTCTTCTACCAAAGCATCTTTTTCCATTGCCATTGTGTGGGCATCACCCTCGACTTGGTTCAGCATTCTCCAGACGATGGGTAGGTTCTGGCGATTTGCTTGTTCTAGTTCAGCTTTGCATTCTGTAAAATGTTCTTTCAACCAAACTTCTCCAAAGTTGAGGTGGCTATATTCCTCTTTTACTACTCCCTCCGTGATTTTGCGGGCAAAATCGTCAGCGACGGGGATGTAAATGTTATATGCTGCGATCGCAAAACATTCGATAATCAAAGACTGAATCAATAGACAAGTGACTACCTTCCCTTCGGCCGCCGCTGTTTGGAAATTTTGGTGTAGTCCAGAGAAAAATTCCTTGGCAAATTGCAAATCTGGGGTGACACCCAAATTGCGCCCACAAGCTTCAAATCCTTTCTTGTGTCGGCTTTCCATCTTGGAGAGGCGAATCAATTCATCATGAGATTCCGACAGTAGTTCGGCTAGTGTGATGTAATTTTCATGGGCTTCTTGTTCCCCTTCAATCACGATCGCATTAATCCGGCTATAAGCATCTTTGTATGTTTCGCTCTTGAAATCTAATTCTTTAAATTGGTCTGCAAGCTGCTGCATGGTTATGTTTACTCCTGTAAATCTGAATTATTTGACACCAGGATTGAATTTACCCTATGAACTGAGAGTAACAATCACTGTGGTTTAATTTAACTTAACAAGTAGACTATCTTTATAGATTAATTGTTGCTGGGGGCAATGCTCTAGTACTAGCGAAATAAATGCTTTGCACCTCAAGTTATGTCCAAACCAAACCTGAATCTGAAATCTGGTGATTTTTTGAGCCTAGTAGTCTTACTGCTAGGGGCATTTATTGTTTTACTACCGCTGTTTGTGGTCTTTCTCACCTCCTTTGCACCAACTGCCGCCAGCCCAGAAAATTTGTCCAAAAATAACTGGTCTTTAGCTAATTACCGCGTTGCGTGGCAACAGGGAAAATTTTTGCTGGCGTTTGCTAATTCTACCTTGGTAGCGATCGCTGTGACGGCGTTTCAGATTGTCACTTCTGCTTTGGCAGGTTACGCCCTCGCACGGTTGAAGTTTCGGGGACGCCAAGCCCTGCTATTAGTCGTTTTAGCAACTTTGGTGATTCCCTTTCAGTTATTGGTGATTCCGATCTTTTTGGTTTTGAAGTGGGGACACTTGATAAATACTTATGGGGCGCTGATTTTACCCACTGCTGTCAACGGGTTTGGGATTTTCTTGTTACGTCAGTATTTCCAGACAATTCCCGTGGAGTTAGAGGAAGCCGCAGCTATAGATGGGGCGAACAGACTGCAAATTTTATGGCGGGTGATGTTACCTTTAGCCCGTCCGGCGTTGCTGACGCTGTTTTTGTTCACCTTCATCGGCGAATGGAATGATTTGTTTAAGCCTCTGGTATTTACGACACGACCGGAATTAAGGACGGTGCAGCTGGCGTTGGCTGAGTTTCAGGAGCAATTTACGAATAATTGGCCCTTGATGATGGCAGCGGTAACAATAGCGACAGTTCCAGTAATGGTACTATTTCTCATCGGTCAGCGTCAGTTTATTCAGGGTATTGCTACCACAGGGATTAAGAATTAGCAAAGGAAGTTGTCCGAATTTTAGATTTTTCAGAAATTTCTGAGCGCCGCAAACTGGCGCTCAGAAATTTCCAAAACGGATTTTGTTGAAGCACGAGGCAAATAACGACAAGCACGTAAGCTGTCGCTGCTTGGCGTAGCCTACCATACCCTACTCTTAGGGATTTCCAACAATAATTCAATCTTGTGGGGTGGGCCGAAGAGTCATTGCAATACTTCTCGGATAAGGGTTGAGTCGTCCTAGATTCAGATCCCACCACCTACGGCGACCCCCTTAATAAGGGGGTAAAAGAGGGTTATGAGCAAGCCTTTTTAAGGGGGGTTGGGGGGATCTGCAACAACTATTGCGCTAACCGAGAAGTATTGAGAGTGATTGGTGTCAAGTTAAAGCCTCAGCCCAAATGTCAAGCAACCTTGGTTGCGTCGGTGTCGCGCTCGTACAGCTTTCACAAGATCCATAAAACATTGATACTCAACCAACCAATGCTTATAAATGAGCAATAAATGCTTAATTAAAACTTATAGATGATGCCAATCGGATAGTTCAACGCACAAGTTTTTATCTTGCCAATGCGATCGCTGCATTCTGTCCACCAAAGCCAAAACTCAAACATAATACCTGCCTAATTTTACTTAGGCGTGCTGCTGTTACGATGTCTAAATCAAATTCTGGCTGCTGGAATCCTACACAAGGGGGTAAAATTTGATGCTTTAATGCCATGAGAGAAAAAGCCACACCTAAGGCTCCAGATGCTCCTAGTGTATGGCCTGAGCTTCCCTTGGTGGAACTAACTGCCACCCCTTGGGGAAACAAACGCTGAATTACCATACTTTCTATGCGATCATTTAGCTGGGTAGCTGTGCCATGAGCATGAATATAATCAATATCAGCTGGTGAGAGACAACTACGTTCTAGACATTGCTTGATGGCCGCGATCGCACTTTTCCCTTCAGGTTCTGGTGAATTGGGATGATATGCGTCGTTAGTTAAGCCGAAACCGAGAATTTCACCATACACTTTTGCTTGACGCTGTTTTGCCAACTCTGCTGATTCCAAGACAAACACAGCTGCACCCTCGCCCAAAACTAAGCCTTCGCGGTGCAAATCAAAGGGATAAGCCCCAGTTTTTGCCAAAGCACCCATCTGCTGAAACCCAGCTAAAGTTAAGGGTGTAATCGGAGCTTCCACTGCACCAGCTAGAGCCTGTTGACATTGCCCAGTTTGTATCAGCAAAGCTGCTTGGGCAATAGACCAAATTCCAGTTGCACAAGCTGCCATTGGTGCCAAAACTATCCCCGATGCACCGATTTGTCGCGCAGCTGCGATCGCATTCATCTGAGGTAATGTATCTAACCAATTTCCAAAAGAGGACATTGAAGACTCTTCCCCATGCCCCATGCCCCATGCCCCATGCCCAAAAAGTCCATCCCCTTGTGGGTGTAATTTTTCATCCATTTGCCGTGCCAGCATCTCCCAAGACGCTTGATAAGAGCGACTCGATCCAATGACTACAGCACAATCAGCTGCATGTGGAACTAACCCAGAATCTTGCAAAGCAAAAGCAACAACCATCTGAGTTAACATTGTCAACTCAGATGGTTGTTGACCAATCAAACCTAGAGGTAGTGGTGTTAGTTCTGGAAATGGTTGATGTAATCTAATTCCAGATTTACCTGCTAGCAAATTTTGCCAACTCTCCTCTAAGCTTCCACCCAAAGCGGAAACTAGACCGATACCAGTGACGACAACCTTTACCAATTTAGGAGTTAGGAGTTAGGAGTTAGGAGTTAGAAGTTAGGAGTTAGGAGTTAGGAGTTAGGAGTTAGTAGTTATTCTCCCCCTGCTTCCCCTGCTCCCCCTGCCTCCCCGACTCCCCCTGCTCCTCTACTGTGCAGGTGTTTTCAGATTTTCAGCACCTTGGGTGACTTTAGCGGAGTCAATGCGATCGCCTTGCTGAATTTTGTTCACGACATCGAAGCCTTGAGTGACATTGCCAAACACGGCGTAGTTACCATCCAAGAACGCCAAATCTGCTAAGGCAAAGTAAAACTGAGCAGAAGCGGAGTCTGGTGATTGCGATCGCGCCATCGCTACTGCACCCTGCTTATGGGGCAATACGACGGGTTGGGCAGTAGCATCAAATGGTTTATTGTAAATCGGAGTATCTGAACCTTTTGGCTTAACTTCTAAAGGTATATAACGAGCGTTTCCCGTTTTTGGGTCAATATAACTACCTGTTCCCAGTCTATTTGCCGGAACTTTCGGGTCTTTGCTTTGAGGATCACCCCCTTGAACTACAAACGGTTGGGGTTCGCGCACAACTCGATGGAAAGCTAAACCATCGTACACACCCTTTTGCACTAAATCTACGAAGTTGCCAGCTGTAATGGGGGCATTAGTGCCGTCTACTTCGATAGTAATCGGCGAGCCTTTAACCGTGAGCACGACAGTAGCCTTGCCTTCGAGACGTGGTAAATCTGTCATTCCAGGAATACTCTCGCTACTAGTTTGAGATACAGATGTTGCTTCAGTAGTCGTCTTGGTGCTTGCCTCGCTTGTGGTCGAGGTAGCTGTCGAGGTTGGAGAAGACGTATTAGAAGCGACTTGCTGTGTTGAGCACCCTCCCAATATCAAGGCACTGATGATCACAAGAGAAAGCAAAAATTGTGAGATTTTTAACCGCATTGCCAGTTACTGATTCAACCAGAGTATCTTATCGTTTTAAGGGGCATTGGGCATTGGGCATTGGGCATTGGGCATTGGGCATTAATCACTTGACTCCTAACTCCTAACTCCCCACTCCCCACTCCCCTACAGTCCTTCTAGTGACACTCCCAAAAAGCGGGCTAACTTTGCGCCTTCTGTTTCCAACTCTGTTAAAGATAACGGTTGTCCAACCCGTGTTAAGGGTATATCTCGCCGGCCCTTAATGCGTAGATAGAGGGCGCGAAGGGGATTAAGACCTTCTTTGACGGCTATTCGCACGGATTGTACATCTTCTATGCGGCTGTCAATCTCAATTCGGCGATTTTTGCCAGGAAATCCCCAACGGAATATTTTGATTGTGCCGGTTTCCTGATTAAATTCGTTGTAACCGCCACCCACGTCCCATAAAATCACTAGCCAGAGGTATGTGGCTAGTAGCAGGCCAGCAGTGCCATATAACCCCATCACCAATCCTTGGGGGACGAATACCAGTTGAGTAGGATCGGAAACTATGAGTAAATTAACTTTTAAATAGCTGGATATCCCAGCCAATAAAAAGCCGCTTGCTCCCAAGGTAACGATAGTTGCCCACCAGTAGTTACTGAACCGACGAGAACCGAGAACATTTTGATGCAGGAGGCGATCGCCTTTGTTAATCGTTGTTGATGTCGTCATTGAACTACCATTGCCCGTGAGATACTCGCTGTGACATACTCGCACACTGAATGCTCTTGCATAGAGTGGTGGCTCTCTGTACCAATCCAGCTATTGCTTAGGAGGCACAGAAGCTCTGTTTTGAGTCCACGGAATACTTTCCCGCAGACTAGGAATTTTTTACCCTGTACCCTACAAATTTTACTGTCCTGGATGATGCTGCCTTACTTGCACTATGGGACAAACCACTTAGGCTATTTGTATTAGTCAAGATGTGCCAACTTCCTTTCCCCTTGTCCAACGTTTCACATAGGTTTTCCAGAGGTGTATCAACGACCGTGGCGGCGAAGTAAGCATCCATATTTTACCAAACATCGTTGACAAAAACTCAACTGTGCCTCTCCCTGTTCCTGCTACCCATATAATTTTATAATTTCTTCACTCAATGGCTGATCAAAATTCCTTCTCCCCTACCTCCTCTACTCCCCTGCCCCTCTGATCACCTCTTTTTGACCTCTTAGGAATGAGTTATCTACCTATGTCTATCTGGACTAAATTTTTTTACATTTCTGAGAAAACTTGTGTCAAATTGTAAAATTTCTGATATTCATATTATTTATAAGGTTCGTGTTTCATACCTGATTTGCTTCTGCGTATCAGGCAAAAACCCGGACTAGTGTGATAAGTTAAGAATCATTAAGTTACCACAAGCTAGATTACTAGCCGATGGTACGTGTAATGGCATAAAGAAAGAGAAATGCTGATTTCACTAGTCGGCAAGCTCTCAGAATCTCAGTTGCTTTCAGGCTGTTGAGATTGTCAAAAAAAAAACGTTAATTCCTCACGGCAGTCGGTTACACTGGCTCTCCGTAGTACCTTAGAAACGTTGCAATTTTAGTAAAAAAAGAGGATTTTAGTCCGATGACCATCGCAGTTGGACGTGCCCCCAGTAGAGGGTGGTTTGACGTTCTAGACGACTGGCTCAAGCGCGATCGCTTCGTATTCGTAGGTTGGTC
>NZ_JBALCY010000009.1:0-427411 GCF_036917655.1 Nostoc sp.
CCCTACTCCCTACTCCCTACTCCCTACTCCCTACTCCCTACTCCCTACTCCCTACTCCCTACTCCCTACTCCCTACTCCCTACTCCCTACTCCCTACTCCCTTCCTAAGCTTCGATAACTACTCGCAAATTACCCCGTTTTTTAGCAACGCGACAAGCAGTGGTAGTACCAGAACGCTCGAATTCCAAATCGAGGATGGTGGGGCCGACTCGCAAATTATGGAAAGACAAGCGATTAATCGATTCTGGCAAAGCGGGGTCGATTATTCGCAAACAGTTATTTTGAGCATCAGGTACTAAGTTGACCATCATTTGCAGTAGTTGGAAAATACTACCAGTAGCCCAAGCTTGGGGAGTGCAGGCAACTGGATACTGTACAGGAGCATTATCACCGTTCCGTTCGTAGCCGCAGAAAAGTTCTGGAGGACGTTGGTAAGGCTGCCGATTAGTCATGTCGAATAAACCTTGGAATATTTCCAAGGCTTGATCGATCAGACCGAGCGATCGCAATCCCATTGCAATCAGAGCGTTATCATGGGGCCAAACCGAACCAGTGTGATAACCCATTGGATTATAAGCGGGTGACAAACTACTCAGAGTCCGAATACCCCAACCATTAAACATATCTGGTGCCCGCAACCGTTCTGCTACGCTATAGGCTCTTTCGGGTGTGAAGAGGCCCAAATGTAGACAATGACCAGGATTTGAGGTAATACTGTCTACTGGCTTACCATCTCCATCCAAAGCTAAACCACAGAAATCTTGGTCTTCCACCCAAAAATCTCGATTAAAACGAACCTTAAGACTTCTAGCTTCTTCTTGCCAACGATCTGCCAAATCAAGCCGCTTCTTCATCCTAGCTATTTCTGCTAGGCGCATTTTGGCAGCATAGACGTAAGCTTGCACCTCACAGAGGGCAATTGGGCCGTTGGCTAATTCTCCCTTGTGGTCTACGATACAGTCGCCAGAGTCTTTCCAACCTTGGTTAACAAGACCGCGTTTGGATTTACGGAAGTAACTAAGGTAGCTGGTTTGTTTGGTATTGCGATCGATCCAGTCCATTGCTGCTAGAGCATTCGGCCAAAGTTGCTCTAGAAGTTCTTGATCGTGAGTCCAAGCATAATGTTCGGCATAGAGCATCAGCCATAAGGGAGTGGCATCAACTGTACCGTAGTAAGGTGTATGGGGAATTTCTTGACAACGAGCCATTTCTCCCAAACGTAACTCGTGCAAAATCTTACCCGGTTCTTCTTCGCGCCATTCGTCGTCGATTTTACCTTGGTATGTCGCAAGTAATATCAGAGTTTCCTTGGCGATTTGCGAGTTTAACATCAGGGTTTGAGAAGCTGTAATCAGCGAATCTCGCCCAAATAGTGTCGAAAACCACGGCACTCCGGCGGAAACAGTCTTATACTTACCAAAAGATTGGCGCAACAAATACATATCTTGTTCAGCCCGCTCAATCACTCGATTGAAGGTACTCTTATCTGAGCTAATGCGTGTAATTTGTTGTACCCAGTTTTGCTCCTCCATCAACTCAGCAGCTTTCGCCTGTCCTAAGGTAATGGCGGCGCTCACGGTTGAACTGGACTGGTTGTTTTTCAACATATTTACTCGGTAGCCCAGCTTTTGAGTTTCGTGAGAAGCCAACTCTAGCTGCCAAACCGCAGTGTAACCCTTGAAATAGTCTGGTTGCCGATGCTGAAATAGAATACGGGATTCCATCACGGAGCCATCCAGACCTTGATAGGCGAGTGTCAAGGATTCTTCCCTAGATGCGGATGGCTCTTTGGGTACAGGCGAAACGCCATCGACCTGAGAAAATGTTCCTTCCTCAGCCGTCAGTTCCACTAGCCGTAAAAGCCGACCTCGTTTTTCTCTGTCATAACCCCGGACTTCAAATAAATCAACAAAATCTGCATCGAAGCTGATGCTTAGTTCAAAATTGACAGTTGTTGTGCTGTAGTTAGATACCTCCATTTCTTCAAATAGTGCGCCATTGAGAACTATTTCTCGGCGAATTCCCACAGTTTCAGCTCTTAGGCGTTCGTCGATTCTGGGGTTGGTACACAAAGCTGAGAGTGAAAACCCTTTTTCGGCAGTACTACTGAGCAGTACAGGCGATCGCCCTTCAATTTGCAACTCCAAGCGATTGAGAAATCTCGTATCACAACAAAACAGTCCCATGCTGGGATTGCCATCGTTGAGGGAACAGCCAGAAATATTCCCGATAGTATCTGTCACAAAAAATAAATCATCATCTTTAACCGTCAGTGTCGGTTGTGGTCTTTCACTCACAACACAAGGCCACTCCGGGATAGGTAATTGTTCGGCAGGAATAAAAGTTTTTCCATCCAGGAAAATTTTTTCCGGGGTCATTAGCGTATCCGGTGTCATTAGCCAAAGTTCCGTGTACAGGTCTATATTTTTGTGGTCTTCCGAGTAGAGGTTGCTGACCCTCACAACTTTCGGAAAAAAGATGCTCTCTAAAACTCGTTTGAGCCATTAGAGCCAAAATAATCCTTACATACTGCTGACAGAATAGCAGCGCTCAAATCCATATAAGCAGATATTGATAAATATAAATTTATATTTTATAAGTCTAAAGTCAAGACTGAAAACTGAGGATTTTGAGATAATTCATTAGTCATTGAACTTTTTCAAGAGACAAGACATATAGTATACTCAGCAAAAATGCGAAATTCACAGTTTTTGTTGGGTATAGAGAGCATTTGTTCCCTACTATTATATGATTTTGTCTTAAATATCTTTGGTATTTGATTAGACAAATTTATGATAATTAATTAATTGATTAATTTTAATCACTAATTAGGGATTAAATTATGTGAATGTAGCAGTGATGATTTTTGGGTAAGAAAATTTATTTAGTGAATATAAATCAACTTAGGCAAAGTAGGCGATATCTCCGACGATCTGTGACGCTCTCTACGAGACGCTGCGCGTAGCTTGCTTCCCCGTAGGGGTACGCTATCGGCGTCGCGTGGACCATCAATCAATGATCAGTAGTTATTAATGAACACAACAGTTTAAACCATACAATAATTAGTGTTTTATTACTTAGTGCTGAAAGATTTTACCTGTGTAAGCAAAAGCATAAGTTGGTCGAGAATGTATATTGGGCGTAGTAGGTTGTCAATCAACAAATCAAGTTGTACGCACTTCTCCTAATTAGTAACAAAGTGTTACGCCTGCTTTGGCGAAAAGGGCTTTTTAGCGTTCTTTACATATTGCAACCGTCTGTTTAACTTGAGAGTCCCTTGGAATTTGTACAATGCAGCTGTGAAGTGGATCTTATCGAGGTTGAGCGTTTAACAATAATTCATGAGCATTTCGACTTTTGTGCTGAGTGATCTGCTAAAGTCCCTACCCTACTTGCGGCCCCAGCTATATTTCAAGGCTTCACTAACGGCGCTCTCCCACGCAATGGAAGATCAAGTTTTGGCTGCGACTTTAGCCCAACCCCTTGTCATTGCTAGTTTCCAGCGAGAGCGATTCTACCGCCAAGAAGCTCATCGCTATCAACGACTTGCTTTGCGAAGTAATCAAATATACGTATTATCGGCTCCAGAAACGGATTTCACCAACAGTTCGGAACACTACGAAAAGATCGCTTTTGAGCCAAAAGATGGCTTAAGTCAGGAGTGGCATTTGGTAGTGATTGCTGACAATTATGCGACTTGTCTGGTTTGCCGAGAAAGCCTTGGTTCTATTGCCAAAAATGCTAAAAACAAGGAACTACCGGAACTAAGCCCTAATCTGGATATAGACACAGCGCGAAGATTTGAGGGAATTTGGACATCGGAAAGGGGAGTTAGCCTCAAAGCAGCCGAATTGCTGTTAGACAGGATTTTGGTTTACAGACCCGAACTGGCAAGTAAAATTGAGGAGGCACATCAGAGGTTTGGCATCGGACAGCCGCGAAGCCATTCTGGAGCAGAACACTTCAACGAATATGCTTGTGACATCGATACAGATCCCTTTGTGCAGCGCTTAGTAACTTATTTGCAAGCTAGCCAGTACAAATTGCACAAAGCCTACCGTTCCATTGCTGCCCAAGCACGAAAAGAACGATTAGTCAACTCGATTAGCACTGCCATTCGGCGATCGCTCGATCCTCACGAAGTTCTCCAAGTGGCGGCACAAGAATTAGGACAACACCTAGAAGCTTGTCGCTGTCTAATTTACCGCGCTCAAGCCACAGATAGGCAAGCCATAATTGAACACGAATTTTTGAATCCCGGTATTTTATCGGTTCGTGGGCAAACTTGGGAGTTAGAGAAAAATTCCCTCTTTCGGGACACAGTGGAACAAGGCGAAGGGGTTTGTATTAGCGATACGCTGAATGACCCTCGTGTTAACAATTCGCCAGGACTTTCGTTGATTGCCAAAAAGTTTGCTATTCGTTCTTGGCTAATGGAACCAGTATTTTATCAGGGGCGATTATTGGGCATTGTGGAGTTACACTATTGCCGGATGCCACCGCACGAGTGCCAACCTGGGGAGTTGGATCTGGTAGAAGCGATCGCTACCCAAGTGGGAGCAGCTCTCATCCAAGCGGAAGCTTACGCCAACCTAGAAGAACTTAACCAGCAGCTAGAAGCCCTAGACCGCACCCGTAGCAACCTCATAGCCATTACCGGACATGAACTGCGTACCCCCCTATCCACAATTCAAGTGTGTCTAGAAAGTCTCGCCAGTGAGCCGGATATGCCCTTGGAGTTGCAGCAGATTATGCTCAATACTGCTCTTTCCGACTCAGAGCGGATGCGAAAACTGGTACAAGATTTCCTCACACTTTCCAACTTGGAAAGCGGCCGGGTGGAATGGCATCCAGAATCCCTCACCTTACAAGAGTGTATAGATTTATCACTCAGCCGCAATCGCACGCGTTCCTCAACGGACAAGCCGCCCCAAGTAAAAACTCAAATTGCCGAAAACCTACCTCTGGTAAGAGCTGACGGTGATTGGCTAGTAGAGGTATTGGCAAAACTCATGGATAATGCTTGTAAATTTACACCCCCTGAAGGAGAAATCACCATTAAAGCGATTCACAACAGCCATCAAATGGTCGAGGTGACTGTAGCTGACACTGGACGCGGCATTGAACCAAATCGTTTAGAAGTAGTTTTTGACCGCTTCTATCAAGAAGAGGGAGCGCTGCGCCGCACCACTGGCGGGACTGGACTTGGTTTAGCAATTTGCCGTCAAATTGTTAATGGCTGGGGTGGGGAAATTTGGGCAGAGTCAACTGGCAAAGACCAGGGTAGTCAGTTTCACTTCACCATCCCGATTGTTCAGAATAGCCAAGAGGAAAAGCGGACAAAAGTCAAGAGTAAATAGGTATTGGGCATGGGGCATTGGGTACTAGTTTTTAACAAATGACAAAGAACAAAGAACAAATGACTAAAAACTGTTACAGTCTATAACGCGATCGCAATATGATCCTGGTTGCGGTGTTAGGATTCCCTAAAAACGTTGAGAGAATCATCTTTATGGCAAAAACACTCTCTGGACAAACCCCGCTATTTGCTGGCAGCACTGGTGGCTTGCTCAGAAAAGCAGAAGTGGAAGAAAAGTACGCGATCACTTGGACTAGCCCGAAAGAGCAAGTATTTGAATTGCCTACAGGTGGTGCTGCTACTATGCGGAAAGGTGAAAACCTGCTGTATATAGCTCGTAAAGAATATGGCATCGCTTTGGGCGGTCAGCAACTCCGGAAACTCAAAATCACAGATTACAAAGTTTACCGGATTCTACCCAACGGAGAAACCACCTTACTTCACCCAGCCGATGGTGTCTTCCCTGAGAAGGTGAATGAAGGTCGTGGAAAAGTTGGTTATATCCCACGCGGTATTGGGCAAAACCCCAATCAATCACAACTCAAGTTCAGTGGTAAAGCTACCCACGACGTATAGGGACTAGGGACTGGGGGCTGGGGACTGGAAACTGGGGACTGGGAAATCCTTTCTGATACCCAATCCCTAATCCCCAATCCCTAATCCCTAATCCCTAATCCCTAATCCCTAAGCTATTTATGGTATTCCCCGATTTCTCCGAATTTTCTCAGCTAGCTCTACAAGGCAACTTCGTCCCGGTATATCAAGAATGGGTCGCGGACTTAGATACGCCCGTATCTGCTTGGTATAAAGTCTGTGCAGGTCAGCCTTATAGCTTTTTGTTGGAATCGATAGAAGGTGGGGAAAAGCTGGGACGCTATAGTTTAGTGGGCTGCGATCCGGTTTGGGTTTTGGAAGCAAGGGGCGATCGCACGACCCAGTTAAACCGTGACGGTTCAAAGGTCGTTTTTGCAGGCGACCCTTTTACAGCTTTAGCCGAATGTTTAGCACCTTATCACCCAGTCAAGCTACCACAGCTACCGCCAGGAATTGGCGGTTTGTTTGGGTTTTGGGGCTATGAATTGATTCACTGGATTGAGCCGCGCGTGCCAATCTATCCACCAGATGAGCGAAATATCCCTGATGGCTTATGGATGCAGGTAGACCATCTGTTGATTTTTGACCAGGTGAAGCGGAAAATTTGGGCGATCGCTTATGCTGATTTACGTGACCCCAATGTAGATTTATACGCAGCATATCAACAAGCTGGCGATCGCGTCACCCAAATGCTCGAAAAGCTATCTCTACCCCTATCGCCAGAAAAAACTCGATTGGAATGGAAACCGCCAGGGAGCAGGGGAGCAGAGGAGCAAGGGAGCAAGGGAGCAGAGGAGTACAACAGTAATTTTACCCGCCCTGATTTTTGCGCCAGCGTCCAAAAGGCAAAAGACTACATCAAAGCAGGCGATATTTTCCAAGTAGTAATTTCCCAGCGACTATCGACAACATACACAGGCGATCCATTTGCCCTTTACCGCTCCCTACGTCAGATAAATCCCTCGCCTTACATGGCTTACTTTAACTTCCAAGATTGGCAAATCATCGGTTCCAGTCCGGAAGTGATGGTGAAAGCCGAAACTGCTCCAGATGGTGGCGTGATAGCAACAGTACGCCCCATTGCTGGGACACGTCCACGAGGTAAAACCACCCAGGAAGATGCAGCCTTCGCTCAGGATTTACTCCAAGACCCCAAGGAAATTGCCGAACATGTAATGCTTGTGGATTTAGGGCGGAATGATTTGGGGCGTGTTTGTCAAAGTGGTAGTGTCAAAGTTGATGAATTAATGGTAGTTGAGCGCTACTCTCATGTGATGCACATTGTCAGCAATGTTGTGGGTAAATTAGCATTTGGTAAAACCGCATGGGATTTACTGAAAGCTTGCTTCCCAGCCGGTACGGTAAGCGGCGCACCCAAAATTAAGGCGATGGAAATTATCCACGAGTTAGAGTCTAGTCGTCGGGGTGTTTATTCCGGTGTGTATGGATATTACGATTTTGAAGGACAATTAAATACTGCGATCGCAATTCGCACAATGGTAGTGCATGATAATACGGTGAGTGTGCAAGCCGGCGCAGGTTTGGTGGCTGATTCTGAGCCAGAGAAAGAATACGAAGAGACGCTGAATAAAGCTAGAGGACTATTAGAGGCGATTCGTTGTTTGCGTTGAATTACGGACTGCCGGGATACGTTTAAAATTCAAAATTCAAAATTAACTCCTACCTTTTAACTCAGCACTCTTTAAAGGTAGGTCTAATATGGTTATCAATGCCTGTTGTATAGTTACTTTCGCCTATAATTCAATACACTTGATTAAAGATAATTGTAGGTTGGGTTGAACGTAGTGAAACCCAACAAAGTCCAGAAAATGTTGGGTTTCGTCCCTCAACCCAACCTACGCCTAAACAGAGTTTTTTAGACCTATTGAAAATTGAAAAAAAGTCCTGGTATCCAAATCCAAGACCTCAGTTTAGGTTACTACACACTAGAAATGAACAAACTTGCTCATCCCAATTGGCTGAAGTAAATCGCCCAAAGAATTCCAGTTGCTCCAATGGCAATTAAAAGGTTAGTGAAAAATTTACCGAATTCAATTTCTTGTCCTAGCCCCTTGTCGTCTTGACCGACTGTGAAAAACAATGACCAGGCTTGATTTGCATTGATAATCTCAAAGTTGTTGAAATCAGGTCTAAAAACAACAGTCCCAATTAAATCTTTTTTGGGGTAATCAAAATCAGTTTTCATAGTTTCTCTCTAAATTGTTTTATTTGTCAAGTAAGGAAAAGTTGTAAATCTGAAGTGTCTTATCTAAAGGCTGGTTAGCCATCCAATCAAACCATGTCCGGTGAGAACTTCCAAAGCGATGAGTGAGACAAAACCAATCATTGCCAAACGACCATTGAGTTTTTCGGCATATTCGGTGAAGCCTGTCCGTGAGGTTTGATCAACATAAACCTTGGGTTCAATCGCAAATCTGTTGAGTTTACCGCGCTCGTTAATGGTAAAGCCTCTATTTGTCATCTTTTACTCTTCATTTTTGTTATCTGTAAATCAATATAAACTATTGTAAATATTCTTTGCAAGTACTTGACATAAACATAAAGGTAGTAAAATCCGTACTAAGCAAGCCTTTAATTTGACTTCAGTAAAACTTATTTTTTGTATAAACAGAAATTATTAATGTATAACTGAGGAAGTATTGCTTCTTTGTAACAAAGTTGATATCTTTCTTTACATAAAGATACAAAGCAATATAATGCGTTAAACCACTGTTGATTAAAGCGATCTAAATAACTATGCAGTTGAGCCTGCAATGTGCTTTGCCGAGTATCCAAACTCAATGGCAACATAATTGCTATGCTCTTTGGTAAAGCAATCGCAAAGACTGCTGAGTGCCTTTGTTAACAGCTAAACGCATTTACCCTCCGTATTTGCACATTTGATTTTTAGATTCGATAGAACTGTAATTTTCTTTTGGGAATTTCTGCTATGCCTTTTACCATCCAGTCGGCTCAAAGTATTTTTCCCGGCACCCTAATTGCTGACGTTGTTCCAACTGTTATCGAATCATTCTCTCAGCTCAATGCTGAAGATCAACTAGCATTACTCTGGTTTGCCTATACCGAGATGGGTAAAAGTATTACGGTTGCTGCTCCTGGAGCTGCCAACATGATCCTCGCCCAAGGCTTACTCGAACAAATTAAGCAGATGTCTTTTGAGGCTCAAACGCAAGTCATGTACGATTTGGCTAACTCTGCTGACACTCCCTTCTGCCGTTCCTATGCATCCTTCACCGTGAACATCAAGTTGGGCTTCTGGTATCAGTTAGGAGAATGGATGGCCCAGGGAATCGTTGCTCCAATCCCAGAAGGCTACAAGCTTTCTCCAAAGGCTGCCGAGGTGTTGCAAGCCATCCGCAATGCTGATTCCGGTCAACAAATCACAATCCTACGCAATACCGTAGTCAGCATGGGATTTGACCCGAACGCTCCGGGCAGTTATAAAAAAGTCTCAGAGCCTGTGGCTCCTCCCACTGCACTAGCATTTCGGACTAAAGTCACGATTGAGGGCATCAACAACGCTACGGTGCTGGGCTATATCAACAACATGAATGCCAATGACTTTGATGCTGCGGTTGCTCTGTTTACCTCTGAAGGTGCCTTGCAACCTCCCTTTGAAAGACCGATTGTTGGTCAGGACGGAATCCGCGTTTATATGCGTGAAGAATGCCAGGGATTGAAGATGATCCCAGAGCGCGGTGTCTCTGAGCCAGTGGAAGATGGCTATACACAAGTTAAAGTCACAGGCAAAGTTCAAAGCCCTTGGTTCGGTGCCAGTGTGGGTATGAATATTGCATGGCGGTTTTTGCTAAATCCCGAAGGCAAAATCTTCTTTGTAGGGATTGACTTACTCGCTTCTCCTAAAGAACTGCTCAACCTAGTACGTAAATAGAGGGCTAGATTAGTTGCCGCTTCAGCGTGGATGAGTGAAGGAGCGATCGCCACTCGACCACGCTTAAGCAAAAGAAACTTATAACGGCTTCTTTGGTATCTTCGTCTTGCGATCGTTGTTGAAAGCAACCAATTCTATCGGTAATATTGTAAAAGATTGTTAAATAGTTTTAATGTTGGTGCGGAGTTTTAAAAGTCTTGCAATGATACCAAATTGGAATAAGTAGTATTGACTTCTAGAACTTTTCTCGCTCAAGAGCATCTCAACTATTCTTTACTTGTTAATATTTAAATAACAATATCTCTTTGGATAGAGTCATAATTTATTTCATCTACCAATAATAATAGATTATCAATGACTTTTTTCAATTCCTCTGAGCCGCTCCTGCGTGAAAACCAGCAAGAGCTAGATTTTCAAGATATTCAAGGTTTAGTGTGTCTAAAAGTTAAGCTAACAAATATAGTTCCTAACACTAGCCATCGAGACAACCAAAGCATCTAGATTTTTCAACCCTCTAAAGTATCAAGCTATAGAGCATTTGTAACATTTAACCAGAAGTTGTTTCCATTGCGATCGCTCCTGCAAAAAATCATGTTTTGATTGGATGCATAATGTCTGTAGCATTGATGTTAATTCTACAGCCAAAACTGGCGATCGCCCTCTAACATACTGCTTGGATAAATTCCCCTTAAGCGCAATTTAGCAGTCTTATTGGCAACTTATAAAGTGCCTAATATCTACTTTAATTAAACAGAAATGGTTTGACAGATGAAATCATCCGATCTAACTCGGTTTTATTGTGTTTGAGAAGATCATGACCCCACAATTCATTCGTGTTATCAGAGCAATCTTTTGCAAGAGCTTCTCCGATCTTTTGAAAACCCTTGTTAATATCTTTCCTTAACCTCTCTGGTTCAGAGAACACTCCAAGAACAAATACTCTATTTTTTAAATCATCTGGAATCTGATGCTTTACATAACTCAATCTATCTTCATCCTCATCAAAATCAATCAGTAAAGCAATCATTCTGTGTGGATATTGTCTCATTGTAGAGGCATAATCATTCGTGAATGTCTCCACAACATTTTGCCAACCACGAGCCTCTGGTTGGAGTTGAATAGTGCGGTTATTCAGTCTATTGATGTTTACAATAAATTCGTTCGCAATCTGGCGATTAGCATCGTCTTCAGGCAACACAAGAATGTGCGGTCTATACTTATTTATGCTCATATTTCTATATCGCCACGAATCAAGGCATCTACAAGATTACCTTGAACAGACATATCACTGAGCAATCTGATTAAAGTTGGCTCTAAGTGGCTTTTTCTATCCAGTACAAAGGTATTTTCATTTGAGAACTTTCGGATTGCTTCAGGATTATGAGATGTCACCAAAATTTGGCCAACATTCCTAAATGAGCGTCGCAGTGATGTTAGAAAATGTCCAACCTCTGATATTGCGAGATAGTTGTCAGGCTCATCCCAGAAGCAGAAAAGAGGGCCGTATGATTCGTTGGCAGCTAACACAACCGAGCAAAGGAAAAAGTATTTTTCACCGTCAGATAAGGCTTCAAAGTCAACACTCAGATTCGCATTATTTTCTTGAAAGCGAACAATCATGCTTTTGGAGTCTTTGCCGATTAGTTCATTAAGAAAATCCTTAATATCAGGCATAACTTCACGGAGATATTGGACAACCTGTGTGTACGCAGCAGGATAGCGACTGAGTAACCCAGAAAACCACTCCCCGAAGTTTGAAGCATCCCGTTTTGGCTCCAAAGTGTCGCCGTTAGAGTCTCCTGTCATCAAGCTTGGGATCGGGGCTAAAATAATCATGTGAGCAAGCCAAGTCTTGAAAATACGAAGTGGATCAGTTTCTGATTGCTCCTGAATTACTGGAAGGGCGACAAGATGCCAATCCACCAAAAACTGAGCCTCACGATTTTGCGAACTGTTGTGAAGAGTGACTTTGGCTTCTTTTCGAGAGTATATTGGATCTCCTGAAACTAGCAGTTGCTCTTCAAAAACTCGAAGTTCTTTAAATTTTGCTGGCAACTCTAAAGCAAGGACATATTTGTATAATTTATTGTCAAGTAATACTTCTATTTCAAAGCGGATCGGAACATCAGACCTTCCACGAGCGAAATCCTTCGGGCTAATAAGTTTAAGATTTTCAAGTTCGCGCATTCTATTAATACCTCGACCAATAGACTGAAGTACCTCTAATGCAGAAATAGTAGTTGATTTACCTGAACCGTTTTTTCCAATTAAGAGAGCAGATGACATCCCCTTTATGGTCAGTTCAAAGTTTTCTAGGCATCTGAAGTTGTGTATATATAGTCTTTGGAGCATAGCAAAATGATTCTAATGTTTGGAAAGTGAAATAATTTTTTGATCTGCCTAAGTAATGAATAAGGATTGCCACAAACATCCTGATAATTCGGGTGCTTTGCTGATCGACAGAAGGATTAGCTACATATTAGATTACATTTACTTTCATAACAAACGCTATCCTCAAGAAATGGGAGTTGATGAACTTAACAGTGCGCTCTCCATCATCTAAAATAGAAAGTAAGATGCTCAAAATAGCCTATGGACGCCACAACAACCACTTTACCTTCTACACTCAAATTGAAAATTGACTTGACTGATGAGCAATTTTCCCAGAGCGATCGCAAAATGCCTGTAACATTTAGGTTGCTTCTACAGCCAAAACTGGCGATCGCCTTCTACTGTACCTGGAGCAATTCCTTGTAACCGCCGATAAGCTATTTTGTCAGAACCGTATAATGGGACGGGTAAGCGAGGTTCTTTCAACGCCCCGTGATGGAGCAATGTCAGTTTAAGTGTAGCTTCTATTAAACTTTCAATTGATACTTGCTGTTCATGTTCAGGATCGAGAATAACCTTTAAACGCAGAGGATAAGGTAAACCCATTTTCTCAGACTTAACTTCAGTAGTGACTAAAATTACTTCATAGGGCGATAAGCGAAGAGCTAACCCTTTAGTTGGTGCTGTCACTACAGACTGCTGAAATTTATATAGTCGCGGAATCTGAGATTTTACACACTCCACCAAAATAAACTTTGAACCAATAACTTTTGCTCTTTCTCTTAAATTCTTTATTTCATCACCACAAAAATGTCCATCACGGTAAATTAATACAGTTTTTTGTCTTAATTCAGCAGATGGTAGAAACCTCTCTAGTGTTCGTTTATCAATTGTTTCACCCTCGGTTAAAGCATCTTCCAGTCGGTAACGAATAAACTCCCCGCGCTTGTCATAGAGACGCACACTCGCACAAACATTTCTACTTCCAAATCCTTTCTTTTTAGAAATTCGGGAAACATCAAAGCCGATGAAATAATCAGCAATTTCTAAAGGTTCAGCTAAAATAAAGGGTAAATTTCCTAATTTTGCTAGAATTCCGGGAATTACTTGGTTAAGGATATTGCCATAATTGCTAGAATTTTTTAATGTATCTTCATAAATTACTTGGCTAGCAATTTCACGCCGCAGTAAACGTGAAGAAATAAATGAATAAAAGCTACCATCATCACTATTATCAGCATGGCGATCGCTTTGAGGAAGAAATGTCAAAACAATGTCTGTAGGAATAGCCATTAATTCATTAACAGCTTCCTTCATTTTTTCTCTATCTTCAGGAACCGCCATTAGTTTATCAACAGCTTCCTCAACTTTTTCTCTATCTTCAGGCACACTTGATCTATTGACTGACAGAGCAACTTTATGAACAATTATACTTTTAAATCCATAGCTTTCTAGACGTTTTTGAACTTCCCGAATAAAAGGATCTACTTTCAAATCACAAAGTTTTAAAGCAGTAATACGAATTTCTGTCAATTTATCTTCATATTGAAATTGACGACGATAAACACCTGCTTTTGATAGTCCTTTAAGAACATCTCCTCTCCTACTAATAAAATTTTGACCAGATTTATCCTTTCCAAATAGAAGTTGAGTATCTTCTAGCTTAAATTTTAGTGGCAAGAATAATTCAGAGCAATTGCCACTCTTTCTACTATTAATACAGTTTTCTGATAACACAAATCCATAAATACTTAGAGCTAGTGCAGCTTTTTCTTTGTAGAAAGCCAAACGATTTTGCCGCTCTTGATAAGGAATCTTAGCTTCTTTGAGTAAATCACCATAGTTTACATCAAATCGTTTAGCAGTATCCTCTGTAATACAGGGAATAAGAGCAGCCATTGCATAAAGATACCGTTTTTTGTTCTTACCAAATTGCACAACTACAACAGGTTGATCTCTAGGTGCTTCACGAATAGCGATTTCACTGATTGATGCAGGCTTATACTTGAGTAATTCTTCTTCACGCTCACCAATAGTTCCTTCAATATCTACAATAGTAGCTGAACTATTCTTTTCAATATCTCGAACATTTAAACCAATTAATAAATCTCTTGGATTTTGTCTATAAGGATGATTCTCGTAAAAATCAGACAATTTTCCTTTGAATACAAAAGAACTGCGAATGGTTATAGCAATAGCTGGGTGTGAAATATTTTTAATTTCAATTGCTTCTGCCCAAAATTTTGCTTCTCGCCTAACTTCAATTTTGTTAAATGGAATAGTAAAATATGAAAATGGTCGTCTAATTTTTAATATTCTTATAGCTAGTTCAGAAAGGATATCAGCAGATATCTGTGGTTGGCTTACCCATTGTATTGAATAATAGCGATCGCCAATATCTTTTTTCAAGTCCTCTTGAATTTCTGTTAAAGCTTTTCGCCATTCATCTAAACTTGGCATTGGTTGATCAGGTTTAGCTAAAACCCAAAAATTCCCATCTGCAAAAATGACTATGATATCAGGAAATTTCTGACTAAACCGCCAACTTAAACGATTTCCTATTTCAGTATCTACTCTGGGAGTCAGTCGAAAGCAGATTAAGTTAGGTTGAGGAATATTTAGTAAAAATATTTCTGCCAAAAATATTGGGGATATATTAGTTTTTAAGGGGGATTGAAGCACACCAGCAGTCATGTAGAAACCTCTGATATAGTAAATTCACAAATTGAGTTAAACGGGCAGTAGCGACAACTTACACCCGGATTTTGGGGAAATATTTGACTGAAATCAGCAGAATTTTTCCGGTAGCGTTTCAAATCTTCTTGATGTCGTTGAGCTATTAAAGCTAGTTCTATTTGAAAAGCCTTAAGAGTGTTAGATGTTGCGCTGATAGGTTCTGACCAGTTACCATTTTCTAAGTTATAAAAAGATGCTACTGCTTTTTGCTGGGGGTATCGGTAACTAGCAGCTAGTAAATAAATATACCCTTGTCGCCGATCAAAATCAGAGTGGCCAGTTTTGAAATCTAAAATGTGCAAAGTATCATCTTCTTCCGCAAAAATGCAGTCAATCGCAGCAAAGAAGTTAAAAGATTGATTACCCTGCTTAATCAGAATTGGTTCTGGAAAACCCTCATCACCTCGGCTAAGTTGAATAATTTTCTTCTCAGCAAGAATTGGATTTTGCTGGTAGTTTGTCAGTATCTGAAGTACTCGCTGCTGAACCAAATCTGACTCTTTCCGCAATTCCAGAATCTCTATCATTTGTTCTACAGCGTCTTCCTGATGTAACATCGGGGAGTTTTCATGAAACTCATAAACTCCCTTTTGTGCTAGTAATCCAATTCGCACAGGAGTGCTATCACTTGCCAAGATTGCTGCAACCGCAGGTTCTCGCGATCGCGCTTTTGTAAAACCTCGTTTCATGTCACAGTGTAAGTGTTCTTTCCCTATGGGTGGAGAGTACTGCAACCATAAGTTGTAACTGGCAAATGGTAGCCAATTTTGGCTCATTGATGTCAAACCCCAGAATTTAGCAGAGAAAAAAGTTTTACTTGGTTAGGATTTCGTAGATTGCCGTATATACACCAATCTCGGTTGACATTTCTAAGGTACGCAAGCCTTCTAGCATCTGTTCCGCAGCCTTTATGAGTTGTGGATTGCGGCTTGATTTCTGAATTTCTTCAAGCAGAACTGGTAGAGGCCTACCAACAGAAAAGGACAATTGTTCAGAAGTTGCAGCTTGTTGTTTCATAAAATTGAGTACTCCTGTTCTAGGTAGGTATAATTTGAAGCTCAAAAAAACTGAGAATTTGCGATCGCACGGGTTATGCGATGAGTTATACTGAGATTATTGCACATAATGACCATGTTGACCAACTTAATCAACTTTGTCAAGATAGCTCAGGAAATTTTGGGAACACTGAAGTGAGTAGAACTTTTGGCCATATTATTCGTACAGCTCGCAAGGAAAAGGAACTCAGTCAGCGTGAAATGGCTAAATTGATAGGTGTGGATTACACCTACCTATCCAAACTAGAGAACGATCATGCTGGGTATCCTCCTAGTGAGGATGTGATTCATAAATTAGCCCTTCACCTAAATTTGAATGAAGAAGAGCTAAGGCATCTTGCTGGTCGAATTACACCTGATGACACAAAAGTTTTTGAGGATTTGGTCAAGAAGTATAAGCAAATGCCTGCTTTACTACGCCGAATGAGGGATGAGCCTGACTTCGCTGACAAGTTACTGAGGGAAACAAAAAAATCAGAAGGTGAGGAGAAGTAGAGTTAACGGTGACCAAACAGCATTCCTTGATTCCCAAAGATGAATCAGAGTTAAAAGTTATCAAGCCGTATCGCTTCATTCACAAAAATGACATTGAGCGTCGAGCGACAGACGTTCTCATGTATGTGCAAGCAAAGCGTCAGCATCCTCTCAAATGGCCAATTGATGCTGGTTATATGGCGGAAGCTCTAGGATTGGATATGGATTGTGGGGAAATACCTGCTGATGAGTATGGAGCGATTGCAGCGATGATTTTACCCACCGAACGTAAGATTATAATGAATGAAAATCATCGTGACCTACCTCCAGGATTTGAAGAGTCATCAATCGCTCACGAAATTGGACACTGGATACTTCATATAGATCGAAATGAGGTTTCTAGATTTTCAGAACTCCAAGAAATGGGTATTGAAAAAACTGTAGAACCATTTTTATGCCGCAGTGTTAGTACTCAGCAAGGAATTGAATGGCAAGCTCAGTATTTTGCAAGTTGCTTTCTCATGCCACTTTTTAAACTAGAAGAAGTACAAATAGGACGTGATTTAACTAATTGGAAACATCTTTATGCAATGAGAGAACACCTTGGTATCACGATATCTAATTTAACTAACCGCTTACAAAGCCTTGGCTGGATTTCTATTCCCAAGGGTTCTAAGCAAATCTATCCTGGTAAAGCTGCACCGAATGGGCAGACAAATTTATTTAATAGGTAAAGTGCGATCGCCATCATCTAATTATGCGATCGCACCTCACACAGCACTAAACTAGAAAGTAAGATGCTCACAATAGCCTATGAACGCTACGACAACCACTTTACCTTCTACACTCAAATTGAAAATCGACTTAACTGATGATCAATTTTTCCAGATGTGTCAGCAAAACCGCGATTATCGATTTGAACGTACAGCATCAGGGGAATTATTAATTATGCCACCTACAGGTAGTGATACTGGCAGACGTAATGTTAAAATTACAACTCAATTAGATATTTGGAACTCGGAGAGTAATTTAGGCGAAGTTTTTGACTCTTCAACTGGCTTCACCCTACCCAATGGTGCAGAACGTTCTCCTGATGCTTCTTGGGTGAAAATTGAGCGATGGAATGCTTTAACCCCAGAACAACAAGAGAAATTTGCCCCGATTTGTCCTGATTTTGTAGTAGAGCTGCGTTCTCGTACTGATTCCTTGAAAGAATTGCAAGAGAAAATGCAGGAATATATCGAAAATGGCGCTCAATTAGGCTGGTTAATTGACCGGAAAAACAAGCGAGTAAAAATTTATCGTCCAGGTAAAGATGTAGAGATATTAGACAATCCTGCTAGTTTATCAGGAGAAAATGTCCTACCTGGATTTGTGTTGAATTTACAGCCGATTATGTAGCTTTATCGATTAGGATACACATGGCGCATTTCAAAGCGATTTTGTTCCCAAAGTGGTAGCAAAGCCTGTTTAGCAGCATTTAATTGAGCTTGCGAGAAAGAGATTTTACCATTTTCTATAATCCAAATAAATGTCCGAGTTATTAAATCTGCTTTTAAACTATTCTCGTATTCACAATTATTTATTCTTGTTACTTGCTTATCTAAGCAATCCATAGCATGTTTAAAAGTTAAGTTTTTCCAGTCTGTGGGATTGTGAAGAATTTCTTCTTGCGTATTTTTCCACTCAACCCTACGCAAATTTCCTATAATATAGTCTATGCCTGTTATGGAAGAATCAGTATTACGCACCAAATTTGTATAGGCTTGGTAATATGGTTTCAAGACCGAAGCAGCAATATTTTCCACATTTATATGTAGCCAAGATTGGATGTCGCGAAGATAAGGTACTAAATCTCTGATATTATCAATTTCTTTAATCAGCACACGTTCACTTGTGTAATTTGTTATTTTGGCTAGAAGTTCAGCTTCAGATAGTTGAGACTTTTCTGAGTAATAATTAATAACTTTTGGAATATATTTCTCTAATAACCACTGTTTGGTATATCTAGCTGTCCAGGTTCCTCGGACTCCAATATCTTGCTGCCATGAGGTAAATTTACTTGTCTCAATAGATTGTAAATTAACATCGTTTAGCTCATAGATGATGTTAACTTGATTATTAGGCACTAAAGACAAGTCTCTATCAAATTTTGGCAAGATAAATGTATGATCGCGAATTCCTCGACTCACTCGAATTGATATATCTTTTCTATGGAATAGATGCCATTCTGACTTGCCTTTAGTATAATCAAATTCATTAGCAAACTGCTGCATTAACTCCCATAATTCTTGTCTTACAGAAAAAAGGATAAAACCTCGACCTTCTGAAAATTTTACTAATTCAAAATTCCATGTTTCTAAAGCATTTTCAAATTCAATTATTAAATTTTTATATTCTTGGCAAATTCCATCAATACACAGACACAAGTCTACTGCTTCTAAATCCGATAAAATTAGAGTTGTTTTACCTAAATATACCTCAAAAGTATTTTTATCTAACTGTTTCAAAAAACGACGACATCCCCAATCTGGCTGGGTGTTTAATCCAGTTGTTAATTGACCTAAAATATCTTGATGATTTAAGTAAATTTTTAAACCTCTTAGAATAACGCTGCCGAACTCTATTTCACAATTACCTTCTCCAAAAGCTTTGGGTAAATTACATGCGATCGCTACTTTCGTTTTCACAACAACTAAGCGGTAGTCTTCTCTCGTAGTGGAAGGCTCAAAATCACATTTTTCTAAAATATCCTGTAAATCTGGATGGCGTCTTAGGAATTTTTCTATTAAGTTATATTTAGTATATGTCAAAATACTGACTGTATTTTTCTCGATATTTTTAACCGAATAAAAATTAAGTTGATTATAAAATTTTGAGGCAATATCATTATTTCTAAGAATATCTATATCTATATCAAATATCGACTCTTCCCTATGGGAATCTAGGCGTTTAAAAACCTTGATTTTATATCCGTTAGTAACAATAAAAAATAGGGGATTAAAATAATTACTATAAAATTTAGCTTCTTGAATAGCGTCATTTAATTTAGTTTTCTGCGGCTCTATTGCTTTAACAAAAATAAGTGAGGTATCTGGATTTTGTTGCTCAATATCATCTATTGTATAATAAATATGAGCAATTTCTGGATTTCTGCCATGCTTTCCTGATTTAGATGTTTTTAAAGGGTATTCACGATGATATTTCTCTGGATAGCAGAGATAATGAAACATTGGCAAAATAAACTTTTCTTTTACATCATCTTTATTTTGTAAATAACGATGGTCAAAACCTTGTATCCATGTGATGAATTGTTTAATTGACTCTGGAATAATCATCAGATAATCTACCTGCTAGTATAAATTTGCTATGCCTTATTTTGTTTGTGTAATTAGCAATTTATCAAGTCAGTTTGGATAGTATAGTGATTGTGAATACTATAATGAAACCATTCGGCTTGAACTTGACCTGAGAGCATCTCACTTTTGTAAAAATATGCCCGTATAGCACGGCATATATCCACTTACCATCTCAATTAAAAAGACTTGGGACAAAATCCCCTTGTTAAAGTAGGCAAACTGACGCCACAGTGTACTAATTATTAGACCTCTTGCATAAATCAAAAGCCCTCACCCTAAATCCCTCTCCATCCTTGGGAGAAGGACTTTTAAATTGCCTTCCCTTCTCCCAAAATTGGGAGAAGAGGTTAGGGGTTGAGGGTAGTTTTGCATTCGTGCAAGAGGTCTATTCATTCGAGCGATACCTTCTCTGCGAGACGCTACACGTAGCTTGCTTCCCCGTAGGGGTACGGTAAGCTTCTCAACTCTTGGAGAGGCTGCGCCAACGAGACGCTCCGCGAACGCTAACGCAGATGGCCAATTAAGCAATAAAATCAAGAAGCCTTTTTATTTAGTATCTTTTAATACGAAATATGCGAAAATTCGTATAAGTAAGTTTAAGCTGAAATTAAGGGCGTTACAAAATCGAAATATGATTCAGAAACGCCCTTAATTTAATTTATTAAGCCTCGACAATGCAAAGTCTAGCTACACAATTATTGTTGAAATTAGATCAGTAAAGAAGGTAAGAAATTAGCTGGGGCTTTGACTACTAAACAAACCACTAATTAAGCAAAGGCAAAAATTGGCGAATTAACCCAATTGTGACTGCTGGCAATTCCAACTGTGGTGTTAACCCCACATCTTCCAACTCTTGAAAAAATCGGATTGCTTGGGGATTAATTTCGGCAAGACGGCGACCAATTGAGGGCCCTGTAAATTCTGACTTTTGTCCCCAAATAATAGCGGTGGGAGTGGTTAACTGTTGAATGTAAAGGGATAAATCAAAGCATAAATCGCCACGGACAAAGGACAGCGCTGCATACTCAGCATTAGGCTGTAGGGCGGATTGTAAATAAGCATCTACAATTTCTTGGTAGACTCGATTAGACTGAGCAAATTGCCGTTGCTCTAAGAAGCTGCGAATACCCCCACTGGTGGCTATTCCAGTGCTGTAAAGTAAACGGTCAACAAGGGGAACGCTGACTATCTGGGCAAAAAAACTACGGGAGTAGTCTTCGCCAAAATCGGAAAGTCCGGCGGGGGTAGTGAGAATTAAAGACTTGAATAAATCAGGATGAGCGGCTGCTACTCGAATTGTAAATGCTGCGGTCAAAGAAGAAGCGATCGCTGTTACTGGCCCAGTACAAGTCTGCTCGAAAAACTCCCGAATCGTGGTCAAATAATCCTCAATATTATAACTCCGTGCCGGATGCTCAGACCTACCCCAACCGATCAAATCTGGCGCAATGACCCGATATTCGGCGGCAAAAGCCGGATAAACTTTCGACCACTCATAAGCAGAAGATCCACCACCAAAGCCGTGCAGGAATACCAAAGTTTCCCGATCATCTTTGGCAGTCACATCGTCCTGCCAAGGTGAGCCAGTGGCAGTATAATATACCATTCTACCTAGTGAGGTACTTATGGAGCGTTGTTCAAATCCTAATGGTTGAAACATAAGTATTTTTTGTTGACTGTAGTAATTAGTTGGCACAATTAACTGAATAGTTCTGTGGACGCAAAGAGAAGTCTGAGCGCAGCCTCTCCAAGAGTTGAGAAGGGTAAAGAACTTCTCCTTAGGAAGACGCGCAAGGGACGGAGGACACGGAGAGAGTATTTGATAATTTCTTTGCGTCACCACGTCTTCTTTGTTCACCCCAGAATACTTACCTATTTAGTTCAAACTCCCCACTCATTGTTATTATCGGCGAATCAATCACTCTAAGACTTCTCACCAGCGTCAGATTAAGTAGATGTAAAATTACTGGATTACTTGTAAAGATTTGGTGATTTTTTTTCACCATAAAAAGTAACTTCACCTTGTAATTACTGTTTTATAAGGCTTTAGTATGGTAGCGAGCATCACTAGAACGTGAATCAAACATAAGTTTTTATGGTAGTCTAGCAAGAAACTCATAAATAATTTTGAGCGTCAAGAATAATTAAAACACTCGTTTTAATAAGCTATTAATTCTACTTCTAAATGTAGAAACAATAACTTTTGATGTATAAATAATCTGATTATTCTCTAAGTAATGGTAAGGCGGGATGTCATGGTAAAGCAGGCTACTCTTCAATCAAATAAACTACCAACGATTGAAGACGCTAAATTTGCGCTTGACAACTTTAATATACAAAACGAAATTACAACTTCAGTTTGGCAGGGTCAGGTCGAGCCAGCTATTGATGCTGCCAGAGTGACTGTACCTACTTGTATTTGTTTAGACTTAGAAGATTTGAAGTGTTTTGAAGCAGTAGAGCGCCAGTATGAACGCTGGGGAGTCATTTTTCATAATTCTCTAGCAATACAGCCATCAAATCCAGCATTTCCAACCTATTCAGGGCTAACAGTTTTAATGGGAGCGCCTAAAAGCGGATTTTTAGAAGCTACTTTCTTGCATCCGGTTAACTCGGTTAGTGCCTTTGTCACTAGTTCGCAACGGCTAGTGCTTTCCGCCTACGATCGCGATCGGCAACTGCTTGGCCAAACTGCACTACCAAGCGCTAATCTTGCCAATTCAGACTCGGCAATTTCCCCCAATACCTTATTATCTATAACTGTGAATAACATCCACAGCGTTACCTTCTGTGCTTTTGATGGTCAATTCACCCTTGATAACTTTCGTTTTTGTCTCTAACCTAAAACGTTAAAAACTCTGTTACCAAATTAAGCTTACTCGCCCAGTCGGGGTATTCTTTTAAAGTATATTGATCATCAATTACACTCGAAGGTACTGCGAAAGTATGAAGTATAAATTAATGCAATGCGATTAATTTTTTAGCCTACCCGACTGGAAGGGCTTCGCCAAACATCGAACGGGTTTTCGTTGAGAGTACAGGAACGACTGTACCAAATAGCCTAGTACCGCATTCGCAAAATTCAAAATTCAAAATTTAAAAAGCCTTTATGCCCTTGCTCTGAGCTATTTAAAATGGTATCTTGATTTCCGCCGTGCTGTACTAGTCTCCTATCCGTCCATGAAAACCGGGCATCTTGTGGTTTGGGGCTTCACCCTTCTTCATTCCTGGTAAAACTTATACAATAGGTAATTTCGTAATCAAGTAGGTAAACACTGTGGCACAGGCTTCGTCTTCTTGGCAGCAATTGATCAACCAGATCCCCAACTGGAACTGGCCGCTTCCAAAGTTCAAGACAAAGGGAGCCATAAAGCAGCAAACATTTAAGCGCTTCTCTGGGCCTGGGGGTTTTCTTGGGTTTCTGACAATCGTCATCGCTATGTTGTTGTGGAACTGGATGCTGCTATTGGCTCTCTTAATCGGCGTTGGGGTAATGGTATTGGTTTACTCAATGCAGGAGTGGGACTGGCAATTGCACTGGTCTAAGATACGTAAGTTCTTAAACAGTTCAAATCGTCGGTTAGCCTTAGCAGTCGTCAGTGGTGGTCTTGGTACTGTCAGCACTTACATGGCAGCAGCAATTTGGGTTGATTCTCACAGTCCCTGGATTGCTGCTGGTGCGATTGTGCAAGGTGTGGGAACCCTGTTAACTTTAATTTTATTGGTATGGCAAATTATTAACTTCTATGAAAATCGAGAAGAAGACCACCTCGATCAATTGTTGGTCCATTTAACAGAAAAAGATCCATTGAAGCGGTTGATTGCCCTACGTCAACTAACTAAATTCGTCAGCCGTAAGCGAGTTGATTCTTCAGTGCAGCAAGATGTTGTCGAATGCTTGCAACTCCTACTCAGTCGAGAGGAGGAAGTTGTGATTCGAGAGGCAGCTTTTAAGAGTTTACAAGCCTGCGATCGCCTACAAGCGCTACCCCCCAAAACAGCAACAACTTTCGTACCCGTAGCTACAAAAGTCAAGCACCACGTTTATTAGTTATTTGCCCTTTGTGTTTTGCCCAGGGCTATTTCGTTCTAGACATAAACCGCCCAGAACTAAAGTTCGGCGGCTCATAGCTAAAGTCCGTTAAAACGGACTATAACCTTTTCTCAGTCGTCTAAAGACGACTTTCGCTATTAGACTCAGAATTTATTCTGAGACGGGCTAGATGAGAATGAAATAGCCCAATGCCCTATGCCCAATGCCCCATGCCCAATATTTATTTTCGAGACAGTCGTCCATTGCGAACTTGCACTACCGGATGATTGCATCGCCGCACCAATTGTTCATCGTGGGTGGTAACAATTACTGTAGCCCCAAAGGAATTTAACTTCTGGAGAATCTGGATCACTTGCCAGGAATTATCTAGATCGAGATTTCCAGTCGGCTCATCTGCCAACAGCAGCGGTGGTGTACCAACGATCGCCCGGGCAATACTCACCCGCTGTTGCTCTCCTCCAGACAGTTGATCTGGAAAGCAGTCAGCTTTATTCAGTAAACCTACCAGCTTCAAGGTTGGTTCTAAACGTCGTTGAATTTCTTTACGGGTATACCCTTGAGCTTGCAGCACAAAAGTTACATTTTCCGCCACTGTTCGTTGGGTAATCAGTTTGTAGTCTTGAAACACAATGCCAATCTGTCGCCGCAATAATGACAAGCGATCGCCCCGTAAACCCGCTACATTACATTCATCAACAATTACTTCTCCTTGTGTGGGTAACTCCTGGCCATATAGCAGTTTCAAGAGCGTTGATTTACCAGAACCACTTGGCCCCGTGATAAACAGAAATTCTCCCTTTTTTACCTCAAGGTTTGCATTCAACAAGGCGTGAGTGCCGTTAGTATAGGTCTTGGTTACAGATTGCAATTTCACCTTTGCAGTAGTATTGCTACCGTGCTGTTGAGTTTCACTGTCCTCTCTATGAACGGATTTGTCTTTCTTAACTTGAGTTGTTAATACTGGCATTGTTAAATTTTCCTCATACCCACACCAAACAGTTTGCCGACTTAGATGTGACATTCCTCTCAAAATAAGGATTCCCAGGTTTCGCCTGGGAATTTAAAATTCAACAAAGAAAATTTAAAATTTTTTGAAGACTTTAATATAAAGTAAGTAATAACACTCATAACCCATAACTCAATACAGTTCAGTTAAGCATCTCTTCCTTCTCGGCTTTTGCGTCCTTTGCAGTAGCCTGCGGCAAGCCGCTCCGCATCTACATTAAAAAAATTGACTTTGACAAAGAGTTAAGCCTTAAATGAACCGTATTGACTCATAACTCATAACTCATAACTCTTAACTAATTGCACCCCTTGCTGTCAAACGATAAATAAACGCTTTCATAGCAAACGCTGGCAAAGCCAACATCCGCCGCCAACGCCAAGGTTCTTGATAAAGCCGATACAACCATTCCAAATTATTATTTCCTAACCAGGCGGGAGCGCGAGTTTTAGTTCCCGACCAAATATCAAAACTGCCACCGACGCCAATCCAAATTGCTTGAGGACACAAATGGTGGTTTTCGGCAATCCATAACTCTTGACGTGGCACTCCCAAACCTACAAAAATCACTTGTGGCTGCAATTGAGTGAGAGTTTGTCGCAATTGTGCTTCTTCTTCTGGGGAATGGTAGCCTGAGTGAGTGCCTACTATACTCAAATCTGGAATTTGCTGCTGCCAAAAATCTGCCGCAGTTAATGCCACTCCTGGCGCTCCTCCATAGAAAAATACCTTTGCTCCTGTCTTCTGTTGCCCAAGTTCTTGCAAAAGTTTTTCTGCGAGTTCAATCCCCGGAAAACGCTGCACTTTTTGCCATAACAGCCACCGCAAATACAGAACAACCCCGGCTCCATCTGGAATCACGAGTTCAGCATTTTTAATCACCTGAGCTAAGAATTGATTTCGCTCTGCCTGCATAATCATTTCTGCATTGAGCGTTACTACATGAGTTCCTCTGCCTGCGTGCAGGCATTCTAACAACCAGCCTGGATAATTAGCCATCACATGAACTGGTATTCCCAACACTGAAAATGCTTGATTGCCGTTAGACATAGCCTATTCTTGATTAACTCTCACACCAGATTTTGCTTGAATGTTAAGTTTATCAAATTTTTTTATATTGAAACTTAGGCAGGAGAGATTCCCCATTGCCCTGCAACAAGAGAAAGCATAATTAGGACTTACGCATCAACTACGAAATGTAGAGGCAATTCATGAATTGCCCCTACGGTAAATCAAGGCTTTCACTGCCTTTTTGCGTAAGTCCTGATAATTAAACTAAGGGAACTCCAAAAAATAAATTATCCAATTTCTGGACTTCACTACGACTTTCCCTCCCCCTGCTCCCTGCTCCCTGTCCCTAAAGCGATGGGATATTTTTTTATTTGGAAGTCCCTAATTAGTCTTGGGCGCTTGTACTTGGGGTGAAGCAGTCCAAATTTTATTTTTAAGGTATAATATTAACTAAGTATAAAACGCTCAACTCGCAACTCTGGTTCCGGGAACAGAAAAGCCCCCACTATACTGCTTGCAGTTAGTGTGGGAGTATGTCACGAAACTCGACTTTACGGTTAAGGTAAGTGTAACGGGCTGAAGTTGGCTATGAGTAAAATTCGTATCGCTCTGATTGAAGATCATGACCTAACTCGTGTGGGTATTCGGACAGCACTACTGCAAAAGGATGAAATTGAAGTTGTAGGTGAAGCTGCCAATGCTGCTGAGGGACTAAAGATGTTAAAAACGGTACAACCAGATATTGCCATTGTAGATATCGGTTTACCAGATAAGGATGGCATTGAGCTGACACGGGAGGTAAAATCTACTGCTAATGGGCAGAAGCTAGTCACAAAGGTGTTAATTTTGACGCTGCGGGATAACAAAGAAGCTGTGTTGGCAGCTTTTGCCGCTGGTGCAGACTCTTACTGTATGAAGGATATCAAATTCGATAATTTGCTGGAAGCAGTACGAGTAACTTACAATGGCAACGCCTGGATCGATCCGGCGATCGCTCGGATTGTATTACAACAAGCGCAACAAAATCCCCAAAAGTTGGAATCGGCTTTTGGAGATACCAAGACTATTGCCTCTAACCCTGATTATGTCGAGAATCTGGAAGGAATTCAACCTTACACCCTGACAGAAAGGGAGTTAGAAGTGCTACAGTTGATTGTCGAAGGTTGTAGTAATGCACTAATTGCGGAAAGACTTTACATCACTGTTGGGACTGTTAAAACTCACGTTCGCAATATTTTGAATAAGCTATGTGCCGATGACCGTACCCAAGCAGCAGTCCGCGCCTTGCGTTCTGGGTTGGTTGGATAAAGTTAATTTTGCTGTGGAGCAATTGAGGATGATCAAGGGAAACTTACAACTTTGAGAAAGTTATATTTTCAAAGTGAATGGCTTCTCTGATTTTCTGTTATTTATCAGGTGGGATAAACATCATACTATCTCGCCATTCAAATATCTATGTGAAAACTAAAGTCAAATATGGCTGAGATCGGGCTGGACAAACTTAAGCTCATGGTGGTAGATGATGAGCCAGATAACTTAGACTTACTCTACCGCACTTTTAGGCGAGATTTTCAAGTATATAAAGCCAATCATGCCTTTGGTGCTCTGGAAATCTTGGAGAAATTTGGCGAAATGGCGGTGATTATTTCTGACCAAAGAATGCCAGAAATGAGTGGCACGGAATTTTTTAGTCGCACCGTAGAGCACTTTCCAGACACGATTCGGATTTTGTTAACTGGTTTTACTGATGTCGAAGATTTGGTGGATGCGATTAACTCTGGTCAGGTATTCAAGTACATTACCAAACCCTGGAATCCAGATCGACTGAGAGCGTTAGTTGAGCAAGCCACTGATACATATCGCCTAGTTAAGAAGCGCACGCAAGAGTTACGTCGGGCCCTACGGCGAGAATCTTTGTTTAATGCGGTAACAACGGCAATTCGGGAGTCTCTAGACTACGACAGTATGCTGCAAAAAATTGTAGCAACTCTTGGACAAACATTTGAAGCTACCAGTTGCTTGCTCAGACCAGTAGAGGGCGATCGCCTCACACAAGACCAGTTCTCATACCGCGATCCTCAATCCAGTGTATTAGATTGCTTCTTCGACCCCAGTATTTTAATTGAAAAAGTCCTGGAAACCCGTCATTATCAACTTGCTCAAGAAATATACGACGGTAATCCGTGTCACCATCTGGTTGTACCACTTAGCTACCAGCAGCATTTGTTGGCTGTGCTGGCCCTCCACCAATGGGGACGCGATCGCCCCTGGCAAGACGAAGACATCCAACTGATTGCAGGTGTTGCCGAACAAGCAGCCTTAGCCCTCTCTCAAGCAAAACTCTACCAGCGCCTTCAAGAAAAGCAACAGCAGATTCATAATGAGTTGGAGGTAGCACGCCAAATTCAATACAACTTGCTACGCCAAACTTTACCTGACATCAAAGGTGTGAAAGTGCAAGCCTGTTGTTACCCAGCGCGGGAGGTAGGAGGCGATTTTTTTGAAGTTTTTGTTCATCCCAAAGGTGACTTGTGGTTGGCAGTGGGTGACGTTTCTGGCAAGGGCGTCCCAGCTGCTTTATTTATGGCTAGTATTATTTCAGTCTTGCGCCGAGAATTATCTCAAGAAGCGCCAGCCGAGCCAAATGTGGTCATGCAGAACCTCAACCACGCTCTCAGTGAAGACTTGATTAGCAACAATTATTTCATCACCCTTGTGTTAGCGTGTTATACCCCTGGCACGAAGGAACTCGTCTACACGAATGCCGGTCATATCTATCCACTGTTATGGTCACGCCAAGACGCTTTAGCCGACAATCCTAATTACCTCAAAGTCCGCAGCGTTCCTTTAGGAATCTTGCCCAAGTGGCAGGCAGAGTCTGGTCGTTTGGTTCTCGCTACTGGAGACACATTGTTACTAGCTAGCGATGGAATTACGGAAGCAATGATATCAAATGATTCTGATTTAACAGTAAATACCGAGTCTGGCGTTAACCCAGTTAACCGTTCTATGCTGAATCAAGATGGTCTTTGGCAACTCTTACAACAAGAGGAACAACCGCTTTCTCTTAACCATTTACTAGCTCGCATCCAGGCAGATAACCACGTTCAAGAAGACGATCAAACTATACTTTCACTGGAGATTTTGTAAGTAATGAAAAGCGAGCTTCATGTACCAAGTGACTTGAATTTTCTTAATATTGTCGAAAACTGGTTACTGGGATGTTTGAAAATTCAGCTAGGAGAATCTGTGGATTGGTCACGGCAATCAAGTCGTTTGAGACTGGCTTTGGTAGAAGCCTACTCAAATGCAGTGCGTCATGCTCACAAGGACAAACCAAATTTACCGATTTTACTGCGTTTGGAAGTGAAAGACCGGGAGCTTGCCCTAGAAGTTTGGGACTATGGCGAAGGCTTTGATATGTCTACCTACTACGCTCCAAACCCTATGGAAAAACAAGAAGGTGGTTATGGTTGGCTAATTATGAATCGTCTCATGGATAAAGTAGATTACCAGTTGCAGGTTAATGGTGCCAACTGTCTCAAGTTAGAAGCTACTTTACCCGAATTAGTGCAATAGACAAAAGTTACTATTTTTCAAGCCATGTGATTTATATGAATTTTCGATGCCTAGATTTATGTGTTGGGTGTGAGCAAACATTGCCTAAGTCGTTATAGTTATTTGCTACTTTTCCCGACGTAAAGAAAGTAACTCTTGAGGGGAAGCTAAAAGTTTGATTCTAGTATAGAGAATTTGCCGTTGTTGGTTGAGGATAAATAGCCACAAGACATTTACACTACACCACGAAGTTTGTGCTTTGCCTGTTACCTGGACTTGGATCGTAGCGTTTTCTAAAGTCTCAGCTATTCCTGTGTTGGGGTAAGCTTTAATGTTTTGGCCTTCTTGTTTTAAGTAGGCTGCGATCGCATCTTTCCCTACAATATCAGATTCCAATGGTGGATGCATCACACCATCTACCGCAAACAAGGCAGCAGTTGCCTCAAATTCTCCTGCATTTAAGGTTTCAAAATAACGCAGTACACTTGGGTCTGTAATTCCCTCAATCTGGAATTCTTCTTTTGACTGCGCTGGGGATATAAATTCAGCAGAGGTCATAGAATTGCCTGTATCATACTAACTAAATATTAATTTCAATACAAAAATAGCTAAAAAGAAAGCTGCTATTGAGATAGATTGGCACATATTGGCAAATCTTCCTCACGATGGAAGTTTTACAGCAAAATTCAGCAGGAGGCTGTCCTAACCCTGCTTAAAAAGGAGGGAATTAAGTTCACCCAGGATCAGGGAGGCAACGCATTGGGCTATAAATAAAATTTATATGTCGGATGAGCAACAAATCTTAATCAAAGGTATTGACTACGTAATGTATAATTAATCTGCCTTTAGTTAGGCAAAATCCAGATAAAAAAAATGAATCAGTATTCCGTAACAAGCAGCAGTGTAGTGAAAGAAAAAGCCAGTGAGTTGGGCTTTCACAAAGTTGGAATTGCTGCTGTAGATAGGGTAGATGCTACAGAAGCGCAGAGGTTGCAAGCATGGATTGAACTGGGTTATCACGCCGATATGGAATGGATGGCTAACCCAAAACGTCAGGATATCCGCTTAGTGATGCCAGAAGCGCGATCGCTAGTGTGTGTGGCGCTAAATTACTACACACCACATCAACGTCCCAAAGGCGAGGAATACGCCAAAATTTCCCGTTATGGTTGGGGAAGGGATTATCACAAGGTAATGCATAAAAAACTCAAGCAGCTTTCTACATGGCTAGAATCACTTGCTCAAGGCGTACAAGCTCGCTATTATGCAGATACTGGCCCGGTGCCAGATAAAGTGTTGGCTCAACTAGCCGGAATTGGTTGGATTGCCAAGAATGGTAATGTGATTACACGAGAATATGGCTCTTGGGTATTTTTGGGAGAAGTGTTGACAAATTTGGAATTAGAGAGCGATCGCCCGCATACAGAACACTGCGGTAGCTGTACTCGTTGTCTTCAAGCTTGTCCTACGGGTGCAATTACTCAGCCTTTTGTGGTGGATGCTAATCGCTGCATTGCTTATCATACCATTGAAAATCGAGCCGAGGAATTACCAGAGACAATCATACCCCATTTGCAAGGCTGGGTTGCTGGTTGTGATATTTGCCAAGATGTTTGTCCTTGGAATCAACGTTTTGCCAGCACAACTGATATTGCAGAGTTTCAGCCTTATCCTGGGAATATTGCTCCCCAACTGCTAGAATTAGCCCAAATCTCAGATCAGGAGTGGGATAAACGATTTCCAGCATCTGCCTTGCGGCGGATTAAGCCAGAAATGTTACGACGCAACGCCCTAGCTAATCTTGACGCATCCAGGCGAAAGAATGACCCCGAAAGTAATTATTTTTGATTTTGACGGCACAATTGCTGATACAGTAGATGCCCTTGTTAGTATTGCTAATCGTCTAGCTGTAGATTTTGGTTATAGACACATAAGTCCAGAGCAATTAGCCCTCCTTAAAAATTTAACATCTAGGGAAATTATTAAGTACTCAGGAGTTTCTCTATTTAAGATCCCTTTTCTAGTTAAAAAAGTTAAAGGGGAATTAAAGAACAAAATCCCAGAATTAAAGCCCATTCCGGGAATTAAAGAAGCATTAACAGAACTCCAAAATCAAGGATATAAACTGGGCATAATCACTTCTAATTCTAAAGAAAATGTTACACAATTCCTGACAATTAATGATTTAAATCACCTATTTGATTTTATCTACTCAGGAATTACAATTTTTGGCAAAACAACCATAATCAATAATGTATTAAGGCAAAATCAACTCAAACCTCAAGAAGTTATTTATGTCGGAGATGAAACCAGAGATATAGAAGCATCAAGAAAAGCAAATATCCAAGTGATTGCAGTCACTTGGGGATTTAACTCACCAGAAGTACTAGCCAAGCAAAATCCAGATTATTTAATTCAGCGACCTAGCGAACTACTAGAAGTGATGAATACTCGTTAATTAGTCAAAAGTCGATAGTGAAAATCTTAACTATTGACGATTTAATAAAACAGTAGGGTGGGCAATGTCTAGCAATGCCGAGAACTTCAATTTTAATATTTGTGAGATTGCCCACCCGACAAAATAGTAAGATATCAGGAAAACTTAATTTTTCCGTTCACCCTTTTCCAAAGCTTGTTGTACTAGATCATCACTGACATTAGTTACACCCTCAGTCGGAGAATTCCCAACTTCCTTTGCTAACTCAAGAAAATCATCAGGATTACCAGTTGACTGGGTTTGGGTTTTTGTCTCTTGTGGTTTAGAGGTTTGATATTTAGGTGCAGTCGCTGCTTCGGCTGCTGCTGCACCTTTACCTGTGCGGTCAACTTCACTCACGCTAAATTGTTGTGCAGTTGCATAATCAGCATCAAAATTGACCGTTGGCGCTTTTTCTTCACCACTAGCTATGCTATCGGCAGCTAATTGTGCATCCTGGGTGGAAGCTTCATTTAAATTGGGCTTCACTTCTTCATCAGGCATAATTAAAACCTTAGGTAAATTTTTTATTGTTGTGGCAATTATAGCAAATTAGTGTGCTGCTTTCTTGCTTCTTGGGGGAGACTTTTACCTCTATTAAAAGGTAGATTAAAGCTGCAATTTTAAATTAATTTAACTCTTTCTATGGGTAGTAGAATCTGATTATCAAACTCTGGTACCACTTAGTTTGGTGTGTAAAATTTTCTTGGAAACAAATTTATGACTGCAAGTTACGATAAAACTATTTCTCAAGCCCAGAGCAATGAAACTCAAAAATTGGTGGACGGGTTTAACGCCTTAGATACCGATGCAAAATTAGCCTGGTTCTATTTGGTTTATAAAAAAATGGGTGACTCGATCACCCCAGCTGCTCCAGCTGCTGCCGAACCAGAGTTAGCACCACTTCTGCTAGGAGACTATTTTGAGTTATCAGATGAGCAGCAACTAGATATTATGCGGGATATAGTTAACCGCAAAGATACAGAATATTCCCGTGCTTATGGGGCGATAAAAGAAAACAACCAGCTGTTAGTTTGGTATGCTTGGGCGGTAGCTATGGGAGATACGGTGGTTGATTTGCCAAGCACCTACCAGCCAACTAAAGAAATTAAAGGTTTGGTTTCGCAAATTGAAGGATTAGAATTTGAAGAACAAATGTCGGTGTTTCGGACAATAGCTGGTGAAGTGGGTTACACCGATGTTAAGCCGATCGCAACGCAAGCAGAAACTGGGAAAACGTCAAGTCTGTAATCATATCAAAACCGCATTTATCAGCCCCAACGACTAGAAGTCGCGGCTACACAAACAAAGTCCGCCTTTGCGGACTAAATCCACATCCAAAACCTATCTTTGCCCCAACGACTAGAAGTTGCAGCTACCCGAACAAAGTCCGCCTTTGCGGACTTTAATTAAGTTATGACACAGTAAGATGATTCAATTCGGCTGGGGTGAGGTTGGAGTGTACTACTTGACCATCACGGAACCAAACGATGCGCTGGGTTTGACGGGCAACTTCTGGCTCATGAGTTACCATGACAACGGTGATTCCACTGGCATTGAGTTCGCCAAAAATATCTAAGACTTCTTGGGTTGTGCGCGAATCAAGGGCGCCGGTGGGTTCATCGGCTAAGAGTACCACGGGACGATTGACGATCGCACGAGCGATCGCTACTCGTTGTTGTTGTCCACCAGATAGTTGAGTTGGTTTGTTGTTGAGGCGATTTGCTAAACCTACTCTTGTTAGCGCAACTGTTGCGCGATCGCTTCTTTCTTTTGCGTTGATATTAGCATACACCATCGGCAACATGACATTTTCTAATGCTGTTAGTTGAGGCAATAGATGGAATTGTTGGAATACAAACCCCAGCTTTTTATTACGGATGTGTGCTAATGAGCGATCGTCCATTTGGGCTACATCGAGGTTATCTAAGTAATAATGTCCGCCTGTGGGACGGTCTAGACAACCGATAATATTCATGGCTGTGGATTTACCAGAACCTGAAGGCCCCATGATTGCACAATATTCGCCCTGTTCCACAATTAGGTTGACATTATTTAGCGCTCGTACTTCTGTTTCGCCACTACCATAAATCTTGAAAATGTTTTCTAGTCGAATGATTGCTAGTTTCGGTACAGGATTAGGAACCAGGGAATCGGTAATTGAAATAGTGTTTGTCATAAAGAGATAGTTAACAATTCAAAATTCAAAATTAAAGAAATTTTGCCTACGGCACGCTCTTTGCGTTCAGACGGGGATTTAAATCCCGATGGTTCCTGAGCTTGCCGTAATGCTGTCGTTATGACACTAAGTTTTGTCGTTGCATTAGCTTAACCCACCGTAGGTATTGCTTGTTTGGCATACTACACCACTCTTGTTAATTATAGGACTTACGCAGATGAGATCCCCCAACCCCCTTAAAAAGTTGGCTCTTTCAGATCCCCGATCAATAAGTGCCTAAAATCACAGTCAAACACTTTTCAAACAACCTCTTAGACGTGGAGAGTGTCGATGATACAGCACTTCCTGCTGCTATGAGGTACAGATACTTGGAATGCTATTAGCACAGACAAACGGTAATTCGATCAATTAGTGTACCTCATAAGTTCGGGAAGTGCTGTATGAGTCAGCAAACAGGGAATTAAGAAAGAAATATGCCTTTTTGCTTGCGGAAAACATCAAAATGAGTGCGTGATTTACCGAAATGAGTAAGCAATCAGGCATTTTGAGAAAGCAATATGCCTTTTTGCTTGCTAAATCTACTGAAACGAGTAAGCAACCAGGCATATTGAGAAAGCATTTAGTTTAAATGCTTTCTCATTTAGGTATTTTGCTTATTGAATTCGACTTTATTTATTTTTTCGATGAAGTAACCAGTTATGATGATCTGTTTGACGACAATCCCAAAGCAACGGAAACGTCTCCGGCTTTGCCTGCGTCTACGTCAACCATAATGCTTCAATACTGCAAGCCGAGCATCTTAAGTATTGTGGCTTCTTTAGTGCAACAGTGGCGATCGCTAAAAATGTGTCAATTAAAAGCAAGCTACGGGTAATCCCAGGTTTCAGCCTGGGTAGAAATAAAGTGCAACCTCACTTGTAGTCCGTCTGCTGGCGAAGTTTGACCTAACAATGTGGCTAAAGTCACCCATTCAGGTGAAGACATACAGATATTTAATACTTATTATGAAGGAACATTAAGCAACTATGAAGCTAATTATGCGTCTAGTTATTAGTTTAGTAATTAAACATTTAATCCAAAAATTTTAACAACTCCGCATTCCTGCACTTGCCCTTTTATTACAGGCTACTCGCATAAAGCAAGATTTATAGGCTTCTAGATATGGCTACGCACATAGAAATTCCTGTTATTGGCAAAGTTAAGTATCCATTACGCTGGCTGATGGGGCTGATAGCAGGGAGTGTCTTGGTTGTTGGTATCACAACCTACACCCTGGTAAATCAAAGGACAAACAAAGAAGACATTGCTCAATTAACTGTGCCAGTAGCAGCGAAAAACGTCACCTTGCGGATTACAGCTAGTGGCAAAGTCGTGCCAGTTCAGAGCGTAAATATTAGTCCGAAGAACCCCGGAGTGTTGTCGCAATTATATGTGGAACAAGGCGATCGCATTCAACAAGGGCAAATTCTCGCCCGCATGGATAGTGCCGGCATTGAGGCTCAAAGGAGCCAGTACCGGGCTAATTTAGCCCAAAGTCAAGCACAACTAGCCGAAGCCCTTGCTGGTAGTCGTCCTCAAGAAATCGCTGAAAGTAGGGCGCGATTAGCACAAGCTCAAGCCCAGTTAGCCGCCGCGAGAGCTGGTAATCGTCCCCAAGAAATTGCCCAATCTCAATCTCAAGTGGATGCGGCTCAAGCAAAGGTGAATTACACCAGTGGACAGGTAAAGCGTTATCAATACTTATACGAACAGGGAGCAGAGAAAAAACAATTACTCGATCAAGCTATCAGTGAAGATAAAAGTGCTAAAGCCAGTTTAGAAGAAATTAAAAAACGATTGTCGTTACTCCAAATTGGGACTCGAACTGAGGAAATCGATCAACGCCAAGCAGCTGTGAATGAAGCACGGGCAGCATTGCTCCTGTTGCAAGATGGCACTCGTTCTGAGGAAATTGCCCAGCGGCAAGCAGCTGTTGCATCTGCTGAGGCTCAATTGAAGGGTGTGCAAGTGCAGTTGGAAGATACAATTATTCGCGCTCCTCTTTCGGGAATTGTGACGCAAAAGTATGCTGAACCAGGGGCGTTTGTCACACCCACAACTTCTGCTTCTACTAGTGCGTCGGCAACTTCCAGTTCAATTGTCGCTGTAGCACGCGGTTTAGAAATATTAGCTCAAGTTCCCGAAGCCGATCTTGGCAGAATTAAACAGGGACAGCAGGTGGAAATTGTCGCCGATGCCTATCCCGATCAAGTTTATAAAGGTCATGTGCGCCTAATTGCTCCAGAAGCAGTGGTGGAACAAGGTGTGACATCCTTCCAAGTGCGGGTTGCTCTTGATACTGGCATAGATAAACTGCGTTCTGGCTTAAATGTGGATCTGACTTTTTTGGGCGATCGCGTCAATGATGCTTTGGTGTTACCAACAGTGTCAATCGTCACCGAAAAGGGTAAAACTGGCGTACTCGTACCAGATGCAAACAATAAACCCCAGTTCCGCGAAATTACAGTTGGGGCGCAAATCCAAGAGCAAACTCAGATTTTAGAGGGAGTTAAAGAAGGCGATCGCGTGTTTGTGAACCCACCGAAAGACTACAAAATTGAAAAGGCCAAGGAACAAAATAATAAATAATTCTCTTGGCAAGAATATATTGTTTCAACAGCAGGTTAACAAATGGAAAACCTCTGATCACAAGATTTTAAAAATTTTAATTCCGAATTAGTATGAACCTCTTAGAAAGCCTGAAAATGGCAGGTAAAACCCTGCTATCAAATAAGCTGCGTAGCGCCCTCACGATGCTGGGTATAGTTATTGGCAACGCCTCAGTAATTGCCATGATTGGCATTGGTGAAGGTGGGCAAAAGTACGTGAATAAACAGCTGGAGTCATTAGGGCCAAATGTGCTGTTTATACTGCCAGGTAATCGAGAAACTCAGCGGATCTCTTTTGAAGTGCCAAAAACTCTGGTGTTACAAGATGCCGAAGCGATCGCCTCTCAAGTTCCAACAGTAGTGGGAGTTGCTCCCGAATTAAACACCAGACAGGTAGTTATATACCGCAACAGAAACACTGATGTCAATATTATTGGCACAACTCCCAGCTTCCTATCGGTGCGGGATTTTGAGACTGCTAAAGGTAGGTTTTTCTCTGAGGTAGACATCAAGCGAAGTAACCAAGTTGTTGTGCTAGGTGGAGATTTGGCAGAAAAACTATTCGGCAATAGTAACGCCATCGGTCAGCAATTGCGACTTGGAAATACCAGCTTTCAAGTGATTGGGACGTTAACAGCCAAAGGTTCCAGCGTGGGAGCAGATTATGATAATGCTGCTTTGATACCAATCACAACCTCAGCCAACCGACTTGTGGGAAAGAATTCTCCTTATGGGATCGCCTTAGATTATCTCGTTGCTGCCGCTCGTGATTCAGAAAGCGTGGATGCAGCAGAGTTTCAAATTACTAATTTGTTGCGTCTACGGCACAAAATTAATGGTGAAGATGATTTTACTCTTCGCTCTCAAAAAGATGCTTTGCAAACTGTCGGTCAAATCACAGGTGCATTGACAATTATGCTAGCTGCGATCGCAAGTATATCGTTGTTTGTCGGTGGCATTGGCATCATGAATATTATGCTTGTTTCCGTCACCGAACGCACTCAAGAAATCGGATTGAGAAAAGCGATCGGCGCAACTGAACAAGATATTTTGCTACAGTTCATCATTGAGGCAGTAATAGTTTCAGCCGCAGGCGGTTTAGTTGGGACTGCGGTTGGCGTTAGTGGCATTCTATTAGTGGGAGCCTTGACTCCCTTAGAAGCAAGTCTTTCTCCAACAGCGATTACTATGGCAGTTGGTGTCTCTGGTGGTATTGGTTTATTCTTTGGTGTTGTTCCTGCACGTCGCGCTGCTAAACTCGATCCGATTGTAGCGTTAAGAAGTGCTTAGTGATGGGGATAGCGTAACAGTCTTTCGGGTGATATCATGTCCGCATAATTAGTTACGATTCCCACAGTCAATACGGTTCAGATAAGCCCAAAACCCTGATGTAGAGACGCGATTTATCGCGTCTTCAAAGACCGATTATTTACACCAATAACCCTTAACTGAACCGGATTGTTTTATAGGTAATCGAGCGGACATGATAAGCTGAAAAACATTTAATTTGTATAACCGAATTAAACATAACTCTTGTGGGGTGGGCATTTTGTCCGCTCCAATTATGCAAGTTAAATGTGGAACAGCTTATTACCTGCGATCGCTTTTACAAAAGATACCTCTCCCTGGTTTGACTACGCAAAACCGTCCCTCTCCGACTCGGAGAGAAACTTGAACTTTAGTTCAAGGCAGGGAGAGGTTCAGACATCTCCAGAAATTAATTATGCGTTACCTGAAACCCTTGTAGAGATGCGAAATTTCGCGTCTTTACATTCATTTTCGGAGATGTCTATTTGGTTTGCGATCGCTTGTACCCAGCACCCTAAAAGAGAACTGAGGACTTTTGTCAGCTAACCGTAGTTTAGCGCCTGTGAAAAATTTTGATTACAATGCAGATGTCCACTAGGCGGCGTGCTGTCTATCCACGTAAATCCAGAAGATAATCGATGAGTAATCAACTACAAGACTACAATCCTAGCGGCGTAGGTGAAATAAATGGCAATCTCTTAGGTTTGCCCTGCGATTATGAGTCTGCAAACCTGATTGTCTTTGGTGTGCCGTGGGAAGTCACTGTTTCTTATGGTGCAGGCACAGCGAACGGCCCCCAGCGAATTCTCGATGCTTCGACTCAACTAGAATTGTTTGATTTCGATAACCCCAATGGTTGGAAGCAGGGAATTTTCATGGTGGAAATTCCCCAAGATATTTTAGAGAAGAATACATATTACCGCGCCTTGGCAGCAAAAATTATTCAGCGATTAGCCCAAGGTAAACAACTCTCAGATCCACCAGATTTAACTCCTGTCCTCACAGAAATTAATCAGGCTTGTCAACAGGTAAATCAATGGCTGTTTGAAAATTGTCAGGAAGCAATTAACAAGGGTAAGCGAGTTGCAGTCATTGGTGGAGATCACAGTTCGCCGTTAGGTTATTTCCAAGCATTAGCAGCTAAGTACGCCAACTATGGCATTTTGCACATTGATGCCCACGCAGATTTACGCGATGCCTATGAGGGATTTGAGTTTTCCCATGCCTCTATTATGTTTAATGCGATGAAAATACCGCAAATTTCCAAGCTAGTGCAGGTGGCTTTGCGTGACATTAGTCATGATGAAGTGCAAATGATTGACCAATCTAGCGATCGCATTATTGCATATTACGACCCAGCCATTAAGCAAAAGCTTTACTCTGGAACAACTTGGATTGATTTATGCCGAGAAATTATCAGTCATTTACCTGAGTATGTTTACATTAGCTTTGATGCAGATGGTCTAGATCCAAAACTCTGTCCGAGTACAGGTACTCCTGTTCCAGGTGGGTTGGAATTAGAGCAAACATTTTGTCTATTCCGAGAATTGGTCAATAGTGGCAGAAAAATTATTGGCTTTGATATCTGCGAAGTCGGTGATGGTGAGTGGGATGGTAATGTTGGAGCGCGGGTAGTTTACAAGCTGGCAAATTTGATGGATTTATCTCAGCAGAAAATAGACATATCCAGAAATTAAATATGCGTTATCCAGAACCCTTGTAGAGACGTAGCAGTGCTACGTCTCTACATTCATTTTCACTCCTATGTCTAATGTTGTCAGCTTGTCTCTGGCAGCTTGTTCAATAATTTGCAGCAGTTCTTCGTTAGTCATTTAGGGTTTTATAGAGGCGATGCCTGACGACGAGTTGCTGCTTGGACGCGCAGCAGAGAAATTGAGCTAATTAATAATGTAGCCTGTATCAAGAATTGCATTGAAGCAATGTGCGATTATAAACTGCTGTGCGTCTACGCTTGATCTCAAGTCTGTCAAATTGCCCAAAACAAATCGACCTCTCCCCGCCTGTAGCTGACGCTAAGTACAGCATTTCATTAATTTGTAGCAAATTAAATTTGGTAATACCTTGCAATGCCAATGCATCCCGATACATTGTTAATGCGTCCCTCTGCAATGCCAATGCATCCCAATACAATGTTAATGTGTTCCCCTGCAATGCCAATGCATCCCGATACAATGTTAATGCGTCTTCCTGCAATGCCAATGCATCCCCCTGCATTAAAAACGCTACGCTTTTACGCAAAGCTGTACTAAGGCTCTCCTGCCGTAGCAGGGGCTTGTCGTTACCCACATTTTTGTAACAGTCAAAGTGTCGCGCCGACCAACATCTCACCCTAACTGAAGTTCCTGGCTCAGAGCTACTGTCCACTCAGCGTGGACTGAAATTTTCGTTTTTACAGAGTATAGCTAACTACATCGCTTAAAATCTTATATTTAGTCCTCTTGAAAGGACTTTAGCTATTAACCTCGGAATTTATTCCAAGGCGGGATGGCAAGGAAGCCCAAGATTTATAAAGATATTGCTAATGACAAGACCGAATGGCACTAAGTTAAGATATAACCCTTGCCCTGACTGGTTCCTAGCCTGAAGGCTGGGAAACCATCCTGGGAGGCTCCGCCTCCTCTTTCTTGGCCAGAGGCAGAGCCTCTCGGAATACATTCCCAGCCTCCAGGCTGGGAACGAGGCAACACAAGGCTTTGGGCTTATCTTAGTGCCATTCTGACAAGACCCAAGTCTAGTTAATTGAGATGGTAGCTGGATTTATGCCGTGCTGTACTAGAGTTAGAGAATGTTTTAAAAGTATTTGGCTGTGATTTTAGGCACTTATTCATCTCCCCTAACCACCCTTAAAAAGGAGGGAAGCAGAATCAAAGTACCCCTTTTTAAGGGGGATTTAGGAGGTTCTAGAACGTTTTGATACCTACAATATAACTTTTCAAACATCCTCTTAGAGCAAATAATTTCTGCTTGACTAAAAACAGCTTTGTTAGGAAACATCGTTAACACAACGGTGGTTTTTGCTGCTTATCCTGCGTCTCCTACGAGAATAAAGTCTTGCACCTGACTAAATCTGCCTTCCTGAGTCGATAATTCTGCAATCATTTTGCAGTAGAATTAATCGTCTAGATACAGGAGGGCTTTGAGATGACTCGTGTCATCATTGTGCGCCACGGTCAAAGCGGTTATAACACCGAGCGGCGTATCCAAGGACGCACTGATGCGTCAACATTAACCGAAAAAGGTCGTAACGATGCCAGTAAAGTAGGCAAAGCCCTCAGCAATATTTTATTTAATGCTATTTATAGCAGTCCCCTGCAACGAGCCAAACACACAGCAGATATTATCCATAGTGAGTTAGCTACTCATCCTGAACAATCTGCTGTAATCCAAGTTTCTGATTTGCTGCTAGAAATCGACCTGCCTTTATGGGAAGCACTGCTGACTTCTGAAGTCAAGCAGAAATTTGCCGAAGACTACCGCACTTGGCACCAACGCCCCGACGAACTGCGGATGCTGCTTAATGATGCACAAGGGACAAGAGAACATTTTCCCGTTCTTGCTTTATACGAACAAGCACGGCAGTTTTGGCAAGAAACTTTGTCCCACCATCAAGGCGAAACTATTCTCATAGTGGGACATAACGGAATTAATCGCGCCCTGATTAGCACAGCCTTGTCTATCCCTCCAAGTCGCTACCATTCAATACAGCAATCTAACTGTGGCATCACCGTCCTAAATTTTGCTGGAGGATTGGGCGAACCAGTCCAGCTAGAATCCTTAAATCAGACGCAACACACCGGGGAAAGTCTACCCTCATTGCGACCAGATCATCAAGGAGTAAGGTTGTTACTGGTGCGTCACGGTGAAACTGACTGGAATCGCCAAACCAGGTTTCAAGGGCAAATTGATGTCCCCCTCAACGACAACGGTAGACAACAGTCGCAAAAAGCAGGCGAGTTTCTCCAAGACGTAGCGATTGATAATGCTTGCAGTAGCACAATGCTGCGCCCTAAAGAAACAGCAGAGATTATTCTAAAACAACATCCCAATGTAAAGTTAGAATTGCAAGATGGTTTAAGAGAAATCAGCCACGGACTCTGGGAAGGAAAATTAGAAATAGAGATAGAGCAAGAGTTTCCCGGAGAATTGCAGCGCTGGCGGTTAGTGCCGGCGCAAGTGCAAATGCCTGAAGGGGAAAATTTGCAACAAGTGTGGGAGCGTAGCATTGCAGCTTGGCAATCAATTGTGCAAGCTGCATCAACCAATCAATACAAAACTGTATTAGTAGTAGCTCATGACGCTACTAACAAAACCTTGCTTTGTCACATTCTGGGTTTATCGCTGGAAAATTTCTGGAATTTTCGCCAGGGTAATGGCGCAGTCAGTGTTATCGACTATCCTTCTGGAATAGATGGTTTACCAGTATTGCAAGCGATGAACATCACTACTCACTTAGGTGGAGGCGTACTAGATAAAACAGCAGCGGGGGCATTGTAATTGAGTTAGGAGTTAGGAGTTAGGAGTTAGGAGTTAGGAATAAACTTATAGCGGTTCTCACTTGAGTGAGGTACAAGAACCCCACCCCCAACCCCCTCCCCGCAAGCGAAGAGCTTGCTCTGATGTACTTCATGTCATTAGGAAACGCTATAAGAGTGAAAAATTATGACTGATGAATAAAGTTAGAAATGATGAGCAAGGAACAAATAACTCATAATTCCTAACTTATAACTCCTAACTCCTGTACAGACGCGATTAATCGCGTCTCTCCTAACCCCTAACTCATAACTAAAAAGTTTTATGACTGAACTGCTGCAACAAGTACGGCTGATTGACCCAGTTTCTGAAATCGACGGACTCTTTGATGTGCTGATTGCTGATGGTTATATCCAAGCAGTGGCTTCGCACATTTCTGACATCAGTTCCGATACTAAAATCAGAGATTGTCAGGGATTAGTTCTCGGTACTGGGTTAGTGGATTTGTACAGCCACTCTGGGGAACCTGGCTTTGAAGAACGGGAAACCCTCTTGTCTCTTTTACAAGCTGCTGCTGCTGGCGGCTTTACCAGAGTTAGCATTTTACCCGATACATCCCCAGTTATTGATAACCCTGCACTTGTGGCACAGTTGCAGCAGAAAAGACGTGGGGAGATCAAGGAAATGAGGGAGAGAGAGAAAATTAATTTGGCTCCCCCTGCTTCTCCTCTCCCCCTGCTTCATATCTGGGGTGCTATCACTTTAGATATTGCTGGAAAGCAAATGACGGAATTGGCAGATTTAACGTCTGCTGGAGTTGTTGGTTTTACGGATGGTAAGCCCTTAGAAAATTTGGCACTGGTGCGGGGAGTGTTAGAGTATCTCCAGCCGTTGGGGAAACCAGTCGCATTTTGGCCTAGCGATCGCCAATTAGCAGCAAATGGTGTAATGAGAGAAGGGCCAGATGCTCTCCGTTTCGGTTTACCCCCAATCCCCGCTAGCGCTGAAACTACTGCGATCGCAGCAATGCTTGAATTGGTTGCAACCATAGGCACACCAGTCCATATCATGCGTGTCTCTACATCTCGCAGCGTGGAATTAATCGCTTCAGCCAAGGCTGCTGGCTTACCCATCACCGCCAGCACCACCTGGATGCACCTTTTACTTGATACAAAAGCAGTTAAGAGTTATAATACCAGCTTGCATTTAGACCCGCCTTTAGGTAATCTCCGTGATGTGGCGGCGTTGCGGGCTGGGGTACGTGCGGGTGTGATCGATGCGATCGCCATTGACCACACACCCTACAGCTACGAAGAAAAAGTCCAAGCTTTTGCCGAAGCACCGGCCGGGGCAATTGGTTTTGAGTTAGCATTACCCTTGCTGTGGCAATATCTCGTTGCAACTGGAGAATTTACAGCTTTAGAATTATGGCGGGCATTGAGTAGCAGTCCAGCCCAGTGTTTAGGGCAAAAAGTCAGTGCGATCGGACCTCATCAACTAGCAGAACTTACTTTATTTGATCCCCAGCAAACCTGGAAAGTAGAACGCAAAAGTCTTTATACACTTTCACAAAATACACCTTGGTTAGGACAACAGTTGAAGGGTCATATTGTGCAAATCTGGTGTTGAAATCTAGTTTTTGCGTTTCAGTAAATAAATACTTCTTTAACAATGAAAAACTTGGTGTAACCTGCTTGACCTCTTTGAAATAAACAAGTGCTGTAATTGGGAGTCCTATTGTACCTGTTACACATAGTAAATCATCAGTATTATCTGTCTTTCAATGCCTTTGGTGGGTAGCGATCGCCTATTTATTCCTGATTTATTTCATGCATTCTCCGCCTATTTTGTCAATGCGTAAGTCCTGTATATTGATCTTCTAGAAATTTATTTTTCCGGCTTAGGTGATTGACCTTTAGAACAGCGGTCAAACCACTCCTGGTATTTTTTCTGCTGTGACTCATCTTCAATAGTAATCGTCACTCGCACCTGCTTGCACCCGTGATTTCGCTCTAGTGCGATCGCATTCAACAATAAACTAGCAGTTTTAGGGGAGCTAAATTCGCCACTTACCGTTAAACCGCTGTCAAAATGTGTAACTTCAAGTCTTTCTACTTCGGTCAAGTCAATACCATCAATTTCCTCTTGTCCTAAATCAATTTCTGCAAGTTGTTTGTGTTCTGGACTAATTTGTTCCACAATCAGCTTTTCACGCCGGACAGGAACTTGTATCATCCGGGTTTCGATTACTTTGCGAACAATCACCTCACCAACTTTACGCTTACTGCTTTCAACAACTAGTCGTTCTTCTAGTAGACGAATAATCTGTTCTTCGCGAACCTGTTCTAAATTTACTGGCTCAATTGGGCTATTTATAGTTTGATTATTGGCTAGTTGCTCAGTTGAGTTTTCTGATAGTGTGGGATCGCCTGGTGTTTCTGCTTCTAAATATTCAGGCATATACTCGATTTCTGATTTGTTTAAGTCTATGAAAACAGATTTAGTCGGCTTGTGAATTTGTTTTATTCTCTGGCTTTGCAACCGAAATAAAGTAGGATGTTTATGGGATAACTGCTGACCATATGCTACAGTTTCTTGATTTGCCTGATTAGATATAACTAAGTTTAGCCGACGATTAGTATCCACAATTAGATCATGAACTAATCCTACTAGCTGACCTTGCCTATCGATGACAACAAAATCCTTCACCTTCTTTCTTAAATCTGCTAGTGAGGTGCTAGTACGACGAGTGTTCGTATTTGCCTGTCCAATGTTTTTTTTCATCGGTTGGCTATTCATATGCAAAATTTCTGAACTGCTTTCTAGTTAGCTAAATTAAATGTATTGATCATCTAGATCCCATTTAGAACAATTGTCTGCGACAGATTTATTTATACAATCCATATCTAGAGCGATATTCGCAATCCAAAATCTAAAATAGTATCAGCTATTGCAAGTACAGGTAAAGCTAATTCAACAGCCTCACCTGCACTGTGTAGAGTTAATTATTAGTCATTAGTTACTAGCCAATGACTATGTTTAGTTAGCGTTCTTCAATCGGAAGATTACCAGAATTCACATCTAACTCTTCACGACGCACGGTTTCTTGAGTTTCAACTGTCTCTTGATCAACCACTTTTCTAACTCTGACTTCTTCACGCAAAAATGCTTCTTTGCGAATATCAGGAGTTTCTTCATGGAGTTCTATGCGAGCAACTTCACCTTCACGGAAGTCTGCTTCGCGCCCAGAAGCGGCAGTACCTGCATCTGCTGGAGTTACCCGCTCAATCACAACTCGTTCTCTTTCTACCGGCACTGCAATTCGTGCAGTATCAGTCTCAACACGCTTGCCAATCGATACTTCTCCAGTTTTTTGGCGTCGTTTACTGGCAATCAACCGTTCTTCATACAATTTCAGAGTTTGATTATCTGGCTCATTTAACCCGTATAAAGAAGGCTCATTTTCATAAGTGTAGCTATCACGATTATAAGTGGGCGCTGTATCCAATGCTGCTACAGGTTGTGCTAAAGGTTGTGCTACAGGTTGTGCTAAAGGGTCTAGGGGTGCTGAAGCTTCTATAGGAAGGGTGTAGTTTGTGGGTTGGCGATATACCCCACGCACCCGTTCTTCATAATCGTAATCAAGGGTTTGGCGTTCATTGAACTCAGGTAAATCTTCTGCTTGCTCTCTAGTCAAGCCAATTGTGTAGACGCGATCAACGTTATAGTCGATACGGGCACGACCAATTGGTAGTAGTACTTTTTTACCAAAAATCCAGAAGCCTAAGTCAACGACTAAATAGCGAAATTGACCTTCTTCATCAACTAAAACATCGTTGACAGTGCCAATTTTTTCATCAGTTCCTTGTGTATAAACTCCAAGCCCATTGATGTCCTGACCTTCAAAGGTATCCCGGTAGTTAGGCTCAAAATCTTCTAGTTTGTAAAGTACCATTATATTTAACCTCAAAAATTTTCTCTTCATCTCATAATAACTAAACTAGAGATTTATTTACTTTTTTACCTCCTTCTGGCGAAGGAATTATTCCTAGACTTAAATAATCAAAAGTTATATATAGATATTTTTTATGTATGGGATATAAAACAATATGGTTAAATAGAGACAGAGACACAAAATTGGAAGTATCCCACTTTTATTTATAAAAACTTTTATAAAAATATGTCTAGCCTTGGTGTATGGAATTCACCGCATATATGCATCTATATTTGCTCACCACAAAATTTCGCATCTCTACACGGTTTATGAAGATGTAAATTTTTTAAAAGCTCAGATTACCGACTTATGAGAGAAGGTGGCAATATTGTTGTTGAATAAAAAACACAGGCAGAGATAAAAGTTAACTTTGCCTGCATGATTATTTAAAATAAATCTACCAAACAAATTTATTGACCAGCTACTTAAATAGCTTCATGTGTAGTGGTGCTATTTTCTTGCACATGTAAATTACCCGCAGTATCAACATCTAACTCTTCTCGACGAATAGTGTCTTGGACTTCCACAGTGTCCTGTTCTACTACTTTCTTAATTCGGATTTCTTCACGCAAAAACGCTTCTTTATGTATCTCAGGTGTTTCTTCATACACTTCTATACGTGCTACTTCCCCTTCTTGGAACTTAAGTTCATTGGGATCTACAACCTTTCCTGCTTCTGTCGGCACAACTCGCTCTATCAGAACTCGTTCTTTTTGAATAGGTACTATAACGCGGGCAATTTCTGTTTCAATGTGCTTACCAACTGTTACTTCTCCGGTTTTAATGCGGTGTTTATTGGCAATTAATCGTTCTTCATACAGTCTAAAAGTTTGATTATCTTGCTCATTCAACCCGTATAAAGCTGGTTCTTTCTGGTAATTGTATGTATCGCGATCGTAAGTCACACCGCTGCTTGGAGAACGAAATACAGTACGGACCTTTTCTTCATAATCATTATCAACGATCGCGTCTTCTTTGTGGTCAGGTAAACTTTCTATTTGCTGTCTGCTTAACCCATCAACATAGACGCGTCTTGCAGGATAATCGATCCGGGAAAGACCAATTGGTAGTAATATTTTCTTACTAACAAAATCTAAGGTTGTATCAATAATCAAATACCGGAAATGACCATCGCCATCAACTAAAACATCAGCTACTGAGCCAACTCTCTCTCCTCCCTCAGTATAAAGATCCAGCGCTTTAACGTCGTCTCCACCAAAAGTTTCTCGATAGTTTGGGTCAAAATGTTCAAGTTTGTGAAGAGGCATACGCTGTTCCTAAGTTGTCTATAAGGTTTATTTACTAGTGTAAAAAATATTGTGCTGACTCTCATCCTGCTGGCGACTGAATTTAATTGAGATATTTTATGGTTTATAATTCATCCTTTATGAGGGAAATACTCAAATTTAACACCTCTGATAATCAATAGGAGTACAACTAAAGTCATAAAAAACTCTAGCTTAGACATAAAAAACGATCGCCTCATCATATCGTTGCAATTTTCTAAGTGAATTAGCCCACCCAAACCAAGCTATATAGCTAAACCGCATCCACCTTGAAAACTGTAGTTCTTTGCGGATGAACAGAAAAAACCCTCATCCCCCAGCCCCTTCTCCCAATATTGGGAGAAGGGGAGCCGGAAACAAGTCCCTCTCCATAGTTGGGCTACGGTGTACACACAAGTCCTAAAAACCTAGCTTGATAAAACTTTCCTCGTTTCCTCGTTCCCAGTCTCCGACTGGGAATGCATTCATTGAGTCTCTGACTCAATATCTGACTGGAGGCAGCAGCCCCTAATCAGGCATTCCTAGCTTTGCATGGGAACGAGATAAACGAGAGAATAATGAGAAATCGAGCTTTTTTCGACTTGTGTGTACACCGTAGTCATACTTGGGAGAGGGATTTAGGGTGAGGGCAAAAACTACAGTTCTCAACATAGATGAGGTTGTTTACACTACTTGAAAACTAAAGCTAAGGCTTGCCCAATTATTTACATCCAAGATATATGAGTCGGCTGCTATACTGTTCATCTCCGTTTTGAGGGCGCTGGCATTATGCAAGTCTTGTAGCAAGGCTTGGGCAACATCTAAGGGATTCGATAATGGGACAATCGGCTGTTGGTCGGCTGTGGAATACTTAGCAGTGTTCAAGACGGCGAGAGTTGTGCTAAAGGGGGCAGTACTAAGAATTAGTTGTTGTTCGCAAAAGAAAGCTGGCCCTGAAATCACCCATGCGGAAGCAGCGTTAGTTTGGGGTAGAGCGAGGGTTTCACCTGGAGCGATGACGACTTGTTCGAGGAGAGGCTTGGTGTCCGCAGTGTTTGGTTCTTGGGGGGTTTCCCAAGAGGAGAAGGCAACTGCTGTATGATTATTGTTTAATCCCAGCAAGATTAAATATACTGGGCGATCGCTTTGGTTTTCCACTCGATATTGCATTCGACTACCGATAGGCACAATCGGAGTGGGGAGTGATTTTTTAATTGAAGTTTCAGTTTTGAAAGTTCGTACTGTTTCGCGCTGCATGACGAGGCGAGGTGATATGTCACTAATTATTTCTAAGGTTGCCTTGAGAGTCAAGCGAGAAGAACCTTGATTTTCTGTGAGTCGCCATAACTTTGCTGCTAGCAAGGTTGATAATTTTGGCGCTAACCTTTGCACTGGTAATTTTACTGCTTCTCCTACTTCCCCGGTGGTATTGGGAATTAGCTCACCACCAAGAGAAAATAGACCATAACGACTAGGAATTTCCTCTAGCTTGGCAAATAGATAATCAGCTGGTTTTTCTCCTATTATTACGGTGGACACACGGGAAAATGCGGCAAAGGCACTTGTGGCGTCTACCCGCTCAATTCTTTCCAATCCAGTATCCAGAGCAATTGTTAGATTAATATTTCGAGGTAAAACCCGGACTGCTTCTTGGACGAGTTGCCCGACTTGTAGGGAACTTGCACCTTCAATTTGGGAAATTTGCGCTTTTGCTGTTAACCCAGTCCGCGATCGCAATACTAATTGCTCTGTTGTTGCTAGAGTAAATCGAGAATTCACTCCGTAGTATAACAGCACTTGTGGAGGTAATCCTGCCAACCACAGATGGACTGTTTTGCCGTCTTCTTCAATAGCTGTTACCGCGCCTTCTGCACCAATCATCCCGTCTAGCAGTAGAGACGTTATATGTTCATTTTTCTTATTAGTTAATAACGCTGGTTGCTGTTTGCTACCCAATTTGGATAGAGAATTTTCCAGATGAGGGAAGGCGACTTGAGTTGTGGTGGCTGGGGTGAATTCCCACAAATACTGCGTCAAGGCGTAGGTAAATAACCCAGCACTAAAACCAGAAAAGAGTCTTTCCCTCGCTGACTGCTTTGGATTTGAGGTAGCTGCTAAGACAATTGGAGTGCTGGGTAAGTTTTGAGTTTTAAGTTGTTTGAGAAAGTCGAGTTCCTCTGCTGCTAGCTTTACCTCTACCGACTCCTGAAGGGCGCGAATTTTTAATCCTAAGACTGTGCTAGAAGCATAATAGCTAGTATCCAATACTGCTGTTACTTGGTGTGTGGGGAGCGATCGCAATAATAGCAGTAGAGTTTCTTCTAATATATAGTTGACTATTTTCTCATCTTGTGATTTTTGACTCACATTAGCTGGCACCAGAGCATTTTGCATTGGCTCTGGCGATGTTTCCAATTTTACACGACTGCCATAGCCGCTAAAGTGGAAGACGACCACATCACCAGGTCTAGCTTGCTTGCCCAGGTGATCCAAAAAAGCCGTCTCAATCAATTCCCTACTAGCTTCTTCCTCAGTTAAGGTTAAAATATCTGACCCTTTGAAACCAAAGCGATGAATCAAAAGTTCTCTTTGTAGTTCCACATCCGTCAGACAACCACTGAGGGCTGAAATTTGTGGGTATTGGTTAATACCTATCAACAATGCCAACTTGCGCGGACTGGGTTGTGCCAAAGCCTGATAATAGCGATTTCCTAAAGTCAACCACTCAGCTTCAGTTACCCCCAATACCGCGAGTATTGAGCCAATTCTGTGTAAAAACGTGCGCCGTTTCATAATTAGCTATCAGCCCTAAGCCCATTAGCTAGCAGCTTACAGGCCTGAACTCTGTATTGTAAAGTTACAGTTAATGCAATACGGTTCGGATAAGATCCCCCCGCCTGCGGCGATCCCCTTCAAAAGGGGGTAAATATCAAAAAAGCCCCCCTTTTTAAGGGGGGTTGGGGGGATCTTCGAGAGACAAACATGTTAACCAAACCGTATTGACAGTTAATGCTGTTTGCTTGTTGATCAAAGTATAGGGAGTGGGGAGATGAGGGAGAAAGAATAACTAATGCCCAATGCCCAATGCCCAATGCCCTAAACCGGTACTTCTATCCGCATTGCCCGCGCTAACTCTGCCGCCACCTCTGGACGAGTAAATTCTGGTGGAGGTAACTCCCCGCGCCGCAGCATTTCTCGGACTTTTGTCCCCGATAGGTGAATGCGTTCTTCTGGCCTGCTGGGACTGGTTTTAGATGTTGCCATCTGCTTAGTGCGCGTGCAGTAGAAAGCGTGTTCAAATTTCATCGGCACAATGCCCAATTCACTTGGCGCAAACTCTTCAAAGATATACTGAGCATCGTAAGTGCCGTAATAGTCACCGACGCCAGCATGATCCCGGCCGACGATAAAGTGAGTACAGCCGTAGTTTTTGCGGACTAAAGCATGGAATATTGCCTCACGAGGGCCAGCATAGCGCATTGCGGCGGGATTAATTGCCAAAGTTACCCGATCTAAGGGGTAGTAGTGTTCCAGCAAAATTTCATAGCAGCGCATCCGCACGTCAGCGGCAATATCATCTTCTTTTGTCGCCCCGACTAATGGGTGCAAAAATAGACCATCAACAATTTCTAAAGCGCACTTTTGAATATATTCATGGGCGCGGTGGATGGGGTTGCGAGTTTGAAAGCCGACGATAGTTTTCCAACCTTTGTCTTTAAACAACTCTCGTGAAGCAGCTGGATCTATTTGGTAGGTGGGAAACTGGGGATGAGGTTCACGTTGCAGTAGCCAAATATCACCCGCAAGATGTACATTCCCTTGGTTATAGAGTACCTGCACGCCTGGATGATTGGTATCATCAGTGCGGTAGACATTTATTGCTTCGCGGGTTTTGTCGTAGTGATATTTTTGCGTGAGTTGCAAAACTCCAATAAATTCATCACTGGAGTTATCCAGACGGATTAAGCCGCCTTCCTGCAAGGGGGAAGCTATTTCTTCGTTGACCGATAGTGTAATTGGGATTGACCACACAAGACCATTAGCTAGTCGCATTTCTGTGACAGTGCGATCGTAGTCTTCTTGGTTCATAAAACCCGTCAGTGGACTAAAAGCACCGATCGCAATCATTTCTAGATCAGAAACGGCGCGATCGTCAAGTTGCACTCGCGGCAAAAAGTCAGCTTTTGAAAGAAACTCTGCTCTTTGTTCTGGTGTGGCGATTCGGTTAACCAACTGTCCACCGTGGGGGGCTATGGCATCTAGATTGTGACTCAACGTAATCCCCTCTCTGCTTTTACTGTTATTGTTTCAGATTATGTACTAACTTTTGAACCTCGCATGACGAGATGTCACGGGATTCCTATTTCAACGAGTCTTGGCTGGATTACTCCAAGACTTAGAGACTATTTATAAAGTCAATCAAAAGTTAGGGTGTGTTACGGCTTTAGCCTAACGCACCGTGTTATATAGGACTAGTATTTGATTTTTGAACGGATCGCGGCAGTCCCTACCCTCAACTGTTAGTAGGGTAGGGGTTGGAGCGGGTTATTGAAACAAAGTGGAAATAACCAATCTATATTTATTCAGTTGGCGCATTTTGTTCTTTGATGTATTGTTTTAACTTCTCGATTGGTGCGCCACCACTAACCTCGTTTCCAGTCTCTGACTGGAAATGCTCTTCAATTGCGGCTCTGCCGCAAGTCTTGAGGCGGCAGCCCCCACATTAGGCATTCCTCCCAATCGGAGACTAGGAACGAGACTCCAGAAATTAATCAAGCATTACCTGAAAGTCTTATAGAGACGTTATATGTAACGTCTCTATAAGACTTTAACTCCTATGTCTAATGCGATCGCATTCTCCCATAACTAGCAACTTGGCGTACTAGTGTAAAACTAGTAGTTCGGGGCAAAAATTTTCCGCCACAACTGACTGTAATTTATTCCTAATCATAGAAATAAATTTGTCAAGGTCGAATGGCTTAAGTAAATATTCTTCAAACTCTACATTTGGAATTTGGTTATGAGTACCTATGGTAGATGTTGAAGTCACAATAACTGGGATATGATTCCCATTATCTGCTTCCATCGCACTCAATGTATTTAGTAATGTACAAATACTTTCACCCAAGAACCTCATCTCACAGACAAGGATGTTGGGCGTGAAGGAACTGAGGATTTCTAAAGCTTCTTTTACCGAACCAGCAGTAATCACATCTGCGCTCATGTCTCTGAGTATAAATGCGTACAAATCTCTACTATCGCGATCGTTGTCTACAACGAGTATTTGTACACCTTTGAGTATCCCAACTGTCAAGCAAAATTCATTGATTAAATTCATAATAAGACCTGCGATTCGGACTTTAAGTACAAAGTGAACTGAAAAATCCGTAGTAGACATGCAAAATTTCGCGTCTCTAGTGTATTAGGCCAAAACGGCGTATTCATTCATTGGAAACGTTTCCGTACTATTCAAAGCAAGCTACGGGCAGCCTCTGGTTCAGGAGAAGAGTAGTCAAGGAAGGATTTTTGCTAGAAATCAAATGAAAAACCTTCTTTATGCCTTCTTGATGTAATATCGCAAAGCGTTGTTTGATTTAATCAGTTAGTTGATTGACTACGACACAAAACGTAATATAACTAATTATATACCAAACTAAACCGCGTCCATCTTGAAAACTGTAGTTCTTTCCGTGTGAAAAGAAAAAACCCTCATCCCCCAGCCCCTTCTCCCAAATTTGGGAGAAGGGGAGCCGGAAAGAAGTCCCTCTCCCTAATTCGGCTACGGTGTACACACAAGTCTGAAATAGCTGATTAACCAGGATTTTACCCCACCCTAACCCTCCCCTTGGAAAGAGGAGGGAACTAGATTTATCTCGTTCCCAAGCTCCGCATGGGAATGGCTGATTAGGGGCTGCTGCCTCTAGTCAGACATTGAGTCAGAGGCTCAATGAATGCATTCCCAGTCGCAGACTGGGAACGAGTCAAAAAAGCTCGATTTCTCATTGTTCTCTCGTTTATCTCGTTCCCAAGCTCCGCATGGGAATGGCTGATTAGGGGCTGCTGCCTCTAGTCAGACATTGAGTCATATCATGTCCGCTTGATTGCTTATTAAACCCGAAGAACCCCACCCCGCCAAAGCTATGCTTTGTCTCCCTGCCCCTAATCCCCAGAGGGGGCCCCGAGTTCCCCGCCGGCGGGGAGGGGATTAAGGGGTGGGGTGCAATAACTATGGGAATCACAACGAATTACCCGGACATTGAGTCAGAGGCTCAATGAATGCATTCCCAGTCGCAGACTGGGAACGAGTCAAGCCTCATCAAGCTTGGTTTTTAGGACTTGTGTGTACACCGTAGCCCTAATTGGGAGAGGGATTTAGGGTGAGGGCAAAAATTACAGTTTTCAACATAGATGAGGTTTATTTGCTTAATTAACCAAAAGAATTATTGCCATTCCCTGTCCTGAAGTTCCTTTGTCGGCAACAATAAAGTGGCTTCAATTTCCTGCCTGATACTAGCCGTCACCTCACTATTGGTATGCAGGCAATCGAGTAGTAACTGATTAGCATCGTAGTATCGTTGCAGCACTTGCTCTTGTTCAGCGCTAAAGTTCCACTGGTGGTTAATGTTGCGATAATTAATGATTGTAATTTTTAACTGTTCAGTCCAGGCTGAATAGTTTGTCTGACACCATAGCCTAAACCTTTCTTGACTTTGACGAGAATTTGGTAATTGGTCAGAGAGTTGTTGCAAGGATTTCTGGAGTCCAACATCCAGCACTATGCCCATAATGTTCGAGAGAGCATCTCCACAGGCGTGGATGTGAGCAAAATCCTGGCTCCCATGAATTGCACACTCCAGCAGCAGGTCATTTAAAGCCGCATCCAGAAACATTCCCTGGTCGAGGGTGCTGGCTAGAGCAAAGTGAGGAGCTAGGTGAGGAGTCCGACTCAAGGCAAGGTAAAATGCTCGAACTGTCGCATCTTTTGGTTTGGTTGGAATACTGCGAGATTTTTGGCTAGCCCAGGTCAAAAACTCTTGTAAATACTTATCTTGGGCAACCAGTGCATCAATGTGTTGCTTCATCAACTGTACCAGAGAGTCTGCACTCCGAAGCATGGTAGCCGTTAACAAGAAAATTTCGTGCCAGTGTGGGTCACTCATGTGACTAACTAATCCTTCTAGAGCTTGCCCAAATGCCTCTAGGTTATGGCTGGCAACGATTTTTCTCGCCGTGAAGTATTCTTGAAATGCCAGATAGGAGAAGGAAAAAATTCCCCGCGCCCGTTCTGCGAGTAGCCCATGTTGAGCCTCAATTGCCTTCAGCGCCGCTTCGCTTTCTATTTGCAGTTCTTCTGCATCCATTGGCACTTTGGTCAGATTCTGAATATAGTCACCAATGTATTGCTCAACGATGCGTTGCTCAAAAAAGTACTGACCTTGCTCAAATGTCGCTGCCGCAATCTGACTCAATAACTTGACCTTTTGTGGTAAGAACAACCCTCGGTAAACCTCATCCCGTTGAATGCCTCTGGATTCATCCCATTTGCCCAACAGAAGGTCTAAAGCTTGCTTATAAAAGTCAGTCCGCTTAGTCGGAAATTTTTCTTTACCATGAAACACCCAGCAGGCAAGATGCAGAAACAGAGGCGTGATTACGAGTTGGCGAAATTGCCAGTTTTCATCTGAGTCCAACTTATTAATAAACTGAATGGACTCCGCCTCACCATCTCGAATGTTGGTCTTGGTAAAAGCCACAAACCATTTGTTAGCGAAGGCGGTGATTTGTTGTAAGGTAAATGGCGCAATCTCAACATCGGTAAAGCCTCGGAGTCTCAGCTTTTGACTTGCTGTTCGACAGGCCGCCACAAACTGATTTTTGTGATACTTTTCTGAAAACCTGCGAATTTCGCTTAAGACACTAATGCTTTGTTCCTTAAGAACTTCATCCATGCCATCAAGCAGCAGTAACACTCTGCCTGCATTAAGCAAGCTTTCAATCACTGAGGCATCTGAAATTCCAGATGTGAGAAACTCCCGGTTAATGTATTTTAATAGGCTGAACTCGTTGGTGACTTTAGACTCTTGGGCAAAATTTCTCAGTGTGATGAAGATCGGAACTAAGTTGGCTGCAAATCCACTTTTGTTACATTGAATGGCAAGATATTGTAAAAAGGTGGTTTTACCTACTCCTGCTTTGCCTAGCACCCTGAGCTTGGAGTATGTTTCAACTGCCTGCATACCAGGTATCTGTTGTTGGTCAATCTCACCTAAGCCAAAACGGTCAAATTCTTCTGGACTTAACTTTTGCAGTTCCAAGATGTCTAAGTAATGAAGGCTTTCAATTTCCTGCAAAATATTCACATCAATATATATGTCATCGATCGCAACGGGATGGCTGATATCCCATAACTGCAAAATTCCACACTGGTCTTGAATTTTGTCAAAGCGTCGCGATCGCACTTTTTGCACTAATATATCAATATCTAGATCAGAGGATTGAGTGTAATCTTCTAGTTGCGAGAATTCTGCCGGCGGATTGGTAGCAACCTCCCGCCAATTCAGTTCTAATACAGAACAAATTTCAATAAAGGTATGACGCTCAACCGGACGACCAGTGAAAAACCGCCAAATTGGTTGTCGAGTCTTGAGGTTAACTTCCTCTGCCAAATTGTCTTGTATCCACCCCTTGCGAGCAAATGCTTTTTTAGCCTCTTGAATTCCGGTGAGTGACGCTTGGAGCGATCTCTTGACCATACGACAAAAATCCTGCTCCTAATATTAGGGACTTTAACTTTTGTTAATGTTTGCAATGTTATAGCTTTTTCTGTGATAATACTATTATACTCGCTTAAAGTTATACAAAATTAGAGAATACACATCTTAATTCTTTAAATTTTTGTGACAATCTCAAACGTTATACGTTCATCTTATACATTTCCAGCTATGGCAAGACTTGAACTCAAACATTGATCAGTAATACTTAAGTAGAGATTGAAAGCTTACTTATAAATATTTACTTGCTCATAAATTATAGTTGCTATTAATAGATATCACCTCAATATATTTTTTGTCATCAGAAAGTTTTGATCTGCCAACTGGCTAAGAGACCATTTATAAAGGAAATCTTAAGTTAGCCCTCTTCTGTCACTCTCCGAAAACATTTGCCATTTCTGAATTCTAGAGCTTTTGTATAGCAAGCGATTGCGCGATTATTTTCTAATAACAAATAGAAGACCAATTCTTTTCTAATAGTATAGCTTGTATTGATTGCCTCACGAGGCTTCTAGCGATCACCCTCCCGGAAAATGACACAAGAGGGTTATAGCGTTTCCTAATCACATGAGGTATATCATACCCCCCTCATCGCTTGCGGGGAGGGGGTTGGGGGTGGGGTTCTTGTACCTCACAAGGGCCGAGAACCGCTTTATAAATAGCCTCTAACTTATCTCTATATATTAGATTTGTGCTTATTGACTCAAATTGGAATAAAAAATATGAGTTTATTGGCAATTAACAAAATATATAAAATTATTGAAACGGCTGAATTAATTTATAAATCAATGGCATCTGAGAGAACAAAGCAACCAGTTGTAGGTTGGGTTTGGTTTTTGGCTTTAACCCAACCGTATTGGCTTATTGACTCCAATTGGAATAAAAAATATGAGTTTATTGGCAATTAACAAAATATATAAAATTATTGAAATGGCTGAATTAATTTATAAATCAATGGCATCTGAGAGAACAAAGCAACCAGAAACATTTATAGATAAATTGTCTTATTATTTAGAGGATTTAAATATTACAGGAAGATGTTCAGTAAACATACTACACAAGTATATTGACGAATTTTCCGAGGATGAAAAAGCAGAGGTAATAGCCTTAATGTGCCTTGCTCGAAGTGCATTAGATGGACAACTAGAAGACCTCCCCCAATTTAGTTAAACAAGTGGTAAAGCTTATACCTCAAAATTATGCAACAAGTTATATTATCGAAAAATCCCTTTTAGCAAGATATCTGCGATCCGGGCTTCAAAAACTAAATATTTCGACTTGTGCTTCATCCTGAAAAACCGTCAGGACATCAGGCTGACATTCCTTAACTAATGCAATGATGTCTCTGGCTCCTTCCTGATATAAGTCTTCGACGTAGCCAGTTCTAGAAAGTTGTGCCTCTTTTTCACTATCAAAAGGGCCAAAGTAATAAGTACAGCGTGGAACAGCAGTGTTAATTTCTACCCACCAGGCAAACTGTGGCTGATCAGATTGAAATAAATTCATGACGGACACCAATGAGTAATTAAACTTAATTAAAGATAGTCTTTGTTTCTAGATTACTCTAGTTTTTTTGTTGGGTGATACATGTGAGTAAGACAATGATGCGATCGCCTCCGGCAGGCGGTTACGCCATCGGCAGCAATATTATCTAATATAACTGCATTAGCTAAGTAGGTTGGCGCTATTAAAGGCAACTATGTAAATTTTTACAAACATTATGAAAGATGAAAGGCCATTGAATTAAGCTTATTTCAGCCTTTACATACCTTTACATAATTGGATTTTTCCCCGCCAACCTATTTAGCATCATTGGATAAATTTATATGGCATCTCCTGATAGCAGTGGCTACAACGCCAGTAAACTACTCCCGAACTGATGTGACGGAGTAAAGCATTTGAACAGCAAAGACAAGTATATTTTCCCTTCATAGATTGACTGATTTCTGTAGATATATAATCTTGGCTGCGACCAGAAATCAAATTAGTTTGACTCGTTGATAAATGTTTCATATCATGTCCGCATAATCAGTTACGATTCCCACAGTCATTGCACCCCTTAATCCCCTCCCCGCAAGCTCTTAGGGGAGACAAAGCATAGCTTTGGCTCTTTGGGGTTCTTCGGGTTTAATAAGCAATCAAGCGGACATGATATCATTTTCAAACCCTAAATTGTTAAATTAAATTACATGATGTTGTTTTTGTTGAGTAGGCAACTTTGAAGATAAATGATGCAGCCCTATAAAGTATTTACTAAGTGAAACAACCTTAAAAAACCTAAAACAGACCTAACCTCCTACTTGCCGCAACAGGAAGAGGAGAGAGGTTTGATATTTAATTTGGTTGAGCTACTTAGGGGATATTTTAAAAGTACCTTCAGGTATAATTTTGCTATGTATTGAGATGCTTTGCTGTGCTAACTAACTATGAGAGCAAAAGACCCTTTTAAAACATCCTCTACTTAAAATATGTCTAGACAGTTGTCAGGTAGTGACCAGAAATAGTTTCTAACCCATAGATGTTATTCGCTATCTTTTACCGAGGAATCAATAATGATGTGGATGACACCGTTATCATCAGCATCGGGTGTTGAGGCAGTGGACTGTCATAATCTGCATTGCCACTATTGAAAGGGTCAATTTTCAAACTTGAACCTTCAATCGGCTTTATGGGCATCACCTTGCCGGAAACGATATGATACGTCAGGAGTTCTTGCAGCTTATTAACATTCTTAAGCAATGTCTCTACAGTCCCTGCTGGAAGCTTTGCAAAAGCTTGATCTGTGGTTGCAGAGGCGATAAACGAGTCAACACCTCTGAGAGTATCTATCAGGTTGGCAGCCTTGATTGCATCAACTAAGGTGCTAAAAGAACTAGCAGTAACGGCAGTATCAATCATATGAGCTATTTATTCTACTTGGTTGTGTGTAATTTGCTAATTGTTTTTAACATAACATCCTAATGTTAGAAATCATGTTTCAGCAAACGGTTGAGTAGCGTATAAGTTGTATAATCTAAGCTAAAAAAATCAAATAATTAAAATACAGCATAATTTAGGAGTTAGAAGTTAGAAGTAAATATTAACTGAGAGTGGGTTAGGCGCTCATATCATGTTTCTCATTACAAATCATATCGAAACATGCATCTAATACACCCTACACTATCTTCAATTATCGGAAATTAAAGGGTTTAATACAATACGCTTGGGTTAAAGCCAAAAACCAAAACCTGCGTAGGTTGGGTTGAGGAACGAAACCCAACATTTTTCGTGGTTTGTTGGGTAACACGAATGTTCAACCTAACCTACAACTATCCTTAACCCAAGGTATTGGGGTTTAATACCTCCACGTCTAAAGGTAGCTCGGAGGCAGAGTGGCTCAGACTCCGCTCAGTTACCCTGCGGGATCTTGCTACAATTGGGGTTTAAATACCCGTCTGTAAATGTCTTTAATACGTGAATGCGTGAATGCGTGAATTGTTAATTGTGCCTACCTAAATTATTAGCTCTGCAATTGATTACAAGGTTAATATAGTAGAGGTTTTATATCATATCCGCTTGATTGCTTATTAAACCCGAAGAACCCCACCCCGCCAAAGCTATGCTTTGTCTCCCCTCCCCGCTTGCGGGGAGGGGATTAAAGGATGGGGTGCAATGACTGTGGGAATCGTAACTAATTATGCGGACATGATATTAGTTACAGCGCTTCCGGCTGTTATGCAATACAGTTTTCCTTTTGCCCCTGTTTTATCATAGCTTTCAGCTTTGAGGATGTACCTCATAGCCGCCGGAAGTGCTGTATTTTACTTTTTCAAAACGACATGGAAGGAATTTAAATACCCAGTAATGGTTTTAGCTAATGTTTTCTGCTGTTTTTTTGTAGTTATTGCCATTACTTGATATAATCTTCCTTCTGCAACATACATTCTACTTTTAGTGATTTTCCCTCCAGAATTGATGTACTCAATTTCTTTGCCAGGATGATTATTGGAACTACGAATATTTCGTTGACTAATTAAATTACTTTTCGTAGTCTTTAAAGCCATATCGCGGGCATTATTAAGTACAGTTTGGGGATCAGCCATTTCACCGTAACTATAAGGAAAATCATTATAAGCAACTACATATGCTACTTGCTGTTTTGGTGGTTGAGCGACAAATATTTCTAAGGTAATTTCCCCCATGTAAGTTTTTTGGGATTGGGTATTTCTGTTGGGGCTTCCCGGCATCAAAATAGTAAAGCGCCCATCTGGAGCGGTGAATACCTTCCATTGTGGCTGCGCGGGTTGAGAAACAGTTGGTTTGGTAACAGCTGCCAGAGGTTTGGGTTGACGCGCTTCCACAAGAACAGATCCACCACAGACAAAGGTGGCGGCGATTAATGGCAACAGACTTTTAACTGTCATATTTTTTGCATTTCGAGATGCTAATATCACTGATGATGCTAGCTGTTATAACCCAGCAGCACATAAAGTAGCACCAATTAGCCCCACTTGCGGGTTGAGAATAATATACACGGGGATCTCTTCGAGTAGGGGGCGCATCCTACCTTTTTGGGTGAAATTTAATAAGAAAGCGCTGTTTTCGATTAAGGGCAGGATTTTGGGTGCAATTCCACCAGCGATGTATAAGCCACCATAAGGTAAGAGTTTAAGGGCAAGATTCCCGGCTTCTGCACCGTAAGCGTCTATAAATAATTGTAAAGTTTGTTCACAGAGGCGATCGCGTTTTTGTAGTGCAGCTGTACCAATGACAGCACCAGGATCAACGCTTTTCTCTTCCTGTCCCGCTTCTTGTTCCCAAGTTCTGATGATTTGGGCGATGTCTGGTGATTCGGTGGCAAATTTGCGATCGCGCAAAAATTGGTAAATTGCCACAATTCCCATTCCAGAAACCACTCGTTCCACAGAAACGCGCTGGATATCATGTTTATTCAGCAGGTATTTCAACAATTGAAATTCGATCTCGTTTCGGGGAGCAAAATCAGTGTGTCCACCTTCTGAGGGAAAGACTTGATAATAGTTTCCCTGCTTAATTAAAAATCCTTGCCCTAAGCCAGTACCAGCACCAATAATTCCAATGGGAGCCTCGGGTTGAGATTTGCCAACCTGCAACGTCAGCAAGTCTTGTTTTTGTAAACCTAAAATGCCATAGCCAACGGCGGTGAAGTCGTTAATTAAAGAAATTTGCGGGATACCCAATTCTTGTTGTAGACGTTCGGTATCCAAAAACCAGGCTAAATTGGTCAGCTTGGCAGTATTTTTCACAATGGGGCCTGCGATCGCAAAACAAGCCTTATGTGGTATTGGGGTGTTAGCTCTGACCAAAAACTCCTGCACTATCGGTACTAAATCGGGAAAATCGCCACTGTGGAAACTTTCCTGATGAATAGTATGTGAACTTGGTGAAGCTGATGTTTCAACCAATCGCAGAATAGTTTTCGTACCGCCGATGTCCCCTGCTAGTAAAAAAGTCATAGAACTTATTCGTGAATTAATTACTTTTTTTGTAGGATATACCCAAAATACCGAAATCCATGATTGAAAATCCCTATTAGAGATTTAAGCAAATCGAATAACTTCTTCTATGTGGGTTAAATGGGAAGTATCTCCCTTTAGTTCTAATAACCATTCTGGGTCTTGGCGTACCACTTTTACCAGCGAACATAAAGAAGCTTTAACTTCTGTTTTGGCAATATCCCCCACTAGCCCCATTGCTCCCCCCAACACCGATGCGCCATGTGCTACTAGCAGGATATCCTCTGGGAAGAACTCAGTAGCTAAACATCTCGCAGTTTGCCCAGAACGTTCTCGCACTTTTTCGTGAGTTTCAGGATATTTGGCGGCAATGCGCGAAGTGTAGCTGGTGTCAATCCTGGGGAATAACTCTGCTAATGCTGGAGTTGAGAGTCTTTCGGGTTCTTCTGTCATCCAAGCTGGATTTAGCCATTCACTCAAGCCTGTTTCCAATTTGATCGGCAAGTTAAGCACTTGTGCAACTGCGTTTGCCGTTTGTACGGTTCGCAGGAAAGGAGAAGCGAAAATATGGCCAATATTTTCTTTTTTCAATCGTTTAGCTAACTGCTGTGCCTGCACCATACCATCATTAGACAACGGTGGATCGTAGCGTCGTTCAGCGGTGAGAAACCAATCAGGGTTTACGAAGTCGATGCGGTTAGCGTGTCTTGCTATCCAGACTATTTGACTCATGAGTTTAATTATTCCGGTGAATAGAATTCGCCGCTAAACAAATATAGATATCTGCAAGGAGGGCTACAAATATTAATATATTATGACAAAAATCGTAATAGTATTTAATAATACTAATGATCAGGAAAAGTTATAAGTGCTGTCAATGTAGCTTTTACTAAAGCTTTTTTAGTCAACTATCTAAAGCAATATCGACTATAGTAATCTACTGGAATGTTTAAGATTGTAATAGTGAGACTTTGGCTACAGCCTTTTTCGCCATTTTTCTAAAGCTACCTCAACTAATCCATTTAAAGAATCATAGTGATCAAATTTATATGTATTAAGTTTTTCACCCCCCTGAACAATACAAAATTTATTTGCATCAATCTCTAGTAATTTTCTTTCTTCATATGTTAAAGGTTCAGAGTTATTAAATTTCCTAGATATTCTGTTTCTATCTTTAAAATATTGGTTCATATGTTTATATTTTTCTTGAAAAGTGGAAGTTTTATTTTCTGCTACTTCATTCATTATTTTTAATCTATTTGAAAGTGTTTTTTTGTATGAATTCATTTTTGCACCAATTCCACTTGGTACATATCCTTCTAACAAAGCATTACCTTGCCAATCAGTCCAAATCCTTGCTCTACTTATGCGATCGCTACTATTATTTTTTAAACCTAACCATAAAAATATAATTGGTACACCTTTACTATCAAAGTAAAATTCAGCGCATAATTTACTTGTTTTACTATTACCATTTCCATATCTAAAACTAATAGCAGAAGACATTTCTTCCATCCGTTTATCAAAGCTAAGAACCTTTTTACGAATTTTCAATATTCCTTCTTGTTGTTCAGAAGAGCATTTAGCTAGACGGTTCATCAGCCCTCTAGAAGGTAGGGGTATATCTTCATTACTCTCTCTGTACTGATGAGGAATTTCTATTTTTGAAAATTTACCATTATCTAAATTGTTTATCTGTAAATAATAGTTAAATCCATCTGCTAAAACGACAAATTCAAAGAATTCAATAGATAAATGATTATATTTTTTATCTGTAAAGTTATCTCTGTGAAAATTAGGCTTAATTGCTATTAAACTAATAGGTTGCTGATAGTCTATTTCGTCTTGTAAAGGTTTTACTTCCTGTAAAGCGTTATAATATCGAGTTAGCTGCTGAACAATATATCTATCTTCAGCATTTTTAAATTCCAACACCACTAGCTGTTTATTTTCCTTCAATGCTAAAATATCACAAATTTGACCTTTAACATAATATTGTCGCTTTAGCGGAATTAATCCAAAAAGTTCCTTTAAATTCGCCCATACGAAATCTTCTAAATCAGCTTCAGTCGCAAATTCCCAACTATCACCCGTTTTTCTTAAATTCACGAAATCCATTATCTAGCTCTGATTTTAGTAAATTACTACCTTTAATATTCCCAAAGCTAGAGATGAATCTATACAATTGCTTATAACTTCAACCATCCAAATAGTTGCCCTACAGTTAATTGAAAGCCGCTAACTAAATCGGGAACTGGTAATATTTCTTGTTCTTCTTGTAAAAGTTCTGGTTGCTGCTTTGGTGGATAAACTAAAACAGAACGATCGCCTGGATCAATTAACCAACCGAAACGACTACCATGTTTTAAACAATGCAAAATATTTCCGGTTACTTTAGTCTGGCTTTGATCTGGCGAAAGAATCTCAATTATCCAGTCTGGATGTGTCTTGAAGACATTCGCCACATCCCCACGTTCATCTATGGGAATCCGTTCCCAAGCAAATACCGCTACATCTGGCACAATTGAACGTCCGCCAAAAGTACACCGCAATTCTGGGAAAGCAAGGGCAATTTTTCGACTTTCAACTACTTCATTGATAGCTATAAGTAGCTCACCTCGTAATATGCTATGCTTTCCTTGAGGCATTGGCTTTTGAATAATTTTACCGTTGATGTATTCTGAGCTAGGCTTTGTTTCTGATAGTTTCAAAAACTCTTCTAAAGTTAGGGGTTTAGTTGGTAATTTTACCATGTGTTTGTACCTCCAAAATTTTCATTTAATTAATTATCCTAAATAAGCCTTTTTAACTCGCTCATCACTAATTAATTCTGATGCTGCGCCTGTTAAAGTTATAGAACCAGCTTCTAAAACATAACCGCGATCGGCAATTTGCAGCGCCAGATTAGCGTTTTGTTCAACTAACAGAATAGTCACTCCTGTAGCCCGGAGATTTTCAATAATTGAGAAGATTTCCCGAACGATCGCAGGTGCTAAACCTAAGCTAGGCTCATCTAAAAGTAACAGTTGTGGTTTACTCATTACAGCCCGCGCGATCGCTAACATTTGTTGTTCACCACCGCTGAGGGTTCCTGCTAGCTGATTGCGTCTTTGTGACAAGCGGGGAAATAGCTCAAATTGGCGCTGAATATCTGCTTTTATCTCTGCTTGATTGGAGCGAATATAAGCACCCAAAAGTAAGTTATCAAACACTGTTTGCCGCGCTAATACTCTGCGTCCTTCAGGACAATGGGCGATACCAAGTTTTACAACCTCATGAGTTTGGCGACGGGTAATATTATGTCCATTATAGATAATTACGCCACTCTTAGGATTAACTATTTTAGATATGGCGCGGAGTGTAGTAGTTTTTCCAGCACCATTGGCACCAATTAGAGTAACTACCTCACCTTTTTGAATAATTAAATTAATCTTTTTCAGAGCTTGAATACCGCCATAATTAACATCAAGTTCCTGAAGTTCTAAAATTGTATAATTTGGTCTACTATCGGCTTTCATGCGCGGTTTACATCCATAAATCTTGAATGTTGATTCAAAATCTAACATACATCAATCATCCGTTTCCTAAAACAGTGCGACGCCAGATAGCCCGTCGTAGATATTGCTTCAACTTAAAAACCAACGCCAGAATACTGTAATCTTTGTGGTAGACCATTAATTACTGATAAAGATATCAAGCATCCTGTGGCAAAACCTGCTGATGTCAGCACCAAAAAATTAATCAGTCTCGCACCCGACAACTGGGTAAGATGGGTAACACAGATTCCTAATCTCGTTGCTGGGGAAATTCTCACCAGTGAATTTCAGTGGATTAGCCGAGAAAGTGATGTATTAATCAGTGTCACAAGTCCCCAACACGGAGAATTTCTGCTTCTCAACGAGTTGCAATTACGCTATCAATCCAAAATGCCACGTCGGATGCGTGCATACGCTGCACTTGCGGAAGAAAAATATAACTTACCAACATACCCCGTTCTCATCAACATTCTTAAAACTGGTAACAACGAAATACCCACAAGCTTTACATCAAATATTGCTGGATTACGGGCAATACAAGATTATCGGGTAATTAACCTGTGGGAAGTTGATGTGAATATTGCTTTTCAACAACCCTTACCATCCTTACTGCCGTTTGTACCCATTCTCAAAGGTGGTGAAAATGAATCTACTATTAGAGAAGCATTGCAAATTCTCCGTGCTAATGAACAACTGAACCAACTGGAAACGGTCTTAGCTTTTTTTGCTACGTTTGTTTTAGAGAGTGCGCTAATTCAAGAAATCATGAGGTGGGATATGACTGTATTACGTGAGTCGCCTTGGTATCAAGAAATTTTACGCGAAGGAGAAGCACGCAAAGAAGCACGCAAAGAAGCACGCGGGGAAGTACGCGGAGAAGCACGTGGAGAAGCACGCGGGGAACTGCGAGGAATACTTTCTAGTATTGAAATTAATTTAGAGTTAAAATTTGGCAACACTGGGTTACAGTTAATGCCACAAATCAACCAAATTAATGATATAGAGCGTTTGAAGATAATTTTACGGAACGTTGTAACAGCAAATAATATTGAGGAACTACAACAGGTTTTGTAATTTAAGCAGATAGTTAGATATCATTCATTTCCCAAATATGCTTCAATTACAGCCGGGTCATTTCTGACAACTGCTGGTTCACCCAATGCGATTAATTGTCCAAAATCTAACACCGCAATGCGATCGCACAAACCCATAACTAAGGGTACATGGTGTTCAATGAGGATGATCGTCAAATTGAAGCGATCGCGCAGGCTGCGAATAAATGCACTGAGTAGCTGCTTTTCGTTGGGGTTCATCCCCGCCGCCGGTTCGTCGAGAAGTAAGATTTGCGGTTCTAATGCTAAAGCGCGGGCAATTTCTAGCCGACGCTGATCACCGTAAGCAAAGTTTTTGGCTTTTTCGTCAGCGCGATCGCTCAATCCCACCAAATCTAATAAATCTAAAGCTTTTTGCTTAGTTTTCAATTCTTCACTAGGCGCTGGTGGTAATCCTAAAACTCCTGTAATCATATTACTTTTAGTGTGCAAATGTCGAGCAATGATCACATTTTCTAACGCCGATAATTCCCCAAACAAGCGGATATTTTGGAAGGTACGGGCGATACCTAAAGCAGCAATTTGATGAGGACGCAGCTGGAAAATTTCTGCACCTTGATAAATTAATTGGCCGCTAGAAGGTGGAATGAAGGCGGTAATCAAATTAAACAGTGTTGTTTTGCCAGCACCATTTGGGCCAATCAGTCCAAAAATCTCATGTTTATTTACACTAAAAGATACATTATTTACCGCCACTAGACCACCAAAACGGCGAGTTAATGCTCTTGCTTCTAAAACAATACTGCTGTTAGCTGCTGGAATACTGTATGACATCATGTCCGCCAAATTACCCATAATAAAAGAACCCCACCCCCAACCCCTCCCCGCTCTTCGGGAGGGGAGCTAAAGCGTAGCTTTGGCGGGGTGGGCTTGGGGGCATTATGCTTAATTGCTCGGATATCATCTGACATTTTTACATATTATTATGAATAGTTCACTTTGGGGTTTTGCGTCTTGGAAAAATATCTGGAGTAATTAGCCCTTGGGGGAAAAAGATTGTACCTATTACTATTAGTAAGCCAAAAATAATTAATCTCCCATCGCGCAAAAATTGTGCTAACCAATTAGGTAAACCACCAGTATCAGCTAGGCTTCGCAGAATCTCTGGTAAGGCTGTAAATACCATACCTCCGACTACCGGCCCTAAAAAAGTTCTTGAACCACCAATCAAAACAAAAGTTAAATATATAATACTGGCATCAAAAGTACCTTGACGAGCATTCCAAGTATTAAGGAAGTGGGCGCTAATTGCACCTACAACTCCTGCAAGTATAGCTCCTAGTGTAAACGCCAAAACTTTGTAATAAGTGGGATTAATTCCCATTGCACCCGCAGCTAATTCATCTTCGCGGATAGCGATAAAAGCCCTTCCGACGCGGATGCGTTCTAAACGATAAAGCAGCACCATACTAATTAATAGTAAGGGGAGAGCAATCCATAAATATTCAATTTGTGTTTGGAAAGGTTGAGGAATGCCAAAAATTCCGACAGCACCGCCTGTAATATCTAGATTGAGGGAGATGACGCGCAGAACTTCCACAAAAGCGATAGTAGCGATCGCTAAATAAATTCCTCGTAACCGTAACGCTGGAATTCCCACTATTACACCCAATAAACCAGAAATTGCACCAGCAATTAACATCTCCAATAACAACAAAGGAATCGGATATAAACTACTACTAGATGTCAAAATTTTTGTGGATAAAATTGCTGCAATATACCCACCTAAAGCATAAAATCCTGGACTAGCTAAAGACAGTTGTCCTGTCATTAGCGGTAAGTAAAGCGATAACCCTAGTAGCGCCCCTAATACCATAGAGACAATTAGAGAACCGTAAGTAGCAAAAAAATCAGCCATTTTAAAACATTTTATTTAAGCTTAATCAAACTATTGCTTTTATCAACTATTAAGCTGTTAATATTTGCTCTGCTGTCAGCGCCAGTTCCGGAAAAGTTTGTGACACAATCCGTTCTGAACCTCTAAACTGTGTGCGTTGATATTTTCCCTCAGCATCTAATAGAAAAACAAACACAGCCGGAACTTTTGGATTTCCTAAATACTCTCTTAGCCCGATTGCTAAATAATCTACAATCCAATATTCTGTAATAGCTAAACGTTGATATTCATCTAATTTATCAATGTAGTCATCTTCCCAATTAGTTGATGTTACCTCTATAGCTAACTGGATGGGTTCTTCAAGTGCAGAATAAGCAGAACGGTTTGAGCGCCATACATCTTTATCTATGACACTTACATCAGGCTTACGCCCTTGCTCTATGCCATCAGCAGTTATAGTTCTAAGGACTGCTGTGTTTTTTACTACGTAATTCAGATTTAGACGTTTAATTTCATCTTTGAAACTAAACAATATAAAGTCAGCGACATCATCATGATTTCTGGTTGCACGTACTTCTACAATTTCTCCATCGACAAGTTCATATAAACCTTCCTCTGGACACTGTTCCAAAAATTGCTCAAAAGTTAGTTTTTGTTTGGTGTATGTTTTCATAGCGCTACGTCTCTTTAAACTTTCTGAATAAACCGCCGCCCTAGCAAACCTTGAGGTCTAACTAATAGCATGATAAACAAAATTCCAAAGGCTACCGCGTCTTTATATCCAGAGTATTCGGCGGGTACAAATGCCTCTACTAATCCAATTACCAAGCCTCCCAGCACTGCACCGGGAATACTACCTAAACCACCTAAGACAATCACCGCTAAACCCCGCAATCCAAAAGCAATGCCAAAATATGGCCCTGCAATACTAACACTAGAGGCGACTAAAGTTCCTGCTAATCCTGCTAAAAAACTGCTGATGAAGAATGTTAAAATGATAAAGCGATCGCTATTAATTCCTAACAAACTCGCTGTAGTTGGATCTTCTGCGATCGCCTGCATTGCCTTACCATATTTAGTTCGATTGATAAAATAGGTAAGAATTGTCACAATCACAACAGATACAGTAAAAATTACCACCTGAACGCTACGAATCGGAATTGGGTTTTCTAGACTACCAAAGTTAATCGCAGGTGGCAAATTACCGTAAGTATTTGCGGGATATGTGTAACTTTCTGCGCCTACTAGATACTGAATTAAATTCACAATTACTACTGCTACCCCCAAGCTAGAAACAACAGTTAGTAAAGGATCAGATCCTTGACGCCGCAAAGGTTGAAAAGCAACCCGTTCCATTACTACCCCTACTAATCCCGCCAAGGTACTTCCTAAAATTAAGGCTATAGCAAAAGGTAATTTTATCGGCAAGGCTGCATTAGCTAGCAAGCCGTTAAATCCAAAGCTACCACCCATGAGTGCATAAGTGAAATATGCACCCAAGGTAAAAATCGCGCCATGAGCTAAATTAATGATGCCCAAAATAGAATAAACCAAGGTATATCCTAAGGCAAAAATTGCATAGACGCTGCCGATGGATAACCCATTTAATAACTGCTGCAAAAACAGATTGATATTCATGTAGCAACTATTTTAGAAATGTGAATTTACCCTGGCTTCCGTCTTTTGCCATCTTGATTTGGGCTACATAGAAATCTTTTTGAACAACTTCACCTATAGGAGTAAAACCAATTTCTCCCAGTGGTGTATTGTATGTTCCAATAAGTATCTGTTTATTTAATTCTGTCCGCAATTCTGGTAGCTGTAATTTGTTGACTTTGCTCTTTTTATCTAAAATTTGGAGTGCTTCGACATAAACCTGCACTGCTGCAAAAGCTTGGGCGCTAAACTGGGGTGGTTCTTTCTTGTATTCGTCAGTATACGCTTTCCGAAATGCCGCGTTAATTTCACCTGGATGTTCTGGACTATAAGCTTGAGCAATTAACACGCCATCGCAAAGTGCTTTACAAACTGGCAATATATTCGATGTATTTAGACCATTTCCACCGACAATTAAGCCTTTATAACCTAGTTCTCGCAATTGTCGGATTAAATTACCACCATCAGCAGCCAAACCAGAAATAATTACCAAATCTGGTTTGAGATTAATCGCATTGGTAGCTTGGCTTTGAAAATCTGTATCACTGGTTTGAAACTTTTGTAGTGTTACCAATTCCAGCCCTTGATCCTTAACTGTTTGCTGAAAAATTTCCGTTTCTGATTTGCTATATGAATCATTTTGAGCATAGAAAACGGCAACTTTTTTAAGTTGGGGGTTCAGCTTAAGTGCAGCTTTTACCGAATTAGGCGCAACGATGGAAACTGGTGCAGAAACACGAGCAACGTAATCACCTATTTCGGGAATGTTTTTAGCAGTATTTGATGGGCCAATAATTGATACTTTTGCACGATCGGCAATGGGGTCAGCACTAAAAGCTTGCTGTGACAAAGTTGGGCCCACAATTCCGATAACTTTATCTTTGTTAATTAAAGTTTGAAAAGCGTTAATTGCCCCGGCTTCATCACCGCTAGTATCTTGAAACACCAATTTAATTGGAGTCCCGTTGACACCACCTTTACTATTGAAATACTTCTCGGCAAGTTTGACTCCAGCGACTTGCTCTTGACCTAATAATGCCACGTTGCTAGTTTGAGCAACGGCAATGCCGATGGGAATAGCACCCGACGATGTACCCGTTGTCGCTGGGGTATCAGTTGCAGTGTTATTTGTGGTACTATTTGGACTATTATTTGCAGAAGTCACAGTCTTAGTGCCACCACCACAGCCTGTTAGTAGCAAAGCGCAAGTTGATAATAATACTGTTGTCTGAGCGATCGCGTTGTTCATCGTTGAATAATCATGTAGTTATTAGATATTCGGCAAAAGCTAATACTAAAGTTTATAATCTGCAAACAAAATGACGCAGATTTCCACTTTTGCACGAATTCTATTAAATCATTATTATTTCACCATGCAAAGACAAATATTCAAAGTGTTTGTAAATACAAATTATTATAATTAGTAATGATTTTATCATTCCCTGATTCTATTTGGGAATGTGCTGTGAAGCCGTTTTGTCAGTTCAGTTGAGTACTAAGTAAGGACTCTTAAACCCTTTTTTCACTACCAGCTAATCCTTTAGGTTCGTAGTGACGGCAACCGTTACATGGGCCGTCGGGATTCACAGCACAACGGATGTAGCCAGATCGGGCATTAAATTTGCAGCTGATATCGCCAATCAGATAACCCACCCCTTCTAAATAATAGCGATCGCTCTCAACAGGTCTAGCGTTTTGCCGTCCCTGCACTGCTGGAAAATTCATGGCTCCTTGCCTCATCCGTAAACGCGATCGCAAATGGGTTTTGCGAATTACCCACAAGGAAATCAGGGAGGGTAAAAAACCAACGGCAATCACTAAAAGTGTCTTTAACACCTTCTTTTTACCTCTTCTGTGCGCTGATTGATTGTCCCTGATGTTGCACTCTGGTTTTACGGAAGTGCAAATATTAGGGCAGCTTTGCCTAATTGCCACCAACCGTGGTGGCAATTAGCAATGGCAGTGTGCTACTTAGCAATTTTGAGTAAGAAGTTCCTTCTGCCGCTTCAATCAGCATAACTGTTACAACCTCAGGGGTGAGCTGCCGTTGAATGTTGATAATTTTAAGATTTGTTGACTAATACCTTTTTGAACAAGCATTTTGTGTGAGCCTCAGCCCCACTCTTGTTTTTTCTGTGTCGCTGCGATGCTAATCTTTTTTTGGTTTGCTGACGAAGTTGCTGTGCTAGCAGTGCTGCTTCCCTTTCGGCTCGGAATAAATCAACTCTTCGCGTTGTCAGAATAAATGATTCGTCAGGCTTTCGTTTCACCCAAGGGACGCTAACTGCCAAATACTGACAAATATTTTTGCATTTTAGAACTGAGTAACGTTTTTGAGTATTGAGTGTGTTAGCGATCGCTTTCAACTCTAGTATCGCTGCTTCTAACTCTCCTGCCATCTGATTGATGCGTTCGACTTGCGCTATCAAACGCTCCCGTTCACTGATGATTTTTTCCTCTTGGGGTTGTAGTGGCACTATAGCAGTATTTACAGATGTAGGCTGCAACAGCAAAATGGGCTTTTTGTCTATGTATTGGATTTTTTTCATACTACCTCAAGCAAGGCTAGCTGACTTTTAAGGCATTTTAGCAGTAATTAGTATATTTGTACTATAAAAATTATGTATATTAGGTTTAATTTGAGGAGGTCACTACTTCTGAACATGCTAAACGCAACGATAACTAATCTAGCCGATGCGGTAGAAGAGTCTGTATAGCGAGTGACAGGTGCAGCCGCAGACATCTATCGAAGCAGTTTTCGACTACCTGGATAAAGTTGCTCCCAAAGCCGCCCAGCGTGCCCGTTATCGCTACTCATGCTTTGAGCATTTGGGTAACAGATGCTCAGACTTATGGCTATGCTACCAGCTTTGGACTGACCAAATCCTGTGAACAAGGGATGCACTCGGAAGTTGAAGTAGTCCCGCCAGCGCTGATAATATTTCTAGTAGAGTTGAGTTATCTCATGTTCGCTTGATTGCTTATTAAACCCGAAGAACCCCACCCCGCCAAAGCTATGCTTTATTTCCCCTCCCGAAGAGCGGGGCTACGGTGTACACACAAGTCGAAAAAAGCTCGATTTCTCATTTCTCCTTGTTCTCTCGTTCCCATGCAAAGCTAGGAATGGTTGATTAGAGGCTGCTGCCTCCAGTCAGATATTGAGTCAGAGACTCAATGAATGCATTCCTCATGCAGAGCATGGGAACGAGTCATTGGTAGTATCAAATTTTTATCAATAACTGATTAATTTTAATTTGCAGTTTTTCTCGTAATTGTTGTGCCTGCCGATAAGCTACTGTCCGCCCTTTGTTTGAGTAGTTGTGCAATTCTGCTGGTTGTAAAGGCTGAATAAAGTAACGTAGGCGAGTTCTCATTGCCCAAATTCCCATTGAGGGAAACAGAATTAAGACAAGCATTAAAGGCGAGAAAGGCAAGAATGGTAATTTGACTAGTCGTTGCAATTTCTGGAAATTAACAGCCCAAGGATGTAAAGATTCACTACCGATGCAAACTACTGGAAGAATGGGAATTTGATAGCGATCGCTCAACTTAATAAAACTTACATCAAACTTTTCTAGTTGATAGCGCTTTTGCCAACCTTTTAGAGGGCCGCGGATACCTTCAGGTGCATATAAGAGAATTTTACCTTGGGCGAGCGCTGCTTCAAAATTGTCTAATTCGGCTCGCACACCACCTAAAACCTGCGACCAATTAGATGGTAGCCACCAAATCACCCAAGGATGCTCAAATAGTGCTGGACTTGCTACGGGTTGGATCACCCATCCTCTGGCTTCAGCTAATAAATAACCCAAGGTTAAAAAATCCCAAGGAAAACACATCCCTGCGTGATTCATTGCCACAATTAATGGCCCTGTTAGCGGCAAGTTTTCGACTTGTTGTAATTCTCCCCGAAAATAGTATTTAACGATGGGGCCGAGAACTTCTTCGCGAAAAGCTTGTTGATATTTGGGATCAAATTCACCAACTTCTTTTCGGGGTGAACGAAAACCAAGACGCAACCAACGACTCAGCAACGCCAGATAAAATCCGCCAGGAATTAAAAATAATCCATATTCCAGCCAATTCCAACCATCAGGATCGGTGTGATAGTGCTGCCAATGGCGGTTAAATAAAATTAGCCAACCTGGAGGATACCAAAGACAAAACCAATCAAACCAGCTAAATATATAGCCTTCACCTGGGGCATTTTCCAGTTGAGTGTTTAAGAGGTTTTCGGAGTGTTGATTAATCAAAACAGTGATCTGGATTAGGCAAAAATTTGATTCAAATCTTATCATAGCTTTACAGCTTTGCCATTGGCCTCTTACCTGAGAAGTAAAATTAACTACATATTTTGAGCAAAATTTCAGGTAGTGTTACCAAAATTAGCGATGATTTGGAAAAATTTATAAATGCAAAGTATCACATAAAACTTATGTATCCAGGGTATATATATAAAATATTAAGTAGGATAGGAAGCATAACAATGTAATGCACGTGCGTGATGCTTTAAAACTATCAAAGCGCTTAAAATTATACTATTTTGACATCACACACCCGATAAAATTTAATGTTTATTTTATAGATACCTTCTCCAGTTCTTTTGTCTCAACAAGTTTTTGTGGCATCACCTTAAAACAGTAAACAGTTATCTGAAGTATGGTGAGGGACTTAAATCAGTAAACAGTAACCAATGAAGACTGATAACTGATATCGGTATTGCGCCAAAAGATGAAATTGATAACAACTGATGACTGTTTAAATTCTTCCTCAAGCTGGAGACAAATGGCGAGACACCTGTCCTACTCTTCCTATTATGGAACTAGAAAAGCCACTAAAAATTTCTGATTTAATCCGTGAACTAAGGCAGCAACTCGATCTCTCTCAGGAAAAGTTTGCAGCCAAGTTGGGAGTTTCCCTACGAACAGTCAATCGCTGGGAGAACGGATCTACAGTGCCTTCACAGATGGCACTAAAGCTAATTGAAGAAATGTTACAAAAAATGGGCAAACCAGGCAAAAGATTACTGAACGAGTATCTCCCAAAAGCGGAGCAACGGGAGGACTTTTAAGATGATGGTGAAAGTACCCAATAAAATTTTGATGATGCGCTCTTGGTTACTAACCTATGGTGTGATGATTTTGGCAGTCATAGCGGCACTGCTGCTGACGAGACTGTTGTTGCCAGTCTTCGATCCGAGCGTATTTACATTATTTTATGCTGCCGTGGCAGTCAGCGCTTGGTATGGCGGCATGGGACTTGGAGTACTAGCGATCGCCCTGTCTGTTACAACTGCTTTCTATTTTTTGATCGAGCCAGTCTACTCGTTCGATTTCCTCAGCCCAAATGTCTGGGTAAGATTAACCACATTCTCACTAGTATCCTTTTTAATTACTGCACTCTCTTCAGAGTTGCGAACTGCTAGAAGCAAGGCAGAGACAAGCCTAAAATTGTTGCAAAATAGCGAAATGCGCTTTAGCCGACTGGCAGAATCTAACATCATTGGAGTGATCGTAACTGATATGAACAACGGCTCCATCATGGAAGCCAATGATGCTTTTCTGAAGATGGTCGGCTATACGCGAGAAGATTTGTCCGCTAACCAAATGAAATGGCGCGAGATCACCCCACCTGAGTATCTTCTATTGAGTGAGCGTTCAGTGGAAGAACTTAGAACGACCGGAGTATGTAAGCCCTTTGAAAAGGAATATATCCGCAAAGATGGCGATCGCATTCCCGTTCTGCTCGGTTCTGCCATTGTGGGAGATACGCAAGAAACAGTCATTGGCTTTGTTGTTGATTTGAGCGAACGCAAACAAGCAAAAGCGGCATTACAGCAAGCCAATGAGCGAAATACACGCACTCTGGAAAATATGAGTGATGCATTTATTACTTTAGATCGGGACTGGCGAATCATTTACCAAAATGCCGAAGCAGAGCGAATTAACGGCAAACTCAGGATAGAGGTGATCGGTAAGTCGCACTGGGAAGAGTGGTCTGCATCAGTAGGCACTAATGTAGAACGCCAGTACCGACGGGCGATGGCAGAACAGATTCCCGTCCACTTCGAGCATCACTACTACTTCCCGTCCAAGTATGACCTGTGGTTGGAGATTCACGTTTACCCTTGTGAGGATGGTCTTGACATTTTCTTCCGTGACATCAGCGAACGCAAACAAGTAGAACAAACTTTGCGGGAAAAAGAGGAACGCCTGAGGTTAGCTAACGAGCGTTTTGAGTTAGCATCTGCTGCGGTCAACTGTCTCATTTATGACTGGAATTTAGAGCAGGATAGCGTTGAAAGAACCGAGGGGTTAACCCGAATTTTGGGCTATTCCCTCGACATTGCCCAACCAACAGGTAATTGGTGGCGTGAGCTTGTCCATCCAGACGATTTACAGCGTGTACAAGAGGAGACGACGATCGCTTTGGCAAATGGCGATCGCTATTCTGCCGAGTATCGCATTTGCAACCACGTTCATCAGTATATCTACGTACTGGATCAGGGGATAGTCGTGCAGCGGGATGCAGATGGAAGACCAGTGCGCTTAGTTGGCAGCATTACAGATATCAGCGAACGCAAGCAGGCACAGAAGGCAGTTCAAGCAAGTGAGGAACGCCTCAGGAGTTTTGTGAAAGCGAATATAGTTGGCATTCTCTTTGGTGATGTGAATGGTGGTATCACTGAAGCCAATGACGAGTTCTTGCGAATTGTGGGCTATACCCAGGAAGATATCCAAGCAGGCAGACTCCGCTGGACTGATATCACGCCCCCTGAGTACCAATATTTAGATGAACTGGCTATTGCCGAGGCAACAGCGAAGGGAACCTGTACACCTTATGAGAAAGAATGTATTCGCAAGGATGGTTCCAGTGTCCCAGTTGTAGTTGGCTACTCCCTTTTAGGAGAATCTCGGCAGAAATCAGTCGCATTCATTCTGGATATTAGTGATCTCCAGCAAGCTAAAAAAGCGCTGAGTCAGAGTCAAGAGCAATTTCAAGCTTTTATGGACAATATTCCAGCCGCAGCATGGATTACGAATGCAAACGGGCGTGTACTTTACCTCAGTCCAACTTATCTGAGTACATTCGATTTAGCAATAGATAAGGCGATTAATAAAAACATTTTTGACCTATACCCAGCCCAAATCGCTCAACCCCTCCTCGATAACATTAGAATGGTTGCCGAGACGAATCGGGTTGTTGAAACGATCGAGTCTGCTCCACGTACAGATGGCACCTTGGGCGAATTTTTGGTATATAAGTTTCCCATCGCCGATGCATCTGGGCAACGCCTAGTAGGAGGGGTTGCAGTTGATATTACCGAACGCGAACGCGCCCTTCGTGAACGCCAGCTTGCTGAACTTGCCTTACAAGAGCGCAGTGAACGACTCAAGTTGCTCTCTGAAACAACCAGCGATTTGCTTTCAACCGAGCGCCCCTTGGATTTAATGAACAGCCTGTTCAGCAAACTCTCGGCGCAGATGGATTTGCATTTTTACTTCCACTATCTAATTGAGACGCACGAAAATAAGCAAAAACTTCGATTAGTAGGTTGGAACGGCATCACTGATGAAGTATTTCAAGCAATTGAATATCTAGAATTTAATCAAGGGATGTGCGGGCTCATAGCGCAAGAACGCCATCAAATTGTCGTCAATGATGTGCTGCACTCCACCCATCCAAATGCCCACATCCTCCGTGCTTTGGGAATCACAGCCTATGCCGGTCAACCGTTAATTGCTCAGGGAAAGCTGCTTGGTGTTCTCTCCTTTGCCAGTCGCACTCGTATCCACTTTACTTCTGGGGAAATTGCTCTATTACAAGCAACCTCCGATCAGGTGGCGGTTGCTCTGGAACGCGCTCAGTTGATGGCTTCTTTACAGCAGCAAAAAGAGCAATTAGTCCAAGCTAACCGGATCAAAGATGAATTTTTGGCGGTTCTTTCCCACGAACTTCGCACGCCGCTAAACCCGATCTTGGGATGGTCGAAGTTACTGCAAACTAAAAAGTATGATCAAGCAACCACCACTCGCGCCCTCGAAACCATTGAGCGTAATGCCAAGCTTCAGACGCAACTAATTGAAGATTTGCTGGATGTCTCTCGCATTTTGCAAGGTAAGCTCAGTCTGAATATTGCTCCTATAAATCTGGAAATTGCGATCGCCGCAGCAATAGAAACTGTACATCTAGCGGCTGAAGCCAAATCGATTCAGATTAACACTGTCCTTGAACCAAACATCGGCCAAGTAACCGGTGATTCCGGTCGCTTGCAGCAAGTCATCTGGAATCTACTTTCCAATGCTCTTAAGTTTACACCCCAAGGTGGACAGGTAGAAATAAGTTTAGAATCTGTTGGTTCTCAGGCTCAACTTCGAGTCAGTGATACAGGTAAGGGAATTAGCCCAGATTTTTTACCCTATGTCTTTGACTACTTCCGCCAAGCTGATGGTGCAATTACCAGAAAATTCGGCGGACTGGGATTAGGATTAGCTATTGTTCGTCACATTGTAGAGCTACATGGCGGCACAGTTAAGGCAGAAAGTTTGGGGGAAGAACAGGGAGCAACCTTTACAGTCATGCTACCACTGATAAAGATTAATCTAAATAGCCACCAGATTGTCTATCAACCTGATGATTTGCCTGATCTAAATGGGGTAAGGGTTCTGCTGGTGGATGATGAGCGTGATACGCGAGAGTTGATTGCTTTCATTCTGGAGCAGTCTGGCGCAGTAGTAATCCAGGCTGCATCTGCTCTGGAAGCACTACGAGTTATGCCTCAGTTCCAGCCAAATCTGCTATTAAGCGATATTGGAATGCCGGAAGTAGACGGCTATATGCTGATGCGTCAAATCAGAGCTATGTTACCAGAACTTGGAGGGACAATTCCAGCGATCGCTCTCACAGCTTATGCAGCTGAAGTTGATTACCAACAGGCAATTGCCGCCGGATTTGGGCAGCATATCACCAAGCCTGTGGAGCCAGCTAAATTAGTTCGAGCGATCGCTAACCTGATTTGTAGTTGTAGCAATCTGCAAACTAACTTACAACCATTTTAGGTTTAGTGCAGCGTAGTTTTAGACTTCATCAGATTCCTGATTTTCACCTAATGTTTGTTGCGCGGCGTGCCGAATGTGCAGAATGCGAACTGTGGACACTTCACTATTCTCAACAATAGTGAAAAGAATGCGGTATGAATTACGACTTTGACCATACAGAAGTTGGCGCATCTCTTTGCTGAAATACTCATTTTCCCTTGCTAGAGGACAACGTTTAGGCATTTCTGACAAAGACTCGATTGCTAAAAGCAATCCTTCATACCATTATTTTGCTCTCTCTGGAGATATCAATTGCGACAGTCGAAGGAATGCACTATCTGCTTCTGCCTCCGCCACACTGGAAATTTCAACGCGATAAGTCATGAATCGACTGATAAATCGTACTTGCGGCGTTGGTCTTTAGCAAACTCCTCAAGCGAACGAGAACGTCCTGCCTCAAAATCATCCAAACCACGCTGGATACCTGCGACAGCTTCTTCCAAGTCTTGCAACTCCCAGTCTAGAATGCGAGTTAGCAGTTCAGCCGCAACAATACTCACATCTTGCCCTTGTTGTGCAGCTTTTTTGCAAAGTTGTGCTTCTAGTTCTGGACTAAGAGAAATGACGATAGACATAGACTCGGTTTTCCTGTTAGCAAGCCTCTGCGCGTCATTCTAGCAAACCCTAAGAAATTAAGCATAAGCTTGGTTGAAGTAAGCGGCAGTAGTGGTCTGTCCCATTAATTTTGCAAGGTTTGTTCTGAAACTGTTATCGTAAATAAAAGGGTTTAAGACCCCAACCATAAAGGTAGCTTGGAGTCGGAGATACTCCGCCTCCGCTCAGTTTCAGTCGGGGTTTAAATCCCCCGGAGTTGCTCCTCTTCTCCCAAAGGGAGACGCTAAAAGCGATGGGGATACCCCAAGACCGCACTCCTCTTCTCTGCGATCCGCTACGCGAACGTCTGAAATTGTCTAAAATGTTTGAATGCGTGAATTTTGAATTTTGAATTGTTAACCTGTCTTGGTGAAAACCTAATTTCTGGAGATGTCTATTGGTTATTCCAAACCAGAGGATGTGAGGCTTGCTATCTCTGCACGTTTGACTTGAACTTGGGAAACATATTTTTCGTGAAAATTTGGTTTGGGTTTGTTGAGCCAAGGACGGCATATCCATAACAAGACAACGAGTAGAATATAGAAAATTAGTCCTGTCGAGCCGATGATGAATACTCCTGGTAGCCTATCTTTTATCGTTTCAGACTTTAAGTTCTTCCACCAATCTTCATCCATTCCCTTATCCCAGTATCTAACAGTAAGCTAGTCCTAAAAATGTTGCTCCATTAAGTTTAGCCTCATTTAACGGATGTAACTTGGAGTAGGCGAGTCACCCGTTCCCTGATTTCATCGCGCACACGAGCAAAAATTTCCGGTTGCTCTGCCGGATCATCTAATTGCCAGTCTTCAAACACTTCCCGCACAACCCACTCAGGTGGCAAATTCACGCCACAGCCACACAGAGAAATCACTACATCAAAGTCTTCTGGTTTAAAATCACTGAGGGGTTTGGAGTGTTGATCGGTAATATCGATGCCAACTTATTTCATGGCAGCGTAGGCGTAGCCCGCCGCAGGCATCGCTTCTGATCTGACAAGACTTGCTTCTAACCCAGAACTAATCACTTCAATCTTTCCTTTACCAAGAGTTTTGGCAAAACCTTCCGCCATTTGGGAACGAGCAGAATTCTTTTTGCAGACAAACATCACACGTTTCATGGTTCAACTTCTCCGAATAATTTGACTAAATTTATCAGCTTCTCGATTCAGATGGCAAAAAATAACGTTTTTCAAACCAGAAAGCAACATTAACAAGACCAATCAACACAGGCACTTCCACCAGGGGCCCGACAACGGCAGCAAAAGCAACACCCGAATTAATGCCAAACACGGCAATTGCCACTGCGATCGCTAGTTCAAAATTATTTCCGGCTGATGTAAACGCTACACTTGCAGCTCTAGAATAGTCTGTCTTAATCCGCCAAGCCATGTAAAAGCTGACCAGAAACATGATCACGAAGTAGAGGATCATTGGAATTGCAATTTTCACCACATCTAAGGGAATTTGAACAATTAAATTGCCTTTTAAGCTGAACATAACCACGATTGTAAATAACAGAGCAATCAGCGTGATCGGGCTGATTTTAGGCACAAATTCCTCGTGATACCACTGCTTACTTTTCACCTTTACTAAGAAGAAACGAGTCAAAAATCCAGCTAAAAAGGGAATACCAAGATAGATAAACACACTTTCAGAAATATCGGCAATGCTGACATTAACAACACTGCCTTGTAACCCAAACAGTGGCGGCAGTACAGTGATGAAAAACCACGCATAAGGACTATAAAAGATGACTTGAAATATACTATTGAAGGCAACCAATCCAGCCGTATACTCTGTATTGCCTCGTGCCAAGTCACTCCACACAACTACCATTGCAATACACCGGGCTAATCCAATCAGAATCAATCCCGTCATGTATTCTGGATAACCGTGTAAGAAGATAGTCGCCAGAGCAAACATCAAAATTGGCCCAATGATCCAATTCTGAAGTAGTGACACACCAAGAATTTTTCCGTTGCGAAATACATCCCCTAATTCTTCGTATCGCACCTTAGCTAAGGGTGGGTACATCATCAGAATTAAGCCGATTGCGATCGGTATATTGGTTGTTCCTACTTGGAACTGGTTGATAAACGCTTCTACTCTAGGAAAGAAATAGCCCAGTCCAACACCGATAGCCATTGCTAAAAAAATCCACAGAGTCAAAAAGCGGTCAATAAAGGAGAGGCGTTTTGAAGTCTTTTTGTTCATTACAGAGTTCATACATCTCACATTATTTAAAGTTTCATAATGAACAAGTTGGTTGGTTTGGATGATTGTCCATGCCTAAAACGGGCATCAAAAGCAATGGGAAACTCCATATACGCCACACCATTTGTCTTGCAAGCTTCCATTTCCGCATTCAAAATCGGCCGGGAAGCATTGCTAATATCTGTTTCTCCAGTACAGAAGTTTTCAAACCCGCCAGTAGTACCAGATATGTTAACTGCAACCTGTGCCTTATTCTTGAGGTCGCCTTGAAACTCTTTAGCGATCGCCTGCGTAATCGGATAGACTGTGCTTGAACCATCAATCTTAATGGTTGTCGCCTTGGCCAAATCATTGACTTGTGTCACCTTTGGCGACTGCTGAGTTTGAATAGATGAATTCGATGTGGCCGTGCAACTAGTCGCAAAAGCCAACATTCCAAGTGCGATCGTATTGCGTTCATTGACCTCACCCTTATTGGTAATTTTGAATGTATATGTATGTCATTTCAAAAAAACTTGATGTGTCAATAGAAAGCATAGCACCATATATAAAAATTCATCAAAAAAACTTGATGGATGGCGATTTTGCTTTGTGGGCAATAGTTTTTAGGGGCGCACAGATGTCATAGGTGTCAACTTAAGCGCAAACCCCTTTAAAACCTCGTTTCCAGCCTCTGGCTGGAAATGCTCTTCAATTGCGGCTCTGCCGCAAGTCTTGAGGCGGCAGCCCCCCATAGGCATTCCCAGTCTCCGACTGGGAACGAGACACGAGACATCTCTAAAAGCTTGTTCTAAGAAGGCTTTTACCTTAAGTTCACACCAATGCACAGATGTGCGCTCTACTGTATTCCACTAAGTTAAAAACATCTATATTTATCCGTCAACCAGTTAGACGGTTGCCTAAAGATTGATAAATAAACTTATCCCTAATCGCAGCAGGAACGGGCAGATAAAATGACGCGATTGTGGCTAAAATCTGCCAGATATGCCTCTAAAACGCTAAATTGGGGCAAATTCAAACTATAATAAATCCAGCGTCCTTCCTGACGGGAGTGAACTAAGCCAGCTTCCTTGAGGGTTTTCAGGTGAAAAGATAGTTTCGACTGACTTACCCCCAAGGCTTCGCACAAATCACATACACATAATTCTCGCTGTCGTAACAATTCCAGCACACTAATCCTGAGTGGATCAGAAAGGGCGTGAAAGCCAGCAGCAATTAAATGAGGAATAGTAGGTGAGGAGGTGAGCATCAATTACAGTTTGATAAGGGTATGCTAACTCTATTGTGAACTAGAAACTATAGCTTAGGTGCGATGCGCTTGAACAGGACTATTTTTTACTAAGATGCCCATTATATCAATCTCTAATTTACCCATTCATCAAATACAGTATCTGACAGCAGCTTCTGGTGGTATTGGTGTTGTTGAGAAATGTTTACCAGTTTTATTAGCAGAAGTTGATTATTTACCTAATAATTTAGAGGCAATTACTATTACAAGTGATTTACAAGGAATTGACCCTAAAAATCAACAACTTCTCGGTCATCTTGTCATAGAAGAATTAGAAAAATTGGCAGAGATCGGAAAAATTCCCTCCCTAAAAAATACAGGCATTATATTAGCAGGTGATTTCTATGCAGAAGTCAATAGGCGTAGTGGAGTAGTGGGCGATATCCGAGAAATTTGGCAAGCTTTTAATCAACGATTTTGTTGGGTAGCTGGTGTTGCTGGAAATCACGATAGTTTGGGAAATACACAAGAAGAAATTCAGATTTTTAAACAAAATCGGAGTATTTACTATCTTGATGGTGAGATCAGAAGAAATGGTGAGCTTAATCTTGCCGGAATTTCTGGTATTATTGGTAAAAAGAGCAAACCTTTCAGACGCTCTGAGAAAGAATTTATTAAAGCAATTAGGGAACTTATAAAGCAGTCACCAGATATTTTAATTCTACATGAAGGGCCGGATTACCCACAATTTAATTTGGTTGGTAAAGAATCTATCCGCAAGGAGTTAGAAAAAATCAATCTAACTAATAATTTATTAGTTATCTGTGGTCATTCTTATTGGAAAATTCCGATGATCACTTTAAAAAATGATATCCAAGTCATTAAAACAGATAGTCGTGTTATCGTACTTCAAGCGAAGACATAATATCAAGACCCTATAAGATTGGGCGATCGCACTGAATTTTCAGGAGGCATACGGGTTCATTAATATGGCAAAAATATGACTTATTTAGGATTACAGAAAAATTCTGAATGACTGGAAATAAAATAGATTTTTATTTCCAGTCATTCACTACTGAGATTGGCTTTCAGCTTTCATTCACTGGGGATATTGCCTCACCGAATTTTAGATTTTAAATTTTGGATAATGGAAAAGAAGATTCAAAATCCAAAATTTAAAAAGGTTTGAGAGCAAGCGAATTTAAACGCGAGAATAAATCTAAAATCCAAAATTAAATGATTTGCCCGTGACCCTTCCCTTACGGGTTCGGTAGTTTCTAATGGGGGAAACCCCCAAGACCGAACTACCTCACTTAATTGCTGGGGTCAATCTAAAATCTAAAATCCAAAATCCAAAATTGCTTGACGCTGGGGAGGGGTCAACCTTGAATCATTGTGATTCCACCAAACCCAAATATGAGTATCAAGAATGATCACAAATCATTCACTTCCAAATTCTGATTTATTTCCCAATCATCAGGAGAAATAACGGGTTCATTAGGATCTGCCAAATAAGTATAGGGTTGCATTTTTACAAGAGGATTAATGGCAAATTTGCCTTTATTCTCGGAAGAATAGCTAATTTGCCTAAACTTTTCTTGAATACTTTGCTTCAAAATAGAAGAAGCTAGTTCTTCAACAGACATTTATTTTAAAGCAGCAGCTTTAATTAGAGATTATTGAGTTTCTTGACTGATGTAAATATTAGTACCAATCATTTTTAACTCTATCTACTTTTTTACATGATATCAAACATCATCAGCAAAAATTTGAGTCATGTAATGTTGGGTTTCCTGACTCTATTCAACTAACGAGATCGGCGATCGCTTCTCATGTAGAAAGTGCGGTTTCAGGTTGATAGCGGATGCCAGCTTGCTTGAAGCGATGTAAAGCTTCACCTAAGCGATCGCAGTCTGCAATCAAACTAATCCGTACATACCCTTCACCGGCTACCCCAAAGGCATTACCTGGGGTAAGAACAACACCAGTTTGTTGCAACACGTTCAGGGCAAAATCTGTGGAACCAACGCCAACGGGACACTTCATCCAAAGATACATCGTCGCCTTGGTTTTGGGGATATCCCAACCCAACTCTCCTAATCCTTGAATGAGGAAATCGCGGCGGGTACGGTAGCGTTGTTGTACCTCGTGCAAATACACATCTGGCAGTTGCAAAGCTGTTTCGGCTGCTGTTTGCAAGGCGGCAAAAATACCGTAATCTAAGTTAGTTTTCAGCGTCCGTAAACCTTGAATTACATGGCGATTCCCCACGACAAACCCAACGCGCCAACCAGCCATATTATAGGTTTTAGATAAGGTGTGAAATTCCACACCAATATCTTTCGCACCAGGAATTTCTAGCAAGCTAGTCGGTTGATAACCATCAAAAGCTAACTCGGCATAACACAAATCATGCACCAGCAAAATTTCATATTTGCGGGCGAAGGCGACGATTTCTTCAAAAAATTCGCGGGGGGCGGTGGCAGCGGTGGGATTGCTGGGATAGTTGAAATAGAGAATTTTAGCTTGTTTTGCAACCTCGTCTGGAATCGCAGCTAAATCGATTAACCAGTCATTTTCTGGTTTAAGAATCAAACTGTGGATTTTGCCGCCAGCGATCGCTGGGCCCCGAAAATGGGCGGGATAAGCTGGGGAAGGAACCAGAACTAAATCGCCAGGGTTAACGTAGGCGAGCGCTAGATGGGTTAATCCTTCTTTCGAACCCAGTAGCGGTAAGGTTTCGCTATCGGGATCGAGAACCACACCATAACGGCGATGATACCAGTTGGTGATGGCACGGCGGAAACTAGCAGTTCCCTCAAAAGGAGGATAACCGTGATTAGCGGGATCTTTTAAAGCGGCGATCGCAGCTTCTACCACTGGTGCTGGCGTTGCCCCATCGGGGTTTCCCATACCCAAATCAATCAAATCTAACCCTTGTTCCCGTGCTTTTGCTTTCAGTTCATCTAAACGGGCAAATACATAAGGTGGCAGTTTTTGTATGCGTTCTGCTGGGACAATCCAATTTAAACTCATAAAACCTCGTCACTGATTCCCTTGGGCGAAACTCGATTTATAGTATCTCTACTATCTATAGGTGCAGTGGTAGAAACCATTGCCGCCATCAACTGTTCTGGCGCGACTTTGAACGGTAGTCGATGGATGTCAGAATTAGGAACTAGGGCAATTTCAACAGCTGTTTGCAACTCGCCTAATGTGATATTGCCCAATCCCAAATCGCTCAATTTTTGGGGTAGTTCAATTTCTGCGTAGAACTTTAACAACTGTTGTCGTGCCGATGCTGCTAGTTGATTACCTTGTAGCATTTCTTCTAAACGCAGTTGTACCAAAATTCCAAAAGCAACCTTTTCGCCATGAATACTGCCATGTCCCGAAATATGAGTTAAACCATTATGCACGGCATGGGCAGCAACTGTGCGACACTGCGCCCCTCCTAGTCCCCCAACTACCCCGGCGAGTAACACAGTAGCGTCTACCACTTCTCGCCAAACTTCACTACCTGGTTCTTTCAGGGCGGCGGCTGACTTTTGCAACAAGATATCTCGCAAAACTCGTGCTTGTTGCACTGCGGCAATGATTAAAGTATCTTGCAAATGTCCACTGCTAACTGAGGCTTCATACCACTTAGCGATCGCATCACCAATTCCAGCTACTAAAGTCCGTTGTGGTGCAGTTTTAATCAACTCATAATCAAGTATCAGTAAATCGGGACAACGAGACAGCCCCACATCGTAGAGAAACGCCCCGTCTTCCGAATAAACATTCGACAAGGCACTCCAAGCTGCACACGTAGCCCCTGAAGTAGGAATTGTTACCACTGGCAACTGTAACTGCTGCGCGACTAATTTAGCTGTATCTAGGGCTTTGCCGCCACCGACACCGATAATCACATCAGCTTTATGTTCTTTTGCCGTTTTCTGTAAAGATTTCAGGCTAGCTTCGCAGCAATCTACACCATAGGTAGCTTGGGCAGTATGTAACTGTTGCGTTTCTAAAACTGGTTGCAAATTTTTTCGGCTGATGGCGAGAGTAGACTTACCTGCCACAATTAAGGGACGACTTCCCAAACAGGCGATCTCTGTTGCAGCTGTTTCCAACACCCCAGAACCACGGATTACTTTTGCTGGGGCAACTGTGAGCGTAAATAACGAACTAGAGGTTTGAGTAGACAAAGAAGGTTGAGTAGAAAAATTATTGGGCATATAGTCTAGTTTGCCAAAATCTTTGATATTTCTTAATCTAATAGACTTGCAGTCAGGAATACTTGTTGCCACGCTGGTTTCAGGATGGCTACAAACAAAGCATCTGGCTCAACTAGGTTTTAACCGATCTAATGAAAAAGACAAAGCTCATCGCCGACTGGTTAAGCAATTTAACGACGTTGCTTGAATCTGTGATGTCCATTAGCCTGAAATTCCGAACTATCAAAGTTTTGAATAACCGTATAATAAATTAACATTACCACTCTCAGATTCTCAGGAAAAGTAATTGAGAACTGAATAATGTGTCGATGGTCATTCCAGCTATGGATAGGTGCATAGGAGCAGCGTACATCTATCTGTACGCCCCCACAGCCGATTGATTTGGTGCAAAGACTTGTGAAAATGGCAACAGTGGTAATTAGGATAACAACTGACAAATCACAACTCTCAGTACCCATTACCTGCACGCTGATTGACCTTTTCTGACAGTGGAAGCACTAAAGTGTGAATATCTTAATCTAAAAATAACTATTAATGTATCAGTAAATACAAAATAAATTTTGTCATCCTGATAACAGGTAAATTATTTTTGTTCTCTAGGAGGATGAGGGGAAAGAGGATCAGGGCTGAAGAAAAAATTGTCCAATAATTTCCCCCTGCTCCCCTGCCCTTCTGCTCCTCTTAAGCAGTAGGTTTTGACAATTGGGCGAATTTGTCTGTGTAAATTTTGACTGTGACAGGGGAATTTTGATGAGAAACGAGCGATCGCTTGACCTCACCCAAGTAAACTGGTACAGAAATCCCTGGTTCCGGGTGGACAATGGTACGGGCGCGAACTGTTAATTTGTCGTCTTCCCGTGTACCTGAGCGACCATAAGAAAACAGATTACTAGCTGCTTGACGTAAAGTTGCTTCTAATTGTGTGGGTGTAATTTGGGGTGATGTGGCAATCACCGCTTGTGTTGACCCATTGTCATAAACTAGAGTGTACCGGGCTGCTCCTGGAATCACAGTCCGACTCAAGGGGACTATCGAGAGTGCAAATAAACCACCCGTCAGCACCAGCATAAAGCCAGTTGTACCCACCAGCCGAAAGCGGATGCCCCATTTGAAAATAAAAGCCAAAACTGTTAAGGCAGCAAATACCAAGGTAGCTATGCCTGACCATTGGGTGTACTGAAGAAAGTTAGCTGTTGTGAGCATAAAGTTGGTTATGGAGGCGTCTTTTTTTCGTTACCGACACACCCATTTTACAGAGAGCTTACACCATAAGGGTTATCGTAGTCATCGCTTGATGCAAGTGGATTGAAAAAAGTTAGGACTTACGCAGAAGAGATCCCCCAACCCCCTTAAAAAGTTGGCTCTTTCAGATCCCCCCCTTTTTAAGGCTACGGTGTACACACAAGTCCTAAAAACCTAGCTTGATGAGGCTTAACTCGTTCCCAGGCTCCGCCTCGGAACCCATTCATTGAGGCTCCGACTCAATTTTGACTGGAGGCAGCAGCCCCTAATCAGCCATTTTTAGCTTTGCATGGGAACGAGAAATGGTTAATCGAGCTTTTTTCGACTTGTGTGTACACCGTAGCCTTTTTAAAGGGAGTCAGCGCGGTCTTCTTCCTACAGCCCTTCGGGCATCCTACGGCGGGCGCTAGCCTCTCCCTTTGGAAGAAGGGGAGACGCTAAAAGCGATAGCGCAGCGTTAGCGAGTCCGCGTTCGCGCAGCGTCTCGTAGAGAGCGTCTGGGGTCTCCCCAAGTGGAGCGACTGGCGTGGGTTAGGGGGGATCGAGGTTTGAGGTTGTCAGTGCGTAAGTCCTAAAAGTGAGAAATATTTTTGAATAAGAATTCAGAATTCAGCAATCTTTTAGTGGGGGATTCAGACTTGCCACTCTCTTACAAAGTTAAGATACTACCGCTTCTCTACGAGACGCTTTGCGAACATTATCGAGCGTCATTATTAATTACGAATTATTTTGATAGTGTTAGTATTGGCGACAAGTAAGAGATTGATTTGCCTCATCTGAAGTTGAAACATATATCCTATATTCTGCCGGACATGTTTCAACTGAATTACCTGTTCTAATTTGGGTGTCATTCGCAAGCTGACAACTTTGGAACTGTCCTTTTTCGCCGAAAGATATATATTTTCTTCTTTGGCAGGGAAAATTAGATGTCCCTGAACGATAACTGGAAACTTGCACGGTAATATTTTGAGCAAGTATACAAGTTAATAGCGAACCATTGGGATAATAAATCATATCGCCTGCTTCACACTCAATTGCAGCTTGAGCAGGTAGAGGAAAAGCAAAATTTATTGTAAATAACCCTAATGAATAAGTTAAAAATGCAAAGCTTTGCAAAGATAATTTCATGAATAAATTCCAGTTTTTTATTAATCTAAATATGTTTTTAATTGTGTTTAACTGAGGAAAATAATAAATATACAAAAGGGCATCTACAAGAGATGCCCGTCATGCAGGAAAACCCTTTAGGGTTGTTCCTACACCTTCCCAACAATCAGCAACAGTAACTAATTAGGTATTAGTCACACTCACAGACGTGAATATAGTCATCTTATAAACTTAAAACTCTAAATGTCCCCAGTGCATACACTGAAAACCAACTAATGGCTATTCTCGACAGCCTAACTGACTAATTTGACGTGAATTAGACGGCTAATATAGTGTCCGCCTCAATACGGTTCGGTTAACGTTTGAATATTTTGAAGATCCCTCCAGCGCCTCTTAAAAAGGCTTGCTTATAACCCTCATTTGCCCCCTTTTTAAGGGGGTCGCCGTAGGCGGGGGATCTTAACCGAACCGTATTGGTGTCCGCCTAATTAGCTGAATCAAAAGACCTCTAAGAGGTTTTACTACCCAAAACGTCCCTTTTCCTGGCTTGAACTAAAGTTCAAGCCAGGGAGAGCTTCGTCAAACTCACTTTAATTTGGATGAAATATCAAGCCTATTTTGTTGGTTATAACGATGCACTACTCCACAAATGGCAGCCAGAATCAACCATGAAAGCGCATTCAAACGAATATCGAAGAGGGTTACATCTACTGTATTTAATAAAATCCACCCAACAAAGGCCAGAAGATAACTGAAAAATATCAATCTGTCTTCTGTATTTATATATATTGACTTTCGCAGTAATTGCACGCCTGTAATCAAAATCCAAGCGAGTAAGCCACAAAATAAAAAAGTACTGGGAAAACCAGTTTCAGCAGATAACATCAAAAAAAAGTTATGGGGATGACCCAAGGGAATCTGCATCTGCGCTTTGTAGAGTCTACTAAAACTGCGTAACCCCCAGCCAGTCCAAGGATGTTCCTGAGCTAAAGACCAGGCAAACTCCCACTGAGTTTTTCGCATTAAAGCGACTGGTCTATCTGGATACATATCGTCATTTAACCTTGCCCAAAAGAAGGCAGGAACGTACTGACGAAAAAATTGAGCGACTGGCGAGGGAGCAAAAGCTGCCAAAAGCACACTAGAGACGATCGCAGCGACGCTACCTACAAGAATGCGCCAACCTTGGTAGAGTGCATAAGCTAAACAGGCAAAAATAGCGATCGCCCACCCATTGCGCGAACTGGTGAAAATCAAAGCAATGAAATTTGTAATTATCGCCACGGTTAGGAAGAGAAAGGGGACTGAATTCTTGCCAATACTCAATCCTCGATACCTAATCCCCAATCGCCATTGTTCGAGCCACAACCCTAAGCCCAAGATGAAAACTATCACTAGATAAGCAGCGAAGGTGTTAGCGTGCAAGAAGAGTGAGGCTATGCGACCTGGTGGATTTCCTCCTGGTCTGATCGTCCAAGCTAAGACAATCCACAAAATCTCGAACTTCAAACTCCAGCCTAAAAATAACTGTCCCAAGCCGATAGTTACCACTGGCATGGAACCGATCACCAAAATCCAAGCCATTTGCCGCAATTGGGCAAATGTTTGAATCAGAGTGCTATGAGCAGCTAAAACTAAAAAGAATGGTAATAAATTAAATAAGCCGACGAAAGCTGTTGTCTTGTCTTGGGCAAACCCAGCACTTATGATCAGCAACACACTCAAAAGGGCAAATCCCCAGTTGAGGGGGCGACGACTAATTTTGCGGTATTGTTTAACCCAAGTTATTAATGATACAACACCTATAGTCACAGCCCCCAATAAAGGACTCAATGGGAAGATTAACATTGCCCATAGAGAGTAGTTCCAAGAAGATTGCCAATGAGACTTGAAATAGTAAAAAAGCTTGTTCAAGCTGGCTCCCAACATTCCTCACGAGTAAGGCGAATTTGAGCTAGGGCAAAGATGGTAGGGATGATCCGACCATAGTTAGTGGCGATCGCTCTCCACCCTAAGTCCGCAAAAAACCAAGTCCACATTATCGGCCCAATCACTGCAAACATACTGCGGGTTGCCCCATAACGGGCTGCACTCACAGTCATACCCCGTCGAGCCATTTGCATAGCTACATAGCTTTGGAATTGCGTTGTAGCTGCTTCTGAACCTGTAATCGCCGCTTGTTTGGCTACTTCATAGGTGGCAAAGTGGATGGCAAATTGACGGGCAATTTGCTTAAGTACAAATGGCTGGAGAAGAGAAGTAACAGCGATCGCACTACCGCCTTTGAAAAGTAACCCCAAAGGGTCACGTTGCAATAATAGTGGTAGCGGTTGTTTTAGTTCTGATTTGATCAGGTGACGCTGCACTCGGAGAGTCAATTTTTGTTTTTCCTGTTCAGGCAATTTTTTCCACACCTGTCCTAGCAGATGCAAAAATACTTCTGCTTCTAAATCAATGGTTGTCAGCTGATTAGAATAGGGAATTTTTAGATACTTACATACTTGAACTAAGGCTTGTCGGTAAGTTACCTGCCCTGTGCGTCCCCGCAATACCGTCATCCCATCTGCCGCTAAAAAACGAAAGCGACCTTCTAGTGAGTCTAACCAAGCTTTGCGGTCTTGGCTTTGTACTTCGATGGGTTCGGGTGTGCGTACATAGTCTAGGGGATTGAACTTACGACTAAATAGAATTGCCGTTAAATCTTGCAATTCTTCTTCGGTCGCTAACTCTAGCGCCGCCCTCATCTCATCCAATTTCCCTTCCTCCCTTCCGTGCAGCTTTGTGTACCTTATTCTACTATTAGCTTTCAGCAGTTATTAGTAGTAATTTTGTCCTTTGATAATAACCAATAACTAATGACCAAGGACTATTGACTCATGACTGATATTGCTGTGATTGGTGCCGGAATAGCCGGTTTAGTCTGCGCCCAGCAGTTAATTCAAGCTGGATATTCGGTGCTAGTGCTAGAAAAGTCGCGTGGTTTGGGAGGAAGACTGGCTACACGTCGCTTGCATGGAACTTGGGCGGATCATGGGGCTTGTTACCTGAAACCAAAGGGTGAATTGTTCGGACGTTTTGTGGAGATATTGCGATGTCTAACGACAAGCCGCTCCGCGTCTACGCGCCATATCCTCGAAGTTTGGACAGAGGAAGTTTACGAACTCACAGCAGGCGCTCCTTTATCTGAACCCACAAACCGCAGTCCGCGTTATGTTGCACCTGGGGGAATGAGTGCGATCGCTAAATCCCTCGCCCCTGGTTTAGAAATATTACTGAATCAGCGTGTCGTTGCTATTACCCCAACTCATGAAAATAGTTGGTGTCTGACTCTCGAATCTAGTAACGAAGAATTATTTGTAAAAGCTATAGTCGTCGCTATTCCTGCACCCCAAGCTGTGATGTTGTTGGCACCTTTGGGCGAAACTGTATTGGATGCAGTTTTTCTAGACAACTTGCGTTCTGTAGAATTTTATCCTTCGATTAGTGCGTAGACGCAGAGCGGCTTGTCGTCAGACATCGCTGGATATTCTCCCACATCCCAACCCTTCCCTCAGTGGAAAGCTCTAAGTTTTGTGGATGATGACGATTTAGCATGGATTGGTTTGGATAGTAGCAAGCGTCCTAACTCTCAACAACCACATTTTGTGGTGCAAAGTAGCGCTGATTTTGCTCAACGTCATCTAGAATCACAGGATTTACAACCTGCCGGACAGTATATGTTGCAACGAGCAGCTGAATGTCTGTCCCTTCCTTGGCTGAATACTCCCGAATGGATGCAAGTACATCGTTGGCGTTATGCCTTTCCTAGCCGTCCTTGGCACGAAGCATTTTTGTCTGCCGGAACTCCTCTACCTTTAATTTGTTGTGGTGATTGGTGTGGCGGCAATCTTGTGGAAGGTGCGATGCTTTCTGGATTAGCTGCGGCTGATAAAATTAATAATCAATTGCATCATCTACCTTTAGATAATCTGAAATTTTTAAATGTTTTTATCTGATTCTTTCATCTGTCGTTAGACTGATTTTGCACTATAGAGAGTCGCTATTTTTATGACTTACTAAACAAACGTGCAACAAATAAGTTTTTTAGAGACAATAGCAAATTTTGCAGCTAACCTAAAAGTGATGTAAATTGCCAAAAAAGCTTAACCTCATTAAAAACTTGTTCCTAATTCAAGTTATTTTATTGCCGTTAATCTTGATCCCCTAGCCTTGATGCTGCGTTTTATGTAGATTTCTGCCAAAAAAGCAGAAATATTAAATAATTAGGATTATAAATATAAAATGTCGGTAAATTACCAGCTTATTGGAGGCTATTTTAATAAGTCATGCTGTGAAGCAGTATAAACCTTAACTAAAATAAGCAAAGCCAAATGTCTGATATTCTACCAAGATAAAAGGCTAGTTTCAGGGTCTATTGCATATATCAGTTGAATCACTTCTAACTGATTGACATGACAACGTTGGCATCTAAAAAAGTTGTTTTCTTTACCAACCATTGACTGGATTAAAAAAGGAGTTTAAAAATCATGAAACCGGTAGTCAATTTAACACAGCAATCAGTAGTAGGAGAGATTGAAAGCGTTTTGGATACATATCCATCCCATCCATATCAACAAGCCTTTGCGATTCCTGACTTACGCCAAGAGCTAATTGCTTTCGTCCTCAACCGTATTCCCTCCTTTTACAGCGTGATGTCTGACGGACAAATTCCGCTAGCACAGGCTGAAGAAGGAAGCTTGGCTTATTACGAGTTGCCTCGTAAACCTTTTGAGCAGCAACTACATTTACAAAATTTGATTCACCAAGGCATTTGTTTAATAGTTCAAGAAAAGTCAGATTGGATTAGCAATCATCTTTGTGAAACAGTTGAACCAGCTTGTGAACCTTCTCACTGGTTTGGTTAATAGTTATAACAAGATTTGCTTTTGTGCTGATCTGACTTTTCACGTTGTATGCAAAGGCCCACGAAAAACCTAACCCTCTAAGGGGGAAAATTCAAAGTCTCTCTCCTTCTAGGAAAGAGATTTAGAGAGAGGTTTTCCAGATACCGTGAAAAGTCAGATCAGAGATCCCCCTTTTTTTAGTGGGGTTAGGGGGGATTGCGCTACGCAAACGAGATTTCAGGTTTTGAGTGCGTAAGCCCTGAATTATTTGGATGAAGGATTCAGTATATTGCTCTTGAGGTGTAAACTTTGACAATTACTAAGTTCAAAGGACATTCCCAGGACATGAGAAAAATAACTGCTTTAATGCTAAGTATTTCCGTGACTGTCGGCGTGGGAGCGTTAACACCCAAAGTCGCTAATGCCCAGTTATTTTACCCACCAGCAAGCGATCGCCATTCATTAATGGTAATCGGTCAAGGGGTAGTGAGAGTGCCAGCAGATACAGCGGATATTGAGTTGGTATTCAGTAGCGGAGGTAGCAATGATGAGTTAGAAACGCAACCATCATCTTTACGGTCAGTCCATCGCATATCCTTACCAACTCTACTTTTAAATTACAAAACAGCAGCAGAATCTTTACCAAGCAAAAAATCCCTAACTAAAGCAACTCTCCAGCCTGTAGTTAATAGCCTAGTTGCCAAAGGGATTAATGCTGATAAAATTCAAGTGCAAATTAACACTAATTCCAGTGAAAATAACGCCAAGATATTGGTGAGATTAGAAAAACCAACGCGCGATCGCGTCCAGGAAATTGTTGGTACAGCGAACAAGTCCACGAGCCAACTTGAAAATCTTTCCGTCAAGAGTGTGGGCGTTGAGTACGCAGTCAATGACTGTCAAGCTTTGCAGAGTTCAGTTTATCAATCAGCTATGAAAGACGCTCAAAGCCGCGCTCAGGCTTTAGCAACTGCTATGGGTGTTAAACTTGGTACTCCTTCTGTAGCCGAGCCATTTTATACATTATTTTATCCCTCATGTAGTTCTAAAACTGGAGTTACTTTACCGTCTTTTGCAGGTTTTTTATTATCACCGACTTATAATCCAGACGCTGCGGCTGAAGTAGAGATGAAAAAGGATATTTTTGTGACATACACAACAAAATAAGTATTTATATTAAATACGTAGACGCGCAGCGCCTTGTCGTCAGACATCGCACTTTGATTTAGTCAAGATTAGGAGTGCGATCGCTTTTTATATTTATCCTAGCGTCAATACTCCTGCTGCAAAATTTACAGCCAGTGGCAACATTTTTAACCATTGTAAACCCAGCAGAGGTTCGCGAATTCCTAAACATGCCACAACAGGAATTATGTACTCTTGTTGATCCAGTACAAGTATTCCCTGATAGATGTCAAATAATTCCTCACCTCGTGTCATCTGCATCGTGCGATTACGTTCAATCAAAGCCCATCCTAAACTTTCAGCATCTTGGGTATCAAGTACCAACAAGCCTGTAGTAAACCCTGTATCTAATAAAACATCTAAAGAAAATTTTCCTCCATCAGTTGCAATAAGCTCTATTTCAAAAATTAGCTCACCAATTTCACCGAACCTACCTGAAATCATATCCTGTCGCAGACTCCTGTCTCGTTGAGACGAAAAGTTACAAGCCAGCCGCTAGGATACTTTTGATGTGCTTTGTCTTCAGCAACTTCTATATCTCGGTCAATAAAATAATCACCACTATTTGGCTCAATAGTAATGAACCAATTGTAGTGTTTATCTATCAATTGGGGACAAATTTGCTCAAAATAACTACGAGCTTTTTTACCACGAGCATCTTTTTCAGCTTTTCGTCTGGCCAGCTCTTCTGGTGGTATTGTGTATTCTGGGAATAGCCTACCTCCACCACGCGATCGCACTGGTTTTGTTTCAGTCATACTTTGCTTTACTTATTCTGTTTTTTCATTCTATCAATCTATAGAAAAGTAAAATATTCACTGGAGTCTAGACTAGATGGGTAATTGGTAATTTTAAATTCTAGTAATTAAAAAACTCCAGAAATGTTTGTGGCAAATCTGGAGTCAGGAAAGATACGCATTTACCTATATCAAATTTTCACCCTGAGATAATCCTACGTCATCAGGGTATACACTCAAATGCAGATAAAGGTGTCTGAGGAGCAACTGCTGTGTTTCTCGTTTACACACCTTCTCTGTTGCAAGTACACAAAACAGCCCCAGTTCATCTGAGGCTGTTTTGCGAGAGTTGTTTGGTAGGAGGGGTACATCAACAGTGATGCCCCGTGTTAGATATAGATAATTCAGTATGCATCCGTATTCAGCCGTGTTCTGGCATATCCGGATGATTTGAAAAATTTCCATCGCTTTTTCCAAAAAGAAACTCCAGATGCGCTTAAGGCATCTGGAGTATTAACAGGTTTCTAACATCAATCAATTTTTACCTATGCGATCGCTAGATGTCGTTGGGGTATATACTCAAATGTATTTATTTTATGTCTGATCATCCGCCAATTGAACAGCAGATAACTTTCTTTTATACTCATGATCTCGATGCGTCCACAGAATTCTACCAACAAAAGCTGGGCTTGGAGTTGTGGCTTGACCAAGGAACCTGTCGAATTTATACTGTTAGTGGCTCTGGATACTTGGGATTGTGTCAAGCAACCAAAACATCAGCTCCTCCAGCCAACAAGCAATCAAGTGTCATTTTTACCTTGGTAACACAGCAGGTGGATGAGTGGTTTGAATATCTTAAAGAACGTGGCGTCAAATTTGAAAAGCCACCTACACTAAATGAAAAGTACAACATTTACCACTGTTTTTTACGTGATCCCAGTGGTTATTTGATTGAAATTCAACGTTTTGAGACTAACCAGAAAAAAGACATAACTAAATAAGTTATGTCTAAACATTCAATTTACAGGGCAGGATTTGTACAGATTAGAACTTTTTGATTTACTGGGATACATGATAGCGACTAATGTTGTATAACCATCTATCGATAGCCATGTACCTTTTGTTCTATCGATTTATCGGGGTGAGCCACGGGATTTATGCAGCCACCGAAAAGTCTTTACATTTCTTTACAATTTCTGCGTAGGCGTAGGCATCGCTTTTGACTTTTATCTAATAAGCCTTCTCTCTTTCCCCGCCTCCCCTGCTCCCCCTTCCTACCTCAGCGGATTGTCACAGAAGGTAGGATACAGTCATTACCGCGAGTATATCCTGTGATCTTCCCAACACTACTTATTACAGTATCCTCTTTCCCAATTGTGCTATTTCTATAGTTATTATTTTTAAAGTATCGATATTTAATCTATCGATTCACTAAATATTCTCTTAGGGTGACTGTATGACAGCCGAAAAAATCACATGGCTACGCACAACATTACAATTTAAAGGTTCGGTGATGAAAGCAATTTACAAACATATTTTATTGTGCGGAGCTTTCGGATTTTTAATTTCTATACTTTACCATTTTGAGATGCCTGTATCTCAACCTATTTTAGGAAGTGTTATTCCTAGTATTGTTTTAGGTTTGTTACTTGTCTTTCGCACCAACACTGCTTATGAGCGATTTTGGGAAGGGAGAAAATGCTGGGGTTCTCTAGTAAATAACATCCGAAATCTGGCCCGGCAAATTTGGGTATCAATTGATGAAATCTCTCCAGAAGATAAAGACAATAAAATTACAGCATTAAATTTATTGGTAGCTTTTGCTGTGACAACTAAATTACATTTACGAGATGAAGCAGTCAATAGCGAGTTAGAAGATTTAATGCCATCTAGTAAGTATATAAAACTGAAGATTATGAATAATCCCCCCATAGAGGTTGCTTTTTGGATAGGAGATTATTTACAGCAGCAGTATCATCGCAATTGCCTTAATAGCTACCAGTTAACATCTATGCAAGAATTATTGAATAATCTTGTGGATAATTTAGGCGCTTGCGAACGGATTTTAAAAACACCTATGCCATTAGCTTATGCCATTCATCTTAAGCAATTATTGTTACTATATTGTTTTCTGCTACCCTTTCAAATAGTGGAGACTCTGGGTTGGTGGACAGGTTTAATTGCTGGTTTAGTTGGTTTTACAGTATTTGGCATTGAAGCCATTGGTTTGGAGATAGAAAACCCCTTTGGTTATGACCCTAACGACTTACCTCTAGATGCGATTTGCGCCACAATGAAACGCAATATTGACGATTTAATTACTCTGACTCCAAATGCGCGATCGCATCCAAGTAATTTGACCTATGAGAAAAGTTGAGATTGGGAAGAATTTACCAGGCTTGGTTGTAGCTGTCAAGTCCCATCTTCCCCTGCTCTCAATCTTCTTTCGCAGTACTATATAAACGCGAAACTATCTCTTCACTGGTGGATGTGCAATGATGCCTGTACGTCAAACTTTATCAAAGCCTGATATCCAACTTTCTTACTTAGAGTGGAACCAAGGTCAAGAACCTTTACTGCTGTTACACGGTTTAGGCGATCATGCTCTAGTGTGGTCTAGTTTAGGAGATTACTTAGCGGCAGACTACCACATAGTTGCACCAGATATGCGCGGACATGGGCAAAGTAGTAAGCCTGAGAGAGATTATAGCTTTGAAAGTGCGATCGCAGACCTCGAAGCACTTATGGATCATCTCGGATGGACATCTGTCGATATTGTAAGTCATTCGTGGACAGGCAAATTAGCCGCCATCTGGGCAAGGCAAAACCCAAAGCGTTTGCGGAGTATAATTCTAGTCGATCCGATTTTCATCTGGAAAATGCCCAGCCTTTTCAGGGTAACTTTTCCGATGTTGTATCGCTTCTTGCCTTTTCTCAAAAGCATGGGTCCCTTTGCCAGTCATGAACAAGCCGAACAACAAGCACGGCAGTTAAAGCAATATCAAGGATGGAGTTCCTTACAGCAGAAGGTTTTCCAAGCCGGAATAGAACAAAAACTCGATGGTAGTTGGGGCAGCAAATTTACTATAGCCGCCCGCGACGGGATTTTTGAGGAAGTCATGCAAGTACCTGGTTTTACAATCCCCCTTGATACCCATGCCCTCTTTGTCCAACCAGAACAAGGTCTAAATCGCCAAGATTGGCAAATCCAACCCTATAAAACCTATCTCAAAAACTTACGCATCTGCCAAGTTCCTGGCAATCATTGGCCGTTTTTGACACAACCAGAGGCATTTAACCAAACTGTAGCAGCTTTCTTGGCAGAACAGAGATAGAAAATCTCATTATTATTGGACGGGATTATCATCCGGCAACAGAAGAATTAATAGGAGCGATGTCTAGCGATATAGCGTTTCCTAATCAGATGAGGTACATCATAGTCTCCTCCTCGCTTGCTCTTAGGGGGTTGGGGGTGGGGTTCTTGCACCTCACTCAACCGAGAACCGCTATAAGTGGCTACGCATCTGCGCTCCCCTTAAATCAGTTATTAGTTATCAGTCATCAGCGTTCACTGGTTACTGATAACTAATTAGGACTTACGAAAAACTACACGCTGTAGTGGCAGTTCATGAATTGCCCCTACCTGAAAATCAGGGTTTTGGCTATTGTTTGCGTAAGTCCTACTAATAACTGATAACTGTTAAAGTACGGATAAGCCAGTCATGAGCCTTTGTATCAATCCCGTTTGCCCTAAACCAAATCACCCGAATAATCATCAAAACCGCTTTTGTCAAAGTTGTGGTTCTCATCTGGAAGTGCTAGGGCGTTATCGGGTGACGTGCCTGTTGAGTGACAAAACAGGGTTTAGTAGAGTTTATGAGGCATACGAACAAGATACCCCCAAAATCCTCAAGATACTCAAAGAGGATCTATCAGGTGACGCTAAAGCTGTAGAACTATTTCAGCAAGAAGTAACCATATTGAGACAACTCAAGCATCCCGGCATTCCCAACGAAGATAGTTACTTTCAGTATCAAACCCGAAATGCTTTAGTGTTGCATTGCATAGCAATGGAAAAAATCGATGGGTACAACTTAGAACAGTGGCTAAAGCAGCAGCAGAATTACCCTATTTCGCAGGAACAAGCTGTAGCCTGGTTAAAACAATTGGTAGAAATTTTGGATTTATTGCATGGTAAACAGTACCTGCATCGAGATATTAAGCCATCTAATATCATGATTAGATCCCCCATTGGGAAGGGTTGGGGGGATTTGGTACTGATTGATTTTGGCACCGCCACTGAAATTGACAGAACCTACCCTGATAAACTCAGCAACGGCGACGGGATGACAGCACTTATGTCATCTGGCTACAGCGCCCCAGAACAAATGAATGCTCAAGCAGTACCGCAATCAGATTTTTTTGCCTTGGGACGCACATTTGTATTTTTACTCACGGGATATCATCCCTTAGATATGTATGATATGCAGCACAATTTTTTGCACTGGCAAAATCATGCCATCCATATCTCACCCTTACTATTGAATTTAATTGATTGGCTAACACTACTGGATATAGAAAAGCGTCCTGCCAATACTCAGGAAATTTTGCAGCGCCTAGAAGAAATTGAAACCCAACTAACAGAAACTACTTCTACAAATATTAATTTAGTAAGCAATCTTAACATTGAGCAGTTGTCCCCGCCAATTACTAAAACTTTGTCGCCTCCACATAAACAGCCAGAAGAAGTACGACTACTGGCATTTTTTGCAGTCATGCTAGTAATATTAGGATTACTTAGTATAGTGGCTTTAGCAACGCGGACATCAAAATTTACTTTGATGCCAAATTCCGAACAATCTCCAGATAAAAAAGGTAAGATTGATTATTTTCCTTATAAAGAAGGTAGGGATAGTCATGGAAAGGTAGCCGAATTTAATATAGCTGTTTTATCACTAGAATATAAATGGCTTTTAGGTAGTAATTTTCAAATTAAATATAATAATGAAATTATTAGTCTCAACCTTTTAAAGTTGAACCTAGAACAAGAAGGTATACAGAATATAATGGAAGACCCCAGTGAGATTATCTCTGTAGGTACAGTTTCTTGCAAGGGTGATACAGCAGTTCAAGAACGTATGGCTCTAGAACGTTCCAAACAAATACAATTTTTAGTTAAAAATTTATTTATTAATACACCAAGCGTCAAAGGTTATCGGATATTAAATTTGGGACAATTTGAACGGAGTGATTGTCAGGTAAATCAGGATTTAACTAAATATCAGAGAAGTATTATAATCATTGGGGTAAAAAAACAATCAGCAGGTTTAATTCTGGATGAGGCATTACGGGATAGGTTGGAAAAGAAACCTTTTGCTGATTTTAAGTTAGAAGATTATTCTTTGGGGACGGCAGAAAAGTTTAAGACGATACCGAGTAATTTATAAAATCTCTAGCAAAGTACATCAGTGCATAAGCGTAGCCCATCGAAGCGATCGCCACTTTAGCCATAAACTACAACTATGGTCATCTACATCCCCTATGGCTAAAGCAGCAGATATTAGCACCAAGCGATTAATCAGCCTCGCACCCGAAAATTGGGTAAAATGGGTAACGAAAATTCCCGATATTGTCTGCGGAGAAATTCTCAACTCCGAATTCCAGTGGATTAGCCGTGAAAGTGATGTATTAGTCCGCGCCACCAGTCCCCAATATGGCGAATTTCTCGTACTCAACGAGTTACAATTACGCTACAAACCTGAAATGCCCAAACGGATGCGGGCATACGCAGCATTGGCAGAAGAAAAGTACAATTTGCCTACCTATCCGGTACTAGTTAATATCCTCAAAGAGAGTGATGTTGAAATTCCCACTAGCTATGAATCGCAATTTGCAGGTTTAGAGGCGCGTCAAGACTACCGTGTTATCAACCTTTGGGAAGTCGATGTAGAAATAGCTTTGACTCAACCTGTTCCATCTTTGCTTCCCTTTGTACCAATTCTCAAGGGCGGTGCAGAAGAATCAATAATGCAACGGGCATTGCAAATTCTCCGCGCCGATGAGCAATTGAGCCAGTTAGAAACTGTTATGGCTTTTTTTGCTACCTTCGTATTAGACAGCGCTTTAGTCCAGCAAATTATGAGGTGGGATATGGCAATATTACGCGAATCTCCCTGGTATCAGCAAATTTTGAGAGAAGGGGAAGAACGAGGACGGCGAGAAGGACGGCAAGAAGGATGGCAAGAAGGACGGCAAGAAGGACGGTTAGAAGGGATACTGTCAGGTATTGAGCTCGCTTTAGAGATAAAATTTGGCAACGAGGGATTGCAACTGATGTCAGAAATCTCTCAAATTGCTGATTTAGATAGATTAAAGGCAATTCAGCAGGGAATTAAGAGTGTGAATACTCTAGATGAATTGCGGCAAATCATTTGAAGTAATGGAACTTCCTTGAGTTTGGCAAATCGTGAGGTGGGATATGTCAGTGTTCGAGAAATCTTTTTTTTATCAGGAAATTGTTCAACAGGCACGGGAAAAAGCGATACGAGAGGAGGGGCTATTGAGCATTATACGAGAGGAGAGGCTATTGAGCATTGAACTGCTTTTGGAGATAAAATTTGGTATTCAGGGATTAGAATTAATGCCAGAAATCTCTCAAATTTTTGATTTAGAGTAATTAGAGGCAATTAAGCGAAGATTTTTGACGCTAAATACTCTAGACGAATTGCGTGGATTCATTAGCAGTATTCAAATTTCTTCAACTTAGTAGATGATTTTATAAATTCGCAGGGAAAAAAATTGCCCCGGTTTAAACTTTTCCGACCTTTTGCGTTTCAATTTCAACCTTCAATTCTGCATTGGGTTTTGGTTCGCTCCACCCAACCTCCGAGAAATTGCGATTTCACTGTTTAGAGCTTAACCGAACTCTATTGGGAGATCGGAGATCGTGCTAAATATCAAAACTTTTTGTAAGATGAGCTTTTAACTGCTCTCGATAATCATCTAAGCTTTTGGATTGACATGACATAGGATGAACCTGTATCATCCCTCTCCAATACTTTATTTCTTGGTCGTCCAGTAACATCTGAGGTTTGGGCAAAAATGCCTCAAAAATGTCTAAGATTCCAAGTTCTCTTGCAGTATTCTTCGCATACTCTAATCCACCCGAACTCCAGCAATAGAGTTTAGCCCCCTGTTTCTTAAGTTCTTTGACATGTTCTATCGTTGCAGTAATTGGTATTCTTTTAGCACCATAACTTCGGACTAATGTGTCATCTATATCAACATAGATATAAAATTCTTGTGGTGAGTTGGTACTTTGCATGGCTTTTTTTCCTACCTTCGTATTAGACAGCGCTTTAGTTGAGCAAATCGTGAGGTAGGATATGTCAGTGTAGATAAATCTTTATTTGCTCAAGAAAGTTTTAAATTACCTCAATTTAGCCAAATTCTGGGGTGGTAAACATCCTAATTATAAATTATGAGTTATTTAAGCTCCCATCCCAGAATACCGCTTCAAACCCGCACGCCACAGCAAGCGATTCGCACCCAAAAACACTAATATCCAACCGAACATTGACCCAAATCCTCGCCCTATATCCACGGGTAGCCCTACCAAAAGACTCGCAGGAAAATCAATCAAATAGGGAAAAGGCGTAAACATCACTATTTGCCGTACAGGTTCTGGAAAAACCTCTAAAGGTGCTATCAAACCAGATAAAAATAGATAAAACAACAACCAAAAATTCTCTAAAGCAGTAGCCCGTTCTGTCCAAAAGGCGAACATGGCAAAAGTGTACTGAATCGTAAACCGCAAAGCAAAAGCTAGCACCACAGCCAATGTAAACAGCAAAAATCTACTCAAACTTGGTACCCAAAAAGCTTGGGGATAAAGAATAAAAAATAATGCCACTAATAAAAAAGCAACCATTAGCCGAGCAAATCTTTCAGAAATATGTCCGGTAACATGATGCCATACTGGGTCGAGTGGTTGTAGCAACTTGGGCGAAAGCTTGCCTTCCACTACCTCTCTTTCAAAGTCCCAAATTACCCAAACAACTGTTAATTGCCTAACAACGAAAACTGTGATAAAGTAACGAGCAAAATCCACAGGTGATAGCCCAAACTGTCCGCCTTGTGCTGCCTGTATCCAAATACCCATAAGGATAATCGGCAAAGACCCAGCCAAAACCCATAAGATTAGTTCTGCTCGATACTCAACCTTATAGGCGTAGTATACTAACAGCAAAGTTAGAGCTTTTCTAATAAATTTTTTCATCTATGGTGCATTTTCCTCTCGGCAACTCTATTCCTCGCGGCACTCACTACAGAACACCTGCCTGAAAAACTCGTCCAATCACTTCTTCTACAGGCGGTTCGGTGACAGTTAAATCAATTACCTCCAAATCCGTCAAAATCTTAGATACCGTGCGCGTGAGCGCCTCTCTAGATACCATAAAATGCACCGATCGCCCTTCTAAGAGTTGCACATCCCCATAGATCATAAGTTTTTCTATCGGTAGAGGTTGGGCTAACTCTATATAGACTTCCCGGTATGGGGCAAAACGTTCTAGCAGTCCATCTAAGTTACCGTCATACATCAGCCTTCCCTCGTGAATCAACAGCACTCGTTGACACAAAGCTGTGATGTCAGCCATGTAATGACTCGTCAACAGCACTGTAGCCTGATAACGCTGATTGTAGTCGCGCAAAAAATCGCGTACCGCCACCTGAGCATTTACATCTAGTCCCAGAGTCGGTTCATCTAGGAACAATACGTGGGGACGGTGCAAAAGTGCTGCTAGCAATTCCGCCTTCATTCGCTCACCCAAAGATAGCTTTCGTACTGGTTGGGTAAGTTTGCCTTCTAGGGAAAGCATCTCTGTTAATTCTCCCACCCGCCGTTGGAACTCTTTATCAGAGATGTCGTATATAGCAGCGTTAATTTTCAAAGAATCCAGCGCTGGCAAGTCCCAAATTAGCTGCTGCTTTTGCCCCATTACCAAGGTAATTTTTTGCAAAAATGCTTCTTTACGATGAAACGGAACTTGTCCAGCTACTTTGACTGTACCGCTAGAGGGATGAATTAGCCCTGTGAGCATTTTGAGTGTGGTGGTTTTACCAGCACCATTTGGCCCTAAAAATCCCACTATTTCACCAGGGGCAATTTCAAAGGAAACATCCTGAACTGCTTTAATTGTGCGGTAGGTGCGGCGGAAAAGATGGGTGATTGTACCCTTAATACCCGGACTTTTAACTGCCACTGGATAAGATTTACTCAGATTTTCAACAACGATGATTGACATATTTTTTATATTAGAACCACAGATGTAAGTAATATCATGTCCGCTTGATTACTCATAAAAAAAGAACCCCAACCCCTCCCCGCCTGCGGCGAGGGGAGCTAAAACGCAGCTTTGGCGGGGTGGGCTTGGGGGTATTATGCTTAATTGCGCGGACATCATATAAGTAGACAATAATCAAACTATGTTACGTAATACAAGTTTAATTAAATTGGCTATTAGTAAGGGCTGAAACCCTTACTAAAAACCTTTAATTATTTATGCCCATTTACATAGGTAAACACACATAAATCATTGATGTTTAGCGCTGTTTACAGCAAGAGTCATTGAATTTTAGATTTTAGATTTTAGATTTTTCCTTCAATCTAAAATTCAAAATCGAAAATTGGCAGAGTCACAAGTAAAACTCCTGTATGTATCTGTGGTTCCAAATACGAAAGCAGGAATTTTCGCCAGTGACATATGATGATTTCCTGTGGTGGGCATTATGCACAACACATAGACTTTACCGTAAACGTCCCGATCGCAATGTACTAATAATTAACCACAAACCCAATAAACTAGCGACTGCAAAGAGGATGGTGCTTAAAAAAGATAGCTGAGTTGTCTGCGCTCTGGTGGAAATAATTGCTGCACCCATAATCAGCGAACCCACTAAAATACTAAAAGATAGTCGGTTAGCCGCATCGTCCATAGTGCGGCGCACGCCATCTAAACCCCGCAGCGATAGATTCCACTGTAAGGTTTCCGAGGTAACTCGGTCTAATAACAGTTCGATTTGGCGGGGAGATTGGAGAGACAGACTTTTAATATCTAAGGCTGTCCGTAATAGCGATCGCACTGGATTATCGCCTATTAACTGACGGCGAAACAAGTCTGTGATTAATGGCTTGACTTCATCAAAAAAATTAAGCTCTGGGTTAAATGTCCGCGCCACACCCTCTAAATTCGCTAGGGTTTTGGCATACAAACCCATATTGCTAGGCAACCTAATTTTATTGTTGCGGGCAACTTGTAAAACTTCATAAATTATCTGACTGAAGTTTATTTGGGTGAGGCTGACGTTATGATATTTTCGCAACATGCGATCGTAATCATTTTCTAACCGCGACAAAATTACTGGTTGAGCAGAGTCTGATAGCTGCAAAGTTAACTGAGCGCATCTTTGAGCATCTAAATCAACGATCGCTAACAACATTTCTGTTAATATCTGCTGTGTACGGGGGTCAAGTCTTCCCACCATGCCACAGTCTAAGAGGGCAACACGACCATCTTTGAGATAAAACAAGTTTCCTGGATGGGGATCAGCATGAAAAAAGCCATCAATATATAGTTGCTGAAAAAATACCCGAAACAACAAAGTAGTTATTTCTTTACGCTCTACAGCAGGGTCTTTCCCATTATTGTTACTGTCCAAATCCGCCGCCAGGAACGGCACCCCATCCAGCCATTCCATCACCAGTAATTTTTCTGTGGTCAATTCCCAGTTAATTTCCGCAACCACGATTTGTGTAGGATCAAACCAGCGACTTTTAGATAAATTGCGCCGCAGTTGGTCTGTAAAACCAGCTTCCCGTGTAAAATCCAACTCGGCTTCTAAGGCTTTGGTAAATTCTTCGGCGATGGATTTGATTTCGTAGGTTTGCCCAAACTCAGTCCGCGCTACTAAATCGGCAATCCCTTGAATTAAAGCAATATCTTGGGCAATAGTCAGATCAATTCCCGGACGTTGCACTTTCAGAGCGACTTCTCGACCGTCTGCTAATGTGGCGCGATGTGTCTGGGCAATTGATCCTGCCGCTACGGGGATCGGGTTAACTGTGCTGAAGGTTTCTGCTAGTGGACGTTTTAATTCTTTACGAAGGATTATTTCTATCTCTGACCAAGGAACTGCCGGTACCTCGTCTTGTAAAGTTGATAGTTCCTCAATGTAGGCAGCGTTCAGTAAATCTGGACGCGTAGACATTAGCTGTCCAAGTTTAACGTAAACTGGCCCCAAGTCTACCAGGATATTTTTTAAAACCGCAGGTGTAGGTAACTGGGGTTCATCAGCTTTGCCACCAGTGAGTAACCTTCGCATATAGTCCCAGCCATTGCGAAGGAATACTTCAAGAATTTCTCGTTGACGGGGAACAGTTTGGGTGAGGAACATTTTTATAAAGAACTGCAAAGACGCAGAGGAGTTAAAGAGGTAAGCAGCAGGGGATAACAATACAACGAAAGTCGGCTCTAGCTTTGGTATTGGTTAAAGTTTTGCTAGCTGCGCCACAGTCTTGAAATCTTTTTATGGATGATTGTACGGCTTGGTGGAGCTTCTGTTCACTCAGCATTTGTTTGACGTAATTAGAGCAGGAATCCCCGCCGTGTAATAGGCGATGGGAGAAACTAAATCCTTTGGACGGAGAAATATATTTTTGATAGACCGTAATAGACTCAATTGCCATTGTCTTGGCGAGAGGCTCAAAGCTAATAATGTCCATAACTGTCAGATAAAATAACAGACAGTCAAGTTATAATGGCAAAATAGACTTTTTCGCCTCTGCCAAGGGTTTTAACTTTTATAGCAGGTCGGTAAATCGGGAATCGCTTTGAAGAATTTTAAGGATCTGCTTGATTTCCTGGGTACGTTCTTTTTTAACAATGAGGGTGACATTGCGATCGCGCACAATCACCACATCCTCTAAACCAATAGTAACAACTACATCTTCTGGATTTGAGGCATAAATGATCGCCCCCTGCGTATCCAACCCTATGTGAGTAGCGAGTTCCACGTTGGGAGTCTTTTCTGTCTTCAGTAAGCGTTCGATCGCATTCCAATCTCCTAAATCATCCCAACCAAAATCAACTGGCAAAACGTATGCTAGAGTTGTCTTTTCCATTAGCGCATAGTCTATACTCTTCTTAGGCAACTGGGGATAGATATCAGGACCATGTTGTTCTAAAGGTTCGATAATTTCTGGAGCATGGGTATGTAGTTCCTTGAGAACAACCCCTGCCCGAAAAACGAACATGCCACTATTCCAGCTAAAGCGTCCCGTAGATAAAAAGGTTTCTGCTGTTTCACGGTTGGGCTTTTCAGTAAAACGGTTGACGTGATAAGCTGGCAACTCATTAAAGCTACCTATTTTTTCGCCTTGTTCAATGTAGCCGTAACCGGTTGATGGAAAAGTAGGCTTGATCCCCAGTGTAACGATCGCTGCTGTGCTTGCTGCCAGTTGCGTAGCCGCACTTAATGTGTGTGCAAACGCCTTTTGGTCAGCAATCCAGTGGTCAGCAGGGAAAAAACCAATAATAGCGTCTTCTCCATAGCGCTGTTTGATTTCTAAACTTGTCCAAGCAACCGCTGCGGCAGTGTCTCTACCTTCCGACTCAATCAGTAAGTTTTCAACTGGTAGATCAGGTAATTGTTGTCGTACCCCTTCAGCTATCTGACTAGAAGTTATGACCCACAAGGAATCCCACCCCGTTCGGGTTCGCCAGTCGCTCATGGGGGAAACCCCCAAGACCGCGCTGGACTCACCGCCACCGAGTTCTATTAATCGATCGGCGGTTGCTTGTAATAAGCTTCTAGAGCTACCATCAAGACTTAAAAATTGTTTGGGTCGGTCTTTGCGACTCAGAGGCCAAAAACGTTCACCTTTACCACCAGCAAGGATTACAGGGAACAATAAAGTATTCATGTTGTCATACACGCTTACCGAAGAACATTACAAGTTTACAGTGAGCTTTTCCACTGGCAATATTTGTAGCTTCGATTAACATAACTTTTAGGGAGTGGTTGAGTGGGGAAATAATTGTGATAAAACAAATCGAATGGTCGGAAAATCCGATGACATCTCAGCAAGTAGTAGAATTTGAAACTGAGGTGCGATCGCAGCAACTTCAACGGACGGAAAATCAAGTAACGCCTGCACCAGTGGCAGACTCAGAGGAGGAGGAGGTAGAACTAAACCCGCCAACGAATCCCAATCGTAGCGTTGTCGAATCTGTGGGTGCAATTCCCAATCAGCTTTACGAGAGATTGGGCTTGACCATGCCTCGATGGCTGTTGTGGATCATGACGGTTGTCATCGGCATCATCTTATCTGGGTTGCTGGTATCAACGTTAGCGCTGTGGACTCCTTTGTGGAGCAATCTAGATCGAACAGATGAAGATTTAGGAACTGCAAGTAAAGACGAGATAAAAATACCACTACCAGGGGAGTTATGGAGCAAACTCTCCCAGTACCAGCTTTCACGACCGATGAATATTTTAATTATGGGGATTGAACCAGTCAGGGGTACTGTTGACGGTTCACCAGAAAGCTTCGCTGGCAAAAGCGACACCATGTTGCTGGTACGGCTCAACCCTAGTGAAAAATCTGTACGGGTGCTTTCCATTCCCAGAGATACGATGATTGCCATCCCCGAAAAGGGAGAAAAGGGATTAACTAAGGTATCTGATGCCAATGCCCAAGGCGGCCCAGTCTTGGCAGCACGGGTAGTTAGCCGTACCTTAAACAACGCCCCAATCGATCGCTACATCCGTATTTCTACCAGCGGCTTACGGCAGTTAGTCGATCAGTTAGGCGGAGTAGAGGTCTTTGTTCCCAAATCAATGGAATATAAAGACTCCAGCAGTCGGCTGTCGATTAATTTAGTCAGTGGCTGGCAAACTCTCAACGGCGAACAAGCAGAACAGTTTGCCCGGTTCTCAGAACCAGGTTTGGGAGATTTGCCGAGAGTGCAGCGTCAGCAAGCACTAACAGCAGCATTGCTGCAACGCCTTAATAGTCCCACCGTCTTACCGAGGTTGCCTCAATTAACTCGCTTGATGCGAAAATATTTTGATACCAACCTGAAGATGGAAGAAATGATGGCGTTGGTGAACTTCGGCCTCAACCTAGATCGGGATAATTTCCAAATGACGGTGTTGCCTGGTACCTTTAGCCGTTTTAGCAAAGACCCTGATAGCTATTGGCTAAATATGACTGGACAACAAAGCCTGTTGAATGATTATGTTGGGGTAAATGTACCTGGTCTTAAGCCAGATATGCGCCGGGTTCCTAACCTCAAAATTGCTATTCAAAATGCCTCCAATCAACCTCAGCTAACTGAAAAAGTTATTGCTTATCTCAAACAGAAAGGCTTTACTAATATTTACAAAGTGCCTGATTGGCCAGATACCCAACGTCAAACTCAGATTATTGTCGAAAAAGGCAACCGACGAGTTGGAGTTGATTTGCAAAAAGTCTTAGGCTTGGGTCAAATCGAGGTGTCGGCGATTGGTGATTTAGAATCTGACCTCACAATTCGGATTGGTAAAGATTGGAAATAGTCATTGGTCATTAGTCATTAGTCATTAGTCATTGCTCAAATGACAAAGCGCAAAGTCTGAGCGGAGGTTTCCTCCGATCAGAACTTTGTAAGAGAGGACTAATGACAAAGGACTACTGAAAAATAATAAAGTTATGAAAAAGATTTTACTGCGCTTTTTTGGTTTGATTGTGATTTTGATACTAGCATTTTTGTGGATAATACTTAATCCAAAACCGGCTTTTGCTCAACTCAACACAATCAACTACAACAATATAAATTTAGAAAATCGTGACTTTTCTAATGCTGATTTGGCAGGTGTGACTTTTGTAGCAGCAGAAATGCGAGGCGCGAATTTCCAAGGAGCGAATTTAAGCAATGCAATTCTGACTAAGGGAGTTTTATTAAAGGCAAATTTGGAAGGGGCGAACCTGAGCGGCGCTTTAGTCGATCGCGTGACTATGGATAGTGCTAACCTAAAAAATGCCATTTTTACAGAAGCAACTTTGACGAGCAGTCGTTTTTATGATGCCGAAATTACAGGCGCTGATTTTACAGACGCTTTGATTGACCGCTATCAAGTATCGCTATTGTGTGAAAGAGCCGATGGGGTAAATCCGGTTACTAGTGTGTCAACGCGAGATAGTTTGGGTTGTAAGTGAAGAATCTCGGCGTTTAGCCTAAAAACAGAGACATTTTTGCGAAAAATTGAAAATCAAACTTCTTTATTAAATTATGTATTATTAGTTACCAATTTACTTTTATTTTGGTATTTGTCCCGAGGTAAAAATCTAAAAATTCATGAGCAAACACAAAATAAACTTAATTTCACTATTCAGCCCAAGTTACTTCGGTTTATTGGGTTTTTTACTGGACAAGTAGGGATAATTTTCTTATATGGTGTTTTTCTGATTATACCTGTCACCCAACTTGATTGTGATCGTGTTCCGCAAAATTTAAAAGCTTCAAGTATTGAGCAAAAGTCATCAACAATATAGAAAAAGAACTCGCCAGTCAAAGAGGTGGGCTACAGACTACAGACTAAAGAATAATGAAAATAACTTATAAAGCATAATGCAATGGCAGTTGTGATGTTTTCAGGGAACAGAGAAAAACTCTGTTTATCTTCGCTCCCCTACTTAATACTAAGTGAGAATTATCAAAGACCAGTTGCATCTAATTACTGCTAGGAATTTCAATTAAAAACTCTGTTCCTTCTCCTGGTTTAGAGGAACATTTAATTTGTCCATGATGTTTTTCAACTACTATTTGATGGCTGATAGACAATCCTAAGCCCGTACCTTTACCTGGTGCTTTGGTGGTGAAGAAGGGGTCAAACATGTGCGATCGCACTTCTTCTGGAATCCCAAGACCATTATCAGCTATTCTAATTACAATCTGGTTATTAACGGCTTGGGTACTAATCCAGATAGTCATAGGTATCACAGGACATATTTTGGATAACTTCAAATACCTTTGCTGTATAATTTTAAACTTTTCCTCTAATGCATCAATACTGTTACTCAAAAGATTCATAAACACTTGATTTAATTGGGCGGGATAGCATTCGAGTAAAGCTAAAGTAGCATATTCTTTAATAATTTCAATAGCTGGGCGTTCATTATTGTTTTTTAGCCGATGCCCTAAAATCAGCAAAGTACTATCCAATCCTTCATGAATGTCTACTGCCTTCAATTCAGCCTGATCTGTACGAGAAAAGTTACGCAGTGATAGCACAATCTCACAAATCCGCTCTGTTCCTACTTTCATCGATTCAAGGGTTTTGGGTAAATCTTCGATGAGAAAGTCCAAATCAGCCTTGTCAATTTGCTCTTGGACAGTTGGCAATAGGGAGGAGTTTTGCCGGTAAAGTTTCACTACATTTAGCAGTTCTTGAGCATATTCATTTAAATGGATGAGATTGCCAAAAATAAAACTGACAGGATTGTTGATTTCATGAGCGACTCCAGCAAGTAGTTGTCCTAAACCTGCCATTTTTTCACCCTGAATTAACCGAGTCTGAGTTTGTTTTAATTCTTGCAGGGCTTGAGTCAGTTCTGAGGTTTGACGTTTAGTTTGTTCGAGTAATTCCGCTTGCTGAATCGCAATTCCCAATTGCACCCCGACTTGAGCCAGTAAATTGATTTCTTCCTCTTTCCAACAACGCGGTTGCGAATTTTGATAAGCAACTAATAATCCCCATAATTTTTCACCTTCCTGAATCGGAACAAAGGTTTCGTTACGCGGAAGTTCGTTATCGTCGTCTGTGTCCTCAAAAGTTTCTATAATCATTGGTTGGGTATGTGCAACAGCTTTCCATCCATCTTTAAAGGAATCTGCCACAAATTTACCGCTCCAATCTGGGTTGAAGCGGTAGATTGCAACTCGCTCGACTTCGAGCAACTCTCGCACAGCTTGAGTAGTGGTTCTAAAAATAGTTTTAATATCGAGTGACTGGCGGATTTTATCAATGGTTGCAGCCAGCAGTTCTTGCCGTTCCATTGATTTCTCGCGTTCGGTGGCTTGTGCTAACTGGACAACCTGCATTTGAACTTGCTTTAAATAAGAATCCTGTTTTAATGCGACTCCCAATTGCTGGGCTATTTGACTAGCAAATTCAATTTCAGAGGGTTGCCAGTAACGAGGAGCGGTGCATTGGTGAATACACAGCAATCCCCAAAGTTCACCTTTTTTCAATAGAGGTGCGACCATATTTGCCCGCACTTGAAATTTTTCTAGGATTTGGACGTAGCAACCTGGAAACTTTTCTTGATAAATATCAGCGATCGCAGTTACTCGACCTTGGGCGTAAAGGGGTGCAAAGTTTTCACCAAAACAATAGTCATAAACTTTTTCTGCTATTACCGAGTTACATTCAGGTACAACATCCTCAGAAATAAATTCTCCTTCCCAATCTTTTTGAGGGTCAAAACGAAAGACTGCCACTCGGTCTGCTTGCAGCATTTGCCGGGCCTCGGTGACAGTAGTTTGGAAGATTGTATCTAAATCTAAAGACTCCCGAATTCGAGTAATCACGCTAGTTAATGTCTTTTGTTGCTCTGCTTGGTACTGAGCGTGTGCCAGCAACTTATGGTGTCGTAAGGCCACACCAATTTGTGTGCCGATTTTGGTCAGTGATTCGACTTCATAAGATTGCCACTGTCTGGGTGAGGCATTTTGGTAAGCAGCAATGACTCCCCAAAGTTGATCTCCTTGGAGAATGGGGGCAGTTGCAAAGGCTTTTGCCTGGAATTGCTCCAACAGGGTTACATGGCAGTCTGTTAATCCGGCTTGATAAATGTCATTGACTGTAAATGTCTGGTTGTCAAGGTAACGTCCGCCTTGCGTCTGTTGTAAATAAGTATCAGCGATTGTAGGCTGAACACCAACTAAGGGAGTCCAGCCTTGAGTAAATGATTCAGCAACAAAGTTACCACTCCAATCGGCATTGAAGCTAAAGATGGCAACTCGGTCAGCTTGCAGCAGCTTACGTATTTCTTGAGTTGTGGTTTTAAAGATAGTTTCAATATCAAGGGGTGAGCGAATTTCATCAACAATTTTAGCTATTACTTGGTCGCGCTGAACTGCTTGAGCTAATTTTACAGCTTGCAATTGGACTTCATGGAGATGCTTTACTTGTTGAATCGCAACAACAAGATGGTCAGCAATTTGACGAATAAACTCAATTTCCGATTCTTTCCAGTCACGAGCCTGACTGCACTGATGAATGCAAAGCAATCCCCACAGTTCTTTCTTCCGCGCTAGAGGGACAACAAGATTAGCCTGTACCTGAAATTTACTCAAAATTTCCAGATGACAATCACTCAGTCCCGCCTTGTAAATATCTGCTACTGCTTGCACTTGACCTTGTTGATAACTAGCAAATTGTTCTCCAAAGCAGTGGTCGTCAACTTTTACTGCCATTGCTGAGTCCCAGCCAAGTGCAACATCTTCAGAAACAAATTCTCCCTCCCAGTTTTGTTCACGATCGAACTGGAAGACTGCTACTCGGTCGGCATTTAGCAACTGACGCACTTGTGTAACAGTCGTTTGAAAAATTGTTTCTAAGTCAAGAGACTCCCGAATTCGGACAATTACACTCGCCAAAGCCTTTTGTTGCTCTAGTTGCTCTTGAAGTTGAGCGCTTGACAAGAGAAGTTGATTTTCCGTGAAATTTGAATTGGGTTCCATTGCTCTGGATTATGTCGTTTTTATATAATGATTCCTCATCCCAAACTTCATGGAGTCAAAGGGCGTCAAAAATATGACAAACTGCAACTTTTTGCAGTGTTCAACTATTTCCCAGAAGATGGTTATTGTTATAGTTCCCCTTTCTTGAACTATCCTCGTAATGGGTTAAAAAATAATCTTGGCTTGTACAGAACAGAAGACATGACTAAGGTAGTGTTGCCGAGACTAATCAGAAAAGCGATCTGACCCCTTTTGATATCATGTCCGCTAAATTACCCATAATAAAAGAACCCCACCCCCAACCCCTCCCCGCCTGCGGGGAACTCGGGGCCCCCTCTGGGGATTAGGGGCAGGGAGCTAAAGCGCAGCTTTGGCGGGGTGGGGTTCCAGGTATTATGCTTAATTGCCCGGACATCATATGAGTCGTTGTGACTGCCTGGGAATCAATAAACCCGTGATTTAGGGTAATGTTTATCGTGTTCTCTTTGTGCAAGAGTTCCTCTCTTTACCTGAAAATGAGAGCTAAAATGCGTACTATTAGAGCAATCTCAGGAATTTCATTTTGAGCGTAGGCGTAGCCCAACCTAGGCATCGCACTTAAAATGATTGCCATGAGACTATAAACTAATAACTAATTTGTCAAAATTTGCCTGACAGACTGCGGGATTTCAGGTTAAATGTTTTAAAATATGCACTCTGCAAGAGTTGTCGGGTATTATTCGTGACACAACAAGACCAAAAACCCTCTCGTTCTTTCGCTGGAATTGCTGGCATTGTTGCCGCAGCCACATTAATTAGTAAAATCTTCGGTTTAGTGCGGCAGCAAGCGATCGCTGCCGCTTTTGGTGTTGGTGCTGCTGCCACTGCCTATAGTTATGCCTATATTATCCCTGGCTTTTTATTAATATTACTCGGTGGTGTAAATGGGCCATTACACAGTGCGATCGTCAGTGTTTTAGCCAAGCGGCGGCGAGAAGAAGCGGCTCCCCTAGTGGAAACCGTGACAACTCTGGTGGCTGGAGTGCTGTTATTGGTGACAGTTGCTCAGATTTTGTTTGCGGATGCGATCGTTGATTTAGTCGGTCATGGTTTGGAAGACACAACCAGAGCGATCGCCATTCAACAACTCCGCATTATGGCTCCTATGGCTTTATTTTCGGGACTAATTGGCATCGGCTTTGGTACTCTCAATACAGCCAATCAATATTGGTTACTCTCCATTAGTCCTTTATTATCTAGTATTACCGTTGTTGCCGGTCTTGGTATCTTGGCGATGCAATTGGGTAAGGATATTATTAAGCCGGAGTACGCTTTAATCGGGGGAATGGTTTTAGCTTGGGGAACTTTGGCAGGGGCAATTCTCCAGTGGTTAGTGCAGCTAATTGTCCAGTGGCGATTAGGACTAGGCACATTACGCCTGCGGTTTGAGTTTAAATCCCCAGGCGTCCAAGAAGTCATTAAAATCATGACTCCGGCAACAGTTTCCTCTGGAATGATGCCAATTAATGTTGCCACTGACCTTTATTTTGCTAGTCCTATCCCTGGTGCTGCCGCAGGATTTAACTATGCGAATCTATTAGTTCAAACTCCCTTAGGGATTATTTCTAATATCATTTTACTGCCCCTGTTACCGATATTTGCCAAACTAGCCGGCCCCGAAAATTGGCCAGAGCTAAAATTACGCATTCGCCAAGGAATGCTACTCACTGCCTTCACTATGCTACCGCTAGGGGCGCTGATGGTGTCGTTATCTGTACCTATTGTGCAGGTGGTATATGAACGCGGTGCTTTCAAGCCAGAAGCCACACAGCTCGTTTCATCATTGTTAGTCGCTTATGGAATTGGGATGTTTGTCTATTTGGGGCGTGATGTTTTAGTGCGGGTGTTCTATGCTTTAGGCGATGGACAGACACCTTTTCGCATCAGTATTTTTAACATCTTGCTCAACATCTTATTAGATTGGTTTTTCGTTAAACCTTTTGGCGCTCCCGGTTTGGTGTTGGCAACAGTGGGTGTAAATTGTAGCTCAATGTTAATGCTGTTGTGGTTGCTCGATCGCAAACTCAATGGTTTACCTTGGCGTGAGTGGAGTTTGCCGATTTTGGGTTTGATTGCTGGTAGCATTGTCGCTGGGGTAGCAAGCTATGGGACTTTGGTTGGTTCTCAGCATTTCTTAGGTAAAACTGGTTTACTGATTCTGGTGTTGCAGTTGTGTGTATCTGGCTTCGTGGGGATTGCGGTGTTTGCTGCGATCGCTTCCTCGATGAAAATAGCAGAGGTGAATATTTTTATATTTCGTCTCCGTCAGCGCTTTTTGAAGAAATAACTGTTATTTAAATATTTCAGTTGGTACACCCAAGTGGGTGAGAAATAATTCAGCCACTTGGGTGAGCCAGGTGTGCGAGGTTACATTTTGTAAAAAAAGAGATTCTAGTACTAGAGAACATTGATTTTACCTAACTCTGGTGAGAAGAATTCTATGAAACTTACAAAATTAGCTACCTCTTTCCTTGCTGTTGCTTCCATAGTCCTCTCGGCGGGAATTGCTTCTGCTCAAACTGCGGGTACAAACGGCAATTACATCGGTGCTGGTGTTGCAGTTGGTGCGACCAGTGGCGGACAAGGAAACGATGAAGCACAAGTTGGTGGTAATATTCAAGGACGGTACGCCGTTCCCAAAACACCTGTTTCACTGCGGGGTTCTGTACTGTATGGTGGTGATGCTGCCGCAATTATGCCTATAGTGACTTACGATGCGCCCATCGCCCAAAATACTAACGTTTACTTCGGTGGTGGTTATTCTTTTGTCACTGACGAAGGTCAAAAAACCCCATTGGGCAATCAGAATGCACCTGTAGTCACCCTTGGTATTGAATCAGAAGTTAGCAAAAATGTCATTGCCTATGGCGATACTAAATGGGGCATTGACGCCTACAGAAATAGTGATGCTGATGCCGTCAGCTTCCAAGCCGGATTAGGCTATCGCTTCTAGTGATTACGAGCTAGAAAACAGCTTATTCGCAAGCTAAAGCAATGATGTTTGCCAGCCGTAATAGTAATTCCTTCTGTCATATCTGAGTATAGATACTCAGATATGACCAATTTTTTTAATCAATTTCATTTATGATTTTGATAAACAATTATATTGGCTATTATCAATAGTTTCTTTTAAAGTTAAATAACCAATTTGGAATATGCGTAAAAAATATTACTCATGGAAAAGATTAATCCCATTCCAGAAATACTTGGTGAAACAACTGACGTGGAATCTTGGCTGATTCGAGCGGGGCTAAGATTTTCAGACTTAGGTAACGATGCTGCAAGTATTGCAATCCGCAAGCAATGGCGAGAGTACCAAGCCGCAGTTCAGAGATGCTGTGCAACTCTACACCAACCACCGTCACGTGTTCAACTAAGCGGCGACTATGCCAACCTGAGAATACCTGGTGGTGCATCAACCAATTCTGCGATCGGCTCTCCAGTCGTGCCCAGTCTAAAAACTGGGCAAAAGATAGAAAATCTGTAAATAGAAAGTATCCATTGCGATTAGAGAATCAAGTGTCGGGTAGGCAAACTGATAACTGTTTGACCGTGCCGATTCTAGATTTCAGATTTTAGATTGAAGAATTAAAAATTATTTCGGTTCATGCCCCGCCCCGTTCATTTTGAATTTTGGATTTTAAATTGAAGAATTGTCCAAATAAAAACACGGCGGACTCTAAGTATTTTCTTCCAATCTAAAATCTAAAATCTAAAATCTAAAATTGATTGCCCCAAACCAAAAAGTGGTCGGGGTCAATCCAAAATCCAAAATTTAAAATCCAAAATCGATTGACTAATAATCCTGTTGCACACCGCCTACTACTGGCTTAACTTCCGAAAATGGATCAGTGCCGCCACCCCAGTTAAAATCACTAATTCGGATGCTAAAGCCGCCTAACTCCAGCACCGGATTGTAACGCAAGGTGATGCCATAGGTGCGACGGCTATATTCCAAAATGTAGTCGGTGCTAGTTTCTTTACCAGTATCCAAGTTAACAGATGTTTGAAAGCCTAAGCGAAAAGGGCCGTATATTTGCTGTGATATCCCAGCACTCAACACTTTGTTATCAACGGAGCGATCAAACAAAAAGGGTGATAATCCGTTGTTTAAGCCTTGAGAGTAACTAATATTAAAGGCGGTATAGTCGAAAAAAGGTCGAGAAAAATGACCAATTTGCCCTAATAAGCCAATTGTACCAGTTAGGGTGCTTTGGTTATCGCCATTGGTGTAATAACTGGTAGTGCCCGTAAGTCCAGCGATCGCTTGCAAGTAAGGAACTACAGGGTTAGCCGTGTATCGTAATCCCTCAGTGGCAGTTGGTGGTAATGGTTTTCCCTGCCACAACAACAGCCCTTTACTGAGGGAAGCACTGGCTTGTAAACGACCTAGTGAGATGCGATCGTTTTCCCGTTGCGGTTGTAGTAAGTCTTGGCGATCAGTGTTGGCATTGATATATCGAGCGCTTGCCTGATAGGTGAGGTTAATGCCACTCTTGCCTAAAGGAATTACAGGAGAGGTAACAATGCCGCCAAGACTGCTCTGGACGGTTTGAAAGCCGAGGGTACCGTTGTAAAGACGCTCGCGGTAGATATACTCCAGATTCAATATGTGGGGAAGGGAAGTCCCTAATGTCTGGCGCAATCCCAACCTCACCCGCAAATTGTCTTCCACCTTGTTTAAGTCAAAACTGGTTAACTCCCCAGTCCCCTCAACTACTGCCCGTGGACTCAAAACAGAATTTATCTTTGTCTTTATACCAAACAGTGCGCCTAAGTCACCTGTGCCTTCTTGCACAGCTCTCTGTACTAATAACTGGGGCGTGATCGTCCAGCTAGTCTGATCTGTAGTGATCACTGGAAAGCCACGCTCAATATACAAACCACCGCGATCATCTCCATCAAAGCCGGGGGAGACTATTGCAGGTGTAACGTCCCGCTCCCGGCGGTCAATAGTCCGCTCATTTATCGGAATTGGTAAGGAGAGTGTTTGATCCAATACCAAACGCTGCTTCTGTGTCCTGATGCGGTCTACCAAGGGTGATTCTCGCGTCAGAGTTACTTTATCTGCGCGTAATTCTAGTTCTGGGGGCGAAAAAGGATCATTGGTGATGCGGACATCCCTTGCTTGCCAGCCTTGCGGATAAAAGTCAATGTGTTCAGCTTCAAACCTGAGCCGATTGACTACACCCCCTGTTTTTGGTGACGGGATGTTACTAGCATCTGACTGACCACCAAATGCCACATCAATTCCTCCAGGGCTGCTCACACCGGAAACGGGCTGATTGGCTCTAATGCGATCGCTGGGCGGACGTTTCGGGACTCCACCTGCACTTACACCCGTGGGTAAGAAAGCAAAATCTGTTTGGGCTGAGGGTACGTAAATTTCTCCTCTACCATTTTCCAATTCCCCACTATCTTGAACAAAGTTATAGGTAAAGCGTTGTCCACGCAGTATCTGATCGCCCCGTGTTAAAGTTACGTTACCTTCTCCCGCAGCGATCAAGTTGTCCAAATTGACTTGCAGGCGATCGGCATCCACCACCGCCCCATCAAATCGCACAACTACATTCCCAACAGCTGTAATAATTCGCCGTTGCTCGTCATACTCTTGCCGATCTGAAGTGACTTCCACAATTCTCGGCCCGGCTGGTGGGGTGCTAGCTGGCGCAGTTGTACCAGATGGTTTTCCTTGTGACTGATTAGTCGTATCTACCTGTGGAGTACGCGTTGGTGCTTGAGTTTGTTGTTGGACTTCGGACTTGAATTCTACAGTGATGGGCGTTGAGAGTTGGTTTGTCGGGCTGCGAGACTTGAATTTTATAAAATTTTGTACTGATTGAGAACTCGGTGCAAGATCAGCAGCAGATAGAGAGATATTGTCTCTTCCTAGAGACTGTGGTTCAGTAATATCACTGTGCTGTTTTTGCTGGGTTAACTTCTCAGCTAAAATTTTCGCCTTGGACTCGACTAACTTGTTGCTGATTGTGACACTTGGAGCAATTTGAAGAGGACGCGGAGATTGGGCGATCAGGGGACTTGGCGAAACTCTATAGGTAAAGCTAGGAGAGTCCAAAAAGGTTTGTTTTTCTCCACCACTAGAGTTTGGATCTGGCGATCGCTCACCGAGTTTTTGAGAAGGTTCACGTTTTGCGTCTGGGTAGGAAGTGGCTTCTCTTTGTGTCTCCCGTTTACGCAGCGCCGACCTTAGGAGAAGTTCCGAGCGCCGGATACCGCCGCTCGGACTTGCCTGTGCGTCTTCTTTATCTTGGCGATTAGAGGTTTTAACTTCCTGCGTGGGATAACCAACGACCAGCGGCTGCCCCAAAAGTGCAGCACTTCCAGAGCCGGTGAAGGGGGAAATTTCTGGTGGTAAGGTTTCTGGTGAATGAGGTACAGAGGGAGTTTCGGCAACTACCAAGTTATTCAAAGTTGAGTTAATCGGAGTTGGCAATGGCGGATCTATCTTGGTGTTTCCCACAATTGCAAACTGAGCCAAATCCTTGATCTGCTTGGATTTGTCTGTCTTTTCCTGTATTTTAGTCTCTACACCTGAAAGAAACTTTGTATGACTAGCAGATGAGGCGGGATTTACAACAGGTTGTAAAGATTTGAGGATAGGAGGCGGATCGGGCGGCAGAACTGGATGAAGCATATTTGAGCAAAATCGGGCTAACAAACAGCCAAATGACGGACGGAAGGATAAATATACATTTTGCCTTCCGACTGTCGCCTTCTGCTACCGGCAGTAAGCCACTTGCAGGAGGAAACTTACTAGGCGAAAGTTTAGTAAGTTTCCGTGGTGTTTAGTATCTTCCGCCTTCCAAAGTCGCGGATGATTTATCGCCCTTTTACTCTGAGTCCCGACGGCCGGGGTTACGAGCTGGATCGTTCGACAAAAATCCGAAGACGAAGATAGTCACGAAGAAGGCAACAACAATATAAACAGCGATTTTTAAAGTCAGCATAGAAATATCTCCAACGGGTAAGACAAAGAGAGCTTTTCTTTCAGGATCTGCCATGCAGAAAAGATAGCTCCTTTATATTACCCAAATCTCGTCCCTTTTTTAGAGGACTCTGGGGACTGAGGACTGGGGATTGGGGACTGGGGATTGGGGATTGGGGACTGGGGATTGGGGACTGGGGATCGGTAGTGCCTATTCTACGGTTATTGATAATGGTGCAAGATGTCAGTTGTCTGACTTTTAGATGCCCTTAAAAAATAACTCAGAGACTGGTTACTCCAGTTTGTGACGTTAACTGACGGCAAAAGTTTCTTCAAAAAGGCAACAGGTTACAGGAAATAGTTACTATGCCCGATGCCCAATGCCCCATGCCCTATTTCTCAGTTTGAAGTAATGCTTAAGTCTTTGCCAATTCGGTTTTTGATTACTCGTGCAGGTATGCCTACAGCAACGGAGAAAGGAGGAATATCTCTATTGACAACTGCTCCCGCACCAATAACACTGCCTTTGCCGATAGTAACGCCATCTAATACTGTTACTCCATGTCCTAACCAACAATCATCCTCAATCACAATTCCCTTGCGAGTAACACCTTGGTATTTAATCGGCTCCATCTGATTGGCAAAATTATGATTATTAGCATATATTCCTGAGTGGGCAGCAATCAAGCAATGTTTACCAATTTTAATGTCTCCTGGCCCCTCAATAGACACGTTGGGACCAATGAAGGTGTCTTCATCAATATAGATACATGTATCTTCCAAAGAACCTATATCAACGTTACGCTCAATAGCGACTCTATTTCCTAGATGAATTGTATTATTTTTGTGTCCTCTAGCATCCATCCGCACACCCTTGAAAATATAGACTCCACTGCCTATTTCAATACAAGAAGTACCGTTAAATTCAACACCATTTTGAATATACATTGGGCTGCCTATCTGGGCAAAAATACTACGATATCCCAAATTACGCAACTTTGGCCCCAGAAGAAGTGTCGGAATATCTCCTAACACCGTAGTTACTAAAAGTTCTTGCACGCGCTGCAATTTTGAAAAATACTGCTCGTTATGCATGGCTACATATCTCTTCAATCAATTTTTGTTGACAGTGTTGAAAGTTGTTTTGGCTGTATCCTAATCTTCTGCCAATACTAATAAGCTCTGGATGTATTAATACATGACAAAAGCTGGCAGGATAACCGAAATTTCCCAAGATTTTAGATGGTTTTCCAATATGTGAAAAACCAGAGTCTGGCTTTGACTATGTGAGCAATTCTTTAACTTAAGTTTGGTAGAATAACTCAATTGATATGCACAATTGCGTTAAGTCGCTAGAAACTTTTGTACCAATCAAGGCACATAAAAATTTGGCTTCTTTTTCACCAGCTAAATTAACAAAACAATTTCAGTGCATTGCAGGGTCAAACCTCAGACTATTAAGTTTCTGATGGGAAAATTTGCTGGTTTAGATAGGCTACTGTTTTAGTTATCCGGCAAATTTGCAAAGCTTGTTACGCAACTAGGGATAGAGTTGTTTGGCTTGAGGCTACTTCTTCTCAAGCGGTTTTAGTCTTTTGAAACAACTCAGTTCCACAAGCTATTTTGCAACAAAAAATACATTTAACTAGACTATTTCAAAGATTTAGAGAAAATTTCTGCCTAGCATGACAATGTAATTATTGTTGGATTTTTCTGGGTATTTTTGCCCAAATAAAACCCAATTAGGGTGGATTATCTCCCACATCAGCCATCACATTGAAGTTAACCATCGGTGCAAACAAGTAAGCGCTTCCCCGACTGCTATGACGGCTTTCTTGCAACGAATTTCTAGAGTATGCTGCTCCAATCATGTTGCACACGGATGATTTATAGACTAACCAATTCACGTTTGTAATTACATGAATGGCTTTTAATAACAATTGTTTTTAACGATAACACATTTTATTTTTAGTGGAACACTCTCAGTAAATAAGTTGATTTTCAGATTGCTTGTTGATGAGAATGGTGGAAATCAGCTAACTTTTTTACTGGAGCGATCGCTACTCTGAAATAATTTTATACACTTAGATAAAATCCATTGATGAGGGGGGTTGAAAAATGCTGTTAGCAGTTACTTGGCATTTTTGTCCATATTTCTACCGTTGCTTATCTAAGTAATTTTATGATTAGGCGTTAAACTCAGAATATATCTACTATACTTGTGACAGCCTCTTCGTTAAAAAGCCAAAGAGCTAAAAATATTTCTCTTCACCATTACTTATATCTAAAAATTTGTAAATCACCCATTCGGGTGAGCCAAGCGGGTGATGCGTGCTTGGCACTACTTATTATAAATTTTATTGAAAGAAAGCTAAAACGTAGCTTTCTTTCCAGGAGAAGTTCACAACATAACATCAAATTGCTCAAATTGAGGTATCGGTTTTAACTCACACACTTGGTTCAAATTATGGCTTTAATTAAAGAAATTGTGCAACAAGCTCTAACTAGTGGCTATCTGAGTGTTGTAGCTGAAGATCAACTGCGATCGCAACTTCAAAGTAATTATGACTCAGAAGACTTAGATGCCTGGATCATTTTACAGCGAGCTATTGTGGCAGGTGATGTAAAACTTGAGTCGCGCCGAAAAAAAGCTTCCCTCTCTCCTAAAGCCAAGGACGCTTCATCGAGTATTAAACTTGCTTATCAAATGGCAGCGGAGATTGCTTATGCAGCCGCTATAGCTTTGTCAATGACAAAAAATACCAAAGATCAGCCTTCACTAGGCGCATAAAATAACACGCTAAGAAGTTATTTTCCTGATTTAGTATCAAAACTTTATGCCAAGTAGTTAGCGTCGGCGTAGCCCAACCCAGGCATCGCTTTTCCTGGTTAACTACTTGGTACGGTTTTCACAGGAGCCAATTTTAGGCGATGTCTGTCTTGAAAAGTGACGCTGCGCCTAGCTTGCTTCCCCGTTCGCGGAGCGTCCCGTAGGGAAGGGGTACGCTATCGGTAACGCATCACCTTAAGCTAATCTTAACCGAATGAATAATCTAAGTTTTTCCCTCACACTGCTTCTTTGCCAGCGCAATTTTATTAAAAAATAATTAAAAATTTAACTTTCCTGGACACAGCAATGAGGAATTTTCACCCTCAGCCAAGACCCTAGAAATGATCCCCGCAATCAATTATAAAATAAATATAAATAATTTATTCAAAACTAAATTTTTTTTAAGTGATACATGGCAGTAAATGATTAAATTTTAATATACCAAGTACATGGCTGAGGGGAACGCATAGAATTAGAAACACCTTGGTGTAAACTTTAGCAACGAGGTTAAAAAAGATTCTCAATGCTTAACAAAGTCATCGCTTTTTCACAAACTACAGTATAAAGAATTGGCAACATTGGTAAAGAGAGTAAACAATAACCATAGCTAAACTTGGAGTTTTGCCAACCTATGCAGCCAATTCGCACATTTAACGTATCCCCGTCACTACCGCCGCGACTCGAACCACTGCGGCGGCTAGCACAGAACTTGCACTGGGATTGGAACGTTGACACTAAAGATTTATTTCGTCGCTTAGACTCCGATCTGTGGGAGTCTAGCCATCATAACCCGGTGTTAATGTTGGGTACGATCTCTCAATCGCGGCTTCTGGAAGTTGTCGAAGATGAAGGCTTTCTAGCGCAAATGGATCGAGCTGACCGTCAGTTAGACGATTATTTGCAAGAGCGCACTTGGTATCAAAAACAACGGGAAGATAAACCAAAAGAATGCTACGCCTATTTTTCGGCTGAATTTGGACTTGTCGATTGTTTGCCCGTCTATTCTGGCGGCTTGGGCGTTCTGGCGGGGGATCACCTCAAATCTGCCAGTGATCTGGGGCTACCGCTTGTAGGTGTAGGTTTGCTGTATCAGCAAGGCTACTTTGCCCAGTATCTCAATGCCGATGGCTGGCAGCAAGAACGCTACCTGCTCAACGATTTCTATAATATGCCCTTGCATCTAGAGCGCAATGCCGATGGTTCAGAACTGCGGATTGCGGTAGATTATCCAGGACGCAAGGTATATGCCAGGGTTTGGCGGGTACAGGTAGGAATGGTTCCCTTATATCTACTGGACACCAACATTGAACCCAACAACACTTACGACCACGACATCACAGATCAGCTGTACGGTGGCGACATCGATATGCGTATCCACCAGGAAATCATGCTGGGGATCGGTGGTGTGCAAATGCTCAAAGCTTTGGGGTTGAAAGTCACCGCCTACCACATGAATGAAGGTCACGCCGCCTTCTCTGCCCTAGAGCGCATCCGCTTGCTGATTCAGGAAGAGGGACTGAATTATGCCCAAGCTAAACAAGTGGTGGCTTCCAGTAATATCTTTACTACCCACACACCAGTACCAGCAGGGATTGACTTGTTCGCTCCCGACAAAATGTTGTACTACCTGGGGTACTATGCAGAGATATTTGGGTTGCCCAAAGAGCAATTTTTAGGACTGGGACGCGAGAATACAGGCGATTTATCTGGGCCTTTCAGTATGGCGGTGCTGGCGTTGAAGATGGCAACATTTTCTAACGGTGTAGCACAACTGCATGGTGTGGTGTCGCGGCAAATGTTCCAGGGCTTGTGGAAGTCCCTACCAGTAGAAGAAGTGCCGATCGCCGCAATTACTAACGGTGTCCATGCCCGGAGTTGTGTTGCGAAATCGACTCAAGAATTGTACGATCGCTACTTGGGGCCAAACTGGTCATCTGCACCACCAGATAGCCCACTGTGGGAACGGATGGAGGCGATTCCTGATGAGGAGTTGTGGCGCAATCACGAACGCTGCCGCTTGGATATGATTTTGTATGTGCGAGAGCATTTGGTCAAACATTTGCGCGATCGCGGCGCTTCCGCCTCCGAAATTGTCCAAGCCCAAGAAGTTTTAGATCCTTACGCTTTCACCATTGGCTTTGCCCGTCGCTTTGCCACCTACAAACGCGCCACCCTCTGGATGCGTGATTTAGAACGCATTAAGCGGCTTTTGCTGGCTAACAAAGACCGAAAAGTGCAATTTGTGATTGCTGGTAAGGCGCATCCCAAGGATATTCCTGGTAAAGAACTCATCCGCGATATCAATCACTTTATCCGCGAACAACATTTAGAAAAACAGGTAGTGTTTGTTCCCAATTACGACATTTACATATCCCGGTTGATGGTTGCGGGTTGCGATATCTGGTTAAACACACCGCGTCGCCCACGGGAAGCCTCTGGTACCAGTGGGATGAAAGCAGCAATGAATGGATTGCCGAATTTAAGTGTACTAGATGGCTGGTGGGATGAAGCTGATTATGTCCGCACGGGCTGGGCTATTGGACATGGAGAGAATTACGACGATCCTAACTACCAAGATGAAGTAGAAGCAAATGCTCTCTATGAATTGTTAGAAAAGGAAGTTGTGCCGCTATTTTATGAATATCGGGATAGTGATGGCTTGCCCCGTCCGTGGGTTGCCAAAATGAAGGATGCAATTCGGTTGAATTGTCCGTTCTTTAATACAGCGCGGATGGTAGGAGAATATGCACAAAGAGCTTATTTCCCAGCTAGCGATCGCTATCATACCCTGACTGTTGATAACTATGCCCCAGCTAAAGAACTAGCTGCTTGGAAAGAAAAACTAAGCGAACACTGGTTCAACATCAAAATCAAAGATATAGACGTATCGGCAGCTACGGACATTGAGGTTAACCAAACCGTTGCTGTCAAAGCCAAGGTTGACTTGGCAACTTTGAGGAATGATGATGTGCAGGTGGAGCTATACCAAGGTGCGATCGATGCCAATGGTGAGATTGTCGACGCTGTGCCAGTGGTGATGGATTACCAAGGTGAGGATGCACAGCAATTGAGCATTTACACGGGTAATATCACCTATACCGCTTCTGGTTTGCAAGGCTTGTCTTTGCGTGTATTGCCGAAAAATCAAAATCTGGCTAATCCCTATGAACCAAGGTTAATTGCTTGGGCAGAATAAGAGGGCTGAGTAGTTATTGAATACTCAAGACTAGGCGTTGCTGATTTAAGTTTAGCAACGCCTTTTATGTTACAATTTTTCAGGTAGATAATTAATATCTAGTAGCTGTTCTAAGGTGTAAGTAGAAGATTGAGGCAAGTTATCTAGCTTACCCTCACTTTTATCAATTATATATCCTAAAGCATCATCATAAATTGATGCTAATTCATTTTCTAAATATTGATACAAATTTGTAGTTAAGTGACGTTTTAATTGATTCCTAAAACTTCTAATTTCTGCTTTCCAATTTCCATAATTATATTGAGATTCTTCTGTCCAATATTGCAGCAATAAAAGATGTCTCACAATTTGTTCTAATAAACTAGCAACCTTGGCTTTGTCTCTCCGACCCAAATTTTCTAGCTCCTCAATTAAATTTTCTAAATCTAATTCTTCTAAATGGTTAGCTTTTAATAGCTTGATTGTTTCCTCTAACCAGAGATGATCATCAATTTCATAAAGCTCTTTTAAACTCAAGTTAGAACTAACTCCTTGCATAAAACTTCCTCGACTTAAATCTTACGAGATTACAAAGATATGAAATTTGATTTTAGCTAAATGGCTCGTCAACTGTAACAGTCCTAACGTTAAAATCTGTTGCTTTCCTTATAACATGGCAAAAGAAGAGTTACCAATACGGTTCAGTTAAGGATTTTTAATCCTGATTTTTGACCTATAGAGACGCGAAAGCCCGTAGCGGGGAAAAGCTCAGTCCAATTTCGCTTCTCTAAGAAGAATTTGGGGCTTAACTGAGCGGTATTGGAGTTAGACAAGATTTATCCAAGGTTTTTCCTTGTTGTCCATCCCAATAGACATCTGATGAAATTAAATATGCGTTATCCAGAAGCCTTGTAGGGAAGGGGCTGTTCTTGTTAGGTCTGTATTGGACTTAACCGAGAAGCGCTATATTGCTAGAATTACGAGAAGTTATTTGGCAAAAAATGCGATTTGACTGGGATAATCACAAAAGTCAGCTTCTTAAGCAAAATAGGGGATATTCCTTAGAAGAAGTTGCTACTATTTTGGCAGGCGACTATGTAGAACGAATAAAACGAGATGATCCAGAACAATTTATTGCTATTGGATATCTGCAAAACACCATTTTATCGGTCATTTACGAAGTTCGTTATGATGATGAAGGGGAATATATTTGGTTAATTACTTATTGGAAAAGTACGAGACGGGAGAGAGAAATCTATGAACAATATTTCTATTGAAGAACTTGAGGAAAAAATTGATGCAGGAGAGGAAGTCGTTGATCGTTATTTTGACTCCACGACAACAAAAGTCGGAACGCCTCGTCAAATGACCTCACGAAGACGACAGGATATAGTGACAACAAACCTTGAAATTCCTAGTCCGATGCTCAACGAACTTGACAACATGGCAACTGAACTCAATATTAGCCGTCAAGCTGTAATTAAGATGATGCTAAGACGCGCTCTTGATGAACACTATTTGGCTAACAAACAGATTAAATCAGAAATTTGATGGCGTAGCTTGCCTCCGTATGCATCGCTTCTTGCGTGTGCAGTAATCTAAATTCCTCTAAAGCAGTATATACAAAACCTTTACTCAAATTCTTTGGGGAATGATAATGTAGCCAGTGGTGCGTAGGCGTAGCCCGTCGTAGACATCGCCTAATACGAGATTACGTTCTACTCCCCAATACCACCAGTATGCAGCAACGTAAGCACAAACTAGGCTATCTAATTTATCTTCAACTGCTTTGAGGGCTGCGCCTGTGGTGGGGATTTCGGAAGGAAACGTAGACGCACCAGCGGCTTGCCGTAGGCTACCGCAGAGGCAAGAGAGACACAGAGGAGGAGAAAGAGAGGGGAGGATATCGAGAAGATAATTTTGGAGTTTGATTAGTTCTAGGCGGCGATCGCTGAGTCGTCCTTTTTTGTATTTGAGAATGCGTTCTAAGTTGAATAGGTTAACGATCGCTGGGTGGGGAAAGACTTCTATTTGATATCTGCCAAGTTTTTGCGGTTCAATCGTGGGTGCGTGTGCAAAACCGCGTGATTCTAATTCTAAGCCAAAGTTGATGGTGCGCTCTGCAAAAGGTAGGTTTTGATTAGCTGGGTAGCATCCCGCATGATATTTACCAAAGTACTTGTGGCTGAGTTTGTCGGCGAGGCGACTCCCAGTAGCGTTGGGTATGAGAGTAGGTGCATCTACGGCGATGATGGCTGGTTCATCTGGTTTGACGGTCTGATCGAGCCAGGTGAGGATGTCTGCAATGGCTTCTTTGCGGTCTAGATTAAGTAGTTGCAGCTGTCCATCTATCCATTCTAAGCAGCATAGTCCACTTGGTTGCGATCGCCAGCCGAAATCAATGCCAATAAATTTCATCGTCTTAACACGAATTTGCGATCATTTTCGCATTTTCGGGCAACCATTTACCTAAATTTACTTGCTAAAAATCGTGATAAATAATCTTATAATCTTAAGCAGCTTGTCTTAATTTATTTTATCAGGCAATAAGTTAATCAAGATTATTCCAATGAAAATTTTATTTTTACACCCCAATTTTCCCTCGCAATTTCGCAATCTGGCGACAGTTTTAGGTAAGGATGCTAATTACAAAGTCGTCTTTGGGACAAATCGTCGTGAAGGGGAAATACCTGGCGTTTATAAAGCTATTTACACTCCTTCTCGTGAAGCTGCCCCCCAAACCCACCACTATGTTCGCAACCTGGAAAATGCTGTTCTCACCGCGCAGGCTGTCTATCGCGTGGCAGAAAAATTAAAAGCTGAGGGTTTCGTTCCAGATATAGTTTATGGTCATTCTGGTTGGGGACCAACTTTATTTATGAAAGATGTTTTCCCCAAAGCCGAATTATTGTGTTATTTCGAGTGGTTTTACCATGCTCACGGTTCTGATGCAGATTTTGATCCCAATGAACCAATGAATGCTGATGATGAATGCCGTATCCGCGTGAAAAACGCGCCGATTCTGACTGATTTATATAGTTGCGATCGCGGTCTTTCTCCGACCAATTGGCAACGGCAGCAGTTTCCTAAAGAATATCATAGCAAACTCACTGTACTTCATGATGGTATTGATACCAAATATTTTACTCCCAAACCAGGCGCAAAGTTAGTTTTACCAAGAATAAATCTTGACCTTTCCCATGTGGAAGAGTTGGTAACTTATGTGGGACGGGGAATGGAACCTTATAGAGGTTTTCCGCAGTTTATGGAAACGGTGGCGCTAATTCAGCAGCGAAGACCGAAGTGCCATGTGGTAGTTGTGGGAGAAGATCGAGTTGCTTATGGGAAGAATCTCCCCGATGGTCAGACTTATAAACAATTAATGTTAGAAAAATTATCTTTGGATTTATCGAGGCTGCACTTTACAGATAGGCTTCCTTATAATGAGTACCTTCAGGTTTTGCAAGCTTCTTCTGCTCATGTTTATTTAACTCGTCCTTTTGTTTTATCTTGGTCAATGTTAGAAGTAATGGCAGCAGGGTGTTTATTAGTAGCTTCTAAAACTCCGCCAGTATTGGAGGTGATACAGGATGGGGTGAATGGACTGCTGGTAGATTTCTTTTCTCCCCAGAATATTGCTAATCGCGTTGAAGAGGCGCTGAATTATCCCCAGGAGATGAAAGCAATTCGTGCGAATGCGCGAGAGACAATTCTGAAGCGTTATGATTTGGCGAAACTGTTACCACAGCATTTGCAATGGATGTTTGCTGGTAAAAGTTCTGATAACTTGAAAAAACGCCCACCTTCTAAAGGATTTAGCAGAAATTAGATAAGTAATTGGGGTTGATTTTCCCGAAGTTTAATTGGGTAAACTGAACTTTTTTGATTAGGAAAAAATAATAAAACAAGGATATTTACAAACAATAAATCTATAGCCTCAATGCGAATTATTTTTACCATTGTCCATTTTTTCAAACCTAGCAGTGAGGGTCGTCATGCTTCCCAACGCAAAGACCCGCAACCCCGCTTGCAGGCGTTAACTAAAAGCCTTACCGCCTTACACCAATTATTTGGTAAATCACAAAGTATCATCAACATTGCTCAACGACTAGCTTTTCCTGCCAACCAGCCGCAGTCTCACGAACTAGATATTGTTATTTGTACAACCAAAGATGATCATCTTCTGAATCAGCTTCCCCTACCATCCCATTTATATAGGCATCATTCTACTAATGTAGAACCTCTACTATTAGGGTTTGAGTGCCAAGCAGTTCTGCAAAGTTGTCTCGGTCAGTATGATTACTACTGCTTCCTTGAAGATGACTTAATTATCTATGACCCGTGGTTTTTTATAAAATTAAACTGGTTTACCCAACAAGCTGGTGACTTAAATTTGTTCCAGCCACATCGTTATGAAGTTTCCCCCCACGGTTTGGTTCACAAAGCTTACATTGATGGAGATTTAGCTTTACGAGTAACGGCTCCCTTTCAAAATGTGCAGGAGCAACAGGAACTCAATGGTACAATTCTGAATGCACCAATTACCTTTCGTCGTGCCCTTAACCCTCATGCAGGCTGCTACTTTTTGAATGCAAATCAGATGGCTCAATGGGCTAATCAATCTTATTTTCTTGACCGGGATATTAGCTTTGTTGGCCCTCTAGAAAGTGCTGCAACTTTAGGAATTATGAAGACATTCCGAATTTACAAAACCTCACCAGAGCAAGCAAGTTTTTTGGAGATTCAGCACTTTGGAACAGGGTTTCTGGGGCTAATTGGAGGACAGGTGGGTTTAGCAGAGAGGTAAATCCAATTTAAAAGTTTGGTTTTCGTGAAAAAATTAATCCATTGGGATTTTCCGTAACCCACCAGTGCTAGTAAGTAATCATACAATCAATGCAGTTTCTGGAGAGCGATGTCTACGACGGGCTATTCGGCTCGCTGCTAATCTTACTCCATTAAGCATGAACCATTAAGTACTGACCGTTACCATTGTATTCACCATTGCAACTAGCGAAATTCCGAACAAACCATATTAAATAAAACCTCCATATCCGGCGAAACTTGGTATAATCCATCCCATAATCCAAGTTTTTGACTGTTACCTGATTTTCGTCAAAATTATTTAGCCATTGGGCAAATGTTTGAGAGTAATTGGAACCGTTGAGATACCATCTTTCAATTGTTTTGAGGTCTTTATTCCGGCTAGGAACTGCATCGTAGTTCCAATACCTACCGTGGGGAAAAATGTATTTGTGCGTGAAGGCGCTGGATATATTATTAGGGGTACGAACTGTAATAATATGAATAAAAACCTTGCCATTATCTTTCAGCAAACTCGCTAATTTTTGAAAAGAGTTAGTTAAATTACCAACATGACAAAAAACACCAATCGAAAGGATTTTATCAAATTTCGTCTCAAATGTTGTATCATTTAAATCTCCTTCGTACAGCGTGAATCGACCTGAACTGAGGTTGCTTTCAGGATCTTGCATCTTCTGACGCATATATTCACATTGCTCGTGGCTCAAATTCAGACCGACAACTTTGACATTGGGGAATTTGGAAAGAATGTAATTTGGCACACATCCCCAACCACAACCAAAATCTAAGATATTGTCTCCATCTTTAATGTCTAACTTCTGAATCACATCATCGATCATATGTATCTGAGATTGCTCAAGGTTTAATGCTCCTTTTTCCCACAATCCCATGCTGTACTTAGGATAAATGAGTTTCCCGTCGCCCAACATCTTATTCAGCATTGCTTGAGGCAAATCATACTGAATTTTCATCAGATCCCGTGGGCCTTCAGCAAGATGATCAGTTTCTTTTAATACCCATTCATAAGGTGCTAAAAGAGCAGGGAAGTACTTAAAAAAGATAGGCATACAAGTATTAAAAAGAGATTCTAATACTGGGTCAGGAACTTCTAACCCGTTGATATAAGCCTCGGCTACCGCCATTTGTATTGTGTTGACTACCTCTACCGCCCCACGCGTTGCTGTATATGCTAGTGGGGTTTTAATATTCATATCTCCTACTAAAGGTATATATTTTTCTAGAGACTGTAGTGTATGTAGAGAAACCATGTTTAAACTCCTAATTCACTTTCAGTATTCAGTTATACTACCAATAGGAATAGCAAAATTAGGGTAAAAATTACGTTAATTTTTGAAACTGTTTATTGTTAAGATAACTTAAATAAAATAAAGTTCAATAATATTTATGGAAGTTTGTAACGCCCAAAAGTTAATTCGCCAAGCAGAGTATGCAAAAAAATTGCGTCCCCTACTCCCTGCGGAAGTATTTCTCCCCGATCCAAGTAAATTAGCAATTCTATTAATTAATTGGGCAATTTTGATTCTAGGCTGGGCGATCGCATCTTATCTAGATCGTTGGAATTTATATCTTTTATGGCTTTATTTGCCTTTAGCTATAGTGATGGGCAATAGTATTATCGTCTTGCTATTTAGCTCCCATGATCTGATGCACGGTAGCGTAATTAGAAACTCCCGTATACTCAGAATTATTAGCTTGCTAGGGCTAGCGATGTTGTGGATGCCACCGACATTGTGGAAAGCAGTACATAATCGAGAACATCATAATAAAACTAATTCTTTAGCAGATCCTGATCGCAATTACTTATACAAGCAGCCGAAAACTTGGGGTAAATGGATTCAAAATGTATGCGTACCTTCTGCGGAGGTTAATCCCATTAGTTTAATAGTGGGAATGGCAACCGCATGGGGAACACATAATCTTCGCAATTTAGCCTCTGTGCTATTGTTTAATCGTGAATCTGTGAGTTTTGTTCCTGCTGCCTTTACAGTCAAAACTAAAGAACGTTGGTTAATCGCAGGTGAACTTTTTGTAATTGTCATGATTCATTTGAGTATCTTGGTATATTTACAATTTAATTTCTTAAAAATCGTGTTGAGCTACTTTCTGCCTATTGGGATTGGTTACGCTGGAGCAATATTTTACGTCTATACAAATCACATGCTTTGTCGGATGACAAGCGTCAACGATCCACTCATTAATAGTATGTCCCTGCGTGTTCCTCAAATATTTGACAAATTGCATTTAAATTTTTCTTATCATACAGAACATCATATTTTTCCAGGAATAAACTCTGACTATTATCCCCTAGTGCAAGAATTATTAAAGATCCACTATCCTGAACGTTTAAATTTATTAGATGTCAAAGATGCTTGGCACTTGCTTATGCAAACGCCAAGGCATTACAAAAATGAAGATACCTTTACCGATTGGTCGGGAGAAAAGTCTGTTCCTTGCGCTATCATCGAGAATTACAAAATTATGTAAATTGATGTTTGCTATCATCTTGGAAGCACTACTTACCAAGAGGTTGCTCAAAAATAGGTTTGATTCTCCCTGTAGCTAAAGCAACGGTAAGAGTCAACTCCAATATTTCAACGGCGAGTTGCGCTGGAAAATGTCAAAATTAAATGAGTTTTGCGTAGATGCAAACCGATTTGTCGCCAGACATCGCCATTTGACATAGCGCGGATTTGAGATAACTAAGTTGAAATTTATGGGCAAGCAACGTGTTCTTTCTGGAGTTCAACCAACCGGCAATTACCATCTAGGTAACTACTTGGGAGCCATTCGCAACTGGGTAGAAGGTCAGAGCGAATACGAAAATTACCTTTTTGTGGCTGATTTGCACGCGATTACAGTGCCACACGACCCAACACAGTTAGCAGCTGATACTTACACTCTTGCTGCTCTCTATCTAGCTTGTGGTCTTGATTTAAATCACTCCACTATTTTTGTACAATCCCACGTTTCGGCCCACAGTGAACTCACCTGGTTGCTCAACTGCATTACACCTCTAAACTGGCTGCAAGATATGATCCAGTTCAAAGAAAAGGCTGTGAAGCAGGGAGAAAATGTGAGTGCAGGCTTGTTAGATTACCCTGTGCTAATGGCGGCTGATATTTTGCTTTACCAAGCGGATAAAGTGCCAGTGGGTGAAGACCAAAAGCAACACTTGGAATTGACACGGGATATTGCAGCTCGGTTAAATCACCAATTTGGTAAACCAGATCAACCAGTTCTGAAGTTACCAGACCCTTTGATTCGTAAGGAAGGGGCAAGGGTGATGAGTTTGGCGGACGGTACACGCAAAATGTCGAAGTCTGATCCTTCGGAGTTAAGCCGGATTAGTTTGCTAGATTCACCACAACAGATTCAATACAAGATTAAGCGTTGTAAAACCGATCCGATTCGTGGGCTGACTTTTGATGATCCAGCGCGTCCAGAGTGTAATAACTTGTTAACGCTCTATACATTGCTTTCTGGGAAGAGAAAGGAAGATGTCGCAGTTGAGTGTCAGGATATGGGCTGGGGACAATTTAAGCCATTGTTGACGGACACGATAATTGAGTCCTTAAAACCAATCCAAGAAAAATATCAGGCGATAACGGCAGATAAAGCCTATTTAGAGTCTGTGTTGCGGGATGGAGGGGAAAAAGCTAGAGCGATCGCCAACCAAACTTTATCACAAGTAAAAACTGCTTTAGGCTACTCTCTCCCTCTATAAGTTGTCCCTTTTAGGTGTGATTTGCTATACCATTTAAGAAATGGAAATTCTTAATTTTATGCATCACACCCATAGCCCGACAGCCTTCAAGAGAGCTGTACAAGCAGGTGAATTTCTAGTTACCGCCGAGGTAGCACCGCCGAAAGGAGGAGATCCAGCGCACATGATTCAAATGGCGGCGACTCTTAAGGGAAGGGTTCATGCTGTCAATGTTACTGATGGTAGCCGCGCAGTGTTACGGATGTCTTCGTTAATGGCGTCGGTGATTTTGTTACAAAACGGCATAGAGCCAATTTGTCAAATTGCTTGCCGCGATCGCAATCGCATTGGTTTACAAGCTGATTTGATGGGCGCTCATGCCTTGGGCATCCATAACATTTTAGCTTTGACTGGCGACTCAGTAAAAGCAGGCGATCATCCAGATGCCAAAGCTGTGTTTGATTTGGAAGCTGTGCGACTGCTGCAACTGATTCGGAAGATGAATCAAGGCGTTGATTGCAACGAGAAACCCCTGACTGATGGAGCGCTAGATTTATTTGTTGGTGCAGCAGTAGATCCACAATGTAAAAGTTGGTCGGGTTTGCAAAGTCGATTTGAACGCAAAATCGAAGCAGGAGCGCAGTTTTTTCAAAGTCAGTTGATTACCGATTTTGACCTGCTTGAAAAGTTTATGGACACCATTGCCGCTGGCTATAAAAAACCGATTTTGGCAGGAATTTTTCTGTTGAAGTCGGCAAAAAATGCCCAGTTTATTAATAGATGTGTTCCGGGTGTAAATATTCCCCAACATATTATTGATAGATTGGCAAAAGCCAAAGATCCTTTTGAGGAAGGGATAAAAATCGCCGCCGAGCAAGTGCAAATAGCGCGGCAATTATGTCAGGGTGTGCATATGATGGCGGTGAAACGGGAAGATGCGATCGCGTCAATTTTGGATTTGGCTGGGGTTGCTCCAGTTAATCAGTTGGTATCCAAGTAAATGAGATAACGAATCTTTTATGAAAGCAGATGGGAACAAACATCTGCTTTTTTTAATGCTGAATCAGACGCAAATATTGCTCCGAAATGAACCCGATTGAATTGGAGTGGCAACACCTGAAAAAAGACGAACTATGTGGTCAAGTATTTAATGATGAATTAGACCTTGCTTATGCCGTAATTGATGGTGTTCAAGCCAGAGGAGAAAGAGGCAACTACAGTACGCAGCGTCTAAAATTTAACTCTAATTCTTCTGCTTAACTTTTCGTTACATAATTAGAAATTTTCTGCCCACTTACTTATGCTGAAATGTCCCGTTGGCTTTGCAAAAGCTTGGGAAGCTAGTAAAGATGCTAACGAGTCAGGGAAGGTTAGAGAGTTAGGGAAAATTGGGAGAGATTAGGAGGCTAATGTCTAATGACTGATGTCCAATAATTTATAAAACCCCGCTATCGGTCAACGCAGTGTTGAAATAGCAGGGTTTACGTAGGGTTGTCGGGGGCGGAGGTGACTTTGATTTTTTGATTGCTAGTTTAAATTACTTGCTTTCTCAACTGCTTCCTTTAACTCTTCAAAGGTAATACTACCGTCTTTGTCTGAATCATACTGTACTAGTAACTCCTGGGGACTATTGGTGTTTGTTTCTGATGAGATAATTGCACTTAAGCCAGGACTTAAAAAAAGATCATTAATGGAGATTTTACCGTCTTTATCGCTATCTAAGGTATTAAAAAGAGATTGAAGCTCTTGCTCGGTTGTCATAAGTTTCTATCTGAATTGATTTTTCAATTTAATATCTCAAAATCTTGACAAAAACGCAAGGACAGTTAAGACAGTTAAGGTGTATTCTGTGATACAGGGTCTACAGTCTGACAATGAAAATCAATCGGCAGGATCGAGCCAAGATTCTCACACAGCAAGAGATACAGCTAATTTTCAGTGATGGCTTAGACAACGACCGCGATCGCGATGCCTGTACCTTGTTGACTGAAGACATTTACACACCCAAAGGTATTGTTAGACACCGGCTGATTATTAGGAAGGGAAACACCAAAGGGAAGCTGGCCACTAGGTCAATCTCAGTGATTGAAGATTTGCGGCGGTTATTGGGTGAATACTACCCACTGGCAGGAGATGTTTCTCTGTTTCCCGGTCGCAATGATGGGCATATCAGCGAAGATTCAGCCGCTAGGATTTTTAGAGGAGCTTGTAAACAAGCTGGGATAATTGGCGTGAGTACCCACAGCTTTAGGCGTACCGCGCTAACCCAGATGAGCAATGCTGGTATTCCACTGCGGGTAATTCAGGAAATTTCAGGGCATCGGAATTTAGCCCAAAATCAGTCTGGCTGATAGTAGCCGCTGCTTGAGTATGTACCTTGCGAGGGTGTTATATAAATTCGTAATTCGTAATTCGTAATGACGCTCTCTTAGGAGACGCTGCGCGTAGCTCGCTTCCCCGTTCGCGGAGCGAGGGGTACGCGGACTCGCTACCGCTACGCTAACGTAATTCGTAATTAATAGCCGTTACTCTATAGATGCATCAGGAGATAGGACGGATAAGGGAGAAAATTCTACCTCATCTCCCTACTCCCCACTCTCCATTCCCCATTTTCATCAGAATTTATCCAAGCGGTTGATTCTCATCACATTGACGTGAATACTGTAATTCCAACTCATTTTGCCGTTCCCTACCACCTCTCGCAACCGGACAAAACTTAGTGTTAGCGCTCATACAATCCATGTGTGGCGTCTTAGCACAGACCACAAGTAGCCCACCCAAAACAAACAACAAACCACAAATAGCCAGCGTATTAACCCAATAAATTTCCAGCGCTCCCTGAACTACTACTTCTCGCAGTAGAGATACAATTGTTACCTCAACTGCTACCCCCACAGAGATACTATGTTCTTGCAAGTAGACCATTAACAGTCGAAATAACTCGACTAAAATCAACACAAATAGGATTTTTGCAGTCACATGTTTATAATCCAGTTGCTGCGTAATGGCGATAAATAACCCCCACAATTGCATCAGCATGACGGCAAACAAACCAAAACACAAGACAATCACAATTAAGTCTTGGAAGGCTTCCATGTTGCGAACAATTGAGTGTCGATCAAGCCAGCGATCGCTAAATAAAAATCGACTCTTCAGGCGCTTTTGCATGTACGTTTCATTCCAATCGGGACAAGTTAAGACAACACCAGCGAGTCAACCCAATAGTTTTATGTTATGCAATATTAAGCTTTTGCGCCTCAGCGAGGTTGGTAATTTAAATTTTGTACTTGTTGCAACAATTGTTCGGCATTTTTTGCCCACTGGGGATTACCCTGAGCTTTGTATAAATCTCTAGCAAATTTGAATACTTGTACTGCATCTCCATATTGCTGTAACTGCATAAAAACTAACCCTGCACCATAATAAGCATTGGGATAGTTAGAGTTAGCTTCGGCTGATTTTCTAAAAGCCTCTAAGGCTTCTTGGAATTTGCGTTGTTGAAACCAAATTGAACCGAGATTGTAGTAAGCTTCTGGATATTTGGGATTAATTTTTACTGCCTGATTAAAGGCATTTTTTGCTTGATCGATTTTGCCTTCTTGGAGATAACACATCCCCATATGATAAGGAGGCTCTGGTGCATTTTTGCTATATTCTATGGCTTTTTTAAAAGATGCGATCGCTCGCTGGCAATCTCGTTGCTGTTCTCGTACCAACCCCAAGTTATAGTGGGCAAATCCTAGTTTGGGATCAAGTTCTAACGCGCGTTGCAAATAATCGTTAGCTAACTGTAAATTATTACCTTCTAACAACGCACCACCTAAATTAGCAAAAGCTGGAGCAAATTTGGGATCAGCTTGTGTCGCTCGATAAAATGCGTCCGCAGAGGGTTGTAATTTTCCCGTTTGTCGGAATGCTAGCCCTAGATTATAGTGCGCTGGTGCCAATGTCGGATCTAACTTGGCTGCTTGTTTAAAGGCTGCGATCGCATCTTGTACCTTTCCCGCCTGAATTGCCTGTAAACCTTGATTTAACGAGTCTAGGGCAGTTTTACTATTAGATTGTGCCAGCTTTGAGGCCACAGGAGGAGATAGAGAAAGAGAGGGCGAGGAAATACTCACAACCAACAAAGTCAAACTTACTAACCCTGCTATGCGATATTTAGAGAATGATAATCCCATTGATTTTCTGACTCGCAACACTTTCAGTTAAACAGGACTTATGCAAAAAAGTTCTGAAGTAGCGGTAATTCATGAATTACCGCTACGACAAATCAGGTTTTTGAGACACTTTTGCGTAAGTCCTATTAAATTTACTTCATAAAGACTTTTTTACAAAAATTTTTTATTCTGCATGAAAGTTTGTGATCCTTAACTTTTCTTAAGCTAAATCTTACGACAGACTACAATTTTTTTAACTTTCGATTAAAGGGAGGATAATAACAAATTAAAGAAGGGGTAATTTTGACTCCAGAGAACCATTTTTTATCCCTGATAAATACAGCAGAATAATGCGGTTAGGAAAAACTTACCGCAAGGGAGGTTTTATGAACGAAAAAGTAAAATCGGGTTCGCGCAATGTTGCAATTGTCGGGCCTTATTTAAGTGGAAAAACCACTTTACTAGAAAGCTTGTTATTTGTCACAGGGGCAATTTCCCGCAAAGGGAGTGTTAAAGACAGCAATACAGTGGGAGATAGTGCTGCTGAGTCGCGCGATCGCCAGATGAGTGTAGAAGTCAGCGCCGCTAGCACTGAGTATGACAGCATTCGCTTCACTTTTATTGACTGTCCGGGAAGTGTAGAATTTGCCCAAGAAACGTACAATGCTTTAATCGGAGTAGATGCGGCAATCGTAGTTTGCGAACCTATACGCGAGCGAGTCCTTACCCTCGCCCCTCTATTTAAATTCCTAGACGATTGGGAAATTCCCCACCTCATTTTTGTCAACAAAATGGATCGGGCAAATATTCACGTTTTGGAAACGTTGCACGCCCTGAAAGCAGTATCTAGCCGTCCTTTGGTAGCGCATCAATATCCGATCATGAACGGGGAACAACTCACCGGCTTTATTGATATGGTGAGCGAACAGGCATATCAATATCATCCAGGCGCACCTGCTGACCCCATTCCTTTCCCCGAAAGTTTAAAAGCAGAAGAACATACAGCACGGGCAGAAATGCTCGAAGCCCTAGCAAATTTTGACGACCATTTACTTGAAGAACTTTTAGAAGACATTGAGCCACCCCAAGAGGAAATCCTCAAAGATTTAAAAATGGAATTAGGGGCAGATTTGGTAGTGCCCGTTTTCTTTGGTGTGGCAGAACAAGATTATGGTGTTAGACCTCTATTAGAAGCCTTGTTACGGGAAGCCCCCGAACCAGAAACCACAGCAGAACGTCGCTTAAAAAACTTAAAAGGTGATACACCTCTAGCGCAGGTATTAAAAACTTATTACACTCCCCAAGGTGGCAAACTCTCTCTCGTGCGTGTTTGGCGGGGCAAATTAACTGATGGTATTGTCCTCAATGGCATTCGCACTGGGGGAATTTACCGCCTCATGGGACAACAACAGCAGTTTGTTAACCAAGTTAGTGCTGGTGAAATTGTCGCATTGAGCCGTTTAGAAGGAGTCAAAACAGGCGATACAATCTCTATAGAACAGCAGTCGGCGATGGAATTACCCAAAGCTGCACAGTTGGAACCAGTTTATGCTCTGGCCATTACACCAGAAAAGCGTAACGATGAAGTTAAACTCAGCAGTGCCATCACCAAGTTGTTAGAAGAAGACTCCTCACTTGCTTGGGAACAACACGGCGATACTCACGAAGTTATCCTGTGGGGTCAAGGCGAAATTCATTTGCAAGTCACCCTAGACAGACTGCGCCGCAAATATAACTTGCCAATGACAACGCACTTGCCGCAAGTGGCTTATAAAGAAACCATCCGCAAAACGGTGGCTTCAGTTCATGGGCGCTACAAGCACCAAAGCGGTGGTCACGGACAGTTTGGTGATGTTTTTCTCGAAATTAAGCCTTTACCACGCGGTACAGGCTTTAACTTTAATGAAACTATTGTCGGGGGCGTGATTCCCAAACAGTACATTCCTGGCGTGGAAATGGGCGTGCGGGAATTTCTCACACATGGGCCTTTGGGTTTCCCAATAGTGGATTTGGCGGTAACTCTGACTAATGGTTCCTATCACAACGTTGACAGTTCCGAACAAGCCTTTAAGCAAGCTGCCCGATTGGCAATGCAAACGGGGATACCCCAAGGGGAACCTACGCTGTTAGAGCCGATTTTGCGGGTGGATGTTACCACACCTAGCGAATTTACCTCCAAGGTGCTGCAACTGGTGAGTGGTAGACGCGGGCAAATTTTAGGCTATGAGGGTAAAAATGATTGGCAAGGCTGGGATAATGTCTCTGCATACTTGCCACAAGCAGAGATGCAAAACTTTATTGTAGAGCTGCGATCGCTCACTCTTGGCGTTGGTTCTTTCCACTGGGAATATGACCATCTCCAGGAAGTGCCGGAAAAGCTTGCCGAACGTGTCATTCAAAATAATGGTAATGCTGGTAACGGCAAGTAGTTTGGGATTTGTTGGGAATCCATTGAGTTTATATTTAAGGACACCCACAAGAGGTGTCCTTGATTTTATGCAGATTTTTCTTCTTTTGTAGCGTTTGCGATTCATAAGCAGGGATTAATATCATGTCCGCTGAATCACCTATCAAAAAAACTCCCCGCATTCCTGCGTCGAGGCGAATATTAGCGATCGCTCAAAGATAGGTTTTGTTTGCTAGGCTAAAGCGGAAGATTTAAAATTTAGGTAGATAATCAAGGCTAAATAGTCTCTATGGGTCACTTCACTATGTGAACTAGTTATCCTTACTGTGTATTGGCCTTAGATCAAACTAGACTTTATTGCTAAATAATAGCGAATTAAATTAATCAAGTAGAAATTATTGAATTATTGAGATTGTAGCGAAACAATGATGCATTTTAAGTTTTCACCTAAAATTCTGCAAAGGCTGGGAGAAGAACTCATTCCAAATCCAGACCAAGGAATCATCGAATTGGTTAAGAACTCTTATGATGCTGATGCTACTGAATGCACAGTAGAACTTATCAAAACTAGCACCATAGGTGGCTCGCTTATTATTTCAGATAACGGTGTTGGTATGGATAAAGATGCCATTAGCGAGGGATGGCTGGTGCTAGGCCGCTCGAAAAAAGCTATCCGTGAAGTTACTCAATTAGGTCGCTTACCTGTAGGTAATAAAGGATTAGGTAGGTTAGCGGCTCTACAGATGGGTTCTCAAGTATTCTTAAAAACTAGACCTAAACATGAACCAGGAGTTGAATATTCTTTAACGATTAATTGGGATGATTTTCAGGAAGCTGATGTAGTAGAAGATGTTGCTTTTGATGTTCAAAAAAGTATCACAGATAAAGGGTATGGAACTCATATTATCGTCAGCAATCTTAAAAATATATTTAATAAACGTGATATCCAAAGACTAGCTAGGGAACTTTTACTGCTAGCAGATCCATTTGACAATCATGTAGGTTTTAGCCTTAAACTTATTGCCCCAGAATTTTCTGAAATTGAAAAACAAGTAAACAATGCTTACTTTGATGATGCCGAATATCATTTGCAAGCTAGTATAAATGAACTTGGGATTGCTGAAGCAAGTTTGCTGGACTGGCAGAAGAACGTAATTTTTCAGGCAAAACATAGTGATATTTCTCAAGAGCTTTACAAAACACCTGCAACTAAATTTGAACTGTGGGTATTCTTTCTAAATCCTCAAACTTTTTCAGCTAGAAAGGCTTCTGTTTCTTTCACACAAGTTAGAGAATGGCTTGCTAAAGTAGGGAATGTTCGTCTCTACCATCGAGGTTTACGGGTAAAACCCTATGGAGATTCGGACGATGATTGGTTGAACTTAAATTATGCACGAGCAAGAAATCCAGAAGTTCGTCCTTCAACTAAAACAGTTATTGGTAGAGTCATTGTTAAAGACTATGACGATATGTTACTTCAAAAAACTGATCGGCTTGGTTTTATTGAAAATGAAGCTTTTTTAGAGTTAAAACGCTTCGCAATTGATGTGTTGGAATGGATGGCGAAAGAAAGGCTGAAAGTTACTGAAACGCAAAGACAAAGGGTTAAGAAACAAGTTCCTCGTGATCTTACAGAAGCTAAAGCCAGAATTGAAGAAGTTATTGAAGCAGAAGTTCCTCAAGAATCTCGTCCTAAAGTCTTAGAAGCTGTTCAGCAATACGAAACTGTAACAGAACGTGAAACCAAGGTATTACGTGAAGACCTTCAGTTGTATCGCAGTCTAGCTACAGCGGGAACAACCGCAGCAGTTTTCGCTCATGAATCTGCTAAACCAGTGACTTCAATTGCAAAAATAGCTAACAGAATAGAAAAAAAGGGTAAAGAAATTCTGGGAGAAAAGTATGAACAATATTTCGGAGAACCAGTTAGAAAGCTTTATCAAGTAAGTAAGTCATTACTACGCTTTTCTGATTTTCCTCTGCATCTGTTGAAACGAGAAAAACGTCGTGCAGGTGTTGTAGATGTCCATAGTGTTATTGATGAGATTGTCGCACTTTTTCAAAGTTTTTTTGATGAAGGTGAAATTCAAGTTATCAAAGAAAAAATTGATACTAAACCTTGCATTTATGGAAGCGAGGCTTTGCTAGAAGCAATTATTACAAATCTTTTAACAAATGCTATAAATGCTTTTAATGTTGAAGGTGGACGTATAGAAGAACGTAAATTAATTATCAGAACTGAAATTGAAGGAAGGAGTTTAAAAATAAAATTTTTAGACAATGGTTCAGGAATTCATAATATCAAAATAGACGAAATTTGGCTACCTGGTAAAACCACTAGGGAAGGTGGTACAGGTTTAGGATTGACAATTGTGAGAGATTCTGTAACTGATATGGGAGGCTCGGTAGATGCAATTGCAAAGGGTGAATTAGGTGGAGCAGAATTTATTGTAGAATTAACACTTATTAGAGAGTAAGTTTTATGAATATGACAAAAGTTTTGAATAATATAAAAATAGCTATAATTGATGATGATAAAAACCTAGCTGAGGTAACAGCTTGGGAAGTAGAAGAAGCAGGCTACCAACCATTTTTATTAGACAATAGACATTTTCGCAATGTTAGTGACTTGGTATCACTTATTAGAGAAAATTCTCAAGGTGCTGTGTGCGATCACCGATTGAGTAATTCTGGATTTGCTAACTTTTATGGTGCAGAATTAGTTGCAAATCTTTACGATTGTAAATTTCCATCATTGTTAATAACTCAGTATACAGAAATGGATACATCTTTTTCGATTAGGAAATGGAGACATAAAATACCTGTACTACTGAGTCGAGAAGAAGCCGATGCTTCAAGCATTGCTAAGGGAATAGAAGATTGTATCTTAGAACTTTCTGGTAAAATACCGAGTACTAGAAAACCTCGTAGAACGATAGTTAGGATTACTAATATTGATGAAGAATCTGGTGAAGGTGTTGTAGATGCATTTGTTCCAGGTTGGAATCCCCATAAGGCTGTTCGTTTTCCAGCTTCTCTGATTTCAGAAAATATTAGAGTTGCATTAAAACCAGATATCCGTTTATTTGCTCACGTAAATACAGGAGCAGAAAAATCTGATGACCTATATTTTGAAAAATTTGAATTAGCACCTAAACCCGATGAAGATGATGGACTCGCCTGAACTGATTATTTTAGATGTTGGACATGGAAATTGTGCGTTAATCAGAGATGCAAATGATGCGATGGTTATTGACTGTCCACCTGGGGGGTACTTTGGCAGAAACTCTTGAGCATCTATCTATTAAAGAAATTTTACATATCCTCATTTCTCATTCTGATGCAGATCATATTGGAGGTATGATTGACTTACTCTTAAATGAAGATATCAAAATCCACAACGTACATATAAACCCTGACTCAATCAAAAAAAGTGAAATTTGGTTAGATTTACGTAGTGCTTTAAAAGATGCACGCCAACGTTTTGGAACTAACGTTTCATCAGAGTTGACAACAACAAAAACGGGAAGTTTGAATATTGGTTCAGTTAATATAGAAATCCTTGCGCCAACACCTGAATTGATTTTAGGTGGTGCTGGAGGAACAGACTTACATGGAAGGCGATTAACTTCTAACTCAATATCAGCCGTTATCGGTATAGTTCACGATTCTCACAGAGTGGCTATACTAGCAGCAGATATTGATAATGTAGGCTTTGACAATTTGATTCAAGATCAAAAGAGTTTGAGTGCTGACATACTTGTTTTTCCTCATCATGGTGGAAAACCAGGGAGTGCAGATACTAGAAGATTTGCCCAGCAATTTTGTACTTTTATTCAACCAAAGTTAATAATATTCTCAATTGATCGTAATCGTTTTAATAATCCCCGCACAGAAATAGTAGAGGGTATTATTTCTTCAGTTCCAGATGCTCATATTTTATGCACTCAATTATCCCAACAATGTGCTGCTGCTCTTCCTAGTTCAAAGCCTACACATTTAACTAAACTTCCTGCCAGAGGGCTTAATAGTAATAGCTGTTGTGGAGGAACTATTACTCTTAAAATAGATGGTAGCAGGACAACTTATGATGAGATGGCTTTACATAAAGAATTTATTGTTAGTCAAGTAGCTAGTCCAATATGTCGAAAGTTTTTATCTATCGTCAAACCAGATAAGTAGGTCGGCGCAAATAAAGCTAACTGGTGAAGGGTTTATTCCCCACGAGATACTTGCATTACATTATACATCAAATAGTTATCAAGTGCGATCGCTCCAGCGTTGCTTCCTTCCACTGGAAATAGAATAGTATCTCTTTCGGCTTCCCACCTTGCTGCTAGCTGAATGATACAGTATGAGCGTTACTAGAAACTGATGACTATGAGCGGCGAGATTGTCGAAAAACTGAAGGAAGCTAGTGCTGGCTTGTTAATGATGAGCGAGTCAGATTACCCTTTCGAGGTTGTTCAGTGGAAAGGTGCTGCACCTGCAACCCAGGAGAAGATATTACAGCTAACAGGTTCTCAAGACCTGCCAGTAGAAGTAGTAGACTTGAACTATCTCTTTCGTAATTGTGCATTTGAGCAAGAGTGGCACAATGAATTACAGAAAAAAGATGTTAAAAGATTTCAAACACTTGTCCAGACGCTTAAAGATAATCTTAGCGACATCAGCGTTTATCGTGTTGGACGAATAAATATTGACGCTTACATCATAGGACAAACTAAAGATGGTGACTTAGCTGGAGTAGTAACAAAACTGGTTGAAACCTAGTAAGCAGGTTGGAAATTTCTCTAAATCAAAGCTTAGGTATCTGTGTGGCTAGGCTTTCTCATTTTTGAAATTATCCAAACTTATAAATTGTCAACTTGCGCTTCTATTACAGACTGAATAGATGTTGAAATTTCTGAGAGAAAATTGTATCCAGTTAGGGATTCTAATAAGTCAACGCTAACCCGATAGTTTCTCCAATTCGCTGTTCGTACCCCTTGGGTGTTGGGAATATTGACACTAATTACTCTCGTGCTGGTTGTCACGCCAGCAACGCCTGAACCTGGAGTATTCAGTACAACAATAATTTTCCAAGTTCTATTAGGGACTTGAACCCGTCCATTAGCTATTGTATAGAACCTTCCGTTAGATCCAGTACCGCCCATCCCATATCCACCAGATATGATGTAGAGTTCTTTACCCTGTGCTACTAGAGTTCGGGCATAATCCTCCAGGTTTGCCCAAATTCCCTGATTGTTATCTGGGGCTTGAGCAATCATGTTGCTCATCAAAAAGGTGGCAGAATTATTGGTAACACTACTAGTTCTATCAGCACTAGGTGTCATGTGACCACGATCAAAGCCACTTCCGCTAAAATCGGTAGATTCAACTTGATAGCACCCAAAAGGAAGTGTTGTATCAGCCCGAAAAGTATCTTGCCTTGGTGTGCTACCTAACCAACTACTATTCAACTGCCAAGACACCCAATTTGGTCTACCTATTCCGCAGTTGTAAGCAATTACATACTGTGGTTTTACCAGCAAGTAGTTATTTAGGCTGGAAGTTCCAGCGTTGCTGGGGTTGCCAAGGCTTAGGTGAACACTTACTGATGACTGGGCTGGTACGATCTGTGCTAACCCAATGATGAATAAAACTACCGCCACCAATGGCAGTAGAAACTTGAAAATATTGATTTTTTTCACGTTTTTGTACTTTTGATTACAAAACAGTGTCCGAGTTCTTCACTTCAATATCAAGCATTCAGTGATACAAAAATAAAGATTTTTGTAATAGTAAATATGTAGTGACACCATAGCCGGAAATCTTTGTTCGGCAAAAGTTAACAATCAATAAATCACTACTTTGGTGAGGAACGATGTCTACGACGGGCTACGCCTACGCTCGAAATTTCGCATCTCTACACTAAGATTTATACATCTAATCAGCAACGCCAATCTTTTTTCTTAGAGGAAATTTAATTAATGGGATAAATGAGAGCGATGTCTACGGCAGCAAGCTACGCATTGGATCGTCTTTTCCTCTGATATCATGTCCGCTTGATTGCTTATTAAACCCGAAGAACCCCAAAGAGCCAAAGCTATGCTTTGTCTCCCCTCCCGAAGAGCGGGGAGGGGATTAAGGGGAGCCAGTGCAGTCTTCTCCCTACAGCCCTTCTCCTAAAGGAGACGCTCTTGCGTTCGGGCATCCTACGGCGGGCGCTAGCCTCTCCCAATGTGAGAAGGGGAGAGGCCAAGGGCGGTAGCGAGTCAGACGCTCCTACGTCGCTAACGCAATGTTTACGAGCGTCTGGGGTCTCCCCAAGTGGAGCATCTGGCGTGTGGGGTGCAATGACTATGGGAATGGTAACTAATTATGCGGACATGATATGAGACATTCGCACAGCACCACATAGAAACTTGAACGCCAGCAGTTAATAGACCTCTTGCAAAAGTCAAAAAATCAGGAATGTCATGTTGAGCGGAACGCAGTGGAGAGAAGAATCTCACCAGATGTTTCGCTCCGCTCAACATGACAATTTAAGCATTTATGCAAGAGGTCTAATGATGAAGGTGAGCATAGCTATTGCCTTAATATCTTATTTTCTGGTTGCAGCGGCGGCTATTAAATTTTCTTAAAATTCTCAATTGTGAGATATTTTTCTTCATCAGCTATCTGACTGTTGTAATCGATATCAATTTGGGTTGGATAGCCGAATCTAGCACTGTACCGGACATTGAGGCTGAAGGCTTTACGGTTGATAGCATCTTGAATCACATCAAATAGCTTAGGAATTGTTTTGTAGTTTTGAAAGAATTCTGGATTAACTGGTTTACCTGTGGCTACAGAAGTGATGGAAGTTGTTTGACCATTACGGACTTTAATGATTACTGGCCCTCTAGCATCGGGTGTACAAAAGCAACTATTACTCAATGTATAGTCATAGTTGGAAATATTTTGCTGATTCCAGAAACGGCGATTAAATTCTAATCGCTTTTCCAATCGCTTTAAATTCAAGTTATTACTCGCTGGCGATTCTGCTATCTCTATGGGAGATTTGGACATTACTGGTAGGTTCAGACCAAAAGATAGCAATAATCCGGCACTGATAATGATAGGTAAACGCATATCAATCCATTGAATTATAAAAATATTATATATATTAATTCATCTACTTTTTTAAATACACTTTATCTTTTGATTAAAATTCATCAGTGGGTAGCCAAGGACAAGTAGTCTATAGCCAAATCAGATCCGGCGCGTTGGCGCAACCCGCCGTAGGCATCGGATACATGCGAAAATCTTTTCTTTATGCCGTAAAATTCTTACTGTAAAAACAAAGGTTTTATTTTAAGCATGAACGATTCACAAACTTGGTATATTGTCAAGCATTCTGTTGGTAATTGCGAAATTGTCCCCAGCGACAAAGTTGGAGACGATAATCTAGAGATTATAGAACAGTGGGGGCCTTTTAGTTCGCAAGAAGAAGCGATCGCTCGGCGTGTCGGACTTATTAGGGCTGGAAAGTGCCAACCAGTTTAAATTTAAGTTAGGAGTTAGAAGTTATAAGTTGACAATGATGGTTTTTATTCCTAACTCCTCACTATTCACTCCTAACTTCATTCCTAACTCTTCATTTTTCTGCTGAAGCTGTGCCCTTAGCAGCAATTTGTTTACCAATGACTTCCACTGCTTTAGCGAATTGGGGGTCTGCTAGGGTAGCAAGTTTGTCACGTTGATGAAGCCACAAGTCCTCCATCTGCGCTTTGGTCAAATCTACCTTCACATCTGGAGCAATACCTTTATGATTAATATCTGTACCGTTGGGGGTATAGTAATGAGCAATTGTTACCGCCAATCCTGAGCCATCTTCCAAGGGACGCACCGATTGCACTAGTCCCTTACCAAAGGTTTGAGTACCAACCAAAGTGGCACGCTTATTATCCTGCAAAGCCCCTGAGAGGATTTCACTTGCACTGGCTGAACCTTTATCTACCAGCACCACCAACGGTTTATTCGTCAAGGCGCGTCCGTTGGCCTCTTCTTTTTCTGCCTCTCCTTGACGTTCAACGGTGGAGACAATCTTACCTTTATCTATCCACATCCGGGCAATGTCTACACTTGAGAAGAGTAAGCCACCGGGATTACCACGCAAATCCAGAATATATCCAGCTACCCGTTTGGTTTCTAAATCCTTGATCGCTATTTGCATTTCTTTACCAGCATTGGCGCTGAACTGGTTCAGGCGAATGTAACCAAGATTACCTGCTGGAGTTTTCTTTTGGGAAAACTTAACTGGATGGATTTCAATCCGCGCCCGTTTGATGTCAAATTCTTTTGTCTGATCATCGCGCCCAATTGTCAAGCTGACTTGTGTTCCTGCTTCACCCCTAATCAAGGATACTGCCTGATTGGTATCCATCCCCTTGGTGTTTTTGCCATTGATTTTGAGGATAATATCTTTCGCCAAAATACCAGCTTTAAAAGCTGGTGTATCTTCGATTGGCGCAATTACAACCAGTTGCTTCGTTTTTTCATCCTGACTAATCGTGATTCCAATGCCTGTGAGTTCTCCAGATGTATCCACTTGCATACTCTTAAATTCCTCTGGGTCCATAAACCGGGTGTATGGGTCTTGTAGCTTTTTGAGCATTTCCCGAATGGATTTATACGCTTCCTGTGGATTAGTGTAGGACTTGCTCAAGTATTCCTTACGAACAGCCTGCCAATCTACCTGATTAAAAGTACCGTCTACATATTGGCGTTGAACAATTTGCCAAACTTCATCTACTAATTCTTTGGGACTTGCTTTAAATAAAGCCTGACCTCGCGAGTGAATGCCAAGGCTAGTAACAGCGATCGTGGAGAGTGTCACTGCCGTAGCACCCAAAACAAGCCTACTTTTTGTAATCACCATAATGACAGCTGCGTCAGAGGGAAAATATATAGTCAGTATGCTCAATCTAACACAGGCTACCACTGTACAGACCAAGTATGTATCCCTAATTTAAACAAAATACTTGACAATCCGGCGAACTTGGGGAGTGGGGAATGGGGAATGGGGAATGGGGCATTGGGCATTGGTTATTCTCCTTGTCTCCCTCTCCCTGATCTTCCCCTGCTCCCCCTACTCCCTGCTCCCTACTCCCCACTCCCTACTCGCCTAGCCCCTTTAAGGTTCTACCCAGCGTTCATCCCCTTTAATGAGGTTAATTAATTCCTCTACACCTTTGTCTTCTGGGACTTTTTTAATTTCTTCTCGACCACGATACAAAGAAATGTAACCAGGGGTTTTGCCAACATAACCATAGTCGGCATCTGCCATTTCTCCGGGGCCATTGACAATGCAACCCATAACTGCAATGTCTAGCCCAGTTAAGTGTTTAGTGGCTTCCCGAACTTTGTGTAGCACTTCCTCTAGGTTAAACAAAGTACGTCCACAGGAAGGACAAGCGACGTATTCCACCATCGTTTTTCGCAATCCCAAAGCTTGGAGAATGCTGTAACAGACGGGAATTTCTTTTTCTGGTGCTTCTGTTAGTGAGACGCGAATTGTATCACCAATGCCATCAGCAAGTAAGGTAGCAATACCAGCCGTGGATTTAATTCGCCCGTATTCACCATCACCGGCTTCCGTAACGCCTAAATGTAACGGGTAATCCATACCCAGGTCATCCATGCGCTTGGCAATGAGGCGATAGGCGGCTAACATCACTGGGACTCGTGAGGCTTTCATGGAAATAACCAAATTGTGGAAATCCAAAGATTCACAGATACGAATGAATTCTATGGCAGATTCCACCATGCCTTCAGGGGTGTCACCGTAGGTAAATAGCATCCTTTCAGCGAGGGAACCGTGATTTACCCCAATTCGCATCGATTTACCTTGATCTCGCAAAGAAACTACCAGAGGTTCTAGGGTTTCGCGGATTTTTTCGCCAATTTCGTCAAATTCGGTTTTAGTATACTCAGTTCGATTGACGTTTGGCTTTTCAAACACATACAAGCCCGGATTAATCCGCACTTTTTCTATGTGCTTGGCGACTTCCACAGCGATTTTTAGCCCATTGTGATGGACATCAGCCACAATTGGCACGTCTTGGTAAGTTTTTATTAATTTTTGTTTAATTTCTGCTAAAGCTTTAGCATGAGCCATACTCGGCACTGTGACACGGACAATTTCGCAGCCAATTTCGTGCAGACGACGAATACCAGCCACGGAACCATCAATATCAAGAGTGTCTTCGTTAATCATTGACTGCACTACAACGGGGTAGCCACCGCCAATGGTGACATTTCCCACCTTTACGGGACGGGTTTTACGCCGCTTGATAGCTGTATCAAAAGTAGGTTGACTTGATGTAGTATTTGAAGTATCTATTATGGGCAGAGTTTGCATAACCTGATTAGGTAAATTTGCTGTAGCTAAAAATATCAGATTTGATAAATCTCTGTTTCCCAGATTGCCACAGGTAGTGGCTCTTTTGGACGATTAGGTAGAAAAAACATGGAGAATGAGACAGCACGACAGATAAAGAGCGATCGCTGAGTTTTGCTCATTTCTCAAGATATGCCGCCTTATAAGTTTTTTAGATTAATGAAGTGAGTAGCGATCGCTAAATCTATGTTTTAGTAATACAAATATACTATTAAGGAAAGAGGATGAGGAGCGATCGCACCTATCACCAGCTAAATTAGACTTATCACCAAATTCTTTGACGCCCATGCTAGAAAAAACATCTACATTCCAGAAAGCTATAGAGGCGGTAGAAGCATTAGATCCAGAAGCTCAGGCTATTCTTGTGGATATTATCCAAAAGCGCCTCAAACAACAGCGACGGGATGACCTATTAAAAGAAATCGCGCAAGCAGAGAGTGATTATGCTCAAGGTAATGTCCGGCGTGGTTCAGTTGCAGATTTGATGGCGGAGTTGGACGAGTGAAAAATTTGCTTTGGAGTCCGACTTTTGTTCGTGCTTTTAAGCGTGTAGTCAAGAAAAATCCTGAATTACGTAGTCACAACCTAAAAGGTGATTCATCGGATAGATACTCATGTTCAATTGATTATCGTAATCGGATTTTATTTAAATTTGTTATAAATCCTGAATCAGGAGAGGAAGAAATTTTGTTGCTAACTTTAGGTTCCCACGATGACGTTTACTAAATTTAGCATTATTTTGAACTAAGGTAAGCCTAATAATTAGAAAATAAGTACAGATTTTAGATGAATACCCAAACAACAACCCAACTATCCATTCCTCCGCATTTTAACCCCAATAAGGTAGGCGAAGTCTGGCGTGTACCTTACCAAGAACGTGCCGCCGAAGCTGAAATCTGGGCAAAACAACACGATATCAAACCTGCATCTTTAGATAAAACCAGCATTTGCTTACTATTAATTGATGTCCAAAACACTTTCTGCATTCCTGGATTTGAATTATTTGTAGGTGGAAAATCTGGAAGTGGAGCAGTGGATGATAACGTGAGATTATGTGAATTTATTTATCGCAACTTGGGAGTAATTACAAAAATTGTACCTACTTTAGATACCCACAAAGCAACGCAAATTTTCCATCCGATATTTTGGGTGAACGCCGCCGGAGAACATCCCACTCCAGCAGCGACTAGCATCACTGCTGAAGATATTGAACAAGGTATCTGGAAAGTTAACCCAGCAGTTGCTGACAGTATTACTAACGGGAATTACGAACTATTAGAAAAACACGCTTATCATTACGTTAAGCAACTAAGTCAAGACGGTAAATATCCCCTCACTGTTTGGCCTTATCATTCTATGTTGGGTGGTATTGGTCATGCTTTAGTTCCAGCGGTGGAAGAAGCGATATTTTTCCACTGCATTGCTCGTCAGAGTCAGACGCAATTTGAAATAAAAGGTGAAAATCCCTTAACAGAAAACTATTCCATCTTACGTCCAGAAGTGTTGGAAGATTTTGAGCAACGTCCACTTGCTCAAAAGAATACACGCTTGATTAAACAACTTTTAGAATTTGATGTTGTCATTATCGGTGGTCAAGCTAAAAGTCACTGTCTCGCCTGGACAATCGACGATTTATTAACAGAAATTAAACAGGTAGATGCTACCCTTGCTAAAAAAATCTATCTGCTAGAAGATTGCACTTCCCCTGTTGTTGTTCCCGGTGTTGTAGACTACACAGAACAGGCAGATGCGGCATTTGCAAGGTTTGCAGAGGCAGGAATGCACATCGTAAAATCTAGCAAATTTGGGAATTGGGCATAGGGCAATTCAATTTTGGATTTTGGATTTTAAATTTTGGATTAAATTTCAATCTAAAATCCAAAATCTAAAATTTAAAATTCTTGCTCCCCTATTCCCGACTTCCTCATTTTTTCAAATAACCCTTTGGATCTTCCGCTACCCAACCCAGAGATGAGCTAGAACGCATTTCAAAATGGAGATGGGGTTGACTGGAACTTGGTTTTCCACTAGTGCCTACCGTTCCCAGTAAGTCTCCTTTTTTCACTTGCTGACCGACAGTAACTTTGATATTGTCAAGTTGAGCATAACGGCTTTGGAGTCCGCCACTGTGGTTGATAATGACCAACTTGCCATAAGAACCTTGGTCGTTGGCAAAGGCTACGGTTCCAGGCGCGATCGCTAGCACATTAGTACCCACTGCTGCTAATAAATCAACACCACTATGAAAGAAAACTTCACCTGTAGCAGGATTAATTTGCCAGCCGTAAGCTAATGCTACAGTTGCTACTTGTGCCAAGGGATATCCCGACAGGGATGCACGGTTTTGCCTACCTGCATCAGTAGGTAAAGGGGACTTAGTTACAACACCATTGGGCGACCAATTTACCCCCGGAACAAACACGATTCTGGGGTCTTGTTGGCAGCCATTCACCTCAAAAAGGCTATCAGCACGAACTTTGTATTTTGCCGCTACTTGTCGCCAAGTTTCACCGCGAGGCACTTCGACTACAACCCCATTGTAGGGAGGAATCTGAAGTACACTACCAACGGCAGCGTAGGTGGAACCCGCCGTAGGCATCGCACCGTTTTGCAAAGCTGGATTCATGCCGATAATAGTTGTGGGAATGAGATTATAGCGCTGCGCTATGCTCTCCAAAGTTTCGCCACGAACAACTTTATGGCGTTGGAAGCGAGACAAGGCTGGAGTTGGGCAACCATCGACAGCAGCGTTGGCGTTATTGGAGTTTGGCAGTATGGATACTAAGCCCAAGGCGCTAACTAAGCTACAGAGAAACAGTTGACGAAAAAGTGAAGTCATGTATACACGTCAAGAGCGCATTAACTTTAGATTTTAGATGGGAAGACTGGGGAGTGGGGGAGCAAGAATTTTAGATTTTAGATTTTGGATTTTAGATTGAAATTTAATCCAAAATTTAAAATCCAAAATCCAAAATTGAATTGCCCAATACCCAATGCCCAATTTCTAGTAAATTGATCTGTCCACTTGCCGTTAGCTTGACTACACTTAGAAATTAGCAACTGCATTGCTGTCCTTGAGCAAAACGATTATGAAGTTATCTTTAAAGCAACTGGGCGTTTATGTGTTCTTACTGGTGTTCGGCTGTGGTGCAGGTTTGTTTGGCAGTCGCTATCTCCTGCTACAAAATCCCTCGTTCCAACAGTTAAGAAATGTTACAATGGCTTTGCCTCCAGAATCCATAGCTCCGAATTCTCCTAATGGATCGGTTGGGGCTACTGGGGGTGACAATGTAAATTTTATTGCGATGGCAGTGCAAAAAGTTGGCCCGGCTGTGGTGCGAATTAATGCCACTCGCAAAGTCGCCAATCCCATCTCTGACGCATTAAAAAATCCCCTCTTGCGGCGATTCTTTGGAGAGGATGAGCAACCAATTCCTCAAGAACGGATTGAGCGCGGTACAGGATCGGGATTTATTTTGAGCGAAGATGGAGAATTACTCACCAACGCTCATGTGGTAGCAGATACAGATACAGTACAAGTCACCCTCAAGGATGGTCGGAGTCTAGAGGGGAAGGTGGTAGGAGTTGATACTGTGACAGATGTGGCAGTGGTGAAAATAAAAGCGAATCATTTACCGACTGTGAAACTGGGTAATTCGCAAAACTTAATACCAGGAGAATGGGCGATCGCTATTGGCAATCCTCTGGGTTTAGATAATACTGTCACTATCGGCATCGTCAGCGCTACGGATCGCACCAGCGCTCAAGTTGGTGTCCCAGATAAGCGAGTCACCTTTATCCAAACTGATGCCGCAATTAACCCTGGTAATTCTGGTGGCCCCTTGTTAAACGCCCAAGGTGAAGTGATTGGTATTAACACTGCCATTCGCGCTGATGCTCAAGGACTCGGTTTCGCCATCCCCATTGAAACCGCCGCCCGCATCGCCAATGAACTTTTTACCAAAGGGCATGTGGAACATCCCTTTTTGGGTATTGAGATGGCAGACCTTTCTCCCATCAGAAAACAGCAGATTAATCAAGAAAATCAACTGAACATTCAGCAGGATGCTGGAATTGTGATTAGAGGAGTCACAGACGATTCCCCAGCCAAGCGTGGAGGACTGCTTCCTGGAGACGTGATTCAAAAATTTAACGGTAAACCAGTCAAAACCTCAGCCCAAGTTCAGAGGCTGGTAGAGTCCAGCAAAGTTGGGGACATTTTAGCAATCGAAGTCAACCGTAGCGGTAAAATTCAGACGTTCAAAGTACAATCAGGAGCTTATCCTGAAAGGAAGTAGTCAGACAATTTTGGATTTTAGATTTTGGATTTTGAATTGACCTCACGGATAAATCCGCTTGCTCTGTACCATCAAGGAATCATTGGTCAAAATAATTCGTAATTGATAATGACGCTCTCTAAAAGGCGCTGCGCTAGCGTCTCTAAGAGTTGCTATGCCAAGGGCTTGACGCTGAACTAACGTAATTCGTAGTCGTAATCAGTGCTGTGCTGTGTACTCTCCACTACCTTGTTAACCACCAGATCAAAGATTTTGGCGGTAACTCTGTACCCTCTTAATTACGAATTACGAATTACGAATTATTTGGTCAATAGTCCTAGAATGTTTGACTACTGACTATTGATTATTGACCATTAGACAAATGCTCTAACTGCATTCTTTGTTCCATCTGGCGCAGAAAATACCCCGTCATCATGGCCGACGCTAGAAGCCCAGCTAAGTTCTCCCGATCTGTTGTAATTTGCACGTTAAAATTTTCTGCCGGGAGCATTCCTACTAGCCCTTGGACATTTTGCGAAATGATTTGTTTAATTTCGGGACTGGCGGACTGAGCAATCCTCGCTAAAACATCAGGAGACTGATGCTGTAGATATTTGAGTAACTGATTGGGGTATTGCTCAGAGTGGTCTGAAAGAAGTTGATTAGGGTGTTCCTCAGAGTTGTCATTCAAAAAGTCAGGATTAAACACCATTGGCAGTTTTATTTAGCTTAATTGCTAACTCTACTCTAAACCATAGTACAAGGGTAGCGCATTCACCACAGGTATAAGTCATTGGGCATGGGCCAAACAGGGCAATTCAATTTTGGATTTTGGATTTTAAATTTTGGATTAAATTTCAATCTAAAATTCAAAATCTAAAATTCTTGCTCCCCCACTCCCTATTCCCCACTCGCTACTCCCTTCAGTTCTAGTTCTAGTTCTAGTTGTTCTTCCTTTTGGCTGGTGGAAAGTATTTGCGGGAGTTGTTCGATTTGGAAATACTGATGAAATTTCGGCGTTACTTGGAGTGAATAGGAGCGAGAATCACTGTCTCGGCGCTTTCGGATGAAACCAAGTTCAACGAGTTCTGGAACGTGCTGATATACCCCTGAACCGCGCAGGTTAATCAAGTCGCTCTGGAGTATGGGACTATTGAGGGCGATCGCTGCCAAAGTCCTTAATGCACCTAATCCCAACTCTACTGGGATCATAGTTTGCACTAAGTCATGAAAGTCAGACCGTAGTTGCAAACTGTAACCATCTGGAGTTTCTATTACCTCTAGGGCGCTATCTCGGTGGGCATAGTTGTCCATTAGTTCAATTATGCCTTCTTTGACAGTGGCGCGATCGCACGCGGCATACTCGGCGATTTCGCCGAGCGACAAGGGTTTACCCTTTAAATAGAGAATTGCTTCTATCTTCGTCGCTGTGGCTGTAATCATTTAGTCATTGGGCATTGGGCATTGGGCATTGATACATGAGAACTAACAATCAACAAGTGTGTGGGATTATATCCTAAATTGTCAAAATATTGTTTGAAACTCTCAAATTTGGGATTGGGCATTGGGCATTGGTTATTTACCCTATTCCCCACTCCCTATTCCCCACTCCCCATTCCCCACCCCCTCAAAAGCCTCTACTTGTGAGAATAAATTCTGCGATCGCTAAATCTTGTGGAGTCGTCACTTTTAAATTTGTCTCTTCTCCCTCGACAATTCGGACTTCAATACCGCACTTTTCAAATAAAGCGGCATCGTCAGTTACTTCCCAACCTTGACGGACACCTTCAGCATGGCACTGTTTCAACAACTTGACATCAAATCCTTGGGGAGTTTGTGCCGCCCATAATTGTCGTCTGTCGGGTGTTTCTTGAATTATGCCTTGTTCATCGACAACTTTGATGGTGTCTTTGACGGGTACACCAGCAATTAAACCGGGACAGTGGCGAATCGCATTGGCACAAGAGTTAAATAAATCTGGTGTGGCCAGGCATCTGGCCCCATCATGAATCAATACTTGTTCTGCGGCTACTGGCAGGGACTGCAAGCCATTGTAAACAGATTCTTGGCGGGTGGAGCCACCTTGAATCAATTCCACTGGTTTAGTCAGCTTGAGATCGGCGAGAATTGCGTTGAAGTCTGGCCAATCGGTTGGTTGAGAAATAATCCCGATCCAACTGATTGTAGTGGCGGCTTCTGCGGCTAATAGAGTCCAAGCAATAATTGGTTGCGATCGCACTTTCAGCAGGAGTTTATTGCGGTTACTCCCCATTCTTTTTCCGATTCCCGCAGCTGGAATTAGTAAATACACAGAATTCCTCAATCTTTAAGCTATATATTTTCCCCTAAAATAGGGAGCGAGTAAGCGTCAATAAATATTATGCGAGTAGTAGCCCTTGTACCTGGCGGAATTGGCGACCAAATTCTCTTCTTTCCGACTCTAGATGACCTAAAGCGCAATTACCCTAACGCTCAGATAGATGTCGTTGTTGAACCCCGGTCAAAGGCTGCCTACCGAGTGAGCAAGTCAGTTCACGAGGTACTGACCTTTGATTTTAAAGACCGTAACAGTCTGGCAGATTGGGGTAACTTGGTGGGCACAATTCGCGATCGCGAATACGATGTTGCCATTGCTGTGAAGCAAAATTGGTTGGTGGGTCTTTTACTCTGGTTGACAGGAATTCCTATACGCATTGGCTACCAAGGCAAAGGATCGGTTTTTCTGACCCATGCTGTGCCATTCAAACCATCTCAGTATGGGGCGGAAGTATATCACGATTTGCTGCAACCATTAAGCATAAAAACCCCTGTCCCAGAGTTAGCAGTAAATGTGCCAAAGTCAGATATTGACTGGGCAGAAAAGGAACAAAAACGCTTAGGGGTAAATGAAACAGGCTATATCTTGATTCATGGCGGTTCTGGCCAGTTAGCCCAGGCTAAAGAACTGGATAAAATCTACCCTGTCGAGAAGTGGCACCAAATTATTCAAGCCTTCCAAGATAAGCAACCGGATCTGCCTGTGGTGGTCATTAAGGGCCTTGACGATGAGCAGTTTGTGCGATCGCTTCTGGACTCCTCTCCAGATATCAAGGTGACTGCCCCAGATGATATTGGCAAGTTAACTGCCATAATTGCTGGGGCAAATTTGATGTTGTCTACTGATAGTGCCGCACTACAACTGAGTGTTGCAGTCCAAACCTATACCATCGCCCTGTTTGGGCCCACTAATCCAGCTAAGTTGTTGCCGAAAAACGATAAATTCCTGGCCATTGAATCCCCCACGGGAAAAACGGCGGATGTTTCACCAAACGCAGTTTTGGAGAAAATTTGGGGTGGCTAAACCAGCAGTTCGTCCCAATCAATTTCTGCAATCACTCTATTGGATATCCAATGTAATTATGTGTTTGTTGAATGACCGCAAAACCTGGACGTGACAGCTAGATTTTGCGGTTATATCATGTCCAGATAATTTAGTCATGATTCCCATAGTCATTGCACCCCACCCCGCCAAAGCTACGCTTTGTCTCCCCTCCCGAAGAGTGGGGAGGGGATTAAGGGGAGCCAGTGCAGTCTTCTCCCTACAGCCCTTCTCCTAAAGGAGACGCTCTTGCGAACGGGCATCCTACGGCGGGCGCTAGCCTCTCCCAATGTGAGAAGGGGAGACGATGCCGCGCATAGCGCAGCGTTAGCGAGTCCGCGTTCGCGCAGCGTCTCGTAGAGAGCGTCTGGGGTCTCCCCAAGTGGAGCATCTGGCGTGTGGGGTTCTTCGGGTGTTTATTCAGGATTAAAATATGTCAAAAAAAGCATCATCTAATTCATAACCCAGCATTTGGGCCATGGACTTCAGCCGCGAGAGGCTGGGGATGTCCTGCTGTTTGAGCCAATCACCTAAAATAAAGATTTTGTGCATCAAAAATATTTCTAAGGCTTCAGGATTGTACTGAATGCCTTCTTGAGAACTGAACTGGTGTGGTACAAGCATGGCGGCATAACGAGCAAACTCTCCAGCTTTCCAATCTAGTAAAAATGCTAACCAGGGGTATTTGGCATCTAGGCGCACAAACCACAGCCGCACCTCTGGAATTTCTGAGAGTTCCCGTGGATCACCAAGTTCGAGATCGTAATTGATATCAAAGCGTAGCTGCTGTTCATGGGATGCGGCCCCATCTTGCAGCAGTTGTTCAATCACCGTTGACGCAGGCGACAGATCCAGATTGTTAATGAAGTCATTATTGAGTGCGATCGCGATTGTCATTGATTCAGCAGCCACTTTCTTGATGCTCAACTGTAGGATCGACAATCTACAGTAGCAGCTTTCAGGGATTGACGCTAGCTAGATGGACTTTCAGTAGCACAAAATCTTCTTGACGAATCAATTAGACACTACTTTACGCGGCGTAAGGAAGGCAAGGACAATTACCACCAATAACAATACCGGAACATCACCAAAGAGGTGTCCACGTTCAGCAGGATCAATTACTGCTTGTACCGCCATAATTAGCCCGTGGACTAAACTTGACCAAACAGTGAACCAGATTAAACTAAGGTTCGCTTCTGGTTGTCGAGAAGCCAATAGCAAAAAGACACCAAGCGTCGCATAAACACCAATGATCATTTGTTCATATTCGGACTGACCAGGTTGCCATAACCAGCCTGATGCCCATATCTTCGTCAGCGGATAAATAAGTAAAAAGGCAATTCCGACAATAATGAGAGTGATTTGTAAGTAACGATGACGCTCATCCATTGCTCTAACCTCTGCTATTTTCCGGTGCAGTCTCTATCAAAAAAATTGCTTAGTTTGTAATATTATCCTCACTAGTGACACTTCAGTTTTGAAGTGTTAGAAATTTTAATGCTTTATTCATTACTTTAGCAAAGAACTCTAGCTCTATTAGGCGGTGTTGCATAATAGAGATACCCGTTTACGTCATTATCTCGCAGGACTACAGACGCTCCTAACGTCGCTACCGCTTCGCTATCGAAAAAAATTATGCTATTCCAAAGCACTAGACATGCTTAAATACTCAATTTAATTGTTACTTAACTATTTGCAATACAAGTAAATACCCGTATTTAACTGATTCATCCCGCATTTATGCAACGCCAACAATTACTACACGATTAACATGGTATGCCATTAGAATCAGCCTACTTGGGAAAGGCAACGCCTGCCCCAAGGTGGACATTTACAGCAATTTTAAGTTAAAGTTGTAATGAGTTTGTTTTAGATTAAGGTCTGACAAAGTAGCCATCAACAAGGAAAAAAATAAATCATTATCGCCACCTGTTACTTCCGCAGCATCAAAAGCCAAAACATAAGTACAGGTAGAACAATGATGTGCAATATTATTGCATATATTAAATAAACAATAAACATTGAAATGGGAAAATTCCCTTAACAGTTAACAAGCTGTAATATGCAAAAACAAACAATTTCTACAAAACCAATTCGTTCTCTAGAAGACGCGCTTGAGCGGTGTCAAATCCTGGGTATGCGCGTCAGTCGTCAGCGTCGCTTTATTCTGGAATTACTTTGGCAAGCAAATGAACATCTTTCTGCTAGAGAGATTTACGATCGCTTGAACCAACAAGGTAAAGAGATCGGTCATACCTCTGTTTATCAAAATTTAGAAGCATTATCTAGTCAGTGCATCATTGAGTGTATTGAACGCTGTGATGGCCGTTTGTACGGCAATATCAGTGACTCTCACAGTCATGTCAACTGTATAGATACAAATCAAATTCTTGATGTTCATGTGGAACTGCCAGAAGATTTTCTTCGCAAAATTGAAGAACAAACAGGAGTGCGGATTACTGAGTACAGTATTAACTTTTTTGGCTACCGCAACTCACAAGAAAGCTGATAATAGTTAGGAGTTGGGAGTTAGGAGTCTGGATTCTAGCTTCACTAGGCAATAAAACCTAATAACCATTACTATCATCAATGGAGTTATTGCCAAAAACTGTCTCATCATCGGCATCATCATATAAATCTACTGGTAAAATCGTGCCTTCGCAGCTTTCAATTAGTCCGATCGCAGAAGTTTTGTTCCAATTAACATCTGTGTTTGCCGTAATTATTACGGTGTTTAAGAAGCGTTGCTGCGATGCCTGCGGCGGTAAACTACGCAAATGTTTCTGTCTTTGAAACGACTCTCTGGAGAACAAAGCACCATTATCAGCGGCCAATTTTTTATCAGCCTCAGCGAGAATGGCATCAAATAAGCAGGCGTTGGTGAGATTAGCTGAATTAATATTTGTCGCCATAAGGTTAGCCTGTTGCAGGTTTGCGCCTGTGAGGTTAGCCTGTTGGAGGTTTGCACCTCTGAGGTTTGCTTGTTGCAAATTTGCGCCTGCGAGGTTCGCCTGTTGCAAATTGGCTCCAGCTAAATTCGCCCCGATTAACTCCGCATTGGATAAGTTTGTCTGTTCAAGATTTACCCCCGTTAACATCACTTGTAATAAAGAGGCTCCCGATAAGTTGAGTCCAGCCAGAGACTTGATTCGGGTTGCGAAGGCACTTTTGTGCAAAACCGTTGTCTTAGCAATCAACGCACTTAGCGCCTCTGGATTGAATTCTGCTAAATTGACTGGATTACCGCAAGGCCAAAAAGGAACTTTTGTTTCTCGGTAGCAAGCACAAAGCAATAAAAACACATTCAGTCCCACCGCAGCATTCACCTGTTCAACATTCACCGGGTTTTGCAGTGCGTGAAAATGAGTCAAAGCTTTGTGGGCTATGCCTTCATCTAACCAACAGCCTTGACAGTAAGCACGCCAGAAAGACAAAAGACGTTGAAACAAAACTTCAAACGAAAATTTGTGCTTTTGCTGCCGGCGCAATCCAGCGATCGCCAATTCTTCAATTTCCTGGCTAAGTATCCCGTAACCTAGTAAATTGTAAATATGCTGGGCTAGTCCACTGGGAGAATCAAGCACAAAAGTGAGCGTACCATAAGCGTCATCTTGGCACTGAGTCAGAAATTTCAACTCAGCAGTCACAGCCTCAGCACAAAGAAATTCTCCTAACTTAATATGCGAAAACTCAATTAAACTACTTTTCGCTGCACTTTCTAAATGCCCAATTTTAAAATAAAGCCCTGGTAGACAATTAAATTCACCAGCCAAATTAATTTGATGACGTTGCGAGTGTAAAATTTTGAGAGCGATCGCTTGCATCTGCTTAAGTAAATCTTGGGGATGACGGACAGCGAGTAAATTAGCGATCGCTTCGGGAGTTCGGTGGATATGAGCCGAACCTGAGCGCAGTAGCATCGTCTTGATCCCACCAATTAGCGGATAGCCCAACAACCATCGACTCAAGCGATGATAAATTTCCCATAACAGAGAAGAATTTTGGATATTAGTAGCTAACTGCAATAGTTCATCATCTAGCAGTCCGTCGCGGTGCAAAATGCCCAACAAATGCAGCATTAGAGGTTGGCGGATCAGGGCAGATAATTCTCTTAACTTTGATTGGCTGGCAAATAAGTCTGCCTGTTTTAAGAATGTAAATAAATTTTGAGCCATAGGCAACGATTGCACTTTTGCCCACTGCTGAAACCATTGTTTGAGTTCGTCCCCATCCAATGGCTGAATAATAATTCGCCTCAACAATAGCGGTAGTTCAGAGACGATTTCCGGTAACGTCGTTGACCGACTTGTTAACACAATTTTGTGTCGGTGCTGAGATTGAAAGTTCAGCAGCTGCTGAATAAAAATTGCTTGTGCCCTTATACCCTGAGCAGAAGGGGGCAGTTCATCCAGACCATCCAGCAGCAACAGACAAGGGAGATTTTCTTGCTCTAACCAAGCTGAAAGATTAACAGGAAAGGCAGAATTTAGGGTTTCGATTAAAGTTTTACCATATTTTACATCTCGTAACCTAATTACTATCGGCATCCAAGTAGGGTAAAATTCCTGTGCTACCTGTGCTGCCCAAAGTTGGCAAAAACTAGTTTTTCCATAACCAGGTTCCGACTCAATGACAGCGATCGTTTCTAAATCAGTTAGCTGTTGCTGCGCCCATGTCTTTAAATCAACTGGTTTAACAGCTTTTTTTTCCTGCTCAGAAATACTTTCCTCTATTGGTAAGCCTTTTTGTGGCACATAGATATCCTTGAGGGCAAAGGATTCCATGAGCAACGGCATACTCAGGTTTTGAATCAAACTTGCACGATAATGTTCTCGGTGCAAATCTATTTTTTCATCGACCGTAGAACCAACTTCTGGGGTGATTAAACTGGGAGAGAATGAAATCCCCAAACGGAAAAATTTTTGCAGTTGGGCTAAAGGTGCAGCATTCTTGGTAACGACTACCAGTATGTCACCAGGAAGTGAGTTGCCTAAACGCTGTGTTAGGAGTTTAGCTTCAGGTTCCTCTGCACCATTGGCAACAAACCAAGCTATCGCAGCGTTATTTATTTGTTGCACCAGTAATGAATCTGTAACCAAAGACAGTGCTTGTTCAGCTTGAGTGTCAGTCAATTTACCTGGGCTGAGAGTTTTCAGCAATCCTTGCAGTTGCGGATCTTGAAGGGTGAGTTTACGCACTTCCTCTTTAAGTATGTGTGATTGGATGGGTATACTTGCCCGATCTAGCCACGGTCTTTGCAGGCTTGCTTCCTGCTCTAGAATTGCTTGCAAAGCCTGGAGATAGGCAATTTGAAACGCTAGCCATGTGCCTTCGTTACGTTTTAATGGTTTTTTTTGGCTGAGGCTACGCAACAGGTTTTCTGTCAACTGGGAAATCACACTGATTTCTTCCCAAACAATCCCTAAAGGCAGTTCTAAAACCTCTACCAAGGTACAGATATCAAAAGGCATGAGGCTTTTGACTTCCATATCCTGAACAATCCGGTAGGCAATACCTGCCAATTGCCCAGCTGAAAATCCTCTAATTTGATTGATTGCGATATAGCGTTCCGCCAACCAGTGCCGAATACTCAGGTTCATTTAATTACACAGTGAAGGCTGCCTATGGCAATTATGATCGATTTATCAGTTTGCGAAAACAGGTAACAATGGGGAAGACAAAGTTTTGTATCAAAGCTGTTTTCTGATTGGTAAAAAACAGTGCTTGTGTAATTGAGCAGACTATGAGCGATCGCCCGATAAAATTATTGTTAATCGACCAAGACCCGATTTTTCGTCTGGGATTACGGGTAGGTCTGGAAGCAATTCCTAACTTGCAAGCGATCGCAGTGGTAGAAACTGACACTGTTGCCTTGCAGATTTTAGCAGAAATTGCCCAAGAAGACCCAAATCAGGTAAATTTGGTGGTTTTGGAATTCGGGAATGGTCGCTCTCCCACCAGTCAACAGCTAGGTTTACAATTCTGTCGGCAACTCAGAGCCTTATATCCCAATCTGCCAATTTTGCTCCTCAGTTCTGTGCAAGAACAAGGACTGCTATTGGCTGCGAAATCTATTGGTGTAAATGGCTACTGTCCCAAAGGTACACCACTTCCTGAGTTAGTCGCCGCTATGCAAGAAGTTGCAGATGGTGGTTCCTATTGGTTTCGAGACACGGAAGTAATAATAACTCCTAACTCTTGTACAGACGCGATTAATCGCGTCTCCTCCCCACTGCCTTTCTTTAGACTGCGAAATAATTTGCGTTTGTCAGGAATTGCTCACATTGACGCTACCCTAGCCGCAGTAACAGCACAATTACAAGTTCCTGGATTACCAATACTAGATCGAGCAATTCTAGCTGGACGGCGGCGAGAACTGCTAGCGGCTCGTTGGTTGCTAAATCGGTTGCTGGTTTCATCAGAAGAAAGGCAAGAGGAACATATCCCCATTGCTGATCAGCCGCCTTTGATTCCTTCATTGAGTAGTGCCATTCAACTGTCACCTTTACTTAGTCCAGGAGCGCTACAATCTGCCTTGTTTGCATCTTGCGTTACCAAACTACAATTTCCTTTACGAAATGTCACAGATGTCCCTTTAGAAATTGACATCTTTCGTGAAGATAAAAAACGAGAATTACTTTATCTGATCCTGCAAAAATTGGCTGAACAGTTGGATGAACTGCGTGCTTCTCAAATAGAGATAAATCAATTATATGAAGTAAAAAATACCTTGATCCGCGACTTATGGCAAGTAGCAATCACAGATTTTTTTGGGAAGTTTTCTCAAATACAAATAGGGAATCAAAATATAATAATTGTTAATTTATTGCTGCAAAATGCAGAAGTTGTGCAAAGAGATATTCTCAATAAAATTCCGCTATTTTGTGAGTTGTATTCTTATCTAATATTTCAAACAGAATTGAACATTGATAATACCTCCTATCCAGTAGTGAGCGCCGAAGCTAAGTCCCAAGCATTAATGATTTTAGAGAATTTGTTGATTCAGGTAGCGAATGGGGTCGTGCAACCACTGCTAAATTCTTTAGCAGATGTAGAAGCGATTAAGCAAAATTTTTATGGCCGCCAATTGATTTCCACAAGAGAGATTGAACGGTTTAGAAATGATTTGTCGTGGAAATATCGATTAACTAATTATATAAATGAGCCAAAAGCCGTTTTTGAAAGTCGCTATGAGCTATTTGTAATTGCGCCTCGTGGTATTGCCAAGACTTCAGTTTATGCTCCTCGAAATCAGGAGTTAGAAAAACTTTCTAATATTCCTTTATTAGTGACATTGCTCCTAGAATTTAGTGATGCGATCGCACCGCGTTTAAAATCACTATTAGCATTTGTAGGTAGCGGTATAGTCTTCATTCTCACCCAAATAGTTGGTCGGGGTTTAGGTTTAATCGGTCGTGGTATTCTTCAAGGTATTGGCAGTGTTTCGTTAGTAGAAAAGAACCTGAGACGAAATAGCGATCGACCTAAATGAAAAAGAGGACGCGGGGACGCGGAGAATGACAAATGATTTTATTGGGCTAGCAATTTCTTATATTTACGCGACTAGTCTGCTCGTTATTGGCGAAGGACTGCGTAGGCTGTTTGCTGTGAAGCCAGATTTGACCCGCAAAGTGATCCATATTGGTGCAGGGATGTGGGTTTTCGGTGTCCTGCTGCTGTTTAACAACTGGGAAATCGGAATTATACCTTTTGCTACCTTTATCGGACTCAACTACTTGTTCTACCGCTACCGGCTCATTGGCGCAATGGATACCCAGGATAGCTCACCTGGTACAGTTTATTTTGCTATCTCAGTGACGCTGCTTTTCGGGCTACTATGGCGACCAGACGGGCCAGTAGATAGCGCCCCAATCGCCGTAGCTGGGATAATGGCGATGACCTGGGGTGATGCACTAGCAGCATTAATCGGCAAGCGCTTCGGGCAGCATAAATACCAAGTGGGAAATTCTGTGCGTTCCTGGGAGGGTTCGGCAGCAATGTTCGTAGCGAGTACAGTGGTGATTTTCTTGGTGCTATTGTTGCTACCAGGTTCATCGCTGAGTCCCCTGGCAAAACCTTTTAGTTTAGGATGGGCCTTGTTCACTACGGCAATAACCGCTACTTTCGCCACCCTAGCAGAGGCAGTCTCACCCCACGGCACAGATAACCTCAGCGTGCCTCTAGTAGCGGCTGGGGTAGTGTGGGTAGTAATGCAGGGGTTTTAAACCAAAATTTGTGGAAGATTACCTCGTTCCCAGTCTCCGACTGGGAATGCCTACCAGGAGGCTCCGCCTCCTTGATTAGCGGCAGAGCCGCAATGAAGTCCATTTCCAGGTAGAACCTGGAGACGAGATTTTAACTTTTAACTCCTGTACAGACGCGATTAATCGCGTCTGTACTCCTAACTCCTAACTCCCCACTCCTCACTCATAAATTCCAATTGCGGCGGAAATGGAAGAAACCTTCTAAAAACTCTTGCAAAGCAATGTTGCTATTTAACTTTTGCTTACTCCACTCTCTTGCAGTTTGTTCCAGAATTTCTGAGAAGCTAGGATAGACGGGAGATAAATTTGCTAAATCTTTGACTTTAATTTTTTGTGACATTGCCAAAGCAATCAAATTAATCAACTCTCCAGCTTCTGCCCCCAATATCGAAGCTCCCAAAATTTCCCCGTTGCGTAGCACAATTAATTTACACATACCAGTGGTTTCGTCCCGAAGTTGGGCTGCTGCCACTGTTTTAAAATACTGTCGCAAAACTAAAACTTCATCTCGACCAAATTGACGTTTTGCCTGCGCCTCTGTCAAACCCACTTGCGCCAGCATCGGCACAGAAAACATCGCCCAAGGAATAGAGTAATAATTTACTCGTAACTTGGGGAAAAAAAGTGCATTGTTCAGGGCAATTTTTGCTTCATAATTAGCGATATTGGCAAAGTCGTAACCACCAATTACATCACCACAAGCGTAAATACGGTGGTTAGTGGTTTGCAGTTTGTCATTCACCACTAAGCTACGCCGATGCCATTTTACACCTACTGTTGCCAAATTTAGAGATTCAAGATTCGGCTGTTGTCCAGTCGCCACTAAAATTTCATCAGTTTCAATAGCCTTATCTCCTGCTTGAATCCACTTTTTATCCTCAATTAGCCTCACCTGAGTCACGGGTTTATCGGTGAGGACGCGCACACCTTCGACTTCCAACTGCGCCTGAAGCAATATGGCTATCTCAGGGTCAAGATGGGGTAGAACATAAAGATGCTTGACTACAAGCGTCACACTGCAACCAAACCGCGCTAAAGTTTGAGCAATTTCAATGCTTTGGGGAATTCCGCCGATAATTACCCAATTTTTGGGTAATGTCGCTCCCTGTAAGGATTGCCAAATATTAGAAAGGGTTAGATAGCCAGTGGCTTGCAATCCTTCAATCTCCGGCATTTCTGGACGCGAACCACTGGCCAGCAAATAGGTACGGGCGCGTAGTAGACGATTGTTAACAACAAAAGCCAGTTGGGGTGAGGATTTAAATTGCCCATTGCCAACTATGACATCGACTCCCTGTGCAGCTAGGATGGCTGGAGAATGCTGTTCTTTAAGATTTGAGGCGACGCATTGAGCATACAGCATCGCTTCTTGCCATGCCATAGATATGTGGCATTCTTCTGAAGTATCAGTGTGTGTGGCATGAATACCAAAACTAGCGGCATCATTCAACTTCTGCGCCAGTTTAGCAATTTCGGTAAGAGCATGGTGATGAGTAAACCCATAGTCTACTTTCGGTTCCACCAGGGCAACTGTAGCACGTAGTTGGGTTGCAGCAAGGGCAGCGTAGTATGCAGCAAGACTGCCGCCAATAATTACGATATCGTAGTCAACGGTCACGCGAATTTAAAGTTAGGAGTTAGGAGAGACGCGATTAATCGCGTCTGTACAGGAATTAGGAGTTAGGAATTAGGAGTTAGGAGTTAAGAATTAAAACCCTTCTTCAACTTATAACTTATAACTCCTAACTTATAACTCCTAACTCTCTTTTAGCGCTGTTAGTAAGCGTTGGTTATCGGATTGGGAACGTACAGCAACACGGAAAAAGCGATCGCCTAGTTCTTTAAAGCTAAGGCAATCGCGGATTAAAATCTGGTGATGCTTGAGTAATTTTTGCTGTAACTGCGAAGTAGACTCTTGGGACTCAACCAGTAAAAAGTTAGCAGCACTTGCTTGGGGTTGCAATCCTGGGATTTCAGCTAAACCTTGAAACAGTTGGTTTCGTGCAGGTGGTAGCCATGCCCAGGTTTGCTGCTGAAACTCTGTATCCTGGAGGGCCGCAATTGCTGCCGCCGCCGCTAGCGTGTTTACGGGCCAGGGGTCACGCCATAGCTGCCATTTCGCTAGGCAGTCGGGGTGTGCGATCGCATATCCCAATCGCAGTCCTGGGAGGCTGTAAAATTTGGTCAGCGATCGCAATACTACTAAATTCGGATGTTCCTGCACCACCGGAATCAGGCTTTGTTCCTCATTAGGCGGCACAAAATCCATAAATGCTTCATCCACCACAACCAAAGCAAATTGCTCCAGGTAGGGCAAAATAGAGTCCCGTGAAAATAGCTTTCCGGTGGGGTTGTGGGGGTTATTCAGCAATAGTCCTTTGTCCTTTGTCTTTTGTCCTTTGTCAATGACCAATACTTCTCTACGAGAGGCTGCGCCAACGGCTTCGCTCAGTACAAGTGACCAATGATCAATACTTCGGCTTCGCTCAGTACAAGTGACCAATGACAAAGGACACTCCAGCACTTTAGCGTTATACCCTGCCAAGGTTCGGTAGTAGTCGCCAAAGGCTGGAGTTATTAAAGTTGTCGCGGCTAATTGAGATAATTCCCTACCTATTAAAGTGAGTAATTCTGCGGAGCCGTTACCCGGCAGAATCAACTCAGGCGGCAATTGATGGAAGTGACTGAGAGCTAGTCTCAGTTCACTATAATTTGGGTCTGGATAGTGCTTAAGATTACCAATTTGGGACTGAATAGCAGCGATCGCGCTGTTTGGAGGCCCCAACGGGCTGATGCTAGCAGAAAAATCCAGAATAGCATCAGGGGGACAGCCAGCCAGTGCTGCTGCCCAGGCTAAATTTCCCCCGTGTGCAGGTTGCCGCATTAAATAAAGGGTTCCCGAAGACAGAACCTATGCTTTTGGGGGTGCTACCTTTTCTCTAAACAGTTTTCCTGCTGAGAAAGCAGGAACCCTTGTCGCTGGGATTTCCATCTTTTCATTTGTTTTCGGGTTGCGACCTTCGCGGGCTTTACGTTCCCGTGATTCAAATGAGCCAAATCCTACCAACGTTACCTTATCACCAGAGGAAACTGCTTCAATAATCGTTTCCAAAGCGGCAGTTAAGACTTGATCCGCTTGTTTCTTGGTAACACTAGCTTTTTCAGCTACGGCATCAACTAATTCACCTTTGTTCATGTCAAACTCCTGAAGGTTTACTTGAGATTCTTTACGGATGCACCTTGACACATCTGTACTGAAATCTTTGTTTGCGGAAATACAAAAATCATCCTTTGGGAGTATTTTTATTCAAAACGGCTGTACATCCCATCGGCTCGACTTTTCAATGAATCATTCTAAGGTGTTGTAGCCTGATGTGGATAGATGAAACCATTAATTTATATAGATTTCAGGATGTTTTGTAATTTTAGGGTACTTGTTTCCCTAAAAACTACCCCAAAAGTAGGAAAAATACTTAGTAAAAACCGCGTAGGCGCAGCCCGCCGCAGGCATCGCTCAGTGAACAGGGGAGTGGGGAGGTGGGAGATGGTTAGTATTTGTTGAGATTAATTAAGGATTTGAAGAGTTATTGAAAATCGAAGCCTCTCCCTCTCCTGACTTTAATCCCTCTCCTTACCAAGGAGAGGGACAGGTTTTGCGTACTAAAACCAGGGTGAGGTTTTCTTGAGCTATTCGATAAACCATAAATTGCGTCCAGAGAAACTTGTGTGTACACAGTAAGTAAGTCCACCAGGGGAGAGGTTTGGCGATAATTATGGTCAATTTGCCGGACATGGTTTTACTGTTCCCTAGCAGAAATTTTCTGTTGCACCCAAGCCCGAAAAGCACGGGTGGTAGCAATTTCCCCATTCTTCTTCGCTTCTTGCATAAACAGAGGAATCTCTTTGACCGACACAGGCGCAAAAGTAGGGCTGGTTTCAACTTCTGAGTATTGCCCACCTGCAAGCGTGTAGACTCGCAACACACTGCCGTTATAACGCCAAAATTCCCGGACTGCGATCGCAGCATAAAACTTAAGCTTGTCTATTGCAGACCTGGAATATTCCACTTCCAGCACCAGGTCAGGAGGTGGGTCGATCGCTATGTTAATATTTTCCTGATCTCGAACTAATGCTTCATTTTGGATGTAGTAGCTACTATCTGGCTCGGCTCCCCGCTGCAAATCATTCCGCGTTAAAGTTAATGAACCAGCGCGTCAATTTCCCAGCCCAACTCTTCGCACAGCACCCCAACAAAACCTTCAATTACACGGTTTGAGTTCTCGTGCGGCATTTGTGGGGCTATTGGGTTGTTCTGCTGAATCAGTCATTGTATCGCCTGTCTTCTACTCTCTTAATCTTAGGTTTAACCTTTTTTAGTTAAAGAGTAGGACTTACGCAGAAGAGATTCCCCAACCCCCTTAAAAAGGCAGCTTTTCAGATCCCCCCCTTTTTAAGGGGGGTTAGGGGGGATCAAGGTTTCAGGTTTTCAGTGCGTAAGTCCTAAAAGAGGTGTGAATATGACAATCAAAGAACAACTTATCGAAGAAATTGAATCAATACCACACACTCCGAACTTTTACCAAATTCGTTGTATATTGAGTACAAAACCAGATAAAACATTTTCCCCGGAAATAGTTTGAGGAAATTTTAAAACTTCCACATCTTGTCCTGGACGATAAATTTCTACTTCCTGTTTTTTTCGGTTTATTAACCAACCTAGACGACAACCATTTTCGATATACTCTTGCATCTTATTCTGAGTTTTTTTCAAGCTGTCATTAGGTGAAAGTATCTCGATAACAAAATCAGGACATAGGGGAATAAATTTTTCTTTTTGTTCTTTAGTCAAAGCATCCCAACGAGATTTTTCCACCCAAGAAACATCTGGACAACGGTCAGCCCCTGAAGGTAAAGTAAATCCAGTTGATGAATCAAAAACTTCGCCCAATTGATTTTGGTCGTTCCAGAACCATATTTGAGCGTTAATAGTAGAATTACTTTTTCCTGTTTCCCCTCCTGTGGGTGGCATTATAATCAACTCTCCTTGGGCATTGCGTTCTAATTTTAAATCGGGGTTTTCTTCACACAATTGATAAAACTGCTCTCTTGTCATTTTAATGACAGAATTGAGGTTTAATGTAAGTGCTGTCATAGGAGTATCTCCCCTTTTTGTTTGCTGACTGGGCTATAAACCTATATCCATTTTGTTCTACACCACAATAAAAGTGAACAAGAAGATCCCCGACTTCTTAAAGAAGTCGGGGATATGAGTCTTTGCCAGAGGTGACTCACCCGCTTATCATCTTTATTACCTCGCCGGAATTTTCAACCCCCGACGCTCAAGGATTTGCCGCACTTCTGGGCTGGGGGTGTAGTTATAGCCGTAGGAGGAGTTATCAGAGTCATCCATGATTTGAGGTGTGAGCAATACAATCACCTCACTACGCTGGTTCTGTCTATTTGTACTTCTAAATAGCGAACCAATTAGTGGAAGATCACCCAAGATGGGAATTTTGGAAACAGTTGTCCGGTCTGCATCTTGAATGATGCCTGAGAGAATTAGCGTTTGACCATCTCGCAGGCGAATCAAGCCAGAATTAAGAGAGCGCTCAGATACCAAGAATATTTGTTGGCTACCACCCCCGCCAACGTTGATGGTAGCTGGAGCTTGGGGTGCTTTGACGACAGGAGCTACCGATAGAGAAACAAAACCATTGTCGTCAATCCGCTCAATTTTGACAGCTAGGGTTAAACCTACTCGGTCTTTTTCCGCTGAAATCGTTTCTGTAGCAAGATTTGCATCGCGAACGATTTCCCTTTTAATATTGCCTACCACTTCTTGAGTCAGGTTTACATTAGCGGTTTGGCCTTCTTGCACAATTAAGGTTGGGTCTGTCAAAATCTTGGCGTTGCCATTTTGCACTTGAGCCTGCAAGCTAGCGAGAAGACGCTTAGGAAACTGGAATAAACTTGGCAAAGCTGTAGTAGCTGCACCAAGAGTACCTTGTGTAATACTTGATGTGCCATCAGCGTTCCTTGTAATGATATTATCGGTTGCTGGGGTGATAGTAGAGAAACCTGGTTGTAGGGGGTTGCCAGTAGGCGCAATAGGTTGATAGAAAGTGCCACTTCCTGGGTTTGCAACTCTAGTGATGTTGCCGTTTGCGTCTACTACTACCGTACCTGGAGTAGTTCCTGGAATAGCTACGCCTGTGTTGGGGTCAACGAAAGGCGTTCCTGTAACGGGATTCTGGATGACAGGTGTACTAGTCACACTGGTTGATGCTTCAGCTCTTGTAGCTGGTCTCGAACCACCAAAATTCAGAGATGCTGCACCGCCATCATTGCTAAAGTAGTTGTTACCAACCCCAAAGGAAAAGCTAGTGTTGTAGTCCTGGGTATTCAAGAGGTTAACATCGATAATCTTGACGTTGACTACAACTTGACGACGGCGGATATCAAGCTGAGTTAGTTGAGCCATCGCAATTTCAATGAGTCTAGGAGGGCCAATTAAGGTGAGCGAATTAGTGCGCTCATCTCCTAATGCCTGTAAACCTCTCAGTAATGGGCTAGAGTCTTTAAAATCAACGCGTTGAGGTTCAACTCTGGTTTCTGTAGTCGTCTGAGTTTGGGTGATAGGAGCAACTCCAGTACCCACGGGTATGGCACTAACGCTAGTAACTTGTCGTTCGCGGCTGACGGCACTTTCCGCCCCCAAACCGACCAAAAAGTTCAGGGCGACTCCCACCGTTACCTGATTGAGTCGCATACTACGCATAATCATGTCACGGGTCGCATTAGGTAGTTTAGGCCCAACAAAAACTGTGCGATTACTGCGGTTAGCTTCTAAACCACTCAAACGCAAGACGTAGTTAAACACATCTTGCACTGGCTCGTTTTCTATATCCAGAGAGATTGTTTGAGAAGTTGCCTGACCTCCAGCACCAGCAGCTTGCTCACCTGCGATATAAGCCAGGTTCAAATTAGCAGCACGAGCAAGCAGTGACAAAACCTCACGCACCGGCGCATCTCGCAGCACTAGACGGGGTACACGTTCCTGAGTTCCTAAGTCAATGGCGCTAGGAGAAGCATCGGTATTGGAAATCGCAATATCCCCCACTGGTGGGGCGACGGCTCTAGGTAAGAAAGGTGGAGCCTGACTCAGAGATTGACCTGGCCCAGCAGCTTGTGCTGGTTGTCCGTCAATGGTGATTTCCGGGTTGGGAACGAGAACACCTGGCTTTTGACCAGGTTGGACTGGAGTAGAAGCAGGCGGTGCTGTGGGTGTTGGCGCTGTTGGCGTTGGTGCTGATGCTATAGTGCCTGCGGATGGGCTAAAGCTGAGTGTAATTCCATTTGACGATCGCACCACCGGTTGACTGCTAGGTACATTGCTGCTGCCAGTTACCGTCACCCGGATGCTATTGGCATCAAGCTGACTAACCTCGACAGACGCAATTCCTGGTGCTGGGCTATCTTGACGAAAACTATTACCTTGTGGTAATCGTAATTGAGTATTAATAATATCTGCTACTAAAGCCTTGCCTCTTTTTGTAGTGAAAACTTGGGGGCGCGACCCTGAAGAAGTTTTCAAAGCAACACTAATTCCACCATCAACTGGATTTAACTGGACATTAGTAACTTGACTAATTTGTGCCCAAACTGGTTGAACTGCCAAAAATACAAAAGCGGCAGCACCTAATATAAAACTATTACCGTGAAGCTGTTTCACAGTTCATTCCTCACCTGATAAAACCTTGTTTACAAATAATTTTGAGTTTCAAACTCTCAATTTTCCATAGTCCGCCTCCGCGGACTTCACTTGTGTGCCCGTAAACTTCGCGAATTCTATTCGCCCTGGCTCTAAGTTGACTTAAGTTACAAGGGCGGTTATAAACCGCGTCTACACAAGCAAAACACGCCTTTCCTTCTCTACCAGAGGCTGCGCCAACGGAACGCCAAGGGCGAACGCGGGTTTCAAACCCTGAGTTTTTCCTTAGTCCGTGTAGGCGGACTACCCTTCGGGAACGCCAAGGGCGAACGTTTGTATAGCCGCGAATTCTATTAGCCTTGGCTCTAAGTTGACACGGATGACATCTGTGCGCCCCTACTTAGCACTGTTCACTATTACTTTTTCGGGGCAATTTTAGCTGCTGCGGCTGCTATTTCTTCTGGAGTAAGTGGCATCAATACCTGTAATTGGAATGATGTATTAATCGCTGCTGGGCCTACCTGCATAGGCGTTTTATCTAATGGGGATCTTGACTCTACTGGAGCTAAAGTTGCTTGATAATCTTTAACTATTAACAAAGGCTGTAAACGCTCAATGTTACGCATTATCGATTGTGTTTGTTCATAAGTTCCTGTAATTTCGGCATTAACACTGCTGCGTTGCAGCTTGCCGTCAACCTGTAGTCCTAGAGTTCCATCGGTAACTGGTTCTGGTTTTTGGGAAACCGGCACAAATTTCTTCAGTTTGGCTCTTACTGCATTAATAGAAGTTGAAGTATTGCCAGACTCAACTAAGCGGTTCATATCCAACAGCAATGTATCTAAGGTTTTTTCGTTAGCAAATAAACCTAAAACCTGAACTTTTTGCTGTTTTGCCTGCGCTAGTTCGTCTTTAACTTTGTTAATCAGTTTGATATTGGCTTTTTTTTGCTCAATTTGCGCTTGCAGTTCGGAGGTTTTGGCTTGCTGCTGCTGATAGCTTTCCCAAGCTGGCATCAGCAGGTTTAACAATATATAACCTGCTCCCGCTAAACCAATTACCCCCACCAAGATCCCAATAATTTTTGGTGTGAAGGCAATACCAAAGATTACGGGGGACGCTGGCGTTTCCTGATCGAATTCCCCACCATGTTCGGCAAAATTTAAATCATCACTCAGCGTCATTTTGGAATGACTCCTGTTTGTTGCATACTACGAATTCGAGTCACTAACCCCACCGTGCCTTTTTTTTCCAACTCCCGGATTAATTCCGAAGCTGGAACATCGCTCATACTCGATTGAATAGTGTATTTCACTACTTGGGGTGGCTTAATTATTACACCAGTAGAAGGTTGACCCATACCTGGTGTTAAGGGAGCATCTACTAACGTTGCCGTCAGAATTCTGCTTTCTGTGGACTTCAAGAACTGAGACTGTTGTAAAATCAATAAGAAATCATTGACATCGTTAAAAGAACGAGCCAAGCCGGTAATTTCTAATCCCCCGGCGGGATTGTTTGCTGGCTGACCTGCCGCTACCGCAATGGGCGGAAGTTGCTTGATAGTCTCGATTTGCACTGCCGCTGGGGTGCGATCGCGCAAATCTTGCAGCATTGCTGACCAAGGACGAATCTGGTCAAATACAGTGACTAAAGCTTGGGTTTCCCCTTTAATTGTGTTCGTCTCGGCTTTAATTTTGTTAATATTTCCTATTTCTGTGTCTAACCTCTTGCTTTCCTGATCTAGTTGTGCTACTGTCCCCTCTAATTGAACAATCTTCCCTTGCAAAAACCACCAACCAAGTCCCAATAAAGCTGGAAGAGTTACACCTAGTGCAACTCCCACATACAGTGGTGTCATATTCCCTGTAGGCAGGTTTAGGGCTATTCCTCTCTTTCTCTCAGGCTTTTTCTGGAATGCTGGGCGGTCTTTAAGAAAGTTAACATCTAGACTGTACATTTTGTTACACCTCCCGCATTCCTAGACCGAGTACGATCGCCAAGCCAGAGCGTTGCACCTGTGGATATTTATCAGTGTCAACTTCCAAAGACAAAGCCCCGATTGGATCTATTTGGGTAGTTGGCAAGCTCAATCGTTGGGTAAAAAACTCATCTAGCTGTTGGAGTCCACCTCCTGGCCCAGCTAATAAAATCTGCGCTACCTCCAAATTTTCACTTTGATTGAGGTAAAAATCGATGGAACGGCGCAGTTCATCCGTTAGTTCTCCCAATACTCTCAATATGGCTGCCATACCAGGATTGAGTTCAGTGACGCCGGTTTTGCCACCGTCTATGGAAGTTGGGGTGATGACCATTCCGTATAACAGTTCCATATCTCGTGATGTGGGTAAGCTCATTGCCCTTGCTAAGGCAGTTTGCATTTGATAAGTCCCGATTGGGACTGTGCGCGAAAATTGCGGCACTCCGTTAATGATGATGGCGATTTCTGTACTGTCGAACTCTATATCAACAAGTACTGCTGCTTCTTGCGGCCCAAATTGTCGCAGTTGCTCCCGAATAGTCCGAATCAGAGCAAAACTGTTAATTTCTAAAACATCAATTTGTAATCCTGCCTGCTCGAATGTACTTATATAGGTATCCGTTATCTCCTTGCGGGTGGCAACTAGGAGTACGTGTACTTTTTCAATGCCATCTTCATCTACAAAATACCCAAGTTTCTGATAATCTACATCAGCCTCTTCACGAGCATAGGGTAAATACAAACCTGCTTCATGGTTCAGCACCATTTCTCGCAGTTCTTTATCATCTAACTCTGCTGGCACAGGTATTATCCGAACGATGGAATCTCGTCCTGGTACACCAGTAGCAACACGAGAAGTTTTGATTTTGCTCTCAGCTAGCGCCTGCTGGATTAATTGCGCCATTGCTGGAGAGTCGGTGATTTGACCATCGGTAACTATCCCTTCTGGGACTGCTACCGATGTAAAGGTTTCTAGTTTCAAACCTTGACCCTGCTTGCGTAGCTGAACTACATTTACCCGTTCGGGAGCAAGTTCAATGCCGACCCCTTTTTTTGATTTGCCAAACAGACTTTTTGATTTGCCAAACAGACTATTGAAGCTTTTTACCACAGTTGTGCCCGCTGGACTGCTAAATTGAAAATTTAAATGATACTAAGAAATGGACTTGGTGCTAGGTAATTTATTTAGCCTATAATCTCGACAATTCTGTCTAAGCTTTTCACACTGAGCAAGCGTAAAAATACTGGGAAAATGATTCAATTACGAAAATTTAAACAACTTATTGCTTTGGCACTGCTTGGCTTATTAACCAGTTGGATTGTAAGTTGCAGCACAGGTAATGTTGGTACAGGTACAAAACAAGCTACTTCAGGAGCGGCAACTGTTGAGTTTTGGACAATGCAACTCCAACCTCAATTTACCGACTACTTCAAAAGCCTAATTGCGAGTTTTGAATCGCAAAATCCAGGTATAAAGATTAACTGGGTCGATGTACCTTGGGCGGCGATGGAGAACAAAATTTTAACAGCTGTCTCAGCAAAAACGCCACCTGATGTAGTTAACCTCAATCCGGGTTTTGCTTCCCAACTTGCCGGACGAAATGCCTGGTTAGATTTAGATGCAAAAGTCCCAAACGATATACGTTCCTCCTATCTACCGAATATCTGGAAATCTTCCACGCTCAATGGCAAGAGTTTTGGGATTCCCTGGTATCTCACCACACGGCTAACCATTTATAACACTGATTTATTAAAACAGGCAGGTATCAATAAACCACCCGCAACCTACGCAGAATTGGCACAAGCAGCCCAACAAATTAAAGATAAGACTGGCAAATATGCCTTTTTTGTGACTTTCGTACCGCAAGATTCCGGTGAAGTGCTGGAATCTTTCGTGCAAATGGGAGTCACCCTAGTAGATGCTGAGGGGAAAGCGGCGTTTAATTCAGCACAAGGGAAGGCAGCGTTTCAGTATTGGGTGGACTTGTATAAAAAAGGGTTGCTTCCTAAAGAAGCTTTGACCCAAGGGCATCGCCACGCGATCGATTTATACCAATCTGGAGAGACTGCGTTTCTAGCTTCTGGGCCCGAGTTTCTTAAAACGATCGCTAATAATGCCCCAAAAATTTCTCAAGCTTCGGGAATAGCCCCTCAACTCACTGGTGACACAGGCAAGAAAAATGTCGCGGTGATGAACATAGTTATTCCCCGCGACACCAAACAACCAGATGGCGCTGTGAAATTTGCTTTATTTGTCACCAATGACGAAAATCAGTTAGCCTTTGCTAAAGCTGCAAATGTCTTACCTTCTACAGTCAAAGCATTATCTGATAGTTACTTTAAAGATGTTCCAGCTAATGCTTCAATAATAGAAAAAGCGCGAGCTATGAGTGCTAAAGAACTGGAAAAAGCAGAAATATTAACCCCCACATTGAAGGATTTCAACAAACTGCAAAAGGCAGTTTACGAGAACTTACAAGCAGCAATGTTAGGGGAGAAGACTGTAGATAAAGCTGTAGCAGATGCGGCGCAAGAGTGGGATCAAAGGTAGAGTTAGGAGTTAGGAGTTAGGAGTTAGGAGTTAGGAGTTAGGAGTTAGGAGTTAGGAGTTAGGAGTTAGGAGTTAGGAGTTAGGAGTTATGATTAAAAAACTCCTAACTTCTTTATATCCTCTGAGCCTCTGCGGTTGATAAAAAATCGCCTACTAAATAAAGAGAACCACACAAAACGATTAAATCGTCTGTGGTTGAGGTTGCGGCTTCTAATGCTGTGAATAAATCTGGATGTATTTGGCGATCGCTTAATTCGGGACAGAGAGTGTAAGCTAGGTTTGATAAGTAGTCTAGGTCAGCGGAAGTTCTACCAGGCCAAGGTTCTACTGGTATTGGTACTAAAAAAAGGCGATCGCCTGGTCGCAGCAAGGCGGCAAAAATATCAGCATGATCCTTATCGGAAAACATTCCCATAACCCAATTGATGGGCTTGTGGTTAACTGTATCTAAGCTATCGACATACTGGCGAAGAACTTGGGCGGCGGCTGTATTATGAGCGCCATCAAGTAATAATTTATGGTCTTTCCAGGTAGTCCATTGCATCCGCCCTGGCCATTTAGTTTTTGCCATGCCGTTAATTATGGCTTCTTCAGAAATCTGCCAACCCTGTTTTTGGAGAATTTCTAAAGCAGCTAAAGCCAAAGCTGAATTAGTTAATTGAATCTGTCCCGCTAACGGCAATTGGTATTTAATTAATTTAGAATTTTGAATAGTTTGATATTCTGCCCATCCTGAGGCTAGTTGATGGGCGGGTTGAGGCGTAAAAATCGGACATTGTAATTCTAAAGCACGCGATCGCACAACTTCCTCAGCATCTGGTGGCAATGGCCCAACTACAACGGCACATCCAGGTTTGAGAATACCCGCTTTTTCTCTAGCAATGTCAGCGACGGTAGGGCCAAGTTGTTGCCAGTGTTCCCGGCTGATGGAAGTGATGATCGTAACCAAGGGTTCCAAGCAAACATTGGTAGCATCTAAGCGTCCTCCTAGTCCGACTTCTACCACAGCCACATCGACTTTCTGCTGGGCAAAATATAACCAAGCAGCGGCCGTAATTACTTCAAACTGAGTTGCCGATTCGTCCTCAGGACGAATCGCAGCTTGGACTTTTTCTAATAATTGGCTCAATTCCTCAGAGGAAATTGGCTGTTCATTCAGACAAATACGTTCCGTCCAATCAACTAAATGGGGGGAAGTGTAGCGTCCTGTACGATAACCAGCCTCAATAAGTACTGAGGAAAGATAGGCACAGACCGAACCTTTACCATTAGTGCCAGCAACGTGAATTACCGGGACTTGGTGATGAGGATTACCGAGATTTGCCAGCAGATTGACAATGCGATCGAGTCCCAAATGGACACCAAAGCGTTGCAGGGGTTGTATTACAGAATCGATATCCAAGGAAGAGGGAGTGGGGAGTGGGGAGTGGGGAGTGGGGAGTGGGGAGTGGGGAGTGGGGGAAGAAGGACTATTGTCCAATGCCCCATTAATCGAGATGAATAAAACCGACTGCCTCTGTAAAGACAAACAGCCGGTTGAAGAGTAATCATATTGAGCCGAATTTAAGCTTCCCGATCCAAAAAGCCTTGAATTTGTCTTAAAGCGGCAGCGCCAATATTAAACACTGCCCAGCCAGCAGCAATGGCGACTGGTGCTAAAACGATCGCTATACGGAAATCGATATCCATATCTAGAACCCCTCTTTTAAGTAGAAATTAAAGTTTTGTCAACTGCTCTCATTTTTATTTTTAGCTGAAGTGGGTAACTTTTCCCAACCTATATGTAAAGAATGTTTAAATTATTGGGGATTGGGGATTGGGCATGGGGCATTGGGCACTTGTACTGAGCGAACGCGAGTGCGTCTCGTAGAGAAGCCGTTGGCGCAGCCTCTCCAAGAGTTGTATTGGGCATTGGGCATTGCTTATCCTCCTAGTCCCCAGTCCCCGGTCTCCAGTCCCTAAGACTTATTAAAGCCGATATCAGTACCTTTACCAGCATGAACTAAAGCTAACTTTTGGTAACGTTTAGCGTGTTCAATGAGTTCTGCGGCTTCAGCCTCTGTTACTTGCCGTAACACTTTGCCAGGAATGCCTACAACTAGTGACAAAGGCGGTATATTTTTAGTTACGACTGCACCAGCACCGATAATGCTACCAGCACCCACTCGTACCCCGTCTAAAATCACTGCGCCAATGCCAATCAAACTTCCACGCTCAATGTAGGCGGAATGCACCACAGCGCGATGCCCGACGGTAACATGATCTTCTAAGATTGTTGGAAAACCAGGATCACCATGTAGAATTGCACCATCCTGAATATTTGTGCATTCGCCAATTTCAATGCGTTCAACATCTCCTCTAACCACTGCTCCATACCAAATGCTCACTCCTGCTGCTATATTTACCGAACCCATAACAACAGCATTGGCTGCGATGAAGGCAGCTTGAGAAAAATCGACAGATGTCCAGTAAGAAGCGGTAGACACGATAGAATATGAATATGGTACCCAGGAACACTGGAGAAACTCCAACCTTTGAGGCTGGTTGCACAACCAGGATATCACAGCGTCAAGCCTCTACGTTGAGGAAAACACTAGTGAACAATGTTCCTGCCGCAACTCCGTGTCTGTGCAGCAGTGAGCAAGTAAGCCAAAGTTGTGGAGCCGAAGTGTATAATCCAACCCACTAGTGCTGGTGAAGACAAAATTATGTTTGTACGCACTTCATGATGAATCCAGGCTTGCAGTACCCGATGTTTGGGCCTGAAATACAGTGTCCCCATTGTCGCCAGACTATTCCGGCGCTGACACTAACTGATACCTATTTGTGTCCGCGTCATGGCGCATTTGAAGCTAATCCTAAAAATGGAGAGTTAATCCATTTGCAATCGGGGCGTCATTGGCGGAGGTGGAATAATGAATGGTATAGACAGCATACTCATCCCGATGGTATTCGCTTTGAAATTCACGAAGCATTAGACAAGCTGTATACCCAAGGCTATCGAGCAACAAAAGTGATCATTGCTCTACGCTATCAGGAATTAATGAGTGGCTACTTAGAACGCAGCACACCTTGGCGTTCTGGACAACCAGAAGCTACTCCTGCGCGTTTGTACGGCTTACCCGTAGAGTTTAGCCCCGATACCTCAGAAGATCCGTGTTGGGAAGTGATTAATTTTGACTTGGAAAAAGAGCCTGGCGTCCCTGTACGCTACCCCTATTTCAGGTTATTTGAGTAAAGTTAGGAGTTAGGAGTCATTCAATTTTGGATTTTAGATTTTAGATTTTAGATTTTCCTTCAATCCAAAATTCAAAATCTAAAATTGACAGAGTTAGGAGTTAAATTCAATTTATAACTCCTAACTGATAACTCACAACTCCTAACTTTTGTTATGCACCACGCTTCTATTCGGACTGCGAATATTCATCGAGCGATCGCTTTCTACGAACATTTAGGGTTTACAATTTCGGAACGCTTTACTACAGGCTACACGCTAGCTTGCTGGATGGAAGGATTGGGCGGCAGAATTGAACTGATCCAAATTCCCGAACCAAAACCAGCCCCAGATGCGTTTGCTGACGAACATTATGTGGGGTATTATCATCTCTCGTTCGATTTAACTGAGATTACACCAGATTTACCTAGCTGGTTGACAAGTTTACAAGAACGTGTATCTCTAGCTGCTGATGGTCAACCGGAAGAATTACAACCGTTGAAGGTACTTTTAGAACCGACACAACAGCAAATAGGCGATCGCATTTACGAAGTGGCTTTCATTGCCGATACCGATGGCTTACCTCTGGAATTCATTCGGATTTTAGCAAAACTCCCATAATTTAGCTTTTTTATTACCTTTATTGCTAATATATTTTTTTCTGTATTCTTGCCGAGGTAACAGATTTATACACCAGATTAAACTGTGGTTATTAACCAAAATAATTATGTAACTTAATTTACAGATATATCTGCTCAATACATATATGGATTTTCTAGATTTTATAAATATCCCTTGCCGTTATTACAGCTATTTTCAGGTAAATAGCTGTAATTTTAAACTTATGGCTAGTAGCGTAGCGGTTTTTTGTTGAGCGATCAACCTGCTGATAGCCAACATGCAACTACATCTAACAAAGAAAAATACCAGTCAACCTTGCTAGCAAAAAGAATAATGTCCTCAACACTGACAGAAAATGTCCGCAAGACAGTGCTGGAGAATGGTCTAACTGTCCTGACAAAGGAAGTGCATACTGCGCCAGTGGTGACGGTGCAGGTGTGGTATATGGTTGGCTCACGCAACGAAGAACCGGGCGTGAATGGCATTGCCCACCAGTTGGAACACATGATGTTTAAAGGCACTCTAAATCGTCCGATTCAATTTGGCCGTTTGTTTAGTGCTTTAGGTAGTGATTCCAATGCTTTCACCAGCTATGACCATACTGCATATTACGGTACTGTGGAACGAAACAAGCTGAAAGCGCTCTTGGTATTAGAAGCGGACAGAATGCAAAATTCCCAGATTGAGCCAGAGCAACTAGCGAGTGAAAAGCGAGTAGTAATTTCCGAGTTGCAGGGTTACGAAAATAGTCCAGAATATCGCCTCAACCGTGCCGTCATGCAGGCAGTATTTCCTAATCATGCTTATGGGTTGCCTGTAGGTGGTACCAAAGCTGATGTTGAGAAATTTGAGGTTGAGCAGGTACAAAAATATTACCGCAACTTTTACAGTCCCGATAATGCCGTCTTAGTGATTGTAGGAGATTTTCAAACTGCAAATACCCTCGAAACAATTAAAGAAGTATTTGGCAAACTAGCAAAAAAAGTGAGGAGTGAGGAGTTAGGAGTTAGGAGTAAAAATACTTTTACCTCATTTACCTCACTCAGTACTCCCATAGTATTGCGAGAACCGGGGGCGGGGCGACTGTTACAAGTTGTGTATCCGCTACCAGATGCGAATCAACCAGATGTGCCGGCGCTGGATATTATGGATTACATCTTTACAGAGGGACGGAATTCTCGCCTTTATCAGGCGTTGGTGGAATCAGGTTTAGCTAGTGAAGTTACAGCATCCGTTACCAGTTTGCGAGAATCTGGCTGGTATGAGGTGTTGGTGACGGCGGGATCTAAACAAGATTTGAAAAAAATTGACTCAGTATTGAGTAGCGCGATCGCCAATGTAGCAGAAAAAGGCGTGACATCTGAGGAAGTTGAACGAGCCAAAACTCAATTAACAGCAGATGTAATTTTGAGTAACCGTGATATTACTTCTCAAGCAATGCGATTGGGCAATGATGAGACAACTGCTGGTGATTATCGCTACACAGACCGTTATTTGGCAGCTGTTCGTCTGGTGAAGCCGACGGATGTTGTTGCTGTGATTAACAAATACCTCACAAAAGAAGCCCGGACAGTAGGCTTTTTTGAACCAACCCAAAAGCAGATAACAGGGGTTGGTGACAAACCAGATTCAGCCCAAACTACAGAGAATTTCTCTCCGGGCGTGCCTGTGCTTCCTTCTGAGGTGGTGAAGTATTTACCGCCTGTGGATTTGGCTACAGATGTGATTGCCCAAGTATTACCACAGGAATTTAAATTTACCAACGGACTGCGGATATTACTGTTACCTGATAATAGTACTCCCACCGTTACCTTGAGCGGTCACATTCAAGCCGGGACAGAATTTGATCCAGATAATCAAGCTGGACTGGCTGCTTTTGTGGCAGAGAATTTGCTAAATGGTACTAAGAGCAAGGATGTCTTAACTATTGCCAAAGTCTTGGCAGAACGAGGCGCGAGTTTAGACTTTGAAGCATATGGCGAAGGTGTGCATATTGAAGGTGATAGTTTAGCAGAGGATTTGCCGATACTCCTTAAAGTATTGGCAGATGTTGTTAAAAATAGTACCTTTCCAGTCAAAGAGTTGGAACTGTATCGCCAACAAAGTTTAAGTGATCTGCAACTGGAATTAGATGAGCCATCAGAAGTAGCCAGAAGAATATTTGTTCAGTCAATTTACCCGAAAAAACATCCCTTACATACTTTTCCCACAGAGGCAAGTTTACAGCAGATTCAGTGCCAGCATCTGATTGATTTCAAAGCTAAACATTATCGTCCAGACACAACAGTGCTAGCGCTGGTGGGAGATTTTGATCTGGACAAAGTGCGATCGCTGATTAAAAATGAGTTTGGTAACTGGGAAGTTAGCGGCCAAGTACCAACATTAAAATATCCTCCGGTGCCAATGCTGGAGAAAATAGTCAGTGTCAACCCAGTCTTACCGGGTAAAGCCCAAGCTGTAACTTATATGGGTTACACAGGTATTAACCGTTATGATCCTCGGTTTCATGCAGCCTTAGTATTGAACCAGATTTTGGGAGGCGATACCTTATCTAGTAGACTAGGTGCAGAAGTGCGCGATCGCCAAGGTTTGAGCTATGGAATTTACAGCTATTTCCAAGCCGGCAAGAATGCAGGCACATTTTTGATTGAGATGCAAACTAGTCCAGAAGATAGCACCAAAGCGATCGCTAGTACCCGCCAAATACTACAGCAAATCCATCAACAAGGCGTCACTGCACTGGAAGTAGAAACAGCTAAACGCACCCTCATCAGCAACTACAACGTTTCGTTGGCAAACCCAGAGGAATTAACAGATAGAATTCTGATGAATGAGGTGTACGGACTAGATAAAGGAGAATTGCACTCCTTCACTGAGAAAATCCAGAAAGTCACCCTTGACCAAGTTAATCAAGCGGCTAGTGAGTTACTCAACCCAGATCAAATCGTAGTCGTTACTGCTGGGCCATCTGTGTTAGCAGAGAAAAGCATTAGGTAGAAAGGGGCAGTGGGCATGGATAATATAAAGAATGGGTAAAGTGGTTTTTTCCACTACCTATTAATTATTCCTGCTCACTAGCATTGCCTTTTGAGAACTACTGATGAAAATTTACAACTATTTATATCAAATTGTAATTACATCTCTGACTTTCCCTACTACTGCTTGGTTGCAAATATTACGACGGAACTACGTGATATTAACGTTGCTCCTGAGCCTAAATTTCATCGCTGCGACTCCAGCAATGGCGGCGAATTTGTCTGGCGATTTGCTTAAGCAACCAGCTACAGAAATTACAATTAGCTTGGGTAATTCGGCTAACGAACTCAAGTTTGAGCCAAATCATCTGGAATTCGAGGCTAGCAAACGCTATCAACTCCGGCTTACCAATCCCAGCCAACTAAAGCACTATTTTACTGCTAAAGATTTTGCCGATGGCATTTGGACACAAAAAGTCCAAGCAGGCAAAGTAGAAATAAAAGGAGTCATTCACGAACTGGAACTCAAGCCAGGTGCTGAGGCAGAATGGGTATTTGTGCCCCTGAAATCTGGTACTTATGGATTGCGTTGTTCAATACCAGGACATACGGAAGCAGGGATGACTGGAGAAATTGCCATCAAGAATTAAAAATTATTTGACTCAGTATTTGGCATCGATCTAATGTTTCAATTAAAGATAATTGAGCCAAGTACCATAGTGGGCAGCGAAAAATAAGTTATGGCGGTTTTGATTCAAATCCAACACATTAGAAGTAGGCGAATGTGTTATTCTGTATACATTAGCGGCTAAACTGGAAGAATCCCTATCAGGGATTAAAACAACTGAAATTATAGATATTATTTCTCAAGTAATCTAGAGAAAGCACTGATACTTCAGCGGCAGAGCCACCAGTAATTATTAATTTCCTATGAACATTTTCAGTAACTTACTTCCTCAAACAACTCAGCCTGCAACATCAAAAAAACAGCGCCGAGGAATTGAAATTAAATCGCCGCGTGAAATTGAAATTATGCGGCAATCAGCGAAAATTGTGGCAACTGTCCTAAAAGAAATTTCCGAGCTAGTAAAGCCAGGAATGACAACGGCTGATTTGGATGCTCATGCAGAAAAACGTATCCGCGAAATGGGTGCAACACCGAGTTTTAAAGGATATCACGGTTTTCCAGGTTCTATCTGCTCCAGCATTAATAATGAAGCAGTACATGGCATTCCTAGCCCCAAGAAAGTCATCCGCGTGGGGGATGTATTAAAAGTAGATACGGGCGCTTATTACCAAGGCTTTCATGGTGATTCTTGCATTTCAATTGCTGTCGGTGAAGTGACGCAAGAAGCTGCTAAATTAATTCGCGTCGCAGAAGAAGCTTTATATAAGGGCATTGAACAAGTAAAGGCTGGTGTATACTTACTTGACCTAGCTGGAGCAATTGAAGACCATGTGAAAGTTAACGGCTTTAGCATAGTCGAAGAATTCACTGGACACGGTGTCGGTCGTAACCTGCATGAAGAACCTTCAGTATTCAACTACCGTACCCGCGAGATGCCAAATGTTAAACTCCGTGCGGGGATGACGCTGGCAATTGAGCCAATTTTAAATGCGGGTTCTAGACACACCCGAACATTATCTGACCGTTGGACAGCAGTCACTGTGGATAATTCTTTGTCGGCTCAGTTTGAGCATACAGTATTGGTGACAGAGACTGGTTATGAGATTTTGACTGACCGTTCTAAGGTGTAATTTTTACTTGTAATTATCTGTTGTTAAGAGAGGTGAAGCGTCGAAAGAGGGCGATTTGCCTCTTTATTTTTTTAACCCACATTCTGCAAATTAATTTGAATCAAGGACTGCTATATTTGACTGATAGCTGCATAGTTAGTTTTATAAATAAGAAGCATCTCTTTAGCTTGTATAGAGACAAATGTCTTCTCTGGAATCGCTTCTAATAAATTGATTGCTTGCTCCCATTTATCTTTTGATTGCTGTCGAATTAGTAGTGAATGAGGCGAATTTTGGACAAATAAATTAGCTTCTATTGCTAGTTTTTGGGCTGATTCTAAGTTTGTTAAGGCTTGATTTTCAATTAACACTCTTTGACTGATAGATTTATAGTTAATCCGATAGTAAGCTGATTTATTCTTTGCTCGGTCAGAAACTGATGTTTCATTAGGAATACTATCTAATAAGTTTATTGCCTGATACCATTTAGTTTCTGCTTGTTGCCAGGTTTTTAGAGGATGCGGTGGATTTTGAACCAGATAAGCAGCCTCCATACCAAGTTTCTGAGCAGATTTGAACTTTGCGATGGCTCCGCCGACGTCTGGGACGAACGCACTTCCTTCTTGAGTTAAACTTAGACTCATCTGCTGCAATTGTGGACTTTGCTCTTTAATTTTCCAAACACCAAAACCTAAAACTACTATACTTGAGACTATGAGCAAAGCCGAAAGGACTATTTTTGGTGTCGAAAACTTTGGTACTATTTCTACATCCTGGCTAATAATTGGTTTTTTACTACTTTGTTCTTCAATCTTTTTTAGGGCTTCTTCCGCCTGTTCTCTTAAAGTGTCACCCTGAATGATTAAAGCAGCAATTTGTTCTTGGAAATAATCACAATCATTCAGAATATCCGTCAATTCTTGAAATTTGCCATTACTCGATATAATTAATTCGTGGTCATCATCTAACCACTCTAAGGCGAAGCCAGATTTACCACAGAAAGCAGACACCCCTAATAAAATATTTAATAAGCTATGACTATTTTTAATGGCATTAAAAATATAATTTAATTTTTGCTGTAACTCTAATAGCTCATTTTGATAAATGCTAACTTTTTGAATTTGACGTTCTAAAATATTAAAGTTGCCAAAGTCTAACTTAATCTTTAAGCATTCAGCAATTTCCTTAAAATGAGCGGTTAGGCTGAGATGATTAATATCAGAATTTAGTTGATTGACCAACTGAAGATCACTGAGAATATCGGCGGCTATTGCCTGCAAAAAATAACCCCATTCAATCCAAGAATCAATTTTTAACTGTAAATCAGTTAATGAAATTTTAGTTTCTGAGTTGCCAAATTTTTCTGCGATCGCTGGAGCTACTAATCCAATACTAGGTATAAATAAACTAGCTACTGTATCTATTCGAGGAAGTGTAGCGATCGCAGAATTTTTGACGTGATCAAATCTCAATTCCTGAGCAATTAATTTGTTAATATTCCGTAGTTGTTCCTGAGCATTATTGATCAGGATAATTTGTTCCATAATTTGATTAGAATCGCCAATAGTCAGTTTGAGACTCTGAATCAGTGTTGGCAATTCACTAACAAGTATTTCTAGGTTAGCCATAAATACCCCTTGGGGATTTGTCGAAAGTTTATGCGAAACAATTAAAATGGCTTGAGTAAGAACGTAACCACGCCTGTTGGATCTGAGCAGTCACAAATCTCAGGAGCCATAAAAGGTATAGTTCCCGGAAATCCTGCTAAAGTAACAATTTCAGTTTTAAAATCCCAGAGAAAGACAAAATTACCCATTCACTAACGTATGAATGAAGTTGATTTAGCATTTACCCCAGCACTAGAGTTGGCGCAATTAATTCGTCGCCGGGAGGTATCACCGCTAGAGTTGGTGGAAATATATTTAGAACGGATTGGGCAGTTGAATCCCCAATTAGGAAGTTATTTTACGGTGACGGCAGAACTAGCGATCGCAGATGCCAAAGCCAAAACAGAATTATTGACAACTACCTCAGAACTACCGCCATTTTTTGGGGTGCCGATTTCGATTAAAGACCTCAACGCTGTAGCGGGTGTTACCTGTACTTTTGGAAATCCGGCATTACTGAACAATATCCCTAACTATGATGATGGGGTTGTGACGCGGATTAAGCAAGCTGGGTTTACTATTCTCGGTAAAACAGCCACTTCCGAATTAGGATCATTACCTTACAGCGAACCTACGGGTTTTCCCCCAGCCAGAAATCCGTGGAATTTAGAATACACCCCTGGCGGTTCTAGTGGTGGCGCGGCGGCGGCGGTAGCAGCGGGATTGTGTGCGATCGCTCAAGGTTCTGATGGCGGTGGTTCAATTCGGGGGCCTGCGGCTTGTTGTGGTTTGGTGGGACTCAAACCATCCAGGGGCAGGGTGAGTAAAGCACCCGTAGGCGAACGCCTCGCTGGAATTGCCGCCAACGGGCCACTCGCCCGGACTGTCGCTGATGCTGCCGCCTTTTTGGATGCTATATCTGGCTATACCACAGGCGATCCTTACTGGTTGCCCGATCCCGAACCATCATTTCTCGCCGCCACTCAGACAAAACTCGGTGCTTTGCGAATTGCTTTTGACACTAGCATTTCTCCTTTAGGAGAAGCTGACGCCAACTGTCAGCAAGGTGTCCGCCAAACAGTCGAGTTATTAGAACAACTCGGCCACCAAGTTGAACACAAATCCCCGGATTTTAGCGGTTTAGTTGAACCATTTCAAATCGTTTGGCAAGTTGGGGTAGCTGCGTCAGGACTTCCTGTTGAAGCCTTGCAACCATTAAATCGCTGGCTATTTGCCCGCACAGGTTCTGTTGCTGAGTACCTCAAAGCAGTTGCCCAAATGCAGGTAGTGGCACGGCAGATTGTGGCGTTTTTCGATACCGTGGATGTGCTGGTATTGCCAGTTTATCTACATTCACCCATCCTGGTTGGGGAATGGGCTTCGCTGAGTCCAGAAGAGACATTCCAAAATATTATTCAATGGGTTGCCCCTTGTCCGCCTGCTAATGCAACTGGACAACCTGCGATCGCAATTCCTGTAGGTTTTGATAGTAATGGTTTGCCCATGAGTGTGCAGCTAATTGGTAAACCTGCGGCTGAAGCTACCCTGATCAGCCTAGCAGCCCAATTAGAAGCGGCTAACCCTTGGATTGATCATCGTCCAGCCTTTGCAATATCGGGCTAATCATGCAGCCATCCCTGGAACAACTTTTGCAAATTATTGTGTTTGCAGGTTTAGAAACAGCAGACAAAGTAAGTTTGCAACCCTATACTCAGGTGCAACGCTATAGCAAAAGAGAGATTATCCTGCATGAGGGTGATGTCTTACCAGCAAAACTCTATGCTGTTTTCAGTGGATCAATTCAAGTTACCAAAACAGCAACAACGGGGAAAGAAACGATTCTCCGCGCCTTAGCTGCTGGGGAATTTTTGCGGCTCCTGCTTTGTTAGGAAATGGAATTTCCCCGGCAACTGTGACTGCTAAATCTGACTGTGAGATTTTGACTGTAGAGCGAGATGCTTTATTAAAAGCTATTGGGCAAAATTCTGAAATCGCATTACGAATACTGATGATTTTAAACAGTCGAATTCAGCAATTGCATGAAACAGTTCACGGATTAGTTTCTGAAAGAGCTATTGTTCGCCTTGCCAGGTTAATTCAATATTTTGCTGTCGAATCGGGAACTGATTCAAGTCCACAAGGCGAATGTTTAAAAGTCAAATTATCTTATTACCGCATGGCTCTGAGTAGCGGCATTACTTACGAAGAATGTGTGCGGTTAATTAAAAGTATCAAGTCAGTAATTCCCTATAGCCGGAGTGGGACGATTATAATACTTGATGCTGAGAAATTAGATGCGTAGTTTACCGCCGCAGGCATCGCTTCTGGTACAATACCACCTGAACATATTAGCTAATACGCTCTATAGGAATTCGGTTAGATTTTTGCAAAAGACTAGGAGAGAATACAGAAGGTTAAATCTGTTATAGACGCAAATGAGTTACAAGCAAGACTTAAGCGCCTGAATTCTTCTTCAATCAACTTTTTTTTGTTTAATATAGTTACGAAAGTCATTTATTGTGAGTTGATCGAGCCATTGATGATGTTCTTTGGTATAGTCACCATACCCCACTTCTAACTGCTGTAAAAATCTCAGCGTTCCTGCTACCCCTAAAGCATCAATTAGGGCTTTATATCCTTGTTCTCTAATTTCCGTCAGTTTCATTATTTTCTACCTCTGTTTGCAAAATATTCATTAACCAAATCGTCGGATTTTCTACTTGTGTCCGGTGCGTCCAATCGTTGTAACGCAAGTACAAAGAATCAGATTGATAGGGAAAAACCGCCTGCTAGTCTGCCTCTATAAAGTCACGCATTAGCAAGCGGTGTGTTTCTAAGATCATGTCTTTTCTTTATGCGCTGAGTGCAGGCAATCTAGGAATTTTAACTTTTACATTTTGCACTCTGCTAAATCTACGTTAGCTAGTGGAATGATTAAGTCGCCCGATCAATTTTTTGCACTTCTTGATCAGATAGTTTCACATTGATAGCTTGTACTGAGTCTTCAATGCTGGAAACCTTGCTAGCACCAGGAATTGGCAAAATAGCGGGCGATTTGGAACGCAACCACGCCAGAACGATATTATACACCGACACGCCTTTTTCTTTAGCTAACTGAGCGATCGCTGGGATATCTTGCAAGTCCTGATGGCGATGCCTACCACCAAAAGGACTCCAAGGCAAAAAAGTCAATTCTTGCTGTTCGCAATACTTCAACACGCCATCATTTTCTGGCTGTCGTTGCCAAGGGCTGTATTGATTCTGCACCGAGATAATATCTACCACATCCCGCGCCTGCTTAATTTGTTCAACGGAAAAGTTAGAAACTCCCACAAACCGAATCAAACCAGCCTCTACTGCTTCTTTAACTGCCGTAAGGGATTTTTCAATGCTGTAATTAGTATCAGGAGAATGGTATTGCCAAACATCGATGGGTTTAGCACCACCCAACGCCTCAAAGCTAACTCGAATTGTTTCGCGCAAATGTTCTGGGTTGCCGTTGCTTGCCCAGTTGCCATCGGGACGCATCAAACCGCCTTTAGTTGCCACAATTACTTGGCTAACATCGCCTTTGTAACTACTAAGTGCCTTGTGAATTAGCCGCTCGTTGTGGTGCTTATCTGACTCATCTTTGCAGTAAGAGTCGGCAGTATCAATAAATGTAATACCCAGATCCAAAGCCCGATGAATAACTTGGATTGATTGCGATTCAGGAGCGCGATTAGAAATTGACATGGGCATACCACCCAAACCGATCGCACTCACAAAGATACCAGTTTTTCCTAGCTGTTTGGTTTCCATGTTTCTAGCTGTAGCTTTCTGCCCCAATTATCTACTAGTTAGCCAAAGCTTTTTTAGGGATTCATCGGAAATCCTCCCTAGTACTTAGAGGATGTTTGAAAAGTATTAGGCGAATAGAATTCGCTACTACACAAAGCTTAGTCCACGGAGGTGGACTAATGCAAAATCAAGGGTTTTCTAACCCCCGGAGGTGGATAAAGTCTCATGTAGCCCAGACTTCTAGTCGTCAGAGCTTTCCAAACATCCTTTTAGATTTGGCGATAAGTGAATGGGCTACGAAGGGAATACTCTACTTAGGGGTTAAGTATTCTATACACAGGCACCGATGAAAATTGTAGAGGAAACCCGTACCAGATTGCAGCTAAAGCATCGGCCACTCAGATATTGGTTCAGCGGGTGGTGCATTTTTACTATCTGTTTAAGCTTTTTGATTTACTGCTTAGTTTTTGATTCTGCTTCAGTTAGTCTCAGTTGTACTCGACCTTCACCAAACCAAATTAACTGTGAATTGAAGCGGTTTAATTTGCTGGGAAGTATGGAGAAACTCAAAATGTTTGATCTCCAGGAAGCATACATTCTTACAAAGACTGGTAGCAAAGGATCGAAAACTTATCAAGTTATGATTGTAACTCCCTTTGGAGACTTTGCCCTGCTGTCACATGTTAGCTATCAAAAGAATGAGGAAGTTGCCTTTCAAATCAGCGATTTTATCAACTCTGGGCAAACTTCCCTATTAGTGCAGCAAAATCAGCGGAATTATCTATTTTTATTAAATTTATTTACATTGATTATTATGGCGATCGCTGCTTTTTTTGCAACATCACCTGTAACTACCTGCACTTTCTATAAGAGTATCAATAAGGTATTTATAGAACGTAAAAGTCTCCGTGGCAACCAAGTTATCGAACATCCACTAGAAAATATTCTGCGTTTTGATATCCAAGAAAAGCAATATAAATACTCCAAGCTTTATCGGGCTGTAATTGTGCTGAAATCTTGGCATGAAATTCCAATTAACCCACAATACACTGATGAAAAAAGCATCAAATATGCAGTTTCTAGGATACACTTATTCCTAAAATATTAACCAAAATTATTCCCATTATGTGTAACTGTGCCCTGAGACTGAAGTCACAAGCTTACAGATAAAGCGTAACCGTTCACAGGCTTTTCGGTATTAAGTTCGTGCAGATTATAGCCGCAACTTCAGTATCCTGAAATCATCCGACTCATTAACACAACCTAGTCAACGACAAATACCCACTTTGTCGGTTTGTCTAATTAAGCTATGTTTGGTAAATAAAATAAGAAGCCTACATGATCGGCTGTTATTCTACACTTGACATAAAGCATTGTGAGTGCTAAAAGACGACTGCCAGAAACCATTGCCCATGTCAGAATCACCCGCCAATCTTGGCAACACGGCTTCCTTGAGGGCGAAGTGAGTGCAGGTGAGTTTGAGTGGCATTTCCAGTGGCATTTTCGCCGGGGAGAACTTGCCGTCAAGCCTTCCCAAGGCCGCGCCTTAATCAAAGAACCCCTCGGTCGGTTCTTGGAGCAACAAGATTACCAGCTAGAGCCTGGAGGAGACTATGCTTTTACTATTCGGGCGGAACTTTAAAAGTGAGGAGTGAGGAGACGCGATTAATCGCGTCTCCTCACTCTTCACTCCTCACTTCTGATTCAGTGAGGCGATTTAAGTATCTTTCGATTAAAAGGATGGCAACAATGTCATCTATTGGTCTTGGTGGCTGTCGCAGACCTTGTGGCAATAGCTTTATTAGCCCTTTGGGTGGGAACATTTGCCAATAGCGATCGCGTGCTTCTAAGGTTGTGTAGCGCTCATCCACTAAAATGATACTCAGGGGTTCTGTCAATTCCTGATATAATTGCTGTCTCCACTCCTTGGCTGTAGTTTGGTCGCCCATAACCATCAAGGAGATCGGAAACTTTCGCCGTAGTGTCTCAATGGTGGCGATCGCCTCTTTTGCTAGCACAACCTGATGATAATATAGTTGCCGATCCAGTCCCATCACCGCTAAACCACACTTATCTCGACCTGGATCAAACCCCAAGATGACTGGTTGCGTTGGTGAAAATTCACGGAAATTCATAATAAATTCAAAATTAAAAATTAAGAATTAGAAATGTTCGCGTAGCGGATCGTAGAGAATAAATGGAATCACAGGAAGTATTTTAGCTGCTGTTCAAAATATGTTTAAATCTTACTAATAACAGTGTGCAAATATTTTTTTATTTTTTAAGTACTAAAAATAATTTGTCCGTTGACTATTGCCACTAATTTTACTCTCAATGGCCCGGCTGTATAAGTGTCCTCTGCGGCGATCGCTTTGATTTCCAATGGTTGATTATACTGTCTTAATTGGGTAACAAACCGCAGAAAAGTCCCGTCTACTTGGACATTTTCGACAATTCCGGCGTTACGGGCCCGAAATTGGGAAGCAGAAATCAGTATTTCCAGCCGCTGCTGTAACTGATAGGATGTCATGGTTTTAGAATCGGTAGTAGTTGTGGCCAGCACTGTGCCTCCCGAAAAAACCAATTGATTCCGGGCTGTATCGGCGAAAAATTCTATCTGCTTTTCTCCCCTAACGTAATTACCAGCCGAGAAAATTCGCACCACGTATTCTTTACCATCGCCAATCTGCTTGCTCAATTGCTCAATCCTATCTTGGGTCACGCGCAGTAGCTCTACATTTGCAGGATTTGCACCAGGCTCACTTAATTCGAGGTTGGCGTTGCGATTGGCTTCTTGTAAAAGTTGTATCACTGCCTGGCGAGCAGCAGCAGGTTGGGTAACACGAACTACACCAGCAGATAGAACTTGACCGCGAACTAAGGCCAGTTTCCCTAGACGCAAGTCGCGGTAGGACTGATAATATTTTTCTAGCCTTGCAACTTCCAGTTCTAGTTGCTCCTGTTGCGCTTCCAATTCTTTGAGGCGCGATTCCCGTGTGGCAATCACTTGCTCTCGCGCTGTAATTTCTAGATTACGCTTTTGAATTAGTTGATCCAGTTGGGCAATTTTTTGATCGCGTGCTTCTATCGCTTCTTGGCGGTTAGCAAGTTCGCGATCGCGTTTTTCAATAGCTGTTTTGGCTTCGTCAATCGCTTTTTTAGCTTCAGCATACAGTCGTTGTCGTTCTGTCTTCAGTAGTCCAACTGCCGCCTGTAGCTCCTTTCTCTGATTGGAAACGCTTTGGAGTTCAGCTATGGCTTTTTGGTACTGAGTTACAACTTGTCCTAGCTGACCTTGAGTGCGTTGGAGTTGAGTTTGGGTTTGAGCTTGTTGACTAATGGTGCGGTTCAACTGAGCTTGTGTTTGGCGTTGTTTGGCATTCGCCGCCTGCAAAGATTGATTAATTACCTGCAAGTCTTGTTGTGCTTTCGTTTGGGCAATTCTTGCTTGGTTTAACTCACCCTCTACCTGACTTTTCTGAGTTTCGGCGGTTTTTAGCTGTTCCCGCTTCTGTCTGAGGTCTGTTTGAATATCTTCTAACTCAAAGACTCCCTTTCGCAAGCCTTCGTCGGCAGCGAATAAAATCCCTAAGGTTGATGCTGAAATTAAACCACCCGTAAAAATAGTTACCAGTACAGCAGTATTTTTCGGACGAAGCTTAAAAAGTGAGAGGCGGGCTTTGCCAACTCGTGTGCCGATGCGATCGCCCACGGTTGCAATTACGCCTCCCAAGATCAAAATTGCTGCGATGAGGATGTATCCGGTGGTCATCTTTAGCTACCGAAATCCTTCCAGATACAGCCTACTACTTTTAACCATTGTTTGAAAAGAAGTGGAGATTGGCAATAGCTGAAATTGCTCAATTTTAGATTTACCTCTAGCTATTAGTGTCATTTTTAAAAACACAACACGCGCCAACTCCCCTTTCTCCAATTGCTTTTATGTGAACTGCCTACTTAAGGTAACAGGTTTATGCACAGTAATCTTCTTTTTGTGGATAGAAATCATCTTTTTTTCACGCAAATCCCCCAGTAGCCTAGTAACGGTAACACGAGTTGAACCAATTGCCTCTGCGATCGCTTGATGAGATAACTTCAGATCAATAGTGATCCCATCTGCACAAGGAACCCCAAAATCCCGACAAAGAATTAACAAAAAACTCACCAACCTAGAACCCATATCTCGGTGAGCGAGAGTTTCAATCATCATCTCCGTCTGTAAAATTCGTGAAGACAGACCTCGCAGCATTAACATTGATAATTCTGGATTTTCCTTGAGTGCTAGCTCCACCTGTTCAATTGGTGCTGACAGTAATTCCACAGGAGTAAATGCAACCGCATGGTAAAACCGATCCGACTTATTTCCCGTCAGCAATGACAATACACCAAAAACACTATTTTCCCGCAGCAACGCTACCGTTATTTCCTCTCCTGCCTCGTACACCCTGGAAAGTTTAACAGCACCTTTCAAAAGAAAATAAACTCGTTCGGCAGGATCGCCAGGAAAAAAGATCGTTTTATTGCGTTCAAACGTTTCCACAACTGGCGGAAACGCCCCGGTCGCCATCTGACGAAAAACATTTGCTAGGGCTTTATCTTGTGTCACGATCATCTCCCTTCCCCTACCCAATGCCGGAAAAACAAAAACTGATTACCTAAGAATACACCCGAAAAATGAATAAAGCACCGTCAACCTTTCTGTACTTTCCTATACTCAAACTAATCGCTTCATAACTCTTTGTTTATAATGATACATAATTGTTGATCCTTTCAGCTACTAATTGTTGATAAGTACTTCCAATAGCTGTATTTAAAAGGTTTTTTAAAGAATAAATAAAGATATCTTGAGAAAATCTTTAGGAAAAATCAAGAATTTTGTCACAGCAAACACCCTTACCAATATTCATTTTTGCAAATCCTGTGTAAAACAAAGACAAAACGTGCCTCAGATTCTAGTATGCTCCTAATGATCGATTGCATTAATAATTTCTATGCTGAATCTGACTGGAAAAAATGCTCTTGTTACTGGTATTGCCAATAACCGCTCGATCGCCTGGGGCATCGCCCAACAGCTGCACAAAGCCGGAGCAAATCTGGGTATTACCTACCTGCCGGATGAACGCGGCAAGATGGAGAAAAAAGTTGCGGAATTAGTAGAACCTCTCAACCCCAGCTTATTTCTTCCCTGTAATGTCCAAAATGATGAACAGATTCAATCTACCTTTGAGACAATCCGTGAACAGTGGGGAAAGCTAGATATCCTCATCCATTGTCTGGCCTTTGCCAGCAAAGATGATCTGACTGGAGATTTTAGCCAAACCTCTCGTTCTGGCTTCAACACCGCCTTAGAAATCAGTACTTACTCTCTGGTGCAGTTAAGTGGTGCAGCGAAACCTTTGATGACAGAGGGAGGTAGTATCGTCACCTTGACATATTTAGGCGGTGTCAGGGCAATCCCTAACTATAATGTCATGGGAGTTGCCAAGGCAGGGTTAGAAATGAGTGTGCGTTACCTGGCCGCCGAACTAGGGCCGCAAAATATCCGCGTCAATGCCATCTCCGCAGGCCCCATCCGCACTTTGGCATCTTCAGCAGTGGGTGGAATTTTGGATATGATTCATCATGTAGAACAAGTAGCTCCCTTACGACGCACCGTCACTCAGTTAGAAGTGGGCAATACTGCGGCTTTCTTGTGTAGTGATCTGTCTAGTGGCATTACCGGACAAGTTCTATATGTAGATGCAGGATATGAAATTATGGGAATGTAACACGATAAAGTTAGGAGTTATGAGTTAAGAGTTATGAATTTTTAACTCCTAACTCCTAACTTCTAACTCTTTCCATGCCCTATGCAAATTAGCAAAGTTAATTCAAGCTACGACCAGTCAACTAAAACCCCTCGAATTGCCACTGTTCACCGCACCACTGGTGAAACTGATGTGCAAGTTACCATCAACCTGGATGGTAGAGGAACTTGTACAGCAGCAACAGGTGTTCCGTTTTTGAATCACATGTTGCATCAAATTGCCTCCCACGGGCTGATTGATATAGATGTCCAAGCCAAGGGAGACTGGGAAATTGATGACCACCACACCAACGAAGATGTAGGCATTACCTTAGGGCAAGCTTTGAACCAAGCACTAGGCGACAGAAAAGGCATTGTCCGCTTTGGTAACTTTCTTGCGCCATTGGATGAAGCCTTAGTTCAGGTAGCGCTAGACTTTTCTGGACGCCCTCACCTCAGCTACGGTTTACAAATTCCTACCCAACGTGTAGGAACCTATGACACCCAACTCGTGCGAGAATTCTTTGTGGCACTAGTAAACCATAGCCAAATGACACTGCATATTCGGCAACTGGATGGCATTAATTCCCATCACATTATTGAAGCAACATTTAAGGCGTTTGCGAGGGCAACCCGGCTGGCGGTGGAAATTGACCCCCGTCGGGCTGGCGTGATTCCTAGTTCTAAGGGCGTTTTGTAGAAGGCAAGCAGGGGAAGATGAGGAAGAAAAAACTCCCAACTCCTGTAGACGCGATTAATCGCGTCTCTACTCCCAACTCCTAACTCCCAACTCCTAACTTACTCTGTTTGCGATAATTGACACACTGGTTGGTGATGGTTATTATCAGCCTACTGGGTAACTTGTAATTAATACCAAGCTGGTAAATAGTGATTTAATCGAGATGAAGTCTGTTGCAGATGACCCTGATTCTCAACTTAATACAACCGACACTCCGCCAGTAGTCCTAACTTCTGAGTTGCGAAAAGTCTATCGGACTGGTTTTTGGCTAAATCAAAAAGTCGTATCTCTCAAAAACTGTTCTTTAACAGTTTACAAAGGCGAAACCTTTGGGTTGCTGGGGCCAAACGGTGCGGGTAAAACCACCCTTTTAAAATTGTTGCTGGGAATTATTCGTCCTACCTCTGGACGAGGATTATTATTGGGTGAGCCACTAGGCGATCGCAGTGTTAAGCAATATATCGGCTATCTGCCAGAAAATCCCTATTTGTATGACTATCTGACTGGCTGGGAATTTTTGCAGCTAGCTGCTGGGCTATTCCAAATTCCCAAAAGTGTCCAACGTCAACGCATTCCCCAACTGCTGGAATTAGTGGGTTTATCGCAAGCCGATGCCCGCAAAAAGCTCCTGCGTCGCTACTCTAAAGGAATGCTACAGCGTGTTGGTATGGCACAGGCGCTAATTAACGAGCCAGAATTGGTTTTTCTAGATGAACCAATGTCTGGTCTTGATCCTGTAGGCCGCTACCAAATGCGGGAAATTATCTTGGCACTAAAAGCAGCTGGCAAGACGATTTTTTTCAACAGCCACATTCTTAGTGAAGTAGAACAGATTTGCGATCGCATTGCCATCCTCGCTCAAGGTGAATTAATTTGCTCTGGTTCCTTGAATGAACTCTTAGGCGGAAAAAACACAACATATCACGTCAAAGGCCAAGGTGGTGACTGGGAAATTCTCAAAAAATGGATACCCACTCTCAGATTTGAGCCTGATGGTTCCTGGCAAGGTACACTACAAGATGATTACTATGATTTCCTCGCCAGTCTTCGTCTCATGGAGGGTAAAATTATTGCCATGAAGTTGTCGCGTCATTCCTTAGAAGAATTTTTTATTCAACAAATCCAAAGAAAAAATAACTGACCGAATTAGTCTTCTTACTTATTGTCAAATAGTAAACTTTAGGTTGACTTGAGGAACAAAACCCAAACAAAATTTATACCTTTTTGAGTTTATCTTTCTCAAGCAACCCACAAAAAATCAAATTTCGATCTCTTTTTAAAGTTATTTGTATTTATTTAATGAATTTGTTCATAATTTTGGTAGTCATAGCAGATTTTAAATTACAGTTTAAATGTCATAAAATTGACTTTTACAAGAAAATTTTATTCGTAAGTACTTTAGTGGTTAACAGAGAATTTATTGTAGAAACTGCATTTAGTTGCGTAAATCCTATATTCTTTGATAATTGCTCTATTCAAGCAGCGTTAACTTTAAGTTAACTTCATTAAAAATTCAAATTCAATAAACAAATTTCCTCCGGAAAATCACACTTTTCGAGGAAAATAAGAGTGTTGGGGAACTTGAATACTTAGGTATAGTCAAAATAAAAATGTTTAGACAGTACTTTATTGATTGTAGTTTCAGAGTCTCAGGTAAATATGCTTAACACAAGTTTGTTTAAATTCCTAACTCAGCCAGTTGTGGGTGTGGCTTTGTTAAGTGCTGTCAACGTCGCTGTGCCATGTGTCAGTCTAGCTCAGGGACAACCATTACCATCAACTACACAAACACCAAGCACACCAACACAAATAGATACTAATTATTCATTAGGAGGCGGAGATCTCATCCGTGTAAATGTATTTGAAGTGCCTGAGTATACAGGTGAATACCAAGTTCCGCCAGGTGGAGCGATCAACCTGCCTTTAATTGGCAGCGTATCCGTTCTCGGACTAACAACTGAACAGGCTGCCGACGAAATTGCCAGAAGATATGCTCGCTTCCTCAAACGCCCCTTGATCTCAGTCAATTTGTTATCACCTCGTCCCATCAATATTTTCGTTGCTGGAGAGGTGACACGTCCAGGAGCTTACACTCTGAGTTTGAGCGGAGGTGCAGGGAACAATCCAGGTGTACAATATCCGACTCTATTGGCCGCATTGACAACAGCACAGGGTGTAACCCTGGCTGCGGATGTGACTCAAGTTCAATTACGGCGTAAAATAGGACGATCTTCAGAGCAAACCGTCACCGTCAATTTGAAGGAACTCATCCAAACAGGCAGATTATCACAGGATATTACCTTGCGGGATGGAGATACCATAGTTGTGCCAACAGCAACCAACTTTAACGTAGCAGAATCCCGCAATATATTTGCAGCTAACTTTGCCGCCAGCCAAACCACACCCCGCACAGTAACAATTATTGGTGAAGTTAACCGTCCCGGTTCGTATCTTGTCACCGCAGGTAACACAGATGCTCAGGGGGGCGCAACTACTAACAGTGGTACTGCCAGTCCCACTGGTTTACCAAATGTGACGCGGGTAATTCAATTAGCTGGGGGAATTACAGCACAGGCTGATGTTCGTAATCTCAAGCTACGCCGCCCGACAAGAACTGGATCAGAACAAGCTATAGATATCAATCTTTGGCAACTATTGCAGAGTGGTGACGCCAATCAAGACATCATTGTGCAAGACGGAGATACGATTGTTATTCCGACGGCAACTGAAATCAACCCCGCAGAAGCTACTCAATTAGCTACCACTACTTTGTCTCCTACACGCATTCAAGTTGGTGTAGTAGGCGAAGTTAAAAAACCAGGGTTAACAGACGTTCAGCCGAATAGCTCTTTAAATCAAGCTATACTCGCTGCTGGCGGATTTAATGATGCCAGAGCTAGTAGTAAGGCTGTTGATTTGATTCGCCTCAACCCTAATGGTTCTGTCACTAAACGTATAGTAAAAGTCGATTTCTCCGCCGGAATTAATGAGCAAACTAATCCCATACTCCGCAATAATGATGTTGTGGTAGTCAATCGCTCTGGTGCAGCTAGCTTTGGGGATAGCGTAAGCACTGTAACTGGACCTCTAGGGATTATCCTTAATCTTCTGAACATTTTCGGACTCTAGTTTAAGATATAGATGCAAATTAGGGGCGTTGGTCAACCCTCTTCATCCCTAAAATTGCACCATCCTTGAATCAAAGCTCAATAGTCAAGAGTTAATATAGCAATCCTATATAGACTCATAATAGGAGTATTAAATTAACTCTTGTACTGCCTTTTGAGAGTAAGAATAAATGATGCGTTTAAATATGACGCATATAGCCGTACTCTTACAGAGAAGCAAGCTATGCAAAGTGTCTCTTATTCCAAAGAAAAACTTGTAGCCTAGAAAAGGCGTCTTCGGACTCATATAGACAAGTTAGCTACGCACCCGCCTCAAGCATAGGTAAAGACAAGAGTAGGGTTAATAACTGGTTTTCTCTTAGCGATCATTTCCTCCAAAACTGTGTTTTCTATCCACTATAATTAGAGAAATTTTTAGTAAAATTACTCATTGACAAATTTTGTAGACTTTAAAACTTTCACTGAAAATTCTTAATCTGCATTGATAGGCTTTTGCAAGCTTTGTTGTAGATACTCGGATTGATTATGATAATGAGAATATTTTAGAAGGTAGAGGCGACACATGCTAGTCTCTGCCTTATTTATTATCATTTTATGATTCTTATTATCATAAGAATTATTTAAGTAAATTAACTGATTGATGACAGATATACTATCTCAACCATAGATACCGCGTATACACAGTAAAATGATGTCGAATTGGAAATGACGCCATTTGTACGGTTGCTTGGTGTCCATTAATGGGGTAACTCAGGATACTGATAATTTTAATCCAGTAGTTTTACCTGATACAGGAGGTTTCTTATAGTACAAGCTCAAAAACCATTTAAGCTATATTTACGCAAAATTGCCCAGGTGTAAACCTAATAAACCGTGTATAACTTTACATATGGCCGTTATACGACCGTATCCAATACTGAGTTACTGACTAAGGCTAGAGCTACTGACCGTTGACGATTCAGTTTTTGCAACATACCCTATTTTTTCCCTATGATGATTCATGGTTTCGGTTTTCTCAGTTTGAGCGCATCTCTTGTACTTCCCTGGGCATTAACAGGTCTGGTTCAAGGGCAGAGAATAACAGAGTCTTTAGTTAAAGATGTTCGTCAGTCATCCACTAATCAGGAAATGTCACTACCCAGCCGCAGGCTGATCAGTGCTATTCCAACTGCGACAACATACTATGTTAGTGGTACAGGAAACGATAGAAATAGCGGACTCACTACCTCATCCGCCTTTAGGACAATTCAAAGAGCAGCAAATCTGACTAACCCTGGCGACACCGTACTTATTATGAATGGGGTATACAAGAATACAATCAAAAATGGAGCGGTAGTAGAGATTAAACGCTCTGGAAGAGCAAATGCATGGATTACGTATAAAGCATATCCTGGACATCGGCCGAAACTTCAGCACAATGGATGGCATGGAATTTGGATTTACAATGGAGCGTCATATGTTGAGGTAAATGGGCTGGAGGTTGTAGGAAACAATAGCAATATAACCCGTGCTTATGCGCTGAGTCAGAAGTATAACCAATCCAACCCTGTGACGAATGGAAACTGCATCAGCATAGATGGACGAGCAAGTGGTTACACCCACCATATACGTATTCTCAACAATAAAATACATGATTGTGGAGGCGGAGGCATTACAGCTATAGAATCTGACTATGTGACACTGGATAATAACGAGGTATTCAATAATGCCTGGTACTCAGTCTTCGGCTGTAGCGGCATTTCGCTGCTCAACGCTCGGAATTATGACAACAGCAAGAACTACAAGATGTTTGTGACTAGAAACAAGGTCTACAACAATCAAATGTTGGTTCCCTGGATTGAGAACGGAAAGTTCCAAGACGGTAATGGCATTATTATTGATCGTTCAAGAGATTATGGATATCGAGGACGTACTTTGATTGCCAACAATGTCTCATATAAAAATGGTGGTTCGGGCATTCATACCTATGAAAGTGACCATGTCGATATTGTCAACAACACAACTTATCTGAATAACCAGACTGCGGGAATTAATTCCGGGCAAATCATGAGTAATCATTCAGATGATATCAAAGTTGTCAATAACATCCTTTATTCTGCGCCTAACAAACCAATAAACCTGAATACTAAAAGTACCAACGTTACTTTTAACTACAACCTCTACAACTACAATGGTTTTAGTGTAAATGCCGTCGGACCTAATGATATTATGGCAGATCCACAGTTTATGAATGCCTCGATTGGCGACTTTAGACTGAAGCCAAGGAGTCGGGCAATCAACAGTGGTTCTAGGTGGAATAATCTGACAACTGATATTCTAGGCAAGGCTCGTGTGTATGGTTCAGCATCCGATAGAGGGGCATACGAAATGCGGTATTAGTTAACAATGACTTTTGCCAATTTACGAAAATTGACATAAAACAAAACTGGATGATGCGTGCCTATTTTTGCCATCAGGTAAAAACTGAGTCAATAAAACCCTGTATGATTTTTGTGGAAGGAATTTTTATTGTCCTATCTGCATGCACTGCGGCTCTAAGTTTTGCTTAACAGTCAAGCACACGCTTCTCTTGAAACCGTTTTGGCAAAGGTATTGAGTTAATAGTATGACATCGGGTTGTATGGCAAAATCCTGATTTATATAGAGTTGTTGTATACAACCCATTGTTGTAACCCACATTCAGAACCTGATATACAGCAGATTACAGGTTTATGAAGTACAGTAGCAGCAGTTTGTTAACCAGTTTCGTAGATGCTTGAGATTAACTAAATCAAGTGCAGTCGCAATTAGGATATCAACCATTTTTGTATGTAGTAAGCTGAAAAACATCTAATTTGCATAAGTAAATTAAACATAATTCTTCTGGGGTGGGCAACATGATCACCCTAATTATGCAATTTAAATGTGGAACACCTTAGCTGTAGAAAATTGGCGTAAAAAAGCTTTAAAGCTGTGATCACTAATGTTCAATCCCGTCTAACTTACCCTTGACACTTCCACCCTACTTTACAGGTTTCGATTACCTTTAATTTTCTTCTGTTTGAGTAGTTTTTGTAGAAAGACTTTGCTCACATCAAATCTGCTTGTCACTTTTATGATGGACATGTTTCCTTATCGATGTCACTCAAATTAGTCACATGGAAAAAAATATTACGTTACAAGCTATAATTTTTGCCGAATAACAAGGTGACGTTATTTGATTTGGATCAAGTCGAGATAAACTATCTGGGGTCAGAGGAACTACGAAATTCTAGTCAATGCTTTATTGATATGTCTTTTAGTAGCCCCTAAACTTTGGAGATTTTATTTTTTTGCAAGTCCCTTAAGTTCTTTTCTCAACTCCCTTGGTTTAAAATATTCGTGATCATGATATAAATAACTACTAGATTCATTTTTATCAATGATTCCATTTACGACCAAACCTAATACATTGTAATTGGATCTCTCTAACATTTCTTGAGCAGCGTTAGCACTGTTAGAATCAATTACCCCAGGTCGAGCTACTAACAAAATCCCATCAGTCATTTGACTTAAAGTCAAAGCATCGGCTGCCAAAAGGAGGGGAGGAGCATCAATAATTACAAAATCATAGTTATGTTGAGATGAGAAATTTTCAATTAACGATGCCATCCGTTTGGAGTCAAGCAAAGCAAGTGGGTTGGGAGGTCTAACTCCAGCAGTTAAGACATCAAGATTATCCATTACCTTAGATACAGTAACGTCAAATTCAACCTGCTCTACAAGAACCTCACTCAAACCAACTGCATTGCTTAGTTGCCAGAGATGATGCTGAGAAGGAACTCGCATATCTGCATCAATTAGTAAAACTTTACGTCCTAGTTGAGCGATCGCTGCTGCCAAATTAGCTGAAACTGTAGACTTGCCTTCTTTAGGAACTGCGCTAGTTACAACGATAGTTTTGAGCACTTTATCTGAACTCAAGAATTTCAGATTGGCTTGAATCATTCGGTACATTTCGCTAGTTAAAGAGTAAGGTGTATCTCTGACAGCAATTTTTTGAGTTATTGATTCTACATTTGAATAACGGGAGCGAACCTTTTTAACAGACAAAGGAATAATTCCTAGCAACGTATATCTAAATACATCTCTGACTTCCTTAAGTGTTTTCAGAGATCTATCTTTCATGCCTAAAAAGAGAACAGTTGTAGTGGCCAAAAATAAACCGAACATCACTCCTAGCACCAAAACTATAATTTTTTTGAATAATACTGGCTTATCTGGCACTAAAGCCCGAGCAATAATCCGCGAACTGGCTGTATTTGTATTCTCAAGTAACTGTAATTCTTGAACCTTTTTCAATACAGTTTGATATGTCGATTCTGCAACTTCAACTTTCCGTTCTAACTCCCGCTGATTTTGTGCTAATTGGGGTATGATTTTCACTCGCTGTTCGTAAATAGAACGGGAATTATATAGAGAAGAGAGTCTTTTAGCTAAACCAAAGCGCTGTATTTCTGACTGCAGAAAACTTTGGATCAGGTTTTGTCTAAGTTCTCCAATCTGCAATAGGCTCTGCGGAATTTGTGTTTGATTGCCAACAGTCTGACCAATTTGCTGTTGCAGAAGGGATTTTAAGCTAGCTTTCTTTGCTTCTAGGTTAATAATTATGGGGTTGTCATCTAGGAAACGGCTACGCTCAATCGCTAGCTGCCGATCAGTATCTTGAAGTTGTGTAAGAACTCCTTGCACTGCAGGTGACTGACTGAGGGCACTCACAGCGATTGCTTCCTGAGAATTTAGCTCTACTTTCTGACGCAGTTCATTGGTTTGGGCGTTTACTTCGTCCAGTTGAGCCTTAACAGTATTCATCTCATTGTCTAAATTCCCAATAGTCGTAACGGCTGACTTTGTCTCCTCTGATAAATCTGCTATTTGATGCTTCTGTTTGAATATACGTAGTGCTACTTCTGCATTATTAACAGCCTCTTGAGTTTTAGGAAGCTGTTTGGCAATATTTTGACGAGTTGCTGCCGCCTCAGAGCGATTTGTCAGAATATCATTTTCTAAATAAAGACTCATGATTGTGTTGACCACTGCCGCTGATTGCTCGGGGTCAGGGCTGGTATAGCTAATTCGCAATACATCTGTCCCAGCAACAACTTTTATCTTCAAAGATTTTTGGAACTTTTCTACTTCTATAGGTTCACCTTCATTATCTTTCAGTCGGAATTTATCTATTGTTTGCTGCAATATAGTAGGGGAAGAAATAACTTCTATCTGAGTGTTTATAGGATTTTGAGTTGCTAGCAGCGATTTTAAATCTCCTGCATCACCTCCTTCAGTGTTACTAGGCAAAAGATTAGATCCTACTACTTTAAAAGAAGGAATTCTAAATAATAGTTTTCCTTCGGCTTCATAGGATGGCTTCATAAATTGTGTAGCTACAGCACTGAGCATAACTGTAGCTGCAAATATCGCAGTAGCAGGTAGCCACCATCGTTTCAATATCAACAAGTAACGATTAAGGTCTAAATCAATAGATTCTCTAGATTCCATAGATTTTTCTGACATAAATCTTCAAAAGTACAGGTTTTAAACGATAAACTCAATATTTATCTACTTAGAGTAGATACAAATTAGAGTAGGTACAAAGCGCAGCTATTGATAAGACTAGTACTATTTTACAATGTAAGTCCAGGATCAGGTTTAATCCCGAATGTCCTTGTGGCATTCCCAACATAGCAACGGCGAGTGAGACGGTAAGCCCCCACTGTATCCAAAGCATATAGTAGTGGGTACTTCACTTGCGTTGCCAAGCTTTTTCATAAGCCTCTAACAGTTTAGATACTTGATGTCGCCACTCTAGTTTCTCTTCCATTCTTTGTCTACCTAGCTTTCCCATTTGCTGTCGCCGCTTACTATCGTCTAGAAGTTCAAGAATGTTCTCGGCAAAATCCACGACATCATTGCCCTTGGCATAAACAGATGCTCCTTCTGCCGACCGCCTTCCTTCCAAAAGGTCAAACTGAACAATGGGTTTTCCCATTGCCATGTACTCCATGATCTTGTTCATCGTTGAACGGTCATTGTAGGGCATTTTTTTATCGGGATTAGCACATACATCACAGCTAGAAAGTCGTGCCAAAAGTTCATTATCAGGAATACGTCCGGTAAATTCTACAAACTCCTTAACTTCTAACTCTTCAGATAGTGCCTGAAGCTTCTCAAACATCGGTCCACTACCGATGAGCATAAAGTGAATATCCTGGCGTTTTTTTTCATAGACAATGTAGCGCACCGATTGCAACAGGTAATCGATTCCCTCTGGTTCTCCCATGACGCCAACATACCCTACCAAATACTTTCGACCTTTACGGTAGACTGGGTTGGGCGGTACGGGTTGAAAACGGGAAAGGTCAGGCCCACTGCGAACAACGAAGACATCCTCTGGACTCTTGCCTCCACGGGTAAGTGCTACCGAGAGGTAAGATTCATTAGTTGAGATAACTACGTCTGCTGTCGTAAAGGTCAATCGCTCAACCAATGAGAGTCCATAATAGAAAATGTCTCGTCGTCCATACTTAGCTTCATACATCTCCAGATTGATATCATGGTGATCAAATATAACTCTTACACCCTTGAGCAACTTGAACCATCCTGCCACCAAAAATAGTAAATCTGGAGGATTACAAATGTGGACAATATCAAAACCCCGCTCTTGCCACACCCGATGGGCAAGGCGAAACTCCCAAAAAAGAGCTGTACCATACTCCCGTAAATATCCTGAAACCGAGCTGATATCAGGTGGCATTTTGTGGCGATAAATATGAACCTGATCGATTACTTCGTATTCTTGTTCAAAGCCTTTACCTTTGGGACAAATCACCGAAACTTCATACCCAGCTTTTATCAGGGTGGTGGCTTCCATCCATACACGTCGATCAAAGGGAACGGGTAGGTTTTCTACAATTATTACAACTTTCTTAGACATATCTCATTTGCCTTTTAATTGGCTTTTCATTTTTTAGTCATTTTTTGTAGGTTTAAAAAGAAAATTATTAACTTTTCCTCTATTTTTATGACTAAATATTGCTTTGGTATCATCTTCCAAAAACGGCTTTTGATATTTTTCATATGAGAATTGAGATAAAGGAAAAAATTTCCCTTGATTCAAAAACCAACCTTCATATCCAAGATCAGTAATTTTCTCGAATACTACTTCAATAGGCTCACTGCCTAGATGTCTCTGCTCTATTTCTACTAGAAGAACTGGTTTTTCTCGGAGAATGGTTTGCCGTCCTCCTTCGATTACGTGACTCTCATGTCCTTCTACATCAATTTTTATAAATGAAACATCTTGAAAGTTGTAATCATCTAGGCGTTTGATTGGTACTTCTATATCCTGATGTTGACCCTCTGGTTCCCTAAAACTAGCTAGAGCGGAATAAATTTCTCCTCTGATGATTGGAATATGTAAAGTCAGTGTTCCCTCAGTGTCAGAAAGCGCAACATTATTAATTTTTATATTGTCGATTCTGGATTTACCTATTACTTCGGCAGTTCCAGGTTGTGGCTCAAATGCATGTACTACGCGACAAAACTTAGAAAGTGCATAACTATATAATCCTTTGTTTGCTCCGATATCGATAGCAACTCTGTTCTTGGAAACTAAATCTTCTAAGTACTTAATCTCATTATCAAGTGACCCTCTAAGTTGCTTGACATAAAAGAGAATTTGAATACGGAATTGTGGAGGGCAGAGACTTATTAGATAGTTTTGAAAACTCATGATTTACTCCTGAAAACAGTGAGACTATACAGTTCAAAACGGAAAATTCAGAGGTGTTCTTTGCTTATCTACAGTGAGTGAGTAATTAAATGCGCTAGATATCAACTTATAGTGATAATTTTCTGGATGTACCAGTACTTGAGCAAAGCAAAGGGTAGGTACATATCCAGAAAATGCTTAAGTTATTTCATTGTCAATCTTTTGCTTACCAAGCAATACCAGAATAATTTAACTCCTTAATCGGTTCAGTAAACACACTTGCCAGATCCAAAATTTGTATTTCTTTGAGCGCTTCTCGTAATATCTGGCGAAACTCTGGACTAGCATGGGTAACTATTACTAATTCTGCGCTCTCCAGAGCTTGTTGGGGTTCTGCAACTAGCAGCTCCTCAAAATGAGGGAGGTTATTTTGGATATAGGTCAGATTGGTTCCCATTAACCGAGCTTCATAGACGGCTTGGTCATAAATTTTTATCTGGCAGCCTTCCCCAATCAATCGCTTAACTAGCAGCACTGCTGGACTTTCTCTCAAGTCATCTGTACCTGGTTTGAATGCCAATCCTAAAATAGCAATCTTCCTTGCCCCAAGGCGTAATACCTGCTGGGCGGCCAAATCAACTTGGAGGCTGTTAGTAGTCGGAAGGGCATTTAGTAGGGGGACTGGTACATCCATGTTCCGTGCGTAGTAAAGCAAAGCACTCAAATCTTTGGGCAGACAGGAACCACCGTAGGCAAATCCAGGACGCATGTAAACAGGGGAAATATTTAATTTCGTGTCTTGTACAATGATGTTCATTACTTCTCGTCCATCTACGCCAAAGGCTTTGGCGACCCGTCCGATTTCATTAGCAAAGCCCACCTTGGTAGCGTGCCAGCAATTAGCAACATATTTAACCATTTCTGCTACAGATGGTTTAACTACAGTGAACGGTGCATCTACTGTGGCATACATCTGCCGGACTGCTGCTTCTGCCACAGGAGATTCAGTACCGATAATGGTATAAGGTGGTTGATCGTAATCTTTGATAGCCGAACCTTCGCGTAAAAACTCTGGGTTAAATGCTAGATGAATAGAATTATCACCTATGAGACTATCTAGCAGATTTTGACACTTTTCCAATGTTCCTGGAGGGACAGTGCTACGCAAAACAACCACATGGCTTTCAGTCTTATGAATGGCGGCTTTCCCAATCTGCTTACACACATTCCAAACGTAGGTAAGATCCGGTTCTCCCCTCTCTGTTGGAGGTGTTCCAACGCTAATCAGGGAAACATCTGATGCTAGCACCGCCGCTTCAGTATCTGTAGTAGCTCTGATTAAGTGAGCTGCGACTCCATCAACCAACAATTGACTCAGCCCTGGCTCTACAATGGGCGACTCTCCTTTGCCGATCAAATCCACTTTTTCGGGATTTACATCTACCCCAATCACTTCGTGTCCATCTCGTGCCAAGCAAGCTGCTGTTACGGCACCGACATATCCCAAACCAAAAATGCTAATTTTCATAACTACCAGCTGTTATTTTCTCATAAAGGACAAAAAAATTCAGCCCTTATAACGCTCTTCCATAGCATCTTAATTTAATACTGAGTGATATAAATCTATAAAATCAACCCAATGCTTTTTGATGTCTAAAGGAAAAACACTTGTTCTCGCCTTTGCTCCTAGAGAAAGTCTCAAAGCCTGATTTTCAATCAAAGACTTAATAGCATCTGATAACTGCTCAATATTACCTGGATTAACGATTAATCCATTTTCAGATTGAGTAACTATCTCAGGTATGCCTCCTACTGGTGTAACTATGACTGGTAACTCCCAAGCCATCGCTTCCAGCATTGCTAATGGAAGACCCTCGTTGTAAGAGGGCAACAAAAAAACATCCGCTTTAGTTAAAAGAATATCACGTTCATCTGACCCTATCCAACCAGGCAATTGTATATAATTTTCTAGATTTAAAGTCGTAACTAAATTGCGTGCTTGTTCTATGTCACCATCTCCTGCCATAATCATACTTGATCTGGTTTTATATTCAGTAGGCAAAAAAGAAAAAGCTTTGATCAAATCAAATGCTCCTTTACGCTGACCAATTCGTCCTAAAAAAAGTAAGTTCACTTTACTAGAAACGGAACGGTATGGAACTTCAGCAGGAACTTTTACTGGATTGTAAAAAACTACAACTTGTTCTGGTTTCAGACCAAGGTTTTCTATGTAGAAGCTTTTCCAACTTTCGGATAATACAATTAAGCGTTGACACTTGCAAAATATCCAACTTAGCAATTTCTGTATCCATTTTGGAAGTCCAGCGTAGAAAAGATGAAATTGACTACCATGAGCATGTAAAATTATCGGCTTGTGAAATACCCAAGCTAAAAGTATCATAATTGCTTGTCGTAAAACACTGCCGCGCTGGGAAATTTCAATTTGAACAATATCAACTTCTTCCCTTATTAACATCCACAGAAACTTCCATATAGCTTTCAAAAACACCATGATTTTGAATGCTATAGCTCCTTCATAATACTCGTGAGTAATAATATGAAATATTTGGACTTCAGAAGGAGCATACTCCAAAAAAAGTTTCTCGTAACCGGAAATACCACCCTGTTGAAGTAAGCTAGGACCTAGCATAATAATCTTGAGAGTATTAGTTCGACACATAAGCTGTAATTTTTCAATAATTGGTCTATTTTTAATTAATGTATCAACGAAAGAATCACAATTTATCGTTTGATTTATTTTTCCAGATTAAAAGCACCGCCTAGTTTTCTCCTGAGACTGAGGAAGTCTGTTGATTCTATTTTACAGATTTGCGCGTGTAGAAACTTTACTTGTTAATATTGCTGATACATAAAGTATCCATTCAAGACTATTTTGCTCTAACAATGAAGTTTCAGTTAGATTTGAAAGAATAATAAAGGTAAGATAAACTAAAAGCCATAAGTTTTCAGATGTTTGATTCCACCGAACTAAATATATGGCTCTTAATAAATTAATAACGAACCCAATTAGAAAAACCAAAACTCCTAGTAGACCCAACGCTAGCCAGACATCAAGAAAACCATTGTGAGCATTAGGAGCATCCCATTGTATTGTTTGTATAAGAATAGAATGATCACTGTTCTGATCTATCCAGAATGCTCCATAGCCATATCCTAGCCACGGTTTTTTAGCAATCATCTGCAACACAGCAGGCCATAATTCTGAACGTCCAGTGAGTGTTGTGTCCTTACCTATTGAGCCTAGAATTGTATCAGCTTGTAAGATAAACCATGTATAAAATGCTATGCAAATGGTTGAGAAGAACGTCAAAATAGGTATCATAAATTTATATTTTAAAGGTATTATTCGATAATATATAAGAAAAGCTGCTGTAATGATTATAAAATTACCCATAGATGTTGTTGATTTGGAGAATAATACAAGTACTCCAGAAATAAAATAGCCTAGCCATGAAACCCAGCGATTTTCTCGATTAGTCATAGCAAGGAAGAAAAATATTGCTGCACTAAGTACAAATCTCTTGCCAAGAATATTTTTCTGTGGGTATATTCCTCGCCAAGCAGTTGTGTCAATATCACCTCCACCAATACCTCCAATACCATATTGTGGTATTAATAGAACAAATAAGAAACACATTACTGCTGAGATCCCAAGCATGTATGCACATAACTTCAGTTGTTCTTTTAAGGTGTAGCGTGAAGCTAAATAAAGCCCAAAGAGCATTGTTCCTGCCAGACCAAAAACACGACGTATAGTAGTATCTGAATCTAAAGACCAAAAACTAGAAAGTGCACAAACTACGAGTATTACCCAAATAAATTTATCTCTGCTAAAGACGTAAGTAACTTTCTTCCAACGTAGGCTAATTAAGAAAAGGGTAACTATATACGTAAAAGTGAAAAGCAATCGGAATATGATTCTATCACCTTCTTTGATAGTAAAGCCATCCGTTATAAAAGGATCTAGTGGAGTTCCTGAATAGATAAACAAAAAAGTTATTGTAACTAATTGTTCAGCAAAAATTAAAATTTTTCTCATTTTTTATTATATGTAAATATCATCGTATATTATATAAGTCACAAAGTTGTAATTACTAGTCTCAGTTTATTTTGACAAATATTTTACTATCTCTCTCTATTAAATCAGTTTTGATGAGATGGCTGTATTTTTGGGGTTGACATTTTTTTCATCAAGCCCGAAGACAGAAGTAATCTACGCTTCAAAACGTGTAATTTAAAGACAGACGTTTTGTATCTCGCACTATGGTTATATAGCCACAATTCACTTTTTTAGTGGTCTTGAAATTCACGCTTCAAGATTTTTGTTTTTTGTAATTCTTCTTATCTCTGCCCTCTGCTTTTCTTTTGTGAAGAGCCTCTTATGTTTTGAACTTCTTGGCGAAAATAGAGCGAACTTGCTGCCTGAACTGCTGAGGGAATAGCCACATAGTTAAGTACAAGCATATATCAATCGGTCGGAGCTTGCCCCATCGTATAGCTTCCCATAACAAAGGAAAGAAGGCTTTCCAATCACCTACTAAGGAGGCAGAAGGAGTGATAATTGTTGCAATGAAGCCGGAATAAGCTTTTGGTGTTACTAAATTGCGGGTGGAACGAATCCAATCTAAGGAATATTGCCAGTCGTTGATGTTGCTTAAGCGCTTGATTCCCATTTCTGAATGCCAGATTGCCATAGGCTCAGGTACAAACTCTACTCCTACACCTTCGATAGCACTAACCCGAAGCAACCACTCCCAATCCTCATGTCTGTAAAATTTTTCTTCTAGAGGCATTTTTTGCACTAACTCTTTTTTCACGAAAATAGTTGAGGTTTGTATGCAGGCCTCTCCTTTAAAAAATGAGTTACGCGCAAAAAGATATTCACTTAAATGTTCAGAAAGGTTAGGTAGCCTTCTCGGACAAATAAACTCACCTTTGTGAGTCTGGGAAATGAAACGACTGGCGACAACTGGAAAATCATAATGGGAATTATTTGCTACTTCAAGTTGACGCTCTAATTTTTTTGGAAGCCATTCATCATCGTCATCTAAAAAGGCTATCCAAGTGCCTTTAGCTTCTCTCACACCAGTATTTCTAGCCCCTGATGGTCCAACATTTTTTGGTAGTTCTATTACTCTCAATCTTGGATCGGCTATCTGAGATAGGACATTGACTGTTTCCTGATCGGGGCCGTCTATTATCACAATCACTTCAATTGATTGCAACGTTTGAGTTAATGCAGTTATGACACCCCTTGCAACAATTTGTGGTCTATTGCGTGTAGGAATTACAACGCTGACTATTGTTTGGTTATTTTCATTTATCATTGCTAATTTTTGGGTTGTTGCTTTTTCTGGTTGAAGATATTCAATATTCATTGCTCTAGTTATCTTATGATTTTGCAAACTTGCTATTTTAGAAGCAGGATCGAGATTGAAACTTCATCCCTTTTTTACAAACTTTTCCCATATCAGATTAATTCCGCCTAAAGCATGAATACTCATAAAAATAACAAATAAAATATATGAGGAAGTCGCAATAATCAGAGTTAATAAAAAGTCTAAATTAATATTTTTTAAAATTAAAAATACAACTAGCATCAAAGTGCCAATTATAACTGGACGGCGAATCATTCGCCATAAATTTAATGGAAATAAGAGAGTATATGTGAAGTAAACATACTGGCTAAAGCCAAGAATAGTCATTAGCAATGCCATTATAGCTGCACCTAGTAAATGATATTGGGAAACTAATGCCACACCTACCAAACTTCCTAATGTAGTTGTAATAAGCACTTCACGCAGGTTCACTATCTCAAAATGATTGGCTACAAGTAAATAGCACAGTGTGCGTATGAAAGGCAAGAAAAGCAGTGATATAGCACTTATACTCAGAGCTAAACTTCCTTGAGCAAAACTAGGTGTATAGATAAAAACCAGTAAATCTTTGCCAAAAAATAACAATCCAAGGAATAAGGGTAATCCCATAGTTAGTAGAATTTCAATAAAGCTTTCAGCGATCGGCTGCTGCTTTTCCCGTCCTTGATCTGCTACTTTTGAGAGTCTCGGGAACATTGCTACAGTGATACTGTTGGCAATAATCAAAAAGGGTTGTAGCAGTTGTAGTATTCCACCAAAAAGACCTACTAAAAACTCATTTCCCAACAATGAAAGAATCAAGATTTGAATTCTGCTACTGACTACAGCCATTGCTTCAATAGCAACAAATGTCCGTGCATTTTTAATTGTATCCCATACAAAAATTCTATCAATCTGCCATTGGATTTTGACTAAGCGTGTGATCAGAATCCATTCAATTACCAGAATTAATGTTTCCGAAAAAAATAGGATCGCTCCCAGATATTCAATTCCATACTTCAGTTGCATTGCCCAGATCATTATTAGTAGGCGTAAGATATACACTGGGACTGTAGCAATGGCAATCAAATGCATCTTTTCTTTAGCTTGGAAAATTGCCTCCGTGATGTTGGAAAGTGCAAAAGGAATAATCGTTAAGCCCATAATGTAGCAAACAGTAGAAGTTTTGGAATTATAGGGAAGTAAAAACACTACAATAACTAACGTCCCATAACTCAAAAAACTAAATATTAATTGCAACCAGGTACCACTCATTAAATAAACAGATGTTTTTTCTGGTTCACGGGCTATTTCTCTGGTAAACAATATTTTTAGCCCCTGTGAAGCAATGCCCACAAACATAAAGTAGTAGCTATACGCTAATAGATACTGCCCTAAAGCCTCAACTCCTAGAGTACGAGCAATAGCAGCGGTTAATACAAATGCTGTAACGCTTTGCGCTAACCGATTGACTATCATTGAGAGGGAATTACTTATTAATTTGTACTTTTCTACCATTCTGAAATTATTAATCAGCCTATTTCGTTAATTTTGAATCACCAATATCTATAAATCTCAAGACTTACTTTTTCTGAATATACCGTTAGAACTTTTTTAGCTTTTCCATAGATACTAGTCATACGAGTTGAGTACAAAAATACACTTTCGTTTAGCTTATATCATTGCACGATTGAGTGTGCCACTCATTCCAATTATTTATTAATAAATCTTTTGAGTTTTCAATCCAAAAGCTTTTATCCGAGTTAAACAGGTAGTTTTTCACTCAGTAAAGTAGAAAAATCTAAATTTAATGCGTGATAAATTATCTTAATCAAGCAATCTTTGTATCAATACATAAACCGTATAATGACTGCTGTCCGGTATGGTTTAGTTTTTATTACCTTAGTAGGCACCTTCTTTTTTCAAAACTACCATAACTGTTTTGAGGAGAATTTCAAAGTCTAACCCAAGCGACCAATTTTCGATGTAGTTAAGATCAAGATTAATCACTTGTTCAAAATCTAAAATATCCGAGCGACCTGAGACTTGCCAAAGACCTGTAATACCAGGTAAAACTTCATGTCGGATAAAATGATGTTCAGAAAACTTATCAACATCTCTAGTAGGTAAAGGGCGAGGTCCTACTATACTCATTTCTCCAAAGATAACATTAAAAAGTTGAGGTAATTCGTCTAAACTGTAACGTCGAAGAAATTTTCCAACACGGGTAATGCGAGGATCGTCTTTAATTTTAAAGATAATCCCATCTTTCGTTTCATTTAATGCTTCTAATTCTTTCTGTAATTTTTCCGCATCAGACCTCATAGTTCTGAATTTCCATACTTTAAACTGTTGGCCATGTAAACCTATACGGGTTTGCCTGTAAAATACTGTGCCAGGAGAGTCCAATTTTATAGCTATAGCTATAGCTATATAAATAGGGAATGATAACATTACAAATAAAGCCGCGAAGCAAAAATCACAACTGCGCTTGATCCAAAAATCTTTACCTGTAATTATCGGACAATCCAAGCTCAGACAAGGCATTCCTCCTATTTTATTAAATTCTACGTTTCTATAAATTGGTTTTAATTCCATCGGTAAAATATGAACTTGGATGCCAGATGCTTGAAATAACCAACATAAAAACATTCTGTTTTTTAAAGCATCCCAAGATATAAAAACTTCTGTTACACCTAATTGATTAAGTTGATTCAATGTTTGCTGACGTTGATATCTGTCTAATGAATTAGCATTCGCCGTACCAGATACAATGTAGTGTTTTTCTTTTTTTATAAAGCTAGCAATCTGCTCATGATCTTGAGGATCGCAAATAATGAAGACAGAAGAACGAACTATTTTTTTCTGCTTGCGCAAATATTCAAGAGTAATATTTACAGCATATCTACCAGTACAAATAAAAAATATACTTAGCAACCAAGATAATAATATTAATCTTGGGCGTGTAATATCAACAACTGGTTTATATAAAAAAGAAACTAATAGTATTAATCCATGAGCAAAAGTTAGCGATTTGATAATATTGAAATAGTCATAGCGTTTTTGACCTTCTCGATAAATACCTTCGACAGCTAGTGATCCTATTTGAATCGCAATGGTTATTAAAATCGGTAAATAATGACTTGGTATATACCAAGTAAAATACCCAGAAGAAGATTGATATCCAGCTAAAACCCAAGCTAAGGATAAAAGAGTATAGTCTACTAAAAACAATGTTGTTAATCTCAACCACCATGAACCCTTGCGTACCCTGACAAATGCAGATGCACGTAAATCCAAAGGCACTTCACTGAATTTATTTGTTGTAATGCTTTGATTACTCATAGTTAGGAACACTTAGTGTAGTTAAAATTTGACGGAAACTTATATAAGACAAGTGGGGTATCTCACATTTTTATTTCAAAGAAACCTGACCTTTGTAGTCTACTATTAACATTTTCTTAGGAGTAATCTTAAGTTCTTGATCAAAAGCATCTTCCAGGGTCGGTTTGAGTGCGGTTACTACCCATATACTTAGCTTTTGTTGCAGGGTAAAATCCAGTTTATTCAGGAAATTTTGAGCTTTGATACCGCCGAAAAAAGGATTTGTTGGTGAGTTAACTTATAGTTGAATAAAATTCCTGACGTTAATAATCAAGTAGGTCAGGTAAAAATATTAGAATTTTTAAGGTGCGTAATAGTTGAACTGAATTACTACAGTTTCATTGCAGAGTTCTACTTTTATACTTGAAACAGTGATATCCTTCCAAAATTACTGTAGCATGTTTAGCTAGACTAATTCAGCTTTGCTTAGAAGTTCTCTGTTTCTTTACGCATAATTACTGATTAACAAAACTTACAAACATAACTTACAGCAAAATGCATCAAAAATTTGACTATTGTTACAAAACTTTACATATTGCATATTGTGGTTAAACTTGGGTCAAGTTTCATAGACATCTCTAGATAATTGGTCACAGATTAATGAAAATAAATTTTAATAACTGAAAGTAATATCAACAATGTCTGATATCTGTGAGTCCTATCATATGTGCGTTACAAGCATTTTTATCTCCGAAGAGAGAGTAATCTTTTTTGATCCAATTTTTTTGCGTCCATATTACATTTTGGACTGTTCTAATCTTGTCTATCAAAAATTGAGGGCTTAGGCACGGTGGTATCACCATAAAAAAATCAACATTGGATTTGCTACAAGTCTTTGCTTGTAGCCAAAGAGCTTGAACGGGTGTTCGCTGCGAGAAAAAAGCAAATATTTTATCTGTATCTTATGTTACATTTACACAAATACTAAGTTCATATGCAAGGTTTTCACCTTATATATAGTGAGATTAAACGTACTTGATGAGAGTTTTACTGAGTCAGGAAAACGCTCTCCTAAGAAACCGCATTTGCTTGAGGTTGCGGCCCTGACTTGAAAGTGCTGAGTGCTGATGAGCCAGTGCGTTGCTGTGAGTCCACCCCTGTATACGGGTTTACCGCCGTAGGCGACTGGCGGTAGCGAGGGACGAGCGTCACCCGAAGGGAGGTTCCCTCCATTGTCGCAACTGGCGTTGCTAAGTAAAAAAATACTACTACCTAAGCACCAGCCCCTCTTCATGTGTTCTGGTGTATGCAGTTTATGACGGTTACTTAATTTAAGCAAATTATAATTATGGCTTTACACTATTTTTACATATGAAGAAAGACAATGAAGATTCGGTAATAATTATTTTTCTCTTCAGCAAATTTTCATAAAAGAGGATAGAGTCTTTACAGTATTATATTTTGAGTTATCTAAATTATGTAAAACGAAAAACTTTTGTTTGTCAACTAAAGCTAAATTTGCAAATTAAATGCTTGTTTATGCCTGTAACGCAACAACAAAATCATACATTTTTTTTTGATTTTAATTGTATTTTCAAGCAAGTTTTAGTTAAAAATAATATAGGGGATAAAATAATGCGGTGGTTATTATGTTAACTATAAATCGATTAACTAAAGTTTTAAAGACAATTGTCTTTGAAGATGTATAGAATTAGCCTGGTTACTGCAAACCGAAAGCCGCAACCACTTTGGGTAGGTAAGCTACGTTCAGCGTCCAGCTATTAAGGCTAACTAGGCTTTGTTTCTCTAGCCTCAGGATAGAAGCTTAAGGGCGTTAATTTGTAGCCTCATATAGAATTTGGTATAAACACATAATATACAATAATTAATAAATCAATAAATCAATAAAAAAAGGCCATTTCCTGATGGAGTTGATATATAGAAAATGCAAATAAATAGCCAAACTTCAGAATATCAGCAAAATATTCCGTTAAATACCTTAACTCACATTATCGGCACTCAAGTTCTACAGGAATGGAATGAAACCCAAGTAGTTCATCATCAGGATCTGTGTATCCATCAAATGTTTGAGATGCAAGTAGAGCGATCGCCCCAAGCCATTGCTGTAGTATTTGAAAATACACAACTTACTTATCGGCAGTTAAACCAGCGCGCGAATCAACTAGCGCACCACCTACGTAGTTTAGGCGTTGGGCCGGAAGTACTTGTAGGTATTTGCTTGGAGCGCTCCTTGGAGATGATCGTAGGACTGCTGGGAATTCTCAAAGCTGGAGGCGCTTATGTGCCTTTAGATCCGGCATATCCTTCAGAGCGTTTAGCCTTCATTTTGGAAGACACCCAGACACCAGTATTGTTAACCCAAGAAAAATTTGTCAAGAATCTACCACCGCATCAAGCACAAGTAATTTGTCTGGACTTAAACTGGCAAGAGAATATCCGAAACAGTCAAGAAAATCCTGTAAATGAGACGACGACTGATAATCTCATCTATGTAATCTACACATCGGGATCTACAGGACAGCCCAAGGGTGTAATGAACCCTCACCGTGGGATCTGCAATCAACTCTACTGGAAGCAAACAACCTTTGGATTAACTCAGGTAGACAAAGTTTTACTGACTATTTCTTTTAGCTTCGACCCCTCAGTGTGGCAGATATTCTGGCCATTGTGCTTCGGAGGGCAATTGATCATAGCTCGCCCTGGTGGACATCAAGACACTGCCTATCTTGTAAAGGTGATTACTCAGCAGCAAATCACTGTCTTGGCCTTAGTACCTTCCATACTTCGGGTCTTACTGGAAGAGAAGGGAATTGAGAATTGCCGATTCCTCAGGCATATTACCTGTGGTGGTGAAGCTTTACCTGGCGAACTGATAGAACGCTTCTTTGCCCAACTGAATTTGGACAATGTTCTCCATAATTGCTATGGTCCGACAGAAGCTTCCATTGATACTACTTTTTGGACTTGCCAACGCGGCACTAATTATGCCATTGCTCCCATTGGTCGCCCCATTACTAATGCAGAGATTCACATCCTCGATGAAAATTTGCAGCCTGTGCCCGTTGGTGAATCAGGTGAACTGCACATTGGTGGTATTGGTCTAGCGCGAGGCTATCTTAACCGTCCAGAATTGACTATAGATAAGTTCATTTTCGACCCTTTTAGCTCTGAGCCTGGGGCAAGTCTTTACAAAACTGGGGACTTGGCACGTTATTTGAGCGATGGTAATATCGAGTTCCTTGGTCGCATTGACCACCAAGTAAAGATTCGTGGCTTCCGAATTGAATTGGGAGAAATTGAAGCCATATTAGGTCAACATCCTGCACTGACACAGACTCTGGTCATAGCTAGAGAGGATGTTACTGGTGAAAAGCAACTCGTGGCATATGTTGTTGCCAGTTCAGAGCAAATTCCTAGCCAGGTTGAATTGCGTCGCTTTTTGCAAGGTCAGCTACCTGAATACATGGTGCCTGGTTTCTTTGTATTTTTGGACACCTTCCCATTAAATCCCAACGGTAAAATAGACCGCCGCGCCTTGCCTGCACCAGATACATTCACTCTTAGGGTGTCAACTAACTTTGTTCCACCTGAGAATTCGACAGAAGAAGTCTTGGCTAGCATCTGGGCGAAAGTTTTGCGTCTGAAACAAGTAGGCATTCACGACAATTTTTTTGAATTAGGAGGTCATTCACTGCTGGCCACTCAAGTGATGTCTCGGGTTCGCCAAGCCTTTCAGATAGAAATACCGTTGCAACTCTTATTTGAGAATCCAACGATCGCTACTTTAGCTCAAGCGATGCCTACGGCAACCCGTTCGCGTAGCGTCTCCGACAGGAGAAGCGGGAACGCTCAAAATGAGAGTCAAGAAAATGATCCCCAAAATCAGACTATTCCCCAAATAGCCAACCGGGAGTCAGCCCCTTTATCCTTTGCCCAGCAGCGAGTGTGGTTTTTGCAGCAGTTGCAACCCGACAGCCGAGCATATATCGTCTCGAATGCACAGCGCTTAACAGGCAAGTTAAATGCGGGTGTATTGCAACAGTCACTAGATGCGATCGTAGTCCATCACGAAGCACTGCGAACAAACTTTATTACATCACTTGATGGTAGCCCCATACAAGTAATTGGCACGCCTCGGCCAGTGGAACTCAAAATAATTGAGGTAACACAGGAACAAGTGGAATGTCTCCTAAAGGAAGAGGCGCAACGCCCCTTCAACTTAGAATCTGATTTGATGCTGAGAGCTACTTTGCTCCAGGTAGATGAACAGGAGCATATACTCTTGTTAGTCATGCATCACATCGCCTCAGATGGCTGGTCAATAGGCATTCTCTGGCAGCAGTTAGCAGCCGTTTATGATGCTCTTTTGAGCAGTAAGCCTTCCCCTCTGGCAAAATTGTCCATTCAGTATGCCGATTTTGCTGCTTGGCAACACCAATGGCTATCGGGTGAAATACTCGTAAGCCAAATCAACTACTGGAAAACCCAGTCAGCAGGTGCTAATACAGTATTAGAATTACCAACCGACCGACCACGGCCACCAGTCCAAACTTACCAGGGAGCAGTGCAATCCCTGACGCTACCCCAGAACCTGAGTGCATCCTTAAAAGAACTTTCGCATCAGCAGGGTGTTACCCTATTCATGACATTGCTGGCGGCTTTTGGGACAATACTGTATCGCTACACTGGGCAAGAAGACATTCTCATCGGTTCACCCATTGCTGGTCGGAACCAAGTTGAAACCGAAGGGTTGATTGGGTTCTTTGTCAATACCCTCGCCATACGCACTAACCTTTCAGGCAACCCAAGTTTCCGGCAGTTACTTACTCAAGTTCGAGAAGTAACACTAGGAGCTTATGCTCACCAAGCTCTGCCCTTCGAGAAGCTAGTAGAAGAACTACAGCCAGAACGAGATATGAGCCACTCACCGCTGTTTCAGGTAATGTTTGCCTTCCACAATACCCCAAGCCAACTCTGGGAACTTCCGGGATTGACCATTACCCCTCTAGAAGTGCATAGCGGCGCAGCAAAGTTCGATCTTACCCTCGACCTGAAAGAAACTTCAGAGGGGATCAAAGGTGGAATTGAATACAACACAGACTTATTCGATGCTACAACTATCGCTCGAATGCTGGGGCATTTTCAAACTTTACTTGAAGGGATCGTCGCCAATCCAGAACAGCATATTTCAGATTTACCTCTGTTAACAGCAGCTGAACAGCATCAGCTACTGGTGGAGTGGAATAATACCCAAACTGACTACCCCGAAAATACCTGCATCCATCAGTTATTTGAAGCTCAAACCGAAAGAACTCCCAACGCCATTGCCGTAATCTTTGAGAACCAGCAACTAACTTACCAGCAACTCAATCACCGTGCTAATCAGCTAGCGGATTATCTGCAATCACTGGGAGTCAAACCAGAAATCCCTGTGGGGATTTGTGTAGAGCGATCGCTAAATCTAATAGTTGGACTTTTAGGTATCCTGAAAGCAGGTGCAGCCTACGTACCCCTAGACCCAGCCTATCCCCAAGAGCGCTTGGCGTTCATGTTGCAAGACTCGCAAATTTCCATTTTATTAACCCAGCAACATTTATTAAAAACTCTTCCATCCCACCAAGCCAAAGTTATCTGTATAGATAGCGACAGGGATTACATCACCGCACATCAGCAAAATTCGCCACCAAGTTACATTGCTCCCGATAATTTAATTTACACAATTTATACTTCTGGCTCCACAGGGAAACCCAAAGGTGTACAAATTACCCATCGCAGCGTCCTTAACTTCCTCACGGGGATGCAACAGCACCTACAATTAACCAACCTTGATAGTCTGTTGTCAGTTACTTCCCTATCTTTTGATATTGCGGTTTTAGAAATTTTTCTTCCCCTAACACTAGGAGCCAAGGTAATTTTAGTCAGTCGGGAAGTTACTGCCGACGGTTTACAGTTATTACAACAACTCAATAACTCTGCTGCAACTGTTATGCAAGCCACCCCTGTGACTTGGCAAATGTTACTAGAAGCAGGATGGGAAGGAAATGCCCAACTGAAAATTCTCTGTGGTGGTGAAGCCTTACCTCAAAATTTAGCTAACCACTTACGTCAAAGAGGTGCTGAAGTTTGGAACTTATACGGACCGACAGAAACAACTGTTTGGTCTACAATTCATCGAATTAAGCAGGAAGAAGCTTTAGTGACCATTGGCCGTCCTATAGCCAACACCAAGATTTACATTTTAGATAAATATTTGCAAACCGTACCTGTGGGTGTCCCAGGAGAACTATATATTGGTGGTGCAGGTTTAGCACGGGGTTATTTCCATCAGCCTAAACTAACAACAGAAAAATTTATTCATAATCCATTCAGTTGCGACTCTGAAAGCCGCCTTTACAAAACGGGTGACTTAGCCCGTTATTTAAGTGATGGCAATATCGAATACCTTGGTCGCCTCGATAATCAAGTAAAAATTCGGGGTTTTCGCATCGAACTTGGAGAAATTGAAGCTTTATTAGCACAACACCCCACTATACAGCAAACTGTCGTCACAGCTAGAGTTGATAATCCAGAAAATCAGCGACTAGTTGCCTACATCGTTCCTCACCCAGAACAGACACCAACCATAGACGAACTGCGCTACTTCCTCAAACAGAAACTGCCAGAATATATGGTGCCTAGTGCTTTCGTTTTACTAGACACCCTACCCCTAACCCCCAACGGCAAAATCGACCGTCGCGCTTTACCAGCACCAGACTTAACAAGGCTTGATTCAGAAAACACCTATGTGGCTCCCCGTAATGAATTAGAATTCCAACTGACCAAAATTTGGGAACAAGTTCTGGGCATTGAGCCTATCGGTGTCAGGGACAACTTCTTTGAGCTAGGAGGACACTCGATATTAGCAGTAAAACTGTTTTGGCAAATTGAGAAGACATTTAGTAGAAATCTGCCTCTTGCCATTCTGTTCCAGTCAGGGACTGTAGAAGCTCTAGCCAAAATAATCTGCCAAGAAGAAGATTTAGCAATAAACTTGGCTTTAGTAAATACCTTAGACCAATCAAAATCTAGCTGGTCATCCCTGCTAGAAATTCAACCCAATGGTTCAAAACCACCTTTTTTCTGTATTCACGGACTGGGTGGAGAAGTCTTGTGTTTCCGTGAATTGGCACTGCATCTGGGGTCAGATCAACCATTCTACGGACTACAGCCACAAGGGCTAGATGGAAAACACTCTTTCCATACGCGGATTGAAGACATGGCAGCGCACTACATTCAAGAAATCCAGACCCTTCAGCCCAATGGTCCTTATTTTCTGGGAGGCTATTCTTTTGGCGGTGTAGTTGCTTTCGAGATGGCTCGGCAACTCCAAGAGCAAGGCGAACAAGTTGGTATTCTAGTTCTGCTTGATAGTTGTCGTCCAGGTTATAGCTGGCGGCCGTCATTTCTCAGGCGAGTTTTTTTGCATTTAAATAATGTGGTTCAACAAGGTCCTATCTACCTTTGGCAAAAGGTTGTGAGATGGAGCCATTGGCGTAAGCACCATCTCCAAAATACATATAACCGTTACTTGGAAGAGGTACTTCATTTACCTGAAACTGACAAGCATTTAAAGATTATAGATGCTAACACTCAAGCCATGAGTGAATATATCTTTTCACCTTACTTTGGTCGAGCTATCCTCTTGCGAACAGACGATCAGAGTCGCAGCGAAGCTATAGGTACAGAATACGATCCTCAATTCGGCTGGGGCGATGTAGTTGCTGGAGGATTAGATATCCATTACATTCCCGGATCTCACCTTGGCCTACTTAATGAGCCGCAGGTACAGGTGTTAGCCGAAATATTGAGAAATTGCTTAACTCAGGCGCAGTCTCCAAAGAATTAATTTTAACTTTTCCCTCGGTTCAGGATTTCAAAATAGCAGACCCCAACGGCAGAAAATGACACCTGAGAGTTATTAGCTGATGATATTGTGAGATCACTGCTGCAAGAGGGTTTTCCGACCCAGGCAAATGGCGATTGTGCAGCCTCTTCTCTACGAGAGGCTGCGCCAACGAATCATTTTACAAGTGGCGTGAGGGCAAACAAGGATCACTCGAAGGGTATCTGACAATCCTCTACCTTTGCACAACTTACCACTGCTGGGTAGTTTTGCTATTTCTTAGTTTAAAAACCAATTGGCAGAATAATGGAAAAATGCTTGCTAGTGGTAACTAGGATGAGATAATTATTCTGTGGAACTGGAATACTGGTAACAGTCGAATAACCAAAAGACCTGACCGATTTAATAATGCGATGAATCTTGCTAGTGTCACAGATTGAACAGAGGTAATTATTGTGGCACTGAAAGCTCGAATGACTGTCGTTTTTAGGTTTTAAGTTGGTAAGCAATCCCCAATCTACTGATGCTATATAGACGATTTGGACGCACAGAATTACAGATGCCAGTGTTTTCTTGCGGTGGCATGAGATATCAGTTCAAATGGGAGGATGTTCCCAATAATGAAATTCCTGCTGATAACCAGGCGAATCTGGAAGCGACTATTAAAAGAGCAGTCGAGGTTGGGATTAATCATATTGAAACTGCCCGTGGTTATGGCACTTCCGAAATGCAATTGGGGAGAATATTGCCCAAGTTTGCCCGCGAAAAGTTGATTGTTCAGACCAAAATAAACCCACAGACAGATGCGAAAGAATTCCGTGAGACGTTTGAACAATCATTAAAAAATCTCCAACTAGATTATGTTGACCTTTTAGGATTGCACGGCATCAATCATGCTGAGTCATTAGACTACAGCATCCGTCCTGGTGGCTGTTTGGAAGTAGCGCAGCAGTTGCGAGCTGAGGGAAAAGTCAGATTTATTGGCTTTTCTACACATGGCTCAACAGATATGATTGTGCAGACAATTAATACTAACCAATTTGATTACGTGAATCTGCACTGGTACTACATTAATCAATGGAATTGGGCGGCAATTGAAGCAGCTAAACGTCACGATATGGGGGTGTTTATTATTAGCCCATCTGATAAAGGAGGTTTGTTATATAAACCACCACAAAAATTAGTAAATGTTTGTGCCCCTTTGAGTCCAATGGTGTTTAATGATTTGTTTTGTTTGAGTCATCAAGAGGTGCATACCCTAAGCTTGGGAGCAGCAAAACCACAAGATTTTGATGAACACCTGAAAACTTTAGAATTAGTAGATCGAGCATCAGAAATTTTGCCACCGATTTTAGCAAGGTTGGAGTCAGAAGCGATCGCTACTTTGGGAGAAGATTGGGTAAAATCCTGGCAGACAAATCTACCAACCTTTGAAGAAACCCCTGGTGAGGTAAATATTCGGGTGATTTTGTGGCTGCGGAATCTAGCGATCGCCTACGATCTGCTAGACTACGCTAAAATGCGCTACAACCTACTTGGCAATGCCAGTCACTGGTTCCCTGGCAACAAAGCTGATCGGCTAGATGAATTAGACTTGCGGCAATGTCTCACCCGCAATCCCCACGCCGATAAAATTCCCCAAGTTTTGGAACAAGCGCATCAGATGTTGGCAGGTGAAGCCGTCAAACGTCTATCTAAGACTTGATGAATTGGGGATTGGGGATTGGGGATGAAGAGAAATTACTCCAAACTCCTAAGTCCTAACTTCCCAATATCCCCAACGATCGCTAGTCAGATTTTTTCGTATCTGCTGATTTATTTGGCTTCGGTATGACTAGCACCTTATCAACGCGGTTCCCATCCATATCCATTACTTCAATTCGCATACTTTGCCATTCAAAATAATCTGCGGCGGCCGGAATACGACCTAAATTGGTGATCACAAAACCACCTAAAGTTTGATAACTACCACGTTCGTCAGATTGCCACTCTTCCATACCAAAAAGTTCCAAAAACTCCTCTACAGGCAACATCCCATCCAAAAGCCAGGAACCATCTTCGCGTTGCACTGCTTGCGGTTGATCCTGTCCATCTGTTGAAGGAACATCACCTACGATTTCACTCATGATGTCGTTGAGAGTGACTAATCCTTGAATCACGCCGTATTCATCCACTACTAGCGCCATGTGAGTGATGGTTTGCTTGAACAATTCCAAAACTTTCAAGCCACGGGTGCTTTCTGGCACGAATACGGGCTGTCGCAATCCCACTGTCAAGTCTAGCGGTTCTCCTCGGAAACTCCTGGCTAATAAATCGGTGACAGGGATCACACCTAGCACGTTGTCAAGTCCCGCCTGACAAATTGGATACCGAGAATAGGCACTATCAACCATTTTTTGGCGATTTTCTTCGGCAGAGTCGTCTAAGTCTAGCCAGACGATATCGGGACGGGGTGTCATTAAGTAGCTGACAGGGCGATCGCCTAAACGAAAGACTCGCTCCACCATATCCTGTTCGGCTTCCTCAAAGGTTCCCGCCTCGGTGCCTTGCTCAATTAAGATTTTAATTTCTTCTTCGGTGACTTGCGGCTCGGTAGAAGCTGTAATTCCCAGCACTCGCAGGATCAAATCTGTAGAAGCGCTTAAGAGAAAGACTACTGGAGAAGCGATCGCCGCCAAGGCTTGCATCGGAATAGCTACAATTGATGCAATCCTTTCTGGGTTGTTTAATGCCAGACGCTTCGGTACCAATTCGCCAACAATGAGTGAGAAATAGGTAATCAGCAAAACCACTATTCCGAAGGAGAGCGGTTCACTATAAGGTGCTAACAAGGGGACGCGTTTTACATAGATTGCCAACCGACTGGCAATTGTTGCTCCGCCAAAAGCACCAGTCAGGATACCGATCAGGGAAATACCCACTTGAACGGTTGACAGGAAATGATTTGGAGACTCAGCTAGTTTCAGTGCTACTTTTGCCTTAGGATCTCCTTGATTAGCAAGCTGTTGTAGCCTAACTTTCCGGGCTGAGACAATCGCCATCTCAGACATAGAAAACACGCCGTTGGCAATAATTAGCACCAAAATGATTAAAATTTCAAAAGTGATGGAGGACATGTTTAAAATTGCCGCTTATCAGAGCGAACGTAGCTCAATCCCTAGTATCTAGTATTAAAGGTGCTTCTATAAATGCTTTGACTGTACACAAAGTAATAGTTATAGTTCTTAAGTTTATTAGTCGCTGTGCATTATTCTTCCATCGAAGGAATAAGAAGGCTGTTAACACTTTTAGAATGGTTGACATAAACTGCCTCAAGATTTCCTGACCCACAAAGACTCCCAACGCTAGTAGTACTTATGTCATTTTCTTCTATTGTGCGTGCCTTAGCGCGATCGCCGCTCACCACTGAATTTATTTCTAAGCTAAACCGACAACAAGAATTGCGGTTAAATGGCATTTCTCGATTGCCCAAGGGTTTGGTCGCTTCGGCATTGGCGCGGGCTACGGGTAAGGATTTGTTCGTGGTTTGCGCCACTCTGGAGGAAGCTGGACGCGTTTACGCACAACTGGAGGCAATGGGATGGGAAACAGTACATTTTTACCCCACCTCCGAGGCTTCTCCCTACGAACCTTTTGACCCGGAAACTGAAATGAGTTGGGGACAAATGCAGGTATTGGCAGATTTGAGTATGGGGCATAGGGCATTGGGCATGGGGCATGGGGAAGAAAAGCAAAACCCAAATCCCTCGCAATTACCCAAGATGGCGATTGTGGCTACTCAAGGGGCGCTGCAACCACATTTACCACCACCAGAAGCTTTTGGGCAATTCTGTCTTACTTTGAAGCGGGGGATGGAATTAGACTTGAATGCCTTCAGTGAGAAAATAACTATTCTGGGGTATGAAAGAGTACCTCTGGTGGAAACAGAAGGGCAATGGAGCCGGCGAGGCGATATTGTTGATGTGTACCCAGTTTCATCTGAGTTTCCAGTCCGCCTGGAATGGTTTGGCGATGAAATTGAGCAAATGCGGGAATTTGATCCAGTAACCCAACGTTCCGCCCTCGACAAAGTTGACCAGTTAATTCTTACCCCCACTAGCTTTGCTCCCGTGGTGATGGCAGCACTGAAAAATAGTTCTGAGTTCCGAGTGCCGAGTGCTGAGTCAGAATTTAACTCAGCACTCAGCACTCATAACTCATCACTGATTGAGGGTAGTCGTCGCTTTTTGGGGTTAGCTTTCGAGCAACCAGCATCTCTGCTAAACTACTTATCAGAAAATACCCTGATTGCCATTGATGAGCCAGAACAGTGTCATGCTCATAGCGATCGCTGGGTAGAAAATGCCCAGGAACAGTGGGGAATGGGGAGTAGGGAGTGGGGAGTGGGGAATGGCGAAGAATCTACCCGCACTCGCCTAACATTACCTAAGATTCACCGTTCGTTTGATGAGTGTTTGGCTGATGTTGCCAAGTTTAAAACATTATATTTATCGGAACTGTCCGAGGAAAATAGTGGGATCAATCTGGCCAGCCGATCGCTTCCAGTCACGCCGCACCAGTTTGCTAAACTAGCTGAAACCATCCGCCAAGAACGCGATCGCAATTTCTCGATCTGGCTACTTTCTGCTCAACCTTCGCGTTCCGTCTCGCTGTTGCAAGAACATGATTGTCCGGCTCAATTTATCCCCAATCCCCGCGACTACCAAGCGATCGATAAGCTCCAAATCAACCATACTCCCATAGCCCTAAAATATTCTGGTCTTGCGGAACTAGAAGGTTTTATTCTGCCGACATACCGAATAGTAATCGTTACAGATCGGGAATTTTTTGGGCAGCATTCCTTGGCGACTCCCGGCTATATCCGCAAGCGCCACAAAGCTACTTCTAAACAAGTTGATCCCAATAAGCTGCGTCCAGGCGATTATGTGGTTCACAGAAATCATGGTGTTGGCAAATTTGTCAAGCTGGAAAGTTTGACGATTAATAACGAAACCCGTGATTATTTAGCGGTGCAGTATGCTGATGGGTTACTCAGAGTCGCAGCCGATCAAGTAGGTGCTTTATCCCGGTTCCGCGCCGCAGGTGATAAAGCACCGGAACTCAACAGAATGACCGGGAAAGCTTGGGAAAATACGAAGAATAAAGTCCGCAAAGCCATCAGAAAATTGGCGGTGGACCTGTTGAAACTGTATGCAGCGCGATCGCAACAACAAGGTTTTAGCTTTCCCAATGATATGCCTTGGCAGGAAGAATTAGAAGATTCTTTCCCCTATCAACCCACAACGGATCAGCTCAAAGCTGTCCAAGATGTGAAACGCGACATGGAAAGCGATCGCCCAATGGATCGCTTAGTTTGTGGCGATGTCGGTTTCGGGAAAACGGAAGTGGCGATTCGTGCTATTTTCAAAGCAGTCATCGCCGGGAAACAAGTGGCACTCCTTGCGCCAACGACTATTTTAACACAGCAGCATTACCATACACTCAAAGAACGTTTTGCACCTTACCCCGTGAATGTCGGTTTACTCAACCGTTTTCGTTCGGCTGAAGAACGCCGCGATATTCAAAAACGATTGGCAACGGGTGAATTAGATGTAGTAATTGGTACGCATCAACTTTTAGGTAAAGGCGTAACATTCCGGGATTTAGGACTGTTGGTGGTGGATGAAGAACAGAGGTTTGGGGTAAACCAGAAAGAGAAAATTAAAAGCCTGAAAACTCAGGTGGACGTGCTTACCCTCTCCGCGACTCCCATTCCCCGGACTTTGTATATGTCCTTGTCGGGAATTCGGGAAATGAGTTTGATTACCACGCCACCCCCAACCAGACGCCCGATTAAAACCCATCTATCACCGATAAATTCTGAAAGTATCCGCAGTGCGATTCGTCAAGAATTAGACAGAGGTGGACAGGTGTTTTATGTAGTCCCACGAGTGGACGGAATTGAAGAGACAACAGCTAATTTACGAGAAGTGATACCGGGAGCTAGGTTTGCGATCGCTCACGGTCAAATGGATGAAAGCGAGTTAGAATCAACGATGCTCACCTTCAGTAATGGCGACGCAGATATCCTCGTTTGTACGACAATTATTGAATCTGGCTTAGATATTCCGCGAGTCAACACCATCTTAATTGAAGATGCTCACCGCTTTGGATTGGCACAACTGTATCAATTACGCGGTCGTGTGGGACGTGCAGGTATTCAAGCTCATGCTTGGTTATTTTATCCGAAGCAACGGACGTTATCTGATGCGGCACGGCAACGATTACGAGCAATTCAGGAATTTACTCAGCTCGGTTCTGGGTATCAACTAGCGATGCGTGATATGGAAATCAGAGGCGTGGGTAACTTGCTAGGTGCAGAACAATCCGGTCAAATGGATGCCATCGGTTTTGATTTATATATGGAAATGCTGGAAGAAGCAATTCGGGAAATTCGAGGACAAGAAATTCCGCAAGTGGAGGATACCCAGATTGATCTCAACCTCACGGCATTTATCCCAGCAGATTACATTACCGATTTGGATCAAAAGATGAGTGCTTATCGGGCGGTGGCCACAGCTAAATCTAAATCAGAATTAAAGCAGATTGCAGCCGAGTGGAGCGATCGCTATGGTAGTTTACCGGTGCCTGCAAATCAACTTTTGCGAGTCATGGAACTCAAACAGCTAGCCAAAAAAATCGGATTTAGCCGGATTAAACCAGAACAAAAGCAGCACGTCGTTTTAGAAACGCCGATGGAGGAACCAGCTTGGAATTTATTGGCGGCGAATTTACCAGAAAATCTCAAGACACGCTTTGTCTATTCTCCAGGTAAAGTGACGGTGCGCGGGTTAGGAGTTTTTAAGGCAGATCAACAATTGCAGAGTTTGATTGATGCTTTCGGGAGAATGCAAGGTGCGATTCCAGAGGCAGCTATTGTTTGATCGGTAGCTTAACCTGACTCTTATGTTTCTATCAATCTAGAATCAAACCTACACAGGAGAAGCAGAGTGAGTATTAATCTTGATTTGCCGCCAGAGCTAGAAAATGAGCTTTTTACTGAAGCTTCTCGGCTAAACCTGCCTCTTTCTGAATACATTCTTCGGATTCTTTCTGTGAGGCAGGTTTTAGCAAATCCTCCGAAGACAGGAGCCGAACTTGTTGCTTATTGGCAGAACGAAGGCGTGATCAACTCACGACCTGATATTACAGATAGTCAAGCATACTCTCGCAAGTTACGCCATGAGGCCCAAACCCGTGAGCGAGAATAGGTAAAGTTGATGTATTTGCTAGATACTAACGTTTTGATTGATATTCAACGAGGTCATGCTCCTGCAATAACTTGGTTTGCCAGTTTATCAGAGTTGCCCAGTGTGCCCGGCTTTGTAGTCATGGAACTGATTCAGGATGCTCAAAACAAGCAACAGTTGAGTAATGCTTTAAAACTAGTTGCGCCGCTACATGTAGTCTGGGCTACTGAGGCTGACTTGACTCGCGCCTTGTCTGACTTTACAACCTACCATTTATCACACAGTTTAGGGTTGCTAGATGCGCTGATAGCTGCTTGTGCTGTTGGGCAAGGTGCAACACTTTCTACATTCAATGATTAAACATTACCGTGTTTTCCCGGTCTTGTTATGGTACAGCCCTACGCACGTTAACAATTATGTGAGTATTATCTATAGGCGATCGCTAAAGGAATACGGCAATGAAAATTAAAGTCAAAAATCTTGGTGCTTTAAAGCAAGCCGAATTCACACTTGGCGACCTGACAATCATTTGTGGCTACAATAATACGGGCAAGACCTACGCTACTTATGCATTGTTTGGCTTTTTGTCTACTTGGCGACGAATGTTTGCGATCAAAATTAAGGCTGATAAGATCAAGCAGCTCCTTGCGGACGGCGTAATTCGTCTTGATATACAAGAATATATTAAACAGTCCGAGCAGATTGTGAAGACAGGTTGTCAGGCATATACCCAGGAATTACCAAAGATTTTTGCTTCCCGTGCAGAACGATTTAAAACAACAGACTTTCAGGTAAGTCTGGACATCCAAAATATTAGTTTAGTAAAAAGCTTTAATCGGGAAATTGCCTCCGGCGAGGCATCAATTTTCTCTATTACCAAAAGTGAAGAAAGCACAGAATTAGTTGTAACTCTGCTAGTTGAGAAAGAGAAGGTAAAAATCCCACGCGATATCCTTGAACGCATCATTGCCGACGCACTAAAAGATATCATTTTTGATCAGTTTCTTCCTAACCCTTTCATCGCTAGTGCAGAACGAACTGGTGCTGCTATTTTTCGCAAAGAGTTGAATTTTGCCCGCAATCGCTTGCTCGAAGAAATGGGTCAGGCTGATAAAACCATCAATCCAAGAGAGCTTCTATTTAAGGTATACCAGGATTATCCGCTCCCAGTAGAAAAAAATGTGGATTTTACGCGGGAACTGGAGACAATTTTCCAAAAAAGCAGTTTCATTGCTGAGAACCATCGCGATGTGCTGGCTGATTTCGCCGACATCATTGGTGGTAAATACACAGTCACCCGTAATGATGAACTTTATTATGAGCCGCATAGTAAACGGATCAAGCTTTCTATGGATGAAAGTTCTAGCGCCGTGCGTTCTCTACTAGATATCGGCTTTTATCTGAGACACAAAGCCCAGCTTGGTGATTTACTGATGGTGGATGAACCCGAACTGAACCTACACCCCGAAAACCAGCGCCGCGTCGCACGGCTATTTGCTCAACTGGTGAACCTAGGCATTAAAGTTTTCATCACCACCCACAGTGATTACATTATTAAAGAACTGAATACGCTGATCATGCTAAATCATGATAAACCCCATCTCAAGCGAATTGCCCAAGTTGAAGGTTATCGGCAAGAGGAACTGATCTCTTCTGAAAAAATCAAAGTCTATATCGCGGAAAAAGTATCGATAATACTAGAGGGCAAAACAAAAAAAACTAAATGCCAGACCCTGACACCAGCCAATATCGACCCAGAACTGGGTATTGAAGCTCGCAGCTTTGATACAACCATCGAAACGATGAACCGGATTCAGGAAGCGATCGTCTGGAGTGAGGAGTAATGTCTGATGGATTAACTGATATTGCTATTCTCAAAGAGATGATCAAGGAAACCGCTACAGTAGCATTGGAAAATGATCGCTACGGCAAAAATAAGGTCATACTCAGAGAGCCTCCACCCGCAAATTACGATGTAACTATTTATGGAATGCCCGATGATGATGAGGTCATCATCATCAAAGCAGATACTTTCATCTCACCGAATGCGGTTTTTAAAGGGAATCGTGGTGAATGCAAACGTGCGGATTTTGTCATCGTTGCTGATACTGGCAAGAAAAAGGTTATCCTGTGCGTTGAGATGAAAGCAGGGAAAGGAGGATCGTACATAATTGAACAACTTAAAGGAGCGCAGTGTTTTATTGCCTATTGTCGGGAAATTGGTCAGTCATTTTGGGAGCAGCAAAATTTTCTTAAGGATTATGAATGTCGTTTCGTCAGCATCAAGAACATCAAAATTCCCAAGAAAACAACACGTATTGACCCTAATTATGACTTTCCCTCAAAGATAAAGATACTAAAGAAAAGCGGCTCGTCTTTTCAATTTAATGATTTAGTTAAAGGTCAAAGATAAGAACCTTGGATAAGGACTTTTCTGATTTGACCACATTAATTTGAGTAGCCACAGTTAAGAGTAAACAGTTATGGTTATTAGTATATTCTCACAAACTAGCTCAACAAGTTTATGAAAATCAGAGCAATCATTCATCCAGCAGAAGAAGGCGGTTATTGGGCAGAGGTTCCGGCGCTTCCCGGTTGTATTACCGAAGGAGACACCACAGAAGAAGTAATAGCTAATTTAAAGGACGCTATTGAAGGTTGGCTTGAAGTTGCCAACAGTCGTAATGCAATTGAGTCAACAGATCAAGTTGTCGAAATTGCTATATAAAATCGATTTCTGGCAAGCAACTTTGTAAGATTGTGGAGCAAAAAGGTTGGGTTTTGCAAAGAATTACTGGCAGTCATCATATTTATGAAAACCCGGAAGTAGAAAAAATCTTGTCAATTCCTGTTCACCGCAATCAAGATTTAAAAGTTGGAACCTTGAAAGCCTTGATAAAAATAGCCCAGCTATCTGAAGAAGATTTACTTTAATTTCAAATTACTGCTCTGATTCATCCACTAACTTGCTTGGTTCACCGGGGTAAAAATCATAGTCCACAATCTCTGCCAAACTGTAGGGACACTCTACCGGAAAAGTCCGCTTGGGCAAATCTGTTTCGCCAACAGCTAATTCGACACTTTTAAGGTAGGCTTTGCGAAGTGCTTCTTCAAGGTAAGGCTTTAGGCTAGGATTGTCTTCAAGCAGTTCAGCAATATCTAAGCGTTGAACCCGAAGTGTTGCTAACCCTTCGGGTTCGCCAGTCGCTACAACGAGGGGAACCCCCGCAACGCGCTGGCTCACCAGCTTACGGCTACGACGTTGAGACTGGTACTCCCATTTTAGTAAATGTCCAATCAACACACTCAGACGGTTTCGCAGTTCTTGACGTTGCTGTTTACCCAAAGATTGAATCTCCTCAATCAGATTTTGCAGATCGATCTGACTCCACTGTTCATTGCGAAGTAAAGTTGCTTGTTCCTGTGTCCAAGCGTAAAAATCAGTTTCGTAGAGGCTTGGTGAAGGCATTGGTATCTTTGGGTTTGTTTCAGGTATACGCATTAGGTTAGTTCAACCTCAACGTCTTTGCTTTTATTTTAGAACTGTCTCAAACTCCAGTAATTCTGCTATTAAGAGCGATCGCGAAGCCTACGACAGTATATCGTGCTAGAAGTCTTCAGGAGCAGACCACTCAAAATCTTCTTCCTGAAGAAGGTTAATGTTTTTCCCGGAGGATTTGATAGAGTTTACAAGTTCTTTGATTGAATTTTCTAGCGCTTCATCAATTGAATCTCCTGTTCCTCCAACCCATTCAGGTGAACCATCTCTAGAGTTTCTAACAGCAACATTTACACGTGCTGAATACTTACCATAAATATCCTCAGTGATTTTTACCCTAAACTGGCAGTTTGGTATGTATGTGATACTTCTTACGTAAAATTCAGCAACTACTTTTTCAATACCTTGAATCTCCGCGATCTTAATTTTTTTCCAACTCATAACCAAAATTATTAATTGGCACTAAAATATACAATACGGGCATCTAGTGCTATATCAAGATAGCGACCATTCTTAACATATCGCTTAGTCCCTAGAGTTTCGCCATCTACTAAATAACTCTTATAGCATTTAAGGTTTTTTGAAAATTGATCTGGCTTGTTTAAATATTGTTGTGGGGTTGTTGCATTTATTTCATATTCATGTTTTTTGAGGACTTCCAAAAAATAAAATTATCAGCAAACTCAACATTTGTTTCTATTAAAACCTACTTCTTCAGCTATTGAGTGCGATCGCACCTTACTCTCACCCTAAGCGATCGCACCCTAACAACCCCAACAGAGTGTAAGCAGAGATAATTTATAGTATGACTTTCGTAACGATTGACAGCTATGACTGAGCTACTTGAACAAGCGATCGCCAAACTAAAAACCTTGTCTGCCAATGAACAAGATGTGATCGCAGCGATGATTTTGGCAGAACTAGAAGATGAACGCCGTTGGGATGAAGCTTTTGCCCGTTCTCCAGATATGCTTGCCAAACTTGCAACCGAGGCAATGGCTGAATACCGTGCAGGAAAAACCCAAGACTTAGATCCAGATACATTGTGAAGTCACGTATAACCGCTCAGTTTCGTCAAGGGTTTGCTGATCTACCTGAGCAAGTTCAAGAGCAAACACGTCAGGCATACCGCCTGTTCAAACAAGATCCGAGCCATCCAAGCTTGCGCTTCAAAAAAGTACATCCAGAACTACCAATTTATTCAGTACGGATTAGCAAAAATTATCGAGCGGTTGGACAGTTAGATGGAGATACCGTTATTTGGTTTTGGCTTGGTTCACACACAGAATATAACAAGTTGCTCTCTGGGTTGTAGCGACACAGTGCGATCGCATACCCAATTTGGATCAAAAGATGAGCGCTTACCGTGCAGTAACGGCAGCGAAATCTAAAGCAGATCGGACTTGATTAGAGCGATTGCCCTTTTTAAATACTTTTTTATCTCTCAAAATTTTGATACTATATATAGTATCATCTCTCAATGAGCAAATTAAGAAAATTAGTAGATCAGTTCCTGAAACGACCTCCAGAAGTGCGGTTTCAGGAAGTTTACTATCTATTGGAAGCTTTTGGCTTTGAAGAGAAAAGGTTTAAGGTAGCCATCATAGCTTCCGAGACTCCCAAGGTAAAACCATCACTGTACCCAAAACAGGAGGACAAAAAGTTAAAGGAATCTATGTACAGCAAATAGTTGAACTATTAAATTTAGAAGAGTGGATTGATGAAGACACTGAACCAGAAGAACCAGCAGATTGAGAAGCCGTCCTTAGAATATTATTTAAATCTTCAGTACCCTGTAACACTTTACCCCGACCCAGAGGGTGGATATGTAGCTCAAATTAAAGATTTACCTGGATGTCTTACTCAAGGCGAAACCCTTGAAGAGACAATGGCAAATCTCAATGAGGCGCGGGAATTGTGGATTGAGACAGCTTATGAAGCCGGCGATGATATCCCTTTACCAAGTAGTAATGATAGCTATAGCGGTAAACTACTACTACGGATGCCGAAATCTTTACATCGGCGTTTAGCTGAGACTTCTGAACGAGAAGGCGTTAGTCTCAACCAGTATATTGTCTCTTTGCTGAGTGCGATTGCATAATTAACAGCGAAGCAATCTTAGTTAATTCCAGATGATTTATAAATAGTCAAAAAATACTTCAGGTACTAATCTTAATTCCCCAGATTTCAAGCGAGAGATATCTATCCATAACGCTCTATGTTTATGAGTTTGTGATTCTGAAAAAACTAAACTTTCTAGTTGATAAAATTTTGAATCAGCAAAGTCACATTGATAAAGTTGAATAATTTCATGACCTTGCCTACCATTAAATGTAAACAGGTTCTCTATACAACCTAGATATTTAATATTCGTTAATTCTGCCTGAATTTCCTCTTGAAACTCCCGTTGTAGCGCGTCGCGGCTGGTTTCGCCAAATTCAACCCCACCGCCCAGAGCACGATAAAATGTTTCTTGCTTTACGGGATCGTAGCCTTCAGAAACAAATATGCGTTCGCCCTTGGCGTTGGCGGAGCCATCGCCATCCCGAATTAGCCCCAAGGCTATTACCCGAATTTCGCCTGCTTTATTCATTTTGGTAACTAGTTATCATAAATAGATTGAGGACGACTTTCACTATCCTCAATAGGCCAATCTGAATTTTCGCCACCGATGTATAATTCTTCAATGGTGACATATTCCTCACTTAGCTGACTGAGGGCGTTGATTAAAATATCCAGAGCGATCGCATCACTGGTTCCTAAGTCAAACCAACAACGTCCCCATTGACCTTCATATTCAAACTCACCGATGTTGTGCATCAGTGCTAATAAGCTTTTGTCATACCCTTGCTCATCATAATTCATGTAGCTGATATCGAGTCCAGTGTCCTGCACCTGAAGATTCTCTGCATTAAATGCACCCAATTTACCCAGATAAAACCAGGAATTGAAAACTTCTTCTACATATTGCTTTTCACGCGCAGAAGGATTTGTGCTGAATTTCAGCCAAATCCACATATCAAAAGGATTAATTTCGCGGAACTGAATCTCCATTTTGGTCTAATATCTCAATTACTCTTCTGCAAATAAGCATATCAAAGTAGGGAGTGGGGAGTGGGGAATGGGGAGTGGGGAATGGGGAATTAGGAGTTAGGTATTGGGAAAAATTCATGCCCAATGCCCCATGACCAATTATTCAGGATTCTTCAGGGTAATAGCATTTTTGCGTTCACGCTCAATTTGTTTGACTAAATCACCTGGGAGTTGGGATTTTTTAGTCAATGCTTTGTCAAAATTAGCGATCGCTTCCTGGATCATCTGCTGGCTTTTTTCTTTTTGCCCCAGTTCTTTCAGGATTTGGGCTTTGAGATAATAAATTTCTGGATTATCGGATGTGGTTTTGAGCGCCCGGTTCACATATTCTAGTGCCTGTGAATACCGTTTTAAATCCCGGTAAGCAAGAGCAATACCCCGATCCACTAGATACTTAGGAGCAGCATTTTGTTCTAACCCTCCAATTGCCTGATCTGGGCTAGCAAAAGGCAAATTAACCGCCAATAATAAATCCATATAACCCTTGATTAAATTCAGTTCTGGATCGTTGGCAGAAATTGCTTCGGCTTTGTCTAAATATTCATAAACTTGCCGCAACCGGCTAAAGGCTTGCGGCACACCGTTGACTGTACCCTGACGAGTGATAACGACTGCACCCTCTAAAAAATGACCAACAGCAGTGTATAAATTACCACGCAATGGATCGCTAGGAATCAGTTTTTTTCCAGTTTCTAGAGTTTTCTGACTATAAGTGTCTAGTTTAGCCCAATCCTTACTTCCGTATGCTAAAGATGCCATCATGGCATAAGCTAGAGGTTCATTTGGCTCTTTGGATAGTGCTTGTTGCAGATAACGCTCTGCTGCTGGATAGTCGCCCTGTTGGAAAATCGCTTTAAAAGCTGCTTCTGTTTGGTCGCCAATTTGATGAGGTTCGCGATTGCGAAACGGATCGCCAGCCAAGGAGGGATTTACCCACAGATTAAGTGCGATTGCCCAAGGGGCAACGCCAAAGGCGAACGCAACTGTAAAAGCAGTCTGAGCAAGGGTAGTGAGTTTGGTAGACACTACTAATTGAGGTGAAGAAAACATTTTAGTCATTTTAACCCTCAGAATAATTGCGGTTGAAATAGTTGTATGTGTTACTTAGAATGCAAAAAATGGTTACTTTTAACTTGCCTCTGCTTCAACCAAAATTTTCTTATATAAAGGTTAGCTTTGGTAATTTTTTTATGTTTTCAGGCTTGCTCTAGCCATTGTTTAAGGGTGAGTCTGCCACAATGGAGAAAAAGTAAATGATTCTTGCTGCTAGATTAAGGTGTTAATCCAGGTAATGCGCTATGAATTTTTCCAGAATTTTCCAGATAATCTCAGTGTAGCTAATCAGTAATTTGCTGACTTTTTGGTAATCTTAACAAATGCTCTATCTCCGAAATGTAATTTATCACCCTACAGCCTGCCCAACAGCGATTCTCAAATCGATCAACTTGGAATTAGCACCCCAGCAGCTAGGTCTGATTATTGGCCCCAGTGGTTCAGGAAAAAGTACCTTACTAGAAATTTTGTCGGGACTAGCCGAACCCACTACCGGCGCACTTTTCTGGCGGGAACAAGAACTGATAGCCGAACAGCTACAACAATTGGCTGGCTTGGTATTTCAGTTTCCAGAGCGGCATTTTTGCGGTGGTTCGATTTTAGAAGAATTGCGTTTAGGACATCCTGAGTTAGGGTCAGAGCGAGTCAGACAGGCGCTGAGTGAGGTGGGATTAGAGCATTTATCGCTTTCTGCTGCTCCTCATGCCTTGAGTGGTGGTCAGCAACGGCGTTTAGCTTTGGCAGTGCAATTGATTCGCCAGCCAAATTTATTGTTATTGGATGAACCCACAGCTGGGTTAGATTGGTCAATGCGTCGGCAACTGGTAAATTTATTAGCGAAACTGAAACAAGATTGGACGCTGTTAATAGTGACACACGATGCTGGGGATTTGCTAGCGATCGCAGACCGTTGCTGGACACTCAACCACGGTGAATTAGAATCAGTAGACCCAAGGACACTGGAAGCTAGAGTCCAAGAACCCCTACCGACGGCATAAAAGGGAAGTGGGGAGTGGGGAGTGGGGAGTGGGGGAAGAAAGAATAACTAATGACTAATGACTAATGACAAACTTATTGCCTGAAATGGCAGAAATTTGGCAACAAACTCTCAACTGGCAACCAACTGTTCAACACCAGGCGCAATTCCAGAGACTTTACGAATTAATCCTAGAAGGTAACAGCCAACTGAATTTAACTCGCATCACCGACCCCCAGGAGTTTTGGGAAAAACATCTGTGGGATTCTCTGCGAGGAATTGCGCCACACGGGCAATTTATCCCGTCTCTTCAAGAAGGTGCGTTTGTCATTGATATTGGCACTGGTGCGGGTTTTCCAGGTATTCCAGTGATAATTACTGCGCCTAATTGCAAAATTACTCTAATGGATTCAACCCGGAAAAAAATTACTTTTATCGAAAAAGTCTTAACTGAACTTGCCCTGACCAATGCCAAAACTCTCGTTGGTAGGACTGAAGAAATCGGTCAGCAACCCCAGCACCGACAAGCTTACGATATTGCCCTAATCCGGGCTGTTGGGACAGCTTCTGTTTGTGCAGAATATGCCCTACCATTACTCAAACAAAGTGGTTTAGCCATAATTTATCGTGGTAATTGGACAGAGGAAGAAACCACAGTTTTGCAAAATGCTGTTAACCAGCTAGGTGGCGTGATTGAATTAATTGAAAAATTTACCACTCCTCTAAGTGATAGCATTCGTCATTGCCTTTATGTGCGTAAGGTAGCAAACACACCAGCTAATTTTCCCCGTGCTGTAGGTGTACCTTCTCAAAAACCTCTTTGAGGGGGAGTGCAAGAAAAAGGGTTTTGCTGAGTGAAAGGATAAATTAGCCTCACGCACAGAGAATGTTTACATTTCGGCGTTTTGAAAAATAGAAGTTTGCACAATTTAATAACAATTGTGCAACATAAAATTACTCCTCCCCGCTTGCGGGCGGGAAGGAGGTGAGCAAAAATCAAACTTTGTCACAGGGGGCTTGATAAATATATTGTTTGGAGGAAATTAACTAGATAAAATATTAGCCCTAATTCCCAAGAATATACCAAGTGCCATATTTATTGAGATATATTCATATTTTTAACCTAAAATTAAGCTATATTAAATCTCCAAAAAATAAAAAAAATAACTGCAAGAGCTATTTAGTATCACATCAAAAAATTGGCAGCAGAATGTTATTTCTGTTGCCAGTTTTTAAGCGCCTATAACTCTAAATTTTTATCTGGTTTTAAGCCAATTTACTAGCTGCTGCAAACCGCTTGTTAATCTCATCCCAATTAACCAGGTTCCACCAAGCATCTAAATAATCAGCGCGGCGATTCTGGTAATTGAGATAATATGCATGTTCCCATACGTCATTACCCAGGATGGGATATTTACCTGCACTTAAGGGACTATCTTGGTTAGCTGTAGTTGTCACTTCCAGCTTGCCACCTTTGTTACGCACTAGCCAAACCCAACCACTACCAAAACGACCAGTACCAGCTTCGTTAAACTGTTTTTTGAAAGCTGCAAAAGAGCCAAAATTTTGATTAATAGCGGAGGCTATACCTCCTGTTGGTTCTCCCCCACCTTTCGGCTTCATAATTTTCCAGAACATTGAGTGGTTCACATGACCACCGCCATTATTGCGTACTGTTCTGCGAATATCTTGGGGTACCTTGTCAAGTTTTTGCAATAGTTCTTCAACAGTTTTGCCTTTGAGTTCTGGGTGTTTGTCTAAGGCTGCATTCAGGTTTTTCACATAAGTTGCGTGGTGTTTATCATGGTGAAACTGCATCGTTTTGGCATCAATGTGTGGTTCCAGTGCTTCGTAGGCGTAAGCTAAAGGTGGTAGTTGGATAGCACCTGTTTTATTTGGTGCTGTATTTGGTGCTATATTTGGTGTCGTATTTGGTGTCGTTTCAGGAGTTGCAGTGTTTCCCTGAGGAGATTTCTTTGCCAATGCACAAGCATCTAATGCAAAACCACCCGCACCTGCTGTGAATAAGAACAAGAAATGGCGTCGATTAATAGTCATGTAAGTTTTTGCAGCCAATCCATTAAGTATGTATTGCAGTTTTTATTTTCTTAGATTCTGGCTACAAAAAATTGGGAATTGGCGATTATTTCTGGCAGTTTAACTGAGCTACCTTAAAGCCACAGTCACTCATGAGGTAAGATTCTGTCCCCAGTTTTGGGATCAAACACAAACAAGTGATTTAAATCGAGTTGTAGAGAAAGGCGATCGCCTGGACGCAAACGCACATCTCCGCCCACCTGAATATTCAACACCATCGCCGAACCAGGTAAACCAGCACGAATCAAAGTTTCCCTTCCCAAAGGTTCCACCACTTTAACTTCTACAATCAACTGACTTTCATTTCCTTCTTGGCGACTTGGCGATTCGTTAATAAAAATATGCTCTGGACGAATCCCCAAATCAAAACTGTATCCCTGACGCAACTGTAATTTTTCTTTCACAACTGCTGGAATTGCTAATAATTGCCCACTCACATCAAAACCGTTATTTTGATAAATTGCAGGCAAGATATTCATTGGCGGACTACCTAAAAAGCTTGCCACCATCTGATTAGCAGGATTTGCATAAATAGTTTGGGGATCGCCGATTTGTTGAATCCGCCCTCGATTTAGCACGACAATTTTATCAGCCAAAGTCATCGCTTCAACTTGATCGTGGGTGACGTAAATAGTTGTAATACCTAACTCTTGATGTAGCTGTTTCAATTCTGCCCTTGTATCATCGCGCAATTGGGCATCTAAATTAGATAAAGGTTCATCAAGTAAAAACACTTGTGGTTCACGAGCGATCGCTCTCCCTAATGCTACCCGTTGTTGCTGTCCCCCAGAAAGTTGTTTGGGTTTACGATCTAGCAGGTGATCGAGAGAAAGCGATCGCGCCACATTCATCACCCGTTCTTGAATGATTTTCCGGTCAACCTGACGCATTTGCAAACCAAAGCCGATGTTTTGCGCCACGCTCATGTGAGGATAGAGAGCGTAGTTTTGGAACACCATTGCCACATCCCGTTGTCTGGCTGGGATATTATTCACCAAGCGATCGCCAATAAATAGTTTACCTGATGTGGCAGTTTCTAAACCCGCGATCGTTCGCAAAATTGTAGACTTACCACAACCCGATGGCCCAACTAAAACCCAAAACTCGCCATCAGGAATTTCAAAGGTAATGTCCTCAATAGCAGTGACATTATTAAATCTACGTTTAATATCTTCTAGACGAACGTTTGCCATTATCTGATTTGATATTTTCAGTTGGGGATCTGCGGCACTTCCAACTCAGCACTAGGGGCTTTTATCCGCCCCCTCCAAGGAACTGTGAGGCTGCTTTGTAAGTGCAGAAACTTGGTTGTCCTGTACAATTCTAATCAGAAATCTTAGAGCTTCATTGACAGCATCGGCATTGGGAAAAACCTCTGCAACATCAGGTTCTAAACGAATTGTTATTTTACCAAAGCTCTTTCGTTCAGAGCCGAACTTTCTGACCCTTAGACTCTTTAAGTCATACTCTGATCGTAGTTCGTCTTCCATTTCTGGCTTACCCTTCTTCATAGACTTCTCGCTCGGTTGGCGTTACTTCTCTTGCACTAATGAGACGAATCGAATTTCATCTTTCCGTATACGACATGATTAGTAGGCGTCCCCGATTTGACTCTCCAATAATAAGGTAACGCTCCTCATCAGCAGAGTGGTCTGGATCATAAAAGTGAACATAGAGCGGATCATCAAAAACAGTTTTGGCTTCTTCAAAGGAAACCTGATGTTTTAAAAGATTTATTGCCGCTTTGTTTTCGTCCCACTCAAACTTCATGGAATTATTAAATTACTAGCTTTTGAATCCCGATAAATTCTGGGATTTTTTCATAAGTTTTTGTTTCTAAACAAAGTTCAATTACTTCTTTCATGTTAACCATCAACTCATCAATTGTTTCTCCCTGACTGTAACAGGCTTGTAACTTAGGGACTTCTCCGACATAGTAGCCATCTTCATCCCGTTCAATGATCACGTAAAATTCTCGGTTGGTGGGATTGATCATAATCTATTTGTAGGTAGGCTCAAAATCATTTTTCTGGATTCTTCGACCAAGCTGGATGAGAGAGTAAAGAAGCAAAGACTCGTACCCCGCGAAGTTGATTAGAGAGGGGTAAGTGACCTCTAGGCGCACTCAAATCCCAAGTAAACTCGTTAGGGTATCGCGTCCAGATGTTACCTGCTTTCCAGCCAATTTTCGGCCAGAAATTCTCCCAATTTTTACCCAAACTTAACCAGATTTCTCGCTGCACTGAAAAGCCAAACTTACCTTCGGAATGGACTAACCAGAGGTTGTTAATGGTTTGCAAGTCAACAGCCGAGACATTTTCTACCTCACTAAAATACAACCATTTTCGTTGTACAGCCGTTGTGCCTGATAGTTCACACATTTTTTCTATGGTGACGCGATCGGCTGCTTGGAAGTCTTGAACAGCCAGTAGCTGTTGCAAAGAATTATAGTTAATCCCGCACTCTGATTTTAGAGGTACAATTCCCTCAGGAAAACAAGAGCGTAAAAATTCTTGAGCTTGAGGTGCATCAGAGTTATAGAGAACTTGGTAAGCTTTGCCATCAACCCAAGTCGCTGGGTTCTCACGTCGTTTCAGTAAAAATTCCATCAACACGTCTAATCCTTCATTACCCAACTCAGCCAACTGTGGGATTATCTGTTGTTGGACTTTTTCAGACCCAGTGAGTAACGGTCGTCGGAGGGAGTCGATGTCATTAGCAGGGCTTGATAAAATCATTGGGTCTGTCATGCAATTCTGGTGTTAGCGGTCAGTGAAAGAGTGGTAAGCTATTGGGCTTCTCCAAGGTGAAGCACTGATAGCGAAAAGTAGTTTACTATTTTTGATCGTACAAAATTGCGATCGCTTCACTCAATCCCACACTTAATCCCCAAATAATGTACAAGGGGAATAGGGGGAAAATCTGCGCCTTATGACTTGGTAAACAAAAGACATAGTAAAATATGCAAGCCTTGCCACATAAGGATTTTTTGACTAGCAGCGTATCGATTAGGAGTGTGTGAACTATGTACGACAAGATTACCCCCCCCGCAGCCGGAGCAAAAATCACCTTCAAAAATGGTGAACCAATCGTACCGGACAATCCAATTATCCCCTTTATTCGGGGTGACGGCACAGGTATAGACATCTGGCCTGCGACTCAAAAAGTGCTAGATGCTGCGGTAGCCAAAGCATACAAAGGTCAGCGTCAAATTAGCTGGTTCAAGGTTTACGCTGGGGACGAGGCCTGCGATTTATACGGAACTTATCAATATTTACCTCAGGATACTCTCACGGCAATTGAAGAATATGGTGTAGCTATTAAGGGGCCTTTGACTACTCCCATTGGGGGGGGAATTCGTTCTTTAAATGTGGCGCTGCGGCAAATTTTTGACTTGTATGCCTGCGTGCGTCCTTGCCGTTACTATGCAGGTACGCCCTCGCCCCACAAAAATCCCGAAAAGCTGGATGTAATTGTTTATCGAGAGAATACGGAAGATATTTATTTAGGCATTGAGTGGCGACAAGGTAGCGAAATCGGCGATCGCTTAATTAAAATTATCAATGAAGAACTGATCCCCGCCACCCCAGAACATGGGAAAAAACGCATTCCTCTTGATTCTGGTATTGGCATCAAACCCATCAGCAAAACTGGTTCCCAGCGCCTAGTTAGACGTGCCATCAAACACGCCTTGCTATTGCCCAAAGACAAGCAACAAGTGACTTTGGTGCATAAAGGCAACATCATGAAGTACACCGAAGGCGCTTTCCGTGATTGGGGTTATGAACTAGCAATCAGTGAATTTCGCCAAGAAACTGTCACTGAACGGGAATCTTGGATTTTGACTAACAAGGAAAAAAATCCCAATATTTCCTTAGAAGAAAACGCCCGCCAGATTGATCCTGGGTTTGATAGTCTCACCGAAGAGAAAAAAGCGGAAATTGTCAAGGAAGTTGAAACTGTTCTTAACACAATTTGGGCAACTCACGGCGATGGCAAATGGAAAGAGAAAGTTTTGGTGAATGACCGGATTGCTGACAGTATTTTTCAACAAATCCAAACCAGACCGGATGAGTATTCGATTTTGGCGACGATGAACTTAAACGGCGATTATTTGTCTGATGCGGCTGCCGCCATTGTTGGTGGATTGGGAATGGGGCCAGGGGCAAATATTGGTGATGCTAGTGCCATATTTGAAGCTACCCACGGGACTGCACCCAAACACGCCGGCTTAGATCGGATTAATCCTGGTTCATTGATTTTGTCTGGTGTGATGATGCTGGAATTTATGGGTTGGCAAGAAGCCGCAGACCTAGTTAAGAAAGGTTTAAGCGATGCGATCGCAAGTAGTCAAGTCACCTACGATTTAGCGCGATTGCTAGAACCACCAGTTGAACCCTTAAAATGTTCTGAATTCGCCGAGGCAATTATTCAGCATTTTGGTTAAGTTTACTAGGGTTAATTAGTCGAATAAAAAGACCCCTCCCTGGTTTTACTACACAAAACCTGTCCCTCTCCGACTCGGAGAGGGACAGACTTGAACCTTAGTTCAAGACAGGGAGAGGTTCTTTTTCGTTAACTCAACTTTTTCATCTTCTTCAGCTTCTTCATCTCTCAATGCCGTGTTTCTTTTCTCATTCTCCAAATTTTTATCCAAATACATTAAAACTTCGTCTGAAACCCTTCTCAGTATTTCAATTTCATAATCGGCAATGACTTTGGGGAATACCTGATTAACCTCTTTCTGCAAATCAGGTAATACTCGCGTTTGATTGTTCAATCTAGTAAGAGGAATATTGCCATATTTTATTCCTTTAGCGTTTACTATCAGCCACCCTGATAGCGAATCTATTAGCAAGACTGCGAATGCTGTTTTATATCCTTCATATTCTTTTTTTATCAATCCTTCCACATCCTTCTCACCAAGCTGCACAGTACCTTTAATTGTTGTCTTTACTTCAACAGAGAAATTAGGATACTGTGAGTGATTCCAAATGTCTATGTCTACGCCCTGAGAAAAATAATTTTCTACTTTAAACCCCAATCGGCAGAAAGTGATAGCTAATAAAATCTGGCAAGCCTTTCCAAATCCATTATCTTTTTTAGATTTGGCATTCAAGTGTAGCGAAATCTTCTTCAGGACATCGTAGGTATCTACATCCATTTCCTACTCCACTGTGATGGATGGACCATCATCTTCAGTCCAATCTTCTAGTCGATAGACTTTTTTTGGCTTGGTTAACTTGCTATTCAAGTGAGTAGCAAAATCATCTTCGGATGTAGCTATGATTAATTGCTTGTTTTTCAGTACGTCATTCAAGACACCAGCCAGCCTTTCTTTATGTGCTGGATCAAGGTTTTGAGATGGATCATCTAAAACCATGAAGCTGATGTTGTGAGTTAAATTGTTAGAGGTTGCTAATCCCAGGAATATACTCAATGCTGCACAGTTAATGTCGCCTTTATTTAAAATCCGCAAGGCAATTTCAGTCTCTCCCTTTCCAACTGCCATCACTTCATACTTATCCGAATCTATTTTGATATCTGGATAATCAGTGCGGATAGCTAATTGGCGATAAATGTTGGAGATGAGATTTTTGGTAGATTCTATTTTCTCTTTGGCAGAAGTTCGGAGTACATCTTCAATAGCTTCCCCAATAGTTACTACAGAGTCGCAAAGAGAAGATAATTTATCGCGTTCGGATTCAAATTGCTTATATTCAGGGCTATCTTGAATCTCAAATAGCTTTTCAACTTCTTGCCGCCGTTGGAGCATATTGGTAATTCGTTTGATATCTTCTAGTTGTTCTTCAATGACATCAATCCGATGATTTCCTTGCTGAATAGCTTGTCGAATCTCTGCTAAATCTTTACTCACCTCAGTAATTGCTTGTTCGAGTAAAACCAAAGGATCTGCCTCCTCGGAAATTTCTGTTTCCAAAGCTACTGCAATAGCCTTTTTTGCATCTCGAATATCTTGGCGTTTGTCTTCTAAGTCGCCTTGGAAATGCTCAAATTTCTTGATAACTCCCGACAACGCTGATAATTCTGTTTCAAGTCTGCTTATTTCTGTTTCAAACGGCTTTATCTGTGATTGCATTTCCTTTTGCGATGCTTCTATTTGCTGCCGAAGCTTACTAGGAGTAATTTTATTAGAACAAATTGGACAGTGCGACTCGGTATCTTGTCCAGAATCTAAAAACTTCAGTGTCTCCCGAATCACCCCTGCCTTGTTGTTGATTGTGTAAAGCCCTTCCCTGGCTACTGGTAGGTGTTCGTTCTCAATTTGATTTTTCTTAGCTAATACAGATGAGGGAGTTCCGTGTTTATCTTTAAATTTCTGAATCTGCTCATCTTGTTGCTTTTCAGCATTCCGTTTGCCATCGAAACTAACTTTCAAACGAGTTAGTTCATTTTCCTGACTGAGCAAGGCTTTCTGCCTTTCAACGTCCGGCTGCTCATTGCGTAGCTTTTTGATAGCTTGCTTGCCTGATTTGAAAAACTTTTCTAAGTCTTCATTAGTCTGATATTTAGGCAGCATTGGCAACAACAAACTATAGTCATTAGCAAACCTCTGCATTGTTTCAGCAACAGTTTTACAACGGGACTTTGCCCCATCTAGTGTTAGTTCTTTTTCTGCAATGTCATGGCTCATTGCCTCCTCTTTAGCAGTAGCTAAGTCTCCTTGCTTAATTTTTTTTGCGGTTTCTATTTTGTGATTAATTTTGGCATAATCCTCATCAATTTTCTTGAATTGATCGGTGGCTTTAGCATTTTTAATACCTTCGCCAAGATTACGCCAATTCGTTAATCCCATGAGTCTGTCAAGGGCATTACGCCGCTCTTTGGGTTCTTGGACAAGTAATGCATTTATCACCTCTTGATGAAGATAAATACAACTCATATAGTCACTTAATTCGATACCAAGTAACACCGCTAAACGGTTTTCATCTTCATGAATTCCATCATTGGTTTGATAATAGAATGATGGTTTTCCCCTTCGCTTACGATCGCAACGATATACTTTGAGCAATTCCCCATCGTCCCGCTTAAAGGTAACTTCCACAGTTGCTTCGCTTGACGTTTTATTTTTGACTAGCCAATCCTTGCGCTCATCAATCTTTGTAGCAGACTTATTGGCAACTTTATCTCCAAACAAACACCATTCGATAGCGTTGAGTGTACTGCTCTTAGCTCCACCTTGGATGCCCAACAACAGAGTGCAGGAGTTATCAAAAATAAATTCTCTCTCCCCGGCGCGGTCTGCAAAGCCTCGAAATCCTTTGACTTTAAGCGAGATCAGCTTGTAGTTTTCCATGTCCATCTTATAAACCCATTGCTAGCGTTAAAGCTTGTAAGCTTCGGTTGTAAACTTTACGCTGTTGCTCAATTTGACTGCTAAGCATTTCAGTCACTGCTTTAGACGATCCATCTTCAAATTCGGTAATCAGTTGCTTCCCCAAGTCTGCTAATACGTGTTCGTGATCTGAGTCAATCGCACGATTTTTTAATTGTTCTGCAAGCTTCTTCTGGTCTTTCATATCAACTCCCATCTAGTTCTTTCTAAATGTTCTGTGCCTGGTGATGGCACGCATCTCTCCCGCCGACGCGGTTTTTTGATTCCGATGCCCTGATTATTCCCCGTTTGAACCTCTAAATCCCAGTCTGCCCCTAACTTGGCATTCCCCATAATATCGGTCAAAGGGGCAACAGTAGCTACCGTAATTTTACTGGTGAATTAAAGTCTTTAATTACCGATTGATACTTTTATTCAAAATGGTATTGCTCCTGAAAGTGGTGATTGGGTTAGGTGCAATCACCACTTTGGGGTCTGCGATCGCATTCAATAGTGTATTTGTATTTGATAACCCGCAATTTGGGTTATTAATTGATGTTAAACGACTTGCTTTAGGCGTGATTTCACCAATTCCCCAGGAGCAAATGCTCCATTTTCTGTAATGATCGCTGTAATTAACTCAGCCGGAGTCACATCAAAAGCCGGGTTGTAAAAATCTATACCCCCAGGTGTGAGAATTGTATCGCCAACTTGATAGATTTCTGTTGGTTCGCGTTCTTCAATGGGAATTTTGCTGCCATCGGCTAATTCAAAATCAACGGTGGAAAGGGGTGCAGCGACAAAGAAGGGTATATTATGGGCTTTAGCTGCGATCGCTACACTATATGTACCAATTTTATTAGCAGTGTCGCCATTAGCAGCAATGCGATCGGCACCCACAACTACAGCATGAATCAAACCCTGTTTCATGCAATGGGCTGCCATATTATCAGTAATTAATGTCACTGGAATGCCTTCTTGCACACATTCCCAAGTGGTGAGTTTTGCCCCTTGCAAACGTGGACGGGTTTCGTCGGCAAATAAACGTTCTAAACGTCCTTCCCTCCAAGCGGAACGCACAACACCCAAAGCAGTGCCATAACCAGCAGTAGCTAGCGCCCCAGCATTACAGTGGGTAAGAATCGTCAGCTTTTCTGGGGTAGTCGGCAACACTGCCAAACCATTGTCACCGATCGCCTGACAGGTTTGCAAATCTTCAGCATTGATTGCTTGGGCTGTTTGGAAAAGGGTTTGTTTAATTTCTTCTACAGTTCCCAACGTTTCGTAGGCGGCTGTCATCATCCGACTAATTGCCCAAAATAAATTCACCGCCGTCGGCCGAGTAGAACGCAACAACTGGGCTACTTTATCTAAGTGTTGCAAAAATTCGGTGCGATCGCTTGTTTCAATTTCCCTTGCACCAAGATACATTCCGTATGCCGCAGCCACACCAATTGCAGGCGCACCTCGCACAATCATCGTTTTAATCGCCCGCGCCATATCATCACTGCGATGAATTTCCACAAATGTATATTCGTTGGGTAAGCGAGTTTGGTCAATTAGCGACACTGAGTTGTTGTGCCAAATAACGGGATAAACCTGGTTTGTAGAAGATATCATAGAAAGAGTTGATTAATAAGCATCAAATTGCTAATTAGTGCTTGTTAGCACTTTGGTAGTTTAACACGCTACATTGATGTCAGCTAAAGGATGAAGTCTGCCAATCTTTTCTTTCAATTGCTAAGAAATTTACCTCCACCCACTGGTCACGCTTCTGAAAACCCTCTGGAATATAGCGAAGAAACTGCATCCCAATTTTTTTTAATACTTTCTCACTACTCCTATTCCATAGAGCATGGTACGCTTCAATACGATCTGCTGCCAAAAGCGTAAAACTAAACTTGATAATAGCTTGAGCGGCTTCTGTCATATAATCTTGATTTTGGTGTTCTGGATGTGTCCAAAAACCGAGATTCCATATCCGAGCTAATTCATGATTTTTTCTAATAGAAATTCTACCGATAAATGTACTAGTACTGGCACATTCAATTGTGAAAGTATAGGCTGAATCAGATTCCCAAGATTGCAAACTTTGTTGAAGGTATTCGTGAAGTTCTTCGATGAATTGTGGAGGTTCCCAAGGCATACCATTGTTAAAACCTAGAAACTGCGTAGCCGAAAACACGTATGGAATATCTTGGGAAGAGACACATCTGAGGATACAGCGCTCAGTCTTAATTCGATATGTTATTGGTATTCTCATGTATTCAAAGCTAATTCTCATTAGTTGCCTAGAGAAATTGATCCTCAAAAAAATAACCTCTAAAACAGAGGTTATTTTCATAAGGTTATTCTAGGAAACAGACGATGTACTTAAACAAAATTAACTAAACCACAGCCGATACTTGCTGCTTAAAGAAAGCTTGCAACACTCTTTCTGCTATTTGATGACTAGTTAAACCTAATTCTGTCTTAGATTCATTGGGTTCAGCATGATCTACTAACACATCTGGTACACCGAATCGCTTGACAGGAACTAGAATATCTGCATCCATTAAGGCTTCCGCGATCGCAGAACCAAAGCCACCCATGATACAACCTTCCTCCAAGGTGACAACGCGGCCAATTTTCTTAGCCAAAGGCAAAATCAACTCGGTATCCAAAGGCTTAACAAAACGGGCATTAATTACAGTTGCTTCAATGCCGTGTTCGCTGAGAATTTCAGCGGCTTGCATTCCTGGATAGACCATTGTGCCATAGGCGACGATTAACACATCATCGCCAGTGCGGAGAATTTCTCCTTTGCCAATTTCCAAAGGTTCCCAACCTTCCTCCATCAGGGGGACACCGTAGCCATTGCCACGAGGGTAGCGCATAGCGATCGGCCCACTGGTATGATTAACGCCGGTTACTACCATGCTTTGCAGTTCTGCTTCGTCTTTGGGTGCCATTATTACTATGTTAGGAATGCAACGCAGATAAGCGATATCATACATACCTTGGTGGGTGGGGCCATCAGATCCGACAATTCCTGCCCTATCTAAACAGAAAAACACTGGCAGGTTTTGGATGCAGACATCGTGAATTATCTGGTCATAAGCACGTTGCAGAAAGGTAGAATAAATGGCGGCTACGGGGCGCATCCCTTGAGTTGCAAGTCCTGCGGCTAGGGTGATTGCGTGTTGTTCAGCAATGCCGACATCAATATATTGATTGGGCAGTTTGGCTTGAAGTTTATCTAAACCTGTCCCCGTTGCCATAGCCGCAGTAATCCCAACGATTTTGGGGTTTTGTTCGGCAAGTTTCACCAAAGTGTGAGAAAAGACTTTGGCATAAGCCGGGGGTTTGGGTTTACTGGAAGGAATGGCTTTGCCAGTTGCTACATTGAAGGGGCTTTGGGCGTGGTAGCCAACTTGATCTAGTTCGGCAATTTCATAGCCTTTGCCTTTGACTGTTGCTACATGTACCAAAACTGGCCCTGTTATCTGATGTGCCTGTTGGAAGGTGGCAATCAATTCTTCGAGATTATGCCCATCCACTGGGCCAATGTAGGTAAAGCCGAGTTCTTCAAAAACTGCACCTACCTTGGGAACAGCCAAGCGTTTCATACCTTCTTTGATCCGTCCGAGTTCGGGAGACAAGGATTCGCCAACGAAGGGAATTTGCTTAAACTGTTCCTCAAGATTATCTTTAATAAATTGTACCGGTTGGCTGAGGCGCATTTTGTTGAGATAGCGGGGAATTGCGCCCACGTTGCGAGATATAGACATATCGTTGTCGTTGAGAACAACCAACAGGTTAGTTTTCGGCAAGTGTCCGGCATGGTTGATGGCTTCTAAAGCCATACCCCCAGTCAGTGCCCCATCGCCAATAACAGCAACGGCTTTAAATTTTTCCCCTTTCAAGTCTCGCGCTAAAGCCATGCCCAATGCCGCTGAAATACTTGTAGAAGCATGTCCAGCGCCAAAGTGGTCAAACTTGTTTTCACAAAGTTTGAGATAACCTGCAACTCCGTCCTTTTGTCTGAGAGTGTGGAAGCGATCGTAGCGTCCTGTAAGCAGTTTGTGGGGATAAGCCTGGTGTCCTACATCCCAAATCACTTTGTCCCGATCTAAGTCCAGTGTCTGGTAAAGTCCTAGTGTTAATTCTACAACACCCAACCCTGGTCCCAAGTGTCCACCATTAACTGCTACGGTTTGGAGATGCTTATCTCGAATCTGACGGGCAATCTGTTGCAGTTGGCGAACAGAGAAACCGTGCAACTGATTAGGATGGGTGATTTCGCTCAGATGCATATTATAGGGTTTTCCTCTCTAACTTCACGTTTTTAGTATCTTGATTTTCCCACGGTCGGGTTGTCCACATAATCAGACTCTTACATTGTTACTAAGTTGTAGTGGAAAGTATAACTTCGTAATTGATAATGCTAAAAAATTTGTTACCTATTAACAATTCGTCAAAATCAGGTTACAACCAGCTAAGGTTATAGCACATTTGTCAATAAGTAATACTACTTAAAAAATATCTCTAATCCGTATATAAAACCAAGTTTTTCAGGAGCATTTTGCGGAAATTCCCTAAGTACATCACTCATTTTTGCCCTTTAAAGTTAGTACAGAAGAAAGTTAAATATCTCATTTCTAACTATATTTTCAGGATAATTGCTGATAAATATTTAGCAATTATTTCTTCTATTGTTCGTTAATAGCAGCTAATTTTCTCAGCGATCGCCAGTTCATTGAGAGCAAACGCTTGTATGTAATAATACCTAATTATTTTGGCTAGATTCAGTATTTATTTAGTAAAATAATCTTCTTAAATTAATTATAAAATTTTGTCTTATATCATGTCCGGGTAATTCGTTGTGATTCCCATAGTTATTGCACCCCACCCGCCAGATGCTCCACTTAGGGAGACCCCAGACGCTCTCTACGAGACGCTGCGCGAACGCGGACTCGCTACCGCTGCGCTATCGCTTTTAGCGTCTCCCCTTGGGAGAAGACCGCACTGGCTCCCCTTAATCCCCTCCCCGCCGGCGGGGTGGGGTTCTTCGGGTTTAATAAGCAATCAAGCGGACATGATATTACTTCTTACATAACTAGCAAATAACATAGCACAAATTGTATAAATTAATCTGTGCAAGAAATTTAGACTTTTTCCTAAATTATTCGTAAACAACAAGATTTCCGACAACTCTTACGAAGTCGGAAATCAAAGCCTTTCGATTTGAATGAAATCAAATAGGATTGCTATATCTATTCTCTATTTACCAAAAGCATCTTTGATGTTCTCAACGGTGCGTTCAACAACATTCTTTGTGTTGTCTACTGCTTTCTGTGTCCGATCTGCATCTTCGTTTGCTCTTTTCTGAATTGTAGCCGCATCTTTCTTTGCTTTGCGTTCAGCAAAACTACCATTGTCTGTTGCTTGGTCAACTTTATTGGCATTGTCCTTGGCAGTTTGCTTAACTTTATCTGCCGTATCTTGGATAAAATTCTTGGCTCGTCCAGCATCATCGCTGGCTTTTTCTTTAACTTGATCGCCTACGTCTGCCGATGCAATTAAGGTTGCAGTAGGAGCAGCCATTGCTGAAGTGTTCGAGAAAAATGCACCTTGCCAAACAAAAGCGATCGCTAACATACAAAACAGTGTTGTAGCCATCCAGCGTTTTACTGAGGAAAGCTGTTTTGTAAAATAATTCAGTCTCATAGAATACAATCTCATCTGATTTAGTATACTATTTTTACTTCATTTAGCTGATTAGCGATATCGATCCCTAGATAGAGGTTCTTGCGTCATTAGTTATTAAACGAATTCACTATTTTGATAGATTGAATTTTGACTAAAGATTTTTTTGCTGGTAATCAGGGAGCGAATTAAACAGTTCACAGATTTTGGACATGGGCGATCGCGGTTAGAGATGTTGGGAAAGTATTTGACGAATGGAATTGGCTACTATAACAAGCAAAGTCCACCTCTGTGGACTAAGGGAAAATTAAGGGTTTTAAACCCACGCAGAGAGAAGTCTAAGCGTCGGCTTCCGGCGATAGCGCAGCCTCGAAAGTCTGGGGAGCCACTACGGGGACAAGGGGTTTCCCCCATAAGCAACTGGCGTGCGACTTCTAGTCGCCAGGGCTAGTATGAATTGAGACTTCACAAACATCATCTTAGAGAAAAGTCAGCGATCGCTGTTCAGTTAATTAACTTGCAACCGTCGATGCAATGCCATTGTCAGTTGATACAATCGCATTGTCAGTCCAAACAATCACATTGTCAGTCAATGCAATCGCATTTTCAGTCGAAACAATCACATTGTCAATCGAAACAATGCCATTGCAGGAGGTTGCATTAAATAACGTGGCGATGGAATTACAAAGCGCAAGATGCTTTAGTGTTGTATCATCATGTGAACTTCCTCTGGAGACAACACTAAGCATCACGCTGGCAGCAATTGCTGGATGCGCTCTGGCTCCTCTCCCAGCCAATCTGGATTTTGGGCAGTGCTATCAAAAATTGATGAGGTTTTGAAAGGCTCAAACTCGCCGCGTGATGCAGCTTCTGCGGTTTTTGCTAAGAGCGATCGCACTTGCTCATCGTTCATTGGCTGAAACGTCCGTACTGCTTCAAAGGCTTGCTCTAGAATCTCCATGCTATCAATTCCGGTAATCACAACCGACGTGGGCAGATTCAAAGCATAGTGTAAACACTCAATTGGCGTTACAGTATTTGAGCGTAAAAGAATACCGTTGGCCAAACTTTTCATTCCCAAAACACCAATGTTTTGTTTTACCAGTTCTGGCACAACCAGCTTTGCAAAGCTCCGGTAGTGAGCATCCATGACATTGAGCGGCATCTGCGCTGTATCAAACTTAAACCCGTGAGTGGCTGCAACTTCCAGCATATGCAGATGAATATGGGGATCTTTGTGCCCAGTGAAACCGATGTATCGGAGTTTGCCAGCTTCCCGTGCCTCAATGAAGGCAGCATTCGCCCCTTCTTTGTCGAAAATTCGATGCGGGTCTTCGTATCGAATGATTTCGTGGTGCTGAACAAGATCGATGTAATCAACTTGCAGGCGTTGAAGTGATTCGTCTAGCTGTTTTGCTGCTTCTTTTTTAGAGCGACCATCGATTTTCGTCATCAGGAAAACTTTATCTCGGTAGCGATCGCGCAGCGCCTTTCCCATGCGAATCTCGCTGACTCCACCGTTGTAATCCCAACTGTTATCCATAAAGGTGATGCCACGATCAATGGCTGTTCTAACAATGCGGATACCCAGTTGCTCATCAACATGCTTCAAACCGATGTGCCAACCACCCAATCCGATGGCGGAAACTTTCTCTCCTGTACTGCCGAGAACTCGATATAGCATTTCTGAATTTGACGTACTTCCTGACATCTGTTCTCCTTGTCTTTCAGCTATTACTTAAGTAGATATAACTGTGTGCCAATTCAAAGACAAGGAAAAGTTGGCAATATCTTGCTGAAGATACACTTTTAAAGCCGATCAGGAAAATACTGAAGAAGCCAAAATAGCGATGGCAATTTAAGATGTGTGAGCTAAGGAGTTAAAGAGACGGTTAGAAACCGAGTCTACATAAGCAAAACCTTAAAAGGGCCGTTAGAAACTGCGTCTACACGAGACTTTACCCACCTCCGTGGGTTAAAACATTAATTTTCTCTTAGTCCGCGGAGGCGGACTTTGTTTGTGTAGCCGTGAATTCTATTCGCCCTGGTTGTGCTGTGCTGCTATATTTATTTTCCGCTATAAAAAAAGGCAATTTCTTTCTCTTTTAGGGGTGCGAAACCAGCATCTACAAGTAATTGGTCGAGTTCTGCTTGGGGAATGTGTTTTGCGCCAATTCGCACAATGCGCGATCGCATAGTATTAGATACGCCACTGCGCTGTCTATTGCCTTCTAGCGCCATAACCTTACCATAAAGGTCTAATTTGGCAGGTGGAATGGGGGAACCATCAAAATCAATTCCCTGTGCGATCGCTTCATCAATCGCATCAGCACCTGTAGTAGTTTGATTCCCTGAGTTAGTTTCGGTAGGCATGGTGATTTACTCTTCTTCGCTATGGGTAGATTTTACCAGTCTCGCTGACACCAAAGCTGCCTACTGGCTTTTTTTGCTGCCGAGGATTAATTGCAATTCTTTGCGCGGCAGCCGCTCATGGGGCAATACAGTTCAAGGCAGGGAGAAGTTCGTCGAACTCACGTTAGACTAATCACGAGCTTGTCGCGTCACCAAACCACCAACAAACGCCCCTAAGATTGTGCCTGTCCATAGCCCTGTTGTGCTACCTTGCCATATTGCTCCAGGTGTCATCCAAGCGTTGCACATCTCCTTAAAACCCCAAGGTTGGTTTTGGCACTTTTGGCTATGGAGCATTATGGTGATTTGCCCACTGGTGTAAGCCCCAAAAAAACCTGATGACAGCGCCAAAAAAGTGCAAATTAAAATTCTATTTTTTGTCATTATCCCCATGCCCCATGCCCCATGCCCCATGCCCCATGCCCCATTCCCCATGCCCCATTCCCAATCAACCTGTATTTCTCATCCCGGCTGCAATACCATTAATAGTTAACAATGCTCCTCGCAGTAACTCGCCTTTGCTGTAACGAGAGTGGATGACTCCAGATGTAGCAGTCGTATTTTGGGACTGTCGTAGGCGCTTGAGTAGTGAAACTTGGATAAATCCCAAGGGGACAATTGTGCCATTGCGTAACTGCACAGATCGTTGCAATACAGGATCACCATCTAACAGTCGATTGTGATCGGTGATTTTTAACACCAAATCCCTTGTCAGATAGAACTCGCTGGCTATTTGGTCAAAAACCTTGCCAAAACGAAGCTGATCTTCTGGTTTTGACAATTCTTGGACATAGTGATGTGCCATTTGCATGTCTACTTTTGCCAAGGTCATCTCGGCTTTAGAAATCACCATCTTGAAAAAAGGCCACTTTACATAAAAGTAACGTAGCAATTTCAAGTGTTCTTCTGGTTCTACGTTCAAGAATTCTTGTACAGCTGTGCCAACACCGTACCAGGAAGGCAGCAAAAAGCGAGTTTGTGTCCAGCTAAATACCCAAGGAATAGCTCGGAGACTGCTTAAATCTTTCTTACCAGATGGACGGCGGGCTGGACGGGAACTAATTTGCAACTGGCTAATTTCTTCAATTGGAGTTACTTCGTGGAAGAAGTCAACAAAATCAGGCTGTTCGTAGATTAGCGCCCGATAATGTTGACGCGATCGCGCTGCTAATTCTTCCATAATCTCATTCCAGGGTTCAATATCATCAAAACCTGTCCGCAGCAGGCTAGCTTGAATCACAGCCGTGGTGATGGTTTCCATGTGGTACAAAGCCAAGTCCAACAAGGAGTATTTGGAAGCCAAAACTTCTCCTTGTTCGGTAATCTTGATTCGCCCATTGATACTATGACCTGGTTGAGCCAAAATCGCCTCGTAAGCAGGGCCCCCACCCCGCCCGACAGAACCGCCGCGTCCGTGGAAAATCCGCAAATTTAGATCATAGTTTTCTGCTATTTGTTGCAGTGATTTTTGCGCTTTATGAATTTCCCAGTTGCTGCTTAAAAAACCAGAGTCTTTGTTGCTGTCAGAATACCCCAGCATCACTTCTTGTAAGTTAGGGGTGAGGGGGGAGGAGGAGGCAGGGGAGGCAGGGGGGGCAGGGGAGGCAGAGGGGGATGAATTTTCATCGGCATCCTCTGCTTTTGTGTGTTCGTAGCCGCCGGCTAACAAGGCGCGATATAACGGGAGTTCAAACAGTTTCCGCATGACGCTTCTGGAGCGTTGTAAATCTTCTACTGTTTCAAATAGGGGGACAACTTGAATGGTTCCCACAGCAATAGCGGGATCAAAAAGTCTGGCTTCTTTGGCTAACAATAGTACTTCCAGCACATCGCTCACGTCGCGGCACATGCTGATAATGTAAGTTTGGCAGATGTTAAGACCAAATTCTTGTTGAAGCGATCGCACGACGCGAAAAGTTTCAATTACATCGTTGGTTTTTTCCGAAAATGGCAATTCTGCCGGAATTAACGGCCGCCGGGTTTGCAATTCTCCTGTGAGCCAAGCGACTCTTTGCTCCTCAGATAGTTCGTTGTAAGGTTGAGGTAATATTTGCAGGTATTCCAGGATCTCATTCAGCGCATCGGCGTGGCGGGATGATTCTTGGCGGATATCTAGCTGTGTCAAGTTAAAACCAAAAATTTCTACCTGACAGATCAGATTTTCTAATTCTCGACAACTTAAACCTGTTTCTGTCAAGTTGCGCTGAATCATCCGCAGTTCTGCGAAAAAATCGGCTCCTGAACGATACAGGGGGCTGTCTGGATTTTTTGGTGTTTCCCGATTGTACAAAGCTAGATTGCGATCGCGAGTATTTTCCAGCCGTTTCAGCACATAAGCCAGTTTGAGCCGATAGGGTTCTTGTCGATAACGTAGCGCCAGTGCGTCGTATACCTCACTCAACTGGGACTGATCCAACTCTAGAGATTCTAGTAAATCTGGTAAGACATCACTCCAGTGCATCGACACACTCAACAATTCAATCAGATTTTTCACTGACTGAATATATCTCCCCAGCACCATTTTGCGCTGATAGCAAGCTGTCTGCCAGGTAATTTCTGGTGTGACTGATGGGTTTCCATCCCTGTCTGAGCCTACCCAAGAGCCAAAAGAGCAAAAGTTTTTACTTGGTGGTTCTAGCCAAGGAAAGGTATTGGATAGGGTGTGTTTGAAACGTTTATAAAGTTGGGGAATACCATCAAATAAAACTTCTTGGAAGTAGTGGAGAGCATAATCTACTTCATCTAGCACCGTGGGTTTGAACTGGTGAAGTTCGTCTGTGCGCCACCACAGGCGAATTTCTTCGAGCAATTGTTCGCGGACATCTGCTGCTTCCCAAGGATATGCTCCTGGTGTGCTACCAGAGTGGTTTTCCAAGGCATCCAGTTTTTGTAATAGTTGTACTACCTGTCGCTGCTTATCCCGGATGGTATGACGAACAATTTCCGTCGGGTGCGCTGTGAAAACTAAGCGCACATCCAGATGTGCGATTAGACGTTGAATTTGCTGGGGTGGGACATTCAGTTTGAATAAATAGGGAAACAAGGCAGCAAAAGTACCTTTTGGTTGGACTTGCGCTTTTTCTAGATAACTCTTTCTCAGAAAGTCTGCTGCTATTCCCCTACTAACAGGCGCGTCATCTTCTCTTTGATTGGAGGAATAGTTGACATTGGATGGTGTTTCTGGTTCTGTAGCCTCTGTTTCTGCCTCATAGCGACTCAATTGCTGCCGTTGTTCGTATTCCTGCTCTATGATGTTAATCAACTGAAAATACAGAGCGAAAGCACGAGCTGCGCGAATTGCTTCGTTAATATTCAGTTGTTCAATTAATTTGACGGCTGAGGATGCTTGGTCATTTGTTGCTTGTCCTTCTGGCGAACACAAATCGCGCAACTGCCGCAACAAGTCTACCATATTTTGTCCGCATTCTTGCCGGAGAACTGACTCCCACAATTCTTCCACTACCTGGAGACGATGACGCAAAAATAATTCCGACACCGGGTATATATCCGCAGTTTGAGACGAAGAGTATAAAAGGGAACCCATATTCTCTATTCTTGTAAAGCTAATTACTGTTTACACTTCTAGGTTTTGCACTTAATGCTCACCGGGTTGTTCCTGAGCAAATAATTATTTGGTGTATATCTTCTCATCTTGATTGGTTTGGTGTTCGTCTGGGAAGTCGAGGTTGGGCAAGCGATCGCCTCGAAATAATTCTTCACTGGCTTCCCCTATGGCTTCTAGTGCTCTTACTGTAGTTTTTCCGGTAATGAGCAGCAGTAATATAGACGCTGTACCTATTTGTAAAAGGAACGACTGGGGAATGATAAATAAATCCAGATTGGATGTGGGTTTAGGTGAAGACTGTTGGTTGGCAGGAGGCATTGCTAATTTTTGGTTATGGGAATTGTGAGTAAAAGGGAATTAGGAGAGACGCGATTAATCGCGTCTGTACAGGAGTTAGGAGTAGAGACGCGATTAATCGCGTCTGTACAGGAGTTAGGAGTAGAGACGCGATTAATCGCGTCTGTACAGGAGTTAGGATTAGAGACGCGATTAATCGCGTCTGTACAGGAGTTAGGAGTTAAGATGACTCCAACGATTAAGGGATGGAGTTTAAATGAGATAAACTTGTTGTTTGTTTCGCCCATCAGGGTAGTTAGTGCAGTGGGACGCGAGTCCAGCCTTCTAAGGACAAGTCATCAGCCAGTCATATAGAATTATTCTGACTCCTGGCTCCTAACTTTTAACTCCTAACTCCTAACTCCTAACTTCTGATTTATGACTCCCTATTAGTAAAATAAACGCAAAACTCAACATTAGTCAGACTTGCAACCTGTACAAGACTATCTTGTCCGATTTTGTGAGCTACGAAGGTAACAAAATTGTTAAAAAAAAACCGTCAGAGTGTGATAGACCTATGGTTCTAGTTTACAAGTGCAGGCACTATCCCCCAACAATCGCTTTCTGTAAAGTTAACTTTCCATGAAAACAGTATTACCAGATCGCCAGCAATCCTTAGTGCAATGGGTAAGCCAAGCAACAGGGATCAACACTTTCGGGGTGAAAGTCCGATTACGGGGAAATGACCTTCATATTCTTTGTGAAGGTACAGAATGTCCGCAGCGTTGGCGTACTTTGTCTGACTTGCTACAAGCACTACAGCAAACAGGCTTGGATATCCTCACAAACAACGAACAACCCTCAATATATCAAGTATTCGTCTATGGCCGAAGAAAAGGGGAACAGCGCCCCAAATGGTGCCATCGGGTTTACTTGAATCAAATAGATAAGCATCTGGAGCAGGTGGAGCAAGCCTTACTAGCAGACTCAAAAAAATCAATCCAATCGGGTGGGGCGCTGATTGTCTCTAACGAAAGTTTGGCACGCCAAGGGAACCCAGAGGCTATTGCTAGGTATCTCAGCGAAACTCTGAGTCCGCTGGGTGTATCGGTACAGGCAAAGATTAAGCCATATCAGCCAAAGAACTCTCAGGCGGAAGAAAATCGCCTGTGGATATTTTGCCAGTCGAGCTATAGCCCTGATGCATCGTTGCTTGCTGAACCCATAGCACAGAAGTTGCGTGATCTCAAGCTTTCCGGCTACCAAGATGCAGTAATTGTTTCCCAGGTGAGCGGCGAAACTGCGCCTGATTGGCTGCTGCGGGTGGATTTGACACCACCAGAGGTGATGCTTAAAGAGTGGGCGCGTTGGGGGGATGTCCAAGCGATCGCTCGATTATTAACTGAGGTATTGTCAGGGTTAAAAGTTGCTGTCCAAGCTTCTGTTAAAGAATCAACGCTACATATCTTTTGTACCCCAGCTTTTGATCCCTTAGGAACTGCCGCAATCCCAGACAAAATAGTGTGCTTAGAGGCGATTTTACCCCAGCTAGAAGCGATCGCTCCTCAAGGCATTCTCGCCGCCACCGTATACGGACAAAAAGCCGGCGACAAGCAACCAACTTGGATTGATTGGCTGGCTTTACCCGCTGCGAAGCATCCCGCCTTTGCCACATCACCACTAGATTTGGCGAATACTGGCGATGAACCAGCCATCATTTTTTTACTAGAGCGCTTACTCAATCCTGACCTGGATTGGCGGCTATTGACAGGTGGAATTCGCGTACTGCTGCTGAAGAAAAATGATTTATTGCACATCATGTGTGATGCACCTGTTTGTCCAGGACGTGAACAAGTAGCAAGTAAAATTACGCAGTTTATCCGCCAGTTAAAAATTCTCGGTATTATGGGGGTACGTGTCTACGGTCGCCGGGCTGGGAATAAAGAACCTTTTTGGCACTATGGCCTTGATCTTGAGCATCGCCAGCGTTTAGTCCCAGAAGCAACCCCAGAATTTGCTGCTACTTCTAAATACGTTAACGATTTAGTAACCTCTGAGACTAGTGAGCCAATTTTGCGCCCCGACTTAACAACACAAGAAGTTCAAAGTTTTGTAACAGAAGTAGCGCGAGATTGGATAGCAACGGCGAGTACAACAGCGAAAAAATTCCTGTTGAGAAGCCAACTATTTACCGAAAGCCACCAGTCAGCCGAGGCAAACCCTGATATTCAAGGATTTAAGATTGCTTTAGTTTGGGGGACACTGGGATTATTACTTACCCTCCAAACTGATTGGGTGTTGGGTCGAATGATTGCACGCACTACGCCGAGTTCGTCAAAGGTAGCTAGTGTCACGCTCCCATCATCTTCTGAACACAAGGCATCTTTGACATCTGGGAAAACTCAGAGTCAGAAAACGCCATTTTTTACCAGTACTTCCAAGACAAAATCTCCTCCAAATCAGAGTTCTGTATTTAATGCTTCTGAGTTTACCCAAAGTGATGAGACTCCGACAAAGAATTTGGCAGCCGCACCACTGAAGGAAAAAGCAACCGCTACCGCTATTCTTTTAGCAGCGCGATCGCAGATGCCAAGTTTCAATGTCAGGCAGTTAGACGAGCAGCTAGCACTGTATAAACAGCGTTTGGCTAGAACTGGTAGTCCGCCAGATGTGTTGATTATTGGCTCCTCCCGCGCCCTCAGGGGAGTAGATCCAGCAGCACTTTCTAAAGCTTTAGCAACTCAGGGCTATTCAAATCTTGACGTGTTTAACTTTGGGATCAACGGTGCTACCGCACAAGTTGTAGACTTTGTGATTCGCCACGTACTGGAACCGTCAGAACTGCCTAAAATAATTATCTGGGCAGATGGTGCACGTGCTTTCAATGGTGGACGCGAGGATATTACTTTTAAATCGATCGCTGCATCAGCTGGTTATAAACAAGCATTCCAAAAAACACCAACAACTGCAAATAGCAATGATTTGCCCGAAAATCAGGTAAGTTCGGGAGAACAAAAGATAAAAGAAGAAAAACAGGAAATTAGCACTTATGAAGCTGTCAATCAGTCATTAAATCAGGCTCTCGCATCTCTTTCTACTAGCTATCAAAACCGCGACCAAATTAAAAGTTTACTGCAAAAACAACTGCTCCTACTTGGTCATAATCAGACAGTTCCATCACAAAAACAGCTAACAGATGGTACTTCAGATGAGAGTACTTTCCAGCAAGCAGTTGACTTTGATGGCTTTCTACCTTTGTCTATTCGCTTCAATCCCGCTAGATACTATCAAATACATTCTAGAGTTCCCGGAAATTACGACAACGACTATAAATCTTTTCAAGTAGAAGGAGAGCAAGATACTGCCTTTCAAGAAGTGCTTCAGTTTGCCCAGTCTCAGAAAATTTCCTTAGTGTTTGTCAACATGCCTCTGACGGGAGATTATTTAGATCCAGTGCGTAGACAATATGAGCAACAATTTCAGCAATATATGTTGCGTTTAGCTACTAATCCCAACTTTATTTATCGTGATTTGAGCCAACAGTGGCTAAAAGCAAATGACTACTTTTCTGACCCCAGCCACCTCAACCGCTTTGGCGCATACGAAGTCTCGAAAAAGCTGGCTAATGATCCGATGATTCCTTGGCCCGCGAAGTAGGGAGGTGAAGGGGATGAGAGAGCAGGGGGGCAGGGGAAGCAGAGGAGATGAGGGAGATGAGCGGGACAAGGAAAATAACCGTGCCCAATGACAAATGCCCAATGACAAATGACAAATGACTAAAAAATGAACTTTATATCAATTTTCTATGGGCTGTTCTTGTTGAGTGTTTTAGGAATTTACTGGTCTTTAGCACAACAGAAATTGCGATTGTGGACACTGCTAATTGCTAGTTTAATTTTCTACGCATCTTTGCACATCCAGTACATACCATTACTATTAGCATTGACGTTTATTAATTTCCGTGTGGGGCTGGAGATTGGGAAAAACACATCGCCAGGAAAACATTCTCTCGACTGGCGAATTTCTAATGAAGAGTGGCAGTTTGCCCAAAGTGACTGGAATCGTCGTCGTCTAAAACTTTTGTGGCTGGGGATAACTCTAAATGTTTTACTATTATTAGTTTTTAAGTATTTTACCCCTTTATTCAAGTTTGTTTTTCATATCCAAACAAATTCACCAGATAGCTCTTTTAAATTGATTGCACCCTTGGGAATTTCATTTTTTACCTTTGAATGCATTGCCTATTTAATAGATGTCTATCGTGGTGCCCCTGCTACTGAGCAGTTTCTCAAATTTGCCACCTACAAATTATTCTTCGCCAAACTGATTTCCGGCCCGATTACCCGCTACCACAACTTAGCAAATCAATTTAATACGCTAGACTTCCCCAGTGCCGATAGAGTAGCAGAAGCGCTGTGGTTAATTGCTAGAGGCGCAGTCAAAAAAGGTATTTTTGCAGACCACCTGGGAATTTTCGTCGATTTATGTTTTGGTAACTTACAACGGGCGGGTAGTACCGATCTCTGGTTAGCTACATTCGCCTACGGCTTGCAGTTATATCTAGATTTCAACGGTTACGTAGACATCGCCCGTGGTAGTGCCTTGCTTTTCGGCTTGGTTCTGCCTGAAAATTTTGACTTTCCCTATTTCAGCACCAGTATTGGAGAATTTTGGCGGCGCTGGCACATGACTCTAGGAGATTGGCTACGTAACTATGTCTACTTTCCTTTGGGTGGTTCCCGTCGGGGTTTAGTCCGTACCTGCTGGAATTTATTTATTGTGATGCTAATCGCTGGTATCTGGCACGGATCTGCCTTGGGTTATGTAGTTTGGGGCATATTCCACGGGTTAGCCTTGGTGGTTCATCGACTTATAGATGCTATGAGCGATCGCTTTGAAAATCTAGAACAATTCTGGCAAAATCCTCTGGGTATCTTTGTCGCTTGGTTATTGACCCAGCTGATGGTTTTTACCTCTTGGATCTGGTTCCGCCTACCTAATCTGCAAGACTCTTCTTTGGTAATTCGGCATCTTTGGGGTTATCCTGCTGACGCCCAGTTTGCTGAAAAGGTCTATGTGGAAGCCTTAAACATGAGCCAACACCAACTAACTTGGGTACTTCTAGCTTTAGCTGCTTTTATGGCTGTAGTCTATGCCTTCAACCGGATGCTGAAGTTAGAGTTTAACTGGCCCCTTAAGCTTGTCTTCGTCCCCCTGTGTTTCTACGCTGTTTGGTTATTAGCTCCTGAAGGCAGTTTGCCCTACATCTACTTTGATTTTTAACTGAAATATTAGACAATATAGAACTTATTATTTCGTTACAAATCAACAAAACTTAAAATTTTTTCAACAGGTTATTTGTAAAGGAATATAAAGACAATTAACTAGGCGATCGCATAATTGAAAGTTATAGCTAGTTTGGTGTTTAAATGGCTTACAAAGCCTTAAATTATGACTTTTCTTTATAGTAGGAAAACTTTACAGAACGATGAGCTTTTTAAAGAATTATGTTACAGAATATTAAGTCACAGATCGCGTCCAAGTAAATTCTTGTAGACTATATTTTAACAGGCGAAAAAAATCCGCTTGTTCCATATTTAACAACCCATAGCACTTATAAAACAATGACCACAACCTTACAACGGCGCTCTGGCGCTAACGTATGGGATCGCTTTTGCGAGTGGATTACCAGTACCGAAAACCGTATTTACATCGGTTGGTTCGGCGTACTGATGATTCCTACCTTGCTAGCTGCTACCACCTGCTTCGTAATTGCCTTCATCGCTGCTCCTCCTGTGGACATCGATGGTATCCGCGAACCAGTTGCAGGCTCTTTGATCTACGGAAACAACATCATCTCTGGTGCAGTTGTTCCTTCTTCAAACGCCATCGGCTTGCACTTCTACCCAATCTGGGAAGCTGCTTCCTTAGATGAGTGGTTGTACAATGGCGGTCCTTACCAGTTGGTAGTTTTCCACTTCTTGATCGGTTGCGCTACCTACCTGGGTCGTCAGTGGGAACTTTCTTACCGCTTAGGTATGCGTCCTTGGATCTGCGTAGCTTACAGCGCACCTTTGGCTTCCGCTACCGCAGTATTCTTGATCTACCCCATTGGTCAAGGTTCATTCTCTGATGGTATGCCTTTGGGTATCTCTGGAACCTTCAACTTCATGATTGTGTTCCAAGCAGAACATAACATCTTGATGCACCCCTTCCACATGTTAGGTGTGGCTGGTGTATTCGGCGGTTCCTTGTTCTCCGCAATGCACGGTTCTCTAGTAACTTCTTCCTTGGTGCGTGAAACTACCGAAACTGAATCACTAAACTACGGTTATAAGTTCGGTCAAGAAGAAGAAACCTACAACATCGTTGCAGCCCACGGCTACTTCGGTCGTTTAATTTTCCAATACGCATCATTTCAAAACAGCCGTCAATTGCACTTCTTGCTTGCAGCTTGGCCTGTCATTGGTATCTGGTTTACCGCTTTGGGCATCAGCACAATGGCATTCAACCTGAACGGTTTCAACTTCAACCAATCAATCATTGACTCCCAAGGTCGTGTCATCAGCACCTGGGCAGACGTAATCAACCGCGCTAACTTGGGTATGGAAGTAATGCACGAGCGCAATGCTCACAACTTCCCCCTAGACTTAGCTGCTGGTGAAGTTACTCCTGTAGCAATGACTGCTCCTGCTATCAACGGTTAATACTTCAGTATTAGCTAAATAAAAAGCGCCCTCTAGAAATGGGGGGCGTTTTTTCGTGAGAATTTTCAGTAATGAAGTAATGCACGAGCGCAATGCTCACAACTTTCCCCTAGATTTGGCAGATGGTGAGGCTGTGCCTGTGGCAACGATCGCGCCTGCAATTCATGGTTAATCATAAGGTAAAATTCACCGCGCTCTCTGTCTAGAGGGCGCTTTTTTTATGAAGCTATAGTTATACAAATATTTACACAGATAAAATATTAAAAAAATATCTTGTGTATTTGGGTACAATTACTAAATTGTTACTCATTTATATTAGTAAATGCATTGGTATAAATAAAAATAATTATCAAAACTGTGAGCAGTGAGTAAACTAACTACTGACGGTTATCGCAAGAGTTTACATTTATTGTGTTTCCACTGACTACAAATCTCAGATTTTAGTTTTTGTCTCAATTCAATATAAAATCTAAAACTTAAAATCCAAAATCAACATGGCAGACCTAACTCCCAATTCTAGTTTTAGTTTGACGCTGCGCTTGCAAATTCCCAATCGCATAGGGATGTTAGCGTCAATAACCCAGGCGATCGCCACCACTGGCGGTAATCTCGGTCAAATTGATTTAATCGAGCAAACCCGCAAAGAGTCCATCCGCGATTTGACTGTGGATGCTGCTAGTACTGAGCATGCTGAAACCATTGTGCAAGCAGTGAAAGCATTGCCAGACATCAAGTTACTGAGTGTCTACGATCGCACCTTTAATTTGCATCGCGGGGGCAAAATCAGCATTACCAGCAGAATTCCCCTGAAGAGTGTTTCCGATCTAGCAATGGCTTACACGCCCGGAGTCGGTCGAATTTGTACGGCGATCGCTCAAGATCCAGAGGAAGTTTACAAGTTAACCATCAAACAAAACACTGTTGCCATTGTTACCGATGGTAGTGCCGTTTTGGGCTTGGGAAATCTCGGCCCAGCAGCCGCCCTACCAGTCATGGAAGGCAAAGCAATGCTATTCAAGGAATTTGCGGGGCTGGATGCTTTTCCCATCTGTCTGGCCACCCAAGATACAGATGAAATTATCCAGACAGTTAAGAATATCGCTCCAGTTTTTGGGGGCGTGAATTTAGAGGATATCGCTGCACCTCGCTGCTTTGAAATTGAAAAGAGATTGCGCGAAGAGTTAGATATCCCCGTTTTTCATGATGACCAGCATGGTACAGCAATTGTCACCTTGGCAGCGTTGTTTAATTCCCTAAAGCTAGTACATAAGTCAATGGCGGAAATCCGCATCGTGATTAATGGTGCTGGGGCGGCGGGAGTGGCGATCGCACGCTTACTCCGTAAAGCTGGGGCAGAAAAAATCTGGATGTGCGACTCTAAAGGGATTATATCTACTAGTCGCACCGACTTGACAGAAGAAAAACTTGAATTTGCCGTGAAAGCTCAAGGTACGTTAGCGGGTGCGATGCAAGGGGCAGATGTGTTTATTGGAGTCAGCGTACCAGGAGTTTTGACACCAGAGATGGTGCATTCAATGGCGAAAGACCCTATTGTGTTTGCAATGGCAAATCCCATTCCAGAGATTCAGCCAGAATTAATCAGTGAAGATGTTGCTGTGATCGCTACCGGTCGCAGTGACTACCCGAATCAAATCAATAACGTCCTAGCTTTTCCTGGGGTATTCCGTGGTGCTTTAGATTGTCGGGCACAGGCAATTACCACCACAATGTATCTGGAAGCAGCAAGTGCGATCGCCTCCTTAGTCAAGCCTTCAGACTTGGATCGGGAACATATTATTCCCTCAGTCTTTGATGAGCGCGTCGTCAGTGCTGTTGCTGCTGCTGTGCAACGTGCAGCACGTGAAGAAGGTATCGCTCGGAATTAATTAAAATAATGACTCTTGTGGGATGAGCCTCTTGCCCGTCCCACAGCAGATCCTTCTATGCAATCTCCTATAGGGAAATTGCCAAAACCAGCAAACCATTTTGGGTACTCCCCGTTATTTTATGATTTCGGTTGTGCAATTTGCCTAACAACTTGTTCGTCCAAACCTAACGCTTGGGCTATCTGTTCAATACTCAATCCTAACGACCATAGCTGAGGTATTGTTTCTAACTTGCCTTCTAACTTGCCTTCCTGTTTTCCTTCTAACTTGCCTTCTTCTTTACCTTCTTCTTTACCTTCTAACTTGCCTTCTTCTTTACCCTCTGCAAAAACTTCTTGGTAAAATCTAGTTTGCTTTAACTCACTTAATCCGAACATTTTTCCCATCTCCTCCCGGCTCAAGCGCGGCAATTTGTAGATTAATATCGTTTCTATCAATTGTATAATTTCCCTCTGTTGGGCGGCATTGAGAATTTCTTTTCGGGCGATGTTTACAATCTCTATAGCTTTTGCTGTTGCAGTTGATTCTGGTTCGATGATTAATTTGACTGTCTCAATCCCGATTGATGATCTGGGAATTGGACTTAACTCGTTTAGGTAAACGCGAGTCAGTCGTTGTGAGTTAAGCAATTCTGTATATCTCTCTGTATCTCCAGTATCAACGCTGCGATTGGGAAAGATGAGAACACCACGCCAGGTGTTAGTTAATTCAGTTTTGTCGAGATAGTTAAAGATTTCGGCGAATAAACGGGAATAAATTTTTTTATCGGGTTGAAATTGCACCTCAGCAAAATAAATCGGTAGTTCTGGAGTATTGGGTAAAAATACACCATCAATTCTAAATGCCAGTTGTTTGACTTCGACTGAGGAAAATTGGTAAGCACTGGCCAGTGATGGCGGTTGGTTAATAAGTTCAAAAAAGGTGCTGGGGAAGCTTTGAAAAATGCGATAAAAGATACTGTCGGTTTTCAAGGCAGCTGGTTTTGCAGTTGATGAGCATATTTTACAGTTTAGCGTAGGCGTAGCCCGCCGTTCGCGTAGCAGGCATCGTTCATTATGGGGCATGTCAGATTAAGGACTGGCAAAACACTCGTCCCCATTTGGTGATTGGATTATAAATAAAGCAACACCATCTAAAACACCACTACTTTGTCAACTGTTTGCAATGAAGTATCAAGTTGGGGACGAGTTTTTACATATTACCCCCCTTAAAAAGGGGGGTAATTGTAGTTTAGTTTTTTTACAGCAGCGATCGCCTTTCAACCCTCATCATCCAAACTCAGATATGGAAGAAGCAGATAAAATTAACAGAATGGTAAAATAAAATTTTCAGCCCGAACATACGCCGATATCTCCATCAGACGGTTCTGAGAACCTATCAACTACCATCAAGTTCAGCGAGATATCCAAATTAAGTGGACTTTCCTTTGACTCTGCTGCTGTGCCTATTTGGGAATTAGTAGCTAAAATTTCCGCCCAAGTCCCTGATGAAGAATGGCAAAAACTACCCACTGACTTAGCTAGGAGATTTTATTTTTACCATAAACAGAAACGCATAAGGGTTAGGCAATGAATGAAACTCAGACCCAGTTACCCACAGATACATGGATTTGTGCTTCTTGGCAAGAGTATGAGCAAGCGATCGCTAATTTGCTCAACGAGAAGGCAAAGAGTTACTACTATAAGGGGTACATGAGGCTGGAGATGGCACCAGTTAGTTTTGATCATGGTAAAGACCATGTTGTAATTATTTTTGCGGTAACTCTATTTGCGACACTTAAAGGAATACTGGCGACAGGTTTAGACACAACTACTTTTCGTAAAACTGGTGTTCAGGACTGTCAGCCCGATGTGGCGTATTACCTAAGAGAAAGCGCCCAAACTATCCCAGCAGGTACAGGGATTGTCAACCTCGATCGCTATCCTGCACCGGATTTGGTGATTGAGATTGCTAAAACATCTCTCCTGGATGATTTAGGTACAAAGCGATCGCTCTATGAAGAGTTGGGTGTTGCTGAATACTGGGTAGTGGATGTGCAAAATGCCCAAATCATCGCTTATGCGATCGCAGAACAGGGTAGTAAACGTATTCAAGAATCTCAGGTATTGCCTGGGCTGGCGATGTCTACTTTAGAGGAAGCTTTACGCCATAGCCGTGAAATAAATCAATCTCAAGTTGGAACTTGGTTATTGAGCCAGTTTCAGCAATAAGAAGGCTCTTATCAAATAAGATCATGTCCGCCAAATTATCCATAATAAAAGAACCCCACCCCCAACCCCTCCCCGCCTGCGGCGAACTCGGGGCCCCCTCTGGGGATTAGGGGCAGGGAGCTAAAGCGCAGCTTTGGCGGGGTGGGGTTGGGGGTATTATGCTTAATTGCCCAGGCATTATATAACTATTCTCAAGATATTTAGCAACCTGGTTTTAATTGTCAGAATTGCAAGTTGCAGATCCCCGACTTCTTTGAAAAGTCGGGGATCATGTTTATGCACATTTGATTCAGGATTGCTATTTTATGCAGAGACGCAATTTTACTCGCATCTCTACAACGTCTGTCCATGACTTTTATTCAGCGTTCACAAATTCCAAATACCCATTACTAAGTTCTTTCACCGCCAAATCATAAAATTGCTTCCCGTGTTCTGGCGTTGCTAAAGCCGGATTTGATCCCATGCGTCCATCTGGATAACGCACTCGGAAGTCAGCTGCGCTATAAATTCTGTGCCCGCTTGCAACTTCTGGTGAAAGAGGTGCTTGCTTAATCACCTCTGGATAAACGTACTGCGTGAGGGCTACTTCACTTGGGGTTGCATGAGAACCTTCTTGATCCCCATATAATTCTTTAGCTAGTTTATACACAGAACCGCACATAAACCAGTTTGCCACTTGACATTGCACCTGTTGGGCATTGGCAATCTGCAAATCTTCTAAATGGGCGTAAGTTTCGGAGAAAGCCGCTTTCAGGGTGGCGATATTACCGCCGTGTCCGTTGATAAAGTAGAACTTGGTAAAACCAGCTTTGGCTAAACAAGTTACATAATCTCGCACTACTTGAATTAAAGTGCTGGGACGCAGACTGATTGTGCCAGGAAAGGAAGTATGATGCAGTGCCATGCCCACATTGATTGTAGGGCCAACGATCGCTCCAGTTGCATCACCCACACCAGCTGCGATCGCTTCTGCACAAATAGCATCAGTACCAATTAACCCCGTTGGCCCATGTTGTTCTGTGGAACCAATAGGGAAAATTATCCCCTTTGACTGCTGTAAATAAGCTTCGACTTCTTCCCAAGTACTTAAATGCAGTAACATTTTTAATGATTTTCCTCAATAAAATTGCGGTGGGACGAAACCTTTTTCTGCTAAACAGCATTTTCTGTAATTAAACTCCCACTAACACGATTATGAACTCCCTTGCTTTCAAGTGGTGGCGTAGACGCGTTGGCGTACTTCTACGGAGAAGCAAGCTACGCGCAGCGTGTCGCAGACAAGGCTCTTGTAAAGAAGCGGCTTGTCGTAGACATCGCTACAATTTTGATTTGTGAGAATCCCAAGCCAAAGATCCCCGACTTCGTAAAAGTTGTCGGGGATCTTGTTTCTCAGGAATGATTTACGATTGAGTTATGAGATGTTAGTTTTCTGGAGCATCAATAAAACAAAGGGGATCAATCTTTAATCTTGATTAATCAAAGTAATAATGCTTTTTTACGTTACTTATAATTTCCCATATGCAAGACATACCAGCGGGAAAAATTACTAAATCGCCTTTACCCATTTGCACTGGCTGTCCACCATCAGGAGTAACAACTACGTCACCTTCCAAAAAGTAGCAAGTTTCTTGAGAATCATAAGTCCAAGGGAATTTTGAGACTTCCTTTTTCCAAATTTCCCATTTAGAGACACCCAATTCATTGAGTCGTTCTTGCCTGGGTTGATGCTCAATTTTAATTTCCATATAGTGTTTTCTCTAGTTATGTTCAACAGTAGGATTGAATATCCTCTCCACACTGATCTACTAGATAACACAAAGCGCGAAAACGCAAGTAGACAAGTTCATCATAAAGCGGATTGAGCTTGCACATTGGCGGAATGTGGCCTATTTTGCGACCAAAAAGCATGATATCGCGCTCGAATGGACACTGAGCGGGAATAAGTTTAACAATAAATTTGGCTAATTTCCGATTCTGAATCTCAATTTTGTCGAGCCATTGACGTAATGGTTGCAGTAAATCTAATTTAGGTAGAGTAAATTGCTTTTTACGGACTGTTTGATCCTTTTCTTCTAAAGGGTTAATAAAAGTAGGCAGAAAAATACGCCGATTATTTGTTTTAAGCATAGTCGTAGACAGGGTTTTCCTGGTGTAGATGAGCTATTTGCCGATTGGGAATATTACCATGTAATCTGTCTGGTCAATTTGCATTGTGCTTGGAAATTAGGAAAGATAGTAAGCACAATGCAAACAATTTACATGCATCTTTGGGGGGAAATGGTTTAACTAATTGTTATTTAAACCCACCAAATCAGGAAGAACTGTCCCCTTAAATACAAAATAACAAAGAAAATATAAAAATGACATTTCTTTAACTTATGGATTGCTAATCTTGGATATAGCAATTTTATATATTAAATAGAAATGCCTGGTTCTGAAACTGCCTAGTATCTAAAGATGGACTTTGGGGGAGAAAAAAACAGTTTAGCTATCACTCCATATAGACTTCGCTAGGATTAGCCCCTAATATCCAGCCATTTTAGGCTATTAAATATCTAGTAATCTGTCCGGTATGTTACACTAGCCAACCTAGATATTATCTAATAAGTAGCAAGAAATCGTTTGATAAGTCCAAGCTAATATACTTAGGGCTTAACAGCATTTACAAGAATATTTGCAAAAAATGCATCGGATCTAAGGGCGTACTGCTGTACGCCCCTACTGATATATATCAGGTATTTTGTGAAATGGTATAATTATAAAAAGCTTATTTCTTAAAATATCTCAAGCCATAACGATCTTGATATTTGCTGATATACTCTACGTTCTGTTGCTCTAATTTTGACAGCAATTTAAGTGAAAATGCTTGTGGTGAATATATAGGACGATACCAAGATTGGTTATTAAAGTAATCTTGTAATTGACGAGTCTCAAAACGGCGACCGTGACGGGCAAAAATCGAATTTCGGATAATATCTAGTTCAAAACCGTCTTTACCCTCCAAATCTGCATCAGTTACAAGTCTTTGGGAAAGCCAGAAATAATTGTTCACAGCCGTGGTATCAACTGGCGGTATTGATGGAGTTGGAGAAGGCGTAGATTGAGTAGGAACAGATGGGGTAGTTGGTGTAAATTCAGGAGTTTCTATCACTGGGCTTGTGATAGTTGACGGTGTTTGTGAAGGTAACACCGTTTTCTCTGCTGTAGGTTGAGAAGATTTTGTTAACACTTGGCTAATAATCACAGATGCACCGATTAACCCACCTGCAATCAAACTGCCGATAAGGATATTATTCTGACTATTACCTTCAGGGCTTGGCTGTGGTTTGACAGGCACTGTCTGAGGTGGCGGTGCAGAGACTACAGTCGGTTGAGTCAAGAGGAGTTGCGTTGGGGGAATAGGATTTGCTATGCTCTGCAAAGTATCCAGCATTGCTCTGGCTGTGGGGTAGCGATCGCGCGGATGATAAGCGATCGCTTTATCGATTACTCTTGCCATAATTGGGCTAACATGACTGGCATACTGTCGCCAGACAATTTCACCCGTGTGGGAATCCGTTTCTAGTTGTTGCGCCACTCTTCCAGTCAGTAAATAAATTACCGTCATTCCTAAACTGTATAAATCACTAGAAAAAACTGGTCTACCTGCGGCTTGTTCACTCGGCATATAGCCAGGTGTACCAATCACAATCGAACTGGTAGGATTGCCTTGGGAATTCACCACTGTTCCCATTGATTCCCGTACAGCGCCAAAATCAATCAGCACTGGTTTACCGTCCCGATGACGCACAATGATGTTATCCGGTTTAATATCGCGGTGAACGATATGTTTAGAGTGAACGTAATCCAGGACGGGTAATAAATTCATGAATATTTCCTGGACAGCGCTTTCACTAAATAGCCCCTGCTTCTGGACTTTTCCAGTCAGGGTATCGCCTTCAATCCACTCCTGAACTAAGTAAAATTGTCCGCCAGAGGAGAAGTAGGCATACAATGCCGGAATTTGGTCATTTGCGCCACCGAGTTCTTCCAAAATAGCTGCTTCGCGTTGAAACCTCTCTTGCACTAATTGGTAAATTTGGGGATTGTTGTGAATCGGTCTTAGCTGTTTAACCACACAATGGCGCTTTGAAGGCATATAGGTATCTTCTGCTAGATATGTTTCACCAAACCCACCAGCGCCCAGTGTGCGGATAACTTGATAGCGATCGTTCAGCAGCTGTATTGTCATGGGAGATTACAAGCGATATTCATAAGATAGTTTTCCCCATAACTACCTTATTTCAAATCTAGTAAACCTTCTTCTTTCAATTTAGGATTGAAGCGAATTTGCATTTGCAAACCACGCACTTCTAGTAATTGCGTTGAAATTTCTGCTTCTACTCTCCGTGCCACATTTTTAATAATTTTTATTTGTGCTAATTCATCATTAGCTGGATTTTGATATTTTGCCTGTTCTTCAGGTGTCATTACCACTTTGACATCAATGGGATGAGTCCATTTTTCCTTGTGATCCCCATTTCCCCAAGGCACACTACCATTTTCCACAATCCAAGCATTTTCAGTATTTTCTAAAATTGTGCGACTAGGGCGTTCAATAGTTTGAACTTTTACCCAATAACATTGCTGTGGCTGACGGACTAAATGCTGCTTGAGGCTGAGATAAACATCACGGGAGTATCCGACAAATTGGAGTACTTTTTCTTGGTCAAAAATAGCATATACACCGATTTTACCCTGAAATTGTTCGGGTAATTGACCGCGATCGTCAATGTAAGGAATGTATTCTAGGGTTGCCAAAGAAGAAAGATTCGTTTCAAGAGCCATACATCAAATATCAAACTTACTATTTGCCTTCAGAATTTAGAATTGCTAATTAGGGAAAAATTATCTTGATAATTACCCATTACCCAATTTTTGGTAAATTGCACAAAGGCGACTGGGTTTAAAAATCTTAGCACTAAACATGAAATTTGGTGGGACGTTGATGATGGCATATTCATCAGATTCATGATACTTTTCAAATTCTGCTGGCATTCCTTTAGTGGTAGTTAAGCTGTAAGGAACTGGTTGGAAAAGTAATTCTGTAAATTTAACTTGCTCACACCGCAACTGTTGACAAATTTGCTTTAAGAAAGCAACGCTTGTCAATAAATTGAATAGAGTTTCTTGAGCTTGTGCTTCAAGAGTGAAACTGCCATCAAAGTTCTGGACGATTTTAAGGGGCATTTTTTGTGTAGGTAGTTATTAAGGATTAAGTGATGATAGAGGATAGGCAATATGTTGCACATGGTCATCAAAAAATGCTAACCAACAAAGCCTATCTTTTTGTGCAGATGAGCTTTGTGAAAAATCACCGCTTTAAGATTAGCCTATTGGATTGTGGGACTTCTGTCAGCCACAGAAGGAAGCTGGCATGATTAAGAATTATAAAGTTCAGCAGATTCTCAGGGATAAGTAATTTCTCTTGAACGCTGTGTTGACAAACTTGAGATATTATACTTAGAAATATTAATATCAAATCTATAACTAGGTGCAAGGAAAATCATTTCTTCAGTATGGAGTAAAATAAAATACAATTGAGTATAAAATGGCACTAAAAATGTCGTAATCCGAAAGCGATACCGACGATGGGCTGCGCCTACGCACTTACCACACCAGCCCCTACCCTCCCTAAAAACGATTCTCACATAACAAAAATGAGTGGATAATCGTGATATAAACCACAACTATCCACTCAAAGTTTACTAAATCCGAGTTACTAGAAAAAATCTCAATTAGATTATTGAAACTTAGGAAAGTTCAAACCAATTAACGTGACTCAGTTCCTTGATTGGGGCTACCTGCTATACCATCCTCTCCTGGTGCTTCTGGTGTAGCAGAGGGTTTAGCATCACTCTTTTCAGCATCGCCAGTTTTGCGGATACTTTCGTCAATGGGGGTTTGGTAGCCACCAGAAGAACTGGGTGTACTTTCTTGCTTATCAGATTTTTGTTTTTGTTCTTCAGCCATGATTACATTCCTAATCATTTATTCTTGGCATTATCTTAAGAAAATTTTGGGTTTGAGTGCATCTATCTAGAATATAGTTATGGCTGATTCGCCCCTCTATCGGAAGTATTGTTTAGTACTACTCATATATGCTGATAAAAATGCATAAATATAGAATTTGTCAACCTTAGAACGTTTGCTGTCGTTAAGGGAGAACTTGAAACGGGTTGGATGTCCAAGATGCTTTTGAAATTGCTTTATTGATAGTTGGCAGGAAATGGTAAATGATCTGAGTGGATAATATAGTCTGATGATTGTGATACAAACTATCAAAGTGTAATTAATGAACCAGAGCAATCTATCGTTACCATCTGGATGTGTCCTTCGCAAGGCAACGTCTGGGGATCAGTGGTCGATTCGATTGCTGGTATTCTCAGCGAAACTCGACCCAACCCAATTAAATTGGCAGCAATTTTGGGTAATTGAATGCGATGCCTACGACGGGCAAAGCCTACGCAATCTGGTAGCTTGTGGACAGTTACGTAATTTTTCAGGGGCACAAGAACTTGGTAGTTTGGTCGTTGCATCAGCTTGGAGAGGTCGCGGTTTGGGTACTTTGCTAACGCAGCATTTGATTAATACAGCAACACAACCACTTTATCTTGAGTGTTTAGGTGAACGATTGGCGCAGTTTTACAGTCGCTTTGACTTTGTGCCAATATCTTTTGAAGACTTGCCACAATTTCCCAGGATAAGAGGCTCGTCTACGCTTAAGGGCAAATTTAGATTCTCGCAATTAGCTAAAAGGTTGCTCAGAATTCCTGTGGTGTTTATGGAATATCAAGGTCAGTTGAGCGTTGATCCCCACTAACCTTAAAAACGAGGGAATTAGAGCAAACCTTTTTAAGGGGAGAAAGTTATCCATGAATCCAACGGAGGTTTAGCAAAAATCGTTAGTAAGACAGGCCCTAGTAAATAGTGGTGACTCAAACACAATAGCCCAGCAGAGGAGCCAAGAAGTTGACGTTGATTAGGGCTGTAGAGTCTAATTCCACGGGGAGATACTGGCAATAATTGAGGTTCTGTCTCTTTTTTAGAAGTAATGTCAACCAAGTAGAAGCGTCCACCGGGAGAAAGTACCCGTGCTATCTCACTAACAACCTGTTTAGGTTCCAAATAGTGCAAGAAACTGATAGTGCTGAAAACAGCATCAAACTGACCATCAGCAAAAGGAAGAGACTCAGCTTTGCCCTCGATATAAATTAAACGTGGACGGTGACGGTTGCTCTGTCTTGCTACCCGCAACATATTAGCAGATAGATCCAATCCGGTGCCTTGCAGGCCAGGAAACTGAGTAGCAAGGCGCTCAAGTAAGCGTCCAGTACCACAGCCGATATCAAGTACATTTGCTAACTCTGGTAAATCGACGGACTCCAGTAACCGTTTGTGAACGGCTCGATAAAACACTGAAGGAAAGAGCCAGTCGTAACTTGGTGCCCATCGGTCAAAAAGTAGCTTTTTGTTACTGAAAAAGTCATTAGTCATCAGTTTTCGCAGCTTTCCTGAAGCTCGATGCTTTTTAGGGTAAGTTTGCTGCGCCTCCAATAAGTTGGTTATAGCTTTGCAGTCTGGCAATATCTAGCCTAGCGTTTGGCACAATACCATTTCACGAAATTCTTGTTAAAAGTACGTTGCTAGGGGCGTACAGATGCAAGTCCCTACAGCCGATTCATTTATTGCAAAAATTTTGGGAATAGTATAAATCATCCGGAATTTTGGCAATTGAATGTGTAGTTAAAAGTGTACCTAGAGACTCATTCTATCTCTGTAGAGAACTAAAGAATGAGCAATTACTGCATAAAACTATAGAACTTAACCGTATGTATTTATAGAGGTTCAAATACAACAAACTCAATCTAGTTTGAAATTATCAAGGTGAACAATTATGACAAACTTTATTCAAGTCCGGTTACATAATGATCTACTGCACCCAGTCCGCGAGTGGTTGGAAACGATAGAAATTCATAACTCTAAATTGGCTCATTTCCTGTGCAAAGCTATTCCTGCTCAGTGCCCCTTTGAGCGAGACATCACCCTGTTTGGTCGGAAGCTATTTCACATTCCTCCAATGTGTAAATTAAATCCCCTATACGAGGAAGTGGTTGGTTTGCGTTTTAGAGCGCTCTGTTATCTTGCCGATGAATGCGGTGAAGATGTCACAGCCTATTGCTAATAGGCAGTTGGATCGTTCTTTGATCAAGCAGCCATCGGTATTTGCCGACTTACGGTTGTTACTTACTTAGGTTTATACTAAGCTAACGTACACCTAATTAGATGTTTGGCTATTCAGTAGCCGGCACCTCGAAGACAGTGTTTCCAGTCCGTATTGTTGCTTACCGTACCCTGCTGAAATCATTAACATCATCATGACGCACATCTTACTGGTTGAAGATGAAGTCAAACTGGCACGATTTGTGGAATTGGAATTAAATTATGAAGGCTATCAAGTCAGTATTGCCTACGATGGATTAACTGCACTCACCGCAGCGCGTGAGTTACATCTAGATTTAGTAATTTTAGACTGGATGTTGCCAGGTTTGTCGGGGTTGGAAATTTGCCGCCGCCTGCGAAGTATTGCTGATAAAGTGCCGATAATCTTATTAACCGTCAAAGATGAAGTTAGCGATCACATTGCAGGCTTAGACGCTGGTGCTGATGATTACCTCGTTAAACCCTTCAAGGTTGATGAATTATTAGCCAGAGTCCGCACCCACCTGCGAAGAAGCCACCAAGCAGATGCCGCAGATGTTTTAGAATTTGAAGACCTGAGTTTAAATCGTCGCACACGGGAAGTGTATCGAGATCAGCGGTTAATTGAGTTAACTGCTAAGGAATTTGATTTACTAGAATATTTACTGGCCCATCCGCGACAGGTAATTACCTGCGATCGCATTTTAGAAGAAGTCTGGGGTTACGACTTCATGGGCGATGCCAACATCATAGAACTTCACATGCGCTACCTGCGTCTGAAACTTGAAGCCAATAATGAAAAGTGCCTCATTCAAACTGTGAGTGGTGTTGGCTATACATTGCATGATTGAATTTGGGACTGGGGACTGGGGATTGGGGATTGGGGATTGGGGATTGGGCATGGGGCACTTGTTTTGTCAATGCAGGAAATGAACTATGGTTGTGGCACCACCATTCACCCCACCGAACTAGGAAACCACAACCTACTGTGCTGTATGTCGGTGTTGGCGGCGGCTTAGAAGCGTTGCAATTCGCTTATTTTTCCCGCCATGCAGGTGCTGTAATTGCCGTTGAACCAGTTGCAGCCATTAAGCCAGCAGAAATAATTGTTACCAATTCAACCTGGCACTATAGCGGTGGTGGTTGCTGTTAAATTATTAACCCCAAAATGTTGTTAATTAATCTATTTATCGCTACGCTTTTTTTAGCATATTCCAATGGTGCAAATGACAACTTTAAAGGGGTAGCAACGTTGTTTGGTAGCCGAACCAGCAGCTATCAAACAGCCATTTTATGGGCAACCTTTACAACTTTTGCTGGTGCAGTAGCTGCGACTTTTTTGGCAAGTACACTAATTAAAAACTTTTCTGGAAAAGGACTAGTGCCTGATGCGATCGCTAACGCTCCAGAGTTTCATTTGGCAGTAGCGATCGCTGCTGGTTTAACTGTGCTAATAGCTACCCTCATTGGGTTTCCCATTTCCACAACTCACAGTTTAACAGGTGCACTGGTTGGCGCTGGATTAGTTGCGATCGGACTCAAAGTTAATTTTGCAGCTTTGGGAACTTCCTTTATTTTGCCTCTATTTCTCAGTCCAATCATTGCTATTCCCTTAGGAGCAGGAATTTACAGCTTATCTGGCTATATTAATTCAAAATTGAACCTATCAGTCAATCAGAAAATGATTGATACTTGTCATTTTATCAGCGCTGGAGTTATCAGTTTTGCTAGAGGATTAAATGATACTCCCAAGATTTTCTCACTAATTCTAGTTATTGAGTATTTTTCGATTCAGGGAGGAATGATCACGATTGCGATCGCAATGGCACTTGGCGGTTTACTCAACTCCCAAAAAGTTGCTGTCACCATGAGTGAAAAGATTACCTCAATGAATCATCCTCAAGGCTTATCCGCAAATATAGTAACTGGAGTTCTGGTAATTGCAGCTAGTTGGTTTGAGCTTCCGGTTTCTACCACATACGTTTCAGTTGGTTCTATTTTTGGAGTAGGATTAATTGGTAAAAAAGCCAATATGCGTGTTTTTTATCAGATACTACTATCGTGGATTTTAACTTTACCTACTGCTGCAATTATTAGTGGAATAACTTACAGATTATTGCAAGGTTAGATAAATTGAATATATTTACGCCATCTTTAAGGATTAGTAACTAATGCAAACCCAATCAAAAGTTATACTACATTCAACAGTCACACCATTTAATAACAAACTCAATTCCTCTTTGACTTCAGTGGATTTATATCTGAGAGTGTCATCGCTAAAAAAAGTTTGTTACCAAAATTGTTACGAGTGCGTTGTTGTTAGCCAGTTACTTTATCATGATATTTAGTTTAGCTCCTCACACCACACTGAAAGCCGTGAAAGATTATGTTTCACGGTTTTTTCCTTTTTCAAAATTGACGGTAGAGGCGTAGATACGGAGTCGTTTGTCGTCAGACATCGCGTCGCATCTTTCCACCTCTTCTAAAGAATTATCGCTCCATTCAAAAGCAAATCTCCCCTTTATCCAATTTTTCCTGGAGTTTTTTTCTAACTGCGTCGGTAAATTTTAGATCAGATGCCAGACTTTCTAAGCGAATATAGCTTTTACGTTGTCTAAGGTTTATCAGCTTATCGATAGTTGTTTGTTTTACACCTGTACCCTTGAAAGCAACAATAAGTCTATCTTTGTCAGCCTTATTAATATTGATAGCAGTAGGTGGCGGTGGCGGTGGTGGTGGCGGTGGCGGGTCTGCTTTAGGTGGTGGAGCTACTTTCTCAGATTTAATAAATTGAATATTTTTAAGCTCTAGCTTTCTTTGTAAAAGAGATGGGCATGAAGGAGCAATCATAAAAGCCAAATCAGATGGGTTTCCCTCTGGCTTGAAATTAACATCACTTAACCATTTCTCAAACGTCTGCAAGTGTCCACTCAAAAGCTCATAGTTTTTTGCTTCACCAAAGGCTCTAGCTATAAGACTGCCATTGTGTAACAATTGCACAGAGCAGTCAAATGCATGACCTGATAGCACAGTTGTAGTTGAAACTGTTGATAAAGTATATGCATATTTACTCAAATAACTTGCCCACTTTGTTCGACACTGCGCTTCCACTAACTCACGGGAATTGCCTTCAAAGACTTGCTCAGGTGCTTCACTAAAATATCTTTCATGTATTTCCAGTACTGATGATGCGTAGTCCTGGCAAAACTTCCTTAAATTATTACTAGCGTTCAAGGGTATATTTTTAATTTCTTCCCATGCTTTTGCAAAATTATTATATCCCTGATAAGCACCTTGAATCCGGTCATCAATCTTAGCTCTGATCATCTCAAGCTCATTGCTATAGCCCTTATGTAGATTGATAACGGCTCTATCTACAATGCTTTCTAATATAATATCTCCAGCAATAAAACCTTTTACATTGTCTGTAGTACCTACCAGATAGATTAGCAGATTGACTTTTGAGTTAAACTGCTGGCGCACTCCCTTAATTAATGCCTTAAAAAGTGATCTAGTGTCTAGAATGTAATTGGGATATTCTTGGAGATGATCTAGCTCATCTGTAAGGTATACAAAGGTAAAAGCTGGCTCTAAAGCTGCGACCTCAGAGATAACATAAAAGAAAAAATCTTCAAAACTAACTCCACTGTCAACAAGATACTTGTTAAACTTAGGATAAAATTGAATTTTGAAATTTTTTGCCGATTCAAGTTCAGCAACTTGGCCTCTTTCTAATAAATCGTTAAGAATACGCTTTGCTACTTCTTTAACTGACGGAGATAAGTTTTGGTTGTGTAGTAACTCCCAGAAGGTGTGAGCTAATATATAACAGTATAATTTGATGCCAAAATTATTATCTCCACTTACTCTTAACAAGTCAGAAAGTGGGAAGCGAACTACTAAAGAAAGACTTCTGTAATTACGCTGAGTCTTAGTTAATTCATGTAAATAAGTTAAAAGTGAAGTCTTACCACTACCAAGCGCAGCTGCAACGAATCTAAAGGCGAAGTAGCCCTCATCAAAAGTATATCTTAGATCATCTTCCAGTAACTGAGTTATATTGGATATGGATCGCATAGAAAGACTAAGAGCAGTAGATCCCTCACCATCTGACCCTGGAGGTCTGACAACACGCTCAATCCAAATATCTTCTATGAAACCTTCACCTCCTTTAACTTGTTGCAAAAAGTCTTTTATAAATTTTTTCTTACCTGCATCTTCTGGCATTATTTACTCTACCCACTGAATTATTTCTTCTTCTTTTTCGGTAACAGCAAAAACTTTGCCAGTCAATTTAAGTGTATTGAAGTACTTATCCAATGTAGATTGAGAAATAGGGTGATTATCCCTAAATTTCAGACCAATATCTCGACTGTAAATAGCAACGACTCCACGCAATTCTTGTTGCTTTCTTTCCGCAAAATATAGTTCTTTAAACTTTTCTACGAATGTGTCAAAGTCCATATCTTCTATAGGCACAGAAGAAGCATAGTCTTTCAACGATGTCAGCTTAAGGCAATGCAGAAGAGTGTTTAGAACTTTTTGCCCTTTTGAAGAGTCGAATTCGTAGTCTGTAGTTTGTAGATTGGCGACAAGCGCTTTCCTGCCCTCTTCTGTGACTGAAATCCGCCTTCTCTTAGGTGATTCTAGTAAATTTTGCTGATATAGAGTGTTATATATGTCATCAGCATTTTTTTTCAGTTCTTTAGACAAATGCTCTTTGACAGTACCTTGAGTTACCGTACCCTCATCTAAGTAGGCAACAGTGTAAAGCAAGTAAAGCATTTGCTCTATGGAGAGTTTAGTCATAAATTCCTCTTACTCTTAAACAATTTTACTTAGACTCCTTTGGTGAACATAGATATATTAACAAAGTAACATATAATACTTAACCCTATATAGTATTTGTTACATTCCGTCGTTCACCGACGAGTAAGTATGCAAAATTCCCCAAATTACTAATCTTGGGGATACAAATAACATTACCAAAAGTAATCGCCCCTTGTATAATTTACTAATCAAAAGCGCGATCGCTCTTTCCCTTTGACTTCGCGCCCTTCTCTGCGAAACACGCAAGCGACGCAGTTCAAAACTGAAACCATTTTTCTACAAGTGGTTAATGCAAAGAAGCTTATCGTTATAGATTACTCATTCCTCCAACAATCTCTGCAAGAGTGTATAAATGTCCCCTTTGTCACCCTCTTTCCGTAGTCCTACCCCAACCACTAAAACCACGACTTTCTCTAGCTCTACTTTATAAATAATTCTGTAGCGTTGACCGACAGCCCTGACACTGCGATATCCCTTAAGCTTGTCAAGTAGAGGTTTTCCCTGCTTTTCTGGATCTGTCTTGAGTTTGTCGATTCTGTCGCTCAAAGATTTCTGATGACGCTGATCCTTAACACCAGTCAACATTTCTAAAGCTAGCGGTGTCAGTTCAATTTCAAACTCTATATTGGCGGGTTGTGGTATATCAGAGTCCAAGTTGGGCTTTTGCTTCCTTCCAGCTAATGGTTTCTTCCCGTTCCCCTTGGCTTATACTCTCCTGTAGCTGATGGGCAAACTCCCGATCAGATAAGATTGCCAGGGTTTCTAACAAAGATTCAAATTGCTCAAAACTAAGTGCTGCCATCACGGGCTTACCATGCTTGGTGATGATCACTGGTTCATCTTTCAACTCATCCGGCAAATCTAATAGTTGTCGTCGAGCTTCCGTAATGGTTAAGTACTTTGGCATATAAATAAGTGTACATTTAAATGTACATTTATTATAGCGTTAGCGCGATGTCTACGACGGGCTACGCCTACGCAGTTTTCCGGCAAACATTGCTCTGTGTCCACACTCTTGCGCTAAAGTTGCAAATGAACGTGCATCTAAAGCCAGGAGGAAAGAGTTGTGAAAGCAGTCTTGATGACAGCAGATGGCAGTCCCGAAGTTCTGCAAGTACAGGAAGTACCAAACCCCGCCGTTCCTGTAGGTAATACTGAACTTTTAATACGTTTGGTGGCAGCTGGCATTAACCCCATTGACACTAAACTTCGTAGCCGAGGCACTTTCTACCCCGATCGCCTGCCGACAATTTTAGGATGTGATGGTGCAGGTGTAGTCGAAGCAGTAGGTGCTGGTGTTCAGCGTTTTCGCACAGGTGATGAAGTATATTTTTGCTACGGCGGATTAGGCGCACACCAAGGAAATTATGCTGAATATACCGTTGTGGATGAGCGGTTTGTGGCACGTAAACCCGCGTCTATCTCCTTTGCAGAAGCAGCAGCAGCGCCTTTAGTATTAATCACCGCCTGGGAAGCTTTATATGAACGGGGACGATTGGAACCTGGGGAACGGGTTTTGATTCATGCGGGTGCTGGTGGTGTCGGTCATGTAGCAATTCAATTGGCGAAACTCAAAGGTGCTACTGTTTCTACCACAGTCAGTTCTGAGGAAAAAGCTAATTTCGTCAAAGAACTCGGTGCAGACCATGTAATTTTTTACAAAGAAACAGACTTTGTGCAAGCGATATTAGATTGGACTAGTGGCCAAGGCGTAGACTTGGCTTTTGACACCATAGGCGGCGAAACCTTTCACAAAACCTTCCCCGCAGTGCGAGTATATGGCGATATTGTGACGATTCTCGAACCAGATGCCAATACTGTTTGGAAAACTGCTAGACTACGTAATCTCCGCATTGGTTTTGAATTAATGCTGACACCAGCCTTGCTAGGATTAGAAGAGAGCCTCCAGCATCATGCAGAAATTCTCAAACAATGTGCCACCTGGATCGATGAAAGCAAGTTAAAAATCCACGTTAGTCATAAGTTTCCTTTAAAAGAAGCAGCTAAAGCCCACCAACTGATTGAAAGCGCTTCTGTGACAGGTAAAATTGTTCTACAGATTAGCGACGAATGATCCAACAACTTGCATAATTTATTTTTTAAACGCATAGGCATACAGAGGTTAAACCCAAAAGTACACAGAAGACTTTCTCTGCGCTCCTCTGCGCTTTTGTTCTCTGCGAGACGCTTTGCGAATGCGTTCCTTTGCGTTTTATCAATTCTTCTTCTCTTCCTCCCATTACCTGCCTGGGCAGCACAAACGCAGCCAGAACGCACACCCTTAACCCTAGAACTATTACAAGAACGTCTACACACACCAACACTCCGCGAAGGCAATTTGACCGTTGATTTGCAGAAAATGGTGATTGATTTACGCCCAGAAAACGCTAGCTTTCGTGATGTTTTTTACCAACTGCTGCGAAAAGAACTAGGTGCAAAACCTCTGGGTTTAGACCTCAGCTATGCCCTGATTCTGGGGGATTTTGTAGGTAGTGATTTGGGTTTAAGAACACCCTTGTACTCGCAAGCGATGTCTGGCGACAAGCCGCGAGGCGTCTACGCTCCCATTTTCACAGCTACCGAACAAGAAGAACTAGAACGTTTGCGCTTTGTTTGCTTGCAGTCACTCACAATGTCTACGATGGGCTACGCCTATGCTTTATCCAACTCCAAAGATTGCCGATCGCTATTAGGAACACAGCCAATTCTATCCAGTGAAATCGCCGTCTTTCGTGGTGCATTGACACTGGTACAAACTCGCTTCAATGGCGAAGTCAAGTTCCCTAATACATTCTTTCTTCAGTCTGTAGATGTTCAAGGTGCAACTTTTCTCCAACCCACTAACTGGACTGAAACCAGATTTGGTCGTTCCGTTAGTTTTACCAGTGCTAACTTCCGCCAACAAAGCAATTTTCAGGGCAGTATTTTTTTTGAAAAAGCTAATTTTAAACAAACCAAATTTCAGGAATTTGCTAATTTTCAAGGCAGCATCTTTGAAAAAACTGCCAACTTCAACCAAGTAACTTTTAAGCAGTTAGCTAAATTCAATAGTGTGCAGTGGCAAGGAAATGCTGATTTTTCTGATGTGCGCTTTGCCAATCAAGTACAGTTTACTAAAGCGAATTTTAATCAGTTCCTCCTTTTAACAGAAGCGACTTTTGAGCAAACTGTGAGCTTCCGGGAAACGGAATTTAACCAATTGGTAAATCTGCAAGGTGCGAACATTCTTAACCAAGCAGATTTTAGCGATGCGATGTTTGCTCCAGAGGCTTGTTTAAGCGTACCTGGTTTAACTTTTAACTCCAACCAAGCAAAAATTTTAGGTAATCCCGGTGAGATTGGTAAGATGTTCTGCATCCCAACATTGCAAGGTAATCAAAATGTCTTGCGGAATTTGGGGCAAAATTTTCGTCAGCAACAGCAAGTAAGCGATGCTAATGAACTGGAATACACAAAACAACGACTACGATTAATAGAGTTTGTCCATCGTCTGACGGCTACAAATATTAATAGTGCAACTGTTGCAAACTTGATTAACCTGGGTTTTTCTGCAACTCAAGCCGAAGCGATCGCCCAGCGTCGTCTAATAAAAGCATTTCGCAATAGCAGTGAGTTACTCTCCTTAGCAGACATCGATTTAGAAAAATATACCCAATTGAGCGATCGCTTAATTGTAGGTGAAGCACTTTCTATCGGTGAATGGTTACTACAAGCTTGGAGTTGGTTGGCATTAAGTGTATTGCTATTGTTGAGTGGCTATGGTACGAATTTTTGGTTAGTGTTTGGCGTGGGAGGATTAGCGATCGCTTATTTCGGCTTACTATTTTGGCTAGTGGATCGCTATCGTCGGCTGCATCCGGTACCAATTATCCCCACATCCTACGAAACCATTTCGATATTAGTCAGTTTTAGCGTTTTAGAATTCTTCAGCTTACTAGCTATCTTTCGCAATGCTGAACAACCTTGGCTGACATTGGGGTGTCTTTTAATAATTATTGTCCCCCTGCCAATGGCTTTATTGATCCGACTTTACCAACAAGGTCGTTATCATGATTTAATGGACGTTTCTTACTTCACAGAAGACGGCACATTTCGCCAGTTACGATTGTTGATTGGACGTTTGCCAGTTATACCCAGGAATCAGACATTTCGGGAACGATATATGCCTTTGTTGTGCGATCGCCATTGGAACTGGCTCAACTACTATGATTTTAGCCTCAACAACCTACTTAAATTAGGATTTAACGATATTCGCTTGCGAGACGAACACTTACCAGGTATCATCTCTGCACTGGCTTGGTATCAATGGAGTTTGGGTGTAATTTACATCACGCTAGTTTTGTGGACACTTTCCCGCACAATTCCGGGATTGAATTTGCTGATTTATCTGAAGTAATTCCTGTACTTCCCACTACCGTTAAAACGAGCGATCGCTGAATTAGCGCCTGTTAGCACAAATTTAGGCTGTAGACTTAAAGGTATATTATGCTCAAGCCAATGCTTATAGGACTAGATGACTATGCGAATTAAGCAAATTTCTGTCAGTGGCTTATTTGGAATTTTTGACCATGTGATTCCATTGAACATGGACGAACGAACTACCATTATTCATTGCCCAAATGGTTTTGGAAAAACAGCAATTTTAAGAATTTTGAATAGTTTCTTCAACTCTCGATACGCAGACTTGAGAGCTATCCCGTTTAGAATTTTTAGAGTTGAATTTGATGATAATACTAATGTTGAAATAATTAAAAATGCCGAAAATGCAGAAGGATTAGAAACCAATAGTATTGTTTTAAACTTTTACAAGCATGATTTAAAACCACTTTCTTTTACTTTAATGCGAGTAAATAGTCGTTCTGATAGAGAAGTTTTCATGAGTGTTTCATCCGATGATATTATGCCAGAAAGAGAACAATTATATCCTCCAAGATTCATGAATATTCCTATCGAAAAAATTCGTCATTTAGAAGACTATCTACAGGGTTTTTATAGTGTATCATCCTCAAACTTTAAGTCACAAGAAGAACCTGATTGGCTAAAAAAATTGAAAAGTAATATTCCTATTCGCCTCATTGAATCACAACGGCTGCTTAATTTTATTCCTAACCGTTCTTCCAAACGGTCTGCTGAAACACCTTCAATGTTGTCCACTGTATCTGCCTATTCTGATGAACTTGCTAAACTGATGCAAGATAAATTTAAGGAATACGGTACAATATCTCAATCTCTTGACAGAACTTTTCCCATAAGAGTGGTTAAGCAACAATCATCCGCAGATTTAACAGATGAACAACTTCGCGATCAACTAAACGAACTTGAAGCGACTCGTTCTCGTCTCATAGAAGTAGGTCTTTTAGATAAAGATGAAGATTCAGAATTTCAAATCCAGCCTCAAGATATAGATGAAAGTACTAAAAATGCTTTGTCGGTATATGTTGAAGATGTGGAAAAGAAGCTGAGTGTTTTTGCTGAAATTGCAAGCAAAATTGATTTATTAAGGAAAATTATTAATAATAAGTTTGCTTATTCCTACAAAGAGATAAACTTTAGTAAAGAAAAAGGATTCGTTGTCACAACAAGTTATGACTCTCCATTATCTAATTCAAAAACTCTTTTACCAACAGATTTGTCATCAGGGGAGCAACATGAGTTAGTTCTTCTATATGAACTATTATTTAAAGTTCAACCGAATTCTCTAGTTTTAATTGATGAACCGGAATTATCTCTTCATGTAGGTTGGCAAGTTCAGTTTTTAAAGGACTTACAAGACATTACACAGCTTGCAGATTTAAATATACTAATGGCTACTCATTCACCAGATATCATTCAAGATCGCTGGGATTTGACGGTTGAACTGAAAGGGCCACAAAAGTGAGAGATTTTCTGACAGTTGACCGTGTTGCTAACCAAATTCGATTACGACGAAGCACATATACTGGAACTTTTTTATTAGTCGAAGGAAGTTCTGATAAAACTTTCTATAAGCGATTTGTTGACAAATTAGTTTGTGAGTTAGTTGAAACATCGGGAAAACCCTCTAGTAAGCAGCGTGCTATTGAAATTTTAAAAATTTTGGAGCAATCAAATTTTCAGGGAGTTTTAGCGATTGTTGATGCAGATTTTGAGCGCCTTGAAACTTTGTTATACACTAGTCCTAATCTGCTTCGCACCGACAGCCATGACCTTGAAACTATGCTGATTAACTCACCTGCATTTAACAAAGTACTCGCTGAGTTTGGTTCTGAAAAGAAAATTGCCCAGTTTCATCGAGACGTAAGATTAGTATTAGTTGAAACTGGAATGTCGGTAGGTTATTTACTTTGGATCTCTAAATGTGACGAATTAAATCTAACCTTTGATAGTATTACATTTAGCAAGTTCATTGATGAGCAAACTCTACAAATTGATGAAGTCAAGCTGATTCAGGAGATTAAGAATAAATCCCAAGCTTTCTCTTTGAAAGATGAAGATTTGCAAGAACGGCTAAAGAGTCAGAAAAACAATAACCATGATCCTTGGCAAATCTGCTGTGGTCATGATTTGGTGGAAATTCTGTCATTTGGCTTACGCAAAGTACTTGGTACTAACAAAGCTGCTGATGTTGAACCGAACAGTCTTGAGCGTAGTTTGCGGCTTGCTTACGAAGAAATCTACTTTTACCAGACACAACTCTACTTGGACATTCGGACATGGGAAAGCAATAATCAGCCATTTAGGGTTTTGCGGAATGATACATAATACCCAATTTGTAACCTATGTATAGTATTGTTATTTTTGACACGCCAGCATTTGAAGAGTGTTAGCGTCGGTAGAAAATCAGGCGATCGCATTCGTTGATGAGATACAATCTTATTCAAAATTTTATTACTTAAAATGATTTTCAGTTAAACAAACTCGTATTTAATATTATAAGTACTGAAATACTAAATTTGTAGCTGATTAATTTTCCCCTACTACCAAGGAGTAATAATGGTTTTAAGTCAATATCAACGTGCTGTAGGCGTATTTACTCATCGTCGAGATGCAGAACAAGCACTACATGAGTTGAGAGATTCTGGCTTGGCGATGGAGAAAGTATCTGTAGTTGTACAAAATGCAGACCGCAATCATGAGATTGCCGATGAGCAAATTAAAGAGCGCACTGGTGATAAAGCTGACGAAGGCGCAACAGTAGGAGGGCTTTCAGGGGGCGCTGTTGGTGGTTTGACTGGTTTATTAGTAGGTCTTGGGACTTTAGCAATCCCTGGAGTTGGGCCAATAATGCTGGCTGGCGCAGCAGCAACTGCTTTGGTTACAACCCTTGTAGGTGCAAGTATTGGTGCTGCTACTGGGACTTTTGCTGGTGCATTAGTTGGTTGGGGAATGTCGGAAGAACAAGCTAGAACATATAACGAGCGAGTAGAGTATGGACACTATTTAATAATCGTGGATTGTACATCTGTTGAAATTGCTAAAGTAGCAGAAATTCTACAGCGTTGGGGTATTGAAGAGTTTGGTATTTACGAGCATCTCAACAGTGAATATGTAACTACAAATTATCTGACCACAACGACTTCTGCTACTGCCATTCCTAGTAAAAGTGGGATAATGTCAAAGTATGCTGTTAGTTGCTTTAATAACATAGATAATGTTGAACCGGCAATTAACAATATGTGTGCCGCAGGTTTTTCAGTAAACCAGATTTCCTTAATTTGCAAAGACTTCTCTCAATTCAAAGGGTCAATAGGCGTTAATTTAAGTGAGCGGTTTGACCCTATCAGACTAGGAATAGCAGATGAGTGGGCACGCTTTTACAACGAGCAAATTGATCAAGGCAATTACATACTCATCGTTAGTGGTGCAGACAATGAGCTTGATCATGCTAGCTCTATTCTGAGCAATTATGGGGTTCAAGAGTGTCAAATTTATGACCCAATGTTAATTCGTTCCTGAAAACGAGTACCGGAAAGTTTAACAATTGTGTCAGAGCAAATAAATATACAGCAATACTTTCAAAATTCTCCGATCTTTAGCTGTATCTGTTACAGCCGATAAGTCAGGCAGAAAGTCAAGTATTTCAAGTGTGTCAGAGGAGGAAAATATTATTGATCAAGTAGAGTAATTTGTTAATAATATTCCGCCCGGAAAACGGGCGAATATATTATGATTAAGCAATTGTGCTGGCTAAATTACATATCTAAATCTCCTGAGAAATTTAGATATGTAATTAATACCCCTCTATAGTATAACCAGCAGATTGAACTATCTGTTTAATTGTCTCTTCAGAAGCCGAACCATCTACAGTTATGGTTTTTGCATTAACGTCCACATCTACTTTGGCATCAGATACCATAGTCTGAATAGATTTAGTTATTTTCTGCACACAGTCATCACCTTTAATATTTGTAACTTTCAATTTAGTTGCCATTACTTACCTCATTACCTCAACTGTAATTTCCATTTAATAAATATAATAACGGTTGGGATAGTGAGCGTACATCTTACTGAAGTAAGGTAATTGGGTATCACAGTGATAGTAGTAAATAATAGCTATACATAAATCGTTATTAATAGAATTTGCTGGTAGTAAAACGAATTAAGATGCCAAAATATATAAAGTTATTTATGAAAATACACCTAGTACTACTAACTTATAAAAAGCCGCTTTTTTAGTTTGTTTTGAGGATTCCGCCAGACATTCCAGATTCTTCTATAGGCGTTCCTGTTCGATATAGTTGTTCTGGAAGCACTACCTGAACATACAGGCGTCTATAGGTAAGTCACAAAACCTTTTATCTGTAGTTTTTAACTTATTCCTATGCTATAGATACTTATATCCAACTTTAAAAGCATATATATATTCAAAAAGCAGCTATCTTATGGCATAGATATGCTGTGGGCTTTGCAACAAAAGCCCTGAGTTAACCAATATGCTTGGGTTAAAGCCAAAAACCAAAACCAGCGTAAGTTGGGTTTCGTTCCTCAATCCAACCTACAAATATCCTTGTCTCGTTCCCAGTCTCCGACTGGGAACGCCATTCTAGAGGCTCCGCCTCCCTTGCTGGCGGCAGAGCTGCCAAGATCAGCATTTCCAGCCAGAGGCTGGAAACGAGGTTTTAAAAGGGTTTGCCCTTAAGTTGACACCTATGCACAGATGTTCGCCCCCACAAGTTGATTATTTAATTTCCCAACTAAACCTTTGCTTCCAAAGACTTGAGTAACTCGGTATTCACACCCGACTCACGAGTTAGGGCAATTTTGCCAGTGCGGGCGATTTCTCTCAAACCAAATTTTTGCAACACCTGCACGATCGCTACCATTTTACCTGGATCTCCCACAACTTCTAAGGTCAGAGAATCTTCCGCCACATCCACGACTCGCGCCCGGAAAATCTGAGACAGTTCGATTACTTCTGAGCGATTGCTGCTACTAGCATTCACCTTCAAAAGCATCAATTCCCGCTCGACGCAAGGAGTTTCGGTAATGTCCTGTACCTTCAGGACATTGACTAACTTGTACAGTTGCTTGGTGAGTTGCTCGATAATGCGATCGTCACCAGGTATAACCATCGTAATTCGGGAGACTCCTCCTTGTTCAGCAGGGCCAACAGCAAGGCTTTCAATATTAAAACCGCGACGTGCAAATAAACTAGAAATGCGGGAAAGAACACCCGCCTCATCTTCTACGAGAACTGAAAGGGTATGTTTCATCTTCGCCAACAGAGGCTAGAGCAGGAATTGAGGAACGCAGACACAAGCTAACGGCTACGCTAGACGGACTACCGCACTAAAAAAGTCAGTGCGACCTTCTATTTTAAACTGAATAGTTGCACTCATTGCATTCCTAGAGATAAATTGGGCAGAAATCATACTGCAAGCAGGAATTTCATTGAATACATATCTTTTCATTGGCAGATGCGGCATTTTTGTAAAGCCTTTATACTCAGATTTGATAAACCTCTAATAGGAGAAAAGTTTTTATGGGTTGGTTACAAAGATTGTTTGGAATGGAAAAACCTCAAAATGCAGAAGTAAATCCGACCGCACAGGCAATACCGGAAGCTGCGACTAGTAACGTTGCATCTACTTCTACGCAATCGACACCCCCAGAACGTGTGGGATTAAACGGAGAATATGACCAAAGTGGTTTAGCAAAGCGGGTAGCGTTGGCATTTGATGAAGATCCCCAACTCGACGATGTTAATACCCTTTGGGTTGCTCAGACTGGCAGCACTGTAGTATTGAAAGGTAAAGTTCCCAGTCAAGAAATTCTCAACAAAATGATTTCTGTAGCCCGTTCTGTGAATGGTACTACAGATGTTGACAGTAACCAAGCTACGATTGGCTAGGTGTTAAGGAATTAAAAATTTAGAAATTCAATCGTGGTAAAGGTGCTGGCTGACGCGATCGCATCCATTGCATACACCCATTGCATAATATTTAGGGAATAACCAACGGTTAGCGATGCCTGCGGGGGGCTACGCCTACCCCAACCGATCTCTCAATCCAATCTAAAATAGCTTGGTTGACTTGTTCTGGACATTCATCATGGGGACAATGCCCTACATTCTCCAAATTCAGCAGTTCCAATTTCTCGTTGTATTGAGCGAATTGGCTAGCCAGGGCTGGGGGAACAAACCGATCTTTTTCTCCCCAAATTAACAGCATCGGAATTGTTAAGGTTGGTAATACTTTCTTGACACTGGGACTAAAGTTAATTCCGATCGCAGCTTTGAACAAGGCACTAAAAGCCCTAACGGAACCTCTGTCTTGGGGAGGCCCAGCTAAAATTTCTATGAGTTCATCGGTAATCGCGTCTGGGTTAGCGTAGGCAAGACCTGCCCAGCGACGCAGCACCCCTGGACGGCGCACGAAGTTAAACACAGGTTTAAGTATCAACGGCGAAGCAACAATATTTTTAATTGCTCTGACAACTGGTTGCAGCACTGGCGGGATTGCTTCTTGCTCTAGTGAAGGGTCGGGTAAACTCATCATCACCATACCCAGCACCATGTCGGGGTGGGCGGCGGCGGCGGCCATGGAAATCAGTGAACCGTTGGAATTGCCTATTAATATCGCTGGTTGACGGATAAATGTTTTCCAGAAGTCGTAAACCTGCTCAACCCAGAATTCAATGCTGTAATTAGCTGCGGCTTTTTCGGAAGCGCCAAAACCCAACATATCGATGGCGTAGACTGTGTGGTGTTCACCCAACACCTCTAAATTATGGCGCCAATGACCAATGGAAGCGCCAAAGCCATGTAGCAATATTAGGGGTGTTGTCTTGTGGTGATTTTGGCTAGGGCGAATGTAAGTGTAGCGGGTTTGCCAGCCGCGCCAAACCCAGTCCCTTTGATTACCAACCCGTTCCTGCCAGTGTGTGGTCACAGTCTCCTTTAATTTACCAGCGTTAAATTCTATTATAAAACTTTGATTTTTCACGTTATGTGGAAAAACCAAACGAAACCTAACCCCAGCCCCTTCCCTATTAGCGTTGGGGAGTAAGCCTCAAAGCCTCTTCCCTATTAGGGGCTACGGTGTACACACAAGTCAAAATAAACTCAATACTATTTGAGGCAGGCATGGGAGGCAGGGATGCAGGGGGTGCAGGGGTTGCAGGCTAAGGACTTTTCAATCCAAAGTCTCCTTAACTTCCCCTGCCTCAAAAAGAAATTTTACGCAGTATTGAAAGTCAACTAGTTTATAAGGTTGTATTATAGCGGTTCTCACTTGAGTGAGGTACAAGAACCCCACCCCCAACCCCTCCCCGCTCTTCGATAGGGGGCTATGATGTATTTCATGTCATTAGGAAACGCTATAGTACGAGTGTGTCAAGACCGTCGGTCATTAGGACAGTCTAAATTGCTTTTTGAATACTTAAGCCAACAGCCTTGTGACTAACGTTTCGCTACCCTTGCGTCACCCGAAGGGTTTTGGGGTGTCCCCAAGTGCAGCAAGTGGCGTAGGTTGGTGGGATCTTCCGGGGCAAAAAATATCACTAATCCAAGCGTATTGACGTAAGTCCAGCTACCATCTCAAACTAGTTGCTCTGAGCAACTGCTTAAAGGTAGGCAAACTTCCCCCACAGTGTACTAGTACCGCAAGGCGGAAGTCAAAAGTCAAAAGTATTATGGAATAAGCTCTTTAGGGATTTTAAATGGTTGCTCTATTTCCGCCGTGGCGTACTAGTTTATCTGTGGGTTCATTTTCATAAAATAATCTTTTGCAAAAGAATAATTCCTAGCAAAAAATATTGGCGCAATCATGCTCGAAAATTTTGATTGCGATCGCTAATTTCCAGTCTAGTATTTTAAAATTTGCCATTACAGACAACTATCTAAAGAGTGAAAGTTTTTCCTCGAAATCCAGCCATTAGTTAGTTGTATATTTTTGATAAAAGATTAACAATACAGCATATCGCCAAGACACATTTTATTTCTTAAATCTTGCTAAAGATCATGATATATTGAGCTTGACGGCATTAACCCTCCTCGGCAATTATAAAGAGACGGCTATTAAAAGCCACTTATCCTCCTGCTTGACTGCGATTTTATAACTGTAAAATCGCCTAGTTGCAGTAATTATCTTTATTATTGCAACATACCATATCACCACAGTATCCCTGCTTATCTTTATTAGTGTTATCTGCGGGTTTTAAAAAATCAAATAGGAATCCTATACTATGTCTGGTGAACATTTGGATAAATGTTAGTTATGAGATGTCAGAGCAGCTACTCATAATGTCCAACATCTGAATTTTCCAGAGTTAACGGTTGCATTTGTGGTTTCCATATAGAGGCAAACCAAACAATCATCTGGATATTTGTATTCACTTAACCTTACATCCAGTATTTTCCAATAGTCAATCCAAGAATTTGAAAAGAGGATATTTCCATGTCTAGTTTGTTTCGTTGGTCATCAGCAAGGGTTGCTTTACTAGTTCTGGGAATGACACCTGCTATAATAACTCCCATCCTAATTTCTGCCCCAGCTTCATCCCAAGAGACTGTTCCATCTACAACACCATCGCCTGAGACCCCATCACCTGCGACCCCATCACCTGCGACCCCATCGCCTGAGACCCCATCACCTGCGACCCCATCACCTGCTTCAACAGTTAACTTGTCTGATGTTTCCTCAGATTATTGGGCGCATCCCTTCATTCAAGCCCTAGCTGACAATAACGTGATTGCTGGCTTTCCTGATGGCAGCTTTAGACCGAATCAAGCTGTGACTCGTGCTGAATTCGCCGCCCTAATTCAAAAAGCTTTCGGTAACCAAAACCGAGTTCGGCAATTAAGCGCAGGTGGATTTAGTGATGTTCCTGCTAACTATTGGGCGGCTTCTGCAATTCAGAGCGCCTATGAAACTGGATTTCTGGCAGGCTATCCTGGGAACGTGTTTAGACCAAATCAACAAATACCAAGGGTACAGGCGATCGTTGCTTTAACGAGTGGTTTGGGTTTAACTAGTAGCAGCACTGGAACAAGTAGTGACCTCAGCACCTACTACAATGACGCCTCAAGTATCCCGGACTATGCTGTTAGTAGTGTGACAGCAGCAACACAATCTAATATTGTTGTTAATTATCCAGATGTAAAACAACTTAATCCCCAACAGCCCCTGACTCGTGCAGAAGCTGCGGCACTCTTATATCAAGCTTTAGCTAAAACAGGAAGGGTGCAACCCATTGCGAGCAATCTTCCAGCTACTCAGTATATTGTCGGTGGAACTCAAGCCGCTACCGATATTGTTTCTCTTGCTGCATCCAGTAGTTCTTTTACAACTTTGACTTCTTTATTGAAGACAGCTGGTTTAGCAGATATTCTTCAACAGCCAGGCCCTTATACAGTCTTTGCTCCTACCGATGCAGCATTTGCTGCTTTACCTGCTGCTACCTTACAGCAGTTACAGCAACCAGAAAACAGAGAAGCATTGGTTAAGATTTTGAGATACCATGTGGTTCCTGGTGCAGTAACTTCTAGTCAACTTTCGGCTGGGGAACTGAAAACCGATGAAGGAAGACCTGTAAATATTCAAATTGATCGTTCTAACAATCAAGTCGCGGTGAATAATGCCAGAATCATCCAGCCGGACGTGAAAGCTAGCAATGGTGTTATCCATGCAATTAACCAAGTCCTGATTCCGCCTGATGTTAACATCAGTAAGTTAAATCAGCCACCAACAGGAAGCACAACAACGCCTGATGTTAATGTAGGTAGAGCTACTCGTGGTGGCAGAAGCTACATTGGGGTTGGTGGTAACATTGGTTTGAGCGGCGGCGATTCCGCTCTGAGCGATGGTAACTTTACAGTAATCAGCAAACTTGGTCTGACAAACTATCTATCAGTGCGACCCTCGGTGATATTTGGGGACGATACACTATTTCTAGTTCCCATAACTTTGGATTTTTCTCCCCGCAGAGCAGGTTCGGTGGGTGAGAGAACCTTTGCTATATCTCCTTACATAGGTGCTGGCGTAGCAATTGAAGCTAATCTTAATACTGATATTGGATTACTACTAACTGGTGGTGTAGACGTTCCTCTCGGTTCTAAACTGACGCTAACAGGTGGTGTAAATGCTGCTTTTCTGGATGACACTGATGTCGGGCTACAATTAGGAATTGGCTATAACTTCTAAGTAAATAGAAGTAGAACATGCGCTAGGGTAGCACAGATGTGCTACCCTACTGGATTCCGGCAAATAGAAAACAGCTATAATAGTAAGTTGGCATCAAACTGTATTAAGGTCGCTTGATGGCTAAAGTAAGTCCATCGGCAATGGGGACAAGGGAGAGCGTTACCCGTTCGTCATGATGTAACTTTTCGTTGAGCGCCCGGATAGCTTGGGTGCTTTCATCTTGATTTTGCTCCTCAGCGACTTGTCCTGACCATAAAACATTATCAATAGCAATCAATCCCCCTGGACGCACCAATTGCAGCGATCGCTCATAATATCCATCATAATTTTCTTTATCGGCATCAATAAAGGCAAAATCAAATGTCTCGGCTTGCCCAGTTGCCAACAGCTGATCTAAAGTTTCCAAAGCTGGTGCCAACCGCAGATCGATTTTATCGGCAACTCCGGCTTCTTGCCAATATCGGCGGGCGATCGCAGTAAATTCTTCACTCACATCAGCAGCGATAATCTTGCCATCCTCAGGAAGGGCTAAGGCAACTGAGAGTGAGCTATAACCTGTAAACACTCCAACTTCCAGGGTTTTCTTGGCTCCAATGAGCTGCACCAAAAGTCTCATAAACTGCCCTTGTTCTGGTGAAATCTGCATTTTACTTCGGGGATGGCTGGCGGTTTCTTGGCGCAACTTCAAAAGAATCTCTGGTTCCCGCAGCGAAACGGATAAAAGATAATTGTAGAGTTGGTTATCAAGACCTATAGACTGTTTTGGCATAGTAGCTCAGAGAATTGAAAGAATTTACAGTTATACTATCGCTGAAAACCATCTAACATCTCAATTAACAAAACAAGTTGCCCTGGCAACTGGTTAAAGGTAGGCAAACTGACGCAAAGCGCGATCGCAGCAGTGTTTCTGATATGCACATTTTTCACCGGATTTTGCTGGAGCTTCAGTGAGTTCATCAACCCGATGATCTACGCACTCACCTTCACCAAGCAGCAAGCTACTCTGGTATCTGTGCGCATTGCGGGTAAATCCCTGCTAGAAACTTTCATCCCGAATTTTCCACGTCTTTGTCGGACTTACACCGTTAATTTTGTTTATTACTAGCTTTGTCATGTGGCGATATCGTCATCATGCAAAAACTACTAAGCTAAAACACATCTAATTTGCATATTAAAATTTTCTCAATATCTTGTGGGGTGGGCATCTTGCCCGCCCTGATTATGCAACTTGAATGCCGATTAGCTTAATAGCGATCGCCCAAGAGAAATGTCACAGTTAGGTCGAAATTAACTGACAACTGAGATTGCTACTGCGGACACCGCAGGGGTTGCCAAAGGTATCGCTTGACTTTCAAGCCAGTTGTTACAGCCATTTTATATTTAATTCAACCCACCTGACTTGAAAATGACTACTAGGGAAGAAAGATTTTCATTTGTTCTGGTGTCCGCAGTTCATGAAAGCTACTTATGAGCAATTAGGAAATTTAAAAATCTGCCAAAATGGCAACCAGATTCTGATTAACCAAGTTAAATTGTACGAAGATAAACGACTTCAAGGGTTTTGTTATCAGGGACTACCACGTAAGCAAATTCCTTTTGTAAAACACTATTTACCAAGTGATTTGCAAAAATAAAAAACTATCTCTACCAATTATTTGCAGCGGATTTTCCTCAGCAGATAAATATCAATAATCAGGTTTGGCATTTGCTGCAACAGGAATATTAAATGCGTATGGGCGTTGTTGTTGAACTACGCATTAGCCCCCAAATAACGGGCAACGTCTGTATACATTCCTGTTCACTTCAGTGGCAAATGGCAGAGTGGGAGTTTGAAAGCTGACTGATATGCTTCCTTCCACTCTCTTTTTATTTAGCTACGCCGAATAGCCCGTCGCAGGCATCGCTCTCATATCTGCCAATCACAGGACTTACGCAAACAATAGCCGAAAAGAAAGATTTTTAGGTAGGGGCAATTCATGAATTGCCCCTACAATGTGTAGTTTTGCGTAAGTCCTAAATCAAAAAAACAACCATCAGCTCAATTAGAACATAAATTATTTTGATAAATCACTATCCCGTAAAAACTCAATAATTGCTGCATTCAACACCTCAAAAGCGCCAGTTGAAGCATCATGACAGCAGTTAGACAAAATTTGGAATTTGGAATTGGGGATATACTTATGCAATTTTTCACCATGACTAGCAGGAAACCAACTATCTTGATCACCCCACAAAACTAGTGTCGGACACTTAATTGAACTCAGGTTATTTTGAATTTTGGTGAGCATATTTGGCTTATTTGCTTGCCAATTCTCAATTTCTTGCGCTGCTATTTGTAACTCTTCGGCGACTTTTGCAACCGTACCTGGCAGTTCAATAAACGGGTAAGTTATCCAATAGACATCTTCCTGTGTCAAAATTGATGGCTCGAATAATACCCTACGTCTTTCTATTGCCATAATTTCTCTAAATAGAGGTGCAAACAAATATGCCAGCCGTAAGGAGTCTATTGTTTGTATTACTTCCAGGGGCGTTTGGGCAAGTAACCACATAGCCCAATGGGGTAGTTGTTCGGCAAAAACAGGTACGTTTACTACTACAAGCTGCCCGACTAACTGCGGATGTTCTTGAGCAAGTGCAAGGGCAACTAATCCCCCCAGAGATTCAGCCACAATCACTGCGGGTTCATCACATAATTCCTGAATAATTCTTTGAAACTCAATAACTTGATGGCCGTTGTGTTCTCTACGAGACAATGGTTTTTCGGAAAAACCAAAACCTTTGGCATCAAAACAAATTACCCGAAAATATTTAGATAATGGTGCTATACTGTGACGCCAATTGTAGCTCCAACTACCCATGCCATGTAATAAAATTAGCGGTTTACCTTTACCTTTTTCGCCATAAGCAATTTGTACAGGATACCCTTTAGCATCAGTAATAACTAGACTTTGCCGCCCTTTGGGAAAAGTAGCTTGCCACCAATCTTTCATTCCATTATCAACAAATAATTTAACTAATTCTGGGGGTTTAAGTAAAGAGTAACTAACAAGACATTCGGCGATCGCTCAGTCGAGTCGCGGCAAGTTTTGTGGCAGGATCTAAATCTCCGTTACAAAACTTAATTACGAATTACGTTAGCGCAGCGTCGGAACGAGCGTCATTATGAATTATTTTAACCGCCAGTTAAGGCGTTCCACAGCATTCTAACTAGGATCACGGGCAATGCTACTAAAACAATGGAGATTAGCAACAATCCAGCCAAAACGGCAAAGATAAACCACCTGTCTGCACTCTTTTGCTGGCTGGGAAACTTTAAGTATTCTTCCAATAGCTTGATATTATAAGTGTTAGCTGTCCAGGCAAAATCAAAAAAGTCTCCCAAAATTGGGACAGCCCCTACCAAGCCATCAATGATCACATTCAAAACCATTTTGCCTAAAGTGGCTCTAGATACACCCAGCCGCGCTGCTTCTAGGATGATGTAGCTAGAAAACATGACTCCCAAAAAATCACCACCAATAGGTATCAGTCCTATAATTGGATCTAGACCAAAACCAATTTTTGTACCAGGAATGGTAATAACATTATCCAGCAGCCGACTTAACTGACGCAGGCGCTTCAAGGTGGGTGCTTTGGCATCAGGTTCAATCATCGAAAATCGAGGCGGAGAATCAGACATAAAGGCGATCGCTAACTTTGGATTGAATCGTTAGATATTTTACTCTTCTACTAAGGTTTTGCTAAAATTTCCTCAGAGATTTTAGCTATATTTTCTATTTTCCGGGGGATTCTGACTGTGCTTTTGGGCGCATATCTTCGCCGACAGTCACGTTCAACTGATCGCCGATTAACATAACAGCAGCGCTCATCGACAGCCAGAGCATTAAAACTATCACAGCCCCTACTGCACCATAGACTTTATTATAATTCCCAAAATTCGCCACATAAAGCCGAAATAGGGCAGACAATATTGCCCAAAAAACAGCTGCTAAAATTGCTCCTGGCATCATTGGCGTGCCTGAGTTCCACTGGCTTGGCCCATAACGATAGACAAAGCCAAAGGCGACAGCAACAATACTTAAAGCTAAAGGCCAGCGTAACAGCTTCCAAAGATAGAACAAGAAGATCAAAGAACCATTTCCGCTCACTACCATTGCCAATAGTAGATCGCTGGTAAAAACTAAGAAAGAAGCCAATACTAAAAGCAACATAGTGCCGACTGTTAATCCCAGAGAGACGAGCTTGGCTTTCCAAAAGGGGCGCATCTTTTCTGGAGGAATTTGATGGATTTGGTCGAGGGCTGTCATAGCGGTATTCACCGCCCCAGAAGCAGTCCAGATTGCCAATACAAAGCTCAAAGAAAATAAACTGCTGTTTTTGGAGTTGGTAATTTCTGTGGTGGCAAAATTACGAATCAGATCCAGGGCTTCTTCAGGTAGGACTTGACTTAGTTGAATCGCCAGTTGGTTAAAGGTGGCTTGCAAAGATTCTGCCAATAAGCCGATGGCTGTGATCAGAGCCAGAATTGCTGGAAACAGCGATAGCATGGCATTGAAGGCGATTTCCGAGGCAAGTCCCAAAAGTCGTCTTTCGATTGTCCTCGTAAAAGTTTTTTTGAGCGTGCGCCAATTGAGGTGGCGAAAGAATCGGAAAAAACGAGGCTTTGGCATGATTTAGAGTTAAAACTGGTTGAGTTTATTAACTGTAGGACTTACGCAGAAGAGATCCCCCAACCCCCTTAAAAAGTTGGCTCTTTCAGATCCCCCCCTTTTTAAGGGGGGTTAGGGGGGATCAAAGTTTTAGGTTTTCAGTGCGTAAATCCTAAACTACTTTCCCAAATTTTGCGTAGCGATCGCATCTATCTTTTTACCGCAAGAATACGAGTGGGGAGAGACTTCCTAACTAATGACTCTTGACTAATGACTCTTGACTAATAACCATTGACTAATAACTAATAACTATTTATTTATGAATCAAGATTTGACACAACAGTGGTTGACAGAAATCCAGGTACTCAAAGAGCAGATGGCGGTACTTCAGGGCGATCGCGATGTCGCTTGGGAAAGTGCCCAAAAATGGCGTCAGCTTTATAACACAGAAGCAGAACAACGCCGCACAGATGCCCAACTGTCCCAACAGGCGATCGCATCCCTGAAGGCAGACCTGTATAAACTCCAGGGTATTGAGGTCGAGACACTGGCTGCTGGGACACCATTAACAGCGATCCAACAAGAAATAGAACAACTAAAATCTGTGGAGGACTTGCAAGCTAAACTCATCGCCGTGATCAAAGAACGCGATCGCCTCTTGCAAGCTTTCAAAACTGAGCAGGATAACCACGCCCAAACCCGCAATAGCCTGACTACTGCTTTGGGTGATGCTATTGATAGCTTGACTCGCGAACGAGCATTAGCAGAAGCAAACAAGGGTAATACTAAATAGCCAAATACCTATCTAAACTTGCTTATCCTTGATTATTGTGAGCAAGGATAAGCTGACCAATCAAATCTCTTAACTTATCCTGCCACCAAAGTCCGTCATAGTGCAAGTTATCTATTATAGAAAAGTCTAGTTTGGAAAACTTTGGATAAGTTTTATTTAACGGATAATTGCCAATTACCTCATGCAACTAACTCAAGGCAAGGTAAAATACCCATGTTCAGGCGCTTAATTGTGATTGTGACTGCCGCTATACTCTTTAGTAGCTCTTTGACGCTGGCAGAGACTAAAAAGCCCAAACCACCGGATAAATTTCCTCCTAATCCCCTAGAAATTACCACACCCGATCCACTGCTACCACGTTTGCCCAAGGATAAACAGCCGTTAACTCTCGAAGAACAGCAAAAGTTAGAACCAGCGCTGGATGCCTTAAACCAAGAAGCAGCGGCAAAACTGCAAGCAGGGGATCAGCTGGCGGCGTTTGAAATTTGGAACCGGGAACTGCGCTTGCGGCGCTTTTTAGGTTCATTCGCAGAGGTGCAAGCATTATCACGAGTCGGGGCGATCGCTTGGAAGCAAAACGACGGCCCAGAAGTACAATATATTACGCAGCGATTGCAAACAATTCAAAAGCAGGCACAATCTCAGAAAACAACAGCCCAAATTGATCTAGAATTGTGGCGATCGCTAGGGCAAGCTTACCAAAATGTGCGATCGCTTAAACTAGCTGTAGAAGCTTACGACCAAGTTTTGCTAGTGGTGCGACAGCAAAAAAATCCAACAGCATTAGTAGAAATCCTCAAGACAATTGGAGAACTACATTTGACTTGGTTTGATTATCGCAAAGCTGCCCCAGTTTACGAGGAATTGTTGAGTTTAGCTACTTCCCAAGGCGAACGTGGAAACGAGGTAACATATCTGCAACAGCTGGCTGAAATTTACGAGCAGACAAACCAACCACAGCAGTCATTGAATGTACTTAATAAGCTAGCAGAAATTTACGTCAATGAAAATAATCTTACTGAAATACCACAATTAAAGCTAGCGATCGCTTCAGATTACGAATCTCTAGCAAAGAAAGATCCTAACTTACTGCTAGAAGCTTTTAAAAATTATCAAGAAGCTTATACCACTGCTTGGCAATTACAGGAGTATGTTCGTGCTGGTGACGCTTTGCAGAAGTTAATTGCGCTGTATCGTTCTCAAGGCCAAACAGCCGAGGCTTTGCAGGCTAGCCAAATTCTTGTGCAGATACAGGCGCAAGCCGTCAACTTTTACGGGATGATGCAAGCTTATGACCAAATTGGGCAATTATATCTAGAACGCAAAGAATTTCCTCAAGCACTAACAGCTTTTCAAAAAGGGTTAGAACTAGCGCAACAACTTAAACATGAGGAAGCATACTTTACTGGGCAAATTGAAAAAGTCTCGAAAGCAAATTTGTAGCCAATATTAGAGGATGTTCAGAAAGTCTCAATTCATCCTAGCCCTGGCGACTAGAAGTCGCACGCCAGTTGCTCATGGGAAAACCCCCTGTTCCCGCACTGGCTTGGCTATACAGGCAAAACCACCTGCGTGGGTTTCAAACCCTTGATTTTCTCTTAGTCCACGGAGGTGGACGAGAGCTTGTGTAGTAGCGACTTCTAGTCGCCTAATAGTTTTCAAACATCCTCTGAGATAATTGAATGGAAATTGAAAAACTTGATGAACTAAACTCTCAAATATGTTAGAGAAAAAAGAATTTTCAACCGAGATAGACAGTTCAGTTAAAAATATCTTGCTCATAGGCGCAACCGGCTATATTGGTGGAGCATTGTGCCGCAAGCTTTCTCAAACACAATATTTTGCCGTGTTAGCCCTTGTGCGTCCAAGCAGTGATATTGAGGCTATCAAACCCTTCTGTAAAAAAATAATTTACTCCCAAAAAGAACAATTTTCTCAACAGGATGTTGAAGAAGTAATTCGCAAGCATGATGTTAAAACGATAATTAATTTGGCATGGCACATGCCTGCGGAATCAACCAAAGAAGCTCAATTTGAGAAGGATCGTATAGTATTAGAAGCCGCTTTACACGCTGCTAGTGCGGTTTCACCAGATATTCATGTCATCGCCACCAGTGGGAATTTCTCTTTAGTGACTACTGAGGGAGGAAGAATAACAGAAACACCTCGCCACACAGGTTCCAGAAAGCTTGAATATTTAGCATGGATTGAGTTACTAGTAGATGTAAATTCGATGAAGGATGAATTAATAGAGAAATATATCAGTAAAGGAGGTAACGCCTCCATCATCTATCCCTCATCAGTGTATGGTTCATCGCCTACCCGTGGCAGTATCTGGGATTTTGCAATTCAGCAGTTCATCACCGGGAAACCGCACCAAGCCTATCAGCCATTTCCGCCAGACTTTATGACAGCGTGGATTCACGTTGAAGATTTGGCAGACTGCTACATTGCCGCAGCACGAAGAGGCTCCAAAGGAGGACACTACCTTGCAGCGGCTGAAAATCTGAGTATTAGCCAGATGGCAACTTTGTTTGCGGAGGCTGCTCAGGTAAAATTTAAAGCACCAATATTTGAAAATAAAGACAACGTGGTATTTGATGATTCTTACACCAGAGAAGTACTTCAACTTCAATGGAAATATAAGGCGGCTGATGATGTTAAGGCTTGGGTAGAGCGAATCAAAGAGTTGGGAACTTATTTCTTAGAGGATTAGGACTTACGCACACTCTACAAATTCTTCTCAACTCTTAGAGAGGCTGCACCAACGAGACGCTACGCGTTGGCGTTGGCGCAGCCTCCCCAAGAGAAGCCTCTCGCAGAGAAGGCGGTTCGATAAATTAAACGAAGTTAGCAATTGAAGCAGCTTTAGTTTATGCTTTGTGAGTGTCTACCCGATTTCTACCTGATATTTCCACAACTATTTTTTAAGCTGATATTCTGAATAACTCCTCGGAACACCACATAGCAAAATTTCCCCGAACCAAATACATAATTTGGTTTGGGGGGTTTTGACTTAAACTAATAAAAATCCTCTTCCATGTTGCTAACAATAAAGTTGGAGGTCTTCTATGAGACATCACACTATTGATGGAAACTCGAATTTATCTCAATCCAGCTTGAGCGAAAACTCACCCGATAACGTTGGGCGAAAAGAATTATATTTATTATTACTAATAGCTGTCGTCATGGGATTTTCTGGAGATTATTGGTTTAACCATCACCAATTGCCCTGGCAATCCTCTGATACTCCAACAACGGTGTCAACACCAACACCAGCAAAATCTCTGGAATTGAAGCGATCGCGCCCTACTAACTTATTCGTGTGATTATTATAGTGGTCGAATTTAATGAGTAGCCAATTGATTGTCAAGTTTAAAATCAAGATGGCACGCATGGGGCAGATTTTTTGGAAGCGCCTCTCCCATAAGCTTTTGCCCACTAAACGCCTTGCAATGGTGCAAGCTTGTCTGATTGGTTTAGTCTCTGGATTGGCTGCTGTCTTGTTAGGGCAAGGCGTGGGATTGTTAGGTGGGTGGCGACAGCAAATATCCCATCAGTTTCCAGCTTTGTTGGCACTGCCGATAATTGGCTTAGTGGGCGGATTTCTCGCAGGCTGGTTGGTGGAGCGCATCGCCCCTGAAGCTGCTGGTAGCGGCATGTCGGAAGTAAAAGCGGTGCTGGCAAAGGTGCCCATGCCTCTCAACTTGCGAATTGCTTTGGTGAAATTGGTCGGTGCAACACTGGTGCTAGCATCTGGGATGCCCTTGGGGCGGGAAGGGCCTACAGTGCAAATTGGTGCAGCCTTAGCCAATCAGTTTAGTCACTGGTTTCCCACCTCCCCTGAACACCGTCGCCAACTGATTGCAGCCGGAGCCGGGGCGGGACTGGCGGCGGCCTTTAATGCCCCGATTGCTGGGGTATTATTTGTTGTCGAAGAACTTTTGCAAGATGTCTCTGACATCACCTTGGGAACGGCAATCCTGGCTTCATTTATTGGTTCTGTTGTTGCCCGTATTTGTGACACCCATAGTTTAGATTTAAATCTGCATCTAGCGGCTGCCAATACCAGCTTTTATGTGTCGGAAATACCCTTTTACCTGCTGTTGGGAATTTTGGCAGGGGTTGGGGGCGTACTGTTCAATCGCGGAGTTCTCGCCAGTTTGGGTTTAAGTCGTCGCTTTCTCAAAATCAGCTTACCTTGGCGGATGGGACTGGCTGGATTAGTGACGGGATTGGTATTTGCTTGCCTTCCCTTATTATTTCGGGACAACGCTGGATTACGGGAACTGTTGCTGACGGGTGAAGCAAACTGGCAATTAGTGGCGCTAGTTTTCTTTGTTCAGTTCCTACTTATCATCTTTACCTACGCTTCTGGTGCGCCTGCTGGATTGCTGGTTCCCACTCTAGGACTGGGAGCAGCTTTGGGTTATTTGGTAGGAACCTTAGAATACCACTTCCTCGCTTTGAGTTTGGCGACAACCTATGCACGAGTGGGGATGGGGGCATTTTTCTGTGGGGTGGCGCGAGTTCCAATTACGGCAGTCATCATCGTGTTTGAGATGACAACCGACTTTAATTTGGTGTTACCGCTGATGATTGTTTCGGTAACTGCTTATTTGGTGGCGGAATCCCTAGAAACGGGGTCACTATATGACCATCTGTTAGAGTTTAAGGGCATTCATTTGCCAGAAGAAGCCAATCCCCAAGCACCTTGGACGCAACTAACCGCAGCCAATGTTATGCAACCGAGTGTGGAAACTCTGGGGAGCCGGATGAGTTGGGATGAGGCATTGCAGGCATTTTCCCAATCCTCCCACCGCCACTTTCCAGTATTGGAAAAGGGTAAATTGGTCGGAATCTTAACCCAACAAGATATCACAAATCTCTCCCGAACAGGTTTAACTGAGCATCCTACTGTGTCCCAAGTGATGACTCCAGAACCAGTAACTACCTGTCCTAGTGATACCCTTGCCCATGTACTGCACTTGCTCAACCGTTACAAGATTAACTGTTTACCAGTTGTGCAAGGAAACCGCTTGGTGGGTATCATTACCCGTAGTGATATTATTCGGGTGCAAGCTGCCTATTTCAATGGTTCCGAAGATTTGGTAGGTTCTAAATCCGAACCATCCCGCGTGATTTACCATAGTAGTGCGCCGGAAACTGGACAGGGAAGGTTACTGGTGCCATTGAGTAACCCGAAAACAGCAGGTATGCTCTTGGAAATGGCGATGGCAATTGCCCGCGATCGCCATTATGAAATAGAATGTCTGCATATTATTGTTGTCCCCCCTCACAAGATTCTTGCAGAAACTCAAGTGAGTATCAAGGCAGCTATGGGCCCACTGGGGCAAGCAATGCGTTTAGGACGGACATGGCATATCCCAGTACATACCCAAATTCGAGTTGCTCACGACTTGTCAGAAGCAATTTTACAAACTATCAAAGACCGTCATATTAATTTCATGCTAATGGGTTGGAAAGGCAGCACAGCCACACCGGGAAGGGTCTTCAGTCGGGTAGTAGATACAATTATCCGCCAAGCAGCCTGTGATGTGGTGTTAGTCAAGCTGAATAAGCAAACCCACTTGGAACGCTGGTTAGTGCCGATAGCGGGTGGCCCCAATGCCCAGCAGGCAATTCAACTGCTTCCAGCACTAACTTCACTGAGTAAAACTCCAGTGGTCAACTTATGTCAAGTGTTTGAACCAAATAAAGCCGAAGCGGATACAACAACTCTCAAAAAAGCTGCTGATTTTCTCAAGCAACGGCTCAATGGTTTAGTAACAATTGCTCCACTCTATGCAAATTCTGTGCCAGAAGCCGTCTTAGATTGTGCTAGACGCAACCAGAGTGATGTGATTATTTTGGGAGCTTCTCGTGAGGGAATGTTGCAGCAAGTAGTGCATGGTAATATCCCAGCAACTATCTCCCGCAATAACAACCAAACTGTGATTTTGGTACGTGCAGCATCTGCTATTGGAGAAGGTAATTAATCTCCTTTTAACGGGTGAGGAACGGGCGGAAGTTGGGCGACAAAAGCGGGAGAAAATTGTAGATAAATTGCGACTCAACGCTTTAGAGGTTGTTTGAAAAGTGTTTGGCTGTGAGATTTTAGGCACTTATTGATCCCCCCTAACCCCCCTTAAAAAGAGGGAAACCGGAGTCCGGAGTCAAAGTCCCCCAATTTATCGGGGGATTTAGAGGGATCTAAGATTTTTGATACCAACAAGAGGACTTTTCAAACATCCTCTTAGAAATTGACCCCGAAATATGGGATTAGGAAACATTCTCGTCTACTAATAATACATCTTCATATATAGCTGCGTAGGCGTAGCCCGCCGCAGGCATCGCGCAACGAAAATCAACGCTAGCTAAATGCACTTCTTGTTCTTTTTCATAAGGGTAAAGTACCCAATGTCCTTCCTCATTCCGGCGGAAGCATTCTCCACTCATTTGCTGTGGTGAAATTAGCACATATTCTTGTAGTGATTCTAAGTGTCGGTAATTAGCAAATTTCTTCCCTCTATCATAGCCTTCTGTTGACTCAGAAAGCACTTCGATAATTAAGCAAGGATAAGATTTAAAATATTCAGATTCTCTATCTCGTGTATCGCAAGTCACCATCACATCAGGATAGAAATAGCGATTTATCACATCAATTTGTGCTTTCATGTCTAACATATAGACACGGCAACCACTACCCCGGAGATGGTTTCGCAACAGCATAGATACATTCATGCTAACAGTGACATGAGCATCACTTGCCCCTGCCATTGCGTAGACTTGCCCATCAATATACTCGTGTTTGATTTCACTAAATTTCTCGCCTTCTAAATATTCTTGTGGCAAGATATAGTACTCATTTTGACTAATGGCCATTTTAGTAGCTTAGTAGTTTTGTCAAACAATTTTAACCCATAGAACAAATTTAATGAGCGACAGCACCACCAGTTGGCTTCACCTTTTTTAAGAATAAAACGGCAAGTCCACTGAGTAATAAAGCAATGCCAATAAAGTAGAAACAATCGTTAAAAGCCATTACAAATGCTTCCCGGCGGACTATATTAGATATAGATGCGATCGCTTCATTTTGAGCGGTACTTAAATCTGCTCCCCGACTGACAAAATACTGTGTCATCTGGTCTAGTCGCTGTTGAGTTTCTGGGTTATATAAAGATACTCCATCACCCAATCTATTCGAGTGAAATTGCTCTCTGTTACTTAATAAAGTTGCTAAAGATGCAATTCCTAGAGAACCGCCCAGATTCCGCATCATATTAAATAAACCACTTGCTGAACCTGCTTCTTGTTGACTCAATCCAGCAGTGGCGATAGAACTAAGCGGCACCATAATTAAAGGTTGTCCCATTGCCCGCACAAATTGCGACCAACGTAACTGCTCTAATCCAGTTTCATTAGTCATTCCAGAGTTCATAAATGCACTGATGGAAAACAAAGTCACACCCACAGCCACCATTAATCGCACATCAATACGTTGCATCAATTTGGGTATGAGGGGAATAATAAACAGTTGGGGAATCCCAGCCCAAATTAATACTTCACCAATTTGCAACGCATTGTATTTTTGAATTTGGGCAAGATACAGAGGTAAAATATAAATTGAACCATACAATCCTATTCCCAGTGATACATTGACAATACTCGCTAAACCAAAGTTCCGCCGAAAGACAAGCCGTAAATTAATAAATGGTTGTTTACGAGTTAATTCAATATAGAAAAATATCGCCAAAAAAATTGCCGCGATTACACTTAAACGTATAATCAATGCTGAACCAAACCAATCTTTCCGGCTACCTTCTTCTAAAACAACTTGTAGGGAACCTAACCCAATAGCCATTGCAATAATTCCCCACCAATCGCCTTGTTTCAATAAATTAATTTGGGGACGTTCTTGCTTAATTCCATACCAAACACCAGCTAGCATTAATGTCCCTGGAATTACATTTATATAAAAGTTGTATTCCCAACCAAAGTTTTCTGTTAACCAACCTCCCAATGTCGGGCCAATTGAGGGTGCAAAAACTGCACTAAACCCAAATGCAGCCAGCCCAATTGATTGCTTAGATTGAGGTAAAGTCGTTAATACAACTGTCATAGCGGTGGGAATTAATACTCCTCCACTAAAACCTTGTAAGACCCGAAATAAAATCATGGAATTGAGATCCCACGACCAACCACAGCATATAGAAAAGAAAATAAATAATGCAGTATTGACTAACAGATAACGTTGCAGAGAAAACACCCGTGATAACCATCCTGTTAAAGGGATTACCACAATTTCTGCTACGAGATACGCGGTAGAAATCCAAGAACCTTCTTCTAAAGTTGCTCCTAAACTTGCTTGAATATCTTGCAATGAAGCATTAGTTATTTGAATATCCAATACCGCCATAAATGCACCAAGCATACTGGCTAATACACCAATCCAGGTTTTTAGCGGTACACGTTCTGGTGGTAGAGCAGGATTTTGCCCTTGCTGACGAATTACACCTGTATTAGCCATAGTGTTGTTCCAGTTCCAAGGTTAAGTAGTAAAAAATCTATTATTAAATCTTATCTTTCTCTCTGCACGGCGAAATTAAAATATGAATACTATAGAAAAGCTCATTATAGAGGTTCTCGCTTGGGTGCAGTACAGTTTTGACCTCTCTCCTTTTAGGAGCTACGGTGTACACACAAGTCGAAAAAAGCTCGATTTCTCATTTCTCCTTGTTCTCTCGTTCCCATGCAAAGCTAGGAATGGTTGATTAGAGGCTGCTGCCTCCAGTCAGATATTGAGTCAGAGACTCAATGAATGCATTCCTCATGCAGAGCATGGGAACGAGTCAAGCCTAATTCAAGCTAGGTTTTTAGGACTTGTGTGTACACCGTAGCTCCTAAAAGGAGAGAGGCTTTGAATCTTACTCCCCAACGCTAGTAGAGAAGGGGTTGGGGGTTAGGTCTGTATTAGACTCAATTGCAAACTGGTGTAACATAAATCTAAATTTAACTTCGGTTATCTATCTTAAACTTCCTGAGTTGTGACAATGCCCTTTTGCTCATAAATTGGACGCATTATTTTCCTTAAAGCAGGCAACTGTCTGCTAAAAATAATCGACCCTAAAACACAAGCTATCCCATCAATCATTAAAGTGTTGGTAGCACCAATATGACTTGCTAATATACCTCCTAATAAATTACCCACGGGAATCATCCCCAAAAATGACATTGTGTATAAGCTCATCAATCGCCCGCGTTTGTCATCCTCAACAATTGTTTGTAAAAATGTGTTGCTAGCAGCAATTTGGAGAATTGTACCCAAGCCAACAAATAACATTGTAAATAAAGAAAGTGGTAAAAACCGAGAAAAAGAAAAGGCAATTAGACCAATTCCTAAAATTGCTGGAGCTAAGGCAATAAATTTCCCAATTCCCAAGATTGTTTGGCGCGTAGCTAGATAAATACCACCAGTTAAGGCTCCAACTCCAGATGCCGCCATCAAAAACCCCAAAGTTTCTGCACCACCTTTGAGAACTTGTTCGGCAATCACTGGGACGAGAATAGTATTTTGCAGTCCCATGAGGCTGACTAAAGCTGATAGCAATAGGATGGATCGAATGGGTGGGAAGCTAAAGGCATATACAAATCCCTCTTTGACTTTTTGCAAGGGATTACCGTCATTTACCGAATTTTTCCAAGGTTTAACTTTCATTGCCAATAAAGCGGCGATTACAGCAATGTAGCTCAAACCATCAAATAAAAAACAATAGCCAGTTCCAACGCGAGCAATTAATAAACCCCCGATCGCAGGGCCAATTAATCGCGCACCGTTGATCATCGTGGAATTAATAGCGATCGCATTGGCTAAATCTTCTCTGTGTTCAACCAATTCTGGCACAAATGCTTGGCGGGCTGGCGCATCTAAGGCGTTAATCAATCCTTGAAACAAACTCAAGACGATGATGTGCCATACCTGAATCACACCAGTTAGCGCCAGCACTGCTAATATTAACGATTGAATCATCGCCAAGACTTGCGTACCAATTAAGGTACGATACCGAGAAAACCGATCTACAAACACTCCACCAAAGGGAGCTAAAAAAAAGCTAGGAATTTGACTCGAAAATCCCACAACTCCCAGCATTAATGGCGAGTTTGTTAAGTTATAAACTAGCCAAATCGTGGCAAGTTGCGTCATCCACGTCCCAATTAGGGAAATACCTTGTCCAGCAAAAAACAGCTGGTAGTTTTTTGACCTCAATGCAGGTAGTAGCGGTTTTTTCATGTAAGGTTTGTTTTATACCAATCTGCTCTCACAAATATCATCTCACCTCATCTTTATACGCCTCTCTATAGATGTAGGAGAATGTCATAGCAAGAAAGAGGTTTTTCACCTGTTTGCAGGCAATTTGGTATTACTTTACTTCCACAGCAACTTCCGCAGACATCCCCGGAGTAATCCGCGATTCGTACCCTTGAATGCTCTTTTGGTCGAAAACTATTTTGACTGGGATGCGCTGTACCACTTTAGTAAAGTTACCTGTAGCATTATCCGGTGGCAATAAGGCAAACTGAGCGCCGGAAGCTGGCGAAACACTGTCAACACGACCAATAAAGGTGTGATTAGGGAAAGTATCCAGCTTGATTTCTACAGCCTCTCCTGGCCGCATCTTTTCTAATTGAGTTTCTTTGAAGTTCGCAACTACCCAATAGTTGTTATCTACGATCGCCATTAATGGTGTTCCCGATTGGACTCGGTTGCCAATTTCCACGTTTTTCTTACCGACTCGTCCGGCACTGGGAGCGGTAACATTGGCATAGGATAGTTGTAATTGTGCGTCTTTGAGCGATGCTTCTGATTGCGCGATCGCAGCTTTTGCCGCATCGTATTGACTACGTTTTACTGTTGTATCTTGTCCGCCGGCGGTAGCTTGTTGCAATCCTCCCTTAGATGCTGCCAATTTAGCTTGGGCGTTGGTGACATTTTCTTGCGCCTGTGCTAGTTGAGACTGGGCTTTGGCGACACCAACTTTGGCGGAAGCTAACTTAGCTTGGGCTTCTTCTACTCCCTGAATAGCAGCGTTTTTTTGTGCCGTTGCCACATCATAAGTTGCCTTGGCTGCGTCTAGCTGCTGACGAGCGATCGCACCTGTTTTATACAACTGGTTGTAACGATTGTAATCTGTTTGAGCTTTTTCCAAATTCGCATTTACTTGCGCTACCTGCGCTTGCGCGGCGGGAATCCCCGCTTGGGCCAGTCTAACTTCAGCTTGCGCCGCCGGTATCCCAGCTTGGGCTTCTTGTACTGCTGCTTGGGCTGTGGAAATTGCTGCTACCGCACCGCTAACATCCCCCTGCGCTTGACTTGTCTTACCAGTGGTAGTTTGTGAAGTTAAGGCAATATTTGCTTGGGCGGCTTGCGCCTGTCCACGCGCATTTTCTAGGGCAGCGGCTGCTTGTTGTACCTTACTTTCATAGTCCCGTGGATCTAACTTCACTAATAATTGTCCCGGTTGCACCAGTTGGTTATCATTCACAAGCACCTGACTTACAGTTCCGGGAATGCGGCTACTAACTTGGTGAATGTTTCCGGCAACGGTGGCGTTGTCTGTTTCCTGGTGGGTAGAGGCGTATTGCCAGTAGTGATAACCAAAAGTCCCGGCGGCGATCGCACCCACGCCTAATCCTGCCAAAATTAAACCAGTCGGTTTTTTCCGCTTCGGTTTCGCTGGAACTTCTTTCTCGATCTCAGGAGTTACAACAGGCGCTTCTGCTGTTGCGGATGTTTCTGCGGTAAGAATTTCTAAAGTCTCTGAATCAGGAATCACTTCTTTTTCTAAAACTGGGGTTTTGTGTCCGTTGCGTCCGTTAAGAGTATTACCACCCATGATTGTTACCTCGCTTGCTCGTTCAATAATTTGATTGATAGTCGTTTATTTAGAATGCGTAGTATTTCCTGAAAAAAATCTTCTTTCCTTAGTATGCGTAATATTATCTCAAAACAAATCCTGATGTCACTTCCCCCGGTCGGGTGATTATGGGACTATCTTTTAGGAGAGGTTAGCGATCGCCCGATTCAAGATTTGGGAAAACACTTCCCGATCAGCAAAGGAAATACCGTCCATCGCTTCATCACGTACTGCTGCGGCGATTGGTGGTAAGACAGCTTCTAGTTCCTTTCCTGCATCCGTTAGCCAGATCCGCCAGATGCGGCGATCGTGGGTGTCGCGTTCTCGACGTACCAAGCTGCGTTCTTCCATCCGATCTAGTACGCCTGTTAAAGTCCCTCCCACTTGTTTGAGTTTGTCCCCAATACTAGAAGTAGGTAAACCATCTTCTTGCCACAAACAGCACAACACCAGCCAGTGAAATGGCGTAAGTCCAAACGGTTCTAGCCTTTCAGTAAACTTGCGACTCAGCAGTTGTGAGACTAATTTGATTCTGTAGCCCAAATTGTATGGTGCCAGATTTTGCTGCCACGAATCTAAAGCTGGGGAGTGATTAGATGTAGAAACCATTTAGCAAAATACTTAGTGTGCGTACTATTATCATAACTAGATTAATGTTTTTTAGCAATAGTTGCTTTGTATCTGTCTTAGAGAAGAAGTTGAATCAACTGGTACTCTTTGACAGTGCCGATAATGCGGTGAGGTCTAGATAATTTAGGTAACTGGTCAGTATAGATCCAAGCATAGCTCAAAGCTGGTATTTGGGAAACAGAGGCTACTTGTTGAGCATGAATAGAAAGATAGAAATAAAGCAGTACTTCGGTTTTCTGGTCTATTTGCACATAGTAAGTCGGATGAGATTGGAGAATTGAGGCGATCGCACTTTGTTGTAAAAAAGTTTTCAAAACAGGATTATAGTCACTTAACAGCCCTATGCTACCCATCGCCGCCAAAGCTAGCCAACAGGGAATTAACCAACCTGCAATCCAGTAACGAGCCGTAAGAAACTTTTTGCCAAAGTGGTAACGACTAATCCACACCACAGGTAAAATTAACCAACCCAAGCCCATAGCCAAGCCAATAGTTGCATACTTGCGAATATCAGAACTACCCCAACTAATAACGCCAACACTCGCTATAACAAGTAAAACACCTAACCCACCAAAGCCATAACTGAGATTCCGAGGAAGATTCTTCCTTGCAAAAAGATTTAATATATTTATTTTACCTTTTTGAAGAGGTAATTGTGAGGGAATGCCTATCTGGTAAATATTGCCTAACCAGTTTAAACCCACAGATGCAAACAAAGCTAGGAACGGATAAAGGCAAAGACCATAATGAGGGAAACGAGTTCTAAAAATACTAATTTCACAAAATAGGACAAGTGGAAAACCAACTAATATTAACTGGTAACGATAAATAGGACGACGGACAGTCAAAAACAAACCTAAAATCCCGAAAAAAGCCCAAGGAAATGTATTTAAAGCAATATTCCAGACATAGAACAGTAGTCCATTATTGTAATGGTTATCAGAACCTAGCTGCCCAACAAAATTGAGCAACTCCTCAAAACTCTGATTTCCGTAGTGTAACCAGTTTAACCACAGCCAAACACAGGTAGGTATTAAACCTACGAAAAAGCCTAAATACAAAATTGGGTTAGTAAGATGACGATGACGGCGATGTTCCCAAATTAAATAAGGCAATAAAGCTATAATTGGCAAAAAAATCATAAAGCTTCTGATTAAGAAGCCTAAACCTAAACTTAAACCAGCTATAAAACTCCAAAAATAGCGATATTTAGGATGTAATTCCGTTTTTATTAAAGACCAAATAGCTAAAAGTACCAAAAAAATCATCGGTACATCAGGTGTACTTAAGCGGCAATATTGCAGCCAGAAAAATTCCACACTTAAAATTGCAGCAGCTAGCCAAGCTAATTTTTTACCTAGCATAATTTTGCCGATTTCATACACAAGGCATAAACTAAAAATGCCAGCAATCATACTAGGAATACGCGCACTAGCATCACTGAGACCAAACAGCTTGTAGAAACTAGCAATTAACCAATAAGGACCAGGGGTTTTATGATGTGCTCTTTCCCAAGGATCTATCCAATTACCAGAATCAAACATCAGACGTGCACGCGATGCGTAAAGCGCTTCATCATGTGCCATCAGACTATTGTGCCCAGAAGTAAATAATAATAAGGGCAGTGTCCAAACTAACAAACTAAAATAGGGTAATGATCCGACTAAGCGGATTTGTCGCCAAATATGCTGCAAGAAGTGTAGTTTATATAACATTGAATTGATAGAATTGAATGCTGCTATTTAGACTCTTTATCTTAAATTCAAGGGTTAAATACCCCTTGACTGTGGATACTAAACGCTACGTCTATACGTAGTTTTTGTTTCAGTCGGGGTTTAAATCTCCTTATGTAACTCTCTTCTCTACAAGACGCTGCGCGAACAATTTTGAATGCATGAATTTTGAATGCATGAATTTTTATGTGTCCTGCTGTTATTAAAATATGTTACATAGTGATTGTTAAAAAATACCTGAAATTGCCACAATTTTCCGAAAAAATTCTCCAAAACAGAGATTTATGCAGTTAAGACCGAATCAACGCCTGAAATTAGACGACACAGACGATAAGTTGTTCTATGCCTATCCCCGCTTCGTCACCCATGTCGATGAAGGATTTATTCAACAGCTAACGGATTTATATCGCGATCGCCTGAAACCCAACACCCGCATTTTTGATATGATGAGCAGTTGGGTGTCTCATCTGCCAGAAGAGATGCAGTTTTCTCATGTGGAAGGACACGGACTCAATGGTGAGGAACTAGCACGTAATCCCCGCTTAAATCATTACTTTGTGCAAAATCTTAACGAAAATCCGCAGTTACCTTTACCAGATGAAGATTTTGATGCTGTTCTCAATTGCGTATCTGTGCAGTATGTGCAATATCCAGAAGCAGTATTTTCCGAAATTTATCGCATCCTGAAACCCGGTGGTGTCGCAATTATCAGCTTTTCTAACCGCATGTTTTTTGAAAAGGCAATTCAAGCTTGGCGAGAGGCTTCAGAAGTAGAGCGAGTGGAATTAATCAAAGCCTACTTCGCCTCAGTTCCAGGATTTACAACCGCAGAAGTTATAGCTCATAAGTCAACATTACCGAATTTCTTACAGTGGTTGGGTGCAGCTGGAGGAGACCCATTTTATGCCGTCATAGCTTACCGCAGTTAAGCCAAATAGTCACTAGTTTCAAGCGAGTGACTAAATCTTTTCTCCACTGGTGAGTTCGTTTGGATGGGAGCGATGGAAAGTGGCGCACTAGAAAAAATCATGCTTTCTCAAGTTGCTATTTTGCGAGAACAAATGAGCAGCACAACTGTTAGCAACAAAGCTTTATTAAAGTAAAATTCAAGTCAATTTTACGCAGGGGTTAAAGACTACTTGCTGCCTCAGGAAGCACTACATAATAAATAGACCTCTTGCGCGAATGCAAAACTACGCTCAACCCCTAACCCCTTCTCCCAATTTTGCGAGAAGGGGAGGTAATTTCAAAGTCCCTCTCCCAAGGATGGGCTACGGTGTACACACAAGTCGAAAAAAGCTCGATTTCTCATTTCTCCTTGTTCTCTCGTTCCCATGCAAAGCTAGGAATGGTTGATTAGATGCTGCTGCCTCCAGTCATCTCATGTCCGCATAATTAGTTACGATTCCCACACTCATTGCACCCCACCCCGCCAAAGCTATGCTTTGTCTCCCCTCCCCGCTTGCGGGGAGGGGATTAAGGGGTGGGGTTCTTCGGGTTTAATAAGCAATCAAGCGGACATGATATCAGATATTGAGTCAGAGACTCAATGAATGCATTCCTCATGCAGAGCATGGGAACGAGTCAAGCCTAATCAAGCTAGGTTTTTAGGACTTGTGTGTACACGGTAGCCCTAATTGGGAGAGGGATTTAGGGTGAGGGCTTTTGATTCATGCAAGAGGTCTAATAATTTTAGATTTTGGATAATAGAATTGTTCTCGCATTTAAATTCGGGGGCAACTCTTACAAGACACGCAAGGGACAGACCTTTTTAAATTTTAAATTTTGAATTCCCTTATCCAAAATTTAAAATCTAAAATTCGGTCAAGCTGTATTGCCTATTTCCCCGTCTGCGGTTGCTCCCGTTGCTTACCATACTCCCGCAGCTGCTTCAAGAGGTCTTCTTGGGATGAGTTAGGGATAGACGGACTGGGGGTTGGTTGAGGGTTGGTGTCGATACTAACAAAATTAGCAGGTGAGGGATTAATTACGTAGACAGGTAGGGACTTGTCATTAGACATCGCCTGTTTGGTTGGTGCTGGCGTAGGAATTAGATTCTTTGGTTTGCTCACAGCAGCTTTTACCGAATCTAGAGTCGTAGCAACTTGCACTTGTTGCTGCATCTGTTGTGTAGAAGATACTAAACCACTTAGACCATTCACTAATTGCCGCAAATTTTTTCGGAAAGTAGGATCACCTGTCAACTCATCCAAATCAGATGTAATTTTTTGGCTATTTTCAAACGTTACTCGTGCTGAATCTAAAGTTTGTTGCAGCAGCACCACATTCTTTGGATCATTTAAGGTTTTAGAAGCATCGCGTAAATTAGCTGAGGCTTGCGCTGCATTTGCTGAAAGAGTTTCTAAATTGTTGAGTAATTCTCCTTGAGTCAATCTATTGATAGATGGTGATAAGCTAGTGACTGTAACACGCAGTTGGTTGCTGGTTTCGGTGATATTGTTCAAAGCACCAACCAGCACCGAACGATTTGTTGTCAACAGATTATCCAGGTTGTTCAGCAAATGATTTGCTTGAGTTGCAGTTGCACCGAATTTATTTACTGTTTGAGTCGCGGATGCATTAAATTGGTTTGTCGCTCGCTGTATTGAATTAGCAGTGGCTGAAAAGGTATTTAGTTGTTGTCGCAAGCTTTTGGTCAAACCTTGTAAATCCTGACTTAGCTCAGTAAAACTTGTTGCTGCGCCTGTGGTAGTTTCTAGAACCCTATTGACATTTCTATAAAATTTTGGGTCATTGTATACACCAGCTAGCTCAGTTGAACTGCGAATTAGTTCATCAACACTGATCCCAACCTGACCTTTTAACCGAGAGCCATTACAGACTATGAGACTAGTATCACAATTTTTATCTAGGGGTTTAGCAAGCACAACCCCAGCAGGTAAGGTTGCTTTTGGTGTGATTTCGATAATACTTTCGCTAATTAATCCGCTTTGATTAGCTTCCACCACTACATTCCGGGGGATAATTAGGTCAGTTTGGGCAATTTCAATCTCTACATCAATGGTATTTGGCCCTGGTCGAACCTGCGAAATAGTTCCTACCTTAAAGCCACGATAGCGAACTGGTGATCCCTTTTGCATTCCGCCAGCGTTAGCAAATTCCACAATAACTTTGTATGAACGGCCAGCAGCAGTGAATCTATTTAACCACAAAAAGAGTAATCCAAATACCCCTAGTCCTAGCAGGAGTAATAACCCCACAGAGCCTTCTCTAAATGTTCGCCCAGACGCGAAGCGGCTTGTCATAAGTCCTCGCATTTTTTTGCCTCCACCAACAACCAATTAGGAGTTAGGAGTGAGGAGTTATAAGTTGAATTTAACTCATAACTCCTCACTTTATAACTCTTCACTTTTAAGTTTCTAGCCGACGACTTGAATCGGTCCTTGCACACTTCCACTCATAAATTGTCTGATCAACGGATTTTCTGTGTTGTATATCTCACTAACTGTACCCTGCCACTGCACTCTACCTTCATAGAGAAATATAAGTCTATCAGATGTACGGCGCATAGTACTGTCTTGGTGGGTAACAACGGCATAGGTACTACAAACTCCATGTAAACATTGCAAATAGCGGATTAAATCTTCGATTACTGTTGAGGCAATGGGATCAAGTCCGGCTGTCGGTTCATCGTATAGTAGAACTTCTGGCCCTTCTGTGGGATTATCGGGGTTAGACATAATCGCCCGAGCAAAACTTACCCGTTTTCGCATTCCCCCAGAAAGTTCGGCTGGGTAGAGATTGGCTATGTCTGGCAAACCTACCATCTCCAATTTTTCTTTTACCAAATCTCGAATGCGCGATCGCCGTAGCTTTGAATTTTGATAAAGTAAAAATCCCACATTCTCCTCCACCGTCAGCGAATCAAATAGCGCCGCCTGCTGAAACACCATGCCAATGCCAACCTGCTGGCCACCATCCTCAATCAAACCGTCTCGCCGCACTCCTTGTACATAAATTTCTCCTTCATCGGGACTAAGTAACCCCGCGATTATCCGTAAAATTGTTGATTTACCAGTCCCTGATGGGCCAATAATCCCCAGTGCTTCTCCCCGGTAAATGGTCAAGTCTACATTATCTAGAACTTTATGGCTACCAAAGGACTTAGAAACACCTTTCAGTTCAATCAATGGTTCAGTCATTAGTTATTAGTCATTGGTCATTGGTGAGCCAGTAGCTTAGGTGGGTTCCCCAATTTGTACCCCTACAAGCAAGCTAGCTACGCGTAGCGGACGCACCAGAAGGAGCATTACACGGAGAGTCATTAGTCAGTAGAAAATAAACAAATGACTACTGACAAAGGACAAATATGCCCAATAGTGATGCCATAGTTATTGGTAGGGCATTGTATGGTACATTATAAGTATATGATTAGCATTCTGATTAGCAAACTTTATTTTTTTAGCATAATATTTAGTGATTTGCGATGTTTAAGTCCTAGAATCCCTTCAACGCAAAGCTGAGGAAGACACCGTAGTAATTTAACGTCTCAGTAAAGGGAAACTAAGACTCCAGTTCTCTGTGAACATCACCAAAGTTATATCATAATAGTATAAATCTACTAATGGGTGCTATAACTAATCAGAGAAAAGCTCTGACAATAAAAACTAATTAACAGGTTGATGCAAAATATAGTAATTATTTTTGATTTGTGAAAATCAATATATTCATATTAGCGACTTTTTAGATAAGTCAGAATGTTGTTATTGACGAATAATTAAGTAGGGCTATAAAAATATTTAGTTTACTACCATCCAAAGTTATTGGAATTAGCAGAGTTGGCAAGTGCCAAAATTATTCACTAATATTGTAACAATTACCGATAAAAATCAAAGTAGAGATTATGAGTAGCAACTTAGAGCAGTTTGCAAGTGATAATTCCTCTGGTATTTGTCCAGAAGCACTGGAATATATGATTAGGGCGAATCAAGGTAGTGTTCCAGCCTATGGAAATGATGAATGGACTCAAAAAGCCACAGATTATTTTCGGGAACTGTTTGAAATTGATTGTGAAGTATTTTTTACCTTTAACGGTACAGCCGCAAATTCTTTATCTTTAGCTGCCCTTTGTCAGTCATATCACAGCGTCATTTGTCATGAAACATCTCACATCGAAACAGATGAATGTGGCGCACCTGAATTTGCATCTAATGGCTCTAAACTGTTACTTGCTCAAGGTAAAAATGGCAAGTTAACATCAGAGGCAATAGAGGCTATTGTCACTAAACGTACTGACATTCATTATCCCAAACCTAAAGTGATTAGCATCACACAATCAACTGAATTAGGAACTTTATATTCTATTGAAGAACTTCTAAAAATTAAAGAAGTTGCGAAAAAGTATAACTTAAAGATTCATATGGATGGCGCTCGTTTTGCAAATGCAGTTGCCGCTATGAATAAAAGCCCTGCTGAAATTACTTGGAAAACTGGAGTGGATGTGTTGTGCTTTTGTGGTACAAAGAATGGAATGGCATTAGGTGAAGCCATTCTTTTCTTCAACAAAGACCTAGCAGAGGATTTTGATTATCGATGCAAGCAAGCAGGTCAGCTAGCCTCAAAAATGCGGTTTATCTCTGCTCCCTGGTTGGGTTTATTAGAAACTGGTGCTTGGCTAAAAAATGCCAGACATGCCAATCAATGTGCTGATTACTTAGAAAATCAACTATTAAACATAGAAGGTGTTGACTTGATGTTTCCTAGAGAAGCTAACGCCGTGTTTGTTAAACTACCAGAACAAGTTATTCACACCTTAAAAGCAAAGAACTGGCAGTTTTATACATTTATTGGTGTGGGAGGAGTACGTTTTATGTGTTCTTGGAACACAACAAAATCAAGGATTGATGAATTGATTGGTGATATTAAGAACGCAACTATTTACAAAAATTAAATAGGGAAAGTCTAAAATACTTAAATAAGTACAACAATCCTAAAACTGCCCCAACTTAAGCGATGTCTACGACGGGCTACGCTTACGCAATTAGTCATAACTGACAATGCAAATCCTTACTTAGTATGGAATTTTAACTGTACTTTTGATTGCTGCCACAATCCCAAATGCTTATTTTTGGCATTAGCTTCTGCAATTAAAAATTGGGTTTTGCTCTCGGAGCAATTTTGTAAAGATTCTCGGTCAACGACGGCATTACCTGACTCTACCAAAAGGAGATTTACTGACCGATTATCCACAAAGACTTCACCAACTGTGCCACCACTTTTGAGTTGTTCTGTGCTTCTAATCACGACAGGAGTTTGAGGTGGTAGCAGCTGTTTTAGCCTTTGTGTTGCTGCTAAACTATATGGCTGGTTAGTCGCTTCTGGTGCATTAATACACGCTAGCCTGATTGGAATTGTCTGTCCTGCATTATCTTTAACCAAAATGCTGTTCCCGTCTGCAACACCAACTACTGTAGCTAGCACCAAAATTAATTCAAGTAATTCCATTATTTTATCTGTAATATTTTATGCATAAATATAATTTTATTTCAATGCTTAGGTTGCTAGTGTGATTGAACTCACAAGTCATAAGTAAAAGTAATAGATATCGCCTGTAGTGGTAAAATGCATTTGCCAAGCGAGTGCGATCGCGTATACAGTAATCCTAAATTGTTTGTGAATACTCAAGTTAATAAATTTAAATGTAGGGGAGCCAGCGCGTCATCTACGTCAGGAAAGTTTTCTGTAATATCTTCTAATAATTTTTGATGATATTTATTGCAAAAATCTGGTATTGATATCAATCAAAACTTCATTGAAAAACTAGAGGTAATTGAACACTCACGGTAGTACCTGTCAATAGGTCAGAATAAATTAACAGTTCCCCACTATGAGCATTGACGATGCGTTTGGTAATAGCAAGTCCTAGCCCAGTTCCACAAGGTTTTGTGGAGAAGAATGGCACAGAAAGCTTGGCGATAACTTCTGATGGAATTGGTTCGCCGCCATTGTGGACATTAATGCAGACTTTATCTGGATGCGAACAGTCTACTTTCCACTTAACAACATCTCCTGGTGCAACAGCCTCGCAAGCATTGCGGACAATGTTGATAAATACTTGTTTAAGTTTGTCCTTATCCCCCAAAATTTTTACCGTAGGCAACACCGGAATAAATTCAATTTGTCGTTCCAGAGCTTCTGGCATTTCACGAATGCATTCCAGCAACTCATCAATAAATTCATTCACATCTAATTCACAAAGCTGCAACACTTGGGGCTTGGCGTAGAGCAAAATTTCACTCAGCAGACGTTCCAGACGACTAGCTTCGCTCAGTGCCAATGCTAATCGCTCTTGAGCAGATTCAGTCAGAATGCTTTTTCGGAAATACTTTAATCCCATAATCATTGTAGTCAAGGGATTACGAATTTCATGCACAATAATGGCAGCAAATTCACCAATAGCTGCCAGTCGTTCCTGTTCTAAAAGCTTGGCTTGGGCTGCTTGTAATTCTGCGGTACGTTTTTCAACCTCAGCTTCCAAAATATGATTAAATTGACATTGTTGTTGATAAAGATGATAGTTGTCAATTGCTGTTGCAGCTCTTTCAGCAAACAATTCCACAATTTGAATGTCTTCTTTTTTAAAATGACGTGGTTGGTGATTAAATGAACAGATAGTACCAATCACTTCACTTTCAGCAGTCCGCAATGGTATCCCTAAATATGCACAATAACCTTCTGGAGCCTGTCCATACTCTGGGTGTTTTTGAGCATCTTCTACTGCTAATGAGTGACCCATTTTGATAACAGTGCCAGTTAGTAAACCATGTAGTGAATAAACATGTTCGCCGTCGCCCATTTCAAGACTACTCGCTAGAACAGTTTCAAATCCCTGTTGGCAAAAGGTAACAACTGTCCAATCAACTCCAATAAGTTCGCTGACTCCGCAGGCAATATTGTGCAAATAGCTACCCAGTTCGCCAGTTCGATAGTTCAAAGAAGACAAACGTGCTATGATTTGCCGCTCACGCTGCCAAGTTTGGTTGTGCAACAATATTTCGTCATCACTGGTTTTGCTCATGGATGCCTATTGCATGAGTTATAAAAATAATTTCAAAAATCAACTGAATAGTTATTTGGGTCACGCTGCACTAGTTTGATAGAAAGATTCTACTAAAGACATATGCTATTTGCATACAACAAACTGATGAATTTTTACTTTATTAAGTGTAACTTTATACAACAATTAGATAGGCAAGAATAAGTGGTGTCATTGTGATTAACTTTTGCATTGGACAGTTTCGATGTAAAAATGCTTAAAGGCTCTAGCGGCTTCAGGAATTAACTCAATGTACCAATATCCGTTTATTTCATCTGGAAACCAACTAATTATTGCAAGTGCTGGCTGCCCAAATTCTTCATCTTTTACTCCAAAGAATTTGCAGAACTTTGCACCTAAATAACCAATTTGACCAGAAGAGTCACCATCATATCCCGCAGCTTCAGATAACTCCCAAGTACGTAATCTGCGATTGTCCTTCATAAAGTAACAATGCTGATACAACTTATCCAAAATGGCTTTGTGTCCTGGAGTCAATCCCTCATAAATTGAGTGGAATGCCTCCAAATATTTTTCCTCTGAAGGAATACAACGTTCAACATTTTTCAACACTCTATTCTTCCCCTTTTGATTTGCCAGAATGTGAAAATTCGGTGGCAATGAGTGAATATGATCGTTTGCCCACCTCACGGAGAGGATAAAATTGCATATACAACCTTTGATGTTAAACGATAATTTAATGTCCGTAATTAATAAATGTCTTAAAGAATCCTTTAGAGACATTTTAGCTTCTACTTACAGAAATGTCTTACCAAAGGTACTAGTATTTAATCTTACTTAAAATAATAAATTTTAGCCCTGATTAGCGGTTAAGATTTTAGTTGAGATTAACCGATCTCAGCACAGTAGAGGATTAATAATCGATAATCCAGATATCGATCGCCAAAAAAAAGTGTTGACTTATGTGTATAGAATTTGGGCGGGAAATCTGCGGCAATCTTGACACCGCACAATCGCGGGAGTGGTTAGTTACTAACGGTATTGGTGGTTACGCCTCTGGTACTGTGGCAGGTTTATTGACCCGGCGCTATCACGGACTACTAGTAGCAGCATTGAACCCACCTCTAGGTCGCACCTTACTGCTGGCAAAACTAGATGAAACTGTTCTGTATGACACTCGCTCTTATCCTTTACACACTAATCGTTGGGCAGATGGGATTGTCAGTCCCCACGGTTATCGACATATTGAACGTTTTTCTCTGGAAGGTACAATGCCTGTATGGCATTTTGCTGTTGCCGATGCTTTGTTAGAAAAACGGGTGTGGATGCAACAAGGCGCTAACAAAACTTATGTCCAATATACTGTGCGTCGTGCCACCCAACCGCTGAAGTTGACGCTCAAAGCAATGGTCAACTACCGCGATTATCACGGCGACACCCAAAGCAACGGTTGGCAGATGTCTGTTGAGCAGGTGGAACAGGGAATTTGTGTAACTGCTTATCCGGGTGCTGTACCACTGTATCTATTGAGCGATTCGCCTTTCGGCGGTAGTGCATCTCCTGTTCACAATTGGTACTATGGCTTTGACTTGGCAGTTGAACGCTATCGGGGATTGAGCGACAAAGAAGACCACCTCCACGCTGCCACTTTTGAAGTTACACTGAATCCTGGGGAAGCGATCGCATTTGTAGCCAGCACAGAAAAACAACCAAATCTCAATGTCGAAGCTGCACTTAAGTTACGTCGCGCTCAAGAGCAGAAGCTAACAGGACTTTGGAATAATAACCGACCCCTCAACACTAAGGAATCACCTAGTTGGATCAACCAGCTAATACTAGCTGCTGACCAGTTTATTGTTAACCGCCCAGTGCCAGAAGACCCTCAGGGTAAAACCATCATCGCTGGTTATCACTGGTTTAGCGACTGGGGACGCGACACAATGATTAGTTTACCTGGTTTGACAATTTCGACTGGTCGCCCAGAGGTAGCACGCTCAATTCTTCGCACCTTTGCCAGATACGTAGACCAAGGAATGTTGCCGAATCGCTTTCCCGATGCAGGTGAGCAACCAGAATATAATACTGTCGATGCCACTCTCTGGTACTTTGAAGCAGTCCGCGCCTACTACAGTGCTACGGACGATGATAATTTGCTTGGTGAACTCTTTCCAATACTTGCAGACATCATTGATTGGCACTGTCGCGGTACACGCTACAACATCCACCTCGATCCTGCCGATGGCTTACTTTATGCAGGTGTTGCAGGTGTACAACTGACCTGGATGGATGCCAAGGTTGACGATTGGGTAGTTACGCCCCGAATTGGTAAACCGATTGAAGTTAATGCTCTCTGGTATAATGCCCTACGGACAATGGCAAAGTTTGCCCGTCAGCTTGGTAAACCACACCAAGAATATGAGGCGATCGCAGACCGTGCTAAGTATAGATTTTCTCGCTTCTGGAATGAGGAGACAGGTTATTGCTATGACGTTATAGACAGTCCTGATGGTGATGATTCGGCGTTGCGTCCTAACCAAATATTTGCTGTTTCATTACCAGAAAGTCCGCTAACACCTGCCCAGCAAAGGAGTGTGGTGGAAGCTTGCGGGCGAATGTTGCTGACTTCTCACGGATTGCGATCGCTTGCCCCCGAACATCCCCGATACCAGGGTAAATACGGTGGCAATCAGTATCAACGTGATGGAGCTTATCACCAGGGAACCGTTTGGGGTTGGTTGTTGGGGCCGTTCGTCTTAGCACACCTGCGCGTCTACAAAAATCCTGAGCAGGCTCGTCAATTTTTGGAACCAATGGCTAATCATCTCACTGCACACGGTCTTGGCAGTCTCAGCGAGATTTTTGATGGTGATGCCCCGATGACTCCACGGGGATGTATTGCCCAAGCGTGGACAGTAGCAGAGGTTTTGCGTGCTTGGTTGGCAACAGAGATTTGATCCGGGGAATAACTATCGACTAGTTACCTGTCACCCCACCCAAAGTTGAGCAAAACGTTCAGCCGTCCATCCAACAAGATCTGATACCTGCCCATCACCAATTTCTACGATCCGCTTAGTACCGTCTCTACGCTCTATTACATCCACAGAAAAGAATTGACTTCCAATCCGCTTTGCACATTCTTCAACAATCTCTGGAACTTCTTCATCTGGTAAAGCGGCAAAAGGTTTACCAGATACGACAAAGTAACGCCTCTCGGTTTCAGGCACAAAATCTTCAATCCGCCGCACACAAATACCTCCCTCAATACTGCCCCGAAACTTCTGCATTTCAAGAACCACTGCTTCGATTTCCGAAGGTTTATGAATTATGGAACCAACTGAGGTTTTGAGAGACTTAACGTAATCTTTGATAAAAAATCCGTTCCAGCCAAGTCTGTTCAACTCACTCTTTAAATCATCATCGACAGAATAGAATTTAGTTTCTGGAGTTAAATCGGCAATCAGAAGATACCAGTTCGGAAGATAGTGTGTGGCTAGATACTCAGCCTTAGAAGTCAAGACACTTGCCCCTGTGCTCTCCACTACACCAACTAATAACTCATAATCAGAGGGCGAGACCATCCAACCCCGATAGACCACTTTTGAACCTGGATGGAGGACAGGAATAATCTTTGATGAACCAGATGCCAGCAACTCTAAAGAAACAATTGAAGTTGCAAACCCTGCGTCTTGCATACAAGCAACTTGCTCTAAGTATGCTGCATCCGCTTTCTTGGGATTAAAGTAGTCGCTAGGAAAAAGAAATCTCACAACACCTCACCTCAACTGAATGTACAGCTAACTTGTTATTATGCAGAAAATCTCTGTATATCCACCTTATTTAGAATGATATCAAAGCTTTTATTAAAATTTAGTATAAAATTTTAATAAGTCCGTCCTATATTTTATTGGGTAATTTCCCTGTAAAATTTTAATCAAAGTTTCAGTAATATCTAAGGTACAAAAGAGATATTCAAAATAGAAAACTAATTCCCGGAATTAACGTGGTTATAAACAAAGATTTGAGTAAATTATGACAAATCAAACCCAAGAAGAAATCAGATTAGCAGAAGCCTTGAGTCACAAAGCTCATTGGCGCAGATGGGGGCCATATTTGAGCGATCGCCAATGGGGAACGGTGCGCGAAGACTACAGTCCCAACGGTACAGCCTGGGACTACTTCACCCATGATCAGGCTCGTTCTCGCGCCTACCGTTGGGGTGAAGATGGGATTGCTGGTATTTCTGATAACCATGAACGACTTTATTTTGCGATCGCACTTTGGAATGGCGAAGATTCTATTCTCAAATAAAGGATTTTTGGTCTAACTGGTAGTGAAGGGAATCATGGGGAAGATGTTAAAGAATATTACTTTTATCTAGACAATACCCCTACCCATTCCTAGACGAAATCACTTTACAAATATCCTCATAAAGCCTTTCCCTACTCCCAATTAGTCGCAGAAAATCAACATAGAAATCGTCACGAACCAGAATTTGAATTACTAGATACAGATATAATTGAGGACTGCGATTTTTTTATAAAATATACTATCTCTATTAAAGAGCAAGATTTACTTTCAGCCCCTGCGTTTAAACAAGAGTACAAAAGTCAAGCAGACAGGAATATAAATTTTAAGGTAATTCTCAGCAGAAATTAATTTAATTATTAGTAAATGCATTTAGATTATTATTAGAGAAAGATTTGCAAAGTTGTGAGGGCGATGAAATAAAAATATTTAGCAATCTTTTTGGAATGGCTGCCCTTTTCACTGTAGGTATGCAACAGAGGTAAGTTTACATCAGCTATAGCTTAAGATGTAGCGGTTGACAGTAACTTTACATTTAGCAGTCTAATTTTATTGATAAAGCCTTATTCAACACTTAAAACGCAACCATAACAGTGAAGCAAATTATAAAAATTTGGATAAATATAGACCCATTTTCCTTACAGTCACGCCTCACAGTTGGTATTGCAGCATTTTCCGCTTTGGTATTAGGTAGCCTCGCTACATGGACTAGTTGGAAAATGCAGCAAATTTTAGTTGATAGTCATAAGTATAATGTAGAACAAATCGCCAAGCGCTTGCCGCGAGATGTGCAACTTTATAGTGAAATGATGCAACCTGAAACTGGGTTGCAAAAGGCTATTAATAATTTGGCAAATACCAACACATTATTATGGCTAAAAAGTCCTGATAATAAAATTTTAGTAAAATCTGCCACTTTAGATTTGTTATCTAATACTACGATAACTGAGTTAATGTCCCTGACTAAGATGCCGATTAAGCCACAAGTTTACAAAGTAAACCAAAGCTACTTTATTTTATGCGGTAGTTCTGTGCAAGTGCAGGGTAAGTTGCTCGGTGAGTTATTTGTAGTAAAGGATATTACCCGCGAACAGAGAATGTTTGTGGTTATGGTGCAGAGTTTAGGTATTACTAGTGTTTTGGCAATTATTGTTTTAACTGCTGCGATCGCATTTTATATCAAGCGTTCTCTGCAACCTCTGCGTCAGCTAAATCAAATGGCTTCTGTGATTTCTGCTGAAGATTTGGGACAAGCACAGCTGTATCTTGATAATGCACCTAGCGAAGTCAAAGAATTAGCTCAAACCTTAACTATGCTGTTATCGCGTCTCTCCCAATCATGGGAGCAAGAGCGGCAATTTGTGAGTAATGTTTCTCACGAGTTACGCACACCTTTGACAATTGTACATGGTTATTTGCAAAGCGTCTTGCGAAGGCAGAATAACTTAACTCAAACCCAACAAGAAGCTTTAGAAACTGCTGCATCGGAAGCTGAACGCACTATCCGCCTGCTACAAGATTTACTTGATTTGGCACGAGCAGATAGTGGTTACTTATATTTCCAAATGAAATATTATGTGCTGAATGACTTGGTTGAAGAAGTTGTAATGATGGCAGAAAAATATAGCGATCGCATAATTACAATTGAGTCAAATTTTTATCCAATTGAGATAAAATCAGACTACAGTCGCCTCAAACAAGTATTGTTGAATTTGATTGATAATGCTATTAAATATTCTGAAGCCGATACACCCGTAATTTTTAAATTAAATCAGCTTCAAGACAAGGCAATTATTCAAGTTTGTGACAAAGGTTATGGCATTCCTTTGCAACACCAAGCACGGATATTTGAGAGATTTTACCGCGTAGATGAATCCCGCTCTCATACTACTGGGGGTTGTGGTTTGGGTTTATCGATTGTCAAGACACTTGTAGAAGGTATGGGGGGTAGTGTAAGTGTGCAATCAAAGTTAGGGGAAGGGAGTACGTTTATAATCAGTTTACCTATATATAGCAGTTCTATCTAACTTTAAGAGCAAAAATATGACAGCACATATCCTTTTGGTGGAAGATGAAGTCAAACTGGCGCGATTTATCGAATTAGAACTTAGTAGTGAAGGATACCAAGTAAGTGTAGCCCATGATGGCATCGCTGGTTTAACCCTGGCGCGAGACTCATCGCCAGATTTAGCGATTGTGGATTGGATGCTCCCAGGACTGACAGGTTTGGAAATTTGTCGTCGTTTGCGAGCAACAGGCAGTACAGTACCAGTGATTTTGTTGACAGCAAAAGATGAAGTAAGCGATCGCGTGGCAGGATTAGATGCAGGAGCCGATGATTATGTAGTTAAGCCCTTCAGCATTGAGGAACTACTAGCTAGAATTCGCGCCCATCTCCGCCGCACGCAAGAAACAGACGAGGATTTGTTGCAATTTGAAGATTTAAGCTTAAATCGCCGCACTCGTGAAGTATTTCGGGGTAAACGAAGCATTGAGTTAACAGCAAAAGAGTTCGACTTATTAGAATATCTCCTCTCACATCCCCGTCAGGTGTTTACTAGAGACCAAATTCTAGAGAAAGTTTGGGGTTATGACTTCATGGGTGATTCTAATATTATTGAGGTTTATATTCGTTATTTGCGACTCAAGTTAGAAGAAAATAATGAAAAGCGTTTGATTCATACAGTCCGTGGTGTAGGCTATGCATTACGAGAGCAATCGTAATGACTTGGTGATTTCGAGAAAAAGCAACATATTAAAGACAAAAGAGGATCATGAGTAAAAAATGGGCTGTTAAACGACTGACAGTAAATCTCACAACAGAGGAAATGAAGAAACTTGAACGCTACTGTGCTTTGACAGGAAGGCCAGCAACAGATGTAATTCGAGAATTGCTCCGAACTCTTGAGGTTGACAATGCTGAAAACTCGGAGATGCGAGCAGCAGACTCAACAAGAACAGTTGGCAGTTGGTCAAAATCACAGTAACTATCCACTCGGATATCCCGCCAAATCTCAGCTACTTGTATATGCTGTTTATGCCACAATAGACCTATCGATTGACTTCTTTGAGGAGCTATAGCTAAAGCGCTATGCAATATTAAACCATTACCTCCCTAACAATCGGGAAATAACCTTCTTTTTTCGTTATGTGGAAAAACCAACAAAAGACTTAACCTCTGAGTAACCTTCCCTACATGGGTTGGGCAAAAATTCCATTCCTCTCCCCTTCTAGGGCACAGGAATGGAAGTGAGGTCTTCCAGATAAGAGTGAAAAGTCACAACAATAGACAAGGTTGAACTTTCGATACAACACAGATAAATATCTGTGTTCTACTGAAGTTGTGATCTAAATAATAACTAATTATCCAGACTCTTAATGAACCGTGGTTCATTACTATCTTAACGCGGCGATCGCCATGTACTAGTCTTAATATAAGTTGTGAATCTGAATATTTAAAAATTACTAATTAGATTAACATCTCTTGTTATCTTCAACATCTTATTTCCACCAGGCTGTAGTTCGTATTCAACCTTTTCAATATCTATCTTGTAACCCTTTGAAGCGTAATATTTTACTATTTCATCTAAATATTGCGAATGTTTCCACATTAAAGTTATCAGAGGAAAGATTCGGATTTCTTTAGCAATACGCAGCATCTCACCTACAGAATCTAAGTGAAAGTTGTAATCGAGATGGTCGGAATATAAAAACAATAAATGTGAACAAAGGGCTATGTCAAATTCTTGATTTTTAAATACCAATTTGGGAAATTCGCCGACTGTGTATCTGTTGTTTTTTTTGCCAGTTTCATAATCAGAGAGAAATTCTCGAATAACTTTCACTCGATTGTGTCGCAAATCATCTGGAGATTTATGATAGCTCCATACCCAATTATTCGATGTAGCCTTGACTTGGTTAATAATGTTATCTACCACTTCATTAAATCTTTGCAATATTTCATCACCGGAAAATTGGTATAGTGGGTCAACAGAAACTACACTTTTACCTTGACGTGTCATTTCGGCATTAAAGCTTGCCGGTCCATCCCCAATCCCAATGATTCTTTTATTTAAATCTGCGTTTGTTAAATTGAATATTTTTATATATTCATCCATTGACCTCCCAAAAGGAACTACTTGCTCTAGAACCATTGCCATAGAATTTACCTAGTAAATAGACTGATTACACAGGATAATAGCAAACTCAAAATACTTGATGCACTGCTAGACGGCAATCATTCAGAAGCATGTCAAGTTCTTTTACAACTTTCAAGGGATTTCTAGCTTGAAACATAGCTGCGATCGCAGCTTCATAAGGATTTCTACCTGTTCTCTTGACAGCAGCGATCGCAGCTTTATTTGATAATCCTCTGACACTAACTAGCCATGCCGCTAACACATGTCCAGTCCGTCCAATTCCCCCAGAGCAATGTACAACGACTTTCTCATTTTGTTTATCTGCTTCTATTAAGAAAGGAAGTATTTTCTGTGTGAAGGTTTTTAAATCACATAGATGGAAATCTGTAATTGGTGCAGGGCAAACTAGTTGATTACCAAATTCCTGTTTGTAGGTATCTAGAAGATTAGAGTAATAAGCTAGCTGTTGATCATCAAGAAGGCAGCAAACTCGCTTGATATCTTGACACTTCATGAATTCTATCCAATCTTGAACCTTATTGTTAGTGTATCCAGGTCGGGCAGCCCCAAAGACTATTTGCTCTTTCTCCCCAGCCGGGGCAAACTTATACATCTTTACCTGTCTGACTTCTGAATTTTGGAAGTTGCTAGTTGCAGCCATAAAATAGTTAGTTATTTTTTGATTAATCGCCAATGAAACGTCGGGTGTAAAATGTTTTTAGGGATTGCATATGATTATTTAGCAATTTATCTCTTGTGAAAAGTTTTTAAATCTAGTTCAAAGATAGGATTTTTAAATACTCTTGCACAGCAGTCAGTAGTCCCATGTCCAAAGCATCGGCAATCAGGGCATGACCAATAGATACTTCAAGTATGCCATAAATTGAACAGAACTTTTCTAAGTTTTGCAGATTTAAATCATGCCCAGCGTTCACTCCTAAACCAATTTCCTGAGCCTTTTGTGCTGCTTTTTGATAGTCTTGAAATACAGACTCTACATTACCATTATGAAAAGCTGTAGCATAAGGTTCTGTATATAGCTCAATGCGATCGCCTCCAATCTCTTTAGCATGTTTAATTTGAGTTAAGTCAGTATCCATAAACAGGCTGAAGGCAGATTTTAATGTAGATGTCACATCCTTATATATATGCCAGTTTCTGATATGTTTGTATTCATTTTGTACTTGCAAAGCAAATCTTATAGCATCGTTTTTACCTATTCCAACTTTCTCATAGACTTCTACAAAATATTCATTCATATACTCCCACCATGTTTTGCCATTTAAAAATATGCTATGGGGAGTATCAGGGGAGTCCCAACTAAAGCCAATGTTGAGAAATGGTCGAATATCCTCTAGTTTTATATTTCCGATTCCATTAGTTTCTAATATTGAATGTAAAGTCCCACTCCACATTCCCTCACGATAACCTAGTGTATTCTCAAAATCCCATAATAAATATTTCATAAGTTAATTTTAATATTCATCTTCAGGACTGTATTCAGAAGCGTCTGGTTGTAAATGTGGTTGTGCAGCAATAAAGACTGGATGACATATACATGATTTGTAGATTTGACGAATAGTTGGGTATGGGTCTAAAGAGTATTTAAATCGCTTGTGATACCAATTCATTTTATCTGCGTGATTTAAACCCCGGACTTACGCCAAAAGCCAGTGAAAGCCCTGATTTCCCGTAGGGGCAATTCATGAATTGCCCCTACAGCGTGTAGTTTTGCGTAAGTCCTAAAACCTATTAGTGAGGTAAGATACTTACAAACTCTCATGATGCTCAACGGATGAATATCACAGATGATTAAAAGCGCAATTTGCCGTATATAAGCTCGTGCTAAAGTATCTAGCGGTAAAAGTGCGGGTTGCGGATAATGTTAATTTAACTTGTAACATCATTCGTAAATTACGAATTATTTACTTGCCTTGCCAAACAATTTCCTTAACTTTGATTTCTTTCGGGAGCAATTTAATTTTGTAGAAGGTATCTGCAACCTCTTGTTGTTTAGTAATCACTTCATCTGTGAGCGGAAGTACATCATAGTCACGCCGCTTTTCTGCTATTTCTAACACAGAAGCATCTATACCCAAGGCAGGGGAAAGAAATTTAGCAACTTCACTAGGATTATTCTTTGCCCAATTACTAACTTTCTTCACCTGATCTAAAACTATTTTCAAGGCATCTGGCTTGGCATCAACAAAAGATTTTGCAGCAAGATAATAACCACGATTGGGAGCTAATCCCGTCGCGTCTACTAAAGTACGTGCGCCTGTTGCTGCTTCTGCTGCGGCTAAGTAAGGGTCCCAAATTGCCCAAGCATCAACGTTTTTTCTCTCAAAGACAGCACGAGCATCGGCGGGAGTGAGAGTTACTCGTTGGATGTCACTGTATTGTACCCCTGCCTTTTCTAGTGCTTTCAGCAATAGGTAGTTAGCATTAGAACCTTTGACAAAAGCAACTTTTTTTCCCTTGAGTTCAGCCACACTTTTAATAGGTGAATCCTTGGGCACCAAGATGGCTTCAGCCTTGGGACTCCAGGGATCGTAGGCAACATAAACCAAAGGAATACCCCCAGCTTGAGCAAATATAGGTGGTGATTCTCCGGTATAACCAAAATCAATACTGCCTGCATTCAATGCTTCTAGTAGTGGGGGGCCAGCCGGAAATTCCGACCAAGTTACGGAAGATCCTGAAGCTGCAAATGCTTTCTCTAATTCCCCTCTCGCCTTCAGCGCATAGAGGACAGTTGACGCCTTCTGATAACCTATGTGAACGGTGGTACCGCTAGCTGCTGGACTGGAGGCTTGGGTTGTCTGCGGTGTGCCAGAGTTGTCGCTTGTGCTTGGAGAACAAGCAGAGACAGCCAAAGTTAAACTAAGTCCCACTGCAAACAGTAGGGAAAAGGTGCGGATTCTTGGTTGTTGGAACCTTTGCAGGAAGGCAAAAGCCATACCCAACAGTCGGGTTGGAAAGAACTTAGTCAACATCATCACTCTGCTTTCAGGGGTAAATTAATATCAAACTTCAGCAAACTTCCGGCATAACTCCGGCAAGTTTATTGATTTACCGTATTATTATGTAATGATAAAAATATCACATAATTAAAGCTGAAATGCAAGTTGATTCGCTGAATAAAAATTTTTCCTAAAAGTCATAGCAACGTCAAATCTAAACTCAATCGGATCAGAAAGCACGCGATGACAGATAATATTATTGAACAACAGATTGAGTACTATCGCGCTAGAGCCAACGAATATGATGAGTGGTTCTATAGGAAAGGACGCTACGATCGCGGTACCGAAATCAACCAGCGCTGGTTTAATGAAGTAGCTGTTATCAAAAATACATTACACCAAATTGGCGTGGTGGATGATATTTTAGAGTTAGCATGTGGAACAGGTATCTGGACGCAGGAGCTTTTAAGTATCGGTAAAAAAATTACTGCGATCGATGCCTCAGAAGAAGTGATTACAATTAATCGCTCGAAGTTAAATTCACTGAGTGTTGAATATCACCTAATGGATTTATTTACATGGCAACCTGACACTGAATATGATTTAGTTTTCTTTGCCTTTTGGCTCTCTCATGTGCCGCCAAAATTACTCGATTCATTTTTGACGAAAGTCTATCAGTCTGTTCGCGTTGGTGGACAAGTATTTATCATTGACTCTTGCTTTGAACCGACATCTACGGCTAATAATCATATTCTTGAAGACGACGGAAACATATATAAAACCCGTAAGTTAAATGATAGTCAAGAATTTAAAATTGTCAAAATTTTTTATCAGCCTGAACAACTTCAAGATCAGCTAAATAAAATAGGTTTTCAGGCTGAGGTAAAGGTGACAGATAACTATTTTATCTATGCACATGGGAGAAAGATTTAAATAATTTGTAATGGGCTAAGTCGCGCTACGCTATCGGAATTCGTAATTAAATGCTACAGAACAAGCACTAAATATGCAGATTTAATGCTCAACAAGACAGTAGAGAGTTCAAACTTCCACTGATTGTAACTACAAGTTACGTTAGTGTAGCGCATTAGCAATTACGAATTCTTGTGACACACCGCTCAAGCTAAGTAGGGGATTTCATCAACTCGTAACAAATCAAATTTAAAAACTCTGCGTTCCCACCGTTCGCGCAGGGTCTTTGAAGGAGAAGTTCAGATGCCAACGGCGGAAAGCTTTGCCCTCCAACCCTGCGGGAAGGCGAAGCGCCTATGCGTTTCAGTTTCACACCTGAATTCGCTACGGTTTAACGCAAAGTTGTACCAAGTACTGATGCACCATCATGTATATATATTGGTGATAGCTATACAGATGACTTTTGTGGGGTTAAAGGAGTAGAAATGAAATGTGTTTTGATTGATAGCGAACAACGTTATCTAAAGCTAGGTGAACAGAGAGTTGAAGACCTTTTTCAAATTGAAGATAGACTATTTCTTGATCAATCATAGTTAACTAAGATTGCCGAGTAAGCACAATAAAATACACTAGCTGCCTAATAGACAGTTTGCAATGCAAATTATTAAAGTACTAACCAGAGTTTATCTTAATCCGGTAGACTTGGATGAAGCGATCGCTTTCTATGAAAACCTCTTTACAGAAAAATGTTGGTTGTGGTTTCAATATTCAGAGTCTGAGTTGGAACTCGCAGGTGTGGGTTCTATTCTTTTAATTGCTGGTTCGGCAGAAGCACTCTCTTCATTCAAGAGTACACAGGCAACATTTCTCGTTGACTCACTCAATGATTTTAAAGAAGCACTTATTCAGCAGGGTGCAGTGATTCTGGCGGAACCTAACAAAGTTCCCACTGGAGTCAATATGCGAGCGATGCATCCTGATGGAACAATTATTGAGTATGTTGAGTTTACATAATTAATTTTTAGCCAAAAAGGATCTGCTGTGAAGGCTGCAATCAGACTAGCTAATGAAAGTGATACCTTAAAAATGCTGGCAATTTATGCGCCAGTTGTGCGGGAAACTTCAATTTCTTTTGAGATAGAGCCTCCCAGCAAAACGGAATTTCAGCAACGCATCCAGAATTATCAACAGCAGATGCCTTGGCTAGTGTGTGAAATTAACGGTGAACTTCTAGGCTATGCCTATGCTACTCCCTACCGGACTCGTGCCGCTTACCAATGGTCTGTGGAATCATCCGTGTACGTAAATATTGAGCATCACAGAAAAGGAGTTGCTAAAGCTTTGTACACTTCCCTTTTTGGGTTGCTTCAACTCCAAGGATATTACAACGTTTTTGCTGCTATCGCTTTACCTAATCCAGCAAGTGTCGCTGTGCATGAGGCTGTCGGTTTTTCGCCTGTAGGTGTATTTCGCAGAGTTGGGTATAAATTTAGGGCGTGGCACGATGTTGGATGGTGGCAATTATCTCTGCAACAACAGCCACCGCTATCAGTAAATCCGCCTCTTTCTTTGCTAGAAGTTCAAAAATCGCCTCTGTGGAATGAAGCTTTAAGAAGTGGACTATTGCTACTTCGCGTTTAACTTGGTGTTGGCATTAGCTACTTAACATTTGTATATAATTTACCCTAAATTTATCTGCAATAAGACATTCTGATACCAACCATAGACAGAAAACTTGTCTCAGAAGCGTGGCTGTATTTGCTGCTTGATTCTTGCAGAATTCTATGATACTATCCGTGCAATTGAAATAATCCTGTAACTTAGTCTATTTACCGTAGTTTTAAATATGACCGAGATGATGCGCTATTTGTAAAGCTGTTTAATTAAATTTTTCAGCTACAACTTTCATTTCACTTTCCAGCTAATTGCCAGTAGCGCAAAGGGCACACATTTAGTATTAAAGAAACGAAAATATTAAAGAATTACTACTGCATTATGGTAGAAATATCGAGCAAATCTCACTTCAAGCTATTCAATTACTTTCTACTATTCTTAGTAGGTGGAGTATTCACCTTATCCACGACTTTAGTTAGTTGTAAAGCACCAAGTACACCAGAGCAAGCCGCTAACGCCTCTAATAGCACCAAGATAAAGGTCTTACACATGGGCTATATGACAGATGGAGACTTACTCAAGATTAAAGGACTGTTAGAGAAACGTTTAACTCCACTGGGTATTTCTGTAGAGTGGTCAAAATTTGCTGCTGGGCCGCAACTTCTAGAAGCGATGAATGTGGGAAGTGTCGATTTCGGCTTTGTCGGTGAAACTCCGCCTATCTTTGCCCAGGCGTCCGGCGTTCCTTTCGTTTATGTTGCTAGCAGCAAACCTGGGACTGGTGAGGAAACTGCTGTTGTAGTCGATAAAGATTCTCCAATCAAGACAATAGCTGACCTCAAAGGTAAAGGGCTTGCCTTTCAAAGAGCCACTGCACAGCAGTATTTCGTTCTGAAGGTTCTGGAAGAAGCAGGACTGAAACTGAGCGATATTAAACACATCAATCTCACACCATTAGAAACTCGTGCAGCATTTGAACGTAAAAGTGTTGAAGCAGCTGTAATTGGTGATCCCCATCTTGCCCTATTTCAAAAAACTGGTAGGGTTCGTATTATCCGAGATGGTAAGGGAATTTCGACCCAAGGAGGCTACTGGTTAGGGTCACGTAATTTCGTCAAAGATAATCCTGACCTAGTTAAAGTCATCTTGGAAGAGGTCAACAACATCGGCAAATGGGCTGAAGCCAACCCACATCAAGTAGCTGAACTGATTTCGCCCGAAGCAAAAATTGATGTTCCAACACTAGAACTGGTATCCAAACGCAGGCGTTACACATTAAGACCTCTTAGTGAACAAGTTTTGTCAGGACAGCAGAAGATTGCTGACTTGTTCTATGAGCAGAAATTCATCACTAAGAAAATCAATGTTAAAGAGGTGACACTTTCCTCTGAACAATATGCTGCTTTAACCCCACCAGGAATCAAGCCTTGAGCATTTGCAGTAAACGTTAAATTTAATAAAATTGGTAGCACATTATGGTAGCCAAAACATGCAACTTTCTAATGTTATTAATGGCTGGATATTTACAGACATGAGTAAATTAGGAGATCGTGAAAGCATCATTTTCGATTTAGACGATACGCTAATTGTCGAGGTGGGAGTTGTAGAGGCAGCATTCTTGGCAACCTGTGAGCGATCGCACGAAAAATACGGCATCAAGCCTCAAAAATTATACCATGCGGTCAAAAGTCGCGCTTGCTCAGTGTAGCAGTTGTGCCAAGCAAGACCGTCTAACGTACAATTGCAGATTATTTTTGTCCGACAGAACAACTGCTTAAAGCTTTTTGTGACATTACTGCTATATAAATCCTAGACTTGTCTAGACAATCTTTCTGCTCTCCAGCGACAAATTATTTTACTGATGAAATTGCCAGAATCTTTTTATCACCTACATCTCAGACCCTGTAAGACTTAATTCCCTCCCACTTCTTGAAAATGAGCGAACGTACAGTATGTGAACTTTTTACTACTTTGAATACAAAGACTGAATCCACCGCCATTCCTGTGTCAAACCCTCTCTCAGAGATACTTGCGGCTGATATCCCAGAATTCTCTGCGCTTTAGATACATCAGCAGCGGTGTGACGGGCATCTCCCATCGACTTTTCTATGTGGTTTCTTTTGATTGATTTCCCGACGATTTCTTCAATCGTATCCAAGACTTCTGCTAAAACTACCCTGCTACCACCACCGATATTAAAGATTTCTCCCACTGCTTGGGGTGCGGTGGCGGCGGCTAAATTGGCGGCGATGATATCACTAACAAACGTAAACTCCCGCGTTTGCTGGCCATCGCCGTAAATAGGAATTGCTTCATCCTGCAAAATCGATTTAAAGAACTTATGAAATGCCATATCTGGGCGCTGTTTGGGGCCATAAACTGTGAAATAGCGCAATGTCACACAGGGCACGCCAAAGTTTTTGTAATAAAGTTCACACAAAAACTCCGCTGCTAGCTTCGTAATGCCGTAAGGAGAAACTGGTTGAGGACAAATTCCCTCGTGGGTAGGTAATGTTTCTGCATCGCCATATACACTCGATGAAGAGGCAAACACTAACCTTTTCAGGTGTTTAGCATCCTTGGCTGCTTCTAACAAAACTTGTGTAGCATTAATATTTCGTTCTGTATAACCTCGAAAAGCTTTACCCCAACTTGCTCTAACCCCTGCTTGGGCCGCTTGATGGTAAACTACATCAACATCTTTTAGGAGTTTCTGCCAATCTAAAAACTGAATATCTCCTTCAATTAATGTAAAGCCAGGTGACTGATGTAAGTGTGCAACATTCTTAAGCTTTAACATCGGATCGTAGTAATCATTGAATTCATCAATCCCGATTACTTCTTCTCCTTGTTGCAGCAATGTTTCTGCAAGATGTGAACCAATGAAGCCGGCGGCTCCAGTAACGATAATTTTAGCCATATTGCTTATTTTTTGATATTTTCATTAATTTTCATGAACCTAATCTCACTATTCTAAAAATGCCTACTTCTTTTAATAAAATGTGCTTGGAAAGCTTGATTTTTCGTTTTTAGTCATCAATAAGCTTAAGCTTGTTAGCATAAATCTTATTATTGGATAGGTTCATATTCACAGGTTAATACTTATAATCAATGATCGTCATTATCTGAAGATAATTTTTTTACTCAATTATTTCAATGCTTCAAAAAATCATCATAAATACTTAAACCTTCTAATTATATAGAAAGAACCTCAGTATATTTATGTAATTATTGCTCTTAATAACATCTCTAATTAGACTAACTCACTAAATTGTATTATAAGAATAAATATAATATAAATTCAATAGCTATATTTCTTCTTGCCCCCTGCTCCCCAGCCTTTTTAGTCATGAGGGGGCTTGCACAAGTGTGATAATTGATGAAAAAATTGATCCGCGAGAGCTACTAAGGTATTCTCGTTTTGCAAGGGACGCACGAGGAAATCAGTGAAAGTTTTAGTTGTAGGTAATGGGGGGCGCGAACATGCTCTGGCATGGAAACTGTTGCAATCTAAGCAAATTGGGCAAGTTATCTGTGTACCAGGCAATGGGGGCACAGCAAGTATGGAACGTTGCCAGAACTTGCCCCTGGCAGTAGATGATTTTGAGGGTATGAGCCGATATGCTCTAGAACATGGGATAACTCTTGTGATAATTGGGCCAGAAGTACCCTTGGCGAAGGGAATCACAGATTATCTCCAAGACAAAGGACTGATGGTATTTGGCCCAGTCAGAGCGGGAGCGCAAATTGAAGCAAGTAAAGCTTGGGCAAAAGCTCTGATGCAAGAAGCAGGGATTGCGACGGCACGGGCTGCGGTATTTACGCAGGCAGCAGCAGCAAAATCTTACGTCAAATCTCAGGGAGCGCCAATTGTCGTCAAAGCTGATGGCTTGGCGGCTGGTAAGGGTGTAACGGTGGCTGAAACAGTTGAACAGGCAGAAAGTGCCGTTGATGCGATTTTTCAGGGACAGTTTGGCAGTGCTGGTAAATTTGTCGTCATTGAAGAATGTTTAATTGGGCAAGAGGTGTCAGTTTTAGCGTTGACCGATGGGTTAACAATTCGACCCTTGCTGCCAGCTCAAGACCATAAGCGGATTGGTGACGGCGATACAGGGGAAAATACTGGTGGGATGGGAGCCTATGCCCCAGCACCTATTGCTACGCCAGAGTTGATGGCACGCATTCAAACAGAAATCTTAGAAAGAGCGATCGCAACCTTACGAGCTAAAGGCATTGACTACCGAGGCGTGCTGTATGCTGGATTAATGATTGCACCCGATGGCGACTTGAAGGTTTTGGAATTTAACTGTCGTTTTGGCGATCCAGAAACCCAGGTGATTTTGCCACTGTTAGCAACACCCCTAGAAGAGTTGATTCTAGCCTGTGTACAGCAGCGATTAAGTGAATTGCCGCCCATTGCTTGGAAAGGAGGAGCATCTGCCACTGTCGTTGCAGCTTCAGGTGGTTATCCAGGAGAATATGAAAAAGGCCAGGTCATTACTGGCATTGGCGAGGCAGAGGCAACAGGAGCAACTGTATTTCATGCAGGTACGAAGTTGAACCAGCAACAAGAAATAGTGACAGATGGGGGTCGAGTATTAAATGTGACTGGAATCGGAGAAAATTTTGAGCAAGCGATCGCCCAAGCCTACGCAGGGATCAAATATATTCAGTTTGAGGGGATATATTACCGGAGAGATATAGGTTATAGAGTTAGGAGTTAGAAGTTGGGAGTTAGGAGTTAGGAGTGCTGAATGTGAGGGAATAACTAATACCGAATACAACTCTTGGAGAGGCTGCGCCAATAGCTTCTCTACGAGACGCACTCGCGTTCGCTCAGTACAAGTGCCCAATGCCCCATTCCCAATGCCCCTAACATGTTTGTCAAATTAACTGTTAATTTTTTAGTTGTTGGGCTTTATAACAAAGACTACTAACAACTTTATTTAAGATGCTAAGTCTGTTAAAAACAATTCGAGATGCGATCGCTAGTTGGTGGTCGGACTTCACACTCCAGACTAAACTGCTGGCAGTGGCCACAATGGTAGTTTCGTTGGTGATGAGTGGTTTGACCTTCTGGGCTGTGAATACAATTCAGCAGGATGCGCGGATGAATGACACCCGCTTCGGCCGTGACTTGGGGCTGCTGCTTGCTGCCAACGTTGCTCCCCTAGTCGCTGACAATAATCTCACTGAGGTTGCCCAATTTTCTCAACGCTTCTATAGCAGCACCTCTAGTGTGCGTTATATGCTCTACGCCGATGAAACCGGGGAAATCTTTTTTGGCATTCCTTTTTGGGACGCCGAGGTAGAAAACTCCCTCACCATTAAACGGCGGATACAACTGCCAGAAGATTACCCTGGTGATGGGGAAAAGCCGATGGTACGGCAACATACAACCCCAGATGGGATAGTCACCGATGTATTTATTCCTCTGCTCGTCAATAAAAAATACTTAGGTGTATTAGCGATCGGGATCAACCCCAATCAGACTGCTGTCATTTCCACCAATTTTACCCGCGATGTCACCATTGCCGTTTTTATTACGATTTGGGTAATGGTGATTTTGGCAGGAGTGATTAACGCTTTGACGATTACTAAGCCAATTAAAGAACTGCTGGTGGGGGTGAAGCAAATTGCTACCGGGAATTTCAAACAGCGCATTGATTTACCTTTAGGGGGCGAACTGGGGGAGTTAATTTTAAGTTTTAATGAAATGGCAGAGCGATTAGAACGCTATGAAGAACAGAATATTGAGGAACTGACCGCAGAAAAAGCCAAGCTAGAAACCTTAGTTTCGACGATCGCCGATGGTGCTGTGTTGATTGATAACAACATGCAGGTGATTTTAGTCAACCCCACAGCAGAGAGAATTTTTGGCTGGGAAGCTGCTGATGTGGTAGGACACAATGTGTTACATCACTTGCCCTCATCGGTACAAATGGAAATCACCCGTCCCTTGTACGAAATGGCAGCAGGCGAATGCGAAAGCGCCGAATTCCGAATTTTTATTAACCAACCCACCCCCCGAACGATCCGCATTCTCTTGACTACAGTACTTAACCTGCAAAGAGAAAGTATCAAAGGTATTGCGATTACTGTGCAAGATATTACCCGCGAGGTGGAATTAAACGATGCAAAAAGTCAATTTATCAGCAACGTTTCTCACGAACTGCGAACGCCTCTATTCAACATCAAAACCTATATTGAAACCCTGCACGACTATGGCGAAGACTTAGCTTTACAAGAACGGCAAGAGTTTCTCCAAACTGTCAACCATGAAACCGATCGCCTAACCCGCCTAGTTAACGATGTTTTGGATTTGTCAAAACTCGAATCTGGTCGCCAGTACAACTTCGATGGCGTAGATTTAGCCCAAGCGATCGAGCAAACACTACGTACTTACCAACTTAATGCTAAAGATAAAGGTGTTGAACTTGTTCCAGAAGTTGCTCATAATTTGCCCTTAGTAATGGGTAATTATGATCTATTAGTACAAGTGTTTGGCAACCTGATTGGTAATGCCCTCAAATTCACCAAAGCCGGTGGTAAAGTGGCAATCCGCGCCTATCAACTAGATTTCAAGCCCAGTCATACCCAATCTTCTCCAGTGCGGATTGAAATTTCCGATACTGGAATTGGCATCGCCACAGAAGATCAACACTCAATTTTTGAACGCTTCTTCCGCGTAGAAAACCGAGTTCACACCTTAGAAGGCACGGGTTTAGGTTTATCGATTGTCAGAAATATCATCGACAGACATCATAGTAAAGTCCATCTAGTGAGTGAAGTTGGCATTGGCACCACTTTTTGGTTTGATTTAGCCGCATTTGAGGAAAAAGCGCCACCGATACAAGTTGAACCTATTGCTGAAGCATCCAAAATCACCACAGTCTGAAGGTTAGGAATTGGGCATTGGGCATTGGGCATTGGGGAAGAATTCTTATAACTCCTAACTCCTAACTCCTAACTCCCCATTCCCCATTCCCCACTCCCTACAAAACACCACTCAAGACCTTAATATAACGAACAACAAACAGACCAATAATAAAGCTAATAGCAACAGCAAAGCCTGATTGCGTTTTACCCAAGTTTTCACAGTTACTGCAAAACCCTTAGTGTAACGCTGCTGTTGAAACTCTAACTTTGTCTCTTCAATATTTTGGTAGAGAGTACAGTTTTTGGCGTAGGGACGCTGGGGAAAATTGCAAGTATCATCAGCGTGATAAGTGCAGGTGTCGCACAGATACCCATCCCCAGTGGCGCGGTGCAATGGAATACCAGGATGACCGTAAGCTTTGAGTGTTGTCCGGCAATAGGGACAACTAATAGCTTGACTATCAACGAGTTGATGGCAGCGAGGACAAGATACAGTAGCCAAAACCTTTAGCGCAAATAGGTTGAGTAAACTCTTTGATTCTAGCCATTTACAGGGTTAATGGGGAAATACATACATACATAGCTTGTTAATTTTGATTATGGCTAGCTCTCAAAATTGGTTATTCTATCAGCAAAAGTAGTAATTTTATGATGATTTTTTATATTATTCTAAGTGATTTATATCACTCAAAATAATTAAGGATATGTCATAATCTAGCAAATATGAGGTTTTGTCCTAAGTCCAATAATTATTTAGAGGTATAAAAATATTGCCTTTTAATCCTGAGCTGTGCCGTAACGAAAGCGAAGTTGAAAGCAAACTCATAGTGCAATATTTGCTACCGCAGCTAGGTTATACTCCTGACACGTGGCATCAAGAAGTTGCCATTGGTAGCATCCGCTTAGATTTTTTAGCATTTGCCGCACAAGTGATTCCTTTTGTCTTAGATGCAAACTCACCTCTGAGTGTCGTCATGGAGGCAAAGCATCCCAAACAAAACTTAAATAATCATGTCCCCCGACTCAGGCATTATTTAACCAGTTTGAATGTTAGGTATGGATTGCTGACTAATGGGAAAGAAATTAGAATTTATCAAAAATTGCAGACTGATATTCAGTTAATATTTCAATGCTCTGGGAAAGATGTTGAGACTAAGTTAAAGAATATTAAAGGTTTAATTGGTAGAGATAGCCTGAAAGAAGGACACTTGGTAGATAAAGTTGAAGTTCAAATAGAAAAAGAAAATAATTTAAATTTGGAAATAAAGAGGCAACATTCAATGAAAACGATTGCAATCTACCACAATAAAGGCGGCGTTGGTAAGACTACTGTTGCAGTTAACCTTGCAGCAGCATTGAGTAAAAAAGGTAAAAGGGTACTTTTAATTGATATAGATTCCCAGGCAAATACTACTTTTGCTACAGGATTAATCAAATTTCAATTTGATGAAGATGATGATTTACGCGATTCTAATATCTATCATTTATTAGAATCAGGTGATTTTTACTTAATACCCGATGTTATCCGAAAGTCACATTATTTTAACAATCCTGAATTAGATGTTATTCCTGCACATATTAATTTAATAGAAGGACAGTATAAACTTAATCAAATTGATGCTAGTAAGACTAGATTAGTTACGAAATTAAAAAAAGTAGAGCAAGAATATGACATTGTTATTATTGATACGCCTCCATCCAGAGATTTATATGCTAAAGTCGCACTTGTCGCTGCTGATTACCTGATAATTCCTTCAGATTTAAAGCCATTTGCAAACCAAGGATTGTTAAGTGTCAGAAACTTTATTATAGAAGTTAATGAATTTAGAGAAATGATCGGAAAACCACACATTATATTAATGGGTATCCTCGCTTCAAAAATATCTACCAATTCTAAATTTTTACAATATACTTTTCCTAAGCAAAGGAGCGTGATTTCCGAACGTTACAATCTGCCTTTGATGGAAGCAGTAATTTATGATAGAACCGTATTATCCGAATGCATGAATCAGACTATAACAGTTGGAGATTTAGAATATCCTGACCCCAAATCTGTTGTTAAATATGCAGAAGAAGTAAAATCAGATGCTCAAAAATCTGCTATGGAATTTGAACTTTTAGCAGATGAAGTGTTAATAGGAATAGGGCTAAATAAATGATGAATTTTTCTTTGGTAGATGTAAAAAGTATTTCTTGTAATGAACCTCGATCAAATTTTTCAGAGGCTGATTTGGAAAACCTCGCAGACATAATTATAGAAACTGGAGGAATTATCAGACCATTAGTTGTGAAAGTGACAGGAGTAGAGAGCTATACAGTAGTTGATGGACATTTTGAATATTATGCTGCTGTCAGAGCAAGAGAAAAAAATCCTCGGCTAGGTGAAATGGTTAATGCCTTTGTCATCGCCCCAAAATTAGAGGATTTAGTAGTAAAGCAAGTTGCATCTCTCAAAGGAATTGATTCTTCTGGTAAACCAGTAACCCCACAGCCTGAAACAGCAAAGTTAGAGCCACGTCTGACAAATCTAGAATTACGTCTTGAGAAGCAATTCAATGAATTTAAGTCAGAATTTATACAAGAAAGACAGAGAATAGATAGTCAGTTCAAGCAACTTGAAAACCTTATTCCCCAAAAGGGTGAACAAAGTAATCCACTTAGTTTATTGAACTCTTTGGATAAAGACGAGTTATCTATAAAGTTACAACGCTCTAGAATTCCTGGGGCGGAAAAACTTGCAAAAGGCATATTTGATGCTCGACGCAAGAAACCGAAGCAAGAGTTTGAAGATTACCGGGATGTAGTAAAGTCTGTTAAAAACTTGGGTGATAAAACAATAAAGTTGGGTGATAAAACAATTTTGACTATTATTGATGAGTGGTCAAGAAGTTAGTAGTTATTAAAATAAGTTATTCGCGGTGTAAAAACTCTGCATAGCTTTCTCTGCGCCTCTGCGTGAGATATTTCCACCAAGTACTTGATAGAAAAAAGGCGATGCTACCTGCGGGGGGCTGGGGGGTTAGGTTTCATATCTAACCCCGCACCTGTCGCAGTGCATTAAATGCCTTACCTCGCAACCCAACTGGTAACAGCGATAATCCTAAACCAGTCCAAGCTTTAGGAGTTGAAAAAGACTTTCCTGCTAAAACTAACTCCCTGCCTTTTTGCGTTTCACCCTTTTCAATTAAACGCAAACCTAATAATAATTGCGTTTCAGTTAGACGATTTTTCCTGATTGTCTCTATTTTTTCCGACTCAAACTTATAACTTTCTAAATACTGGATTTTATCAAATAAATAAGGAATGGCTCGATTAATACCTTGCTGCTCTGCATGGTTGCGATATTCCATCAATAATTCTGGTAAATAATAACCCTTTTTTCCAGCCAAAGCTAGACGCACAAATAAATCATTATCCTCACAATTTTGCAGATTTGGCTGCATAAATCCTAACTCTTGCAATGTTTTACGGCGAAATAATGTCGCCCCAATTTGAAAGCTTTGGTGACTAAATACAACTTCCAACAAATTATCTACAACACCTGCTGCTAAATTCTTTCTACCCCAGCGATGAGAATTTTCTTGAGTTTTTGCCTCATCCCGCACATTATCAATATCAATTATCCAATGGTCTGTACCAACAAAATCAATGCTAGAGTCTTGAGCAAGAATTGCTGCGGTACTTGCGAGAAAATCGGGTGTTAGCCGATCATCATCATCAAATTTAATAAAATATTCACCACTGGCAGCATCAAACCCAGAGCGCATATTATTGCTTTTACCAATATTTTGCGGATGACGGATATATTTAATCCGGTGGTCTGTGTACTCTGATATTAACTCAGGTGTGCGATCGCTAGAACCGTCATCACAAACAATTAGCTCAAAGTCTTGCTCAGACTGATTCAGCACACTGTCAATGGCATAAGGAAGGAGATGAACACGATTAAAAGTAGGAATGCAAACAGTAATTTTAGGCATATTATATACTAATAGTTGAGAAAATAGAAAATTTATACCAATTGCTAATTTAATGCATCGCTAATAAAGCTATATTTAGCGGATAGTTCTTTGAAGTTTATTCATGGTTTTATGGAAAAGATTATTAGTTTTTGCAATTATGCTAAGTGGTCTTAGCTCTTTTGGCTTTTGTTCTGGCTGTTTGACAAAGCGATAATGTAAAAACTCATTTGCATAACAGATATTAACGTCTTGTCCTTGACATAAATAGGCAAAATCACGGGAAGAATAGCTCATATAATGGATGCGGTGAATTGGTTTTAAGCCATCTTCATTGTAAAGAACATTATTAATATTGACGAAAGGATCTGCATTGGCACAGTTGCCTGTTCTATCTTCGCCATTGGGGCTAAGTGTAAAGTTAAATAGTGGGCGATCGCACCGCAAAGTCATATAATTAAACAAAAAAGCATCATCCCACCATCCATGTCCATTAATCCATTCAACTTCCCTGTGGGTAATTAACCGCTCTTTCATTATTTCAATTTCTTTAACAGTAAATAATCCTCGTTTAGATCCAAAAAAGCTAGAACAATGCAGCTTAGAACGGATATCTGCTTCTGTATACAGTCCAGTTTGTTTTATAACTGAAATATTTAACGCTGCAACAGGTCTATCCTTAAGGTGTTCCCAATCATCAAAAATAAAATCGTATATTTCTAATTTATCAATTACATTATTGAGTGGCTTCATTGCCAAGCTATCACTGTCATAAAATACAAATTTATCAAAAATACCCTCAAACGCAACAAACTTTCTTTGTAAATGACTTTTGTACCAACTAGAGCGTGATATTTTTGTCTCTTTTTCCCTGGAATGAGCTGCCCAAACCTGATGAGCAAATTCTTCCCAGCGTTGAATTACGTCCCAATTATCAAACAGGATTACATTCTTTCGAGTATTAACTTCTTGCCTAACTAGGTCTAGTCGATCATCATAGGGAATAATACAAATAGGAATATCTGCGCTAACATTCACCTCAATGCTGTTTAGCAAAGCTACTAGTTGGTCATACACCACATCATTAGCAAGAGTGTAAATTCCGAAAGAATCCATTTTGATAAATCCTTTTTATCTTTAAGTTCCTGAGTAACGCAAATAATCTTATCGCTATTGTCTGAGCTATTATTCCCAAATAATTAATATTATACACGTCTTTACACTTTATGCTGAGAGCAAGAAGGAAGCTATTTTGGTTAGTTTGGATGATACTAACATTACCCGATGTTTGTCTGCATTGGCAAAACCCGTGTTGTTGTATCGCTTCTCTCAAAAATACCCTATACGCTTGGGCATTCGATTAAAGTACATGACAGTGTACCAGTAATGAAAGTGTCTTGGATGCTGTCTATAATGCGATAATATTTGGGGTTGTCTAAAGCAGTAGGAGTTGTCTTTCAATAAATTAGCAATAATGCACGGAGCAAAAATTTATTTCTGAACTTGCATCAACCCACAGTTAATCACTGATAAATAAATACTATTTTTAATTTAAGTATAAAAGGAGTAGCAATGTGTGACATTGAAGACAACAAAATAATTGCTCGACGGTGGCTCGAACTCATTAGCGAGCATCGGATTGAAGATATCTGCGAGATGACCGCCCCAACTTGGAGGATGCACGGTGGTTTACTTTTCCCTACAGTAGTCCTTATGATATTTCTCGTTTAGTTTCAGTCAAATCCCGACTACGCCCCGCAAGAGCGATGCCTACGGCGGTAAACTACGCTTACTTCCTCTATCCCCAGATTTCCTTTCATCAGCACCCCATCACCAATTGCCAACAATGGCAGTTGGATCGTTTAGGCGATTAGCTGCGGCTTGACGGGAAGGGGGCAATCGCGCTCTCTTGGCAGTGATAGCGATCGCCATTTGTAACATCTGCAATTTAGCACTCGGGAAAGACATATCCCCGCCCTACCCGACAGTCATAATAATATTCTCCTTTTCTATTGTTTATAATCGATTAATTGAGTCGGGTCGGTTTTTTTCTAAAACAAAGCGATCGCTCAAGGTGAATATGATGTCTATAGTTAGCTCGTTTCATCTTTATTGCGATCGCCGCACTGTGCAAACAGGAAATTGGTAATCTCTCAAACAGCTGCTTACGGTTGCAGATTACTGTTCAAAGAACTGAAGCGATCGTGTATCCCCTAACTCCCAACTCCCCTTGGTGGGGAGTTATTTGATATCACTTAACCCGCTAAAGTGAAAGATTATTGAGGATCGTCCAAGATGGAACTGTATGTTTGCGGCTCTTCGGCGCGGTGTTGCGCGTACTCCCGTCGAGCCTTTGCTAGTTCCCGATAAACCTTCTTACGAGCTAAATTGACACTACCCAGGGGTTCATGTTCAGGCAGGGTATGCCAGGGCGTGAACGAGAGTCCCTCATCCAGCCGCTTCCGCTCCTCAAAGTCGAACTTCTGAGCTGGAATTGTGATGGTTGCAAGTTTGATAAACGGTGAGTCCGGCTCTTGCCACTCTTGCATCGGATCTTCAATGGGCGTTTTCTCATCGTTAACATAAAGCTGCACTAAAAAGTCATAGGTTGCATCTTTGCCTTCTGCCGTCAGGTATTTGACGACTTCTTCACGCAAGTAAGTCTCTGAAGTAGGGGTTGAACCCGGAGTATCTTGTTGGTGAGGTCTTACAGAAAACTTGATGACCTGTGAGCCAAGTCGAAAGGGAGTCGCACTCCAGTACGGGATCAACAGCGGATTAGCAACTTGTTTGCTTTGAATTGCTTTGAGGACTTCAAACGTGGGGGCAAGCGATCGCAGATCTTCTTCGTTTGCCTGACCGACGCTCGCTTTCATCAGCTTGGCAAAGCCTTGGGCATCACGCACAAAGAAGACCGGGTGATTAATCATCAAAAAGTCTTGGGTTTGCTGCTCATCATCCAGAACTTTTTCACCCTTAACATTCAGAAGTTTGATGGCGAGTGCCCGCACATCGGGTTCAATATCTGACTTGAGCTTACCGCGCTTCTCTGGTGGGGAAGCATTGGAGAGCCTCATCCAAATCGGGTAGGTTGTCGGCTGGGCAAAGATACCCACCTGCAACGATTCAGGTAGATTGTCCTCAACTTTGAACTCTCCCCAAAGCAAGCCGTGACTACTAGGATGGTCTTTTCGCAAGTCTGGTCCCTTCTCGGCTAGAACCTTGACATCAATTTCTATGATGGTATCGGTAGCCGCTTCTTGGGTAGCAGTGGATAGATCAGATTGACTCATGGCTCTTTCTCCTTATAGGTTATAGAATAACGATTTGAGGAACCGATCAGCTCGCTTCCAAATTGTTCTAGCTTGCTCAAAATCATCCTCATATCAGCAATTATTCTAAGGCTTTGTGTAAAAATAACCTGAACAATTTTCTAGACGAATACGATGGTTCAGTGGTGCTGCCGCACTCATCGACTCGCTAGTGTAGGTTTTAGGCAGGGAAGTGAGTTGTTCAATCACCACATCTGGCTCTTGGCGGGTGACAGCAGCTTTTACAGCATCTGCATCGAACACATGTGCGATCGCGAAAAAATAGTAGCCTGTGATACAATTTTCCCCAAGTCTAAAAAAGTTGATCTCTTTTAAAGATTTATAAAGGAAACTTATGAATCACCACATTAAACTTATAAGTAAAATTGAAAAAGTTAAAGTTTTTATAGCCATAGCCTTTGGACATTTATCTTTATCGCTTAATATTATTAACTAAGTTTGCGGTAGAAAAATAGGTAATATGAGTCCTATATGACTTACACAATTTGGGATGTATACTCGCACCACAGCTAAGACGCATAAAATATCCAACGTCAATAATTTTAGATAGTAAATTAAACTTTATATAGTGAAGATAGAGATAAATTAGGTTTTCTTAAAGACAATATAAGCTTTGTCCACCCATTTTTTGAACAGGTAGACAAAGCTTTCTCAAATTACTATAAAAGCACCCATATAATTTGTATTGTGCTATTGAGAATCGGTCTGTACTTTTTTGTCTGTACAGGGTGTGATTTTCTCTGTTGGTGGAAAATACTCACCTTCAACTCCAATAGTGATTCCTCGCGTCTGACGCAGCGCATTTATAGCTTTAAGACAGTCACAGCCAAATTTGGCGTTAGCGATAGCTTACCGAAGGTATCGCAGCGTCACTTTCCTCATCTGTGATGTTTAGTTCTAAGCTGACACGCATTTAATTTTTCAAGCTGAAAAGCTCACAGTAAGCCTTTCAGTCCCCAAAAAGTACAATTTAGATGCGCCACGGCTTATCACCTTTTGATTATCTGGCTAACTTTTGGTTGCTCGAAGTAGCCATATACCATCTGAGAAACTTGACGAATAAAAGCTGTTGCTCTTTCGTCATTATTCGGTCTTCGCACGAAAATTCCTGCTAAGTAACGTTTACCTGATGGTGTTTCAATGATACCCGCATCTCCCAGTACAAATCGCAGAGTGCCTGTTTTGTGAGCAATACTTGCCCCATAACCCAAACCAGACGGGAGTAAGCTTCTATTATGGCAATGATTCATGATACCTAAAACTTGAGAACGACTTGTATCAGAAATTAACTGATTATTTGCAATCAAAGCTGACAATCGTACTAAGTCTTTCGCACTAGTTTTATTAGTTCCTTGAAAGTCTCCTAACATATTGTGAATCACAGTACTTTGTAATCCCCAAGTGTGAAACCGCTGATTTAAATTTGCCTTACCACCTAAACGGTCGATAATCATATTTGTAGCAGTATTATCGCTAATAGTCATCATTTTGGTTACAGTCTCCAAAAGACTAATCTTAGTTCCCACCCGGCGATACTGCATATCTCCAGAACCACCAGTAACGTGTTTACGTTGCATTACCAATGTTTCACTTAATTTGATTCTCCCTGCATCTATTCCCTGAAACAAAGCAATCAAAATAGGATACTTAATTGTGCTAGCGGCAGAGAAAGCTTGACCACCATTGATATTTAAATAATCCCCTGTTTGTAAGTCCATAAAAAAGATTCCGGGAGTGAGGAATCTGTAACGAGCCATTAATGCTTTAATTGGAGTTTGTAGTTCCGATATTTCTCGTCCTAGAGGAACTATACCAGTGTATTTAGGAGTATCCGTTAAATTGACAAAATCGTTTGAGGGAGTTGGGGGAATGAATTTCAGTTCTGGTAGTTGTAAATCTGATTGATTTCCACTGCCGCCATCTGCGCTGTCAACTTGATTTATATTAGGATTCGCCTTTACTGGCGACGACAGTAGAAGAATACTTGTGAAGCTAAGTAAGAGCCAGCGTAGTTTCATGTAGTGGTGTGAGAATAGGGGTGGATTTACTTACAGAGATTTTCCGGATAAGTAAATCAAATCCGGATTGATTGACATAATATTCACTAAGATTTCCCATGTCAAGATATATAGATAACATAATTTTCTGCAAGTTGGGGAATAAAAAATATGAAATAAAAGCAAAACATGAGTACGTAATTTTTCCATATATTACATCACCTAATTATATATTTATACAAATACTCAGAGATTAAGATTGCAGTCTTATTTTTGCCAGCAGTGATTTATACATGGAGACAGCAATCAAGAAAGCACCTGCAATTGAACCGATTAAAAAGCGGAAACTAAAGACCAAAAAATGACTAATATTTATTGGTTCTTTCGGATTGTCTAACTCTTGTGAAAATTCTACAGGATAATTGCCTGCAAAAGGTTTCACTCCAGCTAGAGGAATTTTATGTTGAATTAATCTTGACATATTTTTTCTCCGACTGAGGGGGTGAATATCGGTTGGAATTCTGCCCATTCTCTGCATACAGTTTTGTAACATTGCGGTGGTGTAATTGGTAAATTAGTTAAATAGAAAAACCCAGCGTTATGACCGTACTCCAACAAAAATACAACATCTTTTTGGGGATTATACTTATCTACAGCTTCGAGAATATGAGCGTTTATGAAGTGTCTTTGCAACAGTACGGTATCGGGTGCTGCTAACCAAGCATTTAAGAAAGCTGCAAGATTTTTACGCGGTATAAAATTCGCTTTAAATGTTTCGCCAGCCATACATAAATACGGATAATTGGTACTGCAAATAGCGATCGCTGGTTTGTGGAATGCGGGCACTGGGTGTCTGGTGCGACCTCCCCTAGAAGAAGTCTTATTTTTGCCCCAACGTCCTTACATAATTTTGGGAACTTTGCGTGAACAATTGCTTTATCCTAATACAAATCGCCAGATGACCAACCAGGATCTCAAAGAAGTTTTGCAACAAGTCAACCGGCAAAACTTGCTGACTCGAGTCAATGGCTTTGATACAGAAGTTCCTTGGGAGAATATACTATCGCTGGGAGAACAACAACGCCTAGCATTTGCACGACTGTTAGTTACCCATTCTAGTTTCACTATATTAGATGAAGCAACCAGTGCTTTAGATTTGAAAAATGAAGGAGATTTATATCAACAGTTACAATCAACGAAAACAACTTTTATTAGTGTTGGACATCGAGAGAGTCTGTTTGATTATCATCAATAGGTTTTGGAACTTTCACACGATTCCAGTTGGCGACTTATGACAGTACAGGATTATCGAACTCAAAAAGCAAATATTACTAAACCCTCCACAAATGTTCAAATCAAACGACAGAAGCCTATGTAATGTTGAACGACTAGGGCATGTTTTCAAACTCGTTGTATCCTAAAAAAAATAGGCGATCGCTCCAAATCTTTGTGCCGCCAAGAGTGATATCTAGCGACAGCCCTCTGGGTGACACCTACTGCGACAATTGATATAATTATGGCATTTATACCAGTTAAATCGGTATAGATGCCACAACTTACAAAGCTAACATTTGTTGTGGTGCGATCGCTGCTAACTAAGTAATTGAGTAACCGTTCACGGAGGGTAGAACATTCGCCTATTGGCACAACTACAATCCTTCTCCACAACTTGGACAGTTTTCCAATTTACACGTGAGTCTCACCCACAACAGTTTATTAGCTTGATAATTAGCTATTTATAAAGCAAATAAGACAGCAAATTTGTTTACAATATTAAGCTTAACTATTTTAAAAAGAAATAAAAATTAATTTTGTTAGTGTTTAATTACCAAATAATATGGTATTTTACTTAATAAGTTGGTATTATTTTCAGTACATTACACAGATAAACTCATCCATTTTGAGAAACGCAAATCTAATATAACAAGAGGTTTGCGGCTAATTTTGGCGAGTGATTTATTAGTTTTTAATAACTCCTATTGAAAACTAGCTATTTTGTATCGTCTGGTAAGGAGTTGAAAGTTGAACGAGAGAATCGGTTTTATTTTTTCTAACAAAATCTCTTGTCAACTTGCTCAGTTTTGGCAATAACGATACTAATTTGTGGTAAGCAAACAGCTTTGAGCAAAACCATCTAATTTTTTCAATATTCAATAGTAAACGGAGAAATGTTTTATGCGTTTTACCCGCCAGATACCCATTGCGTCTTTAATACTATCGATACTGGTTTTATGGCAGCCTACTTTAGCTGACTCAAAGAGTGGTCTTCCCTCGGATCGAGAAGAAAAAATATCATCTCTCTGGGATAAAAATAAGTGTCCTGGAGGTTTTTCGCCAAGTTTTCGCTTGGGTGGAGAACTCAATAATCCAACCACCTATAACTTGCAAAACTTCAGAAATTTGCGAGATGCTTTAAAAAAACAAAATCCAGCATTAGTTACTGAAATCACTGTGAGCTTTCAAACCAGCTCAGGTCCACGAACAGAAACATACTATGGAGTCCCCCTATGGGAATTGATTAATAATCCGAAAGCCGGAGGTGGTCTCAAACCTGGGAATTCTGGTTTGAATTCTAAAAACTCTTTTCTGAGGCAATATGTTCTAGTTGAAGCCACAGATTGCTATGGTGCAGTTATAACTATTGGTGAAATTCAACCTAACTTTGAAGGGAAAACAGTGCTAGTTGCATATGAAAAAAAAGGTAGTGATGGTACAGTCGTGTCTTTAATAGATGAAGGATTTGCTCGTTTAGTAGTTCCAGGTGACAAAGCTGGAGGCCGTTACGTTAGTAATGTGAGAAATATCCTCATATTATCAGCTCCTGCTTCTCCTTTGAAACCAAAATATTTCTGAAAACCTTTCCGATCAAAGACGCCTACAACACAGGGTTCCCACGCCACTTGCTCTACTTGGGGAAACCCAGATGCTCGCGGGAGCAACGCGATTTTGTATAAGTGCTAAAACCAAGAATGGAAATAGGCTATTTCGGGATGCGATTGCACAAAATCTACCGACTCCTCGATAATTTCTGGAAATACTACCGGAAATTATTGGCTTATCGAGATTCTCCGAATCAAGAAAAAGTAAGGGAACTCAGGCGTGATTGAAATTGTCGGGGGTAAGTCAGCGCAATTATTAACATTTTTAAATGCAGAGGGATGCATTGACATTGCCAAATTTAATTCGCTACGAATTAATGAAATGCTGTACTAACTAAGAGCTTGGTCATCTCATAACTAAGCTCTTTTGTAATAATTGTCTGTGAGGGAGCGATCGCTTGAATTTTCCTCGGTTGAATAGGAGCGATCGCTCTGCTCTCTCCTATGGTTGAAAAAGTTAAAGTTATTTGGGGTTGATAAAGAAAATTTTCGGGTCATTTTGGTGGGCAAAGATGGTGGTGTTAAGCGTCAAGACACTACACCAGTCCAAGCGACAGTAATTTTTGAGCAAATATACACTATGCCTATGCACCAGCAAGAAATGCAAATTAGAGGCAGAAAGTAGCTATAAAATTCAAAGAGTCAAAGTTGCAAAACTGCGATCGCCCTTCAATTCTGGGATCACTGCGGGCGCAGATAAGCTAATAATCATTCAAATTGCATCCCCGCGTCTCCCCTTCCCCGCGTAAGAGCGTCTTTCTGAGGCTAAGGATTATGCAACTTAAAGGCGGATTAGCTGAGCAACTTTTGCACCCTCACGGGCAAATTGCCTTGCTGTAGCTTTGCCCAAACCTTTACCATACTCAGTACTGAGTGCTGAGTGCTGAGTGCTGAGTAAGAAGAGTAATCAGTACGTTTGCGCTATGGTAAAAGCCCCGCCTCTTGTGGGCGGTCTTTTAACTCAGCACTCTTCATTAGCAGCTGTCACTAAGGCGATTTTGCCACGGAGTTGCAAATCCATAATCTTGATTCTTGTTGTTTACAGTAATTTGAAGCCGAGGTTATTGAGAGCTTCCCGCAAGCGATCGCGTCCTCTCAATGACTCAACAGTTGCGATCCTTTGGGCTGAGTGTTCTGACCAATCGCCAGGGACATTCATCTTTTGTTCAGTATAGAATTCTTTGATGATGTCGTTGTAGTGAGCGATCGCTTCTTCTTGATCTGCCAATTTATAAGTTTCGCGGTGCAGTATCGCTGATTGTGGCAACCTTGGCTTAATCGCTGCTTCTACCTCAGGATTCGGATAGCCTACACACAGCCCAAACACAGCATACACAGAGGAGGGCAAATTCAATATCTCTGCTACCTCTTGCGGGCGGTTTCTGATTCCGCCGATATATACTGTTCCTAAACCGAGTGACTCAGCTGCGACTGCTGCGTTTTGCGCCGCCAACGTTGCATCAATTGTTGCCATCACAAACATTTCCAAGTATTCCAGCGCATCATGAGATATGCCGCGACTGTCAGCAACGTAACTTAGACGCGCCAAGTCTGCTAACCAAACTAAGAATAAAGGCACTTGCTTAATATGTGCTTGGTTTCCCGCTAGCTTGGATAACTCCTCTTTGCGCTGTTGATCTTCGACTGCTACCACACTCCAGGTTTGCAAATTAGAAGAAGTAGATGCAGATTGGGCGGCTGCAATTAGTAACTCTAGAGTTCCCGGCGGTAGAGGATCGGATAAATAAGACCGGATTGAACGGTGAGATAGTAGTGCTGTCAGAGAATCATTCCATTCAATTTCGGGATTGAAGGGAATTTCACCGTAGCGCGATCGCAGTAGTTCTGTAGGATTAGTCATAATCAATTCCAAAATTGTCAGTTGAATAAAAAACTTTAGGGGCTTACAGATGTCATTAGTGTCAACTTCAGGTTTAAAATCTTGTTTCCAGGTTATACCTGGAAATGTTCTTCATTGCGCTGCTGCCGCTTTTGAATAGGAGGCGGAGCCTCACAGAGGGCATTCCTAGTCGGAGACTAGGAACGAGGCATTTGTAGGGGTATACATCTGTGTGCCCCTATAGCCGATTCATTGTACTAGCTTAAGTTTTTGGTGAGAATGCAGCGTATTGCTCTTTTGTCAATACTGCATCCTTCACATTTACCTCTTTGGGAATTAACTTCAATTTATAATATGTATCCGCAACACCTTGTTGTATATTTATTAGATTGTCATCAATTGGCACAAGTCCAAAAGTCCGTCTGTTAGTTGCTTTTTTCATCGTTTCTACATCAATTCCTAACACAGGTGCTAGAGTTTTCGCTACTTCTTCTCGATTCTGTTTAGACCATTCTTCTAGATTTTGAATTTCCTCCAGTATTACCTTCACAGTTTGAGGGTTTTCAGTAACAAATTTGCGGGTCATCAAATAATATCCACCCTGTTTATTAATTCCTGTGCCATCAATCAGGACTCTGGCTTTAGTTGCTTCTTGAGCTGCTGCATAGAAGGGGTCCCAAATTACCCAGGCATCTACACTACCCTTGACAAATGCAGCGCGGGCATCAGCTGGTGCCAAATATTTAGGTTCAATGTCAGTATATTTCAATCCCGCTTTTTCTAAAGCTTGGACTAACAATAAGTGAGCGCTAGAGCCTTTTTGAAAGGCAACTTTTTTACCTTTGAGGTCAGTAAGTTTTTGAATTTGTGAATTTTGAGGAACAAGAATTGCTGAACTAGCTGGAGTAGCCGCAATACCAACAACATAAGTTAGTGATGCTCCCGCTGCTTGAGCAAATATTGGCGGTGATTCTCCTACAGGGCCGATGTCAATACTACCTACATTCATGGCTTCTAGTAGTTGTGGCCCCGCTTGAAATTCAGTCCACTGTACAGTTATGCCCTCTGGTGACAAACGCTTTTCTAAAACACCCTTAGCTCTCAGCAAAATGGTCGATTTTTGATAGCCAAATCTTACTACTGTTGCTTTACTGGAAGTAGAATTGCTAACAGATGTGGCACTGGGATTAGGGGAATTAACAGTCGATGTCGATGAGCAGGCGGCAAATAGCACGCTTAAACACAGCCCTGTAACAAAAGCCCCCGCTATTGGCAAAACAGAAGAAGAGAAGAATAATTTATGTTGGTTGTTAAAGCGGATATTCCTGAATTTTCTCAACGATATCCACTTGGCAATGAAACGGCGAAAGATTAGGTTAATCATCAAAATAATTTCTCTGGGCTATATTAATACTATAAACTTATAGGTTTACCGGAGTATATAAATAAATTCAGGGAAATTTCTCATAAAAAATAGCGGGAAGTAGGGTAAATGGAAACTTCCCCGCCTATTAGACCAGAGCCAAAAAACACAACACTAATTCAGGAAATCGGGTTCTTCGCGCACAATCCTGTCGTAAAGTGGCTGGAAACTGAACCACCCACTTGTATGTGACCCCACTTGAGTTTGTGTTAAACGGGCTGTTTCATGTTTGATAGTAGTGGGTCTACCGGCGGCTTCTGCCAATAGTTGGGCTTGGCACGATCGCTCTAAACTAATGTACCAAAAGGCAGCTTCATCTACCGTATGTCCCACAGTTAAAATGCTGTGGTTACGCAGGATTATGGCTTTCTTTGGCCCCAAGGCTTGCGCCAGTCGTTGACCTTCAGAAGTTTCTAAAACCACACCTGTGAAATCGTCAAACAGCGCATGATCTTCGTAAAAAGCACAAGAATCTTGAGTCAAGGGGTCAAGGAGACGACCTAAACTAGACCAGGCTTTACCATAAAGTGAATGGGCGTGAGCCGCCGCTATGACATCAGGTCGAGCTTCATGAATCTGAGAATGGATGGCAAAAGCAGCTCGATTTACTTCAGCTTCGCCTTTAACCACTTCACCTTCTCTGTTAACCAAAAGCAGGTCAGAAACTCGGATGTGACCAAAGTATGTTCCTAATGGATTGACCCAAAAATGGTCTGTAAATTCTGGATCACGAGCCGTAATATGGCCTGCAATTCCCTCGCTGAACCCAAATTTACCAAACAGGCGAAAGGCAGCGGCTAGGCGTTGCTTACGGTGCAGGCGTTCGTCTTCAACTCGCTCGAATACGGGGGGTTGTGGTCTATCGTACCTGGGCATGTTCTTTTTCCTCTTCCTCTTTGCAGGGAGCGTTGGAATATCCAGAGCGAAACGATTTGACGCTCTGAGATTCTGGGATGAACTGGTGACGCAAGACGCAGCCAGTATCATTACCCAGAAGATGGATAGATACAGATGCGCTCTGGGATGTGGTTTTGACGGCGTGGATATCACCATCTGGAGGTAGGAGGCGGTAGATATCTCCTGGTTGAAGCGCTCGCACTTCAGTTACTTGTAATTGTGCGTGTCCTTGGGCATCGCCGTTATCTACACGGCGATAGACTGTTTCTTCTTGATTGCCTTTGTATAAACCAATCAATCCCCACGCTAAATGGTCGTGGACGGGAGTGGTTGAACCTGGGGGAATCACCAAACTGAAGACTGAGAGGGAACGGTCTTTGGCGCGATAAAGCAGCCACTGACCAATACCGCCGCCCATCTTGCTTTCGGGATTGATTTGGGCAAATTTTTCCGGGAGCCATTCCTGTTGGGCCAGCAGTTCTTGAAAATAGGGTTCTAATCTAGCCAGAGTTTGTGTGCGATCGTCAACAGTACTAGCCCTAATTTCACGCACTGTTGCTACAAAGGATCCTAGTTCTTGGCTCAGGGTAAACCATTGGTCTTCTGGCAATGGTTCCAAGATGGTGTGGTTCGTCATCTATATTCCTCGGTTTGGCAGGCGACTAAGATTAGCAGCAATTTTTTGATCTTTGCTGACAATAGTACTAAGCTGTCGCGTCTTTAATTTTCGAGAGTGTTCTCGTTGCAACAAGGGTTCCAGACCATAAAAAGTGCAAGTTATACGCGCGACAGCTTAGTAGTTTTAACAGCAGGATGAATCTTGAAGCCAAGTTGCTCAAGTTTTAGACGAGAAAGGGACTCCTTCAGAATGATAGTAAAGGGATATCGCTGGAATACGGTAGCTTTCCCTTGTGACAATAGCAGCCTAGCACGGCTGATACGGACTGGATATAACGGTTGTTGGTTGGCATCGAGAATCAATACTTTGGTCATGCATGATATTCCTTACGAATAAAGTTGTTAAGGGACTATCAAAAAATCAATCTCCAATCTTGATCTTAGGGATTCCAACAAATAAATTCTTCAATCTAGTGGAGTGGTCAACATGAGCGTCTTTGGCTACGGGCGGACTTTTCGCCCCACCCCACAAGATTTTTTATTTGTCAGTCCCTAAACAACGATCCCTGCTTGTCGCTCCCGGCGTTGCACTTCTGCCCGGACTAGCGGAATCACATCACGACCGTAAGCGATCGCATCTCCTAATGGATCAAATCCCCGAATCAATAGAGTACTTACCCCTGCATCATAGTAATCCACAAGGGACTCTGCTACTTGCTCCGGTGTACCAACCAGGGCGGTAGTATTACCATAAGCACCAGTAGCGGCGGCAATTGGCGTCCACAAGCGCTTATCGAAAATTTCGCTTTCTTGGGCAAACTTTAGCAAACGATTGGAACCGACTGCTTGCGGACGGGCTGAATTAAAGTAAGGAGTTATCGGTAGCTGATTTTCTGTTTTTGCAGCCCGAATTTCCTTAACCCGCGATAGAATTGAGTGTGCTTGTTCCCAAGCCTTCTCCTCAGTATCACCTAGAATTGGTCGCAGCGATACACTAAAGCGTGGCGATCGCCCTGGTGGTGTTACAGCTTTTACTTCGCGTATCCGTTCCTTAACCGCCGCAATGGGTTCTCCCCACATAGCATAGACATCACTATGCTTTGCACCCACAGGTACTGCTGCACCAGAAGCACCCCCAAAGTAGAGGGGTATGTGCGGCTGTTGTAAAGGCTTCACATCTGAGTAAGCATCTTTCACCCGGTAGAATTCGCCCTCATAGTCGAAGGGAGTATCACTCGTCCACACCCGGCGCACGATATCGAGGTACTCATCTGTACGGCGATAGCGAGTATCATGGTCAAGCCAATCACCATCGCGTTGCTGTTCGGCATCGCTGCCACCTGTAATAATGTGTACGGCAATGCGACCATTAGTAAAATGATCCAAAGTTGCTGTCTTGCGTGCGAAGAGTGTAGGAGCGACGAAACCAGGGCGGTGGGCGATTAAAAACTTCAACCGTTCTGTTGCCGCCGCCGCGAACGACGCCACAGTTAAGCCATCGGGGCCAGTTGAACCATAGCCTACCAGCACCCGATCAAAGCCACCATCCTCATGTGCCTTAGCAAACTTGCGGACATAGGCGGCGTCTATGGAACCACCGGTGAGCGAAACTGTCGGCCCATCTAACTCAGATATTTGTCGCGTTCCAATCATCCCAATAAATTCAATCGGCATAGTGCATCTCCTTAAAAATTACAAACTTTGGGCATTGGGCATTGGGCATTGGGCATTGGGACATTGGGACATTGGGCATTGGGCATTGGGCATTGGGCATTGGGCATTGGGCATTAGTTATTCCCCTTGTCCCCTGCTCCTACTTAGCCGTGGGGCAGATAGTCGCAGCAACATCTACTCTTTTCGGTAAAATCTTTTGCTCCAGCATCCAGTCAGCCGTCTTCTGAATTTTGACAACATCATTAGCATTCGGTGTGACAAGTAGCTGTGGCCCTTGATTCTCAGTTACCCGCTTGGCTACGGCTGGAGAGATTTTGATGTCCTTGACCAGAAATTCGGCTGATTTTGCCGTATTTGCATTCAACCAATCGTATTCCTCGCTTAAACCCCTGAAAGCTGCTTTTACGGCTTCTGGAGATTTAGCCGCAGCCTGATTACGCACAAGCATTACACTGTAGGTAGGCGCTGGATGGGTTGTGGTGATTCTCCTAGCACCATGCTCTAATTCAGCAACTGAGATATATGGTTCCCAAACTGCCCAAGCGTCCACAGTTCCTTGGTAGAGAGCGGGTGCGGCATCAGTTGGAGCTAAGAAGACACGCTGAACTTTTTCTTTAGGAATGTTCTCTTTTTCCAATACTTTTAATAACAGATACTCGCCTGCACCAGCCTGATTGACAGCGACTTTTTTACCTACAAGGTCAGCAGGCTTACGGATAGGAGAATCACCGCGGACTACGATCGCACTGCTCAATGATTCAGGTCTGGGACGCTGGACAGCCCCAATGCATAGATCCTGTCCGGCGGCGATCGCTGACAATCCAGGAATGTCTCCGCACCCACCGATATCGGCTTGATTAGCGCTAATTGCTTGGAGTAAGGTAGCACATCGGTCAAAGGGGCCAGCCCACTCAGTTTTGATATTTTGAGCCGCAAGCCTCTTTTCTAACTCTCCTCGTTGACGTGCAATTGGTACCACACCTCCCTTTTGGTATCCCAGGCGAATCAAACTAGTTTTCTCTTGAGTCTGGTTACTGACATTTTGGGCAGTGTTAGTATTTGCAGAGTTACTGGGAGCGCAGCCAGAAATCACCAAACCTAGCCAGGAACTAGCAACCAAAAAGGCACTAAAGGACTTGACTGAGCATTGTGGCAATAAAAATAAGAACTTTTTGAACTGATTCAACAACTTTTTTATTACTCCTTTGATTAAAGAAAAGATAAGAATGAGAGTCTAAAGGTCAACTCCAGCACTCTCGTCTTTACTGCTCATTTAGGGATTTTCAAGGAATAAATCATCCAATCTTGTGCGGTGGTTTCACAATAATTAGTTGGATATTTTTTATTGGGAAGTCTCTTAGCTGCGATATTAGTTAGGCTAAATACGGTAAATTGGTCGGATAACCGTTAAATAGACTACAAGCAGAAATTATCACATCCAAATTTAAAAAGCAATAGGCTTGCTCTTAGGGGAGACAAAGCTACGCTTTGGCTCTTTGGGATTTCCTCGTTCCCAGGCTTCCGCCTGGGAATACATTTATGTGGGCTGCTGACTCAATGTCTGACTGGAGACGGAGCCTCAAATCAGCCATTCCCATATTCAGCATGGGAACAAGAGAAATGTAACAAAACTAGAGTGAGTATTTTTGCTTAAAAAATAGCTTTGTTCGGAGACATCGCCTAGTTCCTAACAAATACAAATGAAGTATTAATCGCTGCAATTACAGGTGTTGAAATTATTGCTGCGATTACAAGACGGGCGCGTGGTGGCAGTATTAGTATTTCAGATGCAACATCTGTGTGTAATCAGTTCAAGAACGATTTATTATCTGAGTATCAGGTTGTAGAAATTACGGTTCATATCATCAACTCTGCAATGGCATTAGCTGAAATACGGGGATTACGAGGTTACGACGCAGTTCAGCTAGCAGCCGCTTGTACTATAAATGCCCTCTGCATAACTAACGGTTTACCCCCTATGAACTTTGCATCTGCCGATAATGAGTTGAACGCAGCAGCTGCAAGTGAAGGGCTAATGATTGAAAACCCCAATCAATACCCCTAACGCCTTTTAGTATAATTTAAATTGAGCATCAAAACGGGGTAATTGCTTGCAAATGCAGGGTTTTTTCTAACTGCGGATGCTCGAAGCGAAGTTCTCTAGCGTGCAGATGTAACCGATTGGTAACTGCACAGCATCCATAAAGGCGATCGCCTAAAATAGTTACCCCAAGTCCTCGCGTATCAGCTGCATGAACTCTCAACTGATGAGTCCGTCCTGTTAGCGGCGTAAATTCTACGCGGGTGTAGTCTCCTTCCCTCGCCATTACCTGGAAATGTGTCAAGCTGGGTTTACCGTGCTGCCAATCAACTTTTTGCTCAGGGCGATTTTCCGGATCTCCCCACAGTGGCAGTTCAATTGTACCTTGCTCAACTGTCACAGCACCGGAAAGGATGGCTTCATAAACCTTGTGAACCTGGCGTTGCTGAAACTGCTGGCTGAGTTGCCGATGGGTTTGACGATCGCGTGCTAATAACAAAACCCCAGAAGTTTCCTGATCTAGGCGATGCACAGATACAAGCCCCATGCCATCTGGTAACAGATGACGTAAGCGACTCAAAACACTATCTTGGCGATCGCGATAACGACCAGGCACCGAAAGTAACCCAGCAGGTTTGTTTACAGCAATCAGCCATTCATCTTCATAAATAATGGGGATCTCTCCCTTAATAGAGAAGGCTGGGAAATTACAACGTTTTTCATTGGAGTCAAACACATTGGAGCTACGCAAATGTGTTAATGTATTTACCAAGAGTGGGGTCGTTGTGTGAAAATCCCTATTAGGGATTAAAATAGGTCTTAACCCTGAGAGCAAAAACCCCATCAATGGCTGACATCGTTCGGCACATGCGCCATAAAATTCTCCCTGGATTTTATCCTGATTTACGGAAGACGCACCCCACCAAAATTCTGCCATTGCCAGTGGTTTTAGATTATGTGTTGCCGCATAATGGAGCAGCTTTGGGGCACAACAGTCTCCTGTGCCAGTGGGCGAACCTCCTGGCATCAATTCTTGCAATGATCGCGATCGCCCAGAAAAATTAGTCAGGCTGTAGCTAGCGTGCATCTGAGCTTGTAATTGACGGGATAGCGCTTTACGCTGTTGTTTCAGTTCGTTAATTCGCGCATCCGTCGCTGCAATTAACTGTTGAAGGGGCTGTAATACCGCATTTTGCTGGCGTTTAAGTTGTCGTCGCTCAATTCCCTGCTGTCGACTCTCTTCGTCGAGTTGTTCAAGGGCAATAGTGAGTGCTTCTGGAGTGAGTGGATTGCAGATTTGCTGACGTTTTTCCTGTCGTTGATGTTTGCAATGGCGATGGCGATCGCTCATTGCTTGCAACTGTTGCTCAAACTCATCAGACAGGGTTTCATACTGCTGGCGTTCGGTTAGTTGCTTCAAAGTAAGGAGTTCTTGCTTAATCGCATCCAACTGTGCCAAAGTGCGGGCTTCCTGTAAAGCAACTTCCTCTCGTCCTAGAATTGGCGGCACCCAGCCCTCAACAACACTGCAACCATTCAAAAGACCGGAAAAGGCTTTAAGTACCCTTTGTTCGCCATTAGGAAGTTCAACCACTAGTATTCCATACATCTTGCCTTCACGAGAATAACAGTCATTGTTGGCAAGATGTTGCATAAGTTCGTGAGCGATCGCTTCGGACATTGAAGTGCGGGGTAATTTCAGGCGCTCGCCACTTTGAAGACAACGCCCTTCATAGTAATAGTTGGGGGATGCATTGCTGTCTATGAAATCTGAAGGCGAATGGATAATCACCATAAAATATAGACCTGTTCTCTCGCTATTATTGACGTAAGGCAAGAATCTCCACTGACTCATTAACTACCACTATAATTGTACAAATATTGCGAAACTGTTACGTCACAATTAATTAGTTTGGAGACACAGAACAAGAAAGTATTCTGGTGCTGACTTGAGAAGTGATGACCCGATGATTTTATTTCCGGGCAAATACCTTTCATCAGTTAGTCTTGAGTTTCACATACTGATAACCATTCTCAGAATGAGAATTGCTGGCGTCTACGCATTTGGGTAATTAGGGGTGCGATCGCATTTCCTAAAAAGAGGCGATCGCTTCTTGTTTCAATTAGCTTTACGCTCTTTGAGGACTTGGTCTAGCAAATGTCTCGCAGGTTGTGCTTTAGCCAACGCTGCTTGATGGTCATTATAAGCACGAACAAGGCGAGAAAGACTGCTCACACCTGCCTTGAGTTGCTCAAGTTCTTCACCAGCAACCAGTTCCCCATCAAGCATCCGCCCGATCAACGGTTTGATGTCGCCCACTTCCTGCCGGACTTTTTGGAGCTTTTCTAGGTTACTCAGTAAGCTTTTGAGGGAGTTCAAGATGTCGTCAATATCCTGCACATCCTCCACTGGTTCGGGCAAATCTTCAATTGTCACTGTATTTTCATCTGAAATTGTCGGCAATTCCTGTGCAGATGTTTCATTTTTAACCCCGTTTGACCGTGCCATCAACGCTTCCTCAAGGAATTTTCCTTAGTGTATCGCTTATCCCAAGTTGCCCAAGTTACTAAAAATAGTATTGTTATAATTCGTTAAACTTAGTGAGTATTAATACAGTCCATAATCAGGGTCACTTTCAATCCTTCGACGAATATGGGGGGGTAAAATCTACTTCTGTTGCGGAAGAATCCACGGCTTTGTTATTCAGTTATATATCCCTCTTCTCAGAAACAGAAATGCTTCTGAGAAGAGGGATATAAAACTCCTATTTAATTTTTCAAAAAACTCAGTACAACTCGAATATCCTTGTTAGCTGTTGCCTATTGCCTGCCTATCCTATGCAAGTAAGTTTACAAATCAAAGCGGATTGCTATATTCGTCATTTTAAGCTCCGCAACGCACTGGCTCCCCTACATTTAAATTTATTAACATAGCTTGAAATATCAGTGCCGACTTACTTCCTCTAAAATAGGAGATATCTCATTGATTTGTTTGAGAGCTTTTGTTATTTATTGAGGCTAGATTAATGGGAAAATAATATATATTAATTACTCTTAATAAATCCAGCTAACAATTATTGCTAACTTTTGCCTTTGTTTTGTAATCTAAATTATTGATTTAGTTCCTCGTTATTTTTCTTAATTGCACAAAATATATCGGCAATTAGTTGAGCACTTACTATAAAATTTGGAATATGTTTCTGAGTCACTTGATCAGCTAAATTTTCAGTTTACCGAACTCATCAAATCTTCATATATTTGAAGTTTAGTTTATCTTTTCTAGGAAAAATAATGGGAATAATAAAGTAAATCGGATTAAGCAAATTAGTTAGCTATGAGCCAAATATGTCCTATCTCCAAAACCTGTGCTTGTCGCAATGTTGCACGCTGCCGGACTAAGGAAGCAGGCAGGCTCTTTCTCTGGTTTCCCGTTCCACATACTCTGAAAAAAGTCACCACCTACCTACAGCAGTTTGCTCTTGAGTATGAACTGATGCACGAGCGACCAGGTTTGAGTTTGAACTGTAGACCCGGAGAGTCCCTAGAAATTGCCCGTAACCTGGCCCAACTACTTGCACCGAGAGAATTAAAAGAGACGCAAGTCCTTTTCATTCGAGGCGCTATGCAACCTGAAATCCAGGATTTTAGTGACATAGCCTCATTACAACGCTTCATTAAGTTAAACCAATCCGACTGGCTGGTTGAAATGCTGGCAACAGAACGATTCACCAGTTACTTCCAACCAATTGTCTCAATTAAAGATACATCGCAGATTTTTGGATATGAATCGCTCTTGCGGGGAATAGATAAACAAGGCAATATATTGCTACCGAAACCAATTCTGGAGTTAGCAAGCGAAGCCGGACTTCTACCACAACTCGACGAAGTTGCTCGCCTCAGCGCAATTACTCAAGCCAGTCGCCATCAAGTAAGTGGGCACATCTTCATCAATTTTGCACTAACGTCACTTTATGACCCAGCTTTTTGCCTACGTAGTACGGTAGAGGCAATTGATGCTGCGGGCATTTCCCATGATCGGGTTGTTTTTGAAGTCGTGGAGTCACACAGTCCTCAAGATTTAGACCATCTCAAGACGGTGCTGCAATACTACCGGGATGCTGGGTTTCTAGTCGCCCTTGATGACCTGGGGTCTGGCTATTCCAGCCTAAACTTGCTACATCAGTTACGTCCAGACTTTATCAAGCTGGACATAGAGTTAATTCGAGATGTGCATCAAGACCTTTACAAAGCTTCGATTACCGAGAAGCTTCTAGAGATTACTCAAAAGTTAAATATCCAGACTGTTGCTGAAGGAATTGAGTGCATTGAGGAACTGAATTGGCTGCGAGAACGAGGTGCAACTTTTGCTCAAGGCTATTTGATTGCTAAACCCAGTGCAGTGCCTGTCACCACAACCCCTCAGTTTGATCCGATCGCATTAACTGTAGCATCGGCAAATTCTCAGCTGGTTGAGCAGCAGGTTCAACACCAAAGCGAGTCCGAGCGAATTGTCGCGGCTGTGACGCAGCGCATTCGACAATCGTTGAAGTTAGACGAGATTTTGCAAACCACGGTAGATGAAGTGCGACAACTGTTTAAGGTAGACCGAGTGGTAATCTACCAGTTTAAGCCAGACTGGAGTGGGTTAGTTGCTGTAGAATCCTTAGCAGAAGGGTGCATATCCATTCTGGGATTTCACGTCATGGATACGTGCTTTAAATCTACGCGTGCAGCTTACTACCAACAAGGCAATACTAAAGCGATTAAAGACACTCAAACGGCAGAACTATCGCCGTGTCATCTTGACCTCCTTCGCAGTTTGCAAATCCGGGCAAACCTTGTCGTACCCATTTTGCAGCAAGAGCGTTTGTGGGGACTATTGATCGCACACCAATGCCATAACCCTAGACAATGGCAGCAATCGGAGATTAACTTATTTAACCAGTTAGCGGGACAAGCTGCGATCGCTATACAACAATCAGAACTTTACCACCAATTACAACAAGCAAACCAGGAATTACAACGGCTTGCCTCTTCGGATGGTCTAACCCAAGTGGCAAATCGACGCTGCTTTGATGACAGGTTCAACGCCCAGTGGCAACGGTTGGCACGAGAGCAAGGCTCGCTATCTTTGATTTTGTGTGATGTCGATTACTTTAAGCTTTATAACGATACGCATGGACATCTGGCAGGAGATGATGCACTCAGACAGGTTGCCAAGGCAATCTCTCGGACAGTTAAACACCCGGCTGATTTAGTTGCTCGTTATGGTGGAGAAGAGTTTGCAGTCATTTTGCCGAATACTGATATGGAAGGGGCGATCGCAGTTGCAAGAGATATTCAGACCAATCTTAATGCATTACAAATACCTCATCCGCATTCTCATGTCAGTGAATTCATCACCCTAAGTCTTGGTGTGGCAACCATCACTCCTCATAGCCAATTATCTCCTGCAACCTTAATTGCTGCTGCTGATCAGGGACTCTACCAGGCAAAAGCCCAAGGAAGAAATTGTGTAGTGCAGATGGATTGTGAGGATGCTGACGTTAGATATCTCCTTTAGAGGATGAATGAACAAGTCTAAATTAATACCAGCCCTGGCGATTTCTAATCGCAGCTACACGAGACTTTACCCACCTGCGTGGGTTTAAGATCCTTGATTTTGTGTTAGTCAGCACCAGACGACTTTGCTTGTCTAGTAGCGAATTATATTCGCCCAAAACTTTTAAAAAATCCTCTTAGCACCAGTCTCTATGTTCTCTGCCAATTATCGTGAATATTGTCGATAAGATGATTATTTAATCTCAATCACAACTTTACCGAAGTGAGCAGCACTTTTAAGGTAATGATCAACTTTACGTGCCTCGGTAAAAGGAAAAACTCTATTAATAATAGGGTAAAGTTGATGTTGAGCGATCGCCTGATTTATCGCCTCAAACATTTCTCAATTGCCTATATAAATTCCCTGAACTGCTAAACTCTTGAAGAGTATTAGCATAGGATTAATCGCACTCCCTCTGCCTGATCAAATGTCAATCAAGCTAATACGTCTTTTAATTCGGACTGCTTGCAGCAATTTTGGTAGAATGCCTGCACGCTCCAGAGTTATACATTGAGAACAGTATAACCACCATGCTTGGAAGTACCTTCTTCCAATCACCTGTATCATGGAGCCATTCGTGGAGGCGTTCAAAAAATGACTACTTACAAAATCGCCTTTGAAGGTGAGGTGTTAAAAATCGGATTTGCTGAACCAGCACAAAACGATCAAATTGTCAAAGATGCGGCGGCACGTCTGGATGAGATGAGCAAAACAGGAGAGCTAGCAGGGGGAGTATTACTCAAGATTAATGGCCCGGTGTCAGTGCCTGTAGCCTTTGTATTGGCACATAAGGTAGGACATCTTTACGGTGCGATCGCATTTTTTGACCCCAAGTTAGGCAAGTATGTTGTCTGTATTACCCATAACCCAGCATACAGCCTGGGTGACTTAGTTGATTAAAGTCTTATATGCAACAGTTACCAATCAAAGTTGTTCTTTGCGGATCTCCTCATTCGGGAAAGTCTTGTTTAAGGGACGGTTTGAAGCAAGCGATGATGTCAATGCATCGAGCCGGAAAAGCGCCCTATCCCTATTTCATCACAGCTTGTCCTGATGGGGAAGGTGCATGGTTTGCGGAAACAGTAGGCAATAATGCTGCGTTAGCACAACAGTTAAAGGATGAGTATAAATCTAAATTTACTTTAGAATTTGCTCAACAAAAAGTAATACAAGTTCAAAATGCGTGTTTGCCTCTGAATATGATTGATTTAGGTGGCAAGATTGATGATAAAAATAAATTAATTGCATCTTATGCTACTCATGCGTTAATTTTATTTGGGGATATTACGCAAAATAATCCTTGGCGGGAGTTTTGTTTGGAACTCAATTTGCAAATCATTGACTGTATCTACAGCGATTATGACGGTGTTGCAGATCGCATTGATTCTGAGTCACCCATACTCACAGGTAGCGTTCATTGTTTGCAGCGTGGGGAGGATGTTTCAGAATCTCCGATGGTGTAAGAGTTGGCGCAGTTGTTGGTGGGGTTGAGTAATTGCAGTAATTTGTATAAATGAAAACAGGTAATATGGAAAATCCAAGTTCTGTGATGATTGCGATCGCTTGGTGTTTAGCTTGGGGAGAGGAGCGAAAACCTAAGTTTGATTTGACAGTTTTACAGCAAATGCGCCAAGCTTTGAAGGATGGGGAAGATGTTCCGCAAGAAGTACGATTCCTTGTCGAACAAGTGCAACAATTGCAAGGTATTGATAAAGATTACTTTCCAAAAACTCTAGATGAATTAAAGAGTAAGTATCCTGATTTATGGAATCAGACTAACCGCATTGGCTTAGTTTACGGTGGAGCAACCAAAATAAAGCAATATGTATTTGAGTCATCTAAAATTCAAGATATTGGTGGTGCATCTGCCTTATTAGATCGCATAAACCTGATTGATTTACCTGCATTATTTAATAAAAATCCTAAGTCAACCCAGTATACAATTCAGTGTAATGAAGTCAGAAAATGGCTGAATGACACTATTTCCATTGATTACAAACTCTCGGAAGCACTAATTCCAGAACTTATTATTTATTCAACAGGCGGTAATATTCTGGCATTTTGTCCGGCTATATTTGTTGATGATTTAGCGAATGCAATTGAAAAACGCTATACCGAAGAAACTTTAACAGCTAACTCCTGCGCGGTGGGAAATACATTTAGACTTCTAGAAATTCGCTTTGGTTTGCTCAGAGAACCTATTGAAAATACACTTTGGCTAGATTGGTATCGTCAGAAATATAAAGAACCACTGGTTCAAGCTTACTTTGGCAATCTGGAGAAGAATCAAGAGAATTCTAAAACAGAAAGATGTAATAATTTAGCTGTGTCTGTTGAGGATGTTTTTGCAGACCGCAAGAGTTTTAATGAACTGACAACAAAATTAGCAATTCTATTTAACCAACGTCGCAGTGGTCAAGACTTTTCTAGTCGCCCCAGTCGTTGCAATCCTCCCATGTTTGAAACGCATCCTTACTTGATGCGTGATGAGGGAGAACGTAGGTCTGCGGTGATGATTGTCCAACCGCCAAAACTACCTAGAGAATCCCATTTTTCTGAAGCTTCGGCTCGAAAACATCTAGTTGGTAACAGAGCAAAAAAAGGTTCGCCTCAAATTCCCGAATGGTATGAAGAATCTAAACTAGAATGGGAAGGAGGCATAATCGAAAGCTGGGTAGATAGATACAATCGCTTTCTCGGAAAAAATCTCAGATTACAAAAAAAATATTACGCGGCTTTGAAAGCTGATGACATTGAAATTGCTCAAAACCTCAGTCATATTGGTAATGCCAGTAAAGATTTTATTGCCTATATCTATGCTGATGGCAATAATATAGGCGGTTATATCCAAAAAATTCGGACTCCACAAAAGTATCAGGAGTTTAGTCGAGATGTAGAATTAGCGACGGAGTACGCAGTTTATTATGCATTAGCAGAGAATCTGCATCCTCACAAATTGCAAAAATTAAATTATGAAGAATCAACACTTGGCAACGGGGCTTTAATTCATCCCTTTGAAATTATTACCATTGGTGGTGATGACATTATCTTGATTGTACCAGCTAACAAAGCACTGGCGATCGCTCAAAATATTGGAGAGCAATTTGAAAAAGTTCTCCTCAAACAAGTGCCATTAACAGAAAGCATAGATAGTGAAAAGATAATCGGTGATTATAAAATAAAGCAAAACAGTAAGCCCATAGACTTAAAAAAATGCCATCGCTACAAACCGACAGAGGCTCCACCTTCCCAATGTCAACTCAGCACCTCAATTGGCGTACTAATTACAGCATATAATACCCCCATTTACTATGCCAAAGACCTGACTGAACAGTTGCTGAAATCAGCTAAAGAGCGTGCCAAGAAGTTGAAGAAAGCTGGATACTGTGGTGGGACGGTGGATTTTTTAACCATGAAATCTGTCACCATGATTTCATCCGACATAAAAGAATTTCGTAAACAGGCATTGACAAAAAACCTCAGGCCAAAGTTAAAGCTTTATGCCGCTCCCTATACCTTACATGAATTAGCAGGCTTAATCAGCGCAATAGAAGCTTTGAAAGATGCCAATTTTCCCAAGTCGCAACTTTACCAAATTCGGAGTTTATTAGAAAGAGGCAAGCAGACTGCCATTCTCAATTATCGTTATTTTCGAGTGCGACTCAAGCAAGGTAAACAAGACTTACAAGAAGAGTTTGAAGAAGCCTGGTGCAAACCTAAAGATCCAACTAATGGAGGTAATTTAGCCCCTTGGATATATGATGATGGCAAGCTGGAACCTAAAAATCCCGAAGATCCATTTTACGAAACCATTTGGCGAGATATTGTAGACCTGTATGATTTTATTGCTTCACCAGATGATGATAGTGATGTAATTGAGGCACAAATGGCAACTACCGAGGCTGAATAAAATGATCTATCTCCAGCAGTTATCAAACCCCATCACCTCATATCCAATTACGGCTGTAATTGACACTGCTTTGTGTGTTGGTGCAGGTGGTTCTTCTGGTTCACTTGCAGATAAACCAATTGTCCGTAACTCCGAAAGAAACTTACTCATTCCTGCTTCTCAACTCAAGGGTCGCCTACGCCACGAATGCGAAAAAATTGCTAGAGGGTTGCGTTGGGCGGTCTGTGCTTCTCCCAACCCGCAAACAATGTGTCCCCAAAGGGCAGGTTTGACAGGAAATTTTCAGCGCACAGAATATCAAGTATCAGGTTACGAAAGGCAGTATCATTGCCTGATTTGTCAAATATTCGGGAATCCAGTTTTGTCTTCGCGTGTAATATTTGATGACCTAATCTGCACAGAAGACCCAGATAACTTACCAGAGGTGCTGCGTCCGGGTGTAACAATTAATCGCTGCCGCCACACCGCCGAAGAACAAAAACTCTACTTTTTAGAAACCTCGCCAGCCAATGCCCAACTTAAGTTTACAGGGCATATTCACCTATTTGGTACGCCAGTCTATGCAGGGGCATTAATTTTAGCTGGACTGCGACATATTCATGCTTTGGGTGGTAGTAAATCAGCAGGCTTGGGCTGGCTGCATTGGGAATTCCCCAACTTACCGTTAGAACAAGCGGCATGGGATTTTCTGGAAAAAGGAGGTGTGCAGTGAAAAGAATTAATTTGGAAATTAAAGCGTTGTCTGCTTTAGCAATTGGGCGACAAAAGCCAGGTGGTTCTGTAAGTGAAGCCGAAAGCTACATTCCCGGTTCTGTAATTCGGGGTGCGATCGCTGCTGTAATCTTAAAGCGGGCTAATACATCTATTAGTGATGGTGACGATTTTCATGAGCTATTTTTAGGTGAAAATCCGGCAATATTTCAAAATGCCTATCCTGGCAATCTAGAAATTGAAGGTCATACTATTATTCAACAAGATGTCAGAGTATTACCTGCAACTGTACTCAGTTCTAAAACAAAATCTGGTTTTAAACCCGAAAAAAATGGTGTTTTCGATACACTAATTGACCGTTTATGTGCTGAAGGTTATAAATGGTTTTACGATCCAAATTGTCCAACTGATGGAGATAGAGCCGATAATTTCAGTGGTTTTTACAGTGAATTTAACGACGAATATTATAACCATTTGGCAACTACCCGCCTGTTAACGCGAGTTGGCATCAATCGACGCAGAGCAACTTCAGAAGAACGAGTTCTTTACAGCCTTGAAGTTTTGAATGAATCTCAAGATAACAAAGAAAAACCTATTATATACGTAGGGGCAATCCTTGTATCAGAGGATTTAGCAGAATCTCTACAAGCTTTTATTGATAATCATCAAGAAGACTTACGTTTAGGTGGTGCAACTTCACGCGGATTAGGAAGAGTCAAGATTAAGGCAAAGCTACCTGTAGAAATCAAACCAAGAGTGACCAATCCAATAAAACAGTTCAATGAGAAATTACATCAACGGTGGAATGAATGGAAGAATATTTTTGGCAATCCCATAGAATATTTACCAAACAATCGTACTTATTTCACCCTTGATCTACAAGCTGATGCCATCTTAACTCAAAACTGGCGACGCACTACTGTGATTTCCCCAGAAATGCTTCAAGAGTTAACAGGCGTTACTGATTCTTCCCTAGAACTTCACGCCGCTTATACCAGCTATGACTACCTTTCTGGCTGGAATTCTGGTTGGGGACTGATGAAAGATGTGGAGTTAATTACCAATAAGGGGTCTGTATATCTATTTAGTACGACTGAGGAAAATTTATGGATAAAAGCTTTAGAAAATTTAGAAGTAAAAGGAGTAGGCGATCGCACTTCTGAAGGTTTTGGTCATGTTCGGGTTTGTGATGAATTTCATTTAATTATGCGTGAGGAGGCAGTTTAGAAATGACAGAATTCTTGGATGATTCTTTAAAAGAAAAATTAGCTTTAAGGCTTGAAAAAGAAATCAGTAACCAAATGGATGAAGTAATCCGAAAAGTCAGACAAATATCTAAAAAATTCTCAATAGCTAGCAAAGATAAAAAATCACCTTTTAGGAACGTTCTTGCTGTTGCTACTGATTCTACTTCTTCTATTGAGGTAATAAAAAACTATATTCGTTATCAGGTCGGTCGCAATGGTTCTAGCCCTATTTGGACAACTCCCAAAGATAAGGAAGTGTTTGCCGCAGCATTAGTTGAAGACCTTAATAACTTAATTCAAGATGCCCAAGAAATTTTACAAAGACTGAGAAAAGATATTTATAAAGGTAATGTTTTAGAGCCGTATATAGAAGATAAGCAAAATCAAGAACGGCTTAAAAAAGATATTCACCTTAAACTTGCACAACTCTATTTAGGCTATCTAGCGCGAGAACATACGGCCTTGGTAGGGGAAAGTAATTTAAATAAATAAACAGAAATATTGGCTTAAATGTAACGCAAAAGAAAAAATTATGCCCCGTCTTGTTATTTCAACTGTTGGCACGAGTATACTTACTAATCAAATTCGTCAAAGGATTGATCCGAAAAATTGGATAGAATCTTTAGAGATAACTGCTAACTGTACCCATGAACAAATTAATAGTGATTATTCAGAAGTTACAAGTATCGTTACAGAGTTAAAGAATAGGGCTGAAAAGAAGCTTAATGATAGCAACACTCTAGAAATTAGAGAGGCTAGTGCTGAACTCAATGGTATTTATGGCTTGTACAACGAGCAACTAAATCAAGGTAGTAATGATATGCACTGGCTAATCACTACTGATACGGCGCAAGGTCTAATTGCAGCAGCAATTGTTAGAGATTTTTTACAAAGCAAAGGTCTTATCGTTGATATTTTTTCACCTAAAGAACTTTCAACTGAAAGTACAGAAAAATTTACTAACGGTATTGATGAATTACTCAAATGGATGGATGAAATAATTCCCGGCTATAGGGAGTCTGATTATAGAATCTGTTTTAACCTTGTTGGTGGTTTTAAAGCTTTACAAGGATACGTCAATACAATAGCAATGTTTTATCAAGCTCATGAGATGATTTATATATTTGAGAATAGTTCAGAAGTTATTAAGATTCCCCGTCTACCTATTCGTATTGATGAATCTGTAGTTAAACCAGTTCTTTTTAGTTTAATGGCATCACAAGTAGGTATATGGATTAAACTATCAGAACTTCAAGATGTGCCTGAAACATTACTTTTCATAGATGGAGAAGAAGCAACCTTGAGTCACTGGGGGAGATTGATTTGGAATAATTGTAAACGTAATTTATTACCAGGAGAATTACTCCTTTTTCCTTATTTGGTATATGAAAAATCTTTCCATAATGATTATACGAAAAATAATGTTAATGAGCAGAGAAAAATAGATTTACAGGAAACACTGGCTGAAGTATCTGCCTCAATTATCAAGTTCAATGGTGATACAACTCGTTTTGATAGAAGATTGAATTTTACTAGGTATGAAGGAGGAAAAAGTAATCATATAGACCATTTTTATGTTAAAAATACTGGTTGGCGTGTAAGTTGTATTGCTAAAGATAACAAACTCCATTTACGCCATTATGGAGAGCATGATTATGTCAACGACAACCCCTAATAATCTTATGTTTGACACATTCATAAATCGCCTAGAAATTACAGGTGCACTCACCACAATTACAGCATTACGTATTAGTGCAGGTCGCTCCAGTGAGCCGATAGGGTCTGATTTACCTGTAATTAAAGATGCCTTGGGTAATCCATTAATACCAGGTTCTAGCTTTAAAGGAGCATTGCGATCGCGCTTAGAAAGTTTCCTCCGAGGTATTGTGGGAAATAATCGCAAATTGGTTGCAAATCCAGCAATTGAAGATGAATGGTCAATCACATCCCAGGAAATGAAGCAGTTAAAAGATAATTACAATAATGACGAAGCGTTGACTGCTGAAATTCTTAAGCATACAGATTTAGTATCTCACCTGTTTGGTTCTCCCTGGATTGCTAGTAAGTTCCAAGTCCGGGATTTAACAGTAATACCTGATACCTGGTTTGGACAATACCAAGAAAGAGACGGTGTAGCAATTGATAGAGACACCGAAACAGCCGCAGATGGTAAACTTTACGATTTCCAAGTAGTTCCGGCTAGTACACAGTTTGACTTTAAGGCTGTAGTAGAGAATGCAGAACCTTGGGAACTGGGTTTATTGATGATTGGTTTGCACCAGTTTGAGACAGAACAAATACCTCTGGGTGGAGGGCGATCGCGTGGCTTGGGTGTGGTTAAACTAGAAATTAACAAAATGCACTGGTTTGATGTCAACAACGACCCAGAAAAGTTACTGACATACCTACAAGAATTAGTCAGCAGTAATACAATTGATGACATATCGAGTTATAAAGACGGTAAGCAGTCTAAGCAGACTTGGACTAATGCTCTTATCACTCATTTAAGAGAGAATGTAACTAATAATTCCACAGTTGAAGCAACATAAAAATCTTGAGGAGGTCAATATGGCTTTTAGTAGTTACAAAACCATCGGGGAAGTCCTCAAAGCATTTCAGGTTTTCTACACAGAAGCTAATTTTATCGCTGAAGCTGAGTTTAATGTCTCTGACTACTTCCGGGAAGATTTAGAAACTATGATGCGGGACGGTGTTGTTGATAACTCAGAGTTTTCTATTTGTGAAAATCTGATTTATCCAGTCCTTAAAGAAGTTTGGAAGTGCTACCGCAGTCAGTTTATTTTATGGGGTCATCATTCATTAAATTATGACGAAAAATTATCAGGTTTTCCTGAGTACATTTTGGCTAAAAAATCCCCTTTAGGAAAAGTGGTATTTGATAAGCCATACTTCATATTAGTACAAGCAAAACAGGATAAATTTGAAACTGGTTGGGCGCAATGTTTAGCAGAAATGATTGCTGCTCAAAGGCTTAATGCTGAATTAAAAATAATTATCTTTGGCATTGTTTCTAATGGAGCTTCATGGCAATTTGGCAAGCTAGAAGCAGAAGTCTTTACTAGAAATATCGTACCATATACCATTTATGAATTAGATAAACTCTTTGCTGTTGTCAATTTCATATTTCAACAATGTGAATTGCAGCTTAAGAATCTCGTAGCTGCTTAATATTCTAGCTTTATCTCTACTCAATTTATTTATGCATAAAAGATTTGTAAATCATTGCACGATTCATTTAACCTTAATCCCCGACGGGCCAATTCTGATTAAATCTGGTAAAGAAGGGGCTGATCCGACTAAGCCTGATATGGAATTTGTGGAAACCTATCATGCTGGTGGACGTTCTATATATTTACCTGGAAGCAGTTTAAAGGGAGCAATCCGCGCCCATGCAGAACGCATTGTTAGAACAGTTGGTAAAGACAGACGCGATCCAAATAGTTCGGATATACTTTGGGCTAATGATCCGTTGAGTGATAAATACGATTATCTCCAGCAAAAATCAGCACCAGAGATTTACAAACTCTCTAGTTTTACAGACAAAATGTTTGGTAATACTTCCATTGCTAGCCGTGTGAGAATTGAAGATGCATATCCTGATAAATCTCAGCCTCTCAAAATTGAAGAACGTAATGGCGTAGCAATTGATAGAGTGTTTGGTTCTGTAGCTGTTGGGCCTTTTAATTATCAAGTTTGCACGGCTGGAGAATTTCAGACCAAAATTCATCTGAAGAATTTCACTTTGGCACAATTAGGTTTAATTGGTTTAGTATTGCGAGATTTAGATGATGGCTGGTTTGGTTTAGGTTTTGCAAAATCTCGCGGATTAGGTACTGTGCAGGTGAAATTAAACTCAGCCGTTGTGCAATATCCAGGTTGCGTTTTGTCGGAAGATAAACGACAAATTCACGCCCTTGGTAGTCAAAAGCAATGGAATAAGACTTTTCTGTTAGGTGCTGGAGAGTTTTTAGAACCAGAAGAAGCAAAATTATATAGTTTCCCTAAACCAGATAGCCAAGATACACCTGTTGCTGCACAAGAAATGGATTTGGGTTTTGGAGTGCAACTTACTTGGCAAGAAGGTACAGTTAATGATTTGTTTGAGCGAGGCGTTAGGTCTTGGAGTAGTCTACTTGTGGGGTCAAAATGAAACCTTTTGTTGGTTATAAAAAAGAACATTTATCAGTAGCTAAACTGCTAGAGTTAATCGTAAAATTGGCAACTGAACCTAGTTACTATTTTTTGCGTTGGACTCATCAAGTTAGTGGAATTCAAGAACAGCCGCCTACAGAAGCTAACTTTCCCATGACTGAAGGGCAGATGTTCAATCAAAAGTGTGAATTGAGATGGAAGTACAAGTGCCAAAATACTTATGAAGTCTTGTTACTGACAATTGCTGACAACCATGATGATTTTATTCCTCTCAAAGAAAGAATTAAAAAAGCAGGTAAAGAAATAGAAGCTTGGAAAATTGAGCCTAGTAATCCTAAAGTTTTTCCATCTTATGGATATCCCGCTTATGGATATCGTCCCGATGAAACACGATTTCCTAAAAAGCTGATTTTCCCAAATGGCTTAGACATTCGGCTGCAACAAGAAAAGAACAATAAGCCCAAATTAGCTCAACGTTATTTTATAGATAATGAAACCTCGACTGTGCAATTTGTTGCTCTAACCGTAGAGGAGGCGACCCAAAAATGACTGCTAATCGTCCTCAAAGACCTCAGCCACCAAGTAGACCTAACCGTTCTAGTGGTGGGAGTTCATCGCCGGAACTTGCACCGAAACCTTATGAATTTGTATCTTTCCCTAAAGAAAAACCTAATTTACAGCGTCCTGTTGGACATCATAAATATTTTAGCGATCGCTTGCATGGCACCCTATATCTTACCCTAAAAGTGCAGACATCGCTCCACGTCTCCACCGGAGTAGTTGTCATGGGTAGCGATATTGGCAACAACCGCATTCCCTTAATCAAAACAATGGTACAGGGTGTTGACCAAAAGCTCTCCATTCAAGGTAGTTCCCTCAAAGGGTGCATCAGGTCTGTATATGAAGCGATTACTAACAGCACTTTGGCAGTAATTACTTCTAAGTATAAAAGAGATAATAAATATCCAAATGAGCGTTTACCTTGTAATGATAAGGAAAAACTTTGCCCAGCTAGTAGAGTATTCGGGGCGTTAAATTGGCAAGGTTTGCTTGATTTCAACGATGCCAAATGTGAAGGTATAGGCTTTTCTACAGGATTTATGCCTTCGTTATATCGTCCCCGTCCAGATGAAAGTAGTGCATACTTTATTCAAGGTAGACTTGCAGGACGTAAATTTTACTACAACACTATTAGAGCAATTGATAAAGGGCAAAATTCTGGTATTCCTGTACAGCAAGCGGGAAGAGAATACATCTTCAAAACTAAATTAAACTTCAAGAATTTGCTACCAGAAGAGTTAGGAACTTTGTTGATTGTATTAGGACAAGATTCTAAGTGTCCCATTGCTTTAAAAGTAGGTGGCGGTAAGCCGATTGGGATGGGAACGATGACAGTAACTATAGACAAAATTGCCCGATCGCAAAGTCTGCAAAAGCGATATTCTGCCTATCAACTCAATGAATCTGATGAGTTAATCGGGGATACTTTACAACCGTTTATGCAAACACAAATCCAAGCGGCTTACTCGCGCCTGATTCAGCAACCCCAACTAGACGAACTTACGGCTGTGCTGCGCTACCCAAGCGATCGCGAACCCCCATCTGGAATGTACTAATCATGACTATCGTTGAATTTACCTCAGAAACCCTGACAGATGCACAGTGGGAAATTGCTCATGCGATCGCTCAAACTTTGGTCAAAGAAAATACAGATGTAAACGAGTTAGGGAAAACAGTTGCTTATCTCCGTGCATCCATTCACCAACCAGATGCTACTTCCAGGTTTTTCAAGTATCTGAAAACCTTAGTGAGTAATGGTAGACAAATTGGGCACAGTGGTAGAACTACAGATTATTACCGCAGTATTGATAAAGCTTGTAGTGATTATCTCAAAAATGCTCAAGATGCCTACACAATACTGCAAATATTGGGCTGGGTATCTCGTTTGATGCGTTACTACAAAGACGCAGGCCCAATTGGGGAAATTCAACCTCCATCTGTAGAGTCAGTGCGACAGGCGGAAATTAGCAAAGTTGCTCAATCCCAAGACTTTAAAGTTGACCAGATATTAGAGGCAAAAGTTACCAAAATAAATGGTAACAAGGTTACTTATGAGATACTGGGAACAATTAAGCTAACCGAGAAAGAACCTAAGAAAGCTACTTTCCTTCAGGAAGGGCACACAGTTAAGGTGAAAATCATATCTCTAAAGGAAGATGGCAGCATTAAAAGTGTTAAGTGTGTAGGATAGTTCAGTATTCAGTTTTGTAGTACATGTGTTTACAACTACTACAAAACTGCCAAAATATGCTACAATGAAAGCTAAACTTATAAAGGGAATTGATGCTGTATGAATGAATCAAGGTCAAACTTCACAGTACTAGACTTATATTCTGTATCGACGACTTCTGAATCTTTTCCAAAGCAGTATTATTCTTTTACTCAGTATATAATTACACCTTTTTTACCAGCTACTCAGCCAATCACTCAACTGTCAACGACTATGCCCTTTAAAGTGTAGGCTGTTCGTAGGGACGAGTTGACTTATAGGCAAGCTCTACTTTGAGTAAAGCTGCCTTAAAATAAAGGAGATTGCTAAAATCAGTGCCAACTGACTGCATTTCCGCTCCCCTGTTCACACACAGAAAAGTAAATAAGGTGAAAGAACAATTCATGAGTGAGCAAAGTAAGAGCAAAGTATACTTAGTCACTGGTGTAAGAGTAGCAATTGATAGTGAGAATGGAATTTTAATAGCAGGAATGCTATCAGAAACCCCATTTACGGATGGTGAGCCAGATTCAACATCACCAGCACTTCCGATAAGTAACTTTGCATTTACTCGACAACAGGCTGCCTTCTTGAAAGACCGTTTAAATGAATTTTTAAAGGATGAAGGATGATTTTAAGCAGGAACTCAACAAAAAAGCGTTTGGTACAAATCTTCAAGACAAATACGATTTGGCGTACAGTTCGTTCATCTGATTTACGCTTAATTAAATCAGACAAATCAACAAGACCTGATATAGTTCCTGAAATACAAGAATTGGCACAGAAATTAGCTGAAGTAGCCAATGTAAAAAGAGTAAGGGCTGTAGCCCCAAGATTCCCAGACCTCCACAATATTGATTTTGAACTAGAGTTGCAGCCAGAAACTGAATTATCGGCTGAATTATCATATGAAGTCTGGGAGCAAGTGCAAAATATAGTGATTGACTATGAATGGAAGTTACGAGATGACTCTGGTGAAAAGTGGTATTTTCATGCTGAAGTAGTAAGTAAACTTTCTCTACTTAGAGACACTAGCAAGGTAATTGTGGATTCCCATAACAGACAACGTGCAGAGGTAATTATACGAACTTGGTCAAGTCCTCCTCTAAAATTAGTTGAGCATTAAATTACCTCTAGCCAAGATTTGACACAAAAATGACTTGTGACCGCTACCTTGAGCAAGCTAAAAGCAATGAAAAAGCAGCACGTAGTATTGAAAGCAATTATCCAGATTGGGCAATAATCATGTGCTTTTATGCAGCGTTGCATTGGGTAGAACACTATGGTTGTGTTAAGGGGTGTGACATACACCAAGAATACCAGGAAGAAGATAATGAATCCCGCCATACAACTCGCCGAAGATATGTTGATGACCTTACCAAAAGACTAGGTAACTCAAATTTACGTGTAGCCTATCTTTACTTAGAACGTGAGAGTCGAAAAGCTAGATATCTACAAGGTCTACCTACCAATGCAAAAATGTATTATAGTGAAAATAAATTTGCAGTTAGAGAATCCTTTCAGAAGTTACAGCAACTTAAGCAACTATTAGGTAGCTAACTCGAAAAAATCCTTGTAAGGGGACGGAAACTAACACCCGTCACATGCTGACTAACAGTCAAGTACTGTTGCCAGACTGGCTCCATAGGGAGACGGAAACATTAATCCGTGAGATGCTATATGATTGAGATATTCAATCTCTCATCTCTCTTCCCCGCAAGGGGACTAAAACTCCAGATAAGCTTTGGCAGATACCTTCCAAGTTGTAATCTTTCCCCTAACAAAATCCCCGCAAGGGGACGCAAATAATAAGATCAACGCTCTTTCTCCCCCCAAGGGGACGGAAATTGAGTACAATATTTCACATCGTTTGCATAGCAATCAGCGATGCCAAAAGCAGCTACATCTACTAGACGCAAAACCGAGCCACAGTCAGAGTCCCTTCCCACATGGGCGGATGATACTGAACTGGTAGGATTGGTGTTTGACCTTGAGCCAACCACTTCCACTTGCCTATACTCTCAGTACACGATTGGACTCCATGCCTGGTTTCTTGACCAAGTACGGCAACTCAACCCAGAACTTTCTGCATATCTGCACAATGGGGAGTCGGAAAAGCCCTTCAATATTTCGGCGCTGTCAGGTCAACTCCTCGCCAGTGGTAGACAACTCCAACTGCAAGCCAAGCAAATTTACCGCTGGCATGTCAATGCTTTATCTCCTAGAGTGGTGCAGTTTCTCAAGCGATGGTTAGCCCAACTGCCCCAAATATTGGACTTAAGAGATGCTCCCCTTCAGATAAAACAGGTGAGTATCGCCCATTCACCTACTACTTACGCGCAACTATTGCAGTTACTACCAGAGAAACCCTCTAACGTCAATTTCAGCTTTGTCTCACCTACCAGCTTTCGCCGCAAGGGTCATCATTTTCCCCTCCCGGTGCCGATTAATCTCTTCCATAGCTACTTGCGTCGCTGGAATGACTTTTCGGGAATTCCAATCGAACAAGAACCTTTTCTCGACTGGATAGATGAAGGGGTAATTATCCATCAGCATCGCTTGGAATCGATGAAGGTAGCAGCTGGTAAGCGGGGTTCGGTGACTGGGTTCACAGGGGTAATGTCCTGTGGTTTGAGTAAGGCAGCTTTGGCTAACTCTGAGTTTACCCGGTTGTTTTATGCTTTGGCTCAACTCGCTCCCTACTGCGGTACGGGACACAAAACTACTTTTGGACTGGGACAAACTCGCTTAGATTGGGTGGAACCAGAGGTAAGCTTACCCACTCAAGTGCTAACAAATCTGCTGGGAGAACGCATTGATGAATTGACAGCGCTATTCACCGCACAACGAAAACGCACAGGAGGCGATCGCACTGATAAAATTGCTTGTACTTGGGCAACTATCTTAGCACGCCGGGAGATGGGAGAATCATTGCAGGTTATATCTCAAGATTTAGAAATGCCTTACGCTACTGTGAAAACTTACGTAAAGTTAGCTCGGCGGGCGCTCAAGGATAATGTCAATCAACCTTAATAGCAAGTACGCTTTTCTTCTGCACCGAAGTTTACTTGGGCAAAATACAGACGATACAATTCACACGAAAAGTTAACGCGATCGCCCCCCAGTTTCACTAAACCTATACTTTCTAATTTATAAGCGAGTATGGATTCTAATTTTATATGATATTGTACAGCAATTAACTGTTTAACCACAGCACCCAGTTCTGGCTCATCTTGAAGTGCTGCTAAGAGTCGCCGTAAGTGGTCGTTATAAATTCCCGACTCAGTGGCGGCCTGTTGCAATAGCTGCTTTAGGGTGAATTTTCCTTGAGAAACGTGATACAAAGCCAGCGTAAAAATTTATCGAGGTTGGCAAACACTGCTGAATCTGATTGGTGTCGTGCATTCTGATTGTTAGTGCTAATAGTTATCTAGTTTATCGCGGCGAAAACCTTCAGCAATACACGCTCTTATTGCTTGAGCGTATCTCATCAGGATTTTGGGTAACTCTAGGAATTGGCATAGCTCAGAGCATTGGCACTTTAATTTTAGGGGCGATCGCACTGAAATTCCTGAAATATTGGCTGAAGGTAGCGAACACTCGCGCCAAGAACTTAGAAAAAAATACTGCCGATGATGAAAGTATTGATGCTTTCTTTACCGCCCTCTATCACAGAATCAGCAGTGGAATCTGGCTGTGGGCTGTCATTTTGTGTGCCCAGTTTCTCAAGTTGCCAGCAACGGTTTCGGAATATCTGTACATCGCGCTGGGAATCTATCTAATTATTGCCGTCGAGTTGCTTATACTCAAAGCAGTCACTGCGATCATTGATAGTCTAGATGCTCTCAGCATCAGATACTCAAACCCTGATAACCTTTTGAGATACTACGATCGCCTCCGACACCTGATACCCTTTTTAAAGCGGTGTCTAGAATTTGTAATTTATGTCTGCATGGCAACATTGGTGATTCAGCAGGTGCAGTTAATCGCCAATGTCGCAATTTTTGGTTCGCGAATTATCAAGCAATATTTCTTCAACAACTTATTTGAAATTGCAATACTTGAAGTAGACACCAATGAATTATACCCTCATCGCCGAAGCGGCAAAATCTACATCAACTAGCGTCGTACCACCACCCCCGACTTTACCAACGGGCGCACAAATTAGCTTTTTCTTCTATACATTCGGCGCATCCATAGTTGTTTTCTTCATCCTCTACATATTACTGTTCTATCTATTGCGATCGTTTTTTCGGCGCACAGAAAAAGATACAGCCCTGTTCATCCTTGGTATTTTACAAATCCCTGCGATCGCTATTTTTATCCTTGCCAGTCTAAAACTCTCGCTGACTCAACTAGGATCAGGGGGAATTATTACTTGGATTGATCGAGGACTCACGGCTTTCCTAATTCTTGCTTTCACTTACGGGATAACTTTGTTATTTACGGAAGTAGCAGTCTACTACTTAAAAGACTACGCTCGGAAAACTGAGGCTGTTTGGGATGACGTATTAATCCCACTCCTACAAAATTTTATCCCAGTCATCACTTACGTAATTGGAATATCTCTGTTTTTCAGCACCATTGGGGTTGATTTAACAGGAATCGGGTTAGCAATAGGTAGTATTACTATAGTGTTGGGATTGGCAGTAAAAGATATTTTAAGCGATTTTTTCAGCGGGTTAGTTTTGTTAGTTGATACACCCTTTAGATTTGGAGATGTCATCTCCATGCCAGATGGTTCGATTGCAATTATCAAACACATTGGCATCCGGGTGACAAAGCTGTATCTGATTAATGAACATTGCGAAGTATATACACCAAACACGACTTTGGGAGGTCAAAATATAGTCAATCTTAGTCGTCCTACAACTCACTACGCTTATACAATTAAAGTATCAGTTAGAGTTGATGCTGATGCAGTTGTAGCAACAAACATTCTACAACAAATTATCGTCGGACATCCAGACACATTGGGTGATCTTGATGAAAAAATTCAGTACTTAGACAGTTTTGCTGCATTGAGAGAAGCAGAGGGCGATAAACTATCAAAAAAAGAAGCTGGACGGCTGCGTTTATTAGTTGAAAAAGATGTGAACAGCCAACTGCAAAAAGTTGAACAAGCATTTGGAGATTTTGTGAGAGAAGTTAAGAAGCTAGAAAAGGGTGGATTGAATTCAGAAGAACTGATAATTCTCCAGAAAAATTATCTAGAAATAATGAGTCTTGTGGGGCTGGTAGTCATTACAGAACGGAAGGGAAAACGGCTGCGATCGCGTCTAGAAGAAGAACAAGAACAGACTGGAAAACAAACCCTGATTAGCTTAATTCGCCAATGGTATCAAACTTGGTTAAAAGATCCTGATTTAGTAATTGAAGACCAACATCTTTTACCAGATGAATGGGAACAAAAAATTGACCTTTTGAAAATAAAACTGAATAAATTATTTCAAAAAATATCAAATCCAGGAGTAGATGAAACCAGATTAGATGACTATTCAGTAAAATTTGTCGAATGGCTAAATGATAGTTTTAAAGAGTCTAATACTGCTTGGAAAGAACCACAAGTTCAGCTAACTGATATCCAAGGATCTGCTATACAATTTTCTGTGAGGTTCTACGTTGATAATATTCAGTTAGAACACTGGCGGCGGGGAAACCGCGTCCAAAATGAGGTGCGTCGAGAAATGGTACGGCGCTTGAGACAAGCTTATATCTATACACTAGGGTGATGAATTTTAGGTATAAAATAATTTGCCTATCGATAATTTAAAGACGTTACACTGCAACGCCTTTACTGTGGGTGGTAGAAACCGCTAGTACAGCTTGGCAAAAATCCAGCTACCATCCCAATTAACAAGACAAGTTGCTCTGAGCAACTGCTTAAAGGTAGGCAAACTTCCGCCATGTAATAGGCTTGATATGATATCGAGTCTGGTTGAATAATTATCATCCTGATCGCCGGGGGGACGCGGAGAGTTTTTTAACAAGTAATGATCTGGACAGAATATGACATAGGAAAGAAATTTTAAACCCAGAAAAATTGTGTCCACTTATACAACAAAGTAGTAACAATTGCTATACGCTTGAAAAGCCCTTTACTTTTATACTTTTGGCGAAACTTCACCGCCAAAAAAGCACCAGAGCGATAGGAAATTACCTGTTACCAAGTCCGATTGATACTTATCAAACGCAAACCTGGTTAAGTTGAACATATTCCTGTCAGCAGCATAGGTGACTTCCTACGCCCTGGTTACTTCTTTTAATTATTTTAGGTCAACGGCTTCAAGCGTTTATTTTCCAGCAATTGATTGACTTGCTGTCCCCGACGACTAGTTTTGATTTCATAGCGCAATAGGTTGACCTTGATTTTTTGGCGTTGTATATTTACGAGATGATTTAGCAACTTCCAAAATTCCCCCCCTGCTTTCCCCAATTCATCCCACTGTTCTGCAACGCCGATTTTTTTATGCACCCTGATGTCAAATTTTTTGTAGAACTATTGATTTCGCCAAAATAAACCGGGTTTATGAACTCCAAATCTACTAGTCTGTGAAGTTTGCTTTGATAAGTTCTTAGTTGGGGCTGTCTTCGCTAAAGCCCCAACTAAGAACAATACTTACCCCTCAATCTAACCAATTAATTTCTGCCAGCTAGCAGGCCCAATAATGCCATCGGCATCTAAACCATTTTGCTTTTGAAAGTTCTTAATTACAACCTCTGTTTCCGGCCCGTAGACGCCATCAGGCTCAACACCTAAACGGTATTGTAAGTATCTAACAACCGCACCACCAGCATGGTTTGGTCTGATAATTCGTTTTGCCAAAATTATATTTATGGCATTCCATGTAGTTTCATCAGCAATTCCAGTCGGCTGAACCCCGATGATGGTCTGAAATTTTTCTACGGCAGATTTGGTGTTACCCCCGGTGAAGCCATCTTCCACTAATGTCTTACCATTTTTATCAGTTATTTTGAGTCTATTTAAGGCTTTTTGCAGTCTGAGAACAGTTGTATCTATGTTCTCCTCTTCATCTGGTACAGGCTTAACAGGAGTACTTGGCACTTTACCAGTTAAGCCTTTAACGATCGCATTAGCCGTTGCTTCTGGATTAAAAAGATTCATATCTTTTTGCGAATCGAGGAAGCAACATTCTACAAGAATTGCAGGCATATCTGTGTTTTTGAGAACATACAAGTGAGAACCACTTTTAACACCACGATTAAAAAATCCTAACTTGACGATTTCATCTAATACAGGTTTAGCGATTTTTGTCCCTGTATCGCTAGTTGCATATACTTCTGTGCCATTAGCTTGTCCGTTAAAACAGTTAAAATGAATCGAAACGTAAATATCTACTTTACTACCATTCGCTGTCGCACATCTTTTTGAAAGTGATTCAGTTACTGTCCGAGCACTACTTGGTTTACATACTACGACTTCATTGCCTAAAGCTCTTAACTTGGCTATAACTCTATTACCGACATCTAGAGTTAAATTATCCTCAAATTTAATCCCGTTGGCTCCTGTGTCTGGTGGACAATTGTGCCCGCTATCAATTCCAAATTTCATGATTTTATCCTCAACTTACTTACTTTTTACACTAGTTCAAAACTCATCCAATTATAGAGACAAAGTTTTGTTAATAAATTTGTTGAAGTACTTGTTAGCAATGTCCGCATTATTTTAAGTATTACTACGCTGGTAAATAAAATAAGTTTTTTTACGAACTTTTTCAGCAGATTTTATGTGGTAAAACCCGCGTTATTGCAAGGTTTTTTGGAATAAAAAACACAACCCTCATAATTTATCAAAATCGAGAATAATCCGGTGATTGTTGCAATAAATTGAAATGCAGCAATTACCCCCATTGTTAAGATAATAGCGCTTCGTAAAAGTAGAAAGCTATGACAAATGTACTTAGTGCAAGAAGGCAGAAGGGCACAGAAGCAGAGGGGTAGAAGGAAGAAAAGCGATAACATAGGCTTTTCAGCCTGATCGAATGGCATATTTATTTCCGCGATTCTGTACTAGTACGCCTGAATGACCGGAATCTGTGGGTAGATATTTAACAATCAGCCTGAAAGCACGTTTAAGATTTAAGTAAAGAAATATTTCGTAGCTAACAGGCATGAAACGCATCGTCTTGGTTGCTGGGTTTGAATCGTTCAACGCTGACTTGTACAGGAAAGCAGCTTTTTTGGCTAACTCTCGCTGTCCACAGTTGGATATTCGAGTATTTAGCGATCGCGATCTTACCAACAAACGCACCGAGGTAGAAGCAGCACTTCATGAAGCTGATGTGTTTTTCGGTAGCCTGCTATTTGATTATGACCAGGTTGTGTGGTTGCGCGATCGCATTGCTCAAATTCCCATCCGTCTGGTGTTTGAGTCAGCCTTGGAATTGATGAGTTTAACCAAGCTGGGTATTTTTGCCATTGGCGACAAACCCAAAGGAATGCCCAAACCAATTAAATTCATCCTCGACAAATTTAGCAACGGAAGAGAAGAAGACAAACTCGCTGGTTACATCAGCTTCTTAAAAATTGGCCCCAAACTACTGAAATACGTGCCAGGGCAAAAAGTCCAAGACTTACGCAACTGGTTAATTATCTATGGTTACTGGAATGCTGGCGGTTCAGAAAACGTCGCTTCCTTATTCTGGACACTGGCAGAAAAATACTTGGGTTTAAAAGTCGGCGACATTCCCCCGCTAGTCGAAACCCCCAACATCGGATTACTCCATCCCGACTATCAAGGGTTTTTTGAATCGCCCCGCGAGTATCTGGAATGGTATAAAACCCATTGTAGAGACGCGATTCATCGCGTCTTCCCTAATCGCGTTTCCCCAGTTATCGGAATTCTCCTCTACCGTAAACACGTCATCACCAAACAACCCTACATTCCCCAACTAATTCGCAGTTTTGAATCAGCCGGGTTAACTCCTTTGCCCATTTTCATCAACGGCGTGGAAGGACATGTGGCGGTACGAGATTTGATGACAACCGACTATGAAATTCAGCAACGACAACTAGGTAATATAGAGACTCTTTCACTTTCTAGTGAAGCAGTAAAAGTGGATGCGATCGTTTCGACAATTGGCTTTCCTCTGGTGGGTGGCCCGGCTGGTTCAATGGAAGCAGGGCGTCAGGTGGAAGTAGCAAAGCGCATCCTCACTGCCAAGAATGTACCTTATATTGTTGCTGCACCACTGTTAATTCAAGATATTCACTCGTGGACGCGCCAAGGTGTCGGCGGATTGCAAAGTGTAGTATTGTATGCTTTACCAGAACTGGATGGGGCTATTGATACCGTTCCCCTCGGTGGTTTGGTGGGCGAAAATATTTATCTAGTTCCCGAACGGGTGCAGCGATTAATTGGTAGGGTGAAAAGTTGGGTGGCTTTGCGGCAAAAACCTGCATCGGAACGCAAGATTGCGATCATTTTATATGGGTTTCCTCCAGGTTATGGTGCTGTAGGGACAGCTGCATTATTAAATGTCCCGCGTAGTTTGCTGAAGTTTCTCCACGCACTCAAAGAACAAGGTTACACCGTTGGGGATTTGCCGGAAGATGGGGAAGAATTGATTCGCTGGGTGAAAGAGGCAGATGAATCTAATCCTCTTCTGGGGCAGGCGAGACGACTGCCCCTAGATAATGGCGCTCATGTTGCCCACCCCACAAGTACTGTAAATGTCCGCACATTAGAAAAATGGTTGGGATATCTGCAAACCTCCCGCATTGAAAAACAATGGAAATCTCTAACGGGAACTGGAATTAAAACCTATGGCGATGAATTCCAGATTGGTGGTGTGCAATTAGGAAATGTGTGGATAGGTGTACAACCACCTTTAGGCATACAAGGCGACCCGATGCGCTTAATGTTTGAACGAGATTTAACGCCCCATCCCCAATATGTCGCTTATTATAAATGGCTGCAAAATGAGTTTCAAGCTGATGCTTTAGTTCACTTTGGAATGCATGGGACGGTGGAATGGTTGCCTGGTTCCCCTTTGGGTAATACGGGTTATTCTTGGTCGGATATTCTGTTAGGAAATTTGCCTAATCTATATATATATGCGGCGAATAATCCTTCGGAATCGATGTTGGCAAAACGTCGCGGTTATGGTGTGTTAATTTCTCATAATGTACCGCCTTATGGTCGTGCAGGTTTGTATAAGGAATTGGTGGCATTGCGAGATTTGATTTCGGAGTATCGGGAAGATCCGCAAAAGAATTATGTCTTGAAGGAAGGGATTTGTAAAAAAATTGTGGACTCTGGTTTAGATGCAGATTGTCCGTTTGAGGATGCTAAACGGTTGGGGATTGCGTTTACTCCCGAAAATGTGCGGATGTTTAGCGATCGCGCTTTTGATGATTATTTGGTAAAGTTGTATGAATATTTGCAGGTTTTAGAAAATCGGTTGTTTTCTTCTGGGTTGCATACTTTGGGGGAAGCACCAAATGAGGAGGAGTTGGCGTCGTATTTGGAGGCTTATTTTGGGGGGGAGGAGGAAGTAAACGAACCGCAGAGGCGCAAAGAACGCCAAGAGGAGGAAAGACTAATAAGGGATTTGTTGATGCAATCTACGGATGAGTTAACGAATTTGTTAAGGGGGTTGAATGGGGAGTATATTCCGCCTGCGCCTGGTGGTGATTTGTTGCGGGATGGGGCTGGGGTTTTGCCTACGGGGAGGAATATTCATGCTTTAGATCCTTATCGGATGCCTTCACCTGCGGCATACCAACGGGGACGAGAAATTGCTCAAAAAATTATCGCCCAGCATTTGGATGAATCTGGGACATATCCTGAAACGGTGGCGGTGATGTTATGGGGATTGGATGCGATTAAAACTAAGGGTGAATCTTTGGGGATTCTGTTGGAATTGGTGGGGGCTGAACCTGTTAAGGAAGGAACTGGTAGAATTGTTCGTTATGAATTAAAGCCGTTGGCGGAAGTTGGACATCCCCGCATTGATATATTGGGTAATTTGTCTGGGATTTTCCGGGATAGTTTTGTAAATATCATCGAATTGTTGGATGATTTATTTCAACGGGCGGCTGATGCTGATGAACCGGAAGATCAGAATTTTATTAGAAGACATGCTTTAGCTTTAAAAGCCCAAGGTGTGGAAAATGCATCGGCGAGATTGTTTTCTAATCCGGCGGGTGATTTTGGTTCTTTGGTAAATGATCGAGTGGTTGATGGTAACTGGGAATCTGGTGAAGAGTTAGGCAATACTTGGCAAAGTCGCAATGTGTTTAGCTACGGGAGAGAAGATAAAGGTCAAGCTAGACCGGAAGTGTTGAACACGTTGTTAAAAACAAGCGATCGCATTGTTCAAGAAATCGATTCGGTAGAATATGGTTTAACTGATATTCAAGAATATTACGCTAATACGGGCGGTTTGAAAAGGGCAGCAGAAAAACAACGCGGTAAGAAGGTTTCAACCAGCTTTGTGGAAAGTTTCTCGAAGGATACTACACCCCGCAATTTAGATGATTTGTTGCGAATGGAGTATCGCACTAAGTTGCTAAATCCCAAGTGGGCGCAAGCGATGGCGAATCAAGGTTCTGGTGGTGCCTTTGAAATTTCCCAACGGATGACGGCGTTGATTGGTTGGGGTGGTACTGCCGATTTTACCGATGATTGGGTTTATGACCAAGCGGCTGAGACTTATGCCTTAGATGCGGAGATGGCGGATAAATTACGTAAGGCAAATCCTGAAGCTTTTCGCAATATTTTAGGGAGAATGTTGGAGGCGCATGGGCGGGGTTTCTGGGAAGCTGATGCAGATAAGTTGGATAAGTTGCGCCAGTTGTATGAGTTGACAGATGAGGAATTAGAGGGTGTGACAGTTTAAAAAGTAGATGCGTTAAAGCTTATTAACCCATCACTGTTAAAATTACTAACTGCTATTAAGATTATTGAACTAGGGAAAATTCTTTTACTGCTGTATTTGAAAAGATAGATGATTGGTATATCGGCTACGTCCAGGAATTACCCGGTGCTAATGTCCAAGAGAGAACGCTGGAAGAAGCGAGAAAAAGTCTACGGGAAGCGATAGAGTTAATTCTAATATCAAATCGGGAACTCGCAGAGCAACAACTTTCCGGGAAAGATGTCCTCCGTGAACAAATTACTGTCAAATTATAGTAAAAAGACGTGAATTGATTCGCCATCTAGAAAAAAATGGCTGTTTGTTTCTTCGGGAGGGTGGAAGGCATACGATTTATTACAATCGCATCAAACAACAGAACCTCGGCAGTTCCAAAACATACTGAGATTGTTGATATTCTAGCTATCAAGATTTGCAAAGATTTGGAGATTTCCCCACCCTAGTGTTGTAGGGTGCGTTACACGTTTCACGCTAAGAGATTTCCAACAAATAAATTATCCAATCTTGTGGGGTGGGTCGAAAAGCCTGTTTTTGGCTACCGGCTGGCTTTTCGCCATTGGTGTCAACTTAAGCAAGCGCAAACCCCTTTAAAACCTCGTTTCTAGCCTCTGGCTGGAAATGCTTTTTCATTGCAGCTCTGCCGCTAATCTTGAGGCGGCAGCCCCCATATTAGGCATTCCCAGTCTCCGACTGGGAACGAGGGATTTACCTGAAAATTGCTGTAAGTTGACACCAATGGCTTTTGTCCCACCCCACACTCAGTAGTAATGACATACTTATAAATTTTCCCACCTAATTAATTGTATCGACTCACAATGCGATCGCATCGACTAACAATGCGATCGCATCGACTGACATTGCCATTGTTTTGACTGACAATGCGATCGCATCGACTAACATTGCCATTGTTTCAACAGACAATGCGATCGCATCGACTGACAATGCCATTGCACCGACTTGCAAAAATTAGCCCACGTTTTTTTAACTTTGTTCTATCTAAAAATTTTATTCACTGTTAGTTTTTTTGTTGTAATGGGCACATTAAACTTATACTTTACAACAGTATGCATATATGCCTACCCAAGATAAAACCCGCCGTTTGCCCTCTCAATCAATTAGTCAAGATATTATTTCATTACACGGTTTGCAAACTGTCAGAACCTATGACACAACCCGTGCTGATGCCTCTGTAGCAAATTTACAGCAAGCTTATCAGGATATGTTGGCGCAGCAACAAAACGAAACCGAAAAACTAACTTTATACCGTGCGGCTACTGATGCGGCGCGATTAGCAGAATGGCAATTTCACAATGCTGTATTAGCCATGAAAGAAGTAATCCGCGGACAATATGGATCAGATAGCGATCAAGCCCAAGCGGTTGGACTAAAGAAAAAATCAGAGCGCAAGCGTCCTTCCCGCAGAAAGGCAGTTGCGATGGCGTAACCGCCCGCCCGAAGCGATCGCAAGTTAATCAACAATAGAACTTACGCAAAATTGTCTCAAAAACCTGATTTGTCGTAGGGGTAATTCATGAATTACCCCTACTTCACAACTTTTTTGCGTAAGTCCTAAACAATAATAAAACAGACGCGCCAAACTCGCCTACAGCCCTGGTTCACTGCGTCTTCTTTGCTAACAACAAGCCCTACTAGGGGAGACACTGCCCAAACCCGATAGCAAACTTCTCCCCTGCCCCCTGCCCCCTTGCCCTTCCCCCGTTATCATTAGAGTTAGTCCGCATTACGGGTGCAAACCGGAATATAGAGTAACTAATTCAAGACAACAAACTAAAAGGTAAACTTGATTATTATCTCTACAACCAAAATACTATTTTGGTTATTAACGCTAAACAAACTAACCTCGCTAAAAGTTTTACACAACTGGCAGTAAAACTGATTGCCCTCAGTCAGGAGCCGAGTTTCAACTCAGCTTTACTAACTTTTGTGCTATGCACAGTCAGTACTGGGGATATTTGACAGTTAAATAACTACCCAAGCTAATCAGATTATCAAAGATTTTGTGCTATGGGGAGTATCAGAAAACCTAGAAGCACTAATGAAAGTTACGATTAACTTTCTGCTTTGAGAAAACCTTTTTTAAACACGAAAACCTAGTAAATTCTTTAGAAATAAGGCTATGGCAACCGAACAGTTAACTAGAGACAGCGACAATCTAGATTTAAATCAGCTACTAAGAACGCTGAATGCTGTTAAACAGGGTGACTTCTCGGCTCGGATGCCCATAGACCATATTGGTGTGGCGGGGAAAATAGCTGATACACTCAATGATATTATTGACCAGAATGAGCGGATGGCGGCAGAGCTACAACGGATTGGCAATGTTGTCGGCAAAGAAGGCAAAATTGCTGAACGCGCCTCTCTGGGAGATGTTCGTGGCTCATGGTCAAATTGTGTTACTTCTGTCAATACTCTGATTACAGATTTAGTTCAACCAACAGCTGAAACTACTCGTGTAATTCGGTCAGTTGCCAATGGTGACTTATCGCAAACGATCGCTACAGAAATTGATGGCAGACCCCTCCAAGGTGAGTTTCTCCAAACTGCTAATATCGTCAACACGATGGTAGATCGGCTTGGTTCTTTTGCATCGGAAGTAACGCGGGTTGCCCGTGAGGTGGGAACTGAAGGTAAATTAGGCGTCCAAGCCGAAGTGCAAGGTGTCGCTGGCACTTGGAAAGATTTGACTGATAACGTTAACTTGATGGCGGGTAATCTCACCGGACAAGTTCGCAACATTGCTGAAGTTGCCACTGCGATCGCAAATGGTGACTTATCCAAGAAAATCACTGTCGATGTCAAAGGCGAAATTCTGGAACTTAAAAACACCGTCAACACGATGGTGGATCAGCTTAATTCTTTTGCATCGGAAGTAACGCGAGTTGCCCGTGAAGTGGGAACTGAAGGGAAGTTGGGCGTGCAAGCAGAAGTTAAAGGAGTCGCCGGGACTTGGAAGGATCTCACCGACAACGTTAATTTGATGGCAGGGAATTTAACAGCCCAAGTCCGTAACATTGCGGAAGTGACAACGGCGGTAGCGAATGGCGACCTTTCTAAAAAAATTACTGTTGATGTCAAAGGCGAAATTTTAGAGTTGAAAAACACCGTCAACATCATGGTGGATCAACTCAATTCCTTTGCATCAGAAGTAACAAGAGTTGCGCGTGAGGTGGGTGCAGAAGGCAAATTAGGCGGTCAAGCAGAAGTTCGCGGGGTAGCGGGGACGTGGAAAGACCTTACCGATAGCGTAAACTTCATGGCGGGAAGCTTGACGGCACAAGTGCGGAATATTGCGGAAGTGACAACGGCGGTAGCAAATGGTGACTTATCCAAGAAAATCACTGTGGATGTGAAAGGCGAAATACTGGAGTTGAAAAATACCATCAACACGATGGTGGATCAACTCAATTCTTTTGCAAGTGAAGTCACAAGAGTTGCCCGTGAAGTGGGAACTGAAGGAAAATTGGGCGTACAAGCAGAAGTGCGGGGAGTAGCGGGAACTTGGAAAGATTTAACTGACAACGTTAACTTGATGGCGGGTAATCTCACCGGACAGGTGCGAAATATTGCCGAAGTTGCCACTGCGATCGCAAATGGTGATCTATCTAAAAAAATCACCGTCGATGTTAGAGGTGAAATTCTCGAACTCAAGAATACCATCAATATCATGGTGGATCAACTCAGTTCCTTTGCAAGTGAAGTCACAAGAGTTGCTCGTGAAGTGGGCAGTGAAGGTAAACTGGGTGTGCAAGCCGATGTGCGCGGCGTGGCTGGCACTTGGAAAGATTTAACTGACAGCGTAAACTTCATGGCGGGAAGTTTAACGGCACAGGTGCGAAACATTGCGGAAGTGACTACGGCGGTTGCAACAGGCGACTTATCGAAGAAAATCACCGTCGATGTCAAAGGTGAAATTCTGGAGTTGAAAAATACCATCAATACAATGGTGGATCAACTCAATTCCTTTGCAAGTGAAGTCACAAGGGTGGCGCGGGAAGTGGGAAGCGAGGGTAAACTGGGCGTGCAAGCAGAAGTGCGCGGCGTGGCTGGCACTTGGAAAGATTTAACTGACAGCGTGAATTTCATGGCGGGAAGTTTGACGGCGCAGGTGCGGAACATTGCCGAAGTCACAACCGCCGTTGCAACAGGCGACCTTTCTAAGAAAATCACCGTCGATGTTAAAGGTGAAATTCTGGAGTTGAAAAATACCATCAATACGATGGTAGATCAACTCAGTTCCTTTGCAAGTGAAGTGACGCGAGTCGCCCGTGAAGTGGGAACTGAAGGTAAATTGGGTGTGCAAGCGGAAGTGAAAGACGTTGCAGGCACTTGGAAAGATTTAACTGATAGCGTAAACTTCATGGCGGGAAGCTTAACGGCGCAGGTGCGGAACATTGCCGAAGTTACAACTGCGATCGCCAATGGCGACTTATCTAAGAAAATTACTGTTGCTGTTAAAGGCGAAATTCTGGAACTCAAGAATACCATCAATATAATGGTGGATCAACTCAACTCCTTTGCAAGTGAAGTGACGCGCGTTGCTCGTGAGGTGGGAAGCGAAGGTAAACTGGGTGTGCAAGCAGATGTGCGCGGTGTCGCTGGCACTTGGAAAGATTTAACTGACAGCGTAAACTTCATGGCGGGAAGCTTAACGGCACAGGTGCGAAACATTGCCGCCGTCACCACCGCCGTAGCTAATGGCGACTTATCGAAAAAAATCTCTGTTGATGTCAAAGGTGAAATTTTAGAGTTGAAGAACACCGTCAACACGATGGTGGATCAACTAAATTCCTTTGCAAGTGAAGTGACGCGGGTGGCGCGAGAGGTGGGAACTGAAGGGAAGCTGGGCGTACAAGCAGAAGTTAAAGGTGTCGCCGGCACTTGGAAGGATCTCACCGACAGCGTAAACTTCATGGCGGGAAGTTTGACGGCGCAAGTGCGGAACATTGCTGAAGTTACCACAGCTGTAGCAAACGGCGACTTATCTAAGAAAATCACCGTCGATGTCAAAGGTGAAATTCAGGAACTCAAGAACACCATTAATACAATGGTGGATCAACTCAATTCCTTTGCATCAGAAGTTACAAGGGTAGCCCGTGAGGTGGGAACGGAAGGGAAATTGGGCGTGCAAGCTTACGTCAGAGGAGTTGCAGGCACTTGGAAAGACTTGACAGACAACGTTAACTCAATGGCGGGAAATCTCACCGGACAAGTTCGCAACATTGCGGAAGTTACTAAAGCGGTAGCTAATGGCGACTTATCCAAGAAAATTACCGTCGATGCCAAAGGCGAAATTTTAGACTTGAAGAATACCACCAACACAATGGTAGATCAACTCAGTTCCTTTGCAAGTGAAGTAACGCGGGTGGCGCGGGAAGTAGGAACTGAAGGAAAGTTGGGCGGACAAGCGCAAGTCCAAGGTGTTGCCGGAACTTGGAAAGATTTAACAGATAACGTGAACTCAATGGCGGGGAACTTGACGGCACAAGTGCGCGGTATTGCCAGAGTTGTCACGGCAGTTGCTAACGGTGACTTGAAACGGAAACTGATGTTAGATGCCAAGGGAGAAATTGAAACTTTGGCAGAGACAATCAACGAGATGATTGATACTTTAGCGACGTTTGCCAATCAAGTAACTACAGTGGCGCGGGAAGTGGGAATTGAAGGGAAGTTGGGCGGACAAGCGAGAGTCCCTGGCGCGGCTGGGACTTGGAAAGATTTGACAGATAACGTCAACGAACTCGCTGCTACACTTACCACCCAGTTGCGAGCGATCGCAGAAGTTGCTACAGCTGTAACTAAGGGCGATTTAACTCGTTCAATTGCCGTCGAAGCATTAGGAGAAGTTGCCATCCTCAAAGACAACATCAACCAGATGATTGCCAACCTGCGGGAGACAACACAGAAAAACACCGAACAAGATTGGTTGAAAACTAACTTAGCCAAGTTTACCCGAATGCTGCAAGGGCAGCGAGACTTGGAAACTGTATCTAAACTAATTCTCTCAGAATTAGCACCCTTGGTAGGAGCGCAACATGGTGTATTCTTCCTGATGGACTCTTTTGACAATACACCGTATTTGAAACTAATTAGTAGCTACGCTTACCGTGAACGCAGACATTTGGCTAACCGCTTCCACTTGGGTGAAGGTTTGGTGGGACAATGCGCTTTGGAAAAAGAGCGAATACTGCTGACGGAAGTACCAAGTGATTATGTGAGAATTGCCTCTGGTTTAGGAGAAGCAACTCCACTCAATGCCGTGGTGTTACCTGTACTTTTTGAAGGACAAGTGACAGCAGTCATCGAATTAGCATCCTTCCGCCGCTTTAGCGAAATTCATCTGACATTCTTGGACCAACTTACCGAAAGTATAGCGATCGTCCTGAACACGATCGCCGCATCGATGCGAACTGAAGAATTACTCAAGCAGTCGCAATCTTTGGCTGAAGAACTCCAAACCCAGCAAAGCGAACTCCGGGAAACCAACAAGCGCTTAGAACAACAAGCCCAATCACTCAAAGCCTCTGAGGATTTACTCAAAGGACAGCAAGAGGAATTGCAACAAACCAACGCCGAATTAGAAGAAAAGGCAGAGTTGTTAGCTATGCAGAAGAAAGAAGTCGAACGCAAAAATCGGGAAATTGAACAAGCAAGACTGTCTTTGGAAGACAAGGCTGAACAACTCGCCCTTTCCTCAAAATACAAATCAGAATTTCTCGCCAACATGTCCCATGAACTGCGGACACCGTTGAACAGCTTATTAATTTTGGCGAAGTTGTTGGCAGATAACATTGATAACAACCTCACCAGCAAACAAGTCGAATACAGTCAGACAATTTACTCAGCAGGTACTGATTTGTTGACGTTAATCAATGACATTCTGGATCTGGCTAAAATTGAATCTGGAACTATGTCGATTGACATCACCCAAATGCCATTGATAGAGTTGGGCGAACAGACTGAGCGCACCTTCCGAGAAATAGCTCAGAGCAAAGCACTTGCCTTCGCAATTGAATTTACTCCCGAATTGCCACTCACCATCTATACAGATGTCAAACGCTTACAACAGGTGTTGAAAAATCTCCTCTCCAACGCTTTTAAATTTACAGAGCGAGGGGAGGTTCGCTTAAAGATTACGGTGGCGAAGCAGGGGTGGAGCAACGACCAGAAAACTTTAAATAGCGCCCAGTTTGTGATTGCCTTCTCAGTCAGCGATACAGGCATTGGCATTGCCCCCGACAAGCAGAAAGTGATTTTTGAGGCATTTCAGCAAGCCGATGGCTCTACCAGTCGCAGATACGGCGGTACCGGATTGGGCTTATCAATTAGCCGCGAAATCGCCCGTCTCTTTGGCGGCGAAATTAAATTAGTCAGTCAACCCGGTCAAGGTAGCACCTTTACATTCTACTTACCACAATTGAGTGCTGAATCTACATCAAAACTACAGACGCGATTAATCGCGTCTCTACCAAATTCCCACTCCCCACTCCTAAATGACGATCGCACTACTATTGAAAGAGGCGATCGCGTGTTGTTGATTGTCGAAGATGACGTTAACTTTGCGCGTATCCTCATAGAGATGTCGCAACAGCACGGATTCAAAGTAATAACTGCCCAAAACGGCAGTACAGGTTTGACACTAGCGCAGCAATTCCTGCCTTCAGCCATTTTGCTAGATATCAGGTTGCCCGAAATGGATGGTTGGACGGTATTGGATCGCCTGAAGCATGACCCAAATACCCGTCACATTCCCGTACATATTATGACCGTTGAGGAAGGACGACAGCGCGGTTTGCAACTAGGAGCGATCGCATATTTGCAAAAGCCTTTAACTAGCCAGACAATATCCGAAGCCTTGACCAAAATTAAAGGTTTTGTTGAGCGCCAGGTGAAAAATTTGTTAGTAGTCGAAGACGACGACACGCAACGGCTGAGTATTGTGGAGTTGATTGGCAACAGCGATGTTTTTACCACTGCTGTTGCTACGGGTACAGAAGCACTAGAAGCTATTCGCGCCCAGCATTTTGATTGCCTCGTTCTTGATTTAGGGCTACCCGATATGACTGGGTTTGAACTGATCGAGCAGATAAAGCTTCTACCTAACGGCAAAACATTGCCAATTATTGTCTACACAGGTAGAGAAATTAGCAAAGCTCAAGAAACGGAACTCAGGCGGATTGCCGAAACAATTATCATTAAAGATGTGCGATCGCCCGAACGTCTCCTCGATGAAACAGCATTATTTTTACATCGAGTCCAAGCAAATTTACCTGCACCCAAGCGACAAATACTCGAACAACTGCATTCACAAGACTACTTACTCACTGGCAAAAAAGCGCTAATTGTCGACGACGATATGCGTAATATCTTCGCCCTTACCAGTATGTTAGAGCGTTATCAAATCCAGGTTTTATATGCTGAAAACGGCAGAGAGGGAATTACCCTGTTAGAAAATACACCAGATATTGATGTCGTTTTGATGGACGTAATGATGCCAGAAATGGATGGTTACGAAACAACCCGCGTAATTCGCCAAAACGAGCAATTTCAATCTTTGCCGATTATTGCATTGACCGCTAAAGCCATGCAAGGCGATCGCGAAAAGTGCATCGAAGCTGGTGCATCCGACTACATCACCAAACCCGTAGATACTGAACAACTGCTTTCACTATTGCGAGTTTGGCTATACCGTTAAAATAATTCGTAATGACGCTCGTGACTCGCTAACGTAATTCGTAATCATACTCGCGGACTCCTTCGCGCTACGCTAACGTAATTATGTTTGGTGACGGGAATTTCAACCCCGACACTAAACAAGCTTATAGAAACGAGGGTATTAACCCCTATTCAATCAATACTGCTCGGTTATATCATGTCCGCCAGATCATAATAAAAGAACCCCACCCCCAACCCCTCCTCGCTCTTCGGGAGGGGAGACAAAGCATAGCTTTGGCTCTTTGGGGTTCTTCGGGTTTAATAAGCAATCAAGCGAACATGATATTAAGCCTCTTTTGGGCATTATAGACACTGATATTTCAAGGGTTTCAGCCTACTTTATTTCCTTAACCGAGCAGTATTGCCTATTCAATTACGAATTACGAATTATGATGAAACACCTTGAGGGGAGAGTGGCATTGGTAACAGGTGCTACGCGGGGAATTGGTCGGGGAATTGCTATTGGCTTGGCTGAAGCTGGTGCAACTGTATACGTCACGGGCCGCAGCCTCAACAACTCTTCTAGTGATGCGGTTTCAGGGAGTCTTAATGAAACCCAATTAGTCATAGAGGAAGTTGGTGGTGTATGCATTCCCGTCCAAGTAGACCACAGCGACGATGAGCAAGTGCGTTTACTGTTTGAGCGCATTCAAGATGAGCAAGATGGACAACTCGACCTACTGGTGAATAATGCTTACTCAGGAGTTCAGGCAGTAAAAGACGCCTATGGGCAGCCCTTTTGGGATTGTGAACCAAGTCTTTGGGATGCTAGCAACAACGTTGGTCTTCGTAGCCACTATGTTGCGAGTGTTTTTGCTGCCCGAATGATGACCAAGCGGAACTCTGGACTAATTTGCACCATTTCCTCGTGGGGTAGTATGTCTTATATCTTTAATACAGCATACGGTGCTGGTAAAGCAGCTTGCGATCGCCTAGCAGCTGATATGGCTGTTGAACTCAAACCCCATAATGTCGCTTCTGTTTCAATTTGGCCAGGTATTGTTGGTACTGAACTTTTTTCCCGTTTTGCTTCTGAGATGAATCATACCAATCCTACTGACCAAAAAAACTCATTAATCAGCGATCGCTACAACTGGGAAACTCCCCTATTAACTGGACGGGTGATTGCTGCACTTGCTTGTGAGTCAAATATCATGCGCCATACAGGACGTGTGCAGATTGTTGCCGAACTAGCTAATAAATATGGAATTGTCGATGAAAATGGCGTAGGCGTAGCCCGTCGTAGACATCGTCCCGCATCGCTACGTTCTCTGCGTTTTATGCTGCCAGCTGCATTGCCAGGACTGAGAAAGTATTCATGGCTCATACCCGATATTAAAATGCCGTGGTCACTACTACTACTGAATGCCCTTAGTTCGCCTAAGATTTAATGGGCATTGGGCATTGGGCATTAGGCATTGGGCATCCACCTTTGATCCTCGTGAACGAGTCTTTGAAAACCAGTCTAGAAAGAACTTATAGAGATTCTCTCGTTCCCAGTCTCTGACTGGGAATGCCTAATTGGGGGGCTGCCGCCTCCCTTATATCATGTCCGCTTGATTGCTTATTAAACCCGAAGAACCCCACCCCTTAATCCCCTCCCCGCTCTTCGGGAGGGGAGACAAAGCTATGCTTTGGCGGGGTGGGGTGCAATGACTGTGGGAATCGTAACTAATTATGCGGACATGATATTACTCGCGGCAGAGCCGCAATTGAAGTGCATTTCCAGTCAGAGACTGGAAACGAGGTTTTAAAGGGGTTTGAGCTTAAGCAATAAAAACTCCAATTGCCCCCTTCAAAATAATCAAATTTTGTCGCACCTTCACCAAACAAGCAATTTGAGATCAAAAAACTTTGTATCCTGAATTAATAGGTCTTAATAGTTCTTTAAAACTGGTGCAAGAAGATTTTAGGCTAATTGTTGATTTAGTTTTAGTTCTAGGAGTTGCAGCCTGTGGCGGACTGTTGGCGGCACTTTTGCAACAACCGGTGCTGCTAGGATATCTCATTGGCGGGATGATCATTGGGCCAGCCGGACTGGGACTGATTAAAGAAGTTATTCAAGTAGAGACTCTGGCACAGTTCGGGGTTGCCTTTTTGTTATTCGCCTTGGGTGTGGAATTTTCCCTTGCGGAACTCAAGAAGGTAAAAGCGATCGCTCTTGGCGGAGGTGGACTCCAGATTGCTTTAACGATTTTGGTAACAGTATTGGTATGCGGGTTAACCGGAGCCTGGGGAGCCTTACCTGCTAAGGGGATGTTTTTGGGGTGTATTCTGTCCTTGTCTTCCACAGCGGTTGTCCTCAAGTGCTTGATGGAGCGCAATGAAACAGAAACACCTCACGGGCAAGTGATGCTAGGGATTTTGGTAGTCCAGGACTTGGCACTGGGACTGATGTTAGCAGTCTTACCAGCCCTCAACCAACCAGCAGAAACTATTGGCATCGCCGTGCTGACAGCGCTACTGTCGATTGCTTTATTTGCTGCTGGGGCAGTAGCTGCGGGGATTTGGCTGATACCGCCTTTGTTGCGACTGTTAGCCGGTACTGAAAGCAAAGAACTATTTTTATTAGGGGTTGTAGCTCTCTGTTTAGGTATTGCTCTATTAACAGAGTATTTAGGGCTGTCGATTGAGATGGGGGCATTTGTCGCGGGTTTGATGATTTCTGAGGTGGAGTACGCCGATCAAACCCTGACTTATGTCGAACCACTGCGAGATATTTTTGCCAGTTTATTTTTTGCCGCCATTGGGATGTTAATTGACCCAGTGTTTTTGTGGAATAACTTAGAATTGATTTTAGGGCTGGTGGCACTAGTTTTCGTCGGTAAATTTTTGATTATCACCCCCCTAGTGAAGCTGTTCCGCTACCCTTTGAAAACAGCCATCATCGCCGGTTTGGGACTGGCGCAAATTGGGGAATTTTCCTTTGTTCTCGCCAGTGAAGGGCAGTCTTTGGGGCTGGTGTCCCGACAAATATACTTATTAATTTTGGGAACCACCGCAGTTACTCTCATGCTTACCCCATTTGTCCTGCGGTTAGTGCCATTTTTATTTAACTTTGCCGAATCAATACCCTGGTTGAAACCGTACTTAGAAGAACAAGAGGCGCGGGATGTGTCAGAAGATTTGCCCTTCAAAGACCATGTGGTAGTCTGCGGCTATGGGCGAGTCGGCAAAAATTTAGTGAAGTTGTTGCTGCAACACGACCTACCTGTGGTAGTAATCGACCAATCAGAAAGTAGAATTCAGCAGTTGCGTGAGGCTGGAGTGTCTTATGTCTATGGCAATTGTGTGAGTTTACACGTTCTGGAAACCGCCGGCGTGAATCATGCCAAAGGAATGGCGATCGCCCTCCCAGACCCCATGAGTACCCGTCTTTGCTTGAAACGCGCTTTAGAATTGCGCCCAGAATTAGATTTGGTTGTCCGTGCTACCCAGGATAAAAATATTGAGGTGCTGTATCAATTGGGAGCCAGAGAAGTTGTGCAACCAGAGTTTGAAGCCAGCTTAGAAATGGCAACCTATTTATTAACTGGCTTAGGCTTGTTATCGCCAGCTGTCGTCCAACGAGAAATGCAGCTAATCCGCAACGATCATTATTTAGAATTGCGGCCAGAGCTTTCTGCGACTGAAGTTGCCCGCGATTTGCGCCAAGCAACTCTCGATTTAAATCAGCGCTGGTATCCTTTACCATCTGCTTCGCCCCTAATTGGGATGACCATAGAAGAAGCAGATATGCGCTACTTAACAGGAGTGAGTTTGATGGCAATTCGCCGCGCTAACGGCGATGAAATCGATTATCCCAATAATCAAACCAAATTGGAAGAAGGCGATCGCTTGTTGGTAGTGGGAGCAGATGAAGAACTGGCGGCTTTGGCAGAATTTGCTAAGGGACAAGCTGCTGTTCCCGGAGAAAATAGTGCTTGCCAGTGGATTACAGTCAATGCACATACGGCAATGCTAGGTAAAACCCTAAGAGATTTAGATATCGGCAAACAATTTGGAGTACAGGTACAGGCGATCCGGCGCGATGGCAAGTTTATCCGCTATCCTGATGGCGGTATGGACTTACGAGTTGGCGACCAAGTATTGTTATGTGGTAGCTTGACAGGTTTGAGTCAACTAGAACAGTTATTTGCGATCGCCAGTTCAGTACCGCTTTCTGTCCCAGTCGTGAAAGCTGGTGAGGCAGAAGCGCTCAAAGAGTTTCTGCCTGCGGATAATTGGCGAGAATAGTCATTAGTCATTGGTTATTCACAAAGGACAAATGACAAAGGATTAATTCTTTGGCTTAATATAAGCGATCGCATGTTTCCAAACAGTGGTTTGCTGACTGTTTTCATCAGCAATACAGATACAGTGTGGATCTTGCCATAAAACCCTCCCTGTAATCACATCACCAGATAGCAGCTTAAACTCTACTGGTATTGTTTGTTTAATCAGGGTTTGGACTTGTCTAATACTAGGTAAAGTGGTGTCAAATTCGGTAAGCATTTTTAGTAAAGATGAACCTACAAGGCAAAATAAAGAGTAACTAATCCTTGATAATTCATCCTTGGGAAAATGGCAATCGAATTTACTAAGTATCATGGTCTAGGCAACGACTTTATTCTGATTGACAATCGCTCGTCATCTGTGCCCGTAGTGACGCCAGAGCAAGCCATCAAGTTGTGCGATCGCCATTTTGGTATCGGTGCTGATGGTGTAATTTTTGCGCTACCTGGAGAAAACGGCACAGACTACACCATGCGGATTTTTAATTCCGATGGTTCAGAACCAGAAATGTGTGGCAATGGCATTCGCTGTTTAGCTGGCTTTTTGGCAGATTTAGAAGGCGAATCCCGGAATAAAGACTCATATCGCATTCATACTTTGGGTGGTGTAATGACTCCCCAACTCTTATCTAATGGTCAAGTTAAAGTAGACATGGGTTTACCCAGGTTACTCGCTGGCGAAATTCCGACTAATCTTGCACCCGCCCAAGAAAAAGTAATTTCTCAGCCGTTGGAAGTAGCGGGGCAAACTTGGGATGTCACTTGTGTAAGTATGGGAAATCCTCACTGCATTACCTTTGTGGAAGATGTAGCAGCAATTGAGCTAGAAACCATCGGCCCCAAATTTGAGCATCACTCAGCTTTTCCCCAACGCATAAATACCGAATTTATGCAAGTGGTACGCCGTGACTATTTGAAAATGCGGGTGTGGGAACGGGGGGCTGGGATTACATTAGCTTGTGGGACTGGTGCTTGTGCTTCTTTAGTAGCTGGAGTGTTAACAGGAAAATGCGATCGCACCGCCACTATAGAATTACCAGGTGGCCCCTTGCAAATTGAATGGTCAGAAATCGACCAACGAGTTTACATGACAGGCCCGGCTGAGAGGGTATTCACGGGTAAACTGTAACCGACTTAACATTGGCATTACTCAAGTAGTAGTGCCATAGAAGTCTTGCAGCAACTGCTCGCCACGGTCGCCAGTGCTGTGTCATTGCTTCTAGTTGGACTGGTGTTGGACGCGTCGCCAAGTTTTTGAGTTTTTGGAAAGCGATCGCGATCGCTAAATCGCCTTTAGGAAAGACATCAGGTCTTTGCAGCGCCATGAGCAAGTAAATATCAACTGTCCAGTCTCCGATCCCTTTAAGACACTTTAGCTCAGTTCTGATCGCAGTTTCATCCATTGTTTCCAGCTTGCTGAGGTCAAGCTGACCAGTTGCAATTGCATTCGCCAATCCACGACAGTATAGAATCTTTTGCCGACTGAATCCAATTCCTCTCAATTGAACATCATCCAATGTCAGAAAGTTTTCTGGTGTCATTACAACAACCCCACATAGTCGGTTAAATACAGCCCTTGCAGCCGCTACGGAAACTTGCTGTTCCAGAATTATGCACAGAAGTGTTGCAAAACCCGGTTCTCTTGACCACATAGGTGGAGGCCCCAGTGTTTCTAAAATCCGAGCCAAATCGCTGTCAATATTGGCAAGCACCATTAAACCACGGGTAAGACTTTCTTCAGTCAACGATTCTAGTTCAGGTGTTGGAGTCATCTTTGGAAAAAGGGAGTGGGGAGTGGGGACTGGGGACTGGGGACTGGGGACTGGAATCCCTAATCCCGCGCTCTGATTCTTGTACAAGCAGTTTTTGTTTGCGCTCAATCCCCCAGTGATAACCACCAAGACTGCCATCACTCCGCAGGACACGATGACACGGTACAATCAGCGCTGTTGGATTAGCTCCACAAGCATTACCCACCGCGCGGACTGCCTGCGGCTTGGCAAGATCACGGGCAATATCAGTGTAGGTACGCGTTTCGCCATAGGGAATTTTCTGTAATACTTGCCAAACCTGTTTCTGAAATGCTGTCCCACGGACATCAAGTGGTAAATCAAGATGTGTTTCATCTCCGGCTATAAAGTCAAGGATTGCCTGTATCCATTCCTTGTGTGTCTGGTCATCACGCACAATGTCCGCTTGGTTAAATTCTTTGATCAAAGTGTGTTCAAGTTTGTCTGCTTCATCACCTAGTTTAACGGCACAGATCCCCTTCTCTGTTGTTGCCACCAGCAAATATCCTAGTGGACATGGAGCGATCGCATAGACAATGCTGATTGTCTTTCCCGCTTGTCGGTAATTCTTTGGTGTCATTCCCAGTTGTTTAGGTGCTTTCTCATACAGGCGGCTACTTGAACCATACCCCGTGTCATAAATTGCCTGGGCAATTTCCTCTCCTGATTGGAGACGCTGCTTCAATCGTTGGCTACGCAGTGCATCTGCATATTGAAAGGGGGATACACCAATTATTTGCTTAAATATCCTTTGCAGATAACTGGGACTCATTCCAACTTCAGAGCATAATTCCGAGAGGGTTGGGATGTGATCAACTTGTGTTTCAATGTATCGACATGCTGCTAAGACTTTCACTTTGGCCGGATTTGAAACTGTTTCTGATTGTGGCTGACAGCGTTTACAAGCTCGAAAACCTGCAATTTCAGCCTCTTGTGGCGACTGGAAGAAACAAACTTGATTGCGATTTGGTCTGCGACTAGGGCAAATCGGTCGGCAATAAACGCCTGTAGAGCGAACACCGTAGAAAAACTTGCCGTCAATTGTGGGATCTCGATTGAGAACTGCTTCCCAAAGAGTTTCTGACAGAAGTTGTGTCTGTTGTAGTTGCATTTATGCCTCCTTGGATGTATTGCAAAGTATCCACTCTGAAATACCTCCTGTATGTTGGGAACTCTGTTTATTCTTTAGGTAAAACTAGATTAAATGTTTTGATAAACTACTTTCTATCTGATTATTGCGATCAAATCTAAGAAAGTGCCGTTGATCACTATTTACAACTAACTTTTTTGTCACCTGATTCGTCCTCCGTCAAATGGTTCACCCGATTGGGGGAATGCGATCGCCTGATCAGGAACTACTCTGAAATAAGGTACTGTTTTGATTCTGTTAGCGATTATGCCTACATAATCAAAACTGTTAAATTGGTTATTCTGGCTTTTAATTGTATATCAATAGCTTATCTATCAAAGGGTCGAAGAGTGGATGAAACCGTTGTCAAATCGCTATATACACCAAATTGCCAGCAAGAGGCTATTAACCTGCTATCAAAAATTTCTGTCAATTTGCCAGGAATGATTTTCCAAGTTCTGCAACGGCGGGATGGCTCTGTGTTTGTCCCTTATGTTAGTTCTGGTTGTGAATATTTGTATGAATTAGAACCAGAAGCTGTACAGGCAGACTTTCAGGTGCTATATAAACTGATTCATCCACAGGATATAAAAGCTTTTGCAGAATCTATTGCTGTTTGCAGCACCACTTTTAAACCTTGGCATTGGGAAGGTCGCATCATTACCCCTAGTGGCAAACTTAAGTGGATTCAAGGTACTTCGCAACCCGAATTACAAGAAGAAGGCGATTTTCTTTGGAATGGCTTGGTTATGGATATTACAGACCGAAAACAAGCCCAAGAAAAATGCCAAGAGAGTGAGGCGCGGTATAAAGCAATTTTGGATGCTATCCCCGATTTGATGTTTCGCATCAGCCGTGATGGCGAGTATCTAGATTTGAAAAGTGAGGGAGCAAATATCACTCTTTCGAGAGAAGAAATAGTGGGGAAATATGTGCAGGAGTTATTGCCCAGTGATGTTGCGGCGATTAGCCAAGTAGCGATCGCTAAAACTTTAGATTCTGAAACTTTACAAACTTGCGAATATCAACTACCAACGCCTTTGGGAGTCAGAGATTATGAGGCGCGGTTGGTAGTGAGTGGTCAAGACGAGGTACTAGCAATTGTCCGAGATATCACAGAACGCAAACAAGCAGAAGTCACCTTACAAAATCTTGCCCAAAAATTTGCTAAAGCTTTTAGTTGCAGCCCCGATTCAATTACTATTAGTACGCTGCAAGAAGGACGCTTCATCGAAGTTAACGACAGTTTTGTGAAACTCTCAGGTTATGAGCGAGATGAGGTGATTGGTAAAACTTCTTTTGAGTTAAATCTTTGGGTACACGATCGCGATCGCCTGAATTTGTTACAGGAGTTGCAAGCCGCAGGAGTTGTTCGCAACTTGGAATTTGAATTTCGGCAAAAGTCTGGCAAGATAATTACAACGCTGCTTTCAGCCGAAGTTATTGATTTGGATGGTATCCAGTGCATCCTAGCAGTGCATCACGACATCACAGAACGCAAACAGGTGGAAGCGCAATTACGACTTTGTGCCCAACGCGATCGCTTGTTGGCAGAAACCCTAGTGCGAATTCGGTCTTCGCTTAACTTAGATGAAATTCTCCAAACCACTGTGATGGAAGTCAGGCAATTTCTGCAAGCAGATCGAGTTTTTATTGGTTTAAATAATGCCAATTTAGGAGTCAAAACTCTTGCCGAATCAGTAGATCCAAAGTATCCATCAGTCTCAGGTTGGTCTACTAATGATGAAGCTTATTTACAAGAAATAAGAAACTTATTAAAAGATAATCTTGTGCGTGTCATTGAAGACGTAACGCAAATAGCAGTATCTCCCAAAGTTAAAGCCCACTGTCGAAAATTCCAAACGAAGGCTACTTTGGCTGTACCAATCATGCTAGGTGACGAATTATTTGGGGCGTTAATTGCCAATCAATGCTCAGGTTCGCGTCATTGGCAGCCAATAGAAATTGATTTGTTACAGCAGATGTCACAACAAGTAGCGATCGCCATTCAGCAAAGCCAGATATGCCAAAAACTAGCAGAACTTAACACTAATTTAGAACACCAAGTAGAAGAACGAACAGCACAGTTGCAGCAAAAAATGCAAGAAGTTGAAAAATTGCATCGCGTCAAAGATGTTGTTTTGCATACGGTTGCCCACGATTTACGAACTTCGGTGATGGGTAACTTGATGGTGTTAAAGAATTTGTTAAATCAGGGAGTGGGGAGTGGGGAGTGGGGAGTGGGGACAAGGGGACAAGGGGACAAGGGGACAAGGGGACAAGGGGGACAAGGAAGAATTATTGAAGAAGTCTCTCCCTTTTCTCCTCCCAATGCCCCATGCCCCATGCCCAATGCCCATTACCCCTTATCCCCAGAGGGGGCCCCACCTTCCCCAATCCCAGTATCTCGCTCAATCATCGAGCGGATGATTCAAGGCAATGATCGCCAACTGACAATGATTAACTCATTGCTAGAAATTAATTCTTGTGAAAAACAGGGTATTGACATCAAGCCTGAACTTGTGCAGTTTAGCACCCTACTGAAAGGAATATTCGCCCAGTTGCAACCCATGCTGACACAAAATCAAGCGACTCTGAAGAACTTGGTTCCCGCAGATTTACCGTTAGTAATGGCAGATGCGACTAGGTTGCAGAAAGTTTTGGCAAATTTATTAACACATAGCTTGCAAAATAATCCACCAGGATTAAATTTTATTCTGAGTGCCACCGTTGAAGCGGGAATGATTCGCACTCAGATTCAAGACGACGGTGTGGGAATGAGTAAAGTAGAGTGCGATCGCCTTTTCGATCTTCATGTCCGTGATCCCCAAGACTGCTGTTCCACAAGCATTGGCTTAAAAATGTATCTTTGTCGGAAAGTTATTAAAGCACATGGCGGCGAAATCGGTGTTATTAGTAACCGCAAGCGCGGGTTAACTTTTTGGTTTACATTACCTTTGGCAACTTGATCCGCAACAAATCGCCCATAAATCACCAAAAAATGAGAGGGTGTTATTTATGGCAATGTTGAGTAAGGGAAACACCCTCAAGGTATGGGCAAAGTTGCTCGGATGCTAATGGCTACTCCATTTACAACAGTGCAAAGGTGGTGGAGAAAAACCTTTTCTGCACCAACAACAGATGAAATCACTACTTTTTACAAAACTCGGCGCCAAGACACGGAGTGGCTGGCCCATAGGCATCGCTTTTTGTGGCAGAGATTGCGTTTATGGTTATGGCTGCTGCTGATCTGTCTTTTGTCCTTTACTTTGCGAGACATTTACGGCTTTTTCTTCCCATTAAAGGAGTTGGAAAGGCTGCCAGAACTACTTAGAGCTAAAAGCCTTGTAATCAATGTTGTAATGCTTGTAAGCATAATTACTTGCTTTGGCTTACATAAAACTAAGTTCGGTCGTCAGCGTCCAGATTTATTATTTTTGGGGTCTTCTTGGTCAATTAGTCTAGCATCGCAGTTGTTTGCAACCATCAGAGGTTTTGCACTACCTGACAGCATCGGCTGGTCGTTGCTGTTTTTAAGCCAAGCTGTGTTGATGCCTGTCTGCTGGATTATTCATTTGCTATGTCAAGTGGGTGTGCTGGTTTACTATTTTGGTGTAAATACGGCACTTGGGCTAAAAACACCAGTCCCCGAACACCCAGAAATATATAATATAACGTTCATTTTGTACATTTTCTGGTTTTGTGCTATATGTGACATCGGTGTTTATCTGTACGATCGCCTGCAACGTTCTGAGTTTTACGCTCGTCAAGAACTGGAATCTGCCTACCAAAAACTCAAGGTTGCAGAAGCTAAATATCGCACCATTTTTGAAAACGCTGTTGAAGGGATCTTTCAAAGCAGTCCCGATGGACGTTACATTACGGCAAATCCTGCTTTAGCACGCATTTATGGCTACTCCTTAGCGGAGGAGGTGACAGCAAATTTCACTGATATTGAACATCAACTGTATATTGATCCGAACCGTCGGGCAGAATTTGTGCGTCTGATGGAAAAGTATGGCAGCGTTTCCGAGTTCGAGTCCCAAATTTATCGCCGAGACGGAAGTATTGTCTGGATTTCGGAAAAAGCCTACGCAGTGCATGATGAACAGGGAAAACTGCTTTACTACGAAGGTTTGATAGAAGACATTACTCAGCGCAAACAAACTGAAGAAGAACTACGAGTATTTTTTCATGCAGTTTCTCACGACTTACGCAACCCAGTGCTGGGTACTTTAATGGTGCTGAAAAATTTGCTCAACAGTGGGGGACTGGGGACTGGGAATCAAGGACAAGGGGGAATTATTGAAGAAGTTTCATCTCAATCCCCAATCCCTAATCCCCAATCCCTAATCCCTGTTTCACGCTCAATTTTAGAGCGGATGATTCAAAGTAGCGATCGCCAACTTAACTTAATTAATTCGTTGATGGAAGCTCATGTCAGCGAAGTGCAAGGTGTTGTTTTACAACGTCAACCTGTACAATTACTGACAGTTGTCGAAGCTGCGATCTCAGATTTAGAGCCATTGCTAGAGCAAAATCAAGCCGATCTGACAAATCTGGTGTCCGCAGATTTGCCATTAGTGAATGCTGATCCTACGCAACTATGGCGAGTTTTTTCTAACTTAATCGTCAACGCTCTGAAACACAATCCCCCGGAATTAGTTTTGACAATCAACGCTACCCGTAAGGATGACAAAATTTATTGTACAGTCAGTGATAACGGCGTGGGAATTAGTCAACAACAAAGCGATCGGCTTTTTGACCTTTACTTTCGGGGTGCAAATATCCGCAATTCTGTAGGCTTGGGATTGGGCTTGTATCTCTGTAAGCAAATCATCAATGCTCACGGCGGCGAAATTGGTGTAAACAGTACATTGGATGCAGGGACAACTTTCTGGTTTACATTACCTATTAGCTTTTTGTCCAATTATGAGTAATATCAGATGAATAGATGCGATCGCATGAAGTGAAATTAAGAGTATTACTTGTACAACATTTCATTATTTGTATCATTCGTAATTAAAGACTGTTATTTGACATGCTCCTGGACGTAAACGCACGAGGATTCTAATTCATGGTTCACAGAAATCCGCTTGCTATATCAGGTTTCCCTTCAATAGTATTGGTGGTCTTCTCCCCATGCTTTCCCTCAATAGAGGCAGATCCTTCTTGCCCAGAAGTACTGTTTTGCCATTCCATCCCTAACATTTTCATTCCCTTTTTAAGGAGATTAAAATAATTCGTAATTAGTTAAATTAGAACCATAATTAAAAGCGGAAGTTCAGGCGAAACTGTGTATGCTAACATTTACCCAACTTAAACCACCTAATAGCGATGCCGTAGTCACTTTTACTCTGGCGCTGACAGCAGAAGAACGTACCCGCAGTCGTCATCGCTTTGAAACGGAAGATGGTAAGGTTGTGTTTTTACATTTACCCAGAGGAACTGTGTTACATGATGGTGATATTCTGCAAGAAGAAACCCATAGCAGTTTAATCAGAATTACTGCCAAACCAGAACTCGTGCTAACTGCCTTTGCTCAAACACCACTTTTATTATTACGGGCGGCATACCATCTGGGAAATCGTCATGTACCTGTAGAAATTACCCCAACTTATTTACGCTTGTCCTCAGATTCTGTTTTACGTACAATGTTGGAACAATTGGGGTTAGAAGTTAAAGAAGAAATTTTACCGTTTCAGCCAGAATTGGGAGCTTATGGACAACACCACCATGCTCACTGATAGCCATCTTTTGAGTATTTTGCAGTTGGCTAGCCCTACTTTGCCTGTGGGAGCATATAGTTATTCTGAAGGCTTGGAAATGTTAGTAGAAAATGGTACGATCGCTAACCACACACATCTCAAAGATTGGTTAAAAGCAGAGTTGCTCTCTGGGGCAATTCGGCTAGAGGCAGCGGTGATGGTACGATCTGAGCAAGCTGCAAAAATGGGTGATGTTGAGTCGCTATGCAGTTGGAATCTCTGGTTATCGGCTGCTAGGGAAACAGAAGAATTACGCGCCTCTAGTTGGCAGATGGGGCGATCGCTCATCCAATTACTTGGTAAACTAGAACCGCAGATTATACCCATTGCCAATGCTGTAGGTAATCCTTGCAATTATGCGATCGCTTTTGGCATTGCCGTTGCCCATTGGCAAATCAGCATCAAAGCCGCATTACTGGGATATCTGCATAGTTGGGCAAGTAATTTGATTACTGCTGGCGTGAAACTTATTCCCCTGGGACAAACAGCAGGACAGCAGTTATTGCTAGATTTACAACCATTATTTAGCGCTGCGGCGTTGGAAATTCTCGCGTTGGAGGATGATCAACTCGCCTGTTGTAGTTGGGGTTTGTCGCTAGCGAGTATGCAGCATGAAACGCAGTATACAAGGTTGTTTAGAAGTTAGGGCATTGGGCATTGGGCATTGGGCATTGGGCAAAAACTAAGAACTAATAACCATGTACCAAGGAAAAATGACAACTGACAACTGACAACTGATATCATGTCCGCCAAATTACCCATAATTAAAGAACCCCACCCCCAACCCCTCCCTGCTTGCGGCTATCCATTACCCGGATCTTTCTTAACAAACAGATAAAATACTTAAAATTAAAGCGAAACGGTTGATAGGTATAGTTTTGAGGGGAAGTAG